>NZ_JALNMG010000001.1:0-1242989 GCF_023156515.1 Microbulbifer sp. CAU 1566 | reverse complement strand
TGGAACCACCTGATCCCTTGCCGAACTCAGAAGTGAAACGCAACATCGCCGATGGTAGTGTGGGGATTCCCCATGTGAGAGTAGGTCATCGTCAGGCATCTAAATAAAAGAAAAGGCCACCCAAACGGGTGGCCTTTTTTTTATTTTGGATTCGGTGAATTACTGCCACTACCTCGCAGCGCCAAGCGCTGCCATGTGACAAGCAATGCACCGCAGGTGCAAAGCTTGGGGCGCCGAAGGCGTCGCGCAGCGATGTCGAGCGCAGCTCGACACCCACTGTAGGTCATCGTCCCTAGCCGCCAGCACAGCACTACGATCAAACAAAAAAAGCCCTGACCGCTAACGCGCTCAGGGCTTTTTTATGGCCATTTACTACCAATAAATGACCGCCAGATTACCGACGTATTTTTAAACGGTTACTGAAACCCAGCAACCACGCCACTCAGCCCGCCTATCCCAAACTTATTCACAACTCTATCCATGATTTCTGTGAGTAACTGGGTTTTCCCCAGCCTCCAAGGCGAGTCGTGAAAGGCGTACAATCTACGGCAATGATTTTTAAGTTTTGCTCCAAAACTTATGCACAAAAAACTCACTCTCCTGGGGAAAAGCTATGCAGTGGGAATTACCCAAGCCTTTTATCCACACGGTACAGGTAAAACCTGAGCACGTGGACGGTCTGCACCACGCCAATAATGCGGAGTACGTACGCTGGTGTGAGCGTGCCGCCTGGTCCCACAGTGTGGCGCTGGGGTTGGATGTCACTAATTACCAGTCTATGGATCGCGGAATGGCCATTCGTCAGGCGGAGTACGACTATATACTGGCGGCTAGAGAGGGCGATGAGTTACTGATCGGCACCTGGCTGACGATGGTGGATGGCCGTCTCAATATGACCCGTAAGTTCCAGGTTTTCCGCGCTAGCGATGAGGCGCTGGTTTTGCGCGCTAGCTGGCAGATGGTGTGTATCGAACTTTCCAGCGGTAAACCCAAGCGCATGCCGCAAACCTTCAAAGACATCTATTGCCCTGCGGTGGTCAGCGAGGATGAATTACCACAGGGGCAATAACCCAATCACCACAATTTATCGGGAGTGCCCATGAGCGATCAGAGCAAAGAAAGTGACGAGATTACCCTCACAAAGAACACCGGCGCTCTCAAAGGCAAAACCATTTTCATTACCGGGGCCAGCCGCGGTATCGGTCGTGCAATAGCGCTCAAGTGCGCGGCTGACGGTGCCAATATTGCGATTGCCGCGAAATCGGCCGAGCCCCATCCCAAGCTGCCGGGCACCATTTATACGGTTGCGGAAGAGGTGGAAGCTGCCGGGGGCAAGGCGCTGCCCATGCAGGTGGATGTGCGGGAAGAGGATCAGGTCGCCGCGGCCCTGAAAAAGACCGCGGAGACTTTTGGTGGTATCGATGCGGTGATCAACAATGCCGGAGCGATCAACCTCACCAGCGTCGAGGCAACGCCACCCAAACGCTATGACTTGATGCTCGATATCAACGCTCGCGCGGTATACCTCACCGCACACTTGGCGATCCCTTATCTCAAGCAGTCCGACTGCGGCCATATTCTCAGCCTGTCTCCGCCACTCAACCTCCAGCCGCACTGGCTGGGCCCCTTTGCCCCCTATGCGCTGTCCAAGTTTGGGATGACCATTCTCAGCATGGGGCTCGCCGAAGAACTGAAGAAGACCAATATCAGCGTTGCGACCCTGTGGCCGCGCACCCTGGTGGCTACTGCTGCGATCGAGTTTGCGGTGGGCAGTCGCGAGATGTTTGAGCAGAGCCGCAAACCCATGGTGATGGCAGATGCCGCTTATGAAGTCCTGATTACGGATAACAAAGGTCTGAGCGGTGCCCAATTGATCGACGAGGTGCTGCTGCACGAACGCGGGGTGGAAGATTTCTCTCAATATGCGCACAATCCCGAAAAGGCTGGTGAATTGGCGGTGGATCTATTTCTGGATCCTTGATGTCGGTTCGCCGGGTGTGCAGGTCTGAGGTAAGTGGGGCAGTAGTGGATAAGAGCGATCTGGATGAATTTCACGGTGCAATGGGCGCGCTGGGAGATGTGCAGCCGCTGGCCACCAGGCACAAGCAGGCGCCGCTGCGCGCTGGCCAGAAGAAGAGTGCGGGTGACCCCCTGAATCAGCGTGCTCGCAGAGAAGCGGCTACTGCACAGACCGCGCGTGAGCTGAATCCTCTGGGTGAGGAATTTGTTGACCCGGTGGACCCCTGGGACCCGATTGAATTCAAGCGCGATGGGGTACAGAACGGCGTCTACCGCAATTTACGGTTGGGAAAGTACACCGTGGATGCTCGCCTGGATCTGCACCACCACACCATCGAAATGGCACGCAGGGCCATTTATCAATTTGTACGGGATTGCGTCGAAGCGGATGTACGTTGTGCACTGGTCACTCACGGCAAGGGAGAGGGGCGCAAGCAGCCTGCGCTATTGAAAAGTTGCGTCAACGCCTGGTTGCCGCAATTGCCGGAAGTGCTCGCCTTCCACAGTGCGCAAAAGCAACATGGTGGGCTGGGGGCAACCTATGTCTTACTGCGGAAAAGTGAGCGTAAGCGCCTGCAGAACCTGGAGCAGCACCAGCGTCGAACACGCCCGTAAGCTCGCTGGATTAATAGGAAAAATTCCCGTCTCGTCATCAGTTTGTCACGTCTGACAACTACTCTATTCCCACAACGAAATTTTGCTTGTCCAGTTGTTTCATCGCACAGCTGAATTGGTTTTCGTTGTTCTTCTCTCTTTGCATCGCACCAATTTTCTGGTGTTTTTATACTTCCGTATTTGGAGGTACCTCCGCTTGGAGGATTGGAATCGACATTCGCACTGCGAATGGAGACCCTTCTTGAATGGTGTTTAAGCGGCCCTTGTGGCCGCTTTTTTTATTTCTGAACTTTGCTGTTGTGCACCGTGGTCTAGCGCGACTCAGCCTTACCACTTGGTGTGAACTCCAGGCGGGTGCCGTCGCGGCCCTGCAGAACTAGCGTGTCGTTTTTGCTATAAGCCTGGTTAACCCGGGGCAGCGCCAGCATAAAATCTTTTTCGAGTTCACTGCTCTTGCGTCGGCCGCTCATGCGGGAGATTTTCGGGGGTTTGAGCCAGCGGATATCACCGCTGTCCTCCAGCTCGAATTTTCCCAGATAAGGGTTGGAACCGGCACTGCCGCGGACAAAGCCGAGTTTGTCACACCCCAGGTAGGGCCTGTCTCGCCACATTTTTTGCCAGAACATGCGAGGTTTGTGTTCACGGCCATCCACGGACAGACTTTCCAGTAGCCACTGGCGATCGCAGATGGACGCTTTGTCGTTTGCGGTGAGGTTGGCGGGGGACTCGGAGATCTCGGAAGTGCCACTGCTGCAAGCCGCAAGAAGCGTGCAGGTAAACAGCAACGCCGCCCGGTTTACAGCAGGAGGCAGAGTGTTGCCCCGGGAGTTCCGAGGTGACAAAGACAGTAGCGAATACAGGCGGTGCATGAGTTCCATCCGGTGGCCGTTTGCGCCATTTAACACCAATTGGCGCTCAGCGTCTGTGACTCAAACGGTCTAATCGGGCCTGTCAATTGGTGGTCAGGTGGCTGGGAATAGACAGTGGCTTATTACTCTGCCTTGATATATTCAATGTAAATATCACCGGGCGCGTCGCGCAGTATCAGGCGGCCTCCACCACTCTTCACAAATGCCTGGCGGGAGCCGGAGAGCGCCCGTAGATACTGGTTTTCCTGGTCCATCAGCTGGGGGGGGCCGGCCATCTTGGTGGACGCAAAGCTCGCGGTATTCCACAGCAATTGTCCATTGGCGGTGACCTGTAAAGTGCCGCGGTAGGTGTTGATGCCGCTTTTACCCATGGCTTCACCATCGGCGTTGCACAGGAAGGTGAACTCCTGGGGCTGGTCGATGGGGATCGCCTGGCCATTGAGGCGCAGCAGGCGCATCTCCCATTTGTCACCGCACACGCTGGCCATGGAGCCCGGGGTTTGGCTTGGCCCTGAGTCAGTGCTGTCCATGCTCATACAGCCGGCGATCACGATGGCCAGGCCCGCGAGCCACACCGGAATCAGCTTGTTCATTCCATTCCGCTCCCTGCTTGCAGATAGACCAAGCTTAGTTGGTCCGATGCTTCTCGAGTGGTCTGAAGCGACAAGCTGCCGCGGAAATGATCACAGTTTCCGGTAGGCGCAGACGCCGGCGTATTCGGGAGAGCGCTTGGGCTAAGTGGGCTGGCGCACGCAACGCACCACGACCTTCGATTCCAGCTCCTGCTCGAAGCAGCGGAACCGGGTGCCATTGACGTTGAGAGAGCGCGGTGTGTCGCGGCTACTACTTCTGCGCTTGGTGTTGGATCGCACCGACATGTGTGCGGGGTCCATGTGGGGGGGCACGGCGCTACTGAACGCGCGTGTTGCCTGACTTTCCCTGGGCTCGGTTGATGTACAACCGGCAACAACTCCTGTCGCTATCGCCACAGCCAGCAGAATACTACTGAATTTCTGCACGCTAATACCTCGGTGGCTGGTTGAGCAGCGGCTTCACTGCCGCCCTCACTTTTCAGCGTAGAAGAGCCAGCTGCCAAAGTGTGAATTTGTGCGCCAATAAAAGTAAGTGTGCGCCTAAAAGACTGGGGGCGCGCCACGCGGATGTTGTGGGGTGCAGGGATGGGGTGCAGGGGAAGGGGTGCAGGGGAAGAGGCACAAAAAAGGGGCCCGCTGGGCCCCAATAGAAGTGCGATGACGGTGCAATTCGCAACTGTGCGAGAGATGGACTGTTAGAAGTTGTAATTGCCTGTGAGAGCGATGGTGCGAGGAGCGCCGTAGAAGCCGGTGTCGAAAGCACCACCGAAGCCATAGCCACCGACACGGTACTCTTCGTCGGTCAGGTTCTTGCCCGCCAGCCCCAGGTTCCAGTTGCCGTCAGCGCTGTAGTAGGTCGCTGTCATATCAACCAGGGTGTAGGCCTCCTGATCGAGGATGCTCGGGATTTCGAAGATCTGGGTATCCGCGCGGTAGGAGACCGTTGGCAGGAATACCAGTTCGCCACCGTTGCCCACAGGCATTGAGTAGTTCAGCTGGAACATGGCCGTGGTGTCCGGCGTATTCTGCATGTCACGCTCATTGGAAACATCCACACCACCGGAAATGAACTCCAGGAATTCGGTATCTGCCAGACCCAGAGTGAAGTTGGCCAGCAGGTTGTCGGTCATCGCCAGGGTGGCTTCCAGCTCAAGGCCCTGGATGCGCGCCTGACCAGCGTTCAATACCGCACTGGAGAAACCACCCGCCGGGTTGAGCTGCTGGATGGTGACCTGCATGTCGTCGTAGTCGGCACGGAAGGCAGCGGCGTTCAGGCGCAGGCGGTTATTGAGCAGGTCAGCTTTCACACCGAACTCGTAGGTATCCACGGTTTCGGGATCGAAGCCGTCCACGGTCGTGGGCAGAGTGCTGGCGTCACCACGCATGTCGAAACCACCGGACTTGAAGCCGGCACTGTATTTCGCGTACAGCATGGTGTCATCGTTCACCTGATAATCCACGCCCAGGTGCGGGGTGAACTGCCCCCAGCTGTCGCTGTTCTGGTAGTCGGTCAATGCGCCCAAGAAGGTGGCAGCAGGTTGACCGGGGTTGTATTTACCGGCGAACAGCGGGCTATAGAGGCCGATGAAGTTTGCCTTGAAGACTTCGGCATCCTTGTCGTCCTGGGTGTAGCGGCCGCCAACACTCAGGTTCCAGTCTTCAGCAAACTGCCAGTTGTAGTGGGCGTAAGCCGACAGGCTGGTGGTATCCACGGAGCCAGCCACTTGCTGGGTGAGGTTGATGTAGCCGAGTACCGCGTCGAAGGCGCCCGCAGCGGTGCCGGTGTAGTAATAGAGGCCGCTCACCAGGTCGGCGTTGTCGCCCTGCCAGATCAGCTGGAATTCCTGGGTGGTCTGGTCGTCTTCGTAGTAAGCGGGAACGTCAAAGTCCGGACGGCTGGTGCTGTCGAAGTCGATTGCCGTTTCCGTTTCACCCTGGCGGTGAGCAGTGATCGACTTCAGGGTAACGCTGTCAGACATGTTCCATTCAGCGATCAGGGACATACCGCTGGTTTCCACCAGATTGTCCGAGGTCATATTCGACTCTGTGTCGAAAACACTACCCAGTACCGGCTCGCCACCCCGGCCTGGGGCAAAGCGATGGCCGTGTTTGGCGGCGGACTCGTCTACGGTCTTGTCACCGGCCAGGCGGACCCAGACGGTATCGGAAGGGTTCCATTCAACGGCGAAGCGGCCGCTGATGATGTCTTTGTTGTACTGGTCTTTGCCGGTAATCACGTTTTCGCCGTAACCGTCGCGCTGGAAGCTGGCGATGGCGCCGCCGATATTGACGGTATCGGAGATGGCGGTAGAGCCGGCGATTTTCAGGTCGCGCTGGTTGTAGGAGCCGAGACCGCCGCCGATTTTCAGCTCGGTGTCACCGGTCATTTTCTTGGTGACATATTTCAACGCGCCGCCAATGGTGTTCTTGCCGTAAAGGGTGCCCTGGGGGCCGCGCAGCACTTCCACCCGATCCACATCGAGGATGTCCAGCACTGCACCCTGGGGGCGGGCCACATAAACGTCGTCAATATAGATGCCGACGCCCGGCTCGAAGCCCCACAGCGGATCCTGCTGACCGATACCACGAATAAAGGCGGTCAGAGTGGAGTTGGTACCGCGGCTGGCCTGCAGCGTGGTATTGGGGGACAGCTTCTGGATGTCGGTCAGGTCGCTGATACCGTTTTGCATCAGCTGGTCAGAATTGATCGCGGTAACCGCCACCGGCACTTCCTGCATGGACTGCTCGCGCTTCTGCGCGGTTACGGTGACTTCTTCCAGTTGTGGATCTGCATAAGACAGGCTGGCGCCGCAGGCGAGCATGACACCTACGGCAAGGGGATTGAATTTTATAGTTTTGCGCATGGCTCTCTCCGATCACCAGTTTATGGTTTTTATCTAAGTTACGGATCTGCACTGTATCGGCTGATGCTGCCCTTGCCTGCTAGACCAAGGTATGACGTTGGTCGGACGCAGTAGGCAGGACAAAAAACGAACTATCGGTTAACCTGTTCATCATAAACAAAATAATGAATGAGGCGCCAATTGTTCAGCCTTACTTTACTGGCCGCCGTAGGCCTGATCTACCTGTTATTGCTGTTTGCCATCGCCTTTTGGGGTGACCGGTTACCGGCTGCGCGTATTCGTCCCATCAAGCCCCTGTTGCTGGCCCTGGCCGGTACCTATACCAGCGCCTGGATGTTTTTTGGCACTCCGGCCCAGGCGGTGGAAGAGGGCTGGATTCTCCCGCCCACGTTTGTCGGCGCCAGTTTGATGCTTATCTTTGGCGCGCCCCTGCTGATGCGCTTCGTGCGCCTGTCCAAGCAGCAGGGCTCTACTTCCATTGCGGACTTCATCAGCGCCCAGTACGGCGGCTCCCAGTGGCTGGCGGCAGCGGTGGCGCTGCTGGCGGTAGTGGCAGTGGTGCCCTACCTGTCGCTGCAGCTGCGCGCGGTGGCCGACAGCTTCCTGCTGCTGGCCCAGGGCGGCGACACTACGGACTCCAGCGCCTCCATTGTCACCGCGGTGGTGAGTGTGACTCTCGGGGTGTTTGCACTGTTGTTCGGCACCCGTCATATCGACAGCAGTGTGCACCGCAACGGCATGTTGCTGGCAGTGGCCTTTGAAGCACTGGTGAAGATCGGGGCGCTGATTGCGGTGGCCTGGTTCGTGTTGGATCGCGCGTTTGACGGAGCGGCTGACCTCGCCCGGGTGGCCCTCGACAGCGAACGGGTGGCGGCGCTGGCGGAAGCGCGCCCGGCGGATACCGGCTATTTCGCGGTTGTGGTGCTGGGGATGGCGGCCATCTTCTGCCTGCCGCGCCAGTTCCACATCCTGATGATCGAGAGTGACGACGAGCGCGATATAGGCCCGGTGCGCAAGCTGATCCCGCTGTATCTCGGCATCCTGTCTGCGGCCATTCTGGTGGTGGGTTATGGCGGTCTTCTGTGGCTGCCGGGTGCTGGTGGAGAAGGTGCCGGCTACGCCAACCCGGAAAGATTCGTACTGGGAGTGCCGCTGGAGAGCGGATCGTCCTGGCTGGCGCTGCTGGCCTTTGTCGGCGGCCTCTCCGCCGGATCCAGCATGGTCATCATCGCCACCATTGCCCTGTCCACCATGATTGCCAACACCATGATTGTGCCCTGGTGGCTGCAGCGCCTGCAGCAGCGGCCTGCGGGCAAGGCGCTGGGTTCGGACTTGCGGCGGGTGCGGCGGGTGATCATCGGCCTGCTGATGCTGGCGGCATTCGGGGTCAGCGAACTGATCGGCCCGGGAGTGAGGCTGGGGACTTTCGGGTTGCTGTCGCTGGCGCTGGTGGCACAGCTGGCCCCGGCAATGATCGCTGCGGTCACCTGGCCGTCGGGCTGGCCGCGACTGCGCGCTTCCGCCGTACTGGTCGGATTGTTGCTGGGAACGGCGATCTGGGCGCTGTCCGCGCTGCCGGCCGCCCTGGGACGGGCGGACTGGATTGGTGGCCTGCTCGGGCTTGAATGGAGCCCGCTGAGCATCAGTTGTGTATTTGGCCTGGGCGTGAACGGGCTGGCGTTAATCGGCGTGTCCCTGCTGCAACAACACTGGCTACCGGCCAGTGCCAGTACCCAGTTGGCGCCCGTCGATCGGGCTCGTCTGCGACAGCTGCTGGCGCGCTTTGTGGGTGAGGATGCGGCCGACCGCGCGCTCGCGCCCCTGCTGAAAAACGCCGACAGCAAACGCACCGGTTCCACCGCGGCCAAAGATTATCGCGCGGCGGTAGAGAAAATCCTCGCCGGCATCGTTGGCAGTACCAGTGCCCGCCGCCTGGTGCAGCAGTTGAGTCAGCCGGAAATCGCCGCGCAGCAGCTGGACCAGGCCTCGGATATTTACCAGTTTGGCCGCGGTCTGCTGCAGAGCAGCATCGACAATATCGACCAGGGTATCTCGGTGGTGGATGCCAACCTCAACCTGGTGGCCTGGAACCGTCGCTACCTGGAACTGTTTCACTACCCGCCGGAAATGATTTACGTGGGCCGTCCGGTGGCGGAGCTGGTGCGCTACAACGCTCGCCGCGGCGAGTGTGGCCCCGGGGTGGTGGAGGATCATGTACAGAAACGGGTGGAGCACCTGCGCAACGGCACCGCCTACCGGGTGCAGCGCCACCGCACCGATGGTGTAGTGCTGGAGATCCGCGGCAACCCGCTGCCTGGCGGCGGCTTTGTAACCACCTATACCGATGTCTCCGACTACCAGCGCGCCCTGGGCGAGCTGACTGAGATTCGCAACTCCCTGGAGCAGAAAGTCGCGCACCGCACCGCGGAACTGGAAAGCGTGAACGAGGAACTGCAAACGCTGAATAGTGAACTGCACGCCGCCAGCGCGGGCAAAACCCGCTTCCTCGCCGCTGCCAGTCACGATCTGGTGCAGCCGCTCAACGCCAGCCGCCTGTTTATTGACGCCCTCGCCGCGCGCGAGCTGGAAGATGGCAGTCGCCAGTTGCTCAGCCGCGCCGACAGCGCCCTCGCTGCGGCGGAACAGCTGATCACCGACATGCTGCAGATTGCGCGCATGGATGCCGGGGATATCAAACCCAGCTTCGCGCCGGTTTCCCTCGACAGCATTCTCGACGACGCCGTGGCCCAGGCGCGCCTCGCCGCCGGCGCCCGCAACATCCGCCTGCGCTATCGCCGCAGCCATTTGTGGGTGCACAGCGACGAGAAAATGCTGCGCAGGGTCGTGCAGAACCTGCTGGACAACGCGGTCAAGTACACCCTCCCGGGTGGTGGGGTTTTGGTTGGCGCAAGAAAACAGGGCGACAGCGTTTCCCTGGAATTCTGGGATACCGGAGTGGGTATTGCGGCGGAGCAGCAGCAGGCGATCTTCCGTGAGTTCTGTCGCCTGACGTCGAAAAATGATGGCGCGAATGGGAACCAGAGACAGCACGGCTACGGTCTCGGCCTCGCCACCGTAGAGCGCCTGTGTCGGCTGCTGAACTCGCCTATCGCACTGGCCTCGGTACCCGGTCGCGGCAGTGTGTTCAAGGTAGCTCTGCCGAGGGCGCGCGCCCGAGTCAGCAATGTGCGTCCGGCCAATACCATGGGCGGACGCGGTGCGTCTCTGAACCTGCAGATTCTGTGCGTGGACAACGAACCCTCGATCCTCGAGGCCATGGCCGCTCTGCTGAGTGGCTGGGGCTGCACGGTGCACTGCGCGCAGAATCGCAGCGAAGCGTTGGCGGCGACTCCGCCGGATCTGCTGTTGATGGATTTTCACCTGGACGATGGCGATAACGGCATTGATCTCGCTGCGGAGCTGATCGCGCGCTGGGAAAGTGAGAGCGGGCAGGCCGTTCCCTGCGTGATCATCTCCGCGGAAAACACCAACACGGTCAAAACCCGTGCCCAGAATGCCGGCTGGCAGTTCCTGCAAAAGCCGTTGCGCCCGGCGGCGCTCAGGGCGCTGTTGCAGCAGAAGCGTGCGGCGCCGTCCCCTGGCAACAAACCCCGGAGTGCGACCAAGGTCGTATAGGCAGGGCCGCACTGGCGGCGCAGTCTGACCCTCGGAAATTTAAAGAATAAGAAGTGGTATCTAAGCGATGAAAAAATACCTGTTGGAAATACTGATGTTCAGCGCCTACGCGCTGTTCGCCGCGAGCTGGGTGTCGGGCGCTATCCTGACGCCGGCGATCCAGTCGTCGTTTGGTGAAGAGGGCTTCGCCAATGCCACCTGGGGCAGCAATGTCATCACCCTGGCGAAAATCGCCGGCAACCTTGCTGCCGCAGCACTGCTGATGCGCCTGGGTGCCAAGCGCGCCTTCGCGCTGGCGATTGTATTGATCGCCGCCGGCGGTCTGGGCGCATTGGCCGACAGCTACGCTGGCTGGTTGATGTCGCGCCTGGCCCTGGGCCTCGGTGGCGCCCTGGCGATCGTCTACTTTGCGCCGGTGGTACTGCACTACTTCTCCGCGGAAGAACGCCCGCTGATCAACGGCATCAACGCCGCGGCATTCAATACCGGCAACCTCCTCGCGCTCCTTTCCACTACTGCGCTTACCGCTTGGCTCGGCAGCTGGCAGTCGGTGGTGGTGCTGTATGGCGTGATGGTGCTGGCACTGGGGGTGCTCTGGTGGCTGAGTGCGGAAAACTTTTCCCTGTCCGGAGGTGCGGACAAACCGGCGGAAGACTATGGCCTGAGTCAGGGCGTGAAGGAATCTTTCAACTGGTGGTTGCCGCTGGCGTATTGCGGCGTGCTTTTCTGTTACATCGCGGTATTCGCCCTCTTCCCGTTGATCGATGGCTTCGCGGTTGCCAGTAGCCATCTCTCTGCGGTAATGATCGCTGCAGGCATGGTCGGCACGGTGGCGGGCATCATTGTCACCAAGCGCTACCCACTGCGTGTGCCGGTCCTGCGCTACGCTGGCCTGGCGCTGGTGGGCTTCGCTGCGCTGATGGTTACCAGTCGCGATCCGGTTATTGCCTACACCGCTGCCGCCTTGGCCGGTTTCTGCATGTTCCTGCCGATGACGGCACTGGTTACCCTGCCGCAGGAATTGCCGGGTATGACCCCGGCGCGAATCACCGTAACCTTCGCCATGTTCTGGTCCATTTCCTACGGCGTGGAAACTGTGCTGATGTATGCCGCTGGCGTACTTGCGGATGTCACCGGCGAGCCCGCCTCCGCGGCCTATTTTGCTGTGACTTGTTCCGCATCGCTTTTCGTTTTCTCATTCCTGCTACCTGAAAGCGGAAAAAAACCGGTAACAACTGCAAAAGATCTGGAGGCCGACAATGCCGCAGCCTGAATCTACCTTGAACCCGAAACTGGGCGAGTGGCTGGTTGCGGTCAACGCCCAGGTGACAAATCTGAAAGCCGCCGGTTTCGAACCCACACCGATCTCCGCGCGCGAAAGCCTGGCGAACCTGACGAAAAGTTTTGTCGATCCGGGCCCGGAAATGGCGGTGAGTGAAACCCTGGTGCACGGCGGCGAATACCCGGTGCCGGTACGTATTTACCAACCCGAAAACAGGGGCGAAGGTGCGGCGATTATTTACTGCCACGGTGGCGGTCATATGGCGGGAAGTGTCTCCGTGTATGATCCGATTTGCCGTCGCTTCGCGGAGGCCTGTGGTCGCACGTTGATATCCGTGGAGTACCGACTGGCTCCGGAAAACCCGTATCCCGCAGGCCTGAATGATCTGGTCAGTGTGGTGCGTCACCTGGGTGCTGCGCTGGATAAAAAAGGGGTTGCGCACAACGGGCGCTGGATTTTGATGGGTGACTCCGGCGGTGGCGCTCTCTGTGCGTCGGCCAGCCGTCTGTTACAGCATCAGCCAAATACCATCGACGCGCAGGTGCTGATTTATCCGAGTCTGGAGTACACCATGCAGGCGCCATCGATCGAGGATAATGGTCGCGGTTATCTGTTGGAGAAAGAAAAAATTCTCTGGTACTTCGAAAATTATTTTCAGGGTTCGCAAAATCCTTACCTGGCTTCACCGCTGCACGGCGAATTCACGGCAAAACTACCGGCTACCCTGGTGCTCACCGCTGAGTTTTGTCCATTGCGGGATGAGGGCGTGGAGTATGTGCGCAAGGTACGTGAAGCTGGCGCCAATGCAGAGCATCTGCACTTTGGCGATATGATTCATGCGTTTTTGAACATTGAGAATCTTGTTCCCGATGCCTGCGATCGGGTTTATCGCCACGTTGCTGAATATCTACAAGGTATCTAGTTCCGTGGGGTTGGCTTGGCGCTCTGATTGCCGTCCGGTGGCGGCACAGCACCGGGTGCGGGTTTTCAGGACCGCTGTGAACCCATCCCTGGGAGCTGCGGCGCAAACATCCTGTTTGCGACGCTCCTGAAAACCCGCACCCGGCACTCTGCCTTCAACCCAAGCTCCTAGCTTCGAATGCAGCGATGCTTACGAAGTGCAGAATTCAGGATTGAAGGGGAAGTGGCGGGCATTCGTTTTTGAAAGCGTCGGCGACAGGGACGTCGCCGACGCAGCGTACAGGGATGTATTCACAGCGGTTTCAAAAACGAATGCCCGGTGCTTCGCCGCCACAATTGGTAGAAAAGATCTTCGTACAAAAAGCTACGAAGCGCGCAATTTATATCTGAATCAACGCCTGAGCTTCGCGAATCAGCTGCTTGCGATCCCGTAATTCCAGCTTGCGCAGGATTGCGGTCACATGACTTTTCACGGTGGGTTCAGTGATATCCAGGTCGAAGGCAATCTGCTTGTTCAACATGCCCTGGGCAATCATCTGGAAAATCTTCAACTGCTGTGGTGTCAGCTGGTTCAGCTTTTCCGCCAGAGCACTTTCGCTCTCTGCCTGCAAAGCCTCTTCGCTAAACCACTGATCGCCCGCCAGCACGCATTCAATACACTGCAGGATTTCATCCGGCCGCGCCGTCTTCGACAGAAAACCACTGGCGCCGAGGCCGGCGGCCTGCTGGATCACCGAGTGCTTGTCGCTGCCGGATACCACCACTACAGGCACCGCCGGAAAATCATTGCGGATGCGAGCCAGGCCACTGAAACCTTCACTGCCGGGCATATTCAAATCCAGCAGTAATAAATCAATTTCGGCGGCGGCAAGGCGCTGCAGAGTGGAATCCAGGTCCTCACTCTGCAATAAATCAGAATTGGAAAAATGATTGGAAAGGGTTGTCGTCAGCGCATCCCGATACAGCGGATGGTCATCGGCGATCAGTAATTGATAATTCACGGCAGCACCCTGAATAATAAAAGAACCGGGTGCTAGGGATACTACTGTGCGCTCCATCCACCGTCCACCGGCAGGGCCGCACCGGTAATGGTGCCGGCGAAGCTTCCACACAGATACAGCGCCAGTTCACCGATGGCGTCCGGGCTGGTAGCCCTTGCCATGGGCTGTTTGGCGCCGACCAGCTCCTTGCGCGCGGCCTCCAGGTCAAGCTGCTGCTCGCGGGCAATGGTTTCAATTTGTGGCTGGATCAAAGGGGTATCCACCCAGCCCGGACAAATGGCGTTGGCGGTAATATTGTGTTCGGCATTTTCCAGGGCGAGTACTTTGGTCAGACCCACCAGGCCGTGCTTTGCCGCACAGTAAGCCGCCTTGTGCTCCGAGGCCACCAGGCCGTGTACCGAGGCGATATTGATGATGCGTCCCCAGTTGGCAGCGCGCATGGCCGGCAGCAGGTCGCGGCTCAGGTAAAAGCCCGCGTTCAGGTTGATGGCCAGTATTTGCTGCCATTTGTCAGCGGGAAATGCATGGGCGGGGGCGGTGTACTGTATGCCGGCGTTGTTCACCAGTACCGAAGGGTTGCCGATGGCTTCCCGGGTTTCTGCGACCAACTGTGCGCAGCCGGATTCACTGGCAATGTCCGCATCGCTGAAGCCGACCTGACCGCTGTAGTCGGCAAACTCTGCCTGCAGGGTCTGGGCCGCTTCGGCATCGGCCAGCCCGTGCAGCATCACATGGTGACCGGCGCGACCAAAGCAATGGGCGATGGCGAGGCCAATCCCGCTGGTGGATCCGGTAATCAGTACGGCGTGTGATTGATTCTGCTGCACAGCAAACTCCCGCGGCTGGCTAGTTATTCTTTAGGGGAATCCTAGCAGCGGCGGGAGCGGCGGGTCTGTATGACCAAGGTATGACGCCAACTATGACTTCAGGCCTCATATCCGGGTCGAGCTGTTGTGGTTAACGGCGATGACGACCGCCTCCAGGGCGATGGTGTGCGCCATGGCTGGGGCGACCGGGACGGTGACTTGGGCGGTTGTAGTGGTGACCCGGACGGTTGTAATGGTGACCCGGACGGTTGTAGTAGTGGCGACCATGGCCGCGATAACCGGGACGGTTATAGTAGTGACGGCCGTGGTAGCGGTAATAACCACCGCGATAGTAGCGGGGATAGCCGCGATAGTAGCGCGGTGATGAATAGTAGAAGGACACATTGCCAGAGGGGTAAACGTAGGGCGTGGAGTAGGGGTAGGACGAGTAGCCCACGTTACCGGAGCTGTAATAGCCATCGGATACACAGGCGCCCAGGGTGAGGGTGCCGAATACGGTTACGGCCAACAGGCCTTTTTTCACGATACTCTTCATGCGAGACCTCCGCGAGGCAGAGTTGGGGGTGCATCGCTGCCTGCATGCAACTTGCTGCACCGGGTTTTTCGTTGAATCTACATTGGCTTGAAACGGGGTTAACTGAGTTAGCGGGGTTGGTGGATCCGTTGCGGGGGTCTTACGGTTCGGTAGTCACCGCCGCGCTGGTAGTAATTGGGGTGCCGCACGTTGTGGCAGTGGCCACTCTGGTGGCAGTGGTAATAACGCCCCTGGACCGAGTAGTAACCCGGCCTGTCCTTGGTGAGGTTTACGGCGGTTGTGGTACCGGTCATATCTTCCATGCTGGAACATCCGGTGAGTGTCAGCAGGGCTGCTGTCCCCAATACACCGGCTGCTTTTCCAAGTGTTCGCTTCATGAAAACCTCCGCGCCCCAGGGCGGGTAAACCTGTTCACTTTCAGCTTGCTGTTTTGCGGAAGCACTTCCGCAACAAACCGAAACCCAAGTGCAAGTTATTTAAGTGTCACGAAAGTGCGATCACGACGATTTACGGTGAATATCAACGACCAATAAGTAATTACGGGGGCATTGGATAGGGCGGAGGAATATAAGCGGGGCGGGGCTGACCGGAAGCGCGGAATGGCTGCGGGCGGGACGATTACCCGCAGCAAAGGGGCGGTTACCCGCATCAAACCCGCAGCAAAAAGGTGGCGACGGCCTCCGTCAGGCGGAGACCAGCTGTTGCAGTTGATTGTCCAGCAGTTGCTGCAATTTCGGGTTCAGGCCCGTGACCTCCGAGCCCCAGCTGGTGGGGTGGCACTGGATTCTATCTTGCAGCGAGTCGTCGTTTTCCAGCTGTGGGTGCAGGGTGAGACCGCGCGCTTGGCTCAATAGCTGCTCACCACTGAAGTCAAAATGCTCGGGCTTGGTCGGCAGTACTGCCAGTGCCAGCTGCAGGCCGGTGGCGCGGCTGGACTGTTGCAGTCCGCGCAGCAGCAGGCCGGCACAGACGGCGCGGAAGGCGGCGTCGTCGCCGGCAAAGCCCAACCCCACGGCGGGCCCGGCGCTGGGCAGGGGACGGGCGTCGTAGATGCGCGTCAGCAGTTGCAGCCGCTGCTCCAGTTCTCCCTGTAAATTCTCCAGCGCACTGCGGGACAGCTGATTGCCCAGCTGTGCCCAGTTCAGCGGGCGCAGATAGAGGCCAGCGCTCACTTCCGGCGGCGGCTTGGGCACGGCTTTGGGAACCATCAGGGGTTTGCGTTTCTGTGGTGTTCCACTGTTCAGCTGGGAAACCGCCAGGGCGCAGGCAGCGCTGAACGGCAGCGCGAAAATCAGGCACAGCAGCAGGCTGGCCCAGGGGTATGCAACCGATGCCGCTGGCTGGATGTTCAGCGCCACACTGCCTGCGAGGCTGTCGTGTAATACCACCGGCTCGGTGATCATCTCCCCGCGATCCCGCTCGCCCGCCTGTGCCAGCGGGCTGGAGTCCACATCCTGAATGGTCACCCCGTGCACCGACGGCAGGGCCAGTGCCTGCTGTGCGAGCATCTGCAGGCTGATGCGATCGCCCGCCACAATCTGCTCCAGGCTCTGGCTGGCCAGCAACTTCGCTGCTGCCGTCGCGCTGGCGCGCTCGCGGGCCTGGACGATGGACTTTTGCTGGCCATAGGCATGGCCCAGGGTCGCCAGGCAGAAGCCGGCGAGGGTAATCCAGATGGCGGCGGCGAGCAGCTGGCGCTGCCGGGCCTGGCTCAGGCTGTGCAGCCACTGGGGCAGGTTGCTGAGTTGGTCGGACAGACTGGTGAAGAGCTTATTCATCTTGTTATTGGCGTGAGGGCAGAACAGCCTGTGATTTTATCCCACTTCTTCAGGGAAAAAAGGCGCCGGGCTATAATGCGCGGCCAAATTCGGGCCCTGGCGATTTTTTCGCCCGTTGGCCTGTTTATCGAAAATCCTGCAAGTGTCAGCTATCAAGGGTCAGCCATGGACGCAAATGCTCTCTCCCCCGAATTTTCCGCCCTGGCCAGCCTGTGCCAGCAGAGTTTTTTCCTGTCTGTCGCGGGCGATACCCCATCTGCGGTGACCGCGCCCTGGTGCCTGACGGTATTGGCACCGGAAGTCGAAGCTGCGCAACTGGAAAAGCTCGCGGTATTTCTGCGCGAGTGTCAGTGGCAGCCGGTGACGGTGGATATCCTGGCTGCCCGTGCGGACTGCCGGGTGCTGCGCCTGCAGCTGGAAGGGGATATCGCGTTTGCTGCGGCTCGTCTGGCGCTGCTGGAGCTCGGACAGGAACTGGGGCTGGAGCTGGTATTGCAGGCGGGCGATACCCAGCGCGCGCCGAAGCTCGCCTGTTTCGATATGGACTCCACCCTGATTCAGGCGGAAGTCATTGACGAACTGGCGAAAATCGCCGGCGTTGGCGACCAGGTTGCGGAAATCACCCTTTCTGCCATGCGCGGTGAGCTGGACTTCCAGCAGAGCTTCCGCAAGCGCATGAGCCTGCTCAAGGGTTTTACCGAGGCGAGCCTCGCAGAAATCGCCCCGCGGATTCCGCTGATGCCCGGCGCCCAGCGCCTGCTGCTGGCCCTGCGCGCGCTGGGCTGCAAAACCGCGATTCTCTCCGGCGGTTTCACCTACTTCGCCCATTACCTGCAGGACAATCACCTGGCGGTGGATTTCGTGCACGCCAACCAACTGGAATTTAACGGTGGCGCCCTGACCGGCGGTGTCATCGACCCGATTGTGGATGGCGCGCGCAAGGCGCTGCTGTTGCAGGAGATCGCGGCTGAACTGGCGCTGCCGCTGGATCAGGTCATTGCCGTGGGTGACGGCGCCAACGACCTGCCCATGCTGTCTCTGGGTGCCCTGGGGATTGCCTTCCACGCCAAGCCCAAGGTGCGCGCCGAGGCGCCACAGGCGATTGATGGTTTCGGGCTGGATGCTGCGCTGTACCTGTTCGGTCTGAACGATCGCCAGATAGCGCAATTACTCGGGGAATGAGCCCATTGTTTGGGGAGCTTGCGGGCGGGGATCAGTAGTTGATAACCAGGCTCAGGGCCGGCGAAAAATCACCGCCAATCTGGGCAAAGGGGATTGGCGGTGTATTGTCGCGTCCCTCGCGATAACAGACCTGGCGATCGCAGGCGGCGGCGGCCACCGCCAGAATGATGACCAGTCCTGTCACGATGAATTTACGCATGAGGTTCCCTGCTGTGCGTTGTGTCTTCCAGTGCTTCCTTGGCTTCTGCTGGTTAGACGAGCGGCAGCGCTAAAAAGTTGCGGTGAGGCGGGAGAGATTAAGAGAAAGGCGCCGGTATGCCTAGACCGGCGCAAAATCAGCCGCCAATTAATTCATCCTTACCATCAGTCGACCTTTTCCATCGGATGCTGCTCCTCCAGTTCACCCACCTCCCGTGCAACCTGCCCCGGGGAGCCGGTGCGGCGCGCGAGCACATCGTAGGCCACCGGTACTATGTAAACGGTAAACAACGTGGCGGCCAACACCCCAAATAGCACCACGGTACCGATCACCGCACGGGTTTCCGAGCCCGCACCCGAGGACAGCAGCAACGGCAGTGAACCCGCGGCGGTGGTGATGCCGGTCATCAGGATCGGGCGCAGGCGGGTTTCCGCCGCCTGGCGCAAGGCCTGGCCAAATGCCATACCGCGATCGCGCAACTGGTTGGCAAACTCCACGATCAGAATGCCGTTCTTCGCCGCCAGCCCCACCAGCATGATCAGTCCCACCTGGCTGTAGATGTTCAGCGACTGATTGGTGAGCAGCAGACCCAACAAAGCGCCGGCCATCGCCAGTGGTACGGTGAACATGATCACCAGTGGGTGCACGAAGCTTTCGAACTGGGCGGCGAGTACCAGGAACACCACCAGCGCGCCCAGCAGTATCGCGAACAGGATGGTATTGCCGGAGTCCTCCAGGCTTTTCGACTGTCCCTTGTAGTCGATGACCGGGGTGCCCTCGAGATTGTCATCCACCAGCTGGTTCAGATATTCCAGTGCCTCGCCGAGTACCAGCCCGTCCGCCAGGTTAGCGTCGAGGGTAATGGAGCGCACCCGGTTGTAGCGCTGCAGTTGCGGTGAGCCCGCGTACTCGGTGACTTCCACCAGACTCTGCAACGGAATCAGGGCGCCGGTAGTGGTGGAACGCACATAGAGGTTCTCGAGGCTGTCCGGGGTGCGCTGCATATCGCGCTCTCCCTCGAGAATCACATCGTACTCCTCGCCGTTGTTGATAAAGGTGGTGGCGCGCAACGAACCGAACATCGTCTGCAGGGTGGTGCCCACATCGCTCACCTGTACCCCGAGGTCTGCGGCACGCTCGTAATCCACGTTGATGCGCAGCTGCGGTTGGGTCTCCTTGTAATCCCAGTCGACGCCCAGCAGCCCCGGGTTGGACTGATCGATGGCCCGGTTCAGCTGGTCCCGCCATTCGGTGAGCTGTTCGTAGCTACTGCCGCCGAGCACAAACTGCACCGGCTTGCCGAGACCGCCGCCAAAGCCCTGGCGCATCACCGGGAAGGCGCGTACCCCGCTCAGGTCACTCACCGCCGCA
This sequence comes from Microbulbifer sp. CAU 1566, assembly GCF_023156515.1. Lineage (NCBI taxonomy): Bacteria > Pseudomonadati > Pseudomonadota > Gammaproteobacteria > Cellvibrionales > Microbulbiferaceae > Microbulbifer > Microbulbifer sp. CAU 1566. The sequence goes on along the minus strand of NZ_JALNMG010000001.1, from coordinate 1,223,297 downwards.
CGCACCTGGTTCATCAGTTCGAACCCGGAGGGACGCTCGCCCCAGGGAGCCAGGGTGAAGATCACCATACCGGTGTTAAAGGTGGCGGAGGTGCCGAAGGAGCGCGGCGAGCGCACCAGCAGGCGGTTCACATAACCCTTTTCCACCAGTGGCATCAGCCGCTCCTCGATGGTGTCCATATATTCCTGCATGTACTGGTAGCTGGCCCCTTCGGGACCATTTACCAGCAGGAAGAAGGAGCCGCGGTCTTCCCGCGGCGCGTACTCGGTGGGAATCAGGCGGAAGGACAGCGCGGCAAAGGCCATCACTGCCACAAACACACCGCTGGCGACCCAGTGGTGGCGCAGGATAAAATCGAGTCCGCCCCGGTAACGGCGCTGGATGCGGGTCAGCGCAGTGTCCATAAAACGGGTGGCCGCATTGTGTTCATCGTTGGGGCGAATCAGCTTGGCTGCCAGCATCGGCGACAGGGTCAGCGCGGTGATGGAGGAGAAGATCACCGCCGCGGACATGGTCAGCGCGAATTCGGAAAACAGTCGGCCGATATCCCCTTCGAGAAAGGTGATCGGCACAAATACCGCCACCAGCACCAGGGTAGTTGCCACCACCGCGAAGCCCACTTCGCGGGTGCCGCGGTAGGCCGCCAGCAGCGGCGGCTCGCCGTATTCATCCATGCGCCGGAAAATGTTTTCCAGCACCACGATGGCATCGTCCACCACCAGGCCGATAGCCAGCACCAGTGCCAGCAGCGTCAACAGATTAATACTGAAGCCGAAGGCGTAGAGCAGGATGGAGGTGGCCACCAGGGATACCGGCACCGTTACCGCTGGTACCAGGGTTGCGCGCCAGTTGCCGAGGAACAGGTAGATCACCAGGGTCACCAGGATCACCGCGATCACCAGGGTGGTATACACCTCCTTGATCGCCTCGGACACAAACACCGAGGCATCGTAGCTCTGGCTCAGGCGCATGCCGTCCGGCAGTGTCTTGTTGACCTTGTCCATTTCCGCCTTGGCCGCTTCCGCCACCGCCACGATATTGCCGGTGGACTGGCGGGTGATGCCGATGCCCACCATGGGTTCGCCGTTACCGCGGAAGGTGGAGCGATCTTCCGCCGAGCCCAGTTCCACCCGCGCCACATCGCCGAGACGTACCACGTGGCCACTGTCACCGGTGGCAACCGCCAGCCGTGCGAAGTCCTCGGCGCTCTGGAACTGGCGCTGCAGGCGCAGGGTGAACTGCAGGTCGCTGGATTCCAGGTAGCCCGCCGGCAGCTCGCGGTTCTCGGCGCGCAGTGCCCGCTCAATGTCCGCGCTGGTGACGTTGTGTGCGGTCATGGCGCCGCGGTCCAGCCAGACGCGCATGGCAAAGTCTTTGGCCCCGCCCACGCGCACCCGGGCCACGCCGTCCAGCACCGAGAAGCGGTCCACCAGGTAGCGGTTGGCGTAGTCGGTCAGTTCCGGCACGCTCAGGCGATCTGAAGTGAGGTTGAGCCAGATCACCACATCGTCGCTGCTGTCGACCTTTTCGATCTCGGGGGGATCCGCTTCCACCGGCAGGTTGTTCAGCACCCCGGAGACCCGGTCGCGGATATCGTTGGCAGCGCCGTCGACGTCGCGGTTGATATTGAACTCGATGGAAATACGCGAGCGCCCGTCGGAGCTCGAGGAGGTGACGGTCTTGATACCCTCGATACCGGCAATGCGGTCTTCGATCTGACGGGTAATGCGGGTCTCCACGATATCCGCGGAAGCGCCCGGGTAATTGGTGGTAATGGAGACGATGGGCGGATCGATATCCGGGTATTCCCGCAAGGCCAGGCGATCGAAGCTGATCAAGCCGAACACCACCAGCAGCAGGGACAGGACCAGCGCAAAGACCGGGCGTTTGACCGCCGTATCACTGATGATCATTGATTGGCCGCTCCGTTATCCGCTTGCACGGACACTTCCTGGCCGTCGCGAATATGCAGCGTGCCGCGGGTCACTACCTGATCGCCCTGGGCGAGGCCCGAGAGCACCTCCACCTTGCCCTGGTAGCGGTGTCCTATCTCCACTTCGCGGCGCTGCACTATGTGCCCGCCCTCGGTTTGCTTCACCACAAACACAGACTGGTCGCCGGCCAGCGGTACCAGTGCGGCTTCGGGAATGGTCAGTGCTTGCCGTGGGTTGCTGATGATCCGCACCCGCAGCAGCATGCCCGGCTTGAGTTCACCCCGGGGGTTATCCAGGCGCGCACGCACGGTAAAGGCACGGGTTTGCGGGTCGACCCGCGCTTCCACAATCATCACCTCGCCGTTGAACACCCGCTTGGGATGGGCCTGGCTGACGGCTTCGATTTTCATGCCGCCGGAGATGGCGGACAGCTGCCGTTCGGGCACGGTGAAATCAAGCTTCAGGCGATCGATTTCCTGGATGGTGGTGATTTCGGTGGTGGGCGTGGCGAGGCTGCCGACGCTGATATTGCGCAGCCCCAGCTGGCCATCAAAAGGCGCGCGGATAATGCGGTCGTCGATGCGCGCCTGCAGGCCATCGATCAGTGCGCGGGTCTCCGCCACCTGGGTTTCCACCGCTTCCAGCTGCTCGCGGGTACTCAGGTTTTTATTTACCAGTCCGCGCAGGCGTTTTTCATCCCGTTCGAAGCGCTGCAGGGTGGCACGGGCGCCGGCCAACTCTGCCAGTTCCTCACCGTGGCTCAGTTCCACCAGTACGTCGCCGGCCTTGACCCGCTGGCCGCTCTCGAAATGGATCCGGCTGATATGTTCAGTGACCCCCGCGCGCAGAGACACAAACTCCCACGCCTTGGCGGTGCCCAGCGCTTCCACCGGATTGGAGATTGGCTCCAGCTCTACGGCTGCCGCGCGCACCGGCACCGGCGCGTTGTTGGGGCCCTGGGCAAATAGTGGAGAGGAGCTTAGGCATGCGACGAGCAGTGCGAAGAAACCGGCTTTAGCAGACGTGACGGGGCGGATCATTTTCATGACGATGGAAAACACCTAGTGGTCGGAGGCTTATTTTCTGTTTCTGGTGCGCAAAAGTCGGGCATCAAATGCAGCAACTTTCAGGCCAAATTAAAAGGGCGAAGTGTAAAAAGATAAAGAGTAAAGGGGTGAAAAGTCAGGGATGTGGATATTTACATAAATTTACCTCTCACTGTGGGCGCCGCGAGAGGCAATTCGATGAGCGGTGTTATTCTCGGGGTGGGCCGGGGTTGCTCAATGATTAGAGTATATGCGGAGTTCAGCTTTCCGGCATGCCGTCGAGGAAGGACTTTAACCAGCGGCAGGTCCAGCTTTGGGTGCCGATGTCGCTGGCCTTGACGGCAATTTCACAGGGGTGGATGCTCAGAATATGTGACTTACGGAAGCGGTAGTTACGTTCATTGGTTTCCGTTTGGTCTATTAGGGGGAAAGTGGGACGGTTTTTAGCGTGCCGCCAAACCACATCAGGGAAGTATCATGCCAGAATGTCATCACATACCTGCGCTGATTTTTAGGAAGGGATACTCAAGTTGTTGGATGTGGGTAGATTTTCGACAACAGATTATGCATCGACGTCATCGTAATGCTGGGGAATAGGTGCAGCCCCTTATGAAAGGCTTACATCCAATTATCAATAAGAGAAAATGAGGGATCACATAAAATGAAATACCAAGCAAAATTTGGTCATATGGCATTTGCCTTTATCTTTCTTTTTCAAGTTTCGGCGCATAGCAATGCGGAATTACCTTCTGCAACCCAGGCAAAGATTGACGATTACCTGAGTGCACTGGCCGAGCAGGGGGAGTTTAGCGGTTCGGTACTGGTGGCGAAACATGGTGAACTTCAAATGGCCAAGAGTTATGGATATGCCAATCTAGAACACCAAATTCTGAACACACCGCAAACCAAATTTCGTATCGGCTCACTCACCAAGCAGATCACCGCTGCGACTGTCCTCGCGTTAGCTGAGCAGGGGAAAATTGGCGTTGATGACAAGGTGTCAAAACACCTGCCGGACTCTCCGGATACCTGGAGCGAAATCACAATTCGTCATCTCCTGACTCACACCTCCGGAATCCAGAATTTTACTAGCTTTAAAGACAACCTGAAGTACGAGCGACTGCCGTCAACGCCAAAACAAACGGTGGATCGATTTATCAATATGGACCTGAATTTCGCTCCGGGTTCTGACTTTGGTTACAGCAATTCCGGTTATGTTCTGCTGGGCTATATCATCGAGCGAGTGGCTGAAAAGCCATTCGAAGAGGTGGTCGATTCATTGATTTTCAAAAAGGCCGGTATGACGGACTCCGGATAGGATCACCCGGGAATCATACTACGCAACCGGGCATCCGGATATTCCAAGGTAGGTGACGCATTGGTAAACGCATTCTACTTTGAGATGGATACGCCTTTCGCTGCCGGCGCTTTGTACTCCACCGTCAACGATCTGTTCAAATGGGATCAGGCACTGAATAGCGGGAAGATCATCTCCCCAGAATCCGTAAAGACAATGGAAACACCGTTTATCGGAAACTATGGATTCGGTGTATCCATTAAAGATGGCGAGGTATCCCACAGTGGAACCATAAGCGGCTTCAAGACGTTCATGCGCCGCTATCCAGATTCCGGTAGCAGCGTTATTGTACTGAGCAACTACCAGTTTGCGGACCCGGAGAACATCAGTCTTGAGATCGCAAAAGCTGCTATTCCCGGAAAAAATTAGATTTCCACCTTATGTCGCTTAAATCATTCCGAAAACTTTATTAAAGGCATGCCCAAAGGAATAGCTAATTTCGACCGGTCATGGCACTGCCAAAAGTGAAAATGAGACAACTCTCAAGGCGCGATTGGCGGTGGCTACCGTGTCAGGAATCGGCACTGTTCCGGTACTCATCATCAGCAGAATTTTGATGTATAAAAAAGCCCCGAGGCTATTCGCTAACCTCGGGGCATTAATTTGTCTGATTGGGGTGTGTCAGTCGCCGTAGATGATCTTGCTGTTCACCTTCACGGTCAGCGGGTGGTAGCCCGGCTTGGCCTTCTCGAAGATGCGCTTGGCTTCGTCGGTCTTGCCGTTTTCCACCATGTTGCGGTACAACGGGCGCAGGAACTTGTTGCGGCCGATGCTTACCAGGAAGTCTTCCAGGCGCGCGTTTGCGGGCTGGTAATCGTTGCGCACGGCAATCATCAGCCAGCTGAAGGCGATCTCGTTGTTCTTGGAATCAGTGAGTTTGAAGGTGCTATCCAGTTCCTTCAGTTGCTCCTCACTGAGTTTTTCCGGCATGCCGTCGAGGAAGTACTTCCACTGATGGAAGGTCCAGTCACTGGTGTCGATATCGCCGGCCTTGATCTCGCCGTTCAGCCACTGCTCGCGAACCGGATCCAGTTTGGTGAAGGCATCGGACTGCGGGTGCGGTGCGCCTTCGGGGATGCCGGGTTCGAAGATCCATTGCTGGATGCGCGCGCGGTCCAGTTTGTCCGGATACTGCTTCAGCAGGGTTTGATCCAGATACTTCACGAAGTCTTCGGTGGTGATGCTCTGGAAGGCGAAGTGGTTGAAGTACTCCATCAGGAATTTGTCGAAGTTTTCGCGGCCCACTTTCTGCTCCAGCTCGTACAGGAACAGCGAACCTTTCTCGTAAGGGATATTGGAAAAGACTTCATCGGGATCGCGGCCGCGCAGGTCGATAGCCATGATCTCGTCTTTATCTTCGCGATCATCCAAGTCGGCTTTGAGGTCGTCGTAGCCCAGTGCCATTTCCATCTGGTAGCGCTGGTCGCCGTAGATGAACTGCATGATGCGGTTGGTGAGGTAGGTGGTGAAACCTTCGTTCAGCCACAGGTCGCGCCAGCTGGCGTTGGTGATCAGGTTGCCGGACCAGGAGTGCGCCAGCTCGTGGGCAATCAGTGCCACCAGGCTTTTATCACCGGCGATTACGGTGGGGGTGATAAAGGAGAGGCGCGGGTTTTCCATACCGCCGAAGGGGAAGCTCGGGGGCAGGATCAGCAGGTCGTAGCGATCCCAGCGGTAAGGGCCGAAGTTTTCTTCGGTGGCCTCCAGCATGGATTCGGTGTCTTCAAACTCCTTGGCCGAGGCTTCCAGCAGTTCCGGCTCGGCGTAGACACCGGTGCGCTCGCCCATGGGTTTGAAGTCGAGGTTGCCGATGCCGATGGCGATCAGGTAGGAGGGGATGGCCTGGGGCATTTCGAATTCGAACACGCCGTCCATTTCTGCATTTGGATCATTGTTGGCACTCATCACCGCGCGCAACTCTTTGGGAGTGCGGATGGTGGCCTTGTAGGTCATGCGCACCTTGGGTGAATCCTGCAGCGGGATAAAGCTGCGCGCGTGGATGGCCTGGGCCTGGGTGAACAGGAAGGGGTGTTTTTTACCCGCGGTCTGCTGCGGCTCCAGCCATTGCACGCCGGAGGCACCGGGAGAAGTCTGGTACTGGATGGCGACACGGTTGGCGCCCTTTGGCAGGTTGATTTTCAGCGGGGTACCCAGGTGCGGGTCTTTTTTGCCCATGCTGAATTTCACGTCCTGCAGACCATCGCCGATACCAGCGCGCACGGCGGTCACGTCGATCTCGCGGGTGTCCAGAATCAGCGGTGGGTTTTTGGTGGTGAGCCGCTTGATGTCGAGTACGGCCTCACCTTTGAGGATCTTGTTGTCGAAATCCGCGGTGAGGTCGAGATCGAGGTGTTTGACGACATAGTCGTTGGTGTTGGCGAAGGCGTGATAGTCGACGCCGGATTCCGGCTGGGCCTTGTCCGCCAGTGGTGCATCTTTTTCGAGGTTTTCCGGCGTGTATTCGGTGGCGCTCTGCGGGATATCTGCAGTGCCTTTGTCGCCTGCCGGGGCTTCATTTTTACTGCAAGCGCTCAGCGTTATGAGGCTGCAGGCGAGCAGTCCGGTGCCGATCAGGCGGCCGAGGCTGGCGTTAAACAATTGGGGCAGCATGTAATGGCTCCGTGATTGTTGTTGTGCTTTTGATGGGGGAATTGGATAAATTCGTCGCGGCACAGAATACCCAATAGCAGTAGCCTCAGAAAGGGCGCATTCGATTTTACTTAGGGTTAGACAACAAAGAGTGAAGTGTCAATGTTTCAGGGGGCGCTTGCCGGTCGCGAGATGTGGGATACAGGGGGCGGGGCAAGCCAAGCCCCGAATGCGTGATCCGGGGCCTGTTTAAGTCGCTATGGAAGGCGGGTGACTACCAGCTGAGGCTGCGAGGTCACGCTGATGATGGATAAACCATCTGCAGAAAGCGCAAACCCACCTTTCTTGATTTCATTGGTATAGGTTGAAATGTGGCCGCTGGTGGTGCTGGTACCGTCGCTCCCATAGAGCCAATAGTCGGCTACACCGTAGTTGTAATAATCGCGAGCGCCGGCAAGTAGATTGTTACCGGGGGCAATCTCCACACAGCAGGGGTATGCGACGCCAGGAAGGTTCAGCAAAATGCTCCCGGTATTGGTGTCGAACTTGTCGAAGCTGTATGAGGTGCCTGAAACCGCATAGACAAAATCACCATTGAAGCTGACGGCCACATCGGTGTCGCCGGAAATACTGGTGCGATGGGTCGAAGTAATATCATTTGCCAGACTGGAATAGCGTATATCGAAACAGCCGGCTCCGGGTCCACTGGAGCAGTAAACCTTGCCATTTTCACTCACGTCTAACTCGTCACGGTAAGCGGAGTTATAGTCCGTTGCGCTTGTAATCAGAGATAAATCGTCCGCGTTGATCACCTGCAGTCGACCGTAAGTGGAACTTTCGCTTTCCCGATAGTAAGTGAACAACAGGGCGTTTCCTCTGACTCGACCAAAGCGCACATACTCCGGGTTCTTGGCATAAACACTGGTTGCTTCGATATCGAGAGAGAGATCGTAAGAGGTCACACTGCTCTGGTTTGCGTCGGTGGCAAAAAGCATTCCGCCATCACTGGAAATAGCAAGGGAGCTTATCTCACCTGCCGTTAGCGTGATGGTGTCTTCCAAGGCCCCGTTATAGATGTTGTAAACATCGATGGTGTTGCCACTTGCCGCATAGACGTAGGGTTTGACAGGGTCTGCGACCAGGTAACTGTAGCTGCTATCTACGTTGATGGTTTGAGCCGGGTCTGTGCTGCCTACCCAAAGGCTCACCTGCACTTCTTCCGTATTCTCCACAGTGGAATCGCTGGAGGAAATGGTGATGGTGGCAGTGTGCAGCTGATCCAGCTCCAGGCCGTCGGGGTTGGCGGATATTGTCAGGTTGCTACCAGTAACGCCTGACGCATCTATTGTCAGCCATGTTGCACTTGTAGCGGCCTGCCAGGGCACTCCGCCCTGCCAATAGCTATCTTCGATCAATATGGCTTTTTCCAGTACTTGTTTGCTGGGGAAACTGGAGAAACCAATGCCGTTGTCGTGGGCGATCAAGATATTGCTCGATGCTTTGACGGTAAATTGGTAACTGGTTTCGATGGCCTTGCCATCAACCGTTGCGCTCAGCGTTACCGTGCCTTGATAGGTGCCCTCCTGGAATTTTGAAGGATCAAAATTCAATGCAACTTCCTGCGGTTTTTCGCTGACTTCAATCACTGCGTCTGCGGACCAAGCGTCGGCCAGGGGGAAGTCCACCGAAACAGTGACGGTATGGCTGTTGCTGCCGGTACCCAGGCTTACCTGGTTCGTCAGCGTTGTGCTATCCCAGTCAAAGCTGGCGTCGAGTTCCTGTGTGGCACTGGAAACAGTGAATTGAGGCAGCTGGGCATCAATGTTGAAGGTCACATATTCGATATCGCCGGCATCGATATCCGTGATGGCCACTGTTTCCGCAACGGCATCTGCTGACACCAGTGTCATATCCAGGGTGAATACCACCTGTCCATCCCCCTGGCCACTGGTCACGTCTGCGGTAATTCCCGCAGTGGACTTGTCTTCCAGCGACCAGTTGAGATTTTCCGCCGCAATGTCGACAGTGTAAGTGAAGGTATTGTCTGAGCTGCCGCGCACGTAAAGCACATTGTGTTCATTGTTTGTGAGCGCCAGTTTTGCCCATTTTTCAGGGTTGTAGGGGTAATTGTCCGCGCTATCTTCGTAGCCGTCATTGTCGTCGTCGGTGTCCGCGTTATCCCCTATTCCATCGTCGTCGTAGTCGGCGACTTCGTCCGGATCCGTGGGGAAGGCATCATTAGCGTCGGTGACGCCATCGTTATCGTCATCGGTATCCGCATTGTTGCCGATGCCGTCGTTATCGCTGTCTTCGGTTTCCGTCGGGTCGCTCGGGAAGGTGTCGCTGCTGTCGGGCACTCCGTCCCCGTCGCTGTCCGGGTCACTACTTCCACCAGAACTGCTACTGCCAGAGCTACCACTGGAGCCCGGCGAGCTTGAGCCGCTGCTTGAGCTGGAAGAACTTCCGCTGGAACTGGATGAGCCGCTGGAAGAGGAGCTACTTGAAGATGAGCTGCTAGAAGAACTACTAGAAGATGAGCTCTCGCCGCCGGTGTAGGGGCCGACATAGTCCGTCAGCTGAAACTCGTAATCGGCATCTGCCAGTCGTGCGATACCGAGATCCTTCACGAAAGCGAAAGCATGCGCGACCTGGAGAATAACCTGGGTACCGTCAATATTTGCGGTGGCTTCCATACCGAATTGGACAACATGGGCATTTGCTTCCGTGTAACTGGTGGTGACTACGCCCTCTCCCTGGTAGCCGCGTGCCGCGTCGTAAGTGAATCCCCTGTTTCCGTATTCTGGCGTAATATTGACGGTGCCACTGCCGCTCTGTTCCAGAATATCGCCTGCTTCCAGGCCTGCATTCCAGAGGGGGATTTTTTGCTCCAGGCGGAGATCGACGGTGTAGGTACCCACACCGTCAATGTAGAGGTCGGGGGCATAGAAGCCGAGGTAGTAGATGCCGCTGGTGTCCGAGACAAAGTAATATTTGGCCCCGCTGGGGAATACCAGTGCACGGGCGCTTACTGAGCCAATAGTGACATCTTCGAAATGCGCCGGTTCGGTGTTCCAGTTGTAATAAAGCGCAACATCGTCTCCAGCGGGCAGATAGGGGTTGTAGCCCCCAGGGGGATTGCTGTCACCTCCGCTGCTACTGCTACTGCTACTGCTACTGCTACTGCTACTGCTACTGCTACTGCTACTGCTGCTACTGCCACCACTACTACTTGTGCTGCCCCCGGATGCGCTACCTGAGTCATCGCTGCCGCCACCTCCACCGCCACAGGCAGTGAGGGCTGCAGCCAGGATTAGATAAGCGAGGCCTTTGACGATCGGATTGAACATGTATGTTTCCCTAGATTACGGATCAGATTTCCGGCGTTTCTCCTGAAATAAACCTGCCGGGAATAGGTGAGTCCTGACCGGGAGAATTTGGAATGCGGATCGCACAAGTAATCGAGCTGAGTTTGTATTGGTTTTGTTCTTTTAGATTGCTTATTTCAATGGCTATTTTTTGCTTCGAAGGGGAAGCCGTGACTCCAGTAAAAATCTACGGGAGTTTCCGTTCGGGGGCTCGGGTGCCGGAGAGGTAGGGTGTTTTCTCCAGATAAGTCAGGTAGCCACCAGCAATCGGAACTTCAGACTATAACATTGCTTTCAGGTAGGAAAAAATGCTGCCAATCACGGTTGTGGGCGTGTTTTCGGAGTGGGTGTTTGTACGCAGCAAGAGTGAAGGGCGCGCGGAGGGCCGTCTTATCGCAAAGAGATTGTTGTGCGAGCGGGTTGCGGCCGTAAAACCCTCTGTCAATTGCTTGCAGAGGGCTATGTACCTGGCCGGCTTGTGTGGAAAAGGTAGCGTGCGTAAGCGTCGCGCTAAGGAGCGATCAGTCCAGACTGAAATCAAAATCCATTTCATCCCCGGGCGCCTGCACGTAGTAGCCCTGGATAAAGTCGGTGCCCGACTGCCACAGGGTGGGCAGCATGCTGGCCTGCTCCACGTGGGGAACGATGACCTGGGTGTTGATTTCTTTTAGCTGGCCGACGAGCTTGACCAGCGCTTCGCTGTCTTCGCCCTCGTCCTGAACTTCGCGCACGAAGGAAGCGTCGACTTTGGCAATGTCTACTTTGACGTGTTCCAGTGCCTTGAATGGGCTGAGGCCGGTACCGAAGTGGCAGACGGCGACACGGCAACCCATGTCCTGCACGAGCTTGGCGAAGTCGCGCGCAGCGTGGAGGTGGCTGTTGATGTCTTCCGCGCGCAGCTGGAAAGTGACGGCTTTGGGCGGCACTTTGGCGGCCTTGAAGGCCACGCCGAGCCAGGCCGGCAGGCTGGTGTCTTTCAGGGAGGCGGCAGTGAGGTGCAGCAGTACCGACACATCCTCGCCTTTGGCGCGCTGGGCGGCAGCGGCTTTGATGGCACTGAGGATTACCCAGCGGTCCATTTTGGTGGACAGGCCGGCATCGCCGAGGGCTTCCAAAAAGGCGATGGGGGCAAGTTCTTCCTTGCCGTCGACGAGGCGCACCAGAACTTCATACAGCTTGTCGCCGCTGCCTTGCAGGCTGAGGATCGGTTGGTACAGAAGTTTGAGATTGCCTGCTTCCAGAGCTTGGGTGACACGGGCGCGATGATAGGTGTCGGCGTCGCCCTGCTGTTCGCTGTCGGGTTCATACAGAGCAAAGTTGTTGCCCTTGTCCTGTGTCATCGCCTGGTCGTGGGCTTTGGAGGCCTGTTCCAGCACCTTGTCGGCATTACCGGAGGTTTCACTCAGCAGCGAGATACCGATGGAGGCGGTGATATGCAGGGTTTTGCCGGCGGCTTCAAAGATGGTGTCGGCAATTTTTTGCAGCAGCTCTCTGGAGCGCGATTCGGCGCTGTCCGGGGTGGTTTCCGGCATCAGCAGGCAGTAGCTGTCTTCACCATAACGGGCGACGATATCGCCGCGGCGCACGCTGCTCTGCAGCAGCTCGGCGAATTTCTTGTGCAGATCGTCGGCGCCGGCGACTCCTACGATTTGCTGTACGGATTCTTCGAAACGATCGATTTCGATATACATCAGGCCGCCGGTGCGATGGGAGCCAGCGGCGGATTTGATGGCATTGTTCAGCAGCTGCACGAAGCGCTGGCGGTTGTACAGGCCGGTGGCGGCATCGCGGTTTTTGGCTTCGCTGAGCTGGGCCTCCAGCTCTTCGGTGTTGCCGCTGCTGGCGGCAATGCGCACCTGCAGGCAGCGCTCCTCGTCATAGACGGTTGAGAGCACTTCGGCTTTGGTCGAGAGCGGGGTGCCGTTCGCGGTTTTGGCTGTGAACTGCCACACCTGGGCTTCCACCTCGTTGTTGCTGATGGCGCACTGGCGCAGGAAGTCGCGGGCGTCTGGCTGCTCGCCCTCGGTGAGCATGTCGATCAGTGGCTGGTATTCGATATCGTCGCGGTCTTTGTAGCCAAAGCGCTCGGCGAAGGACTCATTGGCGTAGACGATAAGCCCGTCGGAAATGTAGGCGATGGCATCTTTGGAGCTGTCCAGCAGTTCCTTGGTGCGGTTCAGGGTGGCGTGGTAGCGGCGGTCGTGCAGGCGTGCCTGGCGTCGCTCCTCCAGGGCAGCGAGTTCCCGTTGGATCACCAGCAGTAGGTGCTGGTCTTCGTCGACGGTCACCACGTCGCGGGCACCGCTTTTCAGGCCTTCGACTACCGGCTGTGCGCCCTCGCGCTCACTGAGCAGAATGGTGGGAACATCTTTCTGCAGCTTGCTGATAGTACGGATAGCGGTGGCGGCTTCGAGCTGTTTGCTCTGCTCGGCGGCGATCAGCAGGTCCCAGCTGTGTTCCTGCAGCAGTTTGGTGAGGGCCGCTTCGCTGGCGACGTGCTGGGCCCGATTGGGGCGACCGGCGTTGTGCAGCATGCTCACCAGGCGCTGGGCTTCGGCCGGGGTGTCGTTAATCAGAAGAAGGCGGATGGTGTTGTCGCTGCTCATTGTAATCCTGTTGTACTGCGTCGCGGCGGTGCTGTTCTTTTAAATCTGTAATACCGCTTCCCTGCTGTACCGGTTGTCTGCCCGCATCATCCCTGGGGCCGCGAACCGGCTAGTGTAGGCCGGGAAAAACACTGCAAACAAGTGCGGGCTGCGCACTCTGGGATATGGTTCCGGAATCTGACAATAAACTGTTATTTCTTACTCAGTTCTTCGTCAAGAGACCCTTTCGGGGCCTCTTGGGTACCTCTTGGCTAACTCAGGAAAACTCGAAAATCGCGAAGCTGCCGGTGGCCAGGGTTTGCTGGTGCAGCGTTACCGTGCGGGTCTGGCCGGCGGCCACTATGTCCACCCTATCGCCCTGCTGGAACAGGGGCGTGGGCAACAACAGCTCCGGCGGGTGGCCCGCATCGCCGGTGAGCAGTCCTGCGATGGGATCACTGCGGCGTCCACCCTTGATATGGCGGTGCGCGCGCACAGCACTGGTATGGCCACCGAGCATTTCCACTCCAGCGCGGCACTGCTCCGGAAGTGCGTATTGCCAGCGCACCAGGGCAATCTCCCAGCGGGAGTTGACCCGCAGAGCGATGAGGTCGCCGCTGTGCAGGCGCCCCTGGGTATCCGGCGGTAGCCGCAGGCCGGCGCCACTGTTACTGGTATTCAGCAGGGTCGCGGCAATGGGCTGGTAACGTTTTTGGGTATTGGCTGTGTCTTTATTTCTGCGACCGACCGATGGCGCACTGGGCAGTGCACAGGAGTAGTCGTCGGCTTGGTTATCGGCGTGGTTGTTGGCGTAGTTGTCGGGGTAGTTGCCGGGTATCGAGACTTCGTAATCTTTCAGGGCGCGACCGGTGTGGTAGTCGATGGAATCCACTTCCATGACCAGACGCTGTTCCGGCTGGCCGCTTTCGTTGGGGGCGAAAGTCGTTGTCAGTTCCGGGGCTGGTTCATCGCCCTGCTTGAGGTGGTGGCAGATGGCGCTGATTCCGAGGACGACCTCGCAGCGAATATCCACGGGTGTGCGCTGGCCGTCGCGACCTTTTTCACCATCCCACAGAGCCTGAACCTGCAGCAGCATGTCCGGTGACAATTTCCCGGGGCGGCGCAGGCAGCGTTGCAGTTGTTGTAATGGCCCCCGGAGGTCAATCGACCAGCCCAGCGGTGCCGAGAAGTGCTTCATGTCCACCCGGCTATGACGCAGGCGCACCGCCGGTATCGGGGGCTGGTCCAGCTTGAGGCTGGCAACAAGCCCTTTGGCCCCGGGTTGGGGGTTGTCCAGCAGGTTGCTCTGGCGCGCCCAGCGGTCGCAGCACTGCCACAGTTGTTGCTGCTCGTTTACGCCGAGTTGCAGGGGGTTGGCACTGGCAAACAGGGCGACCTGCAGGTAGGGGTGGGCGGGTGTTTCCCAGCGGCTGAAAAGTCGCAGCGGGTTGGCGGCGCTCAGGCCTTTTGCGAGAGGGTCCAGGACCCGGCGCTGTGCCAGATGCTGTTCGCGGGCCAGCTGCAGCAGGCGTTGCATGCGTCCCCAGCAATTTTTTGGCGTCGCCAGGTAAAAGTGACTGCTGACCTGGATCAGCTGGCGATAGCTGTCGATGCCCCGGTGCAGGGCGCGAGCCAATCGCCGGCGGTAGAGGAGCGTGTGTGGCTCCCGCACCAGTTGCACACAGGCGCTGGTATAAGCGAGGGCCTGATGCTGGTACAGAATGGCGGCGGTCAGCAGGTCGCGGCGCTGTTCCTGGGTTTGGCCGTGGCCCTGATTGGCTGCGTCTTTCCCCTGCAGTTGCGACAGCGCCAGCAGATCGCAGTGGGCCAGGATAATCGGGCGCAGTATTTCCAGGCTGGCGAGGCGCAGTGATGCCGGGGCAGTCCAGCGCGTGATCTCGGCCAGCAGGCTGCGCAGGGTGCCGGCATTGCGCTGGGTCTTGTGATCAATGGGGTTCTGTTGCAGATAACTGCAAATCCAGCGTTTGAGCTGGCGGTGATTGTGGCAGCCGCACGTGAGCTGTTTCAGGTCCTGGGGCCCGGGAGAAAGTCGTTCGAGCAGGTTCGGCGTGGGTGTCGCCCGGGCTCGGCTGGGTGGGCTTTGTGTGGGGGAGTCGGGCGCTGTCGAATTATCCGCCATGGCATCTGCTGGCTGCCGGCGGCTGTTAGCGGGGTTGTTATCTGGTGGTGTGGCTTCGGTGCCAGACCGGGCTCGTGGCCCGATCTCAATCTCTGCTGCTTCCTGCATGGCGATAACCGGGTGTTATGTCCTTGCAGTATACGAAGCGGTTGCCGTTACACAATTGTGTATGTGGAAAACGGCGACGAAAGTGTGGGTAAAATCCCACAAAAAATTGGAAAAATTCGCGAACAGGTCGCGCATTAGCTCTTTCGAGGGGTGGGGTTAGCCCGGGTCAAATCGGGGTTTTGGATTTTTCCGCCGGAATTTCCCGCACCAGTTTGGGAACCAGGTATCCGGGCAGTCGCTGGCGTATGGCTTCGACCAAGGCGCGGGCGCGCTCGTCGCTCACCTCAAAATGTGCGGCGCCCTGCACCCGGTCCAGTTGGTGCAGGTAATAGGGCAGGACACCGGCATCGAACAGGGTTTCGGAGAGGTCGGCGAGGGCGTCCTGGTCGTCGTTGACGCCTTTCAGCAGTACCGCCTGGTTCAGCAGCGTCACGCCCGCGGCCTTGAGTTTGGCCAGGCCCTGGCGCACGGCAGTGTCGATCTCATTGGCGTGGTTGCAGTGCAGTACCAGCACTGGTTTCAGGCGGCTGTTGCCAAACCACTGCAGGAATTCGTCGTTGATCCGCGATGGCGCCACAATCGGCAGCCGGGTATGGATGCGCAGTTTGTCCAGCTGCGGTATCTGCGCCAGTTCGCCGGCCAGCCAGGAAAGTTGGCGGTCGCTCATCACCAGCGGGTCGCCGCCACTCAGGATCACTTCCCGCAGGTCCTGCTGGGCGCGGATATAGTCCAGGGCCTGCTGCCACTGGTTGCGGCTGAGGTGGTTGTCGCTGTAGGGAAAGGCGCGGCGGAAGCAGTAGCGGCAGTTGACCGCACACTGGCCGGCAGTGATCAGCAGCAGGCGGCCGCGGTACTTGTGCACTACCCCTGGCACCGGGTTGGCGTTGGCCTCGTCCAGCGGGTCGTCGCTGAAGCCCGGGGTAGGCTGCAGTTCGGCGCCGGTGGGCAATACTTGCAGCAGTAACGGGTCTTTGGGATCGCCGGGGCGGATGCGATTCAGAAAGGGCCGCGGTACCCGCAGCTGGAACAGCCCGGCGGCGGCGGTCAGCTGGGGCAGCTGTTCCGGGGCCAGTTGCAGCAGGTCGAGGAGCTGTTGCGGATCGGTCAATAGGTCGGCCATTTCTTCCTGCCAGCGGCGCGGGTGCAGGGTCTCGTCGCCGGAGTTGGCGATTTCGACGCTGTTGATTTCACGGGCGGGCTGGCGGTGCTGTATCATAGCGGGCTGTTTTTTGGCGCGGTGGCGGTTTGCTGCTGAATGGTCCCTTTCGGGCCGCGCGAAGTTTAATCAATTTGACGGCTTAATGCTGATATTTCGAGGAACTCATGGCTACTTATTCCACTAACGAATTCAAAGGCGGTCTGAAGGTGATGCTGGACGGCGACCCTTGCTCCATTGTGGACAATGAGTTCGTGAAGCCCGGTAAGGGCCAGGCGTTCAACCGTGTGAAGCTGCGCAACCTGAAGACCGGCCGGGTATGGGAGCGTACTTTCCGCTCTGGTGAGAGCCTGGAAGGTGCGGATGTGATGGACCGGGATATGGAATACCTCTACAACGATGGTGAGTTTTTCCATTTCATGGAGCCGGAGACGTTTGAGCAGCATCAGGCGGACGCGAATATCGTGGGCGATGCGGCCAAGTGGCTGAAGGAGCAGGATGTTTGCGTGGTGACTCTGTACAACGGTGCGCCGCTGGCGGTGACTCCGCCCAACCATGTGATTCTGGAAATTACCGATACCGATCCGGGTGTACGCGGTGATACCGCCCAGGGTGGTACCAAGCCGGCGACTCTGGTTACCGGTGCAGTGGTGAAGGTGCCGCTGTTCCTGGAAATCGGCGAGACCATCAAGGTGGATACCCGTACTGCGGAATACCTGGGTCGCGCCAAGGAAGACTGATCGATTCTGCTACCACTGCTCCCGTTATTCTGGTGTGGTGGCGGCAAGTCACCGGGGATAGGTTTTCAGGACCGCTGTGAATACATCCCTGTACGCTGCGTCGGCGACGTCCATGTCGCCGACGCTCCTGAAAACCTATCCCCGGCGCCTCGCCTTCTCCCCTTATATCTCTGCCATTTGGCACGCATAAACTAAGTCCGCCAGTTTCCTCTGGGAATTTCTATGCCCGACTCCTCTTCATGGCGCCCTACTGCGCCCTTGGAAAACCTCCGCCGCCGCGCAACCCTACTCGCGGATATCCGCCGCTTTTTCAGCGAGCGCCAGGTACTGGAAATGGAAGTGCCGGTGTTGTCCCGCCGGGCTACCAGTGACCCCCATATCGATTCGATCACCGCCGATTGCAGCGGTGCGCCCGCCTATCTGGCAACGAGTCCGGAGTTCGGGCTGAAGCGGCTGGTTGCGGCGGGCATCGGGGATTGTTATTACCTGGGCAAGGCATTTCGCAATGGTGAGGCCGGGGGGCGGCACAATCCGGAGTTCACCATGCTGGAGTGGTACCGGGTGGGCTGGGACGATCACCGGTTGATGATTGAGGTGGGGGAGTTTCTTTCCTGGTTGCTGAAGATTTCCCGGGTGCGGTCTTACAGCTATCGCGCGCTGTTTTTGCAGCAGCTGGGGGTGGATCCACATCGGGCGCCTTTTGAGGAGTTGAAAGCGGTGGTGGCGCGGGTGTTGGAGTTGTCGTTTGAGCCGGCAGGAAGGGATGAGTGCCTGGACCTGCTGATGAGCCACCATATCGAGCCGAATATGGGCGAGGGGATTACCCTGGTGTACGACTTCCCGGCGACCCAGGCAGCGCTGGCGCGGGTGGAGGACGACGAATTGGGGGTGCCGGTGGCGCGGCGGTTTGAGGCTTATGTGGGTGGTATGGAGTTGGCGAACGGTTACTGGGAGCTGACGGATGCGCCGGAGCAGCAGCGCCGGTTTGAGGCCGACCACCGCTTCCGTGAGGACAGCGGCAAGCCGGTGTTGCCCTATGAGGAGCGTCTGGTGCAGGCGCTGGCGTCGGGGATGCCGAACTGCGCGGGGGTGGCGCTGGGGGTGGACCGCTTGCTGATGCTGGCCTGCGGCGCCGGGCGCATTGATGAGGTGATTGCCTTCCCGATCGAGCGCGCCTGAATCGGTCTACGCTTCAGGCGCTCCGGCGGCCGTCGTCCAGGTCGCCGTTTTCCGCTTCGTCACTCATGCCTTTTGACGCCTGCTCACCACCATTCGGCAGGTGGGCGCTACCGCGCTCGGGGGTGAAGTCGTAGTGGGCGAGCTCGCCCACGGCGTAGAAGCCGGCGTTCAGCCACAGGTCCTGCTGATCTTCCCCCACCAGTGCCACCACGTGTTTGTGGTGGCTGTGCAGCACCTCGCCCAGCAGGTGCTGGAACAGGGCGTTGCCGATACCGCGGCCGCGGTATTCCGGCAGGGTTGCCAGGTCGTAGAAGCCGAGGGCATCGGCGGAGGAAAAGAGGCAACCGGTGGCCGCCGGCTTGCCCTGATACTCACCGATAAACAGTTTCAAACGGCTATGTTTGTGTTCCGGCAGCTCCGACAGCTGGCGGTAGAATTTCTTGATCTGGGCGTGTTCCCGCGGGTTGCCCTGCAGTTCGGCGATCAGGTCGCCAAAGGCGATGATGCCGTCGGCCGTGGTGACGCACTGGATCTCCAGCCCATCCACTTCAGCTTCTTCCGCAGCCAGCTGCTTCACTTCCGCGGCCATGGCGATCTTTGGCGCCTGGCGCACCAGGTGCAGTTCCGCGAGGGCGGTATCGTCCAGGGGTTTGCTGGCGCAGTGCCAGAGGGAGAAGGGGCTGTGGCGCTCGGCAAAGTAGTCGACCACAAAGCGTTGCAGGATGCGCGGCTGCATCACCGCGTTGCTCACCACCTGGTTGAAGCGGGTGGAGAGCAGGCCGCTGTCGGTACGCAGCAGGCCGGTGATTTCCTTGCTCTGCTTGGGATTAACAAGATCTGCGCAGTATCCGGCTTTGTTTTCCAGATTGCGGCAGACGAGATTTTTGGCGCTGAGACTGTATTTCATGGTTACAGAATAGTCCTGCGGTTTCTGTGCGGTATCTATTTGTTGCAACCTGTGACAGCAGAATCAGCGCAATTGATCCACCTGAGATAAGGCACACTGGTTCATCGACAGCGCAGGCTGGTCACAACTGGCGGTGCCGATGACTTTGGCGGGCACGCCGGCCACCAGGGATTTCTCCGGCACCGCTTTCAGCACCACGCTGCCGGAGGCGATCTGCGAGCAGCGGCCGATTTCAATATTGCCGAGAATTTTGCTGCCGGCGCCAATGAGTACGCCGCAGCGCACTTTCGGGTGGCGGTCGCCGGATTCCTTGCCTGTGCCGCCGAGGGTGACCGATTGCATGATGGAGACATTGTCTTCCACCACCGCGGTCTCGCCGATCACAATCCCGGTGGCGTGATCCAGCAGAATGCCCTGCCCCAGTTGCGCGGCCGGGTGAATGTCGACCCCGAATACCACCGAGATACGGTGTTGCACGAACAGCGACAGCGAGCGGCGATTCTGTTGCCACAGCCAGTGGGCCACGCGCCAGGCCTGCAGGGCGTGGAACCCCTTGAAGAACAGGAAGGGCTCGTACAGGGAGTGGCAGGCGCTGTCGCGTTGCTCGACGGCGCTGAGGTCCGCACGCGCGGCTTCGCCAATGGCGGGGTCGCTTTCCAGCGCCTCATCGATCACTTCTCGGATCAGCAGTGCCGGCGCTACCGCACTGTCGAGCTTGTTGGCGAGGTGGAAGCTGAGCGCGGCCTCGAGCGTGTTGTGGTTGAGAATGGTGGCGTGCAGAAAGCTCGCCAGGATCGGCTCGCGCTCCACCTGCACCGCCACGTCCTTGCGGATACCACTCCAGAGTTGGTCCTGTGCCATTTCTTCGGTCTTCACAGTTTCCATCGGGTACTACTCCTTGTTAATCGACACCCAGGGCCGCACCTTAAATCGCGCCCAGGGTGAGCGGCGGTTCCTGCAGGGCCGAGAGTTGCTCGCGCAGGGCCAGAATATGTTCCGCCCAGTAGCGGGGGGAGTTAAACCAGGGGAAGGCCATGGGGAAGGCCGGGTCTTCCCAGCGCCGCGCCAGCCAGGCGGCGTGGTGCATCTGGCGCAGGCAGCGCAGCGGTTCCACCAGCTGCAACTGTTGTGGGTCGAAAGCGTAGAAGGTTTCGTAGCCCTCCACCACGGTATCGAGATAGGCCGTCTGCTCCGCGCGATTGCCGGAGATCAGCATCCAGATATCCTGGATCGCCGGCCCCTGGATACAGTCGTCCAGATCCACAAACCAGGGTGTTTCATCCCGCCATAAAAAGTTGCCGCTGTGGCAGTCGCCGTGCAGTCGCAGGGTCGGCCAGTCGCGCTCAAAAAACGGGGTTATCCGCTCAATGATATGGGCGGTCACGGTGGCGTAGGCCTCGACATTCTCCCGCGGCAGAAAATCGCCGGCGAGAATAAAGTCGCGGCTGTCGATGGCAAAACGCTGCAGCGACAGGCTGGTCCGGTGGTTGAATGGCCGCGCTGCACCGATGGCGTGAATGCGCCCGAGCATGGTGCCCACCTGCTCCAGGTGGTCAAAGTTGTCCAGCTCGATCTGGTGGCCGCCGCGGCGGGGAAACAGCGCAAAGCGGAAACCGTGGGCTTCCATCAGGGTGCGCCCGTCGAACGCCAGCGGTGCCACTACCGGAATTTCTGCCTCTGCCAGCTCCAGTGCAAACTGGTGCTCCTCGATGATCTGCTCGTCGCTCCAGCGCCCGGGTCGGTAGAACTTGGCGATCAGCGGCTGCGCCTCGTCGATACCCACCTGGTAAACGCGGTTTTCGTAGCTGTTGAGGGGGAAGATGCGCGCGTCAGACAGCAGGCCCACGCTTTCCACACAGTCGATCACCCGGTCCGGGGTGAGCGCGTCGTAGGGGTGAGCGGAGGGTTGCAGGTGTGAATGGTCGTTCACGGAATCGGTCATGGCGGCGCTCCGTTGAGCCTCGCGAAGCTCATGCAAAATGGGGCGCTATGCTAACCCGGCAGCGCCTCTCCACCCAACCTGGAATTTACCGCCAGCCTCGCTGGGGACTAAATGCTGATGACCCAGTTCCGCGGAACCAGCGCTTGTGGCCAGCGCGTGTGGCCAGCGCCTGTGAAAAGGTAGGCTGCGACCACAAAACCATGGGTTAAGGAGACCGGCGTTGCGCCAATCTCCCTCGGGGTTTTTCAGCCGCTCCAATCAATCCTCGGCGGAGGCTGGCCCGATAATTCCGCTTACCTGGACGATTTTATCGGCGGGAAATCCGCCCAGTTTGGCGTGCTTGGCAATGATTTCTTTGTTGGGCGCTTGATACACGCAATAGAACTTATCCTCGGCCACATAGCTTTGCTGCCACACGATCTCCGGCCCCAGGGATTCGAGTACGGCGCGGGATTTCTGCGAAATGGACTTGAGCTCAGCCGGCGTCAGGTTCTGCGCGCCGGGAATGGTGCGCTCAATAATGTACTGGTGGCTGTCGCCAGCAAATACCGCAGTGCTGGCGATCATGAGGGCGAATGCAATCAATGAATTACGCATGTTTCGGTTCTCCTAATTAGTTACCCGGATGGGCAATCAAGGTCCGGTACGGACCCCATTGGCAAAATGCTCTGTGAAAGCCTCGACGTCTGCTTGAGACTCGCCCCTATACAACCAACCCCGCTCAATAGTCACAATGAATTGCCGGCTGATCTTTACCTGAACTGGCATTTCCCTTTAAATCAAATAGTTAGCGGTACACATGAACTGCGTGCATGGCGCAGAAAGTCAGCAGGCCAGACTCGGGGTGGCGAATGGCGACACTGTGTTTCGGAGAGTTTGAGCTCGATACCGAGCGCCAGCGGCTGCTTCGCCGCGGCAGAGTGGTGGCTGTTCAGGAGCAGCCCCTGCGCCTGTTGTTGTTGCTCCTCGCCCGGCCGGGGGAGCTGGTGACCCGGGAGCAGGTATGTCGCGACTTTTGGCCCGATGATGTCAGTGGCATTCTCGATGACAACCTGAACACTCTGGTGCGCAAATTGCGCCAGGCCCTTGGTGATTCCGCACGCAGTTCCCGCTTTATCGAAACGATACCCAGGCAGGGGTACCGGTTTGTCGCGCCGGTGACGACCGGGGAGGATGCGTCAGAATCCACTGGAACCGTTACCCCGGATAAGCCCGCCCCGGTAAATACGCCGCTTTCCCCAAACCATCGCCGGTCGTTAGCCGTCATCGCGGGCAGCCTACTGATGGCATTCGCATTTTTTATCTACCAGCTGGTGCCCTTCCCCGAGAGCGGAAAGAATGCGCCGAGGCATTTTGAATCGGTTGCCGTTTTGCCATTTGTGAATGCCAGTGAAGATTATCAGCGGGACTATTTCAGTGATGGCTTGGCGGATGACATTCTGAACCGCCTGTCCGGCTTTCCCGGTCTACATGTTGTATCCAGAACCTCGTCGTTTTCCTTGCAGCAGTCCGGGCTCGATGCGCGTGGTATCGGCAAGCTTCTGGCAACCGATGCCTTGGTAGAAGGCAGTGTGCGCAGGGATGGCGAGCAGTTGCGTATCAATGTCCGGTTGGTTGATACCAGTAACGGTTACCAGTTGTGGTCGCGAAGCTATCAGCGGGAACTGACCGATATTTTTTCGGTGCAGGAAGATATTGCGCTGCAAGTCGCCAGCGCCCTCGCGGGCAAATTGCAAAGCGGGCGGGATTTGGGACCGCGGGCCGCGGGGATTTCATCGGCGGCCTACGACAACTATCTCAAAGGGCGTTTTTACTGGCACCGGCGCTCTGAGAGAGACCTCAAGGCGGCCGTTGAATACTTTGAACAAGCGATCGCTCTTGCACCGGAATACGCTCCTGCTTGGGCGGGGTTGGCCGACGCCCTGGCGGTGCTCGGGTTTTACGATTACCTGCCGCCCGCAGAAGCCTTTACGCGTGCCCGCGGTGCTGCCCGGCGTACGCTGCAGCTTGACCCTGCCAATGCCTCTGCTGAGGCTAATCTGGGGTATGTGGCGCTTTATCACGACTGGGACCTGGCGGAAGCCGAAGCCCGCTTTCTACAGGCTATCGCGTTTAAACCCGATTCCTCAAAGGCACACCAGTGGTATGCGAATCTGCTGGTGGCGGCTGGCCGGTTCGATGAAGCGGAGCGGGAAATGCGCAAGGCCACCGAGCTGGATCCGCTGTCGCTCATCGCCAATGCGGCGCTGGGATGGGTGCTCTACCACGCCGGGGCTCACCAGGCCGCGCTAGAACAATTGGCGCTGGTGGAGGAGTTAAACCCGGAATTCGAACTGGTTTATTTGTGGCGAGGGTGGACGCAGGAAGCCATGGGTGATTATCCCGGGGCCATCGCGTCTCTGCGGGAGAATGTCGCGCGTTCGGGTGGCAGTGCCATTGGTGTGGCCTCGTTGGCCCGGGTGCTTGCACTCAGTGGCAACCGGGAGGAAGCGGTGACCTTGCTGAAAGGCCTGAATACGCCGGATGCTTATCTGCCGTCCTACGAAATGGCCAAGGCCTATCTCGCGCTGGCGGGTCCCGAGGCCGCTGGAACCTGGTTGCAGCGGGCCTATGACCAGCGTTCGCACTCGATGGTATTCCTGAATGTCGATCCGCAGTTGGCCGCTATTCGCGAAACGTCCGATTACCAGAAACTGGTGGCGCAGGTACTGCCCCACCGCTAAGAACTTTTAGCGCGACGAGTGCGGCGGCAACACTGCCGTGTGACAGCCGCACTTTGAATGTCGCTTGTGTCAGACCGCGATTTTTTCCAGCGCCAGGCTGCCAATGGAATAGCCCGCACCAAAGGAGCAGATCACACCCTTGCTGCCCACGGGCAGGTCGTCGCTGTGCAGGTTGAACGCGATTACCGAGCCGGCACAGGCGGTGTTGGCAAAGCGGTCCAGTACGATCGGTGCGCGCTCAATGGTGGCGTCGTCGCCCATCAGCTTTTTCGCGATCAGGTTGTTCATATTGATGTTGGCCTGATGCAGCCACCAGCGATCAATGTTGGCCGGCGCCATGCCCAGTTCCTGCACCTGGCTTTCCAGGTGTTCCGCGGCCATGGGGCAAACTTCTTTGAATACCTTGCGGCCATTCTGGCGGAACAGCTTGCCCTCTCCAAAGGGATCCACATCCGCGGCGCGCGCGGTATAGGTGAAGTTGGAGCGGATATTGTTGGAGAAAACCGTCTTGGCTTTGGTGCCGAGAATTTCCCAAGCGGTGTCCGAGTTGCAGTTTTCCTTGCGTTCCACCACCGAGGCAACCGCCACGTCACCAAAAATAAAGTGGCTGTCGCGGTCGGTGTAATCCACCTGCGGCGAAGCCAGTTCCGGATTGATCACCAGCACTGCCTTGGCGGAGCCGGAGCTGATGGCATCCACCGCGCGCTGCAGCGCGAAGGTGGCGGAAGAGCAGGCCACTTCCATATCAAACGCAAAACCGTCGACGCCCAGTTCGCTCTGGATTTCGATGGCAATGGCGGGGTAGGCGCGCTGCAGGTAGGAGGCGCCAACGATAACCGCGTCAATGTCTTCCGGCTTCTTGTTGGCCTTTTCCAGCGCCAGCTTTGCAGCCTTGAGACCCATCTCGGCCTGCAGGCTCAGCTCGTCATCGGCGCGCTCCGGAATATAGGGGCGCATGCGCTCGGGGTCGAGGATGCCTTCCTTGCTGATCACATAGCGGCTTTTGATGCCGGACGCCTTTTCGATGAACTCCGCCGAGGAGTGCGGCTTGGCCTGCAGCTCACCGGCCTCGATGGCATCGGCATTCTCACGGTTGAACTTGTCCGCAAAGGTGTTGAGCGCGGTCACCAGCTCTTCATTGCTGATGGTATCCGGAGGCGTCCACAGACCGGTGCCACTGATCACAATGCCGCGGGGCATCTTGTACTCACTCATCAAACTTCATCCTGTGCGTCGCGCCTGTTTCCACAGGCGACCTTCTTGTAGAGACCTTGTATAAACGATAGCAGCCGGTGTTTTTTTGCACAGCGGTTGCAAAGGGCGACTATTGTGCCGATACGGGTCACTTGGGTCTAGGAAACGGTACAGGAGTACCGGGCGGTCGCTGGGGCAAATTGGTTGAAAGTCAGGGGGTTCTGGCCAGGGCATAGCTGCTCACCCGTGTGGCGCCAGCATCCAGCAGGCTCTGTGCTGCCGCTTCCTGGGTGGCCCCGGTGGTAATCACATCGTCGACCAATCCGATGTGCAGGCCCCGGACCCGCGGGTGTGCGACAAAGCTGTGGGTCAGGTTCTTGCGCCGTTGGGTGCGCCTGAGTTTCTGCTGGCTGTCCGTGGCGGTGATTTTGCGCAGTGCGCGGTTATCCAGCGGGATGTGCCAGTGCTTACCGAGAATGTCCGCGATCAGCTGGGCCTGGTTGTAACCCCGTTCGAACAGTTGCTTGCGCCAGTGCATGGGAACCGGCACCAGCAGGTCCGGGCGCTGTTCGTCTTTTATCTGGGGGGCGAGCTGGAACGCTGCCAGTTCCGCCAGGGTGCGGCCGGCGGTGAAATCGCGCTGGTATTTGAAGCGCTGTATCAGTTGTGCCACCGGATAGGCGTAGTACCAGCAGGCGTGGCTGCAGGCCTGGGGTGGCGGCTGTTGCAGGCAGCCGCCACATTGCCGGTCGGTTGCCTCTGCAAGTGGTAGTGCGCAGCGCTGGCAGGCGTGGCCCAGAGCGGGCAGGTCCTGGTGGCAAGGTGAGCAGGTGCCGAATCGGACCTCCTCGGCAGAGCCGCAGAGCAGGCAGCGTGCCAGGTGCCGGTCGATCGAGCGATCAACGATCTGGCTCAGTATTCTCCGTATCGACATCGCAATCCTCCCTGATTGCCTATCGGTAAAACGGGACCTGTAAACCAAAGCTGGTTCTCTTGGTTGACAGCGAAGGGGTCACCGCTACACTGGCAGGCCTTTACGGAATCTAATGGAAACCCGCGCTAGAAGCGCCACGACGTAGTGATTCGCCGCCATGACTCAGCAGTCCCGCTTGAGTCCCGCCGGTCCCGTCGCCCGAGGAGAATAATTCCTGTGACTGCCAACCCGCAAATGTCTTCCGCTTCCTCCATTTACGGCCAGGTCCGCCACGACTGGACCCGCCAGCAGGTACTGGATCTGTTCGCGCTGCCGTTCAACGATCTGCTGTTCACCGCACAGACGGTGCACCGCCAGCACTTTGATGCCAACCGGGTTCAGGTGAGTACCCTTTGTTCCATCAAAACCGGCGCCTGCCCGGAAGACTGTTCCTACTGCCCGCAGAGCGCCCGCTACGATACCGGTCTCGAGCGCGAAAAGCTGATGAAGGTGGAAGCGGTGGTGGAAGAGGCCCGCGCGGCCAAGGCCAGCGGTGCTACCCGTTTCTGCATGGGCGCCGCCTGGCGCTCGCCGAAGAAAAAAGACATGCCCTATGTCACCCAGATGGTGAAAGAGGTGAAGGCGCTGGGGCTGGAGACCTGTATGACGCTCGGCATGCTTACCGATGAGCAGGCCAAGGGCCTGGCGGATGCGGGCCTGGACTACTACAACCACAACTTGGATACCTCGCCGGAATACTACGGCGATATCATCACTACCCGTACCTATGAAGACCGCCTGAATACTCTGGCGAATGTGCGTGCGGCGGGCATGAAGGTCTGTGCCGGCGGCATTATCGGTCTCGGGGAAGAGGAAAAAGATCGCGCGGGTCTGTTGATGCAGTTGGCGAATCTCTCCGAACATCCGGAGTCCGTGCCCATCAACATGCTGGTGAAAGTGGCCGGCACGCCGCTGGAAAACAACAAAGATCTCGATCCGTTTGAGTTTATCCGCTGTATCGCCGTGGCTCGCATCATGATGCCAAAGTCCCACGTGCGCCTGTCCGCTGGCCGCGAGTCCATGAACGATGAGATGCAGTCGCTGGCCTTCCTTGCCGGTGCCAATTCCATTTTCTACGGTGAAAAACTGCTGACCACTGGCAACCCGGAAGCCAACAAGGATATGCAGCTGTTTAACCGCCTCGGTATCAAGCCGGAGGAGTACCAGCAGTACGAAGATGAGACTGCGGTGGAAGCAGAGCTGCAGGCACAGATCGCCGAGCAGCAGAACGATCAATTCTTCTACGACGCCGCCAAGGCGTAAGCGCAGCCGCAGTTTTGTCCAGTCTGCAGGATTTTCTCAACACGCGCCTGGCCGAGCGCCGGGCGCAGCAGTTGTACCGTGAGCACAAAATCCTCGATGCCGCGCCGGGGCCTGTAGCGGTTGTCGACGGCGCTGAGCTGATTACCTTCAGCAGCAACGACTACCTCGGTCTCGCCACCCATCCTGAAGTGATTGCTGCACAACAGCGCGGTGCATTGCTGGGAGCGGGAGCCACTGCCTCCCACCTGGTCAATGGTCACTTCGCAATTCACCAGCAATTACAGAACAAAATCGCCGAGATGACCGGGCGCGAGGCAGCATTGCTGTTTGGCAGCGGCTATATGGCCAATGTCGGGATCATCAATGCACTTGTCGGCCGCGGCGATTTCGTGGTGCAGGACAAACTCAATCACGCTTCCCTGATCGACGGTGGTCGTATCAGTGGCGCCCAGTATCTGCGTTTCGCCCACAATGACCTTGCTGCGCTGGACGTTCAGCTACAGCGTGCACGCAACAAAAGCGATGGCAGGATATTGCTGGCGGTGGATGGCGTTTACAGCATGGACGGCGACACCGCGCCGCTCGCCGAAATGGCGGCGCTGTGCCGAAAATACGATGCCTGGCTGTTGGTGGACGAGGCCCATGGCTTCGGTGTTATGGGCAGCGAACAATGCCCCAGTGCCGGCAGCGCTGCTGCCGCGGGACTCGATCAGGATACTGCGCCCATCGTGATGGGTACTCTGGGCAAGGCTGCAGGTAACGCCGGTGCCTTTGTTGCCGGCTCGCAGACGTTGATCGATTACCTCACCCAGTTTGCACGCACCTATATCTACACCACCGGCATGCCGCCCGCGGTAGCTGCCGGGTGCCTGCGCGCGCTGAAGCTGATGCACAAGGCACCCCTGCAGCAGACACTGGCGCAGCGTATCGACTACTTCCGCCGCCGCGCCGCCGAGCGCAATCTTCCACTGGAGAACTCCGGCAGCGCGATTCAGCCACTGGTGCTCGGCTGTGAACAGCGAGTGCTGGATGTAGCCACGCGATTGCGCAATGCGGGTTATCTGGTGGGCGCGATTCGCCCGCCGACCGTGCCCGCCGGCACGGCCCGTTTGCGTATTACGCTGTCTGCGGCACACAGCGAAGCGCAGATTGATGGTCTGTTAAGCGCGCTGTCTGTTGCGCTTGCGCCTGTGGAGGTGCCGGCATGAACATCGCGCTGATTCATGGTTGGGGCGGGGATGCCTGTTGCTGGCAGCCGCTGCTGGATGAGTTGAAAGGTCTTACCGGAAAAGTCACCAATATTGAATTGCCGGGCTTCGGTGCGCGCATCGAGGAATCCTGGCCGGATACCGAAACGCTTGTTGCACAGCTGGATTCACAGTTGCCCGATGACTGCCTGCTGCTGGGCTGGTCTCTGGGTGGCATGTTGGCCGTGCGGCTCGCTGCGACCAGCCAAAAAGTCCGCGCGCTGATCACCATTGCCGCCAACGGCAGCTTTGTTGCCCGAAACGATTGGCCGGGCATGGACGAAACGACCTTCGCGGATTTTTGCCGCGCGCAACGCGCCATGCCGGAAAAAAACTGGCAGCGTTTTTGTGGACTGGAGGCCCGCGGTGATTCCGCAATGCGCGGGTTGTTGAAAATTCTCAAGGGTTGGCAGCCGCTGTCCATCCCCGACAGCTGGAGCCATGCGCTGGACTGTCTGGGCGAGCTGGATAACCGCGACTTATTGAAAACCCTTGAGGTTCCCGCCCTGCATATTTTCGGTGAAGGCGATGCGCTGGTACCGCTTGCGGCGGCACACAAAATCGAAGTCCCGGAAACCAAAATCCCAAGCGCGCAGGTCAAAGTGATGGCCGGGGCGGGTCACTGCCCGCATCTGAGCCAGCCCGCAACCTTAGCCGCGCTGATCGAAAGTTTTGTCGCGCAGGAATTGCATTCTGCGCCGCTGGAAAAATCCTCCGTGGCCCGCGCCTTTGGCCGCGCTGCCCAGAGTTATGATGCCGCTGCCTACCTGCAGCGGGCGGTGTGCCGCGAATTAATCAGCCGCGCCGGCGACGGCTGGGCGCCAAAACGTATTCTCGATCTGGGTAGCGGTACCGGTTACGGCAGTGAGCTGTTGCGCAAGCGCTTCCCGGATGCACACATTATCGCGCTGGATCTGGCCCCGGAGATGCTGGGTTATGCCCGCGAACATCGCCCGGTCAGTAACGGCTATGTGGCTGCGGACGCAGAGCAGTTGCCGTTGGCGGACAACTGTATCGATCTGGTATTTTCCAGTTTTGCCCTGCAGTGGTGTTATCGCTTGCCGCCGTTGTTTGCGGAAATTCGTCGGGTAATGTCACCCGAGGGGAATGCACTGATTTCCACTCTGCTGCCGGGAACCCTGCAGGAACTCGAAACCAGCTGGGCGGCGGTAGACAGGAATGTGCATGTGAATCGCTTCCTGCCCGTAGAAGACTGGCACAGCGCCTGCGTGAACAATCAGCTGAAATGCGTGGTGACCAGGGAGCAGCGTGCGTTGCATTTCGACAACGTCAAAACCCTGATGCGTGAGCTGAAAAGTATTGGCGCTCACAATGTAAATCACGGGGCCGGCAAGGGACTGCTGAGCCGGGAAAAACTGCGCAGGCTGACCGAAGCCTACGAGCACCAGCGCACTGCGGCAGGCCTGCCGGCAACCTATCAGGTGCTGTATCTGCAGTTGGTCCGGCAACAGTCCGCGGCGGCGGTATTACCCTCCGCAGCGGCACGCTCCTGAAAATTCAACGCGCCGGACATTCAACGTGCCGGCAGAAAGGCAACCACCCGGGTCGGTCCGCCACTGCCGCCACGAATTTTCATCGGCAGTGCAATCAGGGTGAAGCCCTTGTCCGGCAATGCCTTCAGGTTGGCGACATTTTCCAGTGCGGGAATATTCCGTTTGAATAATTCCCGATGGGTTTTGAACAAGCGCGAGGCGCCGTAGTCGATACTCGGGGTGTCCAGACCCACCGCTTTTACGCCGCGCTTCTCTGCCAGAAAGATCGCGGCTTCCGGCGATAGTCCCGGGAAGTTCAGCTTATCCACTGCCGCTTCGCCGCGTTCTGCCGTACCCATATATTTTTCTGCATCCGGCCAGTACTGGGCACTACCGGTATCGAACAAAACGATACTGTCCTTTTCGATAGGTCCGTGTTGCTTTTCCCAGCGCTCGATGTCGGCGATGGAAATCAGATAGTTCCTATCCGGCTTGTCCGACTTATCCCGCTTGCCGATCTGATCCTCTACGCGGATCACGATGCCGTTGCCGATCAGTTGCTCCAGGGGAATTTTGTCCACGCTGATATGATCGCGCGCAAAATGGACCGGCGCATCCACATGGGTGCCGCCGTGTTCCGCGGCGGCCACATTGTAGGCGGAGTAGTAATAGCCCTTGTCGGTTTCCCCGGCGAATACCGTGCTCTTGGCAAATTTGTCCGCCGTGGGCCAGTAGAGTGTGTCTTTGGCGAAGTCGTGGGAAAGGTCGATCCATTTCCCTTCCGTCCAGGCTGCGGCCGTCAGATAGCCCGGCAGGCAGCTGAGGATACCCAGTAACGCCAGTGAACCTTGTCGGTGGTTCATACGATGCTCCTTGTTTATTCTCTGTAATATCCCAATTTCGGCTGAGCCAGATACGAGAGCGGTGATTCTTGAAAGCCTATACCAAAGTGCCACCACTGCCAGCGGATCGCGCCCGCGCACTGGTGTTGGCGCGCCAGTATGTATACAACCCCTGGCCCGACGATGTGGGCAGCTTGATTGGCCATCTCGGGGCGCTACAACTGGATTCCATACAGGTGATCACGCGCGCGCATCTGCACCAGCTGCACACCCGGCTGCCGAGGCTGCGCGAAGCCGGGATAATCCGGGCACTGGCCGATGCAGAGCGGCAACGGCATATTTTTGAGTACTGGTCCCACGCCGCTGCCTATCTGCCTGTGGATGACTATCGATTTGCGCGCCTGCGCATGGACAGTATTCGCGAGGGACAGAATCACTGGTTCGAGAAAAACGCCAAACTGTGCCGTTTTGTACTGGACCGGATTCGCGCCGAGGGGCCCCTCAGGGCCAGCGATTTCGTGCGCGCCAAGGGTGGCTGGTGGACCTGGAGTGAAGAGAAGAAGGCGCTGGAGCAACTGTTCCACGAGGGTGAATTGATGGTGAGCCATCGCGAGGGTTTCCAGAAGGTGTTCGACCTGCCTGAGAGACTGCTGCCCGCAACTGTGGAAACCGCAGCGGCGAGCCCGGCAGAATACGGACGCTACCTGGTGCGAACCTATTTGCGTGCCCAGGGAATAGGGCGTACCGGCGAGATTGGATACCTGCGCAAACACGACAAGCCGCTGGTGGCGGGAGCGGTCGAGGAGATGCTGGCAAGCGGTGAGCTGGCCAAGCGGGGTGAGGAACTGGTTCTGGTGGAAGACCTGGAGTGTGAACCGCCGCCGGTGCCGCGCAAGGTGCGCCTGCTGTCACCTTTCGACCCTCTGGTCTTGCAGAGAAAGCGGCTCAAGCGCCTGTTCGATTTCGACTATCAGCTGGAGTGCTACGTGCCGGCGGCCAGACGAAAGTTCGGTTACTTCTGCCTGCCGATTCTGTATCGGGACGGGTTTGCCGGCGTGGTGGACCTGAAGGCGGATCGCGAGGCGGGAATACTGTGGATCAAGGCGCTGCACTGGTGCGAGACACCGAAGAGTGGGCTATTGGCCGGATTCAACAAGGCCCTCGGCGATTTCGCCCGCTATCACGGGCTGGCCGCCGAGGGCCCCTAGGTTTATCTGCACGTTCGCACAGCGGTCACACCTGAACGACGACGTAGACCTCGCGGCCATCCCGTTGGGTGGGCATGAAGTAGTGGCCGCCATAGCGGTAGTACTGCACGCCGTTGATGACTTCCGCGGTGTAGCCAGTGGGCAATGTCTCAACCACCTGTCCCGGGTTGAACATGGCACCGCCGGGTGCCGGGCCAGTTGTGGTGGTGACGGTGGTGGTCGTGGTTGTCACGCCAGCCGGCGGTGGAACCACCACATAACGATTGATCGGCGGTTGCCACTGGTAATAGGCGCCACCGTACTGGTAGTAGGTAAAGCCGCCAATCTGTACCTGCACCGCGCTGCCGGGCAGGGTCAGCACCGACGCACCCAGTGGCGCTGCGACCACGACATAGCCACCGGGCCCCGGGCGATAGAAGCGGCCAGCGCCGTAGTAATAGGGGTTGCCACCTACCGCCAGGTTGACGAAGCCGCCGGGCAATACCGGTACCGTCACACCAATACCAAAGCCGATGCGCGGGCCGCGGTAGCGCGGTCCCCAGTAGCCGTGCCGGTGTCCATATCCGTGACCGTGACCGTGACCGTGGCCATGACCATGGTAGCCCCGTGCATCGGCAGGTGCGGCAAAGGCGAACGACAGAAGCGTCACCAGGCCTGCGCTGAACAATAGAATTTTTACCGCTTTTTTCATTAAATCCCCCGCGAAGCGAGCACTTACTATTGAACAAATAATAACCGCTATCGGGGCGCTGCGCTACGGGTGGCTGGCGGCTGATCGTTAAGAATTGTCAGCCCGCCGCGCCCGGAGCAGGTGACTCCCCGGCCATCAATACGCGATAGGGGAGCCAGCCTGCAATGGCCGTCCGGCAGGAGTATTGGGCAATCTCTCCCGGCGGTCAGGTGCGGTTGCGCTGGACTATCCCCATCAGCTTGTAGAGTAGCTGAGCCGCGCCGAACTCATAGGCGTGGAAACCTTCGATGGGGGCGAATTCCAGCAGGTCGAAGCCGATAATCTCGCGCTGTTTGGCCACGGACTCGAACAGGTTCAGGGTCTGGTACCAGCCGAGACCGCCGGGAACCGGGGTGCCGGTGGACGGGAAGACCGATGGATCCATGCCGTCGATATCCAGAGTGAAGAACACCTTGCTGGGGAAGTCTTGTGGCAGCTCGATGGATTGCACCTGGGTTGGCACCAGCTGGTGGGCGTCGAGATAGTGCACGCCGTACTGTTTACGCGCTTCCATCTCTTCTTCGCAGTAGGCGCGGATGCCCAGCTGATAGAGCGGGATCCCCGCCTCGCACACCAGGCGCATGACGCTGGCGTGGCTGTGCTTGTGGCCTTCGTAGCGGTCGCGCAGGTCGGCGTGGGCGTCGATCTGTACCACGCCGAAGTCGCTGATGCCGGCGTCCAGGTAGCCTTTGATGATGCCCCAGGTGACTGAGTGTTCGCCGCCAATTCCCACGGGCATTTTGCCGA
Source organism: Microbulbifer sp. CAU 1566 (assembly GCF_023156515.1). NCBI lineage: Bacteria > Pseudomonadati > Pseudomonadota > Gammaproteobacteria > Cellvibrionales > Microbulbiferaceae > Microbulbifer > Microbulbifer sp. CAU 1566. Next base: position 1,189,829 of record NZ_JALNMG010000001.1, on the reverse strand, counting down.
GCTTCAGAATCTCGCTGGTGGCGCTGGCGATGTTTTCCATTACCTGCTCTGCGGAGCCGCTGACATCCACGGCATCGCGGGTGTAGATGCCCAGCTCGCAGGGGTAGGAGAAGTTGTCGTAGGTCTCCAACTGGTGGGACGCTTCGATGATGGATGAGGGCCCTTTGCCGGTGCCGCCGCCGTAGGAGACGGTTTCCTCATAGGGAATTGGCAGGACATGGAACAGGGCGTCTTCCGGTTTCGGCTGTTCGATTTCAGAGCCGAGGAAAATATTGGGGTCTTCTGTGTGCATTGTGCTTACTCTGCGGTTTGGCGCTCGTGGCCTTTTTTAACCTATGGTGGCGGCAGAGCACCGGGTGCGGGTTTTCAGGACCGCTGTGAACCCATCCCTGGGCGCTGCGGCGCAAACATCCTGTTTGCGACGCTCCTGAAAACCCGCACCCGGCACTCTGCCTTCGCATGAAATTTCGCGCTTCGTAGCCTGGTTAGCAAAAATGGCTTACGACGCACAGGAATCTGAATTAAAGGTGAAGCGGCGGGGGAAAGGTTTCAAAAGCGTCGGCGACAGGGACGTCGCCGACGCAGCGTACAGGGATGTATTTACAGCGGTTTTGAAACCTTTCCCCCGGTGCTTCACCGCCACCGCGCCTCAAGCAAAGTGAGAAGCGGCGGAGTAACATCAAGACAACCGGCCCTTGAAATCCGCGTAGCCGAATTCTTTGATCAAACGCAGTTCATCAGTATCGGAATTCCACAGTGCTATGGAGGGCAGTGGAATCCCGTTAAAGGTATTGGTTTTGACCATGGTGTAATAGGCCATCTCTTCAAACACAATCCGGTCACCAATGTTAAGCGGCTCGGCAAAACTGTACTCGCCAATTCGATCGCCCGCCAGGCAACTCTGTCCGCCTAGCTGATAGGCGTGGGGAAGCTCTTCCGGCAGACAGGCACCGGTAATTTCCGGGCGGTAAGGCATCTCGATCACATCCGGCATATGGCAGGTGGCGGAAACATCGAGGATTGCCTGGTTCTTGCCATTCCAGGTCAGGTCTACCACTTCGCCCACCAAAACACCGCAAAAGAGCGCGACCGCTTCACCGGGTTCCAGGTAAACCTGCACCTTGTGTTTTTCGGAAAACGCTTTCACCGCGCTGATCAGCTCTTCTACCTGATAATCGCAGCGGGTGATATGGTGGCCGCCACCGAAATTGATCCACTGCATCCGCGGAATTAGGTCGCTAAACTTTTTTTCCACCGCTTTGATAGTGCGCTCCAGCGGTTTGAAATCCTGCTCGCACAGAGTGTGAAAATGCAGGCCGCTGATACCGGTCAGATCTTCCCCTTCAAACAGTGAACGCACGATGCCGAGGCGCGAACAGGGCGCACAGGGATCGTAAATCGGCGTGTGGCCTTCCGAATGCTCCGGATTGATCCGTAATCCGAACTGCAACTCCGGGCGCTGTTTCTGTGCATCCAAGCATATGTCTTTGTAGCGCTTCCACTGGGAAAAGGAATTGAAAATTACGTGGTGGGCAAAGCCGAGGATTTCCTTCAGCTCCTGCTCTTTGTAGCCGGCACTGAATACGTGTACCTCTTTGCCGAGATCCCTGCCGCCGTACTCTTCAAAGCCCAGTTTTGCTTCATTGATGCCGCTGGCACAGGTGCCGCTCAGGTATTCAGCAACGATATGGCCGATGCTGAACATGGAAAAGGCTTTCAATGCCGCGAGTACCTTGGCGCCGCTGCGTTTCTGCACGTCGGCCAGCACTTCGAGGTTGTCGCGCAGGGCGATTTCGTCAACGACGAAACAGGGAGTGGGCACGCGGCTGGGGTCGAATTCGCCAAAGTAGTCTTTGCGGGGCGTCAGATCCATAGAGTTCGTTTCGCTTCTGGCTATTGCAAAAATCCCGGATCTCGCGATCCGGGATTGATGGTTTTTACACGAATGGCTTGTCCAGCCAGGTTTCCTGCCAGGGCAGGCCGTACTTGTTGAGGTCGGCCATAAAGGGATCCGGATCCAACTGCTCCATGTTCCACACGCCGGGCTTCATCCACTTGCCTTCCATCATCATCTTGGCACCAATCATCGCTGGTACACCGGTGGTGTAGGAAATCGCCTGGGACTGGACTTCCTTGAAGCACTCCTGGTGATCGCAGATGTTGTAGACGTAGTAAATCTTATCTTCGCCACCACCCTGCGGGGTACCCTTGATGATGTTGCCGATACAGGTTTTACCCTTGGTCAATGGGCCCAGGCTCGCCGGATCCGGCAGCAGCGCTTTCAGGAACTGAATCGGTACAATTTGCTGGCCCTGGAATTCAATTGGCTCGATGCTGGTCATGCCCACGTTCTGCAGCACTTCGAGGTGCTTCAGGTAGCTGGCACCAAAGGTCATCCAGAAGCGCGCGCGCTCGATTTCCGGGAAGTGCTTGGAGAGGGATTCCAGCTCTTCGTGGTACAGCAGGTAGAGGTCTTTTTCGCCAATACCTTCGGGGAATTCGAACACCCGCTTTTCTTCCATCGGCTTGGTAGTGATCCATTTGCCGTCTTCCCAGTAGCGGCCATTCGCGGTGATTTCGCGAATGTTGATTTCCGGGTTGAAGTTGGTGGCAAACGGCAGGCCGTGATCGCCGGCGTTACAGTCCAGGATGTCCAGGGTCTTGATGCGGTCGAAGTGGTGCTTCTTGGCATAGGCGGTAAACACGCTGGTTACGCCCGGGTCAAAACCACTGCCCAGCAGTGCCATCAGGCCGGCTTTTTCGAACTTGTCCTGGTAGGCCCACTGCCAGCTGTACTCGAACTTGGCCTCTTCCGGCGGTTCGTAGTTGGCGGTGTCCAGGTAGTGCACGCCGGTTTCCAGGCAGGCATCCATGATGTGCAGGTCCTGGTAGGGCAGGGCCACGTTGATGACCATGTCCGGTTTGACCTTTTCGATCAGCGCGACCATTTCCCCGACGTTATCGGCGTCTACTTCCGCAGTATTGATCTTGCGCGGCAGCATATCGGCGATCTTGTCGCATTTGGATTTAGTGCGGCTGGCGAGGGTGATGTTCTCGAACACCTCTTCCACCTGCGCGCACTTGTGTGCAACCACCTGACCGACGCCGCCGGCGCCGACAATCAGAACATTGGCCATTTTTTTCTCCCTGTTCCTTTTATTGGGGAAACCAATAGATTATTTCTCGAAGTAGGTGTAACCGCTCATGCTTGCCGTGTAAGTATGCAAAATATCCTTACGCTGCTGCGCGGTGATACGCTTCTCTTTTACCGCTTTTTCCGCCAGTTTGCGGAAACGCTCGAACAGATCCTGCGGCGAGTACTCTACATAGCTGAGTACATCGGCAATGCTGTCGCCGTGGATTTCACGGCTGTAATCCACATGGCCGTCCTCGTCGATCCGCACGCTCACCACATTGGTATCACCAAACAGGTTGTGCAGGTCACCCAGTGTTTCCTGATACGCACCCACCAGGAAAGTTCCCAGAATATATTCTTCGCCTTCCTTCAATGCATGCAGTGGCAATGTCTTGCGCACATCCTGGCGATCGATAAAGCGGTCGATCTTGCCGTCGCAGTCGCAGGTAATGTCCGCGATGATTGCCGAACGGGTCGGTGCCTCATTCAGGCGGTGTACCGGCACCAGCGGGAACAGCTGATCAATCGCCCAGATATCCGGCAGCGACTGGAACACGCTCACATTCGCGTAATAAATGTCGGACAGCACCTCGGGCAGTGCCTGCAGGTCTATCGGTACCTGCTCCACTTCGTCCAGCAGTTTGCGAATTTTCTGCGCACACTGCAGGAACAGGTTTTCCGCCAGCGCGCGATCCCGCAGGCTTACCTGGCCGTGCAGATAGAGCGCGCGGATTTCATCGCGGTAGTAGAGCCCGTCGTTGTAACTTTCCTGCAAATTCTTCGGTGTCACACTCTGCAGCGCGTGCTGCAGATTCTTCAGCATCGGGTGCGCGTCTTCACCGATGCGGTCTTCTTCCAGCTCGATGGGTTCGAAGCTGGTGGTGTCCAGAATATTGAACAGCAGCACCGACGAGTAGGCTACCGTGGCGCGACCCGATTCGGTAATGATCACCGGGTGCTCCACGCCCTCGCTGTCCAGGGTGCCCATGATGGCTTCCACTACGTCCACGCAGTACTCGTCCAGGGAGTAGTTCTTGGAGTGGGTGTAGTTTGTCTTGGAGCCATCGTAGTCCACCGCCAGGCCGCCACCCAGGTCCAGGTAGCCCATGGCTGCACCTTCTTCCACCAGGTCGGCGTAGTAGCGGCAGGCTTCCAGCACGCCGGTGCGGATGTCGCGGATGTTCGGTACCTGCGAACCCAGGTGGTAGTGCAGCAGCTTCAGGCAGTGCAGCATGTCGTGGTCGCGCAGTTTGTCCACCATCGCGATCAGGTCGTTACTGCCGAGACCGAAAATACTGCGGTCGCCGCTGGTGGCATTCCAGTAGCCGCCCACCTTGCTGGCAAGTTTGACCCGTACACCGATGTTCGGCTCTACCTTTTCGCGCTCGGCACAGCGGATGATGGTGTCCACCTCGGAAGGGGTTTCCACCACGAAGAATACCTGTACGCCAAGGCGCTGAGCCTGAAGGCCCAGGTTAATGAACTCTTCGTCCTTGTAGCCGTTGCACACAATCAGCGCATCGGTATTGTCGAGGATCGACAGTGCCGCAATCAGCTCCGCCTTGCTGCCCGCTTCCAGGCCGTGACCGAACTGGCGACCGGCCTTGGCGATCTCTTCGATCACCTGGCACTGCTGGTTCACCTTGATCGGGAAAACGCCGCGGAATTTGTTGCGGTAGCCACTGCTCTCGATGGCACTGCGGAAGGAGTTGTTGATACGCGCAACCTGGGCATCGAGCAGATTCTCGAAACGCACCAGCAATGGCATGCCGAGACCGCGCTCGGTAGCACCGTGGGCAATGTCGAGCAGAGACACGGCGTGCAAGTCGCCGGCCTCGTTTTTGACTTCAACCGTTATCTCGCCGGACGGATTCAAATTGAAATAACCGGCGCCCCAGTTGCGGATGCCGTACAGCTCTGCGGAGTCTTCGCAGGTCCAGTTTTCGATCTGTTCTTGTTTCATGGCGCCTCGTTTTAGGAAAGAGGAACGGTTTTTTAGTCCGGTATATTGCTGGGTTATCAGGGGCGCGAATCTTGGGGCCAGAGTTTGCGGAAAGCAATAACTATAGAAAAGAAAAATAACCTTTTTCAAAGATTAAAATTAAATTTTTGTTCGGTTTTATAGGGTGAAAAACCGTGAATTGCGAGTGTGGGGCGCAGATTCCGTTGAATTGGTAGGAAATTGTGCGTTGTCTCGCTGTCGCCGTGCGGTAACGGCAAGCTCTGCAGGAATCAGTGTGGCGAAATGGTGAAGCGGAAATGTAAAAAAAGGCGACTCTTTACAGAGTCGCCGGAGATAAAACCGAATCAATATTCGGTTAGTTGGGGTTTGTGCCTGTGACTAAGGCCAGTGACATCCTGTGAAGGGAATTCTTGCTGAGTGCCCGGTTAGAAGAACCCCGGGTTGGCCACCACCAGGTAACCGCGGCGGTGGTTGTCCCAGCGGTAATAGGTGTCATAAGCCGTGTAGTAGCTGAGGCCGTTGAAGCTTACGGTTACCGCAGTCGTCGGCAAGGTGTGCACCAGGGCGCCGACCGGGGCGTGGGCTACGGTATAGCCGGCGCCGTAGGGACGGTAAAAGATGCCGTCACTGAAGTAATACCCCAGACCGCCAAACGTCAGGCTTACATAGTGCTGGGGCAGGCGAGTCCAGCGATAGCCATAGCCATAGTGGGCCGGGCGCCAGCGGTGCTTGTGCGGGCGGTGGTGCGGTTTATGTCGGGGTTTGTAATGGCGGTCATTGTGCTTGTAGCCGTGCCCGTGTCCGCGATCGTCCCGGTGGCGATTCTTGTCATAGCGGGAGTCGTAACCCACATACTTCACGTATTTGCGGTCATCCTTGCGCGTGTGGTTTCTGTCCTGGTTGCCATTGTGATCCCCACGCCAGTTGTTTCCACCTTTGTGGTGATCCTGCTTCTGGCGATTGTGGTCACGACTCTGCTTGCGATTCTCGATATCGCGCACCTTGTTGTGGTGCCCGCGCTGCTCCTGGACAAACCGGTTCTTGTGGTCGCGGTCATTGCGATGGTGGCGGTCGTCCCGGTCCGCCAGTGCCGGGCCGGCAACCAGCAGCAGGCTGGCAGTGGTGATGGCAGTGATCAGTGTTTTCATGGTCTCTCTCCAATCGCCGCCGGTGCGGCTTATCAGGTAGCCCCGGGTGTAGAAGGGCTGCTTTCTCTGTCATTGGGGGCCATTCTGCGGGCTGTACACTGAATCCTTCCTGAATCGCCCCCAGAAAATTGCCAGGCAGGTCGCAAAAACCGAATCTGACCAATGTTTCCCAATTTGTCGTAGTCGGGAGAGGGGGGGTAATATGCCGCCCGTGTACACCTCTGGCGGAACCCCGGCAATGCAAGTTTTTCACCATGTGGCCAGCCTGCGCGACGCGCTGGCAGAGGCCCGCCGCGATGGCAAGACCATCGGTTTCGTGCCCACCATGGGCAATCTCCACGACGCCCATATCGAGCTGGTCAGGCTGGCTCAACAGCAATGTGACCTGGTGGTGGTCTCGATCTTCGTCAACCGCCTGCAATTTGGCCTGAACGAGGACTGGGATACCTATCCCCGCACCATGCAGGAAGATATGGCCAGACTCCGCGCGGCCAATTGTGACTACCTGTTCCACCCGGACGAAGCCGAGATTTACCCCAATGGCATGGACCAGCAGACCAAGGTGATCTGCCCGGCCATGACCGATGTGCTCTGCGGCGCGAGCCGTCCGGGACACTTCGAGGGCGTTACCACGGTGGTGGCAAAGCTGTTCAACATCGTGCAGCCCAACAAGGCGGTTTTCGGTATCAAGGATTTCCAGCAGCTGGCGGTGATCCGGCGCATGGTGGAAGACCTGTGTATGCCGGTAGAGGTAGTGGCGGCACCGGTGCACCGGGAGACGGATGGCCTGGCAATGAGCTCGCGCAATGGCTATCTCACCGAAGAGGAGCGCCCGAAGGTAGCGATTCTGAACCAGTCGCTGAACTGGGCGCGTACCGAAATCGAAAATGGTCGCCGGGACTTTGCGGCGCTGGAGGATGAAGCCCGGACGCGGATCGAAAACGCGGGCTTCAAGGTGGACTATTTCTCCATCTGCAACAGCAAGGATTTGCAGCCGGCGGCACACGATGACCGCGAGATCACACTACTGGGGGCTATGTACACCAGCGGTGCACGCCTGATCGATAACGTATCTTTGAGCATGTGAAGGAGTCCGTTATGCAAATTGAGATGCTGAAAGGCAAGCTGCATATGGCGGCGGTGACTCAGGCGGAGCTGTGGTATGACGGTTCCTGCGCAATTGATGAAGACCTGGTGGAGCTGGCCGGGCTGCGTGAGTTTGAGAAAATCGATATTTACAATGTCTCCAACGGCGAGCGTTTCCATACCTATGTAATTCTGGCGGAGCGCGGCTCTGGCATCATTTCCATGAATGGCGCCGCCGCGCGCCGGGTTCAGGTTGGCGACCGCATCATCATTGCTGCTTATGCGCAAATGTCCGAAACCGAGGCCGATACATTCAAGCCCAGGCTGGTCTACCTGGACGAGCGCAACTGCGTAGAGCGCAGCACCAACGCGATTCCAGTGCAGATGGCCGAGGCCTGATCCTCCTCACTGCTATATTCCAGGTTTCACCTGTGCGCAGTAGCGATCATTGATCGCGACTGCGCAACTTTCCTGAGCCTTCCCTTTCTTTCGAATGCATGTGCGTCACCAGTGCCATTGTTGATCCAGTGTGTGTTCTGCACTGAGGGAAACGGGCGTCTTTCCCCGCTGAATGGTGATCTTGTCACCTGATTGCGTTTGTTTTTTTCATGTATGTGCCTTTAATTCAGGCGGCAGTAACATAACAAGTCCCGGCCGGTGCGAATGGAGCTCTGTTTGTGAAACACGAAGACATAAAGCAAACCCTGCTGGATAGCCACTGGTTCCAGGGGTTACCCGATGATGTGATCGAGCAGATGATTGCCGGCGCAAAACTGAAGAGCTTTACCGATGGCCAGTACCTCTACAGCAAAGGTGATGAGCCCGATGGCCTCTACGCAATTTTACAGGGGGCGGTAGTGGCGGAAATCAACAGCAAGGAGGGCAAGTGTGCGGTGATGGGCATCCTGGAGAAAGGCAGCTGGGTGGGTGAAGTCTCCGTATTTGACGATGGTCCCAGGCCCAGTGACGCCGTAGCCAGAGGCAGCGCTCAGCTGCTGTTTGTTCCAAAAGAGAAGTTTCAGGCGCTGCTGGAAGAACAGCCGCGGCTTTATCGCCACTTTATTCGTCAGGTGTGCAAACGCTATCGCAGCGGACTGCGAATGCTTGAGGCCAGCCTGATTCGTTCGCTGCCGGAGCGGCTGGCCTTGCGGCTAATGGATTTGGCCACCGGCTATGCCGAGTACCGTATTGGTGACCAGGAAGTAAGCCTGAGCGTATCGCAGGAGGAGCTGGCATTGCTGGCCGGGACCACGCGACAGCGGATCAATCAGGAACTGAAAAAGTGGGAGAAAGCCGGTTGGGTCAGCCTGGGGTACGGCACCATAACCATCCATGACTGTAACGCACTGGAAAGTTTACTTTCGACGAGCTGAGAGGGGTTCTTTCTGGAGTGTCCGAATTCGGACAGTTATGCCCGGAAAGGGCATATTAGCATCGAGCACAACTGTCGGGGGCTGCCCCGACAAAATCATTCAGATAACAATAAATCCTGAGAGAAAGTGCCGATGAACACCCGAATTATGCCTTTGCATGCGCGCCGCCTGCTGGCCCTCGCCATTAGCGGCGCCACCCTGATTCCCTCGCTGTCCCTGGCCGCACAGAATGCGACCCTTGAGGAAGTGACGGTCACTGCGCAGAAGCGCCAGGAGCGCGCGCTGGAAGTACCCATCTCCATTGCTGCGCTGAGTGCCAACGCCCTTGAGCAGAGCGGTATCAAGGAAGTGAAAGATCTTGGCGAAATGGCGCCCAATGTCCAGATCAGCCAGGACAGTGATTTCTCCTCCCGCATCACCATCCGCGGCGTCGGTGCCAATAGCCGCAATATCGGCTTTGATACCCGCGTGGGTGTGTATCTCGATGGGATTTACCTGGGGCAGTCACCGGCGGTGAACCAGGGGCTACTCGACCTGGAACGGGTGGAGGTACTGCGCGGTCCCCAGGGCACCCTGTTCGGAAAAAACACCGTGGCCGGTGCCGTAAACCTGATTTCCCGCAAGCCCGGTAATGAGCAGGAACTGGATCTTGGGATCAACATTGGCAACTTCAACAATCGCGAATTCCAGATCCGCGGCAATCTGCCCGTGTCCGATAGCACTGCGGTCTCGCTCAGCCTGAACCAGACCGAGCGCGATGGCTATATCAAGAATCTCTACAACGGCGACGACGTCAATGGCCGTGATTCCACCTCGGGACGCGTCACCCTGCGCTCGGATCTGGCGGACAACCTGACGCTGAATCTCGCGGCCGATTACATGGCGCAGGATCGCTGGGGCTTCAACGGTGAGCCGCTGACCTACGTGTTTGCCTCGGGCTATCCGGTCGAGGGCAACAACAAATACGAGATGTACCAGAATCGCACCGTGCCGGAAGACAAGGAACTCTGGGGTACTTCCGCCACGGTGGACTACGACATGGACAGCGGTTTTTCCTTCCGGTCGATTACCGCTTTCCGCAGTACCGACATGATTTACGGTACCGATGTGGATTTCACCGAGCTGGACCTGGTGAACACTGCCTACCACGATACTTATGACCAGATCACCCAGGAGTTCCAGCTGACCTCGCCGGCGGATTCTGCGCTGTCTTATGTGCTGGGTCTCTACTACTTTGCCCAGGATAGTGACACCGAGCGCAACGCACTGGCCGGGGAGCACGCGGGCATTCTGGGGCTGACACCGTTCTCCACTGCAGTTGCCTACGGTGGCACCGTCGACACACAAAGCTACGCCATCTTTGCCAATGGTAATTACGATCTCACCGATCGCCTGAATCTCGGCTTCGGTTTCCGCTACTCCCTGGAGACCAAGGATGTGGACTGGGCGATTGATGGCAGTGCTTCGGGCATCTTCAATATCGCCACAGGGGAAGTGCGGGATTCTCGCACCGATCGCGACTTTTCCCCCACGGTCAGCCTGAACTATTCGCTGGATGACAACAATTTTGTCTATGCGCGCGCCTCCACCGGGATCAAAAGCGGTGGCTATAACCTCGACTTCATCAATGCCAACCAGTTTACCGGCAGTCCGGATGACATCGAGTTCGATACCGAGTCGGTGGTCAGCTACGAGGTGGGTTACAAGGCGGAATTGCTGGATCGCCGCCTGAGACTGAACGCGGCGTTGTTCAATTCCGTGTTTGACGACTATCAGGTAAACCAGTACATCGAACTCGGCGGTGGCGGTACGGCGCTGACGATTACCAATGCGGCAGAAGTGGAAAGCAAGGGTGTCGAACTGGAGGCAACCTACGTGGCCACAGATAACCTGCAGTTGACCGCGGCGCTGGGCCTGCTGGACGCGCGCTTTAAACATTTCCCCGGTGGTGGCGACAACGGTGCCGATGCGTCTGGCAATGACCTGCCTTATGCGCCGGAAACTACCGCTTCCCTCGGTGTCCAGTACTACGTGCCGGTACCGGCGCTGGCAGCCACGGTGCTCCTGCGCACGGATTACAGTTACACCTCCGAGCGTTATATCAATCCCAGTAACAACGATGGCTTCAGCAACGGCGCCGTGGATGTCGCCTTTGATAATTTGGAAAGCTTCGACCTGATCAACGCCCGCGTTGGCCTGCTGGACGATGCCGACAAATGGGAGGTATACCTGTGGGGACGCAATCTCGCAGATAGTGACCACATGAACTACAGCTTCCGTGACTTCCTCGGCACTTACGTGGCCGGCTACGCAATGCCGAGAACCTACGGCGTGGAAGCCAAGTATCGTTTCTAATTTTCAGGAATCGAACCCAGAAATTAGTTAGCAGGGGGGCTATTGATCGGAGACCGGTCAATAGCCCTTTTATTTTCACGCTTTCAAACTGCACGCGTTAACGGATAGAGGGCGAATACGATGAAGAAATTTTTACAAACTTGCTGTGCCGGATTGCTGGCCGCGGCAGCGGTTGTCTCTGCGGAGAGCGCAACCAACGGTTACCTGCGCGACGTTGCTGATGGCTATGCTGCAGAGACTGCGTATCAACTGCGTGCCAGTTGGAGTCTACCAAAATTCCTGACCGTCACCCCGGAAGGGGCCTACTCCTATTTGCATCTGGCAGAGAATTTTCCCCACGCGACCATTTATCGTGCTGGCCCAGTGGTAGAGCTGCCGCGCAAGCCAGAGAGATGGGTTAAGACCCAGGAGATCACCTGGCAGGATAAAAAACAGCAATTTCACGACCTGATCACCGCGCAGGACTCTCCGCTGCAGGGCGCTGTGGTTATCCATCGCGGCAAGGTAGTTTATGAAGAATACCCGGGGATGCGTCCCTTCGATAACCACGTGTGGATGTCCAATGCCAAGCCGGTAGCCAGCCTGCTGATCGCCCAGCTGCAGGAAGAGGGCCGCATTGATGTCAACAAAACGGTGGCCGACTATCTGCCGGCGGCAATCGGTAGCGACTGGGAAAAGATCAAGCTGATCGATGTGTTGAATATGCAGACCGGTCTCGATCTGGAAGAGGGGCCGGAGCAGAGAGCCAACCCGAATTCAAGTTTCGCACGCTTTATGGTTGCGGAGGCGGGTCTGCCCAACGTGGATGGGGTACGTGAAACCCATAATCAGGCGTTGCTGGCAATCGTCAAGCTGCGCGAACCCGGTAGCGCCTTTGAATATTCCTCGGCCAATACGCAAATGCTGGGACTGGTGATCGAGGCGGTGACCGGGCAGCGCCTTGCGGACGTTGTGTCTGAGCGCATCTGGATGAAAGTCGGCATGGAAGGGGATGCGCAGCTCGGCCTTTCACCTCAGGGCAATGGCATCATCCACGGGCTGATTTCCTCGCGCCTGATGGATATGGCCAAGTTCGGTATGTTGTACACTCCGAGCTGGAATCGTGTTTCCAAAGCCCGGTTGGTATCAGAGAAAGCATTGAATGATATCCGTACCGGCGGGCAGCCGGAAAACTATCCCAGAGGCGTGCTCGGTCCGAAGTTGCAGAAGTTGTTTGCTGAAACGCCGAGAGCCAATGCCTATCAGTGGGATGCAGTATTTCACGATGGCGACTTTTATAAGGGCGGCATGAATGGGCAGGGATTGTATATTTCGCCCGAAAAAGACCTGGTGGTGGCCTGGTTTGCCAATGGTTTTTCACCGGTGCCGATGGAGAAGGCGGCGCGCAGCCTGGCGTTGGCACTGTAAATTGGACTAAGGAAAGAGAAGTCAATTTTGTTCCTGAATGGATGTCGCCACGCCGGCGCGGTCCCGCGCAGCGAACAACGAATTACTGGCCGCTAATCCCTGGAAGCTAGCAAAAGGTTGCGGTCACTTGTGGCTCCTGCGAGTCTTGCATACTATTGCACGACTCGACAGGAGGCGCTCTTTTCCGCATGTCATCCCTGACAAACCCCAAAACCAGCGAACCCGTCGCCTGGGATCAATTACTCAAAAGCGGCTGCCGGATTTTTCTCGGTTCCCACGCCGCCGTCCCCAACGAACTGATGGCCGATCTGGTCGCCAACAGTCGTGGCCTCAACGATATTGAGGTCACCCATGTGTTTACCCTGTCTGATAACTTCTGGGCCGAGCGTAAATACGCCGAGCTGTTTAGCGTCAATGCCCTGTATATCGGCGGTACTGCGGTGCGCGAAGCCGTAGCAGAGGGGCGGGCGGACTATACGCCGACATTTCTTTCCGAAGTGCCAAAACTGTTTAGCGATCATGTGCTGCCTCTGGATGCGGCGCTGATTATGGTGAGCCCGCCGGATGAACTGGGTTACTGCTCGCTGGGTGTGAGTGTGGATGTGGTGTCTTCCGCGGTAAAAAATGCCAGCACAGTGATCGCCCAGATCAATCCGAGCATGCCGCGCACCAACGGTCACACTTTTATCCACCGTGACCAGATCCACGCCTGGATGACCGCCGATGCCCCGATTCCCGAATCGCCGCCACCGGAAATGGATCAGGCGGTGGAGCAGATCGGGCAGTATGTGTCGGTACTGGTGGAGAATGGTTCCACCCTGCAGATTGGCATGGGCAAAGTGCACGACGCCGTATTGCGCTACCTGGGTAACCACAAAGACCTCGGTGTGCACTCGGAAATGATTTCCGACGGTGTCGCCCAGCTGATGAAAAGCGGTGTGATCAATAACCGCAAAAAAACCTTCCACAAAGGCAAGACGATTACCAGCTACTGCATGGGATCGAAAATGCTGTACGACTTCGTCGATGGCAACCCTCATGTGGAACTGTATCCGGCGGAGCATGTCAGCTCACCGGTAAAGATTTCCCGCAATGACAAAATGGTCGCGATCAACAGCGCCATCGAAGTGGATCTCACCGGTCAGGTGGTTTCCGACTCCATCGGCAGCCTGCTTTACAGTGGTATTGGCGGTCAGGTGGACTTCATTCGCGGCGCGGCACTGAGTAAGGGCGGCAAGCCGATTATCGCGTTGCCCTCAACCGCGCGGGATAAAAACGGCCAACTGGTTTCCCGTATTGTTGCCTCCCTTACCCCCGGCGGCGGCGTGGTTACCTCGCGGGCTCATGTGCATTTTGTAGTGACCGAATACGGCATTGCCTCCCTGCGCGGAAAAAGTATACGTGAACGGACTCTGGAAATGATCCGTATCGCACACCCGGAATTCCGCCGTGAACTACTGGAAAAAGTGCGCGAGTTTTACTGGGTGCCGGAATATCAGGAGCAGGCGCCTACCACAGTGCCGGAGCTGGGCGCTCTGGAACAGAAGCGTTACACCTTCGACGGCATCCGCTATACCCTGCGCCCACTGCGTCCTTCCGATGAGCGCCGGCTGCAGGAGTTTTTCTACACCCACAACAAAGAAACCCTGATGATGCGTTACAACCACCACGTAACGCAGATGTCCCGGGAAAAATCTTGCAGTCTCGTCAGTGTCGACCAGCGCAAAGACCTGGCGCTGTGCTTTACCGACTACGACGGTGGCAGCGAAGTGATTCAGGGGGTCGGTCGCTATTATTTTTACGAAGCAGATAACAGCTGTGAAGTCGCCTTCGTCATCAAGGAAAGCCGCCGCGGCCAGGGGATCGCCACCACCCTGTTGAAAGAAATGGAAACCATTGCGCGCGCGCGCGGCATCGGCAAAATGTTTGCTTGCGTGCGCCGGGACAACAAACCCATGCTCGGCATTTTTGAAAATGCCGGTTTTGCCACCCGCATGGGTGACAGCATGGACGAGCTTTACCTGGAGCTGGACCTGTCCGGCGCACCCGGCAGTGAAGCAATGGACGGAACAGGACAAGAAAAGGACTGAAGATGCCCACCGTCGGATTTTTTACCAGCCCCGCCTGCCGCAAGCACGACATGGGCAACGAACACCCCGAGTGCCCCGAACGCTTGGATGCCATCCAGGACCAGTTGCTCTCCAGCGGCATGGAATTTGTGCTGCGCTTTTTCGATGCCCCGCAAGCGACAAGAGCACAGCTTGAACGGGTACATACGCGGGAGTACATCGATTCCATCTACAGCCGCGCGCCCAGCGAAGGCATCGAAGTACTCGATGAAGACACCCGCATGTGTCCCGACACCCTTGCCGCCGCCCTGCACGCCGCTGGCGCGGCCGTGGATGCCGTCGACAAAGTCATCGCCGGCGAAGTGAACAGTGCCTTCTGCTCCGTGCGGCCCCCGGGCCACCACGCCGAACGCGACAAAGCCATGGGCTTCTGCCTGTTCAACAACATCGCCATCGCCGCCGCCCACGCCCGTGAACAGCGCGGCCTAGCCCGTGTCGCCGTCCTCGATTTCGACGTCCACCACGGCAACGGCACCGAAGACTTCGTTGCCGGCCGCGAAGGCTACCTGCTCTGTTCCAGTTTCCAGTCGCCGCTGTATCCGTTTACCGGTACAGAGGAATTGCCCGACAACATCGTCAATACACCGCTGGAGGCGGGAGCTGGCGGTGATGCACTGCGATCACTGGTCGAAAACGAATGGCTCCCAGCACTGGAAAAATTCCAGCCGCAGATGCTGTTTATCTCTGCCGGCTTCGATGGCCACGTGGAAGACCACATGGCACAGCTGCGCTTCAATGAAGACGACTATCGCTGGGTCACGGAAAAATTGCGGGAGTTTGCCGACGCACATTGTGAGGGGCGAATCGTTTCCGCACTGGAGGGCGGCTATGCGCTTTCAGCACTGGGGCGCAGTGTGGTCGCGCACCTGAAAGGTCTAATCGGTAATTAGAGCGAACACCGGAAGAAAATGAGACGCGAAGCTGAAGTACCGGGTATGGGTTTTCAGGATCGTCGCAAACAGGGCCGAAGGCGCCGCGTTGAAGCGGCCAGATAACTTGCGCCGAAGCGCCCAGGGATGGGTTAACAGGGGGGCGCCTAGCCTGGTCCTGAAAACCCATACCCGGCACTTGGCCGCCACTGCACAAACAAGTGGTTGCCACGGATCAGAGGATTACTCCTCATAAATCGCATAAAACTTCTTGACCGTGCCGATGGTCTCCCAAGTCCCTTCAAACCCGGCAGGAATACAGAAAGCATCCCCAGCAGAAACCCGCTCACTCACACCCTCGGCATCGGTAATCACCGCCTCGCCCTCGATGATGTAACAGAACTCATCCTCACTGTAAGTGAGTGTCCACTTGCCCGCATCCGAAGACCAGATACCGCAAAAGAAATTTTCCTTCGCATTGGTAAAGAAATGCTCCGTCAGCTGCTGCGGCATCCCCGCCAGCACTTTCTCTGGTGCCACCGGCCCCGAATCCCGCTCACCTGCACCCTCGCGAACGCGCAATAACTTCACAGCCATAAATCCACCTCTTGAAAATGTGATCACTTTTTTGGGCTATTGTGCACCGCCCCGACAAAAATGGCACGGGAATCCGGCTGCAGGCTGTGAAACCGCAAAGATCGCAGGCTATGATGGTACGACAGGAATCTTGACAGCGTTGTCATAAAGCGACTGCCAGTGGTATAACTTATCGGGATAAATGCCCCGGCTCCATGCCGGACGCGCATAACAGCGATGCAAAATGCCTGCTGGCCCTGTGCAAAGGGCCCGCGCAGCATCCCGATAATTCTAATAAGGGAGAAAACGATGTCTGAAGTGCACACCTACCCGGTACCCGAACAATTCGCCGCCGATGCCCTCGTCCACAATGAGGACTATCAGCGTATGTACCAGCAGTCTGTGGAAGATCCGCAGGCGTTCTGGTCCCAGCAGGCCAACGACTTTTTGCAGTGGAGCAAACCTTTCACCAAAGTAGTGGAAGAAGATCTCAGCAAAGGCCACGCCGCCTGGTTTGCCGACGGCGAACTGAACGTCTCCGCAAACTGTATCGATCGCCACCTGCCTGCACGCGCCGACCAGACCGCGTTTATCTGGGAAGGCGACGACCCCGCCGACAGCAAAAATATTACCTACAGCGAACTGCACCAGCAGGTCTGTCGCCTCGCCAACCTGTTGAAAGCGCGCGGCGTGAATAAGGGCGATCGTGTGTGTATCTACATGCCGATGATCCCGGAAGCGGCCTACGCGATGCTCGCCTGTAGCCGCATCGGTGCCGTGCACTCGGTGGTGTTCGGTGGCTTCTCTCCCGACTCACTCAAAGACCGTATCCTCGACTCCGACTGTCGCCTGGTGATCACCGCCGACGAAGGCGTGCGCGGCGGCAGAAAAGTGCCGCTGAAAGCCAATGTGGACAAAGCCCTGGCCAACTGCCCGGATGTGCACACCGCCATCGTGGTCAAGCGCACCGGTGCCAATATCGACTGGGACAGCAAGCGCGACATCTGGTACGCGGAATCCGTTGCCGAGCAGAGCGCTGACTGTGCGCCTGAGCCGATGAATGCGGAAGATCCGCTGTTTATCCTCTACACCTCCGGTTCCACAGGTAAACCCAAGGGCGTGTTACATACCACTGCCGGTTACCTGCTGATGTCCACCATGACGTTCAAATACGCCTTCGATTACAAGGAAGGCGATGTCTTCTGGTGTACGGCGGATGTGGGCTGGATCACCGGCCACAGTTACATCGTTTACGGTCCTTTGGCTGCGGGCGCCACCTCGCTGATGTTTGAAGGCGTGCCCACCTATCCCGATGCCTCCCGCTGCTGGCAGGTCGTGGAAAAGCACAAGGTCAATACTTTCTATACCGCGCCCACCGCGATCCGCGCTTTGATGGGCGCCGGCGACGACTTCGTCACCAAGTGCGATCGCAGCTCGCTGAAGCTGCTGGGCACCGTGGGCGAACCGATAAATCCGGAAGCCTGGGAGTGGTACTACAAGGTGGTGGGCGACAAGCGCTGCCCGATTGTGGACACCTGGTGGCAGACCGAAACCGGTGCCCACCTGATCACGCCGCTGCCGGGAGCGACCACCCTCAAGCCGGGCTCCGCCACGCGCCCCTTCTTCGGTGTTCAGCCGGCGCTGCTGGATGAGAAAGGTCAGGAAATTGCCGGTGAAGGCGAGGGCGCACTGGTGATGAAGGCCAGCTGGCCGAGCATGATCCGCAGTGTATACGGCGACCACCAGCGCATGATCGACACCTATTTCTCCACTTTCCCCGGCTACTACTTCACCGGCGACGGCGCGCGTCGCGATGCCGATGGCTACTACTGGATTACCGGGCGTATTGATGACGTGCTCAATGTCTCCGGACACCGCCTGGGCACCGCTGAAATCGAAAGCGCGATTGTGCTGCACGAAGACACGGCAGAAGCGGCGGTGGTTGGTTACCCGCACGATATCAAGGGGCAGGGCATCTACTGCTATGTCACCCTGAAAAACGGCCGCGAACCTTCCGAGGAATTACGCAAGGAACTGATCGACCTGTGCGTGCAGGAAATCGGCCCCATCGCCAAGCCGGATATCATCCAGTGGGCACCGGGACTGCCGAAAACCCGCTCGGGCAAAATCATGCGCCGTATCCTGCGCAAGATCGCTTGCAACGAGCTGGACTCTCTGGGCGATACTTCCACGCTTGCGGACCCTTCTGTGGTGGATGAGCTGGTGGATCACCGAGCCAATCAATAAGTTTGTACTTCCGTCACCGGTTTCCCGGAAGGGCTACCGGTGACGGGCAGGCTGCAGACAAAACTGCCCTTCGGTGATTTAATGGAATCAATGGTATGTAACTGATTTCAAGCACCGGAGGCGCTATGCAGAATATTCTCGTCATCCTCGACAAACCCAAGCATGAACAGATCGCTCTGGAACGGGCGCTGGAACTGGCAGAAAAAACGGGTGCGAGTTTGCAGTTGGTGAGTTTTGTCTACGAGCCGGTAGTCTCCATCCCGCTCCTCTCCGGTTCCATTCTGAACGTCAGCGGACAAATGCAGAAAGAGCGCGCGCAGTGGCTGCAGGCGCTCCAGCAGAAGTACCCACTTCCCCAGGGTTCAACCGCAGAAGTCATCTGGCACCACGATATCCCCTCCTGGACTCTGGAATACCTGTCCGCCAACGATTGCGACCTGGTGATCAAAACCGCGCAGAAGCAATTCGGCCGCGGCGGTTTTGGTTCCATCGACTGGCGTCTTATTGAAAACCTGCCCTCACCGCTCTGGCTGGCGGTCAACACGCACTGGGTCAAGCGCGATCGTATTGTTACCGCGCTGGATCCGGCGGTTGAGAACACCCTGCATATTGAACTCAACCAGCGGGTGCTCAAGCTGGCGGAGGCCCTTGCGCAACCGCTCAATGCGGACATTGAAACCGTCGCCTGTGTGCCGGTTCCCGACGAAGTGGCAGATCTCGATGAGTTCCGCGAGCAGGCCGGTAAATTGATGAACGCCGTGGACAAGGTGATTGCCGATAGCGGCGTGACCTGCAAAACAACGCATTTTGTTACCGGCAAGCCCGCGGCAGAAGTCAACCGGGTGGTGGACCGCAATAAAGCCCGCATGATCATGGTCGGGCGCGGTGTACGCAAAGGACCCAAGGGCTTTGTGCTCGGCAATACTGCTGAGCGGATTCTGGGGCGCGCCAACACCGATGTATTGATCGTCCCCTGAAGGCCTCTGTGGCCCCAGCGCATCGCCAAACAGGCACCGTGAAAAGTTGGAATATCAAACATCGTGAACGAACAGCAGTACCTCTACGAGCACTACCGGTTTAATGCCGACCAGCGACTCAAGGCATTCAATTTTTTTGTGGTGCTTTCCATGTTTGCCGATGGCGGTGTGTTTACCGCGGTGGAAAAAGATTTTCACCCGCTGATCCTGGTGCTGCTGGGCGGTTTTGTGGTGATTGTTTCCGGCGTTTTCTGGTTGATGGACATGCGCAGCCGTCAGCTGTTGAACCTGACGGTACCCGGTCTCAGGGCTATGGAACAGGGCCTATCGGCTGAGGCGCGGGTATTCAGCCGCGATCAGCAGTCCCACAGCCGCTTTGTTCGCTACACCTTTGCCATTCGCGCTTTGCTACTGGGGCAGTTTGTGTTTGGCTGCGGTGCCGTTATCTACGGCGCCCTCAGTTGCCTTGGGATTCTCCCATTGGGGGGACAATGAACCCGGACGGTTTCATTGTTCACCTGCCAACAATCCCTGTTGCCGGCGAGCCGGAACTCTGCTTCCGCTGGCTGCAGGAGTCAGATCTGGATGCATTGCGGGCGATTTTTTCGAAGTCGGAGGTCGTCCGCTATATGTCCTGCGAGCTGCAGGATTCGGATGAGAAGGCGCGGGAATATCTGCTGTCCATCCATCAGGGTTTTCTTTCCGGTGAGCTGTACCAGTGGGGTCTGGAGTGGCGCGGCAATATCGTCGGGACCGCAACCCTCGCCGGACTTGAGCGTCATGCGGGTGGCATTCACCAGGGGGAAATCGGCTTTGCCCTGGCGCCCGCCTGCTGGGGCCAGGGGCTGATGCGCCGTGTCCTGCCAGCCTTGCTGGACTTTGCCTTTTCGAGCCTGGGGTTGCACCGGCTGACCGCTGATGTCGACCCCCGCAACCGGGCTTCCCTCAGTTTGTTGGAGTTTCTCGGCTTCCAGCGCGAGGGGTTGATGCGCCAGCGCTATTTTCATCTGGGCGAAATTCAGGACGCGATGATTTTCGGCTTGCTGCGGCAGGAGTGGCAAACCGCACATCGCTGAGTGCGAAGGTCTAGCAGACGTCTTTCACCACCGTCCAAACTGCTCCGAGCTTTTTCTGTTTGTGTTTTCCCCGTCTTTCACTTTCTGCATTTTCTCTGCGTCATCCGCGTTTGCCTATTTCGCGTTTGCCTATACTGCTTCATTGCCGGCAATGAACCGGGTGATACGGCGGAATAGGAGGAGTCTGGAATGTTGGATCATATCGGTCTAATCGTGCACGACTATCAGCGCAGTAAAGCGTTTTACCAGTCGGCACTGGCGCCGCTCGGCTATGAGCTGGTATCGGAAATGGCGGACTGGGCAGGATTTGGCTGGGGTGGCAAACCGCAATTGCTGATCAAGGGCGGATCCAGCACGGTACCTGCGGTACATATTGCCTTCAGCGCCGAAGACCGGCAAACGGTGCACGCCTTTTACAAGGCGGCGCTGGAAGCCGGGGGTAAAGACAACGGCGCTCCCGGCCTGAGGCCGGAATACCACGACAGCTATTACGGCGCGTTTGTATTGGATCCAGACGGCCACAATATCGAAGTGGTATGCCACATTCCCGAAGATGCTTTCTAGGGCTGACAGGCGAATAATTTTTCATTTTCTGTCCACAATCTGCGTCATCTGACGCAAGAATGCGCCTCGCCTTTCTGGCAGTGTAAGCAACCTCAACTATCTTGAAGGGCGGCCGTTATTTTTGCCGGCCGCCATCACTGCGCTCACCTGTGAGTAAAAAAATAATTTGAGGTTTTGCATGTCCCTTGCCCTGATTTTTTCTCTTGCCGCCAGCGGTGCTGTCGACTCGGTCCGCCCATCGACCGGACTGGTAAACAACCCGGAAGCGGTCGAGGAGGTCACGGTACTTGGGCGCCAACTGAACCTGAATGGGGAAGCCATTTCTGCCTCTCAGGGGGAAGTGGGCCCGACAGAGATTGGGGCCTGGCCACTGATCCGCACCGGCGACCTGATGGAATTTGTACCCGGCATGGTGGCCACCCAGCACTCCGGTAGCGGCAAGGCCAATCAGTATTTCCTGCGCGGTTTCAATCTGGATCACGGCACCGACTTCGCCACCTTCGTAGACGGCATGCCGGTGAACCTGCGCACCCATGGTCATGGCCAGGGTTACACCGACCTCAATTTTGTCATCCCGGAAACGGTTGAGCGCCTGCGCTATCGCAAGGGGCCCTATTACGCCGACGTGGGGGATTTCTCCTCCGCCGGCTCGGCCAGTTTTGTGCTGGCAGAAAAGTTATCCACAGGGTTGGCGGAGCTGAGTTTTGGTGAGCAGGGTTACCGTCGCGGCGTGGTCGCGGATTCGCTGCAGTCCGGCAGCAGCGATCTGCTGTTGGCGGCGGAGTGGCAGACCTACGATGGCCCCTGGAGTGATCTCAGCGAAGATGTAAACAAGATCAATGTGCTGGGCAAGCTGTCCGGTGACCTGGCCGGCGGGCGGACCCATCTAACCTTCATGGGTTACGACAACAGCTGGAACTCCCCGGATCAGATTCCGGCGCGGGCGGTGGTTGAGGGCATCATCGACGCTTATGGCTCCCTTGATACCAGCCTCGGTGGCGACACCCGCCGCTACAGTCTCTCAGGCGGCTGGACCGGGGCCATGGCTGCTGGCGAGCTTTCTGCCAGCGCCTACGCCATCGATTACGACTTCAATCTCTGGTCCAACTTTACCTATGGTCTGGAGAACCCGAACAGTGGCGACCAGTTCCAGCAGCGTGACGCTCGCCAAATCTACGGCTTTGACGTGTCGCAACAGTGGCAGCGGGAAAACGGTACCTGGCAGCTGGGGCTGCAGGGGCGCCGCGACGATATCGACCGCGTGGGTCTCTACCATACCGCGGACCGTGCAATTCTCGGCAAGGTGCGGGAGGACCGGGTACTGGAGGACAGTCTCGGGCTCTTCGCCGTCAACCAGACCCAGTGGAGCGATACCCTGCGTAGCTATTTAGGGCTGCGCTACGACCATTACGATTTCGATGTAGACGCCGGGCTTGCCGCCAATAGCGGGCAGCGCAGTGATGGCAAATCCTCCCTCAAGGCCAGTCTCGCCTGGCAGCCGTGGCCGGTATCCGAGTTCTACCTGAGCTACGGCCAGGGGCTGCATTCCAATGATGCCCGCGGCACGGTCATTCGCACAGATCCGCTGACGGGTGAGCCGGTGGAGCGGGTGGATCCGCTGGTGGAGTCCCGCGGCAGTGAGTTGGGCTCCCGGCTGTTTATTACTGATCAGCTGCACGCGACTCTGGCCCTGTGGCAATTGCATCTCGATTCCGAGCTGCTGTTTGTGGGCGATGCCGGTAACACGGAGGCCAGCCGTCCCAGCGAGCGCCAGGGGGTGGAGGCGGGGATCTACTGGTTCGCCTCGGAGCGTATCAGCGGTGAGCTGGAAGTCTCCTATACCGAAGCGGGCTTCCGTGATACCGACCCGTCGGGGGATGAAATCCCCGGTGCCATTCCCCTGGTGGCCAGTGCCGCGCTCAATTACAGCGGCGACAATGGCTGGTTTGCCTCCCTGCACCTGCGCCACTTCGGTGCCTATCCCCTGATCGAAGACGGCAGCGTGGAGTCCGCCGGCTCTTCACTGGTGAATTTGCGCATGGGCCGGGATATCCAGAGCTGGCGCCTGCAGCTGGATCTGCTGAATGCCCTCGATTCCCGCGATCACGATGTGGATTACTTCTATGCCTCGCGCCTCCCTGGTGAGGGTGTCGATGGGGTGGAGGATATCCACTACCACATTTTCGAGCCGCGTACCCTGCGTGCCTCTCTGCGCTACCGCTTCTAGCCCGGGGCGGGAGCAAGGAGCAAGGAGTAAGGAGCACGGATAGGAGCAGGGAGTAAATAGTCGTGAAGCTGCTGGCCATTCTCGCCGATCCCCGCGATAGCGACCGCGTCGCCGCCATTGCCGAAGCCCGCGAGGCGGAAGAATTCCGCATTGAGGGCCCGGTGCAGAGTGGCCACCAGGCGATGCGCCTGCTCACCAGTGACGACAAGGTGCAGTTGTTCCTCGACGACCTGGCGCCCCTGATTGAGGGGGTGCAGGGGGCGCGGGTGCTGGTGATCCCGGTGGAAGTGTCTCTGCCCAAGCAGAGCGACGAGGAGCGCAAGAAAGAGGATGCCGCGCTGGCGGCACGGGAGGCGCTTTACGCCAGCGCCGAGAAAAGCGCGCGCCTGGACCGGGATTATCTGGTGCTGGTGATGCTCTCCACCCTGGTGGCGGCCATCGGCATGCTGGAAGACAACGTGTCGGCGGTGATCGGTGCCATGGTGATTGCCCCACTGCTGGGGCCGAATATGGCGTTCGGGCTCGGCACCGCCCTCGCAGACACTGCCCTGATGCGCAGTGCCCTGGTCACCCTGGTAGCGGGGCTACTGGTGGCGGTGGCGCTATCGGTAGTGATTGGCCTGCTGTGGCCCTGGAGTACCCTGAGCGGTGAGCTGCTGTCCCGCACCAATGTGGGCTGGGACTCGGTGGCACTGGCACTGGCTTCCGGCGCCGCCGCGGCGCTGTCGATGACCTCGGGGCTGTCCAGTGTGCTGGTCGGGGTGATGGTGGCGGTGGCGTTGCTGCCACCGGCCGCCACCTTCGGCATGATGGTGGGATCCGGCAAATGGCAGTTGGCGCTGGGTGCGGGCCTGCTACTGGCGGTGAACATCGTGTGCGTCAACCTGGCCTGTAAGCTGGTGTTTGTGATGAAAGGGATAGAGCCCCGCACCTGGTGGCAGAAGAAGTCCGCGCACAAGGCGATGAAAATCTATATCGGGGTGTGGGTCTGCTCCCTGCTGCTGTTAATGGGAGCGATCTACCTGCGCAATCAGTTCAACCTGCAGTAGCCCTCCAGTAGCCCTCCAGTAGCCCTCAGTCGCGCGCAATTTCTGCATCCAGCCGTGCCAGCAGCTGTTCCGCCCAGCCAATCCACGCCTTTTCCGTCTCTATACCGAGCAGCAACGGCTGGTGGGATATCCACAGTTTCTGCTGCTGTTCTGGTGGGCGCCGGTAGAAGCGCGCGTTCTGCGCCTCGTAGGTGGCTAGCTTGTCGCGGTGCTCATCGAGGTGGCGCTGCAGTTCTGCGCGCATCTGCGCCGGAGGCAGGTGGTGACCGGCGAACACCTGAATCAGGAAAGGATCGCGGATCTTCTGCGGCGCGGCGGGTTTGGCGGCACAGGCTTCCAGTGCAGCCTGCCCGGCATTCGTCAGGCTGTACACCTTTTTGTCCGGGCGCCCGTCCTGGGGTTCCTCCACACAATCCAGCAGGCCTTCCCCGTGCAGCTTGTGCAGCTCGCGGTACATCTGCTGGTGGCTGGCGCTCCAGAAGTGATTGACGCTGCGCTCGAAGCGGCGCTTCAGGTCGTAGCCACTGCCGGGTTCGATATCCAGCAGGCTCAGTACGGCAAATCTCAGTGACATGGGCGGGGGTACGGGTGGTCGGCTGGTGGTTGAGGGAATAAAAGTCGCCTGAAGTATGCACGACGTTGCATAGGAAGTTGCATAGGCCGGGGCAGTGTACTGCGTATGGCTGGTGTTGGCACTGAATGTCGCTATGAGGAATTGACGGATTTTCGGCCTTTTGTCGGATGGACGTCTTACCTATCTAGTTATATTTAGGATGTTTATTGTGGGTATAACGAAAAATTAATATTGGGGGCCTAGTATTTACGTCTGCGGTGGATATAATCGCCGTCGCCATCAAAAGTGGTTGAATAATATCCAATAGCAGTCGTTCCGGCGGGTTATCCTCCCGTCGAATACCGGGTTTTAAGTCATCATGTCGCCGCAATCCCTGTCTCAAGCCACCGAGGCCATCCCCGTCTCCCCACCGGTACTGGTGCTGGAGGATGAGCAGCTGGTAGAGACAACACAGTCTACCAATACCGAGCTGAACAAGCAGTGCAACCGGCGCACCCGCGGGGACGAATGGCTGCTGGATGTGTTTGCCATGAACAGCTTCTCCTGGGTGATCGCGATCCCCATCGAGCTGTTGCTGGCGGGCATGAGCTGGAGCGAGCATCTGAAGGTCCGCTTGCTGGCGGTGGTATTCAACACCCTGATCGCACGCCCTTTCAGTATCTATCGCAATTGGGTAGTGGCGCGCTTTGGCCGCGGCAGTGGCCTGCACAACTACGCAGTGGATACCTTTGTGTTCCTCAGTTTCCAGCTGCCCCTGTACACCCTGAACATGATTCTTGGCGGTGCCTCCGCGATTGAAATTGCGACCGCGTGTGGCACTTTCGTATTGATTGCCGGTGCCTTGGGCCGCCCCTACGGTTTATACCTCGACTGCCTGCGCCGCCTGTGGCTGAATAGGCGGCCGGCGGCGGACAGCGCCACCGCCGGATAAACAGCGATCGACTCTGGAGGCGGGTTCTCCCGGCTGGCATTGAATAATAAAGATATACAGAACAATGGTATTGAGACCGGTGGCGGCGCCATCGGTGTGATTGCCGGCACCGCGACGGATACCCGCTTCGGGCTCGAATTTCTCGCCGACCGCCAGGTGGCGGGCATTGGCCTCGCCATTTCCGGTTCCCCCCAGGCCCAGACCCAGTTACAGGCCCTGGGGCGCGCCGAGCTGACCAAGCTGCTGATCCAGGCGATTACACGCCTGCAGGCGGCGGGTGCCGGCGCTGCCATGATCTACTGCAACTCCCTGTCCGGGGCGGTGGATATGGTTGCGGTCAGGGCGGCCTCGGCCATCCCGGTCATCTCCCCCCTCGATGTGTACGCCGAGCTCACTCAGCGCTATCGCAACTTCGGCCTGCTGGCGGCCAACTGCCAGAGCTGCGCCAATATCGAGCGCGAAATCCTCGCCGGCAATCCCTCCGCCAAGGTGATTGGTATCGGCAATCTGCAGATTGTGGAGGATATCGAAGACGGTATGCCCGCGGAGATGATCGTCCATCAGCACGCCCTTGACGACCTGGCCGCCGCCCTGGTGAAAAGCGGGGTGCAGATCCTGATCCTCGGGTGCACCCACTTCGACTACTTCTACCGCGAGTTGCTTTCGCACTGCGACGGTATCCGGCTGTTCCTGCCCTCGGAGCGTATGCTGGCGATACTGCAGGAGCGTTTGCCGCAGGCGGCTTGAGTATCCACACTCTTCACGTTTACGTGTCGCATACTTGACCTGAAGGCTCAGGATCAATATAAGTGGCGCCACAGTACAGGTTTCCGTCGCCATTTGGATTTTTGGCGTAAAATAGGCTTGTACGGGCGGGATCTATGCATTATCTAACAACTTGATACATAGTTCTGGCTGATACGTTTTCCCTGTCTGGTGCGTCTTAACGGACAGGTAAGAAACCCGAAATAAATGCAATAAACGCAAACTTCGGGCCGGGTTGCAGGATTAACCCGTCATTTTCAGTGGTTACAAGGATGAGTATGAGTATGACCATGACCTACTGCCATTCGGCGAGTAGCGGCTGCCTCAGTGCCAGCGCAAAACCCGTCGGCGCCCCATTTTCGGGGTCCGCTTCAATTCCCCGATCTTCAGCTCCCCTAAAGGGCCGCGGCCACCAGCTGCTTTGCGCTCTGCTGCTCAGCAATTGCCCGGCAGTGGCACTGGCCTTCCCCGGGGAGGCCCTGCTGCTGGAAAATCGCCTACCGCTGCTGTGGGTGCTGCTGGCGGCAGTTGTCGCCGTCGCCAGCTTTATAGCCCTGGTTTATCTGCGCGCCCAGTTGCAGGCGGCCCAGGAATCCGGTGCCTCCAAGGTGGCGGACCTGCAGGCCGAGAATGCCAAGCTGTTCCGCCAGGTGCAGACGCGGGTGCACGAACTGATGGAGCGGGACAAACTGCTGGACGAAGCAAAAGTCGCGGCGGAACAGCTGCAGGAAGAGCACCGGGATTTTCTGTCGCTCACCGGCCATCGGATGCGCAAACCCCTGGAAACCCTGGTGAGCACCATGAGCCTGCTGGCCCGTGGCGGGGATGAAGAAACCCGGCATCTGGCGGAGGCCGCACTGGGGCAGTGCCGCGCCCTGCGCAGTAATATCGAAGAGGTACAGCGCGCAGGTCAGGGCACGCCTCAGGCCGTGGATGGGCCTTCCATCAGCGCCGCAATCACTTCGGACGATTCCCAGCGGGAGCTGCTGGTGTTGCTGGTGGAAAATGACAGCCACCCGAGCCTGCGCCCGCGCCTGGAGGCCTGCGGGCACAAAGTGCGCCGGGAAACCAACGGTATCGATGGTGCCGAGGCGGCACTCAAAGGCAATTTTGACCTGGTGCTGATCGATGTGCGCCTGCCACTGATCGATGGTGTGGAAACCGCACGCAAGATTCGCGGTGATTACGCCAACGAGAACTTATTGATCTTTGGCATGCTGGACTCGGTTGGAGCGGGCGACAAGGACCGCTATGCCGGCCGCGGATTGAGTGGCGTATTGCCGTCGCAGCCGACCGGTGCCCAGCTGTCGCAGTTACTGAGTTGGGTGGACCAGAAGACCCGCAGCCGCTCCGGTAGCAGTAAGCCGGCCAGGGCCACCAAGGTGTTGAATTCGAGCACCCTGGAGCGCCAGCGCGACACTCTGGGGCACCTGGCCTTTGCCGAGTTACTGGGCGATCGCCTGGCCAACCTGCCGAAAAAGATTACCGCCTTTACCAGTGCGCTCACCGGCCGCCATTGGCTGGACGCCCAGCACCAGGCACAGGTGATTGCTGCCGAGGCAGAAAGTGTCGGCCTGGAGGTGGTCGCCAGCCGTCTCAAGGCGCTGTCTGCGCGTCTGACCATCGATAGTGAGCGGGATTACTGCCGCCACCAGCGTACCGAGGTGCTCGGCCTGATGCGCAATTCAATCCAGCAGCTGAAGGCCTGGCGGGAGAGAAACGTGCATACCGAGTGGGCGCTGCGCTGAGTGAGGCGGGGTTCCATCGCGGTAAAGCGGGTGCCACTCGCGATCAGTCGCGCTGTGGCGTATTTATTACCGGCAACGATTGGATCTACACTTAGCCTTGGTTATTTGACGGGAAGCAGACCATGACAGAGCAGTACCCCACCCCCGCCGCGCAAGAGCGCGAGCGATCCGCGCGCGATATCGCCACCCTGGTGTACCTGATTCAGGCCATCAGTATTTTCACCGCGGTGCCGTTCTTTGTTGCGGTATTGATTAACTACGTCAAGCGCGGGGATGTGCGCGGCACTCTGGCGGAGTCCCATTTCCGCTGGCAGATCCGCACTTTCTGGTACAGCCTGCTGTGGCTGGTCGTGGGCTGGGCCACGGTATGGATTCTGGTGGGGTTTGCGGTCTGGGCCATCAGCTGGGTTTGGCTGGTGTACCGCGTCGTCCGCGGCTGGCTGACCCTGGCGGACAATCGCCCCGCATACGCTTGAGTGAACAAACGAAGCAGTGAGAACGAATTGAGGTAGTGCCGGTAAACGGTGAGAGAAAGCGAGAATTCGGTGAGAGAAAACCGTCGAGCGGCCAATTGGCCGCTCTTTTTTTGCCTGTCGTTTTCGGCTCAGAACTTGCTGGTCATCGCCAGGATAAACAGGTCCGCCGGCAGCGGCTGGCCGTTGACTACGAGATTGCCGCGATCCAGTTGCAGATGCATGCTCAGCTCGCCGTTGTTGCTCTTGAGCAGGCCGTACTGTTTGAGGGTGCTGGCCTGTAATACCAGCGGCGACTGCATCAGTGCCTGCTCGGCGGCGTTGATATTGGCGCTGCCGGTGAGGGCGTCCAGCCAGAAGAGCTTGTCGTTCTGAACCTGCCGGCTTCTCGGCATGCCTTTCCAGTCCACATCCAGCTGCAATTGCATGGGGCCGTTGGCGGTTTCGATATCCAGCTGTTGTTGCATCTGCAGCGGGCGGTCGAACACCTGCGGCCAGCTGCGCTGGGCGGACGGGGTCAGCAGCAGGCTGTAGAGGTAGTGGTGCAGGTCGTCGTAGCCGATGGCGGGCAGGTTGATCTGCTGGGTCAGGGCGCTGGCCGGGGTGGCGGACTGGATCTCCGGCAGCTCGACCCGGGTTTGCACCTTCAGGGTACGCGCGGCCACCAGTTCACCACTGTAATCGAGTTCCGCATTGCGCAGTTCCAGCGGGCCGGAATCGTTGTTGGCGCGCACCAGCGGCAGGGTCAGGTGCAGTTTGCCGGCGCCATTGGGATCCAGTTCGAAACTGCCGGTGGCAGATTCGAGGTACAGGGCCTCGCGGTGGCCGTCCATGCGCACAAACTCGCCCAGCGCCAGGTAGCTGTCCTGCTGTTTGCCCTGGTAGTCGGTGACTATCTGGATCTGGGCACCCTTGAACTGGATCTGCTGATCGCCTTCGTTGCGCTCGATGGGCAGCAGGTGCAGGGTGTTGGTGACCCGGTTGTTGGTACCCACAAGGGTTTCCACCAGCAGCGGGCTGTCTTCCAGTTCTGTGCCCAGGGGGCCGTAATAGGCCTCCAGCTGGCGGCGCAGCGCCGGCTCCAGCTGCTTACCGGTAAAACGTGTCTCACCGTAGATAACCCCGATGCGCGGGCCGCTGTGGGTAAACAGCACCGGACCGTGCTGGATGGCTGTATAAGCTTCGGTGGCGCCGTCCTTGCCCTTCAACAGGGTCAGTGCTTCGGCGCCAAACCAGCCGCGCTGGTAGCCCGTCAGCTCGATATTGGGCTGGTTGCCCAGTTGCTGTTGCAGTGTCTCCTCGACCTTGGGGCCGATCAGGCGGGGCGCAATCACGGCCGCCAGCAACAGCAGGGAAGAAAAGGCGATCAGAATAAAACGTAAGGCTTTCATGCGATCAAAATTCAGGCGTTTGTGTCGAAGCGCCTGATGTTAGCAGATCGCGATGAATCCCGTGACCGCTATTCGCCTCAATCGCCCTCGACGGTGCCGCAGTCACCGCTCATGGCGCGGGCGACTTTGGAGCCGCTTTCACGGCCGAGCGCGCGGGAAATAAAGTTGCCGGCCTTCGCCAGGCGCGCAAGGTCGACACCGGTATGGATACCGAGGCCGTCGAGCATATACAGCACGTCTTCACTGGCCACATTGCCGGAAGCGCCCTTGGCATAGGGACAGCCGCCGAGACCGGCCACCGCCGAGTCGACCACGCTGATCCCGACCTGAAGTGCCGCGTAGATATTTGCCAGCGCCTGGCCGTAGGTATCGTGGAAGTGCACCGCGAGCTTTTCCAGGGGTACCTGCCGGGCGACGGTCTCAATCATGTACCGGGCTTTTTCCGGGGTGCCGACACCGATGGTGTCGCCGAGACTGATCTCGTAGCAGCCCATCTCCAGCAGCGCGCGGCTCACTTCCGCCACCTTTTCTGCGGGGATGTCGCCCTCGTAAGGGCAGCCCAGTACACAGGACACATAACCGCGCACCGGAATACCGTCGGCGCGGGCCTGCTCCACCAGCGGGCGGAAACGCTCCAGGCTTTCTTCGATGGAGCAGTTGATATTCTTGCGGGTGAAGCTTTCCGAGGCGGCGCCAAACACGGCCACTTCATCGGCACCGGCGTCCCGTGCGCGCTCGTAACCCACCATGTTGGGGGTGAGTGCGCTGTAAGTGATCCCGGGCTTGCGCTGGATACCCGCCAGCACTTCTTCACTGGCCGCCATCTGCGGTACCCATTTGGGGCTGACAAAGCTGCCGGCCTCGATCACCTGCAAGCCGCTCTCGCTCAGCAGATTGATCAGCTGGACCCGGGTGTCCACCGAGATGGGCTGCTTTTCATTCTGCAGGCCGTCACGGGGACCCACTTCGACGATTTTGACGCGATCCGGAAATAGCATCATCAGGCCTCCGCACTCTCTGCCGCAAAGTCGATCAGCAGGCTGCCGCCGTCTACCAGTTCACCGGCGGCGCAGAAGAACTGCTGTACCTGGCCCTTGGCCGGGGCGCGCAAGGTGTGTTCCATTTTCATCGCTTCCATCACCAGCAGCGGCTGGTCTTTTTCCACTTCAGTACCGGGCTCTACCAACAGTGCGACGATGGTGCCATTCATGGGCGCCTCAAGTCCGTGGGCGGCGTCTGCACTCTCGCCGATATCCGCCGGCAATACTTTGAAGTCCACCTGCTCGCCATTGATAAAGACCGTGCCCTGGTCGCCGCTGCTGACACTGGTGTAGCTCAGTCGGCGGCCGTCGAGAATGGCGATGTTCTTGCCGTGCGGGGTGACGACTTCACCCGCCTGAGTATCCAGTGCGGCGCTGCAACGCCACTGAAGTTTTTCGTCGCTGCCGGCGAAGTGGATTTCGACTTCCTGGCCATGAATTTCTACCCGCTGGCTGCGCCAGACCGTGAGGCCATTGCGCCAGTTGTTGCCGCTATGCCAAGGGGAAAAGGGGTCGGCTTTGGGGGCACTGCGATGCAGCGCGCGGGTTTCGTTGTGATGCAAAAACGCGGCGATGGCGGCGCACTGTTGGGAGCGCAGTTGCCGCTCCTGTTGCAGGATTTCCTGCTCATAGTCTTCGATAAAGTGGGTGTTCACCCGGCCGTTAACAAAGGCGGTGTGATTGATCACCCGGCGCAGGAATTCGATATTGTGGCGCAGGCCGGCAATCTGGTACTGCTGCAGGGCGCGGTCGAGTTTGGTCAGGGCCTCGCGGCGATTGCGACCGTGCACGATGAGCTTGGAGATCATCGGGTCGTAGTGCACGCTGATTTCATCGCCGGTCTGCACGCCGGTATCCACGCGCACGGACTGGCTGGCCGCCGGGGGCTGGTGCCGCAGCAATTTGCCGGTGGCTGGCAGGAAGTCGTTGTCGGGGTCTTCCGCGTAGATGCGCACTTCAAAGGCGTGGCCGACAATGCTCAGGTCGTCCTGTTCCAGTGGCAGCGGATCGCCGCCGGCGACCGCGAGCTGCCAGGCCACCAGGTCCTGGCCGGTGATCATTTCGGTCACCGGGTGCTCCACCTGCAGGCGGGTGTTCATTTCCATAAAGTAGAAGGCACCGCTGGCGTCGAGCAGGAATTCCACGGTGCCGGCGCCCACATAGCCGATGGCGTGGGCGGCGCGCAGGGCGGCTTCACCCATTTTTTTGCGGGTTTCTGCGGGCAGGCCGGGGGCGGGTGCTTCTTCCACGACTTTCTGGTGGCGGCGCTGTACGGAACAGTCCCGTTCAAACAGGTAAACCCCTTTGCCCTGTTTGTCGCAGAACACCTGGATTTCCACGTGACGCGGATTGACCACGTAGCGCTCGATCAGCATCAAATCGTCGTTGAAGGCGTTGCTGGCTTCCCGTTTGGCGGCTTCCAGAGCCGCGTGGAAGTCGTTGGCCTTGTCGACCCGGCGCATGCCTTTACCGCCGCCACCGGCCGCGGCTTTGAGCAGCACTGGGTAGCCGATGCGGTTGGCGTGGCCTTCTAGAATACCGGGGTCCTGGTTCTGGCCGTGGTAGCCGGGAACCAGCGGGACCTGGGCTTCTTCCATAATGCGCTTGGCGGCGGATTTGGAACCCATGGCGTCGATGGCGGCGGCGGGTGGGCCGACGAAGATGATGCCGGCTTCTTCGCAGGCGCGGCAGAAGGGGGCGTTTTCCGAGAGGAAGCCGTAGCCGGGGTGTATGGCGTCGGCGCCGGTGGCTTTGGCGGCGGCGATGACTTTGTCGCTGTCCAGGTAGGATTCTTTGGCGGGCGCGGGGCCGAGATAAACGGCTTCGTCGGCCTGCTGGACGTGCAGGGCGTTGGCGTCTGCGTCGGAATAGACCGCTACGGTGGCGACGCCGAGGCGGCGCGCGGTGCGGATAATACGACAGGCAATTTCGCCGCGGTTGGCGATCAGCAGTTTGCGAATCATAGCTGGGCTCTATAGTGCTTTGTTCTAGCGCTGTGGCGACCGGTCACCGGGTGGGAGTTTTCAGGACCGCTGTAAATACATCCCTGTACGCTTCGTCGGCAACATCCCTGTTGCCGACGATCCTGAAAACTCCCACCCGGCGCCCGGTCTTCTATTCAAATTTCAGATCTTCATAAGCCTTGTGCTGACTTAGTGCTGACTTACTTACTCTTCGCTGGTGTTCATCCAGCTGGGGGCGCGTTTCTCGAGGAACGCACTCAATCCTTCCTGTCCTTCCGGAGAAACCCGTACTGCAGCAATCAGTGCGCTGGTCTGTCCCTGAAGTTCTTCATTGATGACCCGGTTCGACATGGACATGGCCAGTTGCTTGGCCATGGTGACGGCGTTGGGGCCGTTGTCGGTAATGCAGTTCACCAGCTTCTGTACGGTCAGGTCCAGATCGCCATCGGCGACGACTTCGGAGACCAGTCCCATATCTTTGGCGCGTTCTGCCGAGAAGCGTTCGGCGGTGACGAAGTAGCGACGGGCCTGGCGTGCGCCGATGGCGTTGATCACGTAGGGGCTGATGGTGGCGGGCAGCAGGCCGATTTTTACTTCGCTGAGGCAGAAGCTGGCGCGCTCGGCGGCGACGGCGATGTCGCAGCAGCTGACCAGGCCTACGGCTCCGCCAAACGCGGCGCCCTGAACGCGGGCGATGGTCGGGGCCGGGAATTGGTCGAGTTTGTGCAGCATTGCGGCGAGTGCGGCGGCGTCTTGCCGGTTTTGTTCTTCGCTGTAGTCCGCCATCCGCTTCATCCAGTTGAGGTCGGCGCCGGCGGAGAAGCTTTTGCCGTTGGAGGCGAGAATCAATGCGCGCACGCCGCCACTGCGGGCGAGGTTGTCGAAGGTTTCGCCCAGCTGGCGAATCAGGTCGTCATCGAAGGCGTTGTGGATTTCCGGACGGTTGAGGGTAACCGTGGCAACGCCTTCGCTATCGATTTCGCACAGCATTTTTTCGCTCATGTTCTTTCCTTAACTCTCGAATTCTCGTGAACTTTCTTGGATACGTGGTTGGCCGGTTCGAAACACCGGCCAACATACTACATCCGGAAAATTCCGAATTTTGTTTCTTCCGGCTCTTTGTGCGTGGCGGCGGCGAGGCAAAGCCCCAGTACCGTGCGGGTATCTTTCGGGTCGATCACGCCGTCATCCCACAGGCGCGCAGAGGCGTAGTAGGGATGCCCCTGGTGCTCGTAGTCGTCGATGATGGGTTGCTTGAACCTGGCGATGTCTTCCTCGCTCCAGTTATCACCCTGCGCTGCCATCTGGTCTTTCTTTACCTGCGCGAGTACACCCGCCGCCTGCTCACCGCCCATTACCGAGATGCGCGCGTTGGGCCACATGAACAGGAAGTTAGGATCATAGGCGCGGCCACACATGCCGTAGTTACCGGCACCGAAAGAACCGCCGATCAGGATGGTGATCTTCGGCACTTTCGCGGTAGCGACTGCCGTGACCATCTTGGCACCGTGCTTGGCAATACCGCCGGCCTCGTACTGCTTGCCCACCATGAAACCCGTGATGTTCTGCAGGAATACCAACGGAATATTGCGCTGTGCACACAGCTCAATAAAGTGCGCGCCTTTTTGTGCGCTCTCCGCAAACAGAATACCGTTGTTGGCGACAATACCCACCGGGTAGCCATGGATGCGGGCAAAGCCGGTCACCAGAGTGGTGCCGTACATCGCCTTGAATTCATCAAACTCGGAGCCGTCGACAACCCGTGCAATAATCTCGCGCACATCAAACGGCTGGCGTGAATCCTTGGGCACAATCCCGTAGATTTCTTCCGGCGGATAAATTGGCTCGATCGGCTTCTGAATATCCAGACCCGGATTTTTTACCCGGTTCAGGCGTGACACGGAATTGCGCGCAATCTGTAGCGCGTGGGTATCGTTATTGGCAAAGTGGTCGGAAACCCCGGATGTCTTGCAGTGCACCTCGGCACCACCCAGCTCCTCCGCGGGAACCTCTTCGCCGGTAGCCGCTTTCACCAGCGGCGGACCCGCCAGGAAAATCGTCGCCTGCTCCTTCACCATGATCGACTCATCCGCCATCGCCGGCACATAAGCACCGCCGGCAGTACAGCTGCCCATCACCACCGCAATCTGCGGAATATTTTTGGCAGACAGATTCGCCTGATTGAAGAAGATACGACCGAAGTGTTCGCGATCCGGGAATACATCATCCTGGCGCGGCAGGTTGGCACCGCCGGAATCCACCAGATAAATACACGGCAGATTGTTCTGCTCGGCAATGGTTTGAGCACGCAGGTGCTTCTTCACCGTCAGCGGATAATAGGTGCCGCCTTTTACCGTTGCATCGTTCGCCACAATCACGCAGGGCTGGCCCGCTACGGTGCCGATACCGGTGAGAATTCCCGCGGCGGGTACGTCTTCGCCATAAACGTCATAGGCGGCCAGCTGGGAAAATTCCAGGAACGGACTGCCCGGATCAAGCAGGGCATCGATACGGTCGCGGGGTAGCAATTTACCGCGCGAAACATGTTTCTCCCGCGCGCGCTCACTGCCGCCTTTGGCGATGGTTTCCAGCTTGCTCCGCAGGTCATCGACGATGGATTGCATCTGCTCGCGGTTTTCCGCAAACGCTGGATCGCGGGAATTAATCTTGCTCTGAATCTGATTCATAAATAATGCGAGGCCAATTCGTAGTCAGAACCTGAACGCGAAGGTGCTGATGCCGGTACGGGTTTGCCAGACCTTCTAAAACAGGGATGTTTTAGAAGAGCCCCCATGGATGGGTTCACGGTGTGTCTGGCAAACCCGTACCGGCAGCAGCGCCGCCACTGAAATAATTAAAGAACTTAGCGAGTCTCGTTGAACAGCTCACGCCCGATCAGCATGCGACGAATCTCAGAAGTGCCAGCACCGATCTCGTAAAGCTTGGCATCGCGCAACAGGCGACCGGTCGCGTATTCGTTGATATAGCCGTTACCGCCCAGTGTCTGAATCGCCTGCAGTGCCATTTGCGTCGCACGCTCCGCAGTAAACAGGATCACCGCCGCAGAATCCTTGCGCGAGTCCTCACCGCGATCACAAGCACGGGCAACCGCGTACAGATACGCGCGGCTCGCATTCAGGTCCGTATACATATCCGCAACCTTGCCCTGCATCAGCTGGAACTCACCAATCGCCTTACCGAACTGCTTGCGCTCGTGCAGGTAAGGCACAACGATATCCAGGCACGCCTGCATGATGCCCACCGGGCCACCGGACAGGATCGTCCGCTCGTAATCCAGACCGCTCATCAACACGCGCACACCGCCATTCAGCTGGCCCAGAATGTTTTCTTCCGGTACCTCGCAGTCCTGAAACACCAGCTCACAGGTGTTGGAACCGCGCATGCCCAGCTTATCCAGCTTTTGCGCCTGCGAGAAACCCTTGAAGCCGCGCTCAACAATAAACGCCGTAATACCGCCGGAGCTGATGCCCGGCTCAGTGCGCGCATAGATCACGTAAGTGTCTGCGTCAGGACCGTTAGTGATCCACATCTTGTTGCCGTTCAGGATAAAACGGTCACCCTTCTTCTCCGCCTTCAGCTGCAGGCTCACCACATCGGAACCGGAATTCGGTTCGCTCATCGCCAGAGCGCCGATATGCTCACCGGAACACAGCTTCGGCAGATATTTTGCCTTCTGCTCCGGGGTACCATTCTTGCGAATCTGGTTCACACACAGGTTGGAGTGGGCACCGTACGACAGGCCGACGGAGGCGGACGCGCGGGAAATTTCCTCCATCGCCACCGCGTGGGCCAGGTAACCCATGTTGGTACCGCCGTACTCCTCTTCCACGGTCATCCCCAGCAAGCCCAGCTCGCCAAACTTCTTCCACATATCGGCGGGAAACAGGTTGTCCTCATCAATCTGCGCCGCGCGCGGGGCCAGTTCTGCCTGGCAGAACTTGTAGACCATGTCGCGCAGCATATCGATGTCTTCACCGAGGCCGAAGTTGAGCGTGGGGTAAGGTGTATTCATGGTAGCTCCGCTATGAGTCAGTCAGAGGTTGTATTCAGTGGTTTATCAGTCGGTCTGTTCGGCCAGCGCCGCTTTGGTGCGCGCCGTGGCATCGTCCAGCTGCGCGAGCATCTTCTCGATGTCCCGCTGCTGTTGCCGTAACTGCTGGCGCTTGCTGTCGATACGTTCGAGGAGTCGGTTGAGCTGCTCGACATTGCCTTTGCCCGGGTCGTACATGTCGATGATTTCCCGGCTCTCATCCAGCGAGAAGCCAAGACGTTTGCCGCGCAGGATCAATTTCAGGCGCACCCGGTCTTCCGGGGTGTAAACCCGCGTCTGCCCGCGCCGCTCGGGGCTCAGGAGTCCCTTGTCTTCATAGAAGCGGATGGTGCGAGTGGTGATCCCGAATTCCTGGGCCAGCTCGGAGATGCTGTAGCTGGTGGTGCCTGTCGTCATGTTGGGGCGCTCATTGGCCGTTCCTCAGATGTGCCAGAAGTCTAGTTGACGTTTACGTTAACGTAAACTTCAATCTGGGCCAAATAGTGACTAGTTTCCTCAAGATGGTTTCGGGATAGTGACTTAAATGAGCCTTGAAACGGGTGGAGTGCCTTCCTGTCTTATTGAAGCGACGGTATAGAGAGCAAGGAAGTGCCGATGTCTGAGCATCATCAGAGTTTTGTGGGAGCTGGCGTCAAGTTGGCGGCGAGCTGTCAGGTAGGAGTTATATAGGAGGTAAGCCATGAAAAATTAAGTCTGCCCACTCGGAACCCGGGAAAATAACAATGTGTCGTCTGCTTCTTGTATTACTTTTATCGTTGTCTGGACCCAGCGGTATTGCTGAACCAACCTCTCAATTAACTAACCCTCTTGCGTACTTCGAAGCCACCTTTGTATTTCTGGATGACGCCTCAGAAATTGATTGCTCGCAAGATCGGGAGCTCAAAGTACGTCAGAGAGACTCTCTGGTTGGAAAAAATCTTGGCAATGCAGAAGTGATGCGCTCTTTGCAGCGGTTTGGGCTACATAAACTGGATGATGGTGGGTACGAGGCGGATATCGAGAATTTTCCAGACTGGCTGGCGATGAGCGATCTGATCTCCGTTTTATCCCGAAAAAGTATCTTAGAATCTGCTAAGCAAGACTTGCATCGCCTTGGTGTTTCCAATATGGCAATTTCAGTTTTGCAAGATATGCCTCCGTGGGAAAGTCAGCAGCTCTTCAGGCTTAAAGCATCGCTGTTGTTCCTAAAAAATAATAAAGAAAAGTATCGCGCTGTTAGTGAACGCAGTGGGAATGATTTCCTGTGGGCAGAGGAATTTTTGGCTGAGTGGAACAAGGCTACGGACATCGGGGGTTTCGAATTGATTGAGCCTATTTGTAGGGCGTTACCGGTAACAGATCGTAAGATAATTTTTGACTATATGGCCGAAAATTTTGGCAAAAAAGCGTTTTATGGATCATCGGCATCAAGTTCGGACTTGAGAGAAATCGCCGAACAATATATCAGTGGGAAGTGGGAAGAGAGTATCGAGCAGGAAATGGAACAACGGAGAATGAAGTAACTGAGCAGATTTTCAGCCTGTTTATACACCTCTGCAGTTGATTGTCTGGGGTGGGGCTTGAATGCCGGCGGAAGAGTCTCCGCCGGTATTCAGAAAAGGTGAGTTAAGAGCGCGGATTACTGATTACTCGGCAGCATTTCTACCGCCAGGTATTCCCGGTAATAAGCGCTCGCCAGCAGCTGCTTGGCTTCCTCGATATCCGGCGCGAAATAGCGGTCCTTGTCATAGAAGGGCACGCGTTCGCGCAGGGCGGCCTTGGCGCTTTCCAGTTTCTCGGTAGTCTTCAGTGGTGCACGGAAGTCGAGGCCCTGGCAGGCGGCCAGCAGTTCCACGGCGAGAATGCCGCAGGTGTTGTCGGCCATATCCCGCAGGCGGCGACCGGCGAAGGTGGCCATGGACACGTGGTCTTCCTGGTTGGCGGAGGTCGGCAGGGAGTCGACGCTCGCCGGGTGGGCAAAGGTCTTGTTCTCGCTGGCCAGCGCCGCGGAAGTCACCTGGGCAATCATAAAGCCGGAGTTAACCCCGCCATTGTCCACCAGGAACGGCGGCAGGCCGGACAGGTTGGAGTCGATCAGCAGTGCCATGCGGCGCTCGGACAGGGAGCCAATTTCCGCAATTGCCAGGGCCAGGTTGTCGGCGACCATCGCTACCGGTTCCGCATGGAAGTTGCCACCGGAAATGATGTCGGAGTTTTCCGGGTTTTCCTCGTCGGTGAAGACCAGCGGGTTGTCGGAAACGCCGTTGGCTTCCGCCAGCAACACTTCAGACGCAAAGCGGATCTGCTGCAGGCAGGCACCCATTACCTGGGGCTGGCAGCGCAGGGAATAGGGATCCTGCACCTTTTCGCAATCTTCGTGAGACTCACCGATTTCACTGTGGTCACCCAGCAGGTCGCGGTAGCTCGCGGCAACATCGCGCTGGGCTACCTGGCCGCGTGCAGCGTGAATGCGATCGTCGAATGGGCGGCGGGAGCCCTTGGCGGCTTCCAGGGTCAGTGCGCCGGTTACCACGGCTCCGGCGAACAGGTCTTCCGCGCTGAACATACCCTGCAGGGCAAAAGCGGTGGAGGCCTGGGTGCCGTTCAACAGTGCCAGACCTTCCTTCGGCGCCAGCACCAGCGGACGCATTTCCGCAAAGCGCAGGCCTTCGGATGCCGGCTTACGCTCGCCATTGATAAAGCATTCGCCCTCACCCAGCAGTACCACGCTCATATGTGCCAGCGGTGCCAGGTCGCCGGAGGCGCCCACGGAACCTTTTTCCGGGATCGCCGGGTAGACACCGGCGTTGACCAGTTTGATCAGGGCCTGAATCACTTCCAGGCGGATGCCGGAAAAACCGCGGGCGAGTGAGTTGATCTTCAACACCATCAGCAGGCGCACAGTGTCTTCACTCATGAAGTTGCCGGTGCCGGCGGCATGGGAGAGCACGATGGCGCGCTGCAGGGTTTCCAGGTCTTTCTTTTCAATGCGGGTGTTGGCCAGCAGGCCGAAACCGGTGTTGATGCCGTAGACGGTGCGGCCCTGTTCCAGAACGTCGGCGACGGTTTTGGCGGAGGCTTCGATGGCTCCGTGAGCGTCGCTGTTCAGGCTCAGTTTTACCGGTTCGCGGGCGACGCGGCGCAGTTGTTCCAGGCTCAGTTGGCCGGGGGTGATTTCCAGTTGGTACATAACGCTTTCTACCGAAAATAGTGTTGATGTTCGCTGTGCCGGTGCTTTGGGCACAGCGAATGAATTTAACAAGACTGCGAATTAATCCTTGAGCATCGGCAGGTCTAGGCCCTGCTCACGTGCGCAGTTTTTCGCAATCTCGTAGCCGGCATCCGCGTGACGCATTACGCCGGTAGCCGGGTCGTTCCACAGGACGCGCTCGATGCGTTTCTTCGCGGCCTCGGTACCGTCACATACGATCACCACACCGGAGTGCTGGGAGAAGCCCATGCCGACGCCGCCGCCGTGGTGCAGGGATACCCAGGTAGCGCCGCTGGCGGTATTCAGCAGGGCATTCAGCAGCGGCCAGTCGGAGACGGCATCGGAGCCGTCCATCATGGATTCGGTTTCGCGGTTAGGGCTGGCAACGGAGCCGGAGTCGAGGTGGTCGCGGCCGATCACCACCGGTGCTTCCAGTTCACCATTCGCCACCATTTCGTTGAACGCCAGCGCCAGACGCGCGCGGTCTTTCAGACCAACCCAGCAGATGCGCGCGGGCAGGCCCTGGAACTGGATGCGCTCGCGCGCCATGTCCAGCCAGTTGTGCAGCTGCGGGTTGTCCGGGATCAGTTCTTTTACCTTGGCGTCGGTCTTGTAGATGTCTTCCGGGTTACCGGACAGTGCCGCCCAGCGGAAGGGACCAATGCCTTCGCAGAACAGCGGGCGGATGTAGGCCGGTACGAAGCCGGGGAAGTCGAACGCATTCTCTACGCCCACTTCGAAGGCCATCTGGCGGATGTTATTGCCGTAGTCGAGAGTGGCGGCGCCGCGTTCTTGCAGAGCGAGCATGGCCTGTACCTGGATGCCCATGGATTTCTTGGCTTCTTTCACCACCAGCGCTTCGTCGGCTTTGCGCATCTCGGCTGCGTATTCCATGGTCCAGCCTTGCGGCAGGTAGCCGTTCAGCGGATCGTGAGCGGAGGTCTGGTCGGTAACGCAGTCCGGTAAAATACCGCGATCGACAATTTCCGGGAATACGTCGGCGGCGTTGCCGAGCAGGCCGACGGAGATGGCCTCATTGTTTTCCATGGCTTCGTTGATCATCGCCAGGGCTTCGTCGAGGCTGGTGGCTTTCTTGTCCACGTAGCCGG
The DNA here is from genome assembly GCF_023156515.1 of Microbulbifer sp. CAU 1566. Classification (NCBI taxonomy): domain Bacteria; kingdom Pseudomonadati; phylum Pseudomonadota; class Gammaproteobacteria; order Cellvibrionales; family Microbulbiferaceae; genus Microbulbifer; species Microbulbifer sp. CAU 1566. Next base: position 1,148,390 of record NZ_JALNMG010000001.1, on the reverse strand, counting down.
TGCGCAGGCGGAAGTCGATGCGGGTTTCGTCGCACTCGACGGCGATCATGCAGAAGCCGGCCATGGTGGCGGCGAGGGGCTGGGCGCCGCCCATGCCGCCGAGGCCACCGGTCAGTACCCATTTGCCTTTGGCTTCACCGTCGAAGTGCTTGCGTGCAACCGCGGCGAAAGTTTCGTAGGTGCCCTGGACGATGCCCTGGGAGCCGATGTAGATCCAGGAGCCGGCGGTCATCTGGCCGTACATGGCGAGGCCTTTTTTATCCAGCTCGTTGAAGTGTTCCCAGTTGGCCCAGTGCGGGACCAGGTTGGAGTTGGCGATCAGTACGCGGGGGGCGTCGGCGTGGGTTTTGAATACGCCGACGGGTTTGCCGGATTGGACCAATAAAGTTTCGTCGTCCTCCAAACGCTGCAGTACTTCGACGATTTTGTCGTAGCACTCCCAGTCGCGTGCGGCGCGGCCGATGCCGCCGTAGACAACGAGATCTTCCGGGCGTTCGGCGACGTCGGGGTGCAGGTTGTTCATCAGCATGCGCAGGGGGGCTTCGGTGAGCCAGCTTTTTGCGTTGAGCTTGGTGCCGGTGGGGGCGGCGATTTTACGGCTGGGGTCGTGGCGTTTATCGGTCATGGTTGCCTCGTTTTTTTCCAAATTCTTGGTTTGAAATTAGGTTCTGTGGGTTTTTGGCCCGGCGTTTCGATTTGGTGCTGTGGCGGCAAAGCGCCGGGCGGAGGTTTTCAGGACCGCTGTAAACCCATCCCTGGGCGCTTCGGCGCAAACTTCCTGTTTGCGACGATCCTGAAAACCTCCGCCCGGCACTCCGCCTTCAATTCATATTTCTTTACTTCGTCGTGTTTCTTTTTCAAAAACGTAGCTGTGCTCCGAGCCGGTATCTATTTCCCGGGTGCACCAGTCGCGCAAAGCTCACGGTGCCCGCACTACTTTTCGTGCGTCGCCAGATCTGCAAACACGCAGTACCCGTTTTGATTTCCAGCGCACTACTCACAGCGTCATCGGCACTAATCGCTTCCACCGTGGTATCCACCTCCGTCAGTGGCGCCACGCGGGTCAGGTATTCGTTGGGTGTGGCCGCAGTGAAGTCCTGTTGCAGGTAGTCCGGCACCAGTGTGGGGTTGGTATAGCGTTCTTCGAACTGGATCGGCAGGTCGTTGTCCAGGTGCACGATGATCGAGTGGTAGACCGCGGCGCCTTCGGCGAGGCCAAGTGCCACGGCGACTTCGGTATTGGCGGTGGTCTGCTCCAGTTTGAGGATGCGGTTGCCGTAACTGTGACCGCGGGCGGCGACTTCGTCGGCGATGTTGCGCACTTCGAGCAGGGAGCCGGCGGGGACTGGTTCGGCGACGAAGGTGCCGAGGCCCTGGGAGCGGATGAGCACGCCTTCGTCGGTGAGTTCGGAGAGGGCGCGGCGGGCGGTCATGCGGCTGACGGTGAAGTCCTGGGCGAGCTGATTTTCCGAGGGCACACGGAAGTGGGCGGGCCAGTCACCGGATTCGATCTGGGCGCGGATGTGCGCTTTGATGGCGGCGTAGCGGGGCTGGCTGCCGGTTTCTGCGGTGGTGGTGGAAGATTGACTGCTCATACTTGTGTGGTCTTTGCCTGCTCGGGTAAAGTGGCTGCCAAGTTGTACATTCTTGTATATACAAGTTTGTCGATGGCGCAACTATGGATTTGATGGCGATGGCTGTCAAGAGTGAGAATCTGCGCCAAATGGCCCCGTTAGGGCTATCGTTACAATTAACGCCAATTCAGTGAGCAACTATGACTGAACGCTGTGATCTGCTGATTACCAACGTCCACGCGGCCACTATGGATCCGTCGATTCCCGGTGCCTACGGCGCTGTAGAAGACGCCGCGGTGGCGGTGACGGGTAAAAAAATCGTCTGGATAGGGCCGCGCCGGGAGCTGCCGGAGTGTACGGCTGATCTGGTGATCGACGGCGAGGGCCAGTGGCTGACGCCGGGACTGATCGATTGCCATACCCATATGGTCTACGGCGGCCATCGCGCCAGCGAGTTCGCCCGTCGCCTGGGCGGCGAAAGCTATGAGGAAGTGGCCCGCAGTGGCGGCGGTATTCTTTCTACCGTGCGCGCAACCCGGGCTGCCAGTGCCGCGGATCTGTACCGCAGTGCCGAGCCGCGCTTGCGCGCGCTGATTGCCGAGGGCGTCACCACGGTGGAAGTGAAGTCCGGCTACGGCCTCGATCTGGAAACCGAGCTCAAGCAGTTGCGCGTTGCCCGCCGCCTGGCCCAGCACCATCCGGTCAATATTCTCACCACCTGTCTCGCCGCCCATGCCCTGCCGCCGGAATACGACGGCCGCGCGGACGAGTACATCGATCTGGTGTGTGAAGAAATCCTGCCAGCAGTGGCCAAAGAGCAGCTGGCGGATGCGGTGGATATGTTCTGTGAAAACATCGCTTTCAGTGTCGAACAGTGCCAAAAAGTCATTTTGGCGGCGCAAAAGCTGGATCTGCCGGTAAAGGTGCATGCGGAACAGCTGGCGTCCACCGGCGCCACCCGTATGGCGGCCAGGGCCGGTGCGCTTTCGGTGGAGCACATCGAATACATCACCGATGCCGATGTCGCTGCCATGGCGGAAAGTGGTACTGCCGCGGTGTTATTGCCGGGGGCTTTTTACACCCTGAAGGAAACCCGGGTGCCACCCATCGACAAGTTGCGTGCCGCCGGTGTACCCATGGCGATTTCCACCGACCTGAATCCCGGCAGCTGCCCCATCGCTTCCCTGCGCCTGATGATGAACATGGGGTGCAATCTGTTCGGACTGACACCGGCAGAGGCCCTTGCCGGCGTCACCCGCTCGGCGGCCCGCGCCCTCGGCATCTGTTGCAGTCGCGGCGTGCTGCGCCCCGGATTGCGCGCGGATATGGCCCTGTGGCCGATGGAGACACCGGATCAGCTGGCCTACGAAGTGGGCGCGCTGAAACCTGCAGAAATGTTTTTCGGGGGACGCCATGTTACAGCTGGCTGATATGCGTTTGTGGAGCGGTCGGATTGACAGTGAAGACGGCAAGGCCGGCAAGCGCTGGCACCAGGACATAGTGCCGCTGCACCTGGACAGCCCGCCGGGGCTGGCGGTGCTGGGGTTTGCCTCGGATGAGGGCGTGCGCCGCAACAAGGGGCGTATTGGCGCTGCCAAGGGGCCGCGGATTCTGCGCCTGGCGCTTGCCAACCTGCCCAAGACCTTCGGTGCGCCACTGTATGACGCCGGCAATGTGCGGGTAGAAAAAGACGACCTGGAATCCGGTCAGGCGATGCTCGGCGCGCGTATTACCGAGCTGATGAGCGCCGGGCACTTTCCGCTGGTGCTGGGGGGCGGCCACGAAATCGCCTTCGGCAGTTACCAGGGGATTGCCCGCTGGATGCGCGAGCAACACCGGGATAAAACCCTGGGCATCATCAATTTCGACGCGCACCTGGATCTGCGCCTGCCGGCGCCCCAGGGCTCTTCCGGCACGCCCTTTTACCAGATTGCGGAACAGTGTGACCTCAATGGCCGCCCGTTTAATTACCTCTGTGTGGGTGCTGCCGCCACCGCCAATACCCCGGCGCTCTATCACCGCGCCGAAGAGCTGGGGGCCCAGGTGATTTCCGACCGGGAAATTGTCCCCTGGCGCATCGAACTGGTGCAGAAGCAGATGGCGGACTTTATCGACCGGGTGGATTTTGTTTACCTCACCATCGACCTGGATGTGTTCCCTGCAGCGGTGATGCCGGCGGTCAGTGCGCCCGCCGGGCGCGGTGTACCCTTCGACCTGTTCGAGCCATTGCTGGACACAGTGCTGGAGTCGAAAAAGGTGTGCCTGGCGGATATCGCCGAGTTCAATCCCTATTTTGATATCGAAGATCACGCCGCACGCACTGCTGCACGGGTGGTGTTTCAGATCGCAAATGGGGTGAAAGGGTGACGAGATAGTTTAATTGAGAGGTGGCGGTGGGCTAGTGATCCGCTTGCGCGGGACTGGCTTCCACCGGCGCCGGGTCAGGCTCCGTGGCCTGTTCGGGCACTTGTGCCGGGATGGCTTGCGGTGCTTGGTAGGACTCCAGGTAGCGGCGGATGTAGGGCTTGTGGGTATAGAGTATGTCTTCCGGTAACTGGTCGAGATCGAAGAAGCGATAACCGAAGATTTCGTTGTCGCGAATCATCACTTTCTTGTCCTGCAGGCGGCCGCGGATGGCGATGTTGATGATCCCGGAGCGCGGTACCTTGTTTACCTCCAGCACCTCAAAATCGTCGATGCGGATGTTCAGCTCCTCATCCAACTCCCGCCGCGCCGATTCCTCGAAGGATTCATGGCGTTCTACCCAGCCGCCGGGCAGCGCCCACTTGTCCTGGTAGCTGTGGCGAACCAGCAATAGCTGCCGGTCGCGCTCCACAAAATACACCATCCCCACCACAAACTTGTCGGTCAGTGCATAGGAGATATTCCAGCGCAGCTTGGGCGACAGCTGGCGGTAAATTTCATACTTGAGACCGGGAAACAATACGAACGCCAGTGCTGCCAGCAAGCCCAGCAACACTGTCGCAAGAATACTTTTCTTCAGGATTCGTCGCATATTCCCGAAACTGCTGTTACCGCAAATGACTAGGTTCGTACACCCAGATTGTACTTGTTCATGACTGCCCGAGACATGACCGCGTAGCGTTGATACTCGTGAACCCGCAAGCCAATGGAAAAGGTCAGCCCGCGCAATTCTTCCAGCGAACGGACATCCGTCGCAGCCGGGCCTCTTCCCCCTGTAACACTGACCGAATAAATAGCCCCCGAGTTCCTCTCTACCGCCTGGAAGCGGTCGTGGCGCTCGCCGGTCAGGTTGAGGTTGTCATCAATATGGCGATGAAATCGCTGAAAGACGTCGTGTGCCCCTACGGTTTTCACAAAACGGATATCCGTCAGGTGGGCGGGAGTGTCGTTGTAAGCGGGGCTGATGTGGGGGTAGCGGTGGGTTTCGCGGCCGGTTAACGTCTGGTCACTTTTGGACATCTTCACGAAAATGCTGGATCCATGTCGTGCCTGGATCACGGCCATGCTGTGTTCGGAGACACCGTAGGATTTCAGGATACTTTTTAGCTGTTCCATGTTTGGCATTGTTCTCATCCTTGTGATTGTAAGCATACATCCTGTTTCTGTGCCGGCGCATTCCAGATCGCGCGGCTATTGCCAACCGCGCTAATACCTTTAGTGGCGTCGGCCTGTGGATAATACCTATTTTCTTGCCCGGTTGATGGATTTACGAGGCGGGAGGGGGCGCACGGCAATGGCTGGCTCTGCCTGTTCCGGTCAGCAGAGCGTGGCTTTTTGCACTATTTTCCGGGGGTGTGGTCTGACGATGAACAATAAATCTGGATGCTCAGGGAAACTGCCATGCCATTGTTGGGTTTGAAATTGCGCCATGTTTTGGCCTGGGGGTTGATGGCGCTGTGCGTATCGGCAAGTTCCTTCGCAGCGCCGGCACGCGTGGACCCGGAGAAGCTTCAGGCGCTGGTGGTTGATGCCATTCGACCCGTGGTGGAAAAGTATGAGGTGCCGGGCATGGCCCTTGCCCTGACGGTGGATGGGGAACCCTACTTTTTTAATATGGGGGAAACCTCGGCGGAGGCCGGGAATCTGGTTACGGAGCACACACTATTTGAAATCGGCTCCGTCAGTAAAACATTTACCGCGACGCTGGCGGCCTATGCCGAGTTGACCGGTGCCCTGTCACTGAAGGATCCGGTGAGCCTGCACCTGCCGGAGTTGCGTGGTTCAGCCATGGATGGTGTGACACTGCTCAATCTGGCCACCCATACGGCAGGTCACTTCCCACTGCAGGTGCCATCGGACATTGAGAACAACCGGCAGTTACTGGCTTACCTGAAACAGTGGCAACCGCAGTATTTTCCCGGTACCAGCCGCACTTACGCCAATCCGGGGATAGGGTTGCTGGGGCTGATCACCGCAGAGAAATTGCGCCAGCCCTACGCCAAGGTCATGCAGGAGAAAATCTTTCAGGGCCTGGGATTGGGGGATACCTATATCTCGGTGCCAGCGGAGAAGATGTCCGATTATGCCCAGGGGTACAACCGCGATGATAAAGCGGTGCGGGTGAATATCGGTGTGCTGGGAGAAGAGGCTTACGGAGTCAAGTCCAGTGCTGCGGATCTGGTGCGTTACCTGGGGATCCATATGCAGCTGGTGCAGGCCTCCCCCGAACTGGAAAAGGCCCTGGCGGCAACCCGCGAGGGGCACTTCAAAACCGAGTTCTATGTGCAGGACCTGGTGTGGGAGCAGTACGCGCTACCCGTGAGGGCCGATACCCTGTTACAAGGCAACTCCCGCATGATGATCACCGAAGATCACCCGGTTGAACCCATCCGGCCTCCCCTGGCGCCGCAAAAAAATGTGTTGATCAACAAAACCGGATCCACCAGTGGCTTTTCCACTTATGTGGCATTCATTCCGGAACAGCGCTTTGGTTTTGTGCTGCTTGCCAATAAATACTTCCCCAACGACGCGCGAATCGAAGTCCTGTACAAAATTCTGCAGGTGTTACTCCCTGAGGTGACTGTCACCGGAGCCGCAACCAGCCCGAAGCTTACCTCGAAGAAATAGCGTCCGCCGGATGGCTTGGCATGCTGCATGCATTCACCAAGCTAATGAACATCCAATGTAGTTTCGGGGGAGAGGTAAATGCAGGCAGTCAACGCAACGAAGGAATCCGGGGCCGAGCGTCATTTTATTGGCAAGGTGCAGTCGGCGGTGGATCCGAGAACCGGCGTGCGCCAGGTGAGCTGTGAATTTGATTCGGCGGGCTATCAAGCCACGCTCTACCCTCAATTGGGAATTGCCCTGCCCGAGTCTATCGCGCGCTCGCTGCCCAAGCGGCAGGCGGGATTTCTCGCGGGTCGCTACGCCGCAGCGCTGGCATTGCAGCACCTGGCCCCGGTACGCAATCAGGATTTGCAGGTCGGTATCGGCGAGCAGCGTAATCCGCTGTGGCCGAGCGGGGTGGTCGGTTCCATTTCTCACGTGGGCAGTGTGGCGGTGTGTGCCGTAAGTCGCCGTCTGGATATGGATTACCTGGGAATTGATGTGGAAGTCCTGATCCCCACCCGGGTCTGCCGCGAGATTGCCACCATAGTGGCCACCCGGCGCGAGCGGGAGCTGCTCAGTGACCAGGGTCTGTCCGAGCGGGTGGCGCTTACCCTGATCTATTCCGCCAAAGAAAGCCTGTTCAAAGCCCTGTATCCATCGGTGCGAGACTACTTCGGGTTCGAAGTGGCCGAGGCCGTGGAGCTGCGGCTCGAGGAGCAGGCACTGGTGTTGCGCCTAACCGAACGCTTCGCAGACAAGCACAAGCTGCCGCAGGACTACCAGTGTCAGTTCACCCTGGGTGAGCACTGGATACAGTCGGTTACCTGCGGAAAGTTTCCGGGGCGCGCAAACCTGAAGGCCGTTGCCTGAAACCGGGGCGCGCGCCGGTAGCCTGCACACTGTAAGTTTCTTTCTCTCCGGCCCTTCTCGCCGCTCACTCTCGCGATAGTGATACCCGGCCTCACAATTTCATTCTGCAGTGTAAATCGCGGGCCAGCCGATGGCTGGCTGCGGATCCTCATTGATGAACGCATATGCAATTGATTGCATAACCTGCTGGTGAGGGCTAAGGTGGCTGAATAACGACGCTATATAAAGACACAATAAAAAAGTATTCGTTGGAGGCTGCTCATGACCGGGTCCAAATCTTCCCAGGGCGTCAGCCCGCAACCGGGCCGTTTGCGCATTGGCCGCCGCTATAGAGCGGGGCGACTCGACGGTCCCTACGATGCCATCGTGATTGGCTCTGGAATCGGCGGTCTCACCACTGCGGCACTGCTCAGTGACCAGGGCAAGAAGGTTCTGGTGCTGGAGCAGCACTACACCGCTGGCGGTTTTACCCATGCCTACGATCGCCACGGCTACGAGTGGGATGTGGGGGTGCACTACATCGGTGATGTGGGCGAGCATCCGACCATGACCCGCAGGTTGTTCGATTTTATTTCCGGTGGTCGTCTGCAGTGGGCGCCCATGGACAGTACCTACGATCGGATCTGCCTCGGCGACAACCAGTACGATCTGGTGGCGGGGCGCCAGGCGTTTGTGACGGAACTGTCCCGACGTTTTCCCGGTGAGCAGCAAGCCATTGAAGCGTATCTGCAGCGGGTAATGGCGGTCGCCGCGGCCATGCCGCTGATCACCCTGGAGAAGTTGCTGCCCCGCTGGTGCTCTCCTGTTCTCAATCTGTACAAAAAAATTCGCTGGCCCGCTTACCTCAATAAAACCACCTACGACGTATTGCGTGAATTGACGGACAACGAAGAGTTAATCGCGGTGCTCACCGGGCAGTGGGGCGATAACGGGATGACGCCGCAGTCCGGCAGCTTCATCATTCACGCGCTGATCGCCAAACACTATCTTCATGGTGGCTATTACCCGATTGGCGGTTCCAGTCAATTTGCCGAAACGATCATTCCCCAGATCCAGAAATCCGGTGGTGAGGTGTTTACCTATGCGCGGGTGGATACCCTGTTGCTGGATGGCAAGCGGGTAACCGGTGTGCGTATGGCGGATGGCACTGAAATTCTGGCGCCGGCGGTGATCTCCAATGCTGGTGTCTTCAATACCTTCGAAAAGCTGCTGCCGCAAAGTGCGGCTGATGCGGCGGGGTATCTGGGTCACTTGCGCGAGGTCAGACCCTCCATGAGCCACCTGTGCCTGTACATCGGGTTGCAGAAAACGGCGGCGGAACTGGGGCTGCCGAAAACCAATTACTGGCTTTATCCCAGCGCCGATTACGAGGGCGACTTTGCGACCTACCTGGAGAATCCACAGGCGGAGATTCCGCTGGTGTATATCTCCTTTCCGTCAGCCAAGGACCCCAGTTTCGAGCAGCGCTACCCGGGCCGGGCCACCATCGAAATAGTGGCACCGGCCAAGTTTGCCTGGTTCGAACACTGGAAAGGGGAAGCCTGGGGCAAGCGCGGTGACGAGTACGAGGCCCTGAAACAGCAGTTCAGTGAACGGTTGCTGGAACATTTATACCGGCACTTCCCGCAACTGCGCGGACAGATTGATTACAGTGAATTATCCACGCCGCTTTCCACCCGCTATTTCTGTGAATATCAGCGTGGCGAAATCTACGGGCTGGATCACGACCCGGCGCGCTTTACCCGCAACTGGCTGCGCCCGAAAACCCGCATCAAGGGTTTGTACCTGACAGGGCAGGACATTATGAGTTGTGGCGTTGCCGGCGCTCTGTTCGCGGGATTGGTCACGGCGCAAAGCCTGCTGGGCTGGAAACGCGGCGGTGCGCTGATGATGCGTATTTTTGGGGGGAAATCCGCAAATAATTCGGGGATCAAATCCGAAGTAGAGGTGTCTGAAAAATCAGACCAGCAGCTGGAGGCGTGAGGCATTGAAGCCGTGTGGCAAAAGGACTTGGAAAATAGTCACTAGTGGCGGGTTTCTCCTGTTTGGGCGATTGACCAGCATTTGACCTTTGTATAGGGTTGCCGCCCGTATTTTGACCTAGTCCAAAATTCCCCGAGGCAACACCCATGGCGACCACAAATGGCACTCTCCGCAAGGAGCCAGTGGCCAAACCGGCACCAGCGAATAAAAAAGCCGAAAAACGCGAGGCTGCCAAGGCAAAAATCCTTGATGCAACCTTGAACCTGATCGCCGATCAGGGGCTGGCTTCCCTTTCTCACCGCACTATTGCCAAAGCCGCCGGCGTGCAGCTGGCGATGACGACCTATTATTTCCAGACGTTCGACAACCTGTTACTCGCGGCATTCCGATCTTTCCGAGAGGGCATGACTCCGGTGCTAGGTGATCTCGAGCAGAAGCAGCAGGCACTATTGTCCCGATGTGAGAGTGCCGCTGATGGGAAGTCTGGGATTGATATTGAGCAATACCTCCAGGGTGTGTGTAGCCTGATTGAAGAGTTCTTCAATGACGCGCAGGACGCCCGCAGCCGCCAGCTTAAGATCGAAAGCCAGTTCCTGTTCCAACAATTCCTGCCTGAACCCGTCTACGATGAGGTACTGGAATATACGCTGTCACTGCAGGCACTTTCACTGCGTTTTTGTATGCCCTTTGATTCCGGGCAGGCAGATGTGGACGGCCGTTTATTGCTGGCAGTAGTCCAGCATCTGGAGTTTTCCCGGGTCAGTAGTCTGGGTTTCACTGGCCTCGATAACCGCAAAATGATCGAGCGTCTGTTGAGGGGCTTTTTAACGCCCGCCTGATCCCTCTCGCGCCGGAATATTAAAGCGGTATTACGGGGCCAAAACTTTTAAGTCTGCTTTCCCCATCCGAAGTGGGAGGTAGAAGTGGGAGGTAATGGCCAAGCCTGACGCTGCGCCGTTCAATGGTCCTCTGAAATACGGGGGCCCTATGCAGAATTTTACCTTCTCCACCACCAAAACCATCATCTGTGAAGCAGGTGCCGCAGAGAAGTTGGCGGATCACTGCCGGTCTGCCGGTGCTCATCGGGTTCTGCTGGTGACGGATGCGGGTATCGTCAATGCCGGACTGCTGGACGAGGTGCTGCCCGGGTTTGACTGCACCGACCTGCGCCTGGGGATATTTGACCGGGTGGAAGCGGACCCGAAAACGGCCACGGTGGAGGCCGCGGTGCACGCGGCCCGCGCGCTGGCAGCAGATATGGTGGTGGGCTTCGGCGGTGGCAGTTCCATGGATGTGGCCAAGCTGGTGGCGGTGCTGGCGCACCCGGATTGCCGTCAGTCCCTCGACGAGCTCTACGGCGTCGGCAATGTACTCGGCCCGCGCCTGCCTCTGTTGCAGATACCCACAACTGCCGGCACCGGCTCGGAAGTGACCCCCATTTCCATCGTTACCACCGGCGAAACCACCAAGGCCGGTATCGTCTCGCCACTGCTGCAACCGGATACCGCATTGCTGGACGCCAGGCTGACGTTGGGGTTGCCACCAGCAGTGACCGCTGCCACCGGTGTGGATGCCATTGTGCATGCCATCGAGGCCTACACCAGTGCGCACAAAAAGAACCCGGTTTCCGATATGCTCGCCCGCGAGGGGCTGCGTCTGTTGTCCGAGAATATTGCCGCCGCAACCCACACCGGCAGCAATCTTGAGGCCCGCAGCCATATGCTGTTGGGGGCGCTCTACGCCGGCCAGGCCTTTGCCAATGCACCGGTGGCCGCAGTGCATGCACTGGCCTACCCGCTCGGGGGGCACTTCCATATTCCCCACGGCCTCAGCAATTCCCTGGTACTGCCCCATGTGCTGCGCTTCAATGCGCCGCAGGCCGCGGCACTCTATGCCGAACTGGCGCCCTGTATTATGGGACGCGACGCTGCGAGCGGGTCGGCGGAGGTACAGGCGGAAGCGCTGGTGTGCTGGCTGGAAAACCTGATTGCCGAGCTGGGCCTGCCCAGTCGTCTGCGGGATTGCGGGGTTACCGAGGAGAGTCTTGCGCGACTGGCGGCGGACGCGATGCAGCAGCAGCGCCTGCTGGTCAACAACCCCCGCGCCGTTACCGAGCAGGACGCACTGGCGATTTACCGCGCGGCCTTTTAACGGCTTAACGGCAATAAACACAAAGAGAAAAAATGTCACAGCAAGCTAACGCAAGTGCGCACTTTGCCCGGGAGCACTACCGGGTGTTCTATCCCATTACCACCCGCTGGCACGACAACGATATATACGGCCATGTGAATAACGTGATTTATTACAGCTACTTCGACAGCGCGGTAAACCGTTACCTGATCGAGGAGGGTGGACTGGATATCCACAACAGCGACATCGTGGCCTTTGTGGTCAATTCCAGCTGCGACTACCGCGCCCCAATTGCCTACCCTCAGCAGCTGGAAGCGGGTATCCGGGTAGAGAAGTTGGGGAGCAGTTCGGTGGTATACCGGGTGGGCATTTTCCTTTCGGGGGCAGCAGAAGCCGCGGCCAGCGGCAGTTTTACCCATGTGTTTGTGGCGCGTTCGGAAAACCGGTCGGTATCGATTCCAGCGCCTATCCGTCAGTCCCTGTCACACATCGGCTAGAATAGTTCCCGAAATCTTTGATTCAGAGGGAATGCGGATGCCGACTCCAAGTGCGCAGCCGGAAGTCTTGTTTGTCTCCCACGGTGGTGGCCCTCTACCGTTGCTGGGCGATCCGGGGCACGGAGAAATGGTGACCTGTTTACAGCAGATCGCTGGCCGCCTGCGCAAACCTTCGGCCATCCTGGTTATCAGCGCCCACTGGGAGGAAAGTCAGCCCAGTATTACTTTCGCCAGTCATCCCCCGTTGATTTATGACTACTACGGGTTTCCTGACGAGTCTTATTCCATCGAGTATCCGGCACCCGGGGAGCCGGCACTGGCGCAGGCGGTTTATGACGCCCTGTCGCAGTCCGGTATCGAGGCGCGAAAAGATAGTAGCCGGGGCTTTGATCACGGTTTATTTGTACCGCTGAAACTCCTCTTTCCACAGGCGGATATTCCCTGTGTACAGTTGTCGCTCAAGAGCAACCTGAATGCCTCAGAGCACCTGGCGATTGGCGCTGCGTTGCGAGGGCTCGAGTGGGAAAACCTGCTGGTGCTCGGTTCCGGATTCTCGTTTCACAATATGAAGGCTTTTTTTGCCGCCGAAACCGATGAATCCCGCCGTCTGAATAGCGCCTTCGAGCAATGGCTGCATGAGACCTGTACCAGTGCCGCACTTACGGAAGCCGAGCGGGCGGAGCGTCTGGTGCACTGGTCCAGTGCACCCGGCGCGCGTTTCTGTCATCCGCGGGAAGAGCATTTATTGCCGCTGCATGTGTGCTATGGCATCGCGCAGGCCCCCTGCGCGGAGCCGTTTGCGCTGAACATCCTGCACAAGCGGGCCAGCATGTATTTATGGCCGGCGGCGCTCGCATCTGCTTGAGTTGATGCCATCCCGATAACATCAGCCGGATTTGCTACCCAGCAACTCGAACAGGGTTTTGCTGATGTCGGTGTTGTCCTGAAATCCACGGAAACGATCATGCCCTTTGCCGGCAGCAAATACCTGCACATCCACCGCGTCGTGGCCGCGGGTGGTCCAGCCGGTGTTTGAGTAGCGGCTGCTGATCTCGACGACGGTGTCATACAGGTTATGTTCGTCTTCCTGGCTTTTATCCAGGGCTTTGCGTAATCGCTCCTGATCCTGCGGTTCCAGTGTGTAGCCAAAGTTTTGCGACCAGCGCGCTGCAATATCGGTGTCCTTATCCAGCTGCTCGGTAAATTTACCGAGACTCTGCTTTTGTTGTGCAACGATGTCGGTGTTCCAGATATAGCGTTTGTTGGCGGCCAGGCTCAATCCCCCGGTGGAATGGTCGGCGGTCACCACCAGCAGGGTGTCGGGGTTGTTCTCTATGAATTTTTCCACCAGTTCGATACTGTGGGCAAAATCGTCCATTTCATGCATGGCGCAGGCAATGTCGTTGGCGTGGCCGCACCAGTCGATCTGGCTGCCTTCGATCATCATAAAAAAACCGGCTGGATTTCTATTGTTCTGCAGCAAATTCAGGGCGTGGCCGGTCAATACGGACAGCCGGTGTGGATTGGCGCTATCGATGGCGCGTTCAAGCCCTTTACTGGCAAACAGGCCAATCGCGGGTAGCCGGGTGAGGCTGTTCAGCGCGTCGAATTCGATGGCGCTTTGGTAATCCAGCCGCTCAAATTCCTGCAGAATATTGCGATCCTGCCGCTGAAAATACTGTTGCCCACCGCCGAGTAACAGGTCCACCACCGGGCGCTGATTAATGCGGATATCGATAAAGTCATTGGCAATGTCGTCCTTGTTGCCGCGGGACTCGTTGTGGGCCACGAAACTGGCCGGGGTGGCGTGATTCAACTCGGATGTCACCACCAGCGCGGTATCTTTGCCCAGTTGTTTTGCCCGCTTGAGCAGGGATTCCAGCGGCTTGTGTGCGGCGTCAATGCCGATGGCACCGTTGTAGGATTTGACACCGGTGGCCAGCGCGGTGGCGGAAGCCGCCGAGTCGGTAACATAGGTGTCGTCATCCGGGTAGGTACTGGCGGTACCCACCAGCAGGCGATCAAACACGGTGGTGTCTACTGCCGGTGTTCGCGGGTCATCCTTGAAGTAGCGGTATCCTGAGGTGTAGGCGGGGCCCATGCCGTCGCCAATCATGAAAATGATATTGCGCGGCTGTGACTGGGTAAAAGGTGTCTGCGTGGAAAGTGTTTGTGTGGAAAGCGCCTGGCTAGCGAGGCCCAGCAGCAGACACGGTACCAGGGGCAAGGTCTTGAGTTTCATAGGCGGCTCCGTAAATCTCGAGTGCCGAAAAAAGCACTCTGGATAAGCTGGGCCATCGCCTGGACCCAGTTAGCGCCAGAGTGCAAAGAGAGAGGATGCCGGCACCGGGTCAGCCCAGGTGCCTGATTTGTTTACAGGGTCTGCTTGTAACGCAGGTAAACCGTGCGACCAATGACGTCGTACCCCAGCCAGTCGGCGTGGTAGGGGAAGTCGTTGCGCAGGGTGCTGTAGCGGTGAAACAGCGGCGGCATTTCATCCGTTGCATTGTTTACACCCAGTGTCACCTTACCTTCCCAGGGGAATTCGTAGCTGGCGTTTACATTCAGGGTTTTGTAAGCCGCCAGTGTGTCACTGGCCAGCGCCTCACTGCCGTCCGGGTACTCAAAATAGTCTTCACCCTGCGCTTCTCCGGTATAGAAGTAGGTCAGGTTGAGGCTGTAGTTGTCCCGGCGCCAGCTCACGGAGCTGTTGGCCTTGAGCTTCGGGGTGTAGTGGAGCTGGGTAGCATCTTCCACGTCGCCGCCGGCATATTCCTGATACAGCTTTTCGGCGATGTAGGAGGTCTCCACGGAGAAATCCAGAATGCCGAGATCGCCCAGCTCGAACTCCTTGCTGAAGCGCGCGTCCACGCCGCGGGTGGATTCAAAGGCGGCGTTGATCGGGCCCTTGCGCATGCACAGCAGGTTCTCGACACCGTCGTCGACGATATTGATGTAACCCAGTCCGCTGAACTGGTTACAGCTGGCGTATTGCCCGGTCAGGTTGTAATTGGGGTCTTCGAGCACTTCATTGGTGCTTACGCTGCGTACGGCGCCACGCAGTTCGATTTCCCACACATCCAGGGTCATTTCGATACTGTCGGTGGGTGTCCATACCAGCCCCAGGTTCCAGTAGTCCCCTTTTTCTTCCTCCAGTGCCATATTGCCGGCCGACCAGGAGTCGTAGTCGTCTTCGATCACCTCGCCGCTGGCCAGGGTCAGGTTGGTGGAGCCGAAGCCCAGGGTTTCACCGGCGTACAGTCGGTGCATATCCGGGGCGCGGAAGCTTTTGCCCCAGCTGCCGCGCAGCAACAGGTCTTCGGTGGGGTGATAGGTCAGGCCCACCTGTGGGGTGAAGGCGCCGCCCACATCGGAATCGTCGTTGTAGTGGTCGTAGCGGGCCGCTGTGGATAATTCCAGGGACTGGCCGCTGGCGGTATCCAGGAGGGGGATCAGCAATTCCGCGGACAGCGCACTGCGCTGGCGGTCACCGCCACCATTGGTACCGCCCTGGCCGAGCAGGCCGCCGGTGCGGGTGTCTTCATCCTGAGAGTCGTCGTAACTTTCGCTGGCCCACTCGAAGGATGTGGCGAAGGCGATGGGGCCGGCAAACCCTTCCATCAGATCCCCGGAGAGCACTGCCTGGAACTGGTTCATGGTGGCTTCGGAGTCCGTAACCGACACATCCATCAGGCGCGCAGCCTGGGCATCGGTCAATTTGTCCAGCGGGTACCACTTGTCGCTGGTGTCGTTGGGATCGAGGGTGATGTTGTCCAGCAGCGCAGCGCCGTTGACCATGTGGTATTTGTTGCGGTCGTACAGGTTTAGCGCCGATGACCAGGAGATGTCCAGGTCGTACTCGCCAAACAGGGTTCCGGAGGCACCGGCAGTTACCGCGTACTTCTGTACCGTGGATTCGTACATGCGCTGGCCGGGGAAGTCCGCAAACCGGCGGCGGATCTGGAAGCGGTGGTAATCGTCCATGCCCTCGGTGGTATAGGCCAGGCGACCATCGGCGGCATCCATGTAGATGTCTTCGCCGATGCCCTTGTCGGTCTTGAAGCGATCGGAGGTCTTGTAGGAACTCTGCAGGCTGCCGAACAGGTTCCACAGGTCGTTGAGCTGGTATTCGGTGTTGATCACCAGGTTGATCCGCTCATCGGCGGGCAACACGCCTTCGGTGGCGTCGCTGTCGTAATAGCAGCGGTAGGACTGGTCGGGCAGATAGACCGCACCGCCGGCGAGAATGTCGTCACACAGGGCTTCGCTGGCGTAATTTCTCGAGGATGCGTGGAACACCTCGTCGTAGTCCCGCAGATAGGCCGCGGTGCTGGACGGGGCATCGAGATTGTCGGGGCCGTTGCCCCAGGCCAGGTCGCCGTCATCGTCGTTGTAGTAGCGGGGTGAATACAGGAAGTCGCGGTCGCGGTTGAGCAGCTCCTCCACCTGCTTGTACTCCACCATCACCATGGTGTTGGATTTTTCGGTGGTGAAGCCCTGGGTAAACGACAGTTCTACCTGTTTGTTACCGCCCTGCTCCGGGGCCGTGTAGCGGGCGTCGAACTCGGTGCCCTCGTAGCCTTTCTTGAGAATAATGTTCACCACGCCGCCGATGGCGTCGGAACCGTAAATTGCCGAGGCGCCACCGGTCAGGATTTCGATACGCTCGACCGCGCTGGCGGGAATATCGGAGACATCGGTAAAGTTGGTGGAGCCGCCGTAAGCGGTGGGGAAGGAGGCCTGGCGGCGGCCGTTGATCAGGATCAGGGTGCGGTTGACCCCCATGCCGCGCAGGTTGACGGAGCTGGCGCTCTCCACGTAGGAGCCGTCGGCACTGAAGTTGACCCCGGAGTTGGCGGTGGAAGTCTGCAATACGTCGGTGATGGAAGTGAGGCCGCTGGCCTCGATATCGACGGCAGAAATGACCTGTACCGGCGCTACCCCTTCGAGGTCGATGCGCTTGATGCGGGAGCCGGTGACTTCAACCCGTTCCATCAGGGGTTCGCTTGCCCCTGTGCTTGGCTCCTGCTGCATGGCGGCGAGGCCGGGCACAGCACTCATGGAGCCGATGCCGATCCCTATGGCCAGTGCGAGTTTGTTCGCGTTCAAATTGTGTCCCTCCGAAGCTTGTTGTGTGGTTATTATTCGCCGGCGTTGCGGCGTGGAACCTTTTGTACGAGAGGGGGCGAAGCGGTCGCAAGCGAGGGCAGGTCGGAAAGTGTCTGGCGAATATCTTTTAAACTCTTTTTTATTGAAATCAATGAGTTACGGGCCGTTGAGGGCTGTGGTCGCATTTTCTATCAGGGCGTCTGCGGTATAATTTCGGGCCAGAATTGATGGTTTGGGTGGGGAAATCGTGTTGGATTTCAGGGGAGTAAACCGGTGACCGGTAAGCCGGAATACGACATTGGCGAGGTCCGCGTCGATCTCGCGGAGCAGAGCGTATCGCACGGCGATACGCGCCTGGATCTGTCCCAGAAAAAATACTTCGATGTGCTCCAATGCCTGGTCGAGCACTACCCCAACTGGGTCACCCGCCAGCAGCTGATCCAGCAGGTGTGGGATGGCAATCATTTTGTCGGCGACAAGGCCATCAACAATGCCATCTGGCATATTCGCAAGGCACTGGCGGATATCGACCCCGATACCCAGTACATTGTGACCAAGCGCGGACACGGCTATCGCCTGGCAGTTGAGCCGCTGCTCAGGGTGGCGGACCCGGATCAACCCGCGGCGGCTTCCGGTAATTCACGCCGCCGCTGGATAATTGGAGGGGCGGTCGTCGCGGTGGCGCTGCTGGCCGTGGCGTTGTTGGTGGCCCTGTTGAGCGCATCACCTCGGGACATGGTGCTAAGCAACGAGCGATTGACCAATTATCCCGGCAGCGAATTTACCCCGGCGGTGGACTGGAATCGCCAGCAACTGGCGTTTACCTGGGCGCGGCCGAACCAGGATGCGGATCTCTACCTGCGTCCACTCGCCGGTGGGGGCCCCCCGAAACAGCTGACCCACACCGAGCAAAGCGAGCACAGTCCGGTGTGGGCGCCCGGGGGCGAGGGCATTTACTATATCGAGCGGGATCGCCAGCAACAGCGTTGCGCGGTGAAGTACCTGGACCTGGCGACGCTGTCACGCAGCCGCATTACTGACTGTCAGTACGACCTGAATACGCATATTGCTATCCACCCCTCCGGCGACTTCCTGGCCGTCAACAAGACCGAGCCCGGAATATTCAACAGCGGCATCTACTTGGTTGACGTCAAAGATCCCGCACATCCCGAGCGACGCATTTCCTGTGGCGATTCCTGCAAGTATGAGGATCGCGATATCGCCTTTTCCGGCGATGGCAAAAGCCTGGCGTTCAGCCGGCGGATGGACCTGCTGTCCGAAGATATCTATGTGCGGGATCTGGACAGCGGCGAAGAGCGCCGTATCACCCGCGGTGAGAGCGATATCAAGAGCCTGGGGTGGGGCAAGCAGGATGGGCGCATCGTCTATGCCAGCAAGATTGCCGGCAAGCGCGTGGTGCGTATGGTGGACCTCGACAGCGGCGAGGCGACACAGCTGGCGCTGCCTGGCATCAGCAGCCTGAGTCAGGTACCCGGCAGCAATCGTTACGTGTATAGCCTGGGCAACACCGACAAGTACATCGGCTATCTGGACCTGGGGAGTGACCTGCGTGCGGCCATCCCCCTGCTGCAGGCCAACTTCAGCCAGCGCAACGCACACTATTCCCAGGCGCAGGGCAAACTGGTGTTCTGTTCCAATGAGTCCGGAGCGATGGAGCTCTGGGCGAGTCAGCTGGACGGCAGCCACCGCGAGAAAATAACCAACCTCAACGGCGAGGTGATGACACCGCGCTGGTCTCACGCCGGCGACCGTATCGCCTTTGTCGCGGCCGACCACTCTGCCGCCGGTAACCAGCTGATGGTGCTGGATTTTGCGACCCGTGAAGTGCGTCAGATTGTCCCCGGGGTCAGCAGCAGTGGCTTTTATAATTTCAGCCGCCCGGTCTGGTCCGAGGACGACGCCCATCTCTACGCCGCGGTTTCCACCGGAGGCGAATACCTCGGCTTCCGCTTCGACCCGGCCGCTGGGGGTGGTCACGCCCTGAGCGATATTCCAATGGTGAAACTGTTACCTCACGGAAGCGGCCGCTTGTTATTTGCCCGCAGTGATGGCGGTCTGTGGCAGGGCGATATGGACCTGGAGGCCGCGGGACTCGACAATGTGCGGCAGCTATTAACCGCGGATGCCTTCCCCACGCAATTTAACTGGGACCTGTACCGGGACCAGGTGTTCTTCCAGCAGAGTTCAGGAATTCACAGCCGGGTAATGAAGCTGGATTTGCGCACCGGGAAAACCAGCGGACTGGCGCTGGTGCCGCGCGGTGCGGTGGAGCGCCTTGGCGATTTCAGTTACGTACCGGAGAAAAACTGGCTGCTATTCACCCAGCGCGAATCCTACCAATCCGATATCTATCAATTCGAGCTGCGGGACTGAGCCCTGCCGCTGTTACCTGAACATTTCCGGAGCCTGTGTGCGTCCCTACCAACCCCCTCTCGATCCGTGGCTCGATACCGTCTACTGCGATGCGCAGTTACTGGTGCTGGACAAGCCCAGCGGCCTGCTCACTGTCCCCGGACGCGATCCCGCGCACAAAGACAGCCTCGCCAGCCGCGCCCAGGCGGAATATCCCGATGCGCTGATCGTACACCGCCTGGATATGGATACCTCGGGGCTGGTGGTGATGGCGCGGGGCGCCGAGATACACCGCCAGTTGAGCAGGCTGTTCCAGGACCGCGAAGTGGAAAAAAGCTATCTGGCGCGAGTGTGGGGTGAGCCTGCGGCGGATACGGGAGAAGTGGACCTGCCACTGATCTGCGACTGGCCCAACCGGCCTCGGCAGAAGGTCTGTTTCGAGTCCGGCAAACCGTCGCTCACCCGCTGGCAGAAACTCGACAGCGACGGAAAAACCAGCCTGCTCCTGCTGACACCAGTTACCGGCCGTTCACACCAGTTGCGGGTACATATGCAGTCCATCGGCCACCCGATTCTCGGCGACCCCTTCTATGCGCACCCGGAGGCACTCGCGGCCGCGCCGCGTCTTTTGCTACATGCCCAGGAGCTGGGGTTTGAACACCCGGTGCTGGGAAAACCGATGCACTTTTTGTGTAACCCGGGCCCCGAATTTCAGGTTGGTAACGGAAGGGATTGATTGCCGCGGAGGCTGGTAACGCCTGCTAAGCTCTCACCGAATTTCATTTTTCCGGGGTAGGTATGTTGCGCACAATTTTGTGTATTGGCACCTGTATATGGAGTCTGTCGGGCTGGGCCGGGATGCTTGCCGAGGGCCGCAGTTCAGTTACCGAGGACGCCACCATTGAAGCCGGCTGGCGTATGTACACCCTCTACACCGGGCCGGAAGCCTGTGAAAAATCCTCGCCTATCGCGCATATGGAAGTAGAGCCCGGCGAAGTCCGGGTGCGTGTGGGGGAGACCTGGGAGCCTAAACAACTGGTCGTACGCGCTTTCGATACGCAAAACCGGTTTGTGCCGGCGGCGCCGCTGACGGTCAGTCTGTACGAAGATTCTGAACTGGTGGATATCAGGGGATCGGACAGCAAGGTACGGGGGGTGAGAGCCGGCTGGATGCTGCTGGTGATCCAGGGAATTTGTGCTGGTGCATCGGGGCAGGATCCACCGAAGGTCGAGATTCCGTTTGTTGTTGTCGGCTAGAAATCGGCAAAAGCAGTAAGTGCAGAATTAATTTCAGGCAAAAAAAGGGGCGACCATTGGCCGCCCCTTTTTGATTCAGCGAATGAAAGGCTTATTTCTTGCCCTTCATCGCTGCCGCCAGCAGGTCACCCATGCTGCCGCGGCCGCCGTTGCCAGCGCTTTGCTGCTGGCGGCTGCGGCTGTTGTGGCGCTGGGCTTGTCTGGTTTCGCGGTGGTCGCCTTTCTTGACGCCGCCGCTGCTCTGTTCACCGGGCTCGTCACTCATGCGCATGGACAGGCCGATACGCTTGCGCGCTACGTCCACTTCCATCACCTTCACCTTGACGATGTCATTCGCCTTGACCACTTCGTGCGGGTCTTTGACGAACTTCTCGGACAGCGCAGAGATGTGTACCAGGCCGTCCTGGTGCACACCGATATCCACAAACGCACCGAAGTTGGTGACGTTGGTGACGGTGCCTTCCAGCACCATGCCCGGGCGCAGGTCCTTGATCTCTTCCACGCCCTCTTCGAACTTGGCGGTGCGGAATTCCGGGCGTGGGTCGCGGCCGGGCTTTTCCAGTTCGGCGATGATGTCTTTTACCGTGGGCAGGCCGAATTTTTCATCGGTGTAGTCCGCCGGGTTCAGCTTGCGCAGGAAGCCGGAGTCGCCGATCAGGCCGTTGATCTCGCGGCCGTTTTTCTCCGCGATGCGTTTCACCACGATATAGGATTCCGGGTGCACGCCGGATTTATCCAGTGGATCTTCGCCGTTGTTGATACGCAGGAAGCCCGCGGCCTGTTCAAACGCCTTGGGCCCGAGGCGCGGCACTTCTTTCAGTTGCGCGCGGTTTTTGAAGGCACCGTTCTGGTCGCGGTAGCTGACGATGTTGTTGGCGATGGACTGGCTGAGACCGGACACCCGCGCCAGCAGCGGTGCGGAGGCGGAGTTCAGCTCTGCGCCGACGCCGTTTACACAGTCTTCCACCACCGCGTCCAGGGAGCGCGCCAGCTGGGACTGGGAAACGTCGTGCTGGTACTGGCCCACACCGATGGATTTGGGATCGATCTTCACCAGTTCGGCCAGCGGGTCTTGCAGGCGACGGGCGATGGAGATGGCACCGCGGATGGTCACGTCCAGATCCGGGAATTCGCGCGCGGCGAATTCGGAGGCGGAGTACACGGAGGCGCCGGCCTCGTTCACCATCACTTTCTGCGCGGTGAGCTTGTACTGCTTGATGGTGTCGCCGACGAATTTGTCGGTTTCACGGCTGGCGGTGCCGTTGCCGATGGCGATCAGGCCCACGTCGTACTTGTTGCAGAAGGCTGCGATGATCGCGGCGGATTCCTGGATGCGGTTCTGCGGCGGCGTGGGGTAGATGGCGGTGTGGTCCAGCACCTTGCCGGTGGCGTCCACCACGGCCACTTTCACCCCGGTACGCAGGCCCGGGTCGAGGCCGATGGTGGCCTTCTGGCCGGCTGGGGCCGCCAGCAGCAGGTCTTTCAGGTTGCGGGAGAACACCTTGATAGCCTCTTCTTCCGCCATTTCCCGCAGCTGGCCCAGCAGGTCGGTTTCCAGGCTGGTCAGCAGTTTGATACGCCAGGTCCAGCGCACCACTTCGCCCAGCCATTTGTCGGCGGCGCGGCCATGGTCTTCGATCTCCACGTGGCGGGCGATCATGGTCTCGCAGGGGTGCCCCTGTGCTGGAGTGCGTTCTTCATCGCCCTCAAGCCCCAGGTTGATGGCGAGAATACCTTCGTTGCGGCCGCGGAAGATCGCCAGGGCGCGGTGGCTCGGTACCTTGGAGAAGGGTTCGGCGTATTCGAAGTAGTCGCGGAATTTTGCGCCTTCCTCTTCCTTACCGTCCAGCAGCTTGGATTTCACCTGGCCTTCGCGCTGTAAATAGTCGCGCAGCTTGCCCAGCAGCTCGGCGTCTTCGGCGAAGCGCTCCATCAGGATGAACTTGGCTCCGTCCAGCGCGCCCTTGATGTCTTTGACGTGCAGCGCGGGGTCTTCGTTGTCGCTGTTGAGGTACTTCTGCGCTTCCTCTTCCGGGTTCAGGGTCGGGTCGGCGTAGAGGGCGTCGGCCAGTGGTTCCAGGCCCGCTTCGATGGCGATCTGGCCTTTGGTGCGGCGCTTGGGCTTGTAGGGGAGGTAGAGGTCTTCGAGGCGGTTCTTGGTATCGGCGGCATTGATCTGGGTGGCCAGTTCCGGCGTAAGTTTGCCCTGCTCGTCGATGCTTTTGAGGATGGCGGCGCGGCGCTCTTCCATCTCGCGCAGGTAGCGCAGGCGGTCTTCCAGGGTACGCAGCTGGGAGTCGTCCAGTTCGCCGGTGACCTCTTTCCGGTAGCGGGAGATAAACGGTACGGTGGCGCCTTCATCCAGCAGTCCTACGGCAGCGGCCACCTGTTGGGGGCGCACGTTCAGTTCTTCGGCAATACGGGCGTTGATATCCAACATCTTGTTATTTACATCCTCGATGAGTCTATGGCCGGTGGGCTGCGGAAAATATAGGCGCAGTATTCACCGGTAGCAGCGAAACGAAATGAATGGCTTCGATCAATGTGTGTCCAACCGTCTGGCCAAACAGTGAAGGCGACCGATGCTAAAAACGGCGGCCATTATGGGCCATGGGGCGGCGTCTACCAAGATTGACAGAGCAGCGATTTTCGCGCCCGGGAAATTGCTCACAGAGCCCGTTTGCGGTCAAGTGCACTTAGTTGCGACAGCCTGCATCCGAGGACAGTTTCAATCTCGTCAGACTCCAGTAGAATGCGTAACTAGTTAAATTTTGATCAATGGAAGCGTCTGTGAATCTTTCTAATAAAAGCGCGAACAAAAGCACTGGGAAAAACAAAGTTTTAGGGGTCGTTGTGCTCGCAGGGGTGGCTGTTATAGCCGCTGTGATTCTGATGGCGCCAAAGCCAGAGGAAAAAGAAGCGGAGGTAGTGGTGCCGCCGGTGGCGGATGTCCTCTATGCGGAGCCTGGTCGCCACACCCTGCTGGTGCCGAGCCAGGGTTCGGTACATGCGCGCCACGAAATTGAAGTGGTGGCCCGCGTGGGTGGTGTCATCGAAAGCGTGAATGATGCCTTTGTCCCCGGTGGCTTTTTCCAGAAGGGCGATTCCCTGATCCAGATCGAAGCCGCGGACTACCGCCACGCGCTCACCCGCACCGAGTCCCAGGTTGCCAGCGCTGCCGCTGCGCTCGCCCAGGAAGAGGGGGTTTCCAAGCAGGCCAAGCGCGAGTGGCGCGACCTGGGCACGGAAAAAGCCAATGCCCTGTTCCTGCGCAAGCCGCAGCTGGCCGCGGCCAGTGCGGCACTGGCTGCGGCCAAGGCCGACCGCGACCAGGCCAAACTGGACCTGGACCGCACTGCGGTGAAGGCGCCGTTTGCCGGTCGTGTGGTGGAAACCCTGGTCGATATCGGCCAGTACGTGACCCCGGGTACCAAACTCGCCCGTATCCACAGTGTCGGTGTCGCGGAAGTGCGCCTGCCCCTGACCGATCACCAGTTGTCACTGCTGGAACTGCCCCTCGGCCGCGCCATTGAAAATGGCCCTGCGGTGCGTGTAGCGGCGAACCTGGCGGGACAGGAGCGCGAGTGGCGTGGACAGATAGTGCGCACCGAGGCTGCGATCGATCCCAACAGCCGCTTCGTTTACGCGGTTGCCCAGGTACAGAACCCCTATCAGGGCGAAGCTCCGCTGATCAACGGCATGTTCGTGGAGGCGCAGATCGCCGGCAAAACCTATGACGACATTACCCTGTTGCCGCGCCAGGCGCTGCACGAGGGCAACCATATCCTGGTGCTGAACGACGAGAACCAGCTGGCCTTTAAACAGGTGAAGCTGCTGCAGGCGGTGGGCGAACAGGTCTGGCTGCGCGGTGATATCGATTCCGGTGAAAAAGTGGTTATCTCCAGCCTGGGCTATTCCCGAGAGGGCATGGTGCTGACCCCCAACCCGCTGAATGACAAGCCCTCCGGGCTGATGCTGGGTGAAAAGGAAGAGGCGGAGTCTGAAGAGCCTGCGGAGAGCGCCGGTTCCACCGCTTCTGCACAGGGAGCCTTCTGATTATGGAAGGCATCATCGGATGGTTCGTCCGCAACAGTAAGGCTGCCAACCTGCTGATGATCCTGATCATCATTGGCGGCATCTTCGGTATCTCTCATGTGGGGCGGGAAGTATTCCCGGCCATCAACCCCGGCGTGGTCCGAATCAATATCAGTTACCCCGGCGCCGGCCCCGCGGAAGTGGAGCAGCAGGTCACCCTGCGCGTGGAGCAGGCGATCTCCGAGGTGAAGGGCATCAAGGAGGTCAACTCCTGGTCCAGTCGCAGCAACAGCACCGTGCGCATTCAGGCGGTGGACGGCTATGACGAGCTGCGCCTGCTGAACGACATCAAGGTGCAGGTGGACTCCATCAACACCTTCCCGGCGGATATCGAGCGCCCGGTGATTGCGCTGGAAGAGTGGGAACAGCAGATGATGATGATCGCCATCGGCGGTCCCGTCTCCCCGCGCCAGCTCAAGGACACGGCACTGGATCTGCGTGACAAGCTGATGCTGTTGCCCGGTGTGCGTCGCGTTGACGTTTGGGGCGATCGCGCCGATGAGGTCTCCATCGAGGTCTCGGAAATCGACCTGCGCCGCTACAACCTCTCTTTTGACGATGTCTCCAATGCGGTGCGCCGCTCTTCCCTGGACTTGCCCGCCGGGCGTGTGCGCTCCGAGCGCGGCGATATCCAGGTGCAGACCCGCGGCCAGGCTTATACCGCCGATGACTTCGCGCGCATTCCGCTGGTGAGCCGCAAGGATGGCACCCAGCTGCTGCTGGGCGACGTGGCCAAGATCAATGACGGTTTCGAGGAAGAGGGTTCGGTCATCCGTTTTAACGGCAAGCCGGCCATGAACCTGCGGGTGATGCAGGGCGAGCCGCTGGACGTGGTGGCCACTGCCGAGGCGATCCGCCAATTCATGAAGGAGACCCAGGAAGTCCTGCCTCCCGGGATGGAATTCAAAACCTGGTTCGATTTCTCGGAAGCCTATGAAAGCCGCATGAGCATGCTGTTCTGGAATGCGGTGACCGGTCTGATCCTGGTATTTGTGTTGCTGATGCTGTTCCTGCGCCCGGCGCTGGCGGTGTGGGTAACTGTGGGTATTTTTACCGCGTTTATGGGCGCCTTCTGGCTGCTGCCGCTCACGGGCATCACCCTGAACATGCTGTCGCTGTTCGCCTTCCTGATGATCCTCGGGATAGTCGTGGATGACGCCATCATTGTCGGCGAGGCGGTGCACGCGGCCCACGACCGCGGGGAAACCGGGCTCCAGGCCGCCGAGGCCGGGGTCAAGACGGTGTCGGCACCGGTGATCTTCGCGGTGGTGTCCACCATGGTGTTCTTCGTGCCCATGCTGTTTCTGCCCGGATACACCTCGCAGATGATGATGTCACTGCCGGTGGTGGTGCTGCTGTGCCTGAGCTTCTCCCTGATTGAGTCGCTGCTGGTTCTGCCGGCGCACCTGGTCAAGCTGAAGCCGGAGAAGCCGGCGACGTCAGCGATGGGCATCAAGCTGCAGCAGGTACGTGCGAAGTTTGCCAACGCCATGCACCTGGCCGGTGAGAAGTACTACCTGCCGTTGCTGGAGAAAACCCTCAGTAACAGCCGCGCCACGGTGATGACCTTCTTTATGGCGCTGATCCTGTCCTTCGCACTGTTTGGCGGCGGCTATGTCGGCAAGGCCTTCTCTCCGGAAGTGCCGTCGGACCTGCTGGAGCTGCGCACCACCATGGCCCAGGGGGAATCCTTCGAGGAGACCAAGCGGGTGATGGAGAAGTTCGAGCGCGCTGGCGAGCAGCTGGCGAAAGACCCGGACATGCTGGCACTGAATGGCGGTGAACCTTTTGTCGAGAACACCATGGT
This sequence comes from Microbulbifer sp. CAU 1566, assembly GCF_023156515.1. Lineage (NCBI taxonomy): Bacteria > Pseudomonadati > Pseudomonadota > Gammaproteobacteria > Cellvibrionales > Microbulbiferaceae > Microbulbifer > Microbulbifer sp. CAU 1566. The sequence continues at coordinate 1,121,661 of NZ_JALNMG010000001.1, read as the reverse complement.
GTTCCTGTGGCGCGGCAACGTGACCGTGCTGCTGCAGCTGACCGATGGCGAGCACCGGGATGTGACCTCTGAACAGCTGGCACTCAAGTGGCGTGAGTACATTGGCGAACTGCCTGCAAGCATCGAGGAAATGAATATCCAGCACACCATCAACGATGGTGGCAAGGGTATGTCCCTGAACCTGAGTACCGCCTCTGGCGATATGGACGAGATGCGCCGCGCCGCCGATGCGGTGAAGAAGGAGCTGAACAGTTTTGCCGGCGTTTACGACGTGCGCGATAACCTGATCAGTGCCCGTCGTGACATCGAAATCCAGCTCAAACCCCACGCCACTAATATGGGTATCGGTTTGGCGGATGTGGCCAAGCAGGTGCGCCAGGGCTTCTTCGGTGAAGAGGTGCAGCGCATTCCCCGCGGTCGCGAGGATGTGCGTGTGATGGTGCGCTACCCGCAGGAAGAGCGTGGCAACGAAGACCAGATCGACCGTATCCGTATCCGCACCAACGAGGGTGAGATTCCCTTCAGCGCGGTGGCGGAAGCGGTTTACGTGCCAGGTTACACCACCATCCGCCGCAACGACCGTGAGCGCACGGTGCAGGTTACCGCGGAGCTGATTCCGGGTACTTCCCCGGCACACGAGATCCTGAAAGAGTTGCGCGAAAAGAACCTGAAAAAATGGGAGTCCCAGTTCCCCGGTTTCAGCCTCAAGACCGCCGGTGAAATGCAGGAAGAGGAAGAGTTTGGCTCCGCCATTCTCGCCTTCTTTATCCTGTCGCTGTTTGTGATCTATGCGCTGCTGGCGATTGCGTTCCGCTCCTATTCACAGCCGCTGCTGATCCTGACCGCGGTGCCATTCGGCTTCTTCGGCGCGATTCTGGGGCACCTGCTGATGGGCTATAACATCAGCATCATGTCGATGCTGGGTTTCCTGGCGGCGGCGGGCGTGGTAGTGAACGACAACCTGGTATTGATGGACCGCATCAACCAGCTGCGCGCCCAGGGCGTCGAAGTCATGGAAGCGGTTGTGCAGGCCGGCCGGGATCGTTTCCGCCCGATTATCCTGACGTCCATTACCACTTTCGTGGGCCTGGTGCCGATCATGTTCGAGCGTTCAATTCAGGCGCAGTTCCTGATCCCGATGGTGGTGAGTCTGGCGTTTGGCGTTCTCTGCGCCACTTTCGTGACCCTGCTGCTGGTGCCGAACCTGTACAAGATCATCGAAATGCTTCGAGTTAAGGTCAAGGGCGACAAGATCAACGAGGAGCTGCCAGTCAGCTTCGAGAAGGTCTGATACTTGCCTGCGGCCACTGCCCCTGAAAAAGGGCAGTGGCCGCAAATCTACAACTTCCCTCCCTCCTGTATTACCCTTCACGCAATTCTTATTCTGTATCCAGGATCGACCTTTGCGTATCCCCCGTATTTTTTCCGCCGAGCCACTGGCGGGTAAAACTGAAGTGCAACTGGATGAAGCCGCATCGCGCCATCTGGTCAAGGTGTTGCGCCTGGGCCCCGGCCGCCCGTTGATTCTGTTTGACGGTGAAGGCGGCGAATACGCCGCGGAATTACTGGAAAGCGGCAAGAAGGCGCGGGTAAGTATCGGTGCCTTTGCCGAAGGCGACCGGCAGTCGCCGCTGGCCATCACCTTGGCCATCGGCATCTCCCGCGGTGACCGCTTTGATTGGGTCATCCAGAAAGCAACCGAACTGGGGGTGAGCGCGATACAACCGCTGTTTACCGAGCGCTGTGAGGTAAAACTCTCCGGCGACCGGCTGCAGAAAAAGCTGGGGCAGTGGCAGCAGATTGCCATCAGTGCCTGCGAACAGAGCGCGCGCAACCGGGTACCGGAGATTCTGGAGCCGGTGAAACTGACCCAGTACCTCGCATTGGCCAAGGATGCCAGCGCACTGAAACTGGTGCTGCATCACCGCACCGATGCCTCACTGGCACAGCTGGAACAGCAGCTCGGTCGCCCGAATGCCGCGCTATTATTGGTGGGCCCGGAAGGGGGGCTATCGGCAGAGGAAATCGAGCTGGCCATGCAGCAGGGGTTTCACCCGCTGCGCCTGGGGCCAAGGGTACTGCGCACCGAAACGGCACCGGTTGCGGCGCTGTCGGTGCTCCAGTTCCAGTGGGGCGATTTTTAACGCGTAAAATTTTCAAACGGAAGGAAATGGCAATGAAAGCATTGGTCTGGTTGATAGGCGTGGCAATTACCGCGATGTCGGTTTTGATCATCCTCAAACCGCAGATTGCGCGGGATATGGGTGAGCGGATGAACCCGCAGATGTTTTATTTTGGCGCCTGGGCGCGAGTGGTCATCGGTATAGTGTTCCTGCTGATTTCCGATACCCGCAGCTGGGGCACGCTGTTCAATGTGCTGGGGATTTTCCTGATCGTCATCGGCGCTTATGCGTTGCAGGCGGGCTATGAGCGCACCCGGGAATTTGTCCTTGGGATAGTGCACGGTAATGAAAACCTGGTACGCGTTGCCGGTGCGGTCGGGGTGCTTATTGGTATCCTGTTGATCTCGGCTACTTGAGATCGGCAACTTGAAAAACGATGTAGGAAGTTTGATGGCACACGGAAAATTCGAAACCCGCCTGGTGATTTTTGACTGCGACGGGGTGCTGGTAGACAGTGAGAGTATTGTATGTCGGGTCCTGGCGGAGGAGATGACCAAGCTGGGGATGCCGGCAACGGCGGATGAGCTGGACGAGCAATTCAGCGGCCGCCCGTCAAAGGACTGTATTGTCGATATCGAAACCCGCTATGGCGGGCCGCTGCCGCCGTCTTATTTCAATGCGACCGAAAGTCGCATTCGCGAAGCCTTCCACACGGAGCTGGAAGCGGTGTCGGGTATTCACGAGGTATTGGAAAAACTTCGCACCACCGACCTGCAAACCTGTGTCGCCTCTTCCGGCCCTCACGCAAAGATGCAGATCACCCTGAATAAAACCGGCCTGTGGGAATACTTTGACGGGCGCATTTTCAGCGCCGATGACGTCGGGCGCGGCAAGCCCTGGCCGGACCTGTTTCTGCACAGCGCGCGCCAGTTTGATATAGCACCGGAGCACTGCTTGGTGGTGGAAGATTCCATTGCCGGAGTGAAAGCCGCGGTAGCGGCAGGGATGCCGGTGATCGGATACAGCCACAACGGCGTGCGCAGCCGCCAGCTGGAAGCCGAAGGCGCACGGGTGATTCACGATATGCAGTTGCTGCTGGACTACTTTTGAGCCCGGTGCATTACTGGGTTAAACGAACATCCACCGACGCACTGCGACGGGTATCCTTGTCGTCGACAAAGGTGCGGGTGTAGCGCAGCTGGTAAATACCCTGGGCCACCAGCTCGCTGACCAGCCCTGGCGGCAGCTCGACCGTCTCGCGCATGGGTTTTCCCGCTTGCGCGATCAGCGGCTCCGCCACTTCATAGACCACCCTGTCTCCCACCAGAAATTGTCCGCTGGCCGAGTAGGCGCGAATGTCTCCCAGGTCACTGCCCAGATTCCACGCCATCATCATGCTGCGGGATTTACTGCTGACCGTCTGGTTAGGCGGTGAAGCCTCTACCTGGGCCAGGCGGCCACTGGCATTGAGGTCGAACAGAATGTGGTTGGAGAGGCTGCCGGCAGCACCGGCGAACACCCGGCGGTAGCCGACCCGGCGCACACCCTTGGCGTGCCAGCTGCGAGCCTGGCTGGCTGAAATCTGCACCACTTCAGTGACTTCCCCGCGGTCGCCGCTGAACTCCAGAATCTGATCCACTACCGCCAGTTCCTGATTGTTGTCCAGGTTGACGAAAACCCCGCGGGGAGAGGCGGCGCCGCCTTTACTCGCCACCCGCCAGGTGACTTTTTCCTGATAGCCATCGCTGGCATTCAGCCAGGCATCGCCCGGGTCTACGGTCACAATCTGTTGGGCAGTGAGTTCACTGCTGTGGATGAGCGCGGCCAGGCACAGGGTGGCGCCGACGGTGGAGAGTGATTTTTTGCCCATGGCGAGCTCCCGCGAGATTCAAGCCTTGTGGAAAGGTAATGTTGAAAGATTAAGGTGCTTCCGATCATCTCAGAAATAGCCGGCTTCGCCCAGCGTTCCCCGGCAGCGGCGATTTATGCGTGAATGGACAGGTGGGGCCCTACAATGCCTGCACTGTCGAAATTGATACAGGGGTGGCGCATTCAGGTCCCACTGCAATCAGGTTCGACTGAACTAGCACAGAGGAGCTGGCAATATGTCTGTTTTCTGGCGGCGCCCCGCGGGGCTGCTTGCGGCAATGATGATTCCGAGCCTTTTCCTGACTGGCTGTCCAGATCCCACCAAAAAATACACCCTCGACCCGCGGGAACTGGTCAGCAATGGCCTGGGTGAGATTGCGGCGCGCCAGGCGGCGCCTTTCGGGGACGATATGGTGCGCTACCTGATGGGGCAGTCGCGGGAAAATGGCGAGATTTTTTTGCTGCGAGTGGATTTCGAGCCCGGTGGTTTCGCGCCGAAAATGGAAACCCTGGGAGATGTTGAGGCGTTGTTAGTCATCATGCGGGATTTTCCCGCGCTGAAAATCGCGGTGGAAGGGCACACGGACAACGCCGGCGACCCGGAGAAAAACCGCAAATTGTCCCAGTGGCGCGCTGACTGGGTGAAGCAGTTTTTACTGGAGCGCGGTATTGGCGCAGAGCGAGTGGAGGCTGCCGGGCTCGGGGATTCCGATCCGGTCGCGGACAACGCCACCCAGAAAGGGCGGGAGCAGAACCGCAGGTTGGTGGTGCGGGTGCTGGATTTTGACGGCAAGCCGGTCAAGGTTCAGCTGAATCGCGAAAAGAAAACGCTGCCCGCACATCCCTGATAACCGGGTGATTCCTGCCCCGGGTATTGCTAGGCCCGAGTAGCCCTAGCCCTTTTTCGCCAGGTACCAGAAGCAGAGCGCGAGCCCGCCCAGCCCCAGCCAGGGCGCCAGGGCAAAGTCGCCGATGTAGGGCACTTTGCCCGGTGCGCTGACCGCCAGCACCGCTACGATAACCCCCATCAGGGCCTCGCCGGTTATCAGGCCCGAGGCCAGCAGCAAACCATCGCCTTCCGCTTCTTTGGGTTTCCCCCTGGATTGGCGGCGCTTGCGTTGCCAGTGTGCCAGCAGGCCGCCGAGGAAGATCGGGATCGATAACCCCAGTGGTAGATAAACACCGACGGCCACCGCCAGCACCGGAAAGCGGAATTCCGCCTCGCGTTTTTTCTGGATCTGGTCCAGCGCGATCAGCAGCACCGCCAGGCCAAAGCCGATAAAGATATAGTTCCATTCGATACCCGCACCAAAAATTCCGGTGGACAGGTCGCGCATCAGGCTGGCCTGGGGTGCGGATAATGGCGTTGCACTGGGGTTGACCGGGCTCACCCGGCCGATGCCGTAGCCCTGGTCGAGAATCGACAGCACCAGTGGAATGGCGCCGGCCGCGGCGACGACACCAATGATCTGGAATACCTGCTGGCGCCAGGGCGTGGCACCGAGAATGTGTCCACACTTGAGATCCTGCATATTGTCCCCGGCGATGGCCGCGGCGGAACAGATCATGCCTGCCAGGTACATCACCGCGATGGGGCCGAGTCGCCCGGCGATGCCGTCGTTGCCCATCAGCTGCAACAGGATCAGCGCGGAGACGATTACCGTGGCAATGGTGACACCGCTGATGGGATTGTTACTGGAGCCCACCAGGCCCGCCATGTAACCGGCCACCGAGGCAAAGATAAATCCCAGCACCAGCATCAGCGCCGACATGATGGCGGCAATCCCGTAGCGGCTTGGGAAACCCTCCAGGGCGTGCAGGAAAATAAAATACAGCGGTATTGCGGACAACAATACCAGCAGGCTGACATAGGGAATCGGCATGTCCTGCTCGGTGCGCAGGGGTACCTGGCCCGCCTTGGCCTGACGGTGTGCACGCAGCGATGCCTTGACCCCGTCCACCAGCGGCCGCGCCAGGGTGATCAGGGACCAGACGCCCCCGACCATCATTGCACCCACGCCGATACGCCGGCACTGCTGCCAGGAGGCGTTGGCGAGGTTGTCCCAATCCTGTGCGCTCCAGCTACTCATATCGCCGCTGACGCCGGCGAGCTGGCGCAGCTCTTCACCGTTCACCAGCCAGTTGAGCGGCACGCCGATTAGGGTGCCGATCACCCCGCCGATAAAAACCAGCACGGCCACGTTTAGCCCGACGATGTAACCCACGCCGAGCAGTGCCGGACTGAGGGTGATGTTGCCGGTAAACAACCAGTGGCCGCCGAACCAGCTTTTGGTGGCAGCAACGCCACCGGCCAGGAGGCCGACGCCGGATTCCAGCAGCTTGATCAGGCCGCCGAGCCCGGCGGCGCGCAACAGCAGGCGCAGGCCGCGCTTGGCCTCCTCGTTGGGGCGGTATTCGGGGTGATCCTTGTCGGTCTGGATACCGCCGGTTTTCAACACCTGCGCAGTGGCCACACCCTCGGGGAATGCCAGCTCGGTTTCCACAATAAGCGCCCGTCGCAGGGGAATGGTAAAGGCCACGCCGAGCAGGCCGCCGAGAATGCCGATCAGGGTCAGGGTGCTCCAGTGGTATCCGCTCCAGGCTCCCATCATGACCAGCGCCGGCATGGTAAAGATGATCCCCGCCGCCAGGGATTCGCCGGCGGAGGCGGAGGTCTGCACCATGTTGTTTTCAAGAATGGTGGAGCGGCGGAACAGCCGCAGTATGCCCATGGAGGTGGCGGCGGCGGGAATAGAGGCGGAGACGGTGAGACCGACCAGCAGGCCGATATAAGCATTGGCGGCGGAAAGCACCGCAGAGAGCAGGGCACCGAGAATCAGCGCCTTGAAAGTCAGCTCATTGAGGATCTGGTCCGCGGGAACAAGAGGACGGTCGGCCATAAACGAATCCGTGTCATTAGGCTTTTATGTCTCTTTAGATAGCAAAAAAAGGGGCAGTCTGCCCCTTTTCTATCGCGGTTACCGGGATTTTCGCGGAGGTCTCCCGGTTACCAGTCAGCTTTGTCGCCAGTTACCCCAGCTACCCCGGTTACCCCAGTTCTAGCGCCTTCAGAATGCTCGCGGTGGGTTCCACCTGGTTCATGGTGTAGAAGTGCAATCCCGGCGCACCACCTTCCAGCAGGGTTTCACACAGGTCGGTCACGATTTCCAGGCCGAGCTTTTTCACGTCTTCCGGATCGCGGTAGCTTTCCATGCGGTACTTCAACCAGCGCGGAATTTCCGCGCCGCAGTTGCGGGAGAAACGCGCCAGGTTGGTGAAGTTGGTGATCGGCATAATGCCCGGATAAATGGGCGCGTCGATTCCGGCCTTCTGGCACTGGTCGAGGAAATAAAAGTAGGCATCCGGATTGTAGAAGTACTGGGTCAGTGCGCTGTTGGCACCGGCCTCGAACTTGCCTTTCAAAAAGCGGATATCGTCGTCGTAGCTCTCGGCTTCCGGGTGGATTTCCGGGTAGGCCGCCACTTCCAGGTGGAAGTGATCACCGGTGTGGCGGCGGATAAAGGCCACCAATTCATTGGCGTATACCAGCTGGGCTACGGAACCCATGCCGGAGGGCATATCGCCGCGCAGGGCGACAATGCGATCGACACCGGCTTCCTTGTAGCGGTTCAGCAGTTCCAGCGCGATCTCTTCGTTGTCACCGCCAAACGACAGATGGGGTGCAATGGAGATACCGTCCTTGCGTAGGCTGGTGACAATATTGACGGTGGTATCGCGAGTGGTACCGCCAGCGCCGTAAGTTACCGAGAAAAATTCCGGATTGAACGCCTGCAGTTGCTCGCGTGTATTGTAAAGCTTGTCCCGACCCTCTTCGGTCTTGGGCGGGAAAAACTCAAAGCTGATACGTAAATCACTCATTGTTCTGTTCCATTCCCTCGGCAACCGGCCGCATGAGGACGTTGCGGCCGGCCGTGAGGTTTTTTTAATACTTGTAACTTTCTGGCTTGTAGGGGCCGTCTACAGATACGCCAATGTACTTGGCCTGGTCTTCGGTCATGCGGGTGATCACGCCGCCGAAGCCTTCCACCATGTACTTGGCCACTTCCTCGTCCAGGTGCTTCGGCAGCACTTTGACGTAGAGTGCGGACACTTTCTGGTCCGCCGGCAGGTCGGCAAACTTTTCTTCGAACAGGTGAATCTGGGCCAGCACCTGGTTGGCGAAGGAGCCGTCCATGATGCGGCTGGGGTGGCCGGTGGCGTTGCCCAGGTTGACCAGGCGGCCTTCGGACAGCAGCAGCAGGTGATCGTTGGTTGCCGCATTGCGCACGATTTTGTGCACCTGCGGTTTTACTTCCTGCCATTCCCAGTTCTTGCGCATAAACGCGGTGTCGATCTCGTTATCGAAGTGACCGATATTGCACACCACGGCGCCGGACTTCAGTGCGGCCAGCATGTGCGCATCGCACACATTGACGTTGCCGGTGGTGGTGACGAGCAGATCAGTTTTCGCCAGCAGCTCGCGATCGATGCAGTCGGAGGTGCCGTCGTTGATGCCGTTGATATAGGGGGACACCAGCTCAAAGCCGTCCATGCAGGCCTGCATGGCACAGATGGGATCGACCTCGGTCACCTTAACAATCATGCCTTCCTGACGCAGGGAAGCGGCGGAGCCTTTACCCACGTCACCGTAACCGATGACCAGCGCTTTTTTGCCGGACAGCAGGTGGTCGGTGCCGCGCTTGATGGCATCGTTCAGGCTGTGGCGACAGCCGTACTTGTTGTCGTTTTTGCTCTTGGTCACCGCGTCGTTCACGTTGATCGCCGGAACCTTCAGGGTGCCCGCTTTCAGCATGTCCTGCAGGCGGTGTACGCCGGTGGTGGTCTCTTCACTGATGCCGTGTACCGCATCGAGGAGTTCCGGGTACTTGCGGTGCAGCAGCTCGGTGAGGTCGCCACCATCGTCGAGAATCATGTTCGGCTGCCAGCCGGCCACGTCGGCACCAATGGTGCGCTCCAGGCACCAGTCGTACTCTTCTTCGGTTTCGCCCTTCCAGGCGAAGACCGGGATACCGCTGGCAGCGATGGCAGCGGCCGCGTGATCCTGGGTGGAGAAAATATTGCAGGAAGACCAGCGTACTTCCGCGCCCAGGGCGACCAAGGTCTCGATCAGTACCGCGGTCTGGATGGTCATGTGGATACAGCCCATGATGCGGGCGCCGGCCAGCGGCTGTGCAGCACGGTATTTTTCCCGCAGGGTGATCAGGGCTGGCATTTCACCTTCGGCAATTTCGATTTCCTTGCGGCCCCAGTCGGCGAGGGAAATGTCGGCTACTTTGAAGTCTTTAAATTCGGTGCTCATCGGGTTTGTTACCTAAATTTTCTGAATGTTCGCGTTGGTTGTGCCAAGCGTTTTGGGCGGGCTTGTGGCCCGCCTGTTTCAATTAAATACCTGCCTGTGCGCGCAGGGTCTCCGCCTTGTCGGTTTTTTCCCAGGGGAAGGCGGTGAAGGTTTCGGTCTGCTCTTTGCCGTTGCTGTCGACCCACTTGTAGGTGTGCTCGAACGGCTCGCGACCGAAGTGGCCGTAGGCAGCAGTGAGCTGGTACATGGGGTGCAGCAGGTCCAGCGCCTTGGAGATGGCGTAGGGGCGCAGATCAAAGTTTTCGCGTACCAGTTCGATCAGGCGTTCGTCGCTCACCTTGCCGGTGCCAAACGTATTGATGGAAACCGAGGTGGGTTCGGCCACGCCGATGGCGTAGGACACCTGGATTTCACAGCGGCTGGCGAGGCCCGCGGCCACAATGTTTTTTGCCACGTAGCGGCCGGCGTAAGCAGCGGAGCGGTCCACCTTGGATGGGTCCTTGCCGGAGAAAGCACCACCGCCGTGGCGGGCGGAACCGCCGTAGGTATCGACGATGATTTTACGGCCGGTCAGACCGCAGTCGCCCACAGGGCCGCCGATCACGAATTTGCCGGTCGGGTTGATGTGGTATTTGGTGTCCTGGTGCAGCAGTTCCGCGGGCAGCACGTGGTGCACGATCAGTTCCATCACCGAGTCACGCAGATCTTCTTGGCTGACTTCCGGGCTGTGCTGGGTGGACAGAACCACGGCATCGATCGCGCAGGGCTTGCCATTTTCGTCGTAGCGGAAAGTGACCTGGCTCTTGGCATCCGGGCGCAGCCACGGCAGCAGGCCGGACTTGCGTGCTTCTGCCTGGCGCTCTACCAGGCGATGGGCGTAGTAAACCGGGGCGGGCATGAAGGTCGGGGTTTCGTCGGTGGCGTAGCCGAACATCAGGCCCTGGTCGCCGGCACCCTGGTCTTCCGGTTTTACCCGGTCAACGCCCTGGGCGATGTCCACAGACTGTTTGCCAATAACATTGATCACACCGCAGGTTTCGCCGTCGTAGCCGACGTCGGAAGAGGTGTAGCCGATATCGGTGATCACCTTGCGCACCAGGTCTTCCAGGTCGACCCAGGCGGAGGTGCTGATTTCACCGGCGATGACCGCGATGCCGGTTTTTACCAGGGTCTCACAGGCAACACGGGCGTTCTTGTCGCGTGCCAGCAGGGCGTCCAGAACCGCATCGGAAATCTGGTCGGCAATTTTGTCCGGATGGCCTTCGGAAACGGATTCCGAAGTAAAGATGCTGTATTCACTCATTGTGATTTCTCCATTTGCGCCGAAGCGCTCCTTTTTCCGCTGCTGGCGGAGTGCAAAACTTAATAAGGATCAAGTCCTGAATAATCAGGGCTTAACAAACTCCTGAATCTGAATCTGAAATCCATTGCGCAATGCGCTGTGCTCACTGCGGCCTTTCTGCAGGCCTGCATCTGCAGCCCACTCAACCAGCTGTTGAGGTGCAAATCCCAGCCAGAGGTCGCCGCAGGCATCCCGCGCCCAATCCTGGGTGTGGTCGTGCAGCTCGGTAATCAACAACTGGCCGCCCACTTTCAGGGAGCGCTGTAAATCGTGAAAAATCTGCGCCGGCTCCGGTGTGTGGTGCAGCACCATGTTCACCACAATGCAGTCCGCACTTTCCGGGCGGGCCGCTGCCGCGCGGGTGTCATCGCACACGAACTCGATATTCTGCAGACCTTTATCGTCGGCAAATGCCTGCGCCCGTTCCAGCATCGTCTTTGACAGATCCAGAGCGGTCACGGTGCCAAAACGGCTCGCCAGTTCCTCCAGAAACTCCCCTTCACCGGGGCCAACCTCAAGCGCGTGACGCCCGGGTTTCAGCAGCTGTGCTACCTGGGGGCCGTAGACGCTATAACTGGCGATCAACTCCTGCTGCTCGCGGAAGCGATTGCCGTAGTCCGCAAAGAAACGCCGCGACGCCTCGGTGCGCTCGGCGGCGATCTGCGCCACGGTCTCGGCGCGAGCATCGGCAAGGGGCAACTGGTCCAGGCCGGCGAACAACTGCTGTAGCAGTTCGTTGCCCACGGACCGGCGGTAAAACAGGTTATTGCCCTCGCGGCGCTTGCTCACCAGCTCCGCCTGGGCCAGAACTTTGAGGTGGTGGGACAGGGCCGGCTGGCGCAGGTCGAAGATGCGGCACAGCTCCAGCACGCTGTAGGAGTCCTGGGCCAGCAGGCGCAATATCTCCAGGCGCAGCGGGTCGCCAGCGGCCTTGAGGGTCGCTGCCAATTGCGGAATTTGGTCGCTGTCGTGACTTTCACGGTCAGCAGTGGTATTGCGGGAGTCAAGCATGGCGGGGAGTCTAGCAGTGCACGCGAGCTATATCAAAATTTTTTGATTAAGGTGCATCGAAATAGTTTGATGCAGATGTAACTAATCCACGCAGGATCGATAAGATTGTGCTTTGTTAGGAAAATGTTGCTGCCTCAAGCGGAGAATTGAACCGACAGGCTTTGCGCCGGGCGGGGGATTACGGGAAAATACGCCCCCCGATTTGTCGCCGGTTCAGATCGAGCCGGGCAATTGGCGACAGCGGCAAACTGGCCACCAGAGTCGGGTCCGCAGCGCATCTGATGAACCGAAGATCCCCAAACCGAGAATTCCCTATGTCTTCTACTCCGTCTCGCACAGAAAAGGCCAACGCCATTCGCGCCCTGTCTATGGACGCGGTCCAGAAAGCCAAGAGCGGCCACCCCGGCGCGCCCATGGGCATGGCAGATATCGCCGAAGTGCTGTGGAACGACTACCTGAAACACAATCCGGCCAACCCCGAGTGGGCGGACCGCGACCGCTTCGTGCTGTCCAATGGCCACGGTTCCATGCTGCTGTATTCCCTGCTGCACCTCACAGGCTATGACCTGTCCATCCACGAGCTGCAGAACTTCCGCCAGTTGCACTCCAAAACCCCGGGCCACCCGGAGTACGGCTATGCGCCGGGCGTTGAGACCACTACCGGTCCCCTGGGCCAGGGCATCACCAACGCGGTGGGCTTTGCGCTGGCAGAAAAAGTACTGGCGGCCCAGTTCAACCGCGAAGGTTACGAGCTGGTGGATCACCACACCTACTGCTTCCTCGGCGACGGCTGCCTGATGGAAGGCATCTCCCACGAAGCCTGCTCCCTGGCCGGCACCCTGGGCCTGGGCAAACTGATTGCGTTCTACGATGACAACGGCATTTCCATCGACGGTGAAGTGGAAGGCTGGTTCACCGACGACACGCCCAAGCGTTTCGAATCCTACGGCTGGCACGTGATTGCCAACGTCGACGGCCACGATCCGGCCGCGATCAAGGCCGCGATTGAAGAAGCCCGCGCAGAAACCAGCAAGCCCACCATCATCTGCTGCAAAACCGTGATCGGCTTCGGCTCCCCCAACAAGCAGGGCCGTGAAGAGTGTCACGGCGCCCCGCTGGGCGACGAAGAAATCGCCCTGGTACGCGAAACCCTGGGCTGGAAGCACGAGCCTTTCGTGATCCCCGAAGACCTGTACCACGCCTGGGATGGCCGCGCCAAAGGCGCCGAGCAGGAAGACGAGTGGAAAGACATCTTCGCCGACTACCAGGAAGCCCACCCGGAACTGGCGGCCGAATTTGAGCGCCGCATGAGCGGTGAACTGCCGGCAGATTTCCTCGCCAAGGCCGATGAGTACATCAAACAGTGCCAGGCCGACGGCGAGAAAATTGCTTCCCGCAAAGCCAGCCAGAACGCCCTCAACGCCTTCGGCCCACTGCTGCCGGAATTCCTCGGCGGCTCTGCCGACCTGGCCGGCTCCAACCTCACCATCTGGTCCGGCTCCAAAGGCGTTTCCGCGGAAGATGCCTCCGGTAACTACCTCTACTACGGCGTGCGCGAATTCGGCATGAGCGCCATCATGAACGGCATCGCCCTGCACGGCGGCTTCGTCCCCTACGGCGCCACCTTCCTGATGTTCATGGAATACGCCCGCAACGCCGTGCGTATGGCCGCGCTGATGAAGCAGAAAGTCATCTTCGTCTACACCCACGACTCCATCGGTCTCGGCGAAGACGGCCCCACCCACCAGCCGGTAGAACAGCTCACCGCCCTGCGTTCCACCCCGAACCTGCACACCTGGCGCCCCTGCGACGCCACCGAATCCGCAGTGAGCTGGAAAATGGCCGTATCCCGCAGCGACGGCCCCAGCGCCCTCATCTTCAGCCGCCAGGGCCTGGCCCCGCAGGCGCGCACCGATGAGCAGCTGGCAGCGATCGAAAAAGGCGGCTACATCCTGCGCGATTGCGACGGCGAACCCGAAGCCATCATCATCGCCACCGGCTCCGAAGTAGAACTCGCCACCGCCGCCGCCGAACAACTGTCCGGCCGCAAAGTACGCGTCGTCTCCATGCCCTGTGCCGAAGCCTTCTCCGCCCAGAACGCCGACTACCGCGAGTCTGTACTGCCTGCTTCCGTGCGCGCCCGCGTTGCCGTAGAAGCCTGCCACAAGGACTACTGGTACAAGTTCGTCGGCTTCGACGGCGCCATCATCGGCATGGACACCTTCGGTGAATCTGCACCGGCAGGTGATCTGATGAAGCACTTTGGCATCACTGCCGAGAAAGTTGTGGAAGCGGTTGAAGGACTGCTGAAGTAACAACGGGCCACAAGTCGAAGCACTGTGGTTTGAATAGAAGGGCAGGTGCTGGGGACGGGTTTTCAGGATCGTCGGCAACAGGGATGTTGCCGGCGAAGCGTACAGGGATGTATTCACAGCGGTCCTGAAAACCCGTCTCCAGGGCCTGCCCGCCACCGCACTGGAACAGAGCAAACCCGAAGGCGGTGGAGTTAGCCCGAGGAATGCATGCCCAACCACCCAATAAGACTCGCCATCAATGGCTACGGCCGCATAGGTCGCTCTGTATTAAGAGCCCTGTACGAATCCAACCTGCGCGACCAACTGCAGATCGTCTCCATTAACGAACTGGCCGACTGCACCACCATCGCCCATCTCACCAAATACGACACCGTACACGGCCGCTTCCACGGCGATGTCGCCGTGCACAACGAAACCCTGCACATCAACGGCGACCAGATCGCCGTCACCCATCACCGGGACCTCGAAAATCTCGACTGGCGCAACCCCCAGGTCGACATAGTCCTCGAATGCACCGGCAGCTTCACCGAACGCCAGCGCGCCGAACTGCATTTAAAGGCAGGGGCCAAGAAAGTCATCTTCTCCCAGCCCGCCACCAGCGACGTCGACGCCACCATCGTCTACGGCGTCAACGACACCGCGCTTACCGGCCAGGAGACCATCATCTCCGCCGCCTCCTGCACCACCAACTGCAGCATCCCCGTCATCGCCGCCCTGGAAAGCGCCTTCGGCATCGAAGCCGGCGTCATCACCACCATCCACTCCGCGATGAACGACCAGCCGGTAAACGACGCCTACCACCACACCGACCTGCGCAAAACCCGCTCCGCCATCTCCTCCATCATTCCGGTGGACACAGGCCTCGCCCGCGGCATCGAGCGCATACTGCCCGACATGGCCGGCAAATTCGAAGCCCAGGCCATGCGCGTGCCCACGGTAAACGTCTCCGCCATCGACCTCTCGGTGCAGCTGAAAAAATCCGTTACCCAGGCCGAAGTCAATTCCGTACTGAAAACCGCAGCGGAAAGCCGCTTTTCCGGCGTGCTCGGCTACAGCGAAGAGCCCCTGACTTCCTGCGACTACAACCACGACCCCCGCTCCGGCATCGTCGATGCCAGTCAGACGCGGGTCGCGGGCGGAAGGCTGGTCAAGGTCCTGATCTGGTTCGATAACGAATGGGGCTTTGCCAACCGCATGCTGGACGTCACCCGCGCCCTGCAATCCCACTAGCGTGCAGATCATTCTCCTCACTCACGAGCGCGAGCTGGAGCGTCCCACGAATACCGGGAAGCTGGCGCTGGAAGGAGATACAGGGGCTACGGTCCGGCGGTTAGTGTGGCAGCGCACAGCGCCCGATCCCGGGTTGCTGGAGACGCTGCAGCAGCCGGGCTGTGGCCTGGTCTATCCCCAGAGTGAAATGCCCGGGGAAGCAGCGTCTGCGTTGAGCCTGGCGGAGTGTGAAACCTTTGTTCTGCTGGATGGCACCTGGCAGGAAGCGCGCAAAATGTTCAATCGCAGCCCTTACCTGAAGCCACTGCCGAGCGTTGAGCTGGCGGCAGAGCGGCCATCGCAATTTACCCTGCGGCGCAATCAGCGCGATGGTGGGCTGTGTACGGTGGAGTGCATTATCGAAATACTGCGGGCAAAGGGACGGGCGGATATGGCGGACGCGCTCGAAACGCGCTTCCTGGCGTTTCTTGGCCGCTAGGCGGGCACTGACCTAAGGCCATGCCCGCCGATCTCAGCGGTTACCGCATTTCTACCTGCTGGTTATAAATATCGGATAAAAGGCGCAGCGCTACCAGAGTGTTCGTCATCGCCAGGTTTGATTGTGTAATGGCAAACTCTTCGTAATCCTTCGCCTGTATTTCGAAAAGACAGGGGTAATCTAGTTGGCAAAGGCATTTATCGTTTAGTGCATGTGTATTGGCACTAATCCGCGGTTTGCCAAAACGGTTCCCGAGCACCGATTCCGTGTATTCACGAAATTCACCGTTTTTTGATTTCAACCAGAAATCTGTCCAGGGTCTGACTGCCTTTTTACCGTTGATGTGCGCGCTATAGGTTTTCTGAATTTGTAAGAGGGTGCTGCGGGCAGTTTTCTCAATCAGCCGATCCAGATCATCCACATCAACAGCAGGGTAATTGCCCTGGTACAGCTCCAGATACTTGGCTTCAACAGCATTGCACAACTCCAGAGTAAGTGCAGGCTCGATCGGCAGCGGGTAAATATCGAACTGATCCTTTTTGCTGCCTCCGTGAAAATGAGGCGCTATATGCGATGGATTCGCCATATCCTGAATGTAGTGGGAAAAGTCACCCAGACCATCAGAAAGCATCTCGGGATTCCTCGCATGGATTGCCCGTTTAATCTTTTCTTTTGCGTTCTTCAGGTACAGGCCCGGGGTCGGGTTTGCGAGCCCAAGCTTTTGACGTTTTAGCCTGGTGTCCGGATTGTAAAAATGCCAGTTGAGCAGGCGGCTTGGTCGCAGATACGTGTCTTCTC
Source organism: Microbulbifer sp. CAU 1566 (assembly GCF_023156515.1). Taxonomy (NCBI): domain Bacteria; kingdom Pseudomonadati; phylum Pseudomonadota; class Gammaproteobacteria; order Cellvibrionales; family Microbulbiferaceae; genus Microbulbifer; species Microbulbifer sp. CAU 1566. Next base: position 1,105,175 of record NZ_JALNMG010000001.1, on the reverse strand, counting down.
CCACAGAACCCCGGGCCACGATAATGGGGTCTGCCCACCAGGTGCGTTGTTTGGGGTCGCAGCGGTACTGAAAATACTGCACCGATTCACGCGAGAGGTTTTTGTGATTTGCTTCTGAAAACCCGAGTGCAGTGCCCGGGCCGAGGAGCGCAAGAAGGAGAAGCGCGAGAATACCAGGCCAGGCTGGCAGAACTGGTGCACCTAGACGTTGGGCCATGGGTGTTTTCACGGCGGTTCCCCCTCTATTGTTGTTTTTAGCGGAGGGGGAGTTATACAGAACTATTTCGCCACTGCGAACAGCTAACCGGGATAATTGGCTAGAAAATAGTGCGCTAGGTGCAATATTTTCCAGCCCGTACTGGCGCCGCCACTATGTGATCAGCGGGTGCCACAGGAGCCAATGCGCGATTTGTACGGCTGGTACTCCAGTAAAAAATTATTGAACGTCTCGCGGAAAGCCGAGCAGGAAGCGGTGCTGTCATCGGATGTGCCGCAGCAGCGAATCGCCTCGCGCAGGGCCTGCTCCGACACCGTGTCGAACGCCTCGGAGTGTCCGGCGCCGTACATGATGCTGTCATCCCAGGTCTTTACCGGGCGCCAGGAGTTGTTGCCATAGGCCCCGCCGTAAAAGCAGCCTGTCCCCTCGAGGCAATCCTGCCCAATATCCTCCGTGCCCCACACCGGTGTGCACTGGGAGCCAAAGTAGTCGTCCGTCGTGTCTTCCGACCAGGCGCAACAGGCATAGCTGTCGCCATCCGCAGTCTTGCATTCCCCGGCATCGGTGCGGTTGAAGCTGGTACAGCTGGCGCGATCGGTGAAAGTGGCACAGCTGGCATTGGCGGACTGCGTATACTCCGATGCGGGCTTGTAGTTATTGCACCACTTGCTGCAGCCAGGGCCGTCGAGATTGGCCCACTGCCGGGACATTTCGCTGGGCCAGCCCGCTACCGCCGAACCATCCGTATTGATGCCGCCATCGTAGAGGTCTGCCAGGCCAAAATTGTGCGCGACCTCGTGGACAACAATATTGCGTAACTGCTGCAGGGCGTAGCTGCTATCGGGCCAGCTTCGATCGCTTCCCAGGTAGATGATCTCGCCGCCGGAAGCGCCGTAACCCATATCGGCAATGACGACCTTGATAATGCCCTGCATATCATCCACTTCGCACTGCTCGGCGATGGCTTGATGAATTTTGCTGTTGTCGCAGGAAAAGGCAGCCCCGTCTTGACCCTTTTCACAGCCGAGGTTCGCCTGCCCCTCGGTCTCCAGTGTGTAGAATCCGAAGTGCGAAAAGTAGTCAACGAAAGGTGCCAGTGCCCCGAACTGGTTTTCAATGGCATCACTGACGATCTCGTCGAAGTAGGGGGCCGAATCCAGATTGATGAATAGCAATTTGAATTCCGCGGCACTACTACCGCCCACCAGAGGGCAATTCTGGATGCTGGCATAGTCGCCCGGCGATAACGAGGGCGAACTCGTGCCAGTATTACTGTCAGAGGGCGGGGGTTCATAGGATGGGGGTGGTGCCTGCCCCGGATCGGCGTTTCCGCTGCCGGTGCTGCTGCTTTCGTCGCCACCGCCGCCACCACCGCCGCAGCCACTCATCAGGAGGACGACACAGATCAAAACGAGCGGGAGAAAGGCCCGCAATAGGGATGTGGAAATACTCTGGAGCATGGGATTGGATTGCGGTTGCGTAAATATGGACTCTTGGTCATAGTCCGTTCGTTATTGGAATTTCTTACCACAATCCGTTGTGTATTTAATGTACAGCTGCTGGCTTCCGGTGCAAAAGTGGGAGATTTTACGGCTGATATTTGATCAGCTCCAGCGCGAATGGTGACTGATCTGTCAGCGGTATCCGGTCGTATACATTGGCTGTGCGTGGGGCGAAATAGAATTGGAAAACGGTTAGTTTTGGAGAGATGAAATGAGAAATTTATTCCGGAAACACGTCATCAAGTGGGCGGTAGCCGCATTCAGTTTGATAGCGCTGCCTGTGCTGGCAATCGAGGCGGGCGACGATGCCCCCGATTTCGCGCTGCAGGCATCTGACGGAAAGACCTACCGACTGGCTGATTTCAAAGGCAAGCAGGCAATCGTTATCGCCTGGTACCCCAAGGCGTTTACCAAAGGTTGTACCATCGAATGCAAGTCCCTGGCCGAGAAGGGGCACCTGATCCGCGAGTACGATGTCACTTACTTTATGGCCAGCACCGATGAAGTGGATGAAAACACCAAGTTTGCCGCAGAACAGAAGGCGGACTTCCCGCTGTTGAGTGACCCCAGTGGCGAAGTGGCCGAAGCATACGGGGTGAAAATGCCCGTGTTGAACATGGCCAGGCGGGTTACCTTTTATATCGGCAAAGACGGCAAAATCCTGAAAGTAGATAGTGACATCAAGCCAGCGACCAGTGCGGAAGACATGGCGCGTACCCTTGGTGAACTGGGTGTTGCTAAAAAGTCGTGAGCTGACATTTGTCCTGGGCCTTTAGAAGGCTTCAGGCTATTCGTAAAAAGGGCCGCAGTTGCGGCCCCTTTTTTATTGGCGTTGCTACTTTTATCGGCGTTGCAATTTTATTGCCGCTGTTGTCGCTATCGGCGCTCCTTGCTGGGCAGACCGGCTACCAGCCACCGGTATCGGGGTCGTCGTCACCCCAGCAATTTGCCGTTTCTTTATTGGCTGCGTGTTCCTGCTCCAGCAGGTGCCGTTCAAGCATTTCACCTTTCAACTCGATACCCGGTGTCCTGGTCTGCTGCGACGCTTCATCAATGATGGATAGCTTGTCCATGAAATCCCAGAAGCTGACAAATACCTTGTTCAGGGTGTCTTCGGGTGGTTCGGTGCCCTGCGGCCAGTACCCCTGAGGGCGGAAGGATAGATGCAGCATATGGTGCTTGGTTAATGGTGTGTAAAAGCTGAATTCCCTGTCTACGGAATAGCTGCCATGATTTGCCTGAAGCCAATTTCGCTGCTTAATATCGTGAAGAAGTAGTTCTTTTTTGGATTTCGGGTAAAGAAAGTGTTCGGAAGCTTCATCAGGGTCTGCCGCTACCTGGAAGCACGCTTCCGTAAACTTACTTAAATCCTTAAGGTTTGAAATGCTTGGAAAGGCGTCAGGAGCCGGCCAGAGAACCCGTATTCTCAGTGAGCAGCTTCCAACGACATCTACTCCTTGATCAGAAGGTAAGTAGTGGCGCCACCAGATATCCGAAATATTCAGGTAGCTAATTTTAGGGCGATTATTATTGAATGGCCTGGCGACGTTAATGAATAAATTGGGTTCATAGATACCATGATCATAGATGTCAGCCTGAAATCCAACGGCCTGGTCTTGAAATCGACTGTTTGCTTTTATCTGGCCGGAGAATATTAGCTGGACGCCAGATAGGTCGAAACAGCTAATCGAGCTATCTTCAAAAGCAATATAACTGAACTCTTCATTTATAGGGGGGGAGGGGAGCATGGACGCACTACCAGTTTAGATTGGCTGTAATTTTATTGAGCAACGACATGAAATTCAGGTTTGTGAAATTCATGATCTTGGATGGGTCGCTTGCAATTCCCTCTTGAAGACTCTTTGCTCGGACCAAAATATCGGAACACGGTCTTAGCTGGCTTTCCAGGCTGCTCCAGCTTTTGTCGTGAGCCTGCAAGCCGGCAATGGATGCCTCGATATTGGTCGCTTGATGATACTTGGATCCGTACCCATTCAGGCTCAGGGTTTTGCTGAACGTTGCTCTTAGCTTTTCAATATCCGTGAGTATCAGCCCTATATTTGATCTTGGGTTTACAAAACTAAATTCATGATGAGAAAGCGACGTAACCCCTCTATCTTTTACAATTTTCAACGCGCTATCAAGCAACTTGGCGCCATGCTCAAAAACATACCATTGGTGTTTTTGGTCGGTGTCGGTCCAGTACTGTTTCTGGGTCTCGATTAAAATTTCTGCCAATTCTTCTGGGCCAGCTTTTCCCGGTTTGACCTTTTGTTCAGGCAATCTCCATGTGCCAAGATCATCGATGATGTCAGTTGGGCAGAAGTAGAGTGCAAACTCGGAGCCAAGGTCACTTCCTTTGATATTTTTTGCGAGGAAATCCGCCATGTTTTCCGCAGTGGTGGTGAGATCATACTTTTGTGACTCGGGATCATAATCCGCGCCAACTGTGGCAACCGTGTGTTGTATTTTTTTGTCTGTAGCCTCAAACGGGGCCCAGGACCCGGATCGATACTGAATGTTGTGTAGGCCGGGAAGGTGTTTTTCTCCAACATTCAAGGCCTGCTGTATATGGGTTATATAAACCCCATCCCCAAAACTATCCGGTGCTCCTGCCTGAAGCACGGAATAGGTAACGATCACACCCCCGCAATCCAAGCGGTGCTGGCTGGCATTGCTCTGGTTGGATTGGCTGCTAAGCCCGGCGGCTGAATTCTTCAGGCCGATCATGTTGGCAAGGCTCTGCTTTCCCCGGAAGGCGTCTTCGCGTACAAACTCCAGAAAGGGGGCCAAAAGGTCGGGGTTGATAAATACCCTGCGACCGTCTTTCCCTACGGTCTGATCACTAAAAAATAAGTATTGGTCAAAGCGCCGGGATACTGCCTGCTGCATCATTCTTCCTTGATGGTGGTGGGATAAAATCGCGCGTAATTCTATCCTCGCTACCGCAGCGGATGAATGCCGTTAGCGCTGTAATTTTGTGTAATTTGGGAAATTGTTTTGTACGGGTGTGCCGCTTAGGGGCGAGCGAATCATCAGGCACAAAAAAGGCCGCAAGGCGGCCGAACTTTTGGGGGGTCAAACATGGTAACCGCTTATGAAACGGTCGGGGGTTAATCCTTGTGCGGATTCATCGAAATGAGATCCAGTTTCTGCAGTTGTGGGATCGCTTTGTGCAGGGTTGTTTCTGTTGCATCGATTTCTTCCAGCAATGCACAGAGGGCATCTGCATGGGATTCCAGTGTTTCAGCCTTTTTCTCGATGGCTTCTTCCGCCGCTTCTGCTGCGGCTTCGGCATCGCGTTCGATGCTGCGCCCACCGGTAAATACTGCTTTCATCGCGTGCCAGGCAATGGTGCCGGCTGATCTTTTGGCGAGCGCTTCTAATCGCGGTTCCAGTTCGCGCTCAAAGGTTTCTTCCAGCCCGGCATCGATTTCAGGGCCGCCCAGGGTGTAGACGTCACCATTCTGGTGAACCTGTGCCAGGAGTTTCTCTTTCAGCTGCTCAGAGTCACTAATGAATTCCAGCGTGTCCGGGTTGTCCGGCCCTGCCAGGGCTGACATTGCAATGCCGACCCCATCCAGGGCGATATTCATGGCTTCCGCGGAAATCAGGGTGATTTCCCGTCCCGACTGGTGCAGCCCCTGCTGGTACTTTGCCATCAGTTGCTGTTGTTCCGGGCTGAGAATCAGGCCGTCATCGCCTACCGCCAGCTGATCCGGGGCCCGGTAGGCAAACAGTAGCTGGTCCAGGTCGTCAGCATCGCGGGCCTCGATAAAGTCCGGGCCAACGGTGATGCGGTGATTGATGTTCGCATTGCACTGTTCACCGGTATCACTGCTGAGGTTGATCTGGTGTGCCATTGTGGCTGCCGGTGCGGCTATCAGGGCGGCGGCGAGTATGCAAATCTTCTTCATTAACTTAACCCAATATGCTTGGTGGATGTCTTATAGAGGTAGGACGACGCAAGGTTTATGGATGGATGCACCCTGGATGAAATTTTTAATGACTTTTCGTCCTGACAGAGAGCCCTAAAAGAGTCCCCTAAAAGAGAGCCCTGACACAGCCACCTGACTTTCTTTCCCTGTTCCGGCCAATCAGGCCTCGGAATTCGATACCACATCTCTGGCACGCTTATTGCTCTTACTCTATCAACGGCATTCGCAATTTCTGCGTTTCGCCCTGCACCAAAAAGTACCCGTTGTTATCGATGTCTGATTTGTCTGCGCACTAGGTGTGTGCGTGGCACGGGGAGCTTTTGCCTGAAAAAAATAACGTTATGGCATTTGTAAAATAGAAAGGAGTTGCTCATGAAGCGGAAGTCCCTTAGTTGTGCAGTGGTAGCAATCATCGCCGGCAGCGCGGTAGTCCCGATGCAGCCCGTATTTGCGGAGGAGATCGAGGAGGTCGCGGTTACCGGGGTGCGCGGTAAACCCAGGTCCGTGGCAGACTCGCCGGTTCCGGTGGATGTTTTCAATAGTGAAACCCTGGAATCGGTTTCCTATACCGATACCAACGATGTGCTGAAAACCCTGGTGCCTTCGTATAACGTATCGCGCCAGCCAATCAGTGATGGCGGTACCTTTGTACGCCCGGCGCAATTGCGGGGTATGCCAACGGATAAAACCCTGGTGCTGGTGAATTCCAAGCGCCGGCATAGAGCTGCGCTGGTGCAAATCGGCGGCTCAGGTACCCAGGGCCCAGACATTGCCACGATTCCAAGCTCTGCGCTCAAATCCGTTGAAGTGTTGCGCGATGGTGCGGCAGCTCAGTACGGTTCCGATGCCATTGCCGGTGTGATCAACTTTATTCTCAAGGACAACGCCGAAGGCGGCACTTTTAATGTGCAGGCTGGTGAATACAGTGAAGGCGACGGTTTCCAGTCCACAGCGAATGGTAACGTCGGTATGCCGCTGGGGAGCGATGGTTTCCTGAGTGTTTCCGGTGAAGTTTCCCAGTCTGATTTTACTTCCCGCAGCGAGCAGTACTGTGAATCCTGGTTCTGCCTGAACGATCAGGATGCGGAGTTTATCGAAGCGGCAAAAAATGCGTCTCTGGAAGGGGATGTCGTGCAGCCCTGGGGCCAGCCAAACGCCGAAGCCGCACGTATATTCTTTAATGCCGGCTACGACCTGGGTGAGGGTAAAGAACTTTACGCGTTCGGTAACTATTCCGAGAGCGAAGCCGACGGTAGCTTCTATTACCGCTACCCGAATAACGGCACCATTATGGACCTGCGGGAAGAAGATGGCTCCATTTACAGCCCGCTGGAAAAATTCCCCGGCGGCTTTACCCCGCGCTTTTTTGGTGAGGTAACCGACTACTCATTGGTTGGTGGCCTCAAGGGCGAGATGGCTTCCGGTCTGCTGTACGATTTCAGTGCGCGCTACGGCTACAGTGAAATTGACTACACCCTGAAAAACACCATTAACCCGTCCATGGGGCCGGACAGCCCGACCTCGTTCAAGCCGGGCAGCCTGGCGAACGAGGAAGTGCAGATTCAGGCCGACTTCTCCAAAGAGCTGGATTTCGGTATGCATGCGCCAGTGGTTGCCGCATTCGGTCTCAGTTATATGGACGAATCCTATGACCTGACCGGGGGCGACGCGGCTTCCTATGAAGCGGGCCCCCATGCCTCTTCCGACCCCTGGGGATTCTGTGATGCCGGAATGGCAACCGCTGCCGGGCTGGCTGTCATCGCCAACGGCTCCACACTGGACTGTAGCAATGCCGATGATCCCGTATACCAGGTAGTTGGGGTGGGTTCCAACGGCTTCCCCGGCTACTCGCCGGAATACTCCGGAAGCTACGCCCGCGATTCCTACGCTGTGTATGGTGACTTGAGTACGGATGTCAGCGAGCGGCTGTTCCTGCAGGCGGCGCTGCGTTACGAGGACTACTCCGACTTTGACGCCGAGCTGGTGGGCAAAGTGGCAATGCAATACGACCTGACCGAGTCCATTGGCCTGCGCTCTTCCATCGGTACCGGCTTCCGCGCGCCGACCCCGGGGCAGCAGGGTACGACCAATGTGTCCACCCGTCTGCCGAACGGCTTCCCTGTAGCCACGGGGCTGTTCCCTGCAAGTGGCGATGTGGCCGGTGCCCTTGGCGCTGAACCGCTGAAACCGGAAACCTCCACCAACTTTACCGTTGGCATGACCGCCGACTTTGATCTGTTGAGCCTGACCGTAGACTTCTACCGTATCGATGTCGATGACCGGACTTACGCGATTTCCACCCTGGATGTGTCCACGGACATGTCTACCGGTGGTGCCTACGACAACTACCTGGCACTGGTCGACGCCGGCGTAGTGGGCGCTGAATCCATTGGTGGTGTCTTCTACTTTACCAACGCATTTGATACCAGTACCCAGGGTGTGGATGTGGTAGCGACATTCCCGGTCGCCTGGAGTGAAGACAGCGTCACCAACTTTACGGCGTCGGTGAACTACAACAAATCCGAGTTCACCTCCAGTCCGGATGAGTATCTGAATGCGGAAGATCAGTATGACTTCGAAAATTTTGATCCAAAACTGCGCGGTGCGATAACGGCTACGCACGAAGTCGGGGATCTCTCACTGATGGCGCGCGCCAACTGGTATGGCAGTTACAAGAATTCCGAGAATGGTGACACTCTCGCGATTCAGAAATACGACCCTCTGGTGCAGGTGGATCTGGAAGGTAAATACCAGCTCACGGAAGCCGCATCCGTTAGTGTGGGTGGCCGCAATATCTTCGACAAGTATCCGGAAAAAGATGCCCTGGGCGATTATTGCTGTGGTGCACTGTACGCGAGCGATACCGTGGTGGACTGGCAGGGTGCCTTCTACTACATGGGCGTGCGCTACGATTTCTGATTTACGTCTTCTACAAACTTCTATCCCCGCTTTATGCGGGGATTTTTTTGTCTGCTGTTTGGTGATGGGGGGTATCTCTGGTGATTTAGCGGGAGAAGGTATGGTTGCAGGAGATAAGTGGCAGGAGAGATGTAGCAGGAAAGAGGTGACAGGAGAGAGGTAAAAGGAAATAAGTAACAGACTGCTCGCTGCAAGCAGCGGAGAGTAGATCGTCTTATGAGATTGGAGTGAAGGGATATTCCCAGAGATAAGGGTGCCGGAAGTGGCGCAGTATTCCGGGCATAAAAAAGGCCAGCAATAATGCTGGCCAGTGGAGCGATTGTTTGAACGCTGTCTGCTATGACATGCGATTCAATACTTTCGGCAGGGCGGAAGTGTATTTTTCGACATCTTCCAGGAAGCCCATGCTCACGCGGGACCAGTTGTTGTAGTCCCGATAAATACCGCGGATCAGTACGTTTTCCTTGGCCATCTCGGCGCGGAAGGTTTCCGCGTTCAGGTCCCCAAGGTTGACGAACATGAAGTTGGTGACGGACGGGAGAGCGGTCAGCCCATTCTCTTTCAGCGCAGCGCTGACCATTTCGCGCGCTTCTTTTACCTTGGCCCGCGAGTAGTCCATAAATTTATGGTCTTCATAGCTGGCAATAGCCGCTGCCAGTCCCGCCTGATTCAAACCGTACCAGCCGATGCCAAAGCGCTCCATTTCGGCAATTTTTTCCGGCTGCGCGATCATGTAGCCAACGCGCATACCAGCAAGGCCATAAATCTTGGAAAAGGTGCGTGCAACAATAATATCGTGGCCCTGTTTGATCAGCGGGATCACGGTATTGGCATCGCTGTTGTCGGTCAGTTCGTTATAGGCTTCATCCGCCAATACAGTGCACTTTTTTGATGCCTTGATGCAGAAGTTGCGCATCGCTATCGGGTCTACCAGCATGCCGGTGGGGTTGTTCGGGTTGGTAACCTGCACCATGGAAATCGAATCATCGATGGCCGCGTACATGGCATCGAGATCAATGGCGAGGGATTCCAGTTTGGGCAGACGCTTGATTTCGCCAATGTTCTGGACTTCCAGTACCCGCGAGGTAGTGTCCCAGAAAAGATCCGGACCGAGTATGTTGCCCTTGTGGCCGGCTACAATCGCCGCGGCCACCAGGCCGGCACTGGAACCGGAACCGAGCGCGACATGCTCGGGCGTGAGTCCGTGGCGTTCGGCAATCATGGTTTTCAGGCGCATGACACTGTCGTAAACGTAATAGGCGCCTTTCTGGCTCGCCTCCATCATGGCTTTGAGCGCCGCCGGACTGGGGCCGTAAGGGTTTTCGTTCGCATTCAGCTTGGCGACGCCCGGGGGCGGTCCGTAGAGCGGCGTTGGCCGAATCATTTCCTTGGCCGATGCGCTGGCGGCACCGCCAATGGCGGCCGCGGAGAACGCCGCAGTGGCGCCCTGCAGAAACAACCTCCTGCTCAGTGATTTATGCATTATTTTGTTCTCCTGGTTGTGTGAACGGTCTTGTGCGGTCGTTGATGAACGACCATTTTTAAAATAAAAACGGCTCAGGCTTTGGCAAACATGGCCATGGAAACGGCAATCAGGTAAACCCCGAACAGGCGTTTCAGGTGCAGTTCATTCAGGCTGTGTGCCCAGCGTGCACCAATAGGCGCCGAGATGATTGAAAATACGGAAATGGCAATAAGTGCAGGGATATTGATGTAACCAATCGAGCCCATGGGCAAATTCGGTGCGCCCAGCCCCATAATGAGGAAGCCAATGGCGCCGGGGAGGCCGATGAGAAAGCCGATACCGGATGCGGTGGCCACGGCCTGGTGCGCCGGGCGGTTGCACAACACCATGGTCATCACGGTAATGGTGCCGCCACCGATACCGAGCAGGGAGGAAAATCCGCCGAGAAAACTTGCGAGGCCAGCGCGGGCAATACCTGTCGGCATTTCCAGTTTGCCTTTGAGCCCGTCAAAAAGATTGGGGAAAAGGAAGTAGATGGAATACATCAGGACGCCGGCGGCAAATACATACACCAGGCTTTTACTGTTGGTGAAGGAGGCGATATAGAGGCCGGCAAAAACCCCCAGCACTATCCATATGGACCAGTCCCGCAACACTTTAAAGTCCACGGCCCCGCGCTTATTGTGCGCCTGTACCGATCTTGCCGAAGAGACCACGATGGATGCCAGTGAGGTACCTACTGCCACGCGCATCATTTCATCGGTAGCACTGTGGAGAAAGGGGAAGACCGCCAGTAGTGCCGGCACCACCACAAACCCGCCTCCGTTGCCAAATAAACCCGCCGTTATTCCGGCGATCAGGCCCGCTGCACAGAGCAGCAAAATAAACAGTGATACTTCTTCGATGCTCATAGACACTCCGCTAGCTCTTCGTTGAACAAAGTCTAAAAAGCATTAAACGTGCCAATAGTCCCGCGGTCGGGTTGTGCTGCGATGAATGGAATTTCCGTGAGGGTGGGGCGAATCTGGGCGCCATCACAATCTTCGTCGGTGGGATCAGCGCGACGGAAGAATTGTTGGCTCTCACTGTGCCCACCGCGACGACTTGCCCCGAAAGTGTGATTCGCACAGGGTGATCTGCCGAATCCCGGTGTTGCGGTTTACTGTCGAGGTGCGAGTGGTAATCTCTACGGTTTAATAATGCACAACAAAGGTTTTTGGGGGGATCAATGCTAACGAGGTTACTCTTTGCCGCGCTGCTGATATCCAGTTTGTCCGTTGAGGCGGCGAGCATCGGCGAAATCACCAGCGGTATGAAAAAGCAGCAGGGGCTGTACGATTTCTACTGGGATAGTAAAGAAGGTCGGGTTCTACTGGAGCTGGACTACTTTGACCAGGATCTGCTGTTTGTTACTGGCCTGGCGCAGGGCCTGGGATCCAACCCGGTGGGCCTGGACCGCAACCAGGCCGGTGAGAGCCGTCTGGTGCGATTTGAGCGGGTGGGTAACAAGGTATTGCTGCACCAGCGCAATCTCGCTTACCGCGCGGAATCCGACAACCCGGCCGAGCGCCAGGCGGTATCGGAAGCATTCGCCTCTTCGGTGCTATGGGGCTTCACGGTACTGGCGGAAGAGGGGAGTGCGGTACTGGTGGACTTCACGCCTTTTCTCCTGAGCGACCAGCACGGCATTGCCCAGCGCCTCAAAGACACCAAGCAGGGCAGTTACAGCATCGATGGCAGCAAGTCTTCCATTTACCTGCCGAGAACCAAGAGCTTCCCCAAAAACACGGAATTTGAAGCGCAACTGACGTTCACTGGCAGCGAGCCGGGTAACTACCTGAAGGAAGTGGTCCCTACCCCGACACTGGTGACCTTACGCCAGCATATTTCACTGGTGGAGCTACCGGATAACGAATACCAGCCCCGCCAGTTCCACAGCAATAGCGGCTATTTCCCACTGACCTATCGCGACTATGCGACGGCGATCGATCAGCCGATGGATCAGCGGCTGATTTTCCGCCACCGCTTGCAGAAGCAACCCGGTAGCGATGAGGTGGTGGAGCCGATCGTTTACTACGTGGACTCCGGTGTACCGGAGCCGGTGCGCAGTGCCCTGATCGAGGGCGCAAGCTGGTGGAATCAGGCCTTCGAGGCTGCCGGTTTCAAGAATGCCTTCCAGGTAAAGGTGCTGCCGGAGGACGCCGACCCCCTGGATGTGCGCTACAACGTGATCAACTGGGTGCACCGTTCTACTCGAGGCTGGTCCTACGGTTATTCCGTCTACGACCCGCGTACCGGGGAAATCCTCAAGGGCAATGTCACCCTGGGCTCCCTGCGTGTGCGCCAGGATTTTCTCATCGCCCAGGGCCTGTTGCAGCCCTACGGCCAGGAGGACGCCGATACGCAAGCGCTGCAGGATATGGCGCTGGCCCGTATTCGCCAGCTGTCTGCCCATGAAGTGGGGCACACCCTCGGACTGGCCCACAATTTTGTGGCGAGTACCGAAGGTCGCGCTTCGGTAATGGATTACCCGGCGCCGCTGGTCACTCTGGATGGCGATGCACTGAAATTACAGCAAGCCTACGACACCGGTATCGGTGCCTGGGACAAACTGGCGGTCCGCTACGGGTATGGTGTTACCGACAATGCGCAAGAGCCTCAGTATCTGGCCGCGGTTATCGATGATGCCCGTGATCAGAAGCTGCGTTTTATCTCTGACCCGGATTCCCGCTCCATTAATAATGCCCACGGTTCTTCTCACCTGTGGGACAACGGCGGCGATGTACTGGAAGAGTTCTCCCGTATGACAGAGCTGCGCCGTTACGCGCTGGATAATTTCAGCCGTGCGGCAAACCGTTCGGATACGGTGCGCTCCTCCCTGGATGAAACCCTGGTGCCAGTGTATTACGGACATCGCTACCAGGCGGAAGCGGTCGGCAAGTTGCTTGGCGGCCTGGAGTACGATTACCTCTACAACAACGCCGATCCGGAGAGCTATACCCTGGTACCGGCGAGCAAGCAGCAGCAGGCGATCGATGCCCTTGTTGCGACCCTGCAACCGGAGTTTCTGACCCTGCCAGAGAAGGTGCTGCAACTGCTGCCGCCGAAATCCTACGGTTACAGCCGCACCGGTGAGAGCTTCCCGGCCTACACCGGTGTCGCGTTTGACGGTATTGCGATGGCGGAAGCGGCGGCGGGCCACACTTACGCGATATTGCTCGATCCGGAGCGCGCCGCCCGCCTGCAGGAGCAGCAGGCCCGTCGCGGTGAAGGCCCGGGCTTCAACACCCTGCTGGCCCAGCTGACCGAGCAATCGCTGAATCGCAAAAAATATGACGGGCTGGAGGCGGCAGTACACCAGCGGGTGAATCACGTCTATATTCACCGCCTGATGCTGCTTGCCAGCGACAAAAAAGCACCGGAATCCGCCCGTGCGCGTGCCAACTTTGAGCTGGCAAAATTCCAGCACGCCATTGGTGAAATGAAACTTTTTGGCGATGATCCCCTGGGATACAACGCGCACTACTTCTATGAAGCCAACCGCATAGCCGCGTTTATGCAGGGGGATTTGAAGGTGGACGCGGGTGATGTGAAAGCAATACCGCCAGGGTCGCCGATTTGAGCGGCTAACCTATTCTTTGTGAACGCAATAAAAATGCCGGCAATATTGCCGGCATTTTTATTTTTCCGTCGACCTGATTGAGCGCGGCCGCCAAGGTTATCCACGAATAAACTGTGATTTCCTGATCCAGTGCTTGCCCCGATAGTTCCGCGTGGGCGCGGAAGTGGTTTTGGCCCAGAAGTAATCCCGGTTGAACTGGAACTCTACATCGTATCCCTCGGCCAGGGCGGCCAGGGGCATGGCCTGCCAGTTGGATTGGCGGCGCTTGCTGGTTGCCTCCAGCAAATACTCGGTATTGTCCACAACGGCGACCACCCAGGCATGGCCGTCGCCGTTGTAAGTGCCCAGGGCAACCCGGGCATCGACCCCCAGGTTAATCAGCCAGTCGGCCAGCAGTATGGCGTGGTCCTCACAGTCACCACGCTTCTGATAATAGGCCTGGCGGGAGGTCTGCCAGATATCGGCAAGCCCTGCATATTGCAGGTGGTCGTACTGGTACTCCTTGCGGATGGCGAGGGTGTAGAGGGGAATCCAGAGTGCCTCGGTATCGAAGGGCTGGAAGCCAACCAGGTAGCTGTTGGCAAAGTGGTGCAGGCTGTCGAGACCGCGGGCGGAGGCCGTGACGGATTCAAGCCCCTGCCAGTTCCATACGGAGATATAGCCGCTCTCTTCGGCAGACCTTTTTCCAATCGCTCCTTGCACCATGCTTTCCGTGAGGGGCGAACTGCTGCCGCTGACCACAACCGTGCCCCGCTGGCTGTCTATATGCGTTTCCTCCCCGGATCCCAGAGGCGCGCTGCGGATGCTGGCTACCAGCGAAGCCTGCTCCCGCTGCTGGGCCCATTGCTGTTGTAATAGTTTCGGCACCATTAGCAGGGCACCTAGCACGATACCGATGAGCAGTAGACGCACCGGACTAACCTCAGCCCTTGAGCCCGAAGGAAATGATCAGTGCCACAAACATCAGGATGGTGGAGGCAAAGATTGCGACGGCCATATTGCCGTTCTTCAGCTCCGCTTCAATGTCTACATGCTTGAGTAGCTTCTTGTCGATCACCAGCAGGGCCACCATGCCGATAAGTAGTGCCAGCAGGGTGTAGAGCAGGTTCAGGCCGAGATTGAACAGGGTGGCGGTCAGAAATTCAGATTGCACGGTTGTTTATCCTGAGGGTAATTCGAAGGCGGTTATTGGGCCCCATTAGAGGGGTCTTATTAGACCACAAGTCTATGTTGATTGGTGCGCCGCCAACGGCGTTCTAATGCGTTCTGGTATTGGCATTTGAACAGGCCTGACTGATCGGTTTGGGGAAGGGAAATTCTGAAATCATCTAAGGGAAACGGTGTTTCAGTTTTGACGTCAGCTTCGCGCCGGCTTGCTCGCTTTGGCAGGGGTTTAAGTACGGGATGGTGGCCTTGTTGACGATGATGAGTGCGCTGAAGTGAGCCGGCGTTTTATCGCCGCGAATCTTGTTGGGAAGGGACTGACCGGGGAATAGACTTCGTGGCACATCCGAAGAGGAGGTAAACCAAATGCGTTATCTTATGCCCGTCGTTCTGTTCTGTGCTGTAGCGGGTTTTGCTCAGGCGGAAGACCAAATGACTCAGCTCCCTGCTGGGGCGTCCGAAGTGCAGATTATGGGTAAAACCTATTGGCACAGTGGCGATAACTTCTATCAGTTCAATGAACAAACTGGTCTTTTCTATCAGGTTCCTCAGCCTACCGTTCAGGCTCATAAGGATCGTCTGTCACAAGCGCATATGTATCAGCGCAGCCAGACCCTTCCTGCGACTAACCTGACTGGTGACCAGATTGAAGGTTGTCGTAACTCCGCTGCGGATAAATCCAATGAAGTGCCCAACCGGGGCAGCAGCGTTTACATCAATGAGTACAACAAGTGCATTACTGATCTACAAAGTCAGTAACCGCCTGAGAAAGGATAAAAAGGTTTACCGGGTTACCGGTAAACCTTTTTTATTGAACAAATTTTATTGAACGAATTCCGATAATTCGAGCTGCGTTAGCCGGCCACTATCCACTGGGGTGCAACGTGGTTGAAGTCCAGTGCCATGGTCACGCTCAGAGCGGTAATGGTGATAATCGAAAACCCGAAAACCTGCCGCGCCCAGCCATGGACGTCAACGTCTTTGCGGTAACCGCGCAACGCCATCGCCAGCCACCAGAAACTGGTGCTACAGGCCACTGTCATAAACGCGGTACCGGTGTAGCCATTCAAAGGCAGCAGAATACTGGTGAGGGCGAACACCGCAATATAGAGCACGATATGCAGTTTTGCCTTGCCGATGCCCTGTGCAACCGGTAATACCGGAATATTCGCCGCCTCGTAATCGCGGTAACGGAATATTGCAATGGCATAGGAGTGTGGCATCTGCCACAGGCAGAACATCACCAGCAGGATCAACGCTGCAGCGTCACAGGCTCCGGTCACCGCGCAGTAGCCCACCACCGGCGGCACCGCACCGGACAGCGCGCCCACCAAGGTGCCGTAAACGGAGTTGCGCTTCATATACAGACTGTAAGCCCCTACATAAACCGCAAATCCGAGCGCCGCGAAAGCGACGGCAACGGCGTTTGTGTAAAACGAGAGCAGCGCAAAGCCCGCAATGCCGAGCGCCACGCCGAACAGGAGCGCTGCCCGCGCGGCCAGGGCACCGGTGACGGTAACCCGGTTGCGGGTCCGCTGCATGCGTGCATCAATGTCGCGGTCTATGTAGTTGTTGATGGCGCAGCCAGAGGCCACGATCAGCGACAGCCCGGTCACCGAGGCCATAAACAGCCCCCAGTCGATCTCGCCGCGGGCGGCGAGGAAGAATCCCCCCGCTACCGAAATGAGATTGCCGGCGATGATGCCCGGCTTGGTGACGGCGAAGTATTTCGATAAATGCTTGAACACGGCCATTACCTGAATCGTGGTAAAACCATCAATGCATCATCATGGCGTTGGAGGCGTAGATGATCCACACCGACAGCCCAACCACCATCACGATGATCAATGCAGTAAACAGGAAGGCGAAGGTATTCGCGCGTCCCGCGATGGAGAAGTTGAGGTGCAGGAAATATTTCAGGTGCACCACCACCTGAACAATCGCCATCACCACCACCAGCCAGATGCTGGTGGCCTTGTCGAATTGCCCGGTCATCACCGCCCAGAAGGGAATGGCGGTGAGGATGACCGACAGCACAAATCCCACCAGATAGGACTTGACACTGCCGTGATCGGCCGCGTGTTCATGCCCGGAATGCAAGTCAGACTGTGCGCTCATTACAGAACCCCCATCAGGTAAACCACGGTAAATACACACACCCAGACGATATCCAGGAAGTGCCAGAACAGGCTCAGACAGGACAGCCGGGTAATGGTTTGTTGGCCCAGGCCGCGCTTCACAACTTCAATCATCATCACCGCCATCCAGATCAGGCCGGCGGTCACGTGCAGGCCGTGCATGCCGACAAGTGCGAAGAAGGAAGAGAGGAAGGCGCTTCGCGACGGGCCGTTGCCCTCGGCAATCAGGTGATGGAATTCATTCACTTCCATACCGATAAACACCGCGCCGAAGGCGAAGGTCACCGCCAACCAGCCGAGGGTGGCGGCTCTGTTCTGGCGATGCGCGCCGATCATGGCGAAACCGTAGGTGATACTGCTGAACAGTAGCGCCGCGGTTTCGATGGCCACGTAATCCAGTTCGAAAATATCGCGCCCGGATACGCCGCCGGCGGTGTTCATGAACAGCACCGCGTAGGTGGCGAACACCGAGGCGAACAGCAGACAGTCGGTCATCAGGTAGAGCCAGAAACCGAAGATGGTGTTCTCACTCGTGTCGTGATGTTCGTGATGATGATCGTCGTGGTGATCGGACGCCGCAGCGGCGCCCTGTGGTATTTGCGCTATCGCGGTCATGCGGACACCTCTTTGACAGTTTGTTCGGATGCTTTTTTGCGGCGCTTGGCCGGGGTTGCCGGACCGTGTGCATGCTCCGGTGCGGGATTCACGTGGCGCAGATGGGCGTACTCGATACGCGCGATTTCATCCGGCTGCACGTAGTAATCCACATCCTTCGCATAGGCTCTTTGCAGAAGGAAACCAACCACAGCCACCAGGCTCGCAATCGCCAGCCAGGTGATGTGCCACACCGCGGCAAAGCCGAAGGCAGTGGCGGCACCGGCGATTAAAATGCCGGCCGCGGTATTTCTCGGCATATGGATGGGCGCGTATTTGGCGGGACGCTGGTAGGCGGTGCCCTTTTCCTTCATCTCCGTAAACGCGTCGATGTCGCGCACCTGCGGCAGTACCGCAAAGTTGTAGAACTGCGGCGGCGAGGCGGTCGACCACTCCAGGGTGTGGCCGTTCCAGGGGTCACCGGTGAGGTCGCGGTTCTGCTCGCGGTCGCGGAACGTCAGGTACAGCTGCACAAATTGCAGCACGATGCCGACAAGGATTACGACGGCACCGGCGCAGGCGATATACAACCAGAGATTCCAGTCGGGGTTGTCGGTGTGGTTCAGGCGGCGGGTCATACCGAGGAAACCGAGCACGTACAGCGGCATAAACGCCATGTAGAAACCGACCTGCCAGCACCAGAAAGACGCCTTGCCGATGCGCTCGTTCAGATGAAAGCCCATGGCTTTGGAGAACCAGAAGGCAAAGCCGGCCAGGTAACCGAACACCGCACCGCCGATGATGGTGTTGTGGAAGTGGGCGATCAGGAACAGGCTGTTGTGCAGCACATAGTCCGCACCCGGCACCGCCAGCAATACGCCGGTCATGCCACCGATGGTGAAGGTCACCATAAAGCCCAGGGTCCACAGCACCGGTACCGTCATGCGCAGGCGGCCGCGGTACATGGTGAACAGCCAGTTGAACAGTTTCACCCCGGTGGGTACCGCGATGATCATGGTCATGATGCCGAAGAAGGCATTCACATTGGCGCTGGAGCCCATGGTGAAGAAGTGGTGCAGCCACACGATAAACCCGAGGATGGAAATCGCACCGCTGGCCCACACCATGGACTTGTAGCCGAACAGGCGCTTGCCGGTAAAGGTGGAAATCACCTCAGAGAAAATACCGAAAGCGGGCAGCATCAGGATGTATACCTCGGGGTGTCCCCAGGCCCAGAACAGGTTGATATACATCATGGCGTTGCCGCCGAGATCGTTGGTGAAGAAGTGAAAGTCCAGGTAGCGGTCGAGGGTCAGCAGGCCCAGTACTGCGGTCAGGATCGGGAAGGAAGCCACGATCAGCACATTGGCCCAGGTGCAGGTCCAGGTGAAGATCGGCATGTCCATCAGCTTCATACCCGGCGCGCGCATCTTGAACACGGTCACCAGGAAGTTCACACCCGTCAGCAGGGTGCCGACACCGGAAATCTGCAGTGCCCAGATGTAGTAATCCACTCCCACACCGGGACTGAACGACAACTCCGACAGCGGTGGATAGGCGAGCCAGCCGGTCTTGGCGAACTCACCGAGGCCGAGGGAAATGTTGATCAGGATGGCGCCGCCCGCGGACAACCAGAAGCTCAGGTTGTTCATGAACGGGAAGGCCACATCGCGCGCACCGATTTGCAGCGGCAATACGATGTTCATCAGACCGATCATGAACGGCATCGCCATGAACATGATCATGATCACCCCGTGGGCGGTGAAGATCTGGTCGTAGTGCTCCGGCGGCAGGTAGCCGGCGGATCCGTTAGTCGCCATGGCCAGCTGGGTACGCATCATGATCGCGTCGGAGAAGCCGCGGATCAGCATGATTAGTGCGAGCAGGATATACATTACACCGAGGCGCTTGTGATCGACGGAAGTGATCCAGTCAAACCACAGGGTGTTCCACTGCTTTGCGCGGGTGATGGCGAGCGCGATGAGCACGCCGGCAATACCGACCACCGCGAGGGTGCCCATGATGATGGGCTCGTGATAGGGAATCGCTTCCCAGGATAATTTACCGAGCAGATTCATTTTTATTCCTCCGCCTTGCTGTTGTGTGAGCCGTTATGTGGGCCGTTGTGCATGCCTGGCATGGAAGCGGTGTCGTGCTCCCCGTGGTGATGGGCCGGGGCCTTGTTCCAGGTGTTGTAGTGCTGCATGTACTTGAACATGATCTGGTGGAAGAGCCCGTCGCTGACCGCGCTGAAGTATTCCACCGGGTGGTTTTCACTGGGCTCGGCCAACTGTGCGTAACGCGAGTTATCCAACGTTCCATGACCGCGCTTCATGTCGCTTGCCCAGCGCTCGAATGCCGCTTCATCCACCGCCCTGGTTTCGAAGTGCATACCGGAGAAGCCTTCACCGCTGTAGTTGGCCGAGAAGCCCTCGAAGGTACCCGGCTCATTGGCGATCAGGTGCAGCTTGGTCTCCATGCCCGCCATCGAATAAATCTGGCTGCCGAGCTGCGGGATAAAGAAGGAGTTCATGGTCGACTCGGAGGTGATTTTGAAATTCACCGGTCTGTCGGTGGGGATCACCAGCTCATTCACCGCGGCAATACCCTGCTCCGGGTAGATGAACAGCCATTTCCAGTTCAGTGACACCACTTCCACGGTGAGCGGTTCGCGCTCGTGGTCCAGCGGCTTGTAGGGATCGAGACTGTGGGTAGAGCGCCAGGTGATGACGCCGAGAATGAGCACGATCACCACTGGCACCAGCCATACGGTGGCTTCGATCTTGGTGGAGTGGGCCCACTTGGGCGCGTAGATTTCATGTTCCCGCCCCTCGCGGTATTTCCACGCGAAGTACAGGGTCATGACGATCACCGGAATCACCACCAGCAACATCAGCAGGGTGGAGATGATGATCAGATTTTTTTCGTCGACACCCACTTGTCCCTTGGGGTCGAGCACGCCGCCGTCGCATCCCGCCAGTGCAAGCACGGCAGCAGACAGCGCAGCGTTTCTGAGGCTACGAGTTAACACGAGGAGCATTCCTCTCGGCATGGAGATTGACAACAACTACCTGCGGTAGTCAGAGAGGCGCTGACAGATTGCGAACGAACAGGTCCCCCGTCCCGATGCCGGAGGCAGTCAGGTCACAGGTTTATTTTTCGATGAAAAATATCAGCGCGAATGGACTGAACAGGCCGAACCTGTAAAGACCATATGCATTACGCGCGGAAAGGGGGAGCTCGGGAGGTGTGGGCGGAGCGGTGTGCAGAGCACAGTGCCGGAGTCGGCGGTTGTAGTGCGCGAAGAAAACGTTGGAAAACGGTGCGCAGACTTCTGAAAAAACTGAGCAATAGCTGCAGCCAGAAGTGCCGGAAAATGAAAATACTGGTAATCAGCAGCGCCGCACTGGCGAGCGCGATAATGGTTTCGGAGGTAATGCCGCTTTCGAGAATTGGCAGAAGCTCGGAGGGTGTCGGCGGAAAACCGAATTGCAGCAGCAGGCTGGAAAAACCGAAAAAGGCGCTGCCCAGTAACCAGAATACAAATACCGCCCTGACCCGAGGGTCCAGGTTTGCCGGAAGTATTCCGGGGGCATTGTTATAGTGGCTGATCGCTTTCAAAAACTCATCCAGCGGGTAACGCTTGCGGTAAATCGGCACCCCCGAAAGGGGCGCTTGGGTCTGCGGGCAGCTCTCGTAGACTCTCCTGTTGGCTCTCTTGATTACGGGAGTCAAAGAATGGCTACGGCTACGGCTACGCGGCGAAGCCTACCAAACAATGTCCGGGGGCACAAAGAGAAACGGTATACCGATTGGTCAATAAGCCGGACTGCTTATTGGCATGGTCAATAGGCGCTGCGGATCAGTGCGATACCCGGTTCTATGGCGCGGCGCCAGGCCAGCGCGGTTTCTTCGCTAAAGTCCGGGTCGTATTTTCTCAGGGTGACCAGCAGGGCATCCAGCCACAGGCCATACCACTCCGGGCGGATGTTGTAGCCGCTGCGGGAGTGGCTGCAACCTAGCGCGCGCAGTTTGGTGTCGGCCATACCGCGGGCGTGCAATACCAGCTGCATGATGCCGTTGCGCAGGAGGTGGCGCTGGGCGGCCATGTCCGTGTCCACGAACAGGTCGCGAATCTCGGTTGAGCTGCCCATAAACTGGTCGTAAAAATCGATAAAGAAATGTTCGTTGTTACAGCAGCGTCCATAACTCTGAAACACCACATCACTATCGGCATTCCCCATACCGGAACTCCCTGTTTTCTAATCTATTGAATACGGTTGGCGGTACACCGTGTTAATGGGCGTCGCTTGTTGAGGCGAGGATTCTAGAGGGAGGGGTTGTAGTGAAATTTGATCTGGATCAAGACGGGCGCTCAAATTGATCTGGATCAATTTTATCGAGCGATATTTTTTCTCTGCAGGAGGCGCTCTACAGGGGAAAAAGAAAGGGCTTAAAGAAAGGGCTTAAAGAAAGGGCTTAAAGAAAAGGGGCCGATATCGGCCCCTTGTGGTTTGGCTATTGCCGATTAATTACAGTTTTTGCCCTTGCAGGGCTTGCCGCCGCCGCTGCCGCCACCGCTGCTGCCGCCGGAGCTACTGCTACCTGAGCCGCCACCACAGCCGTTGGCGGTGAGGTAATCCACCGCATCCTTGGCCTTCACCAGACCGAAACCGTAGGCGTTATCCCGTCCTGCAGTACCCAGATCTTCCGCGGTGCTGGTCAGCGCGGAGCGGATTTCGCTGGCGCTACAGCTGGGGAAGTGGCTCCATACCAGCGCGGCAACACCGGCTACATGGGGGGTGGCCATCGAGGTGCCATTGAAATACGCATAGTCGCTGGCTTGGATGGCAAGGCTGGCGCTGCTGCCAATCTGGCCGAGCAAGGTAGCGCCGTCGGTATCGGAAATCCCCGCAGACGGAATGCCGGTTGCGGTTTCACCGAGGGTGCCAAACAGCATACCGGGCTCATTGTTGTAGACCACCGCGGCGACACCACCGCCGGCTTCACAGGCCTGGACCTTTTCCGCGAAGCTGATATTGCCGCGGGAAATCAGGCACACCTTGCCGCTGGCATCGGCACAGGCGGCTTCACCCAGGCCGCAATCCATCAAGGCACCACTGGCACTGCCCTGAGGGCTGCCTTCCATACCGGAAGCTTCTATCGCATTGCCAGCCACAGAGAATGTGGTGGAAAGGCCCATGCCCACGGGTACGGAAGACAGGACGTCCACGCCGGGCCCAGAGAGCTCTACCTGATCGGTCTGCTGGGAGAAGTCGGCGACCATCTTATTGCTGTCGACGGCTGCAACTGAGACCACGGAATCGTAGGATGCCGGATAGGAATGACGGGTGTTGCCGTCGTTACCGGCCGCGGCAATGGAGAGAATGTTCTGGTTGCTGTAAAGCGCGGCAAATGCCTGATCTTCGGTGCGGGACTTCATGGTGCCGCCGAGGCTCATATTGATTACGCTGGCACCATTGTTGGCACAATCCTGTGCTGCCGCGACCAGAGACGATGAGTAGGCCCAACCGTCGGCGCCAAAGACCTTGACGATGTAGAGATTGAGGTTGCGGTTCGGGTTTACCCCGACGACGCCGGTACCGTTTCCGCCGATGGCGGCGATGGTGCCGGCCACATGGGTGCCGTGGCTGTTCTCATCGGTGTACCAGAAGCCTGTGCCCAAATCGTTACTGCCATTCACGTTATTCCCGGCAAGATCTTCATGATTGAGGTCGTAGCCGGAATCGATGATACATACGGTCTGGTTGCCGGCCATGGCATCGCTGAGCAGATTGGCCTGTACCATCGGAATGCCGAAGGGCGTGGTTTCCGCCATCGGGTAGCGCTTCACATCCTCTTCCACGTAGTCCACATTGGGGTTATTGCGCATGGCGGTGAGGGCTTTTTGCGGGAGGTTGGCGGCCATGGCGTTGTGTTTTTCCAGGGCCAGGGCCGAGCGCCCGCCGTTCTTTTCCATCATCGCTTTTACGGCCGGGCCTTTGCCCTCTTTGAATTTGACGATGTAGCGCTCATCCGCGGCGCTGGCCTGGACGGCGACGGCAAGGGCCAGCGCGCCGAATGTTAGGGATGAAAGGTTTTTTCTCATTGTTATGAAGCTCCAATATGGGCTGCTACTTCTTATTGTTAAAGGTTTTGCTGGCTGCAGCAGTGCCTGAACCGGTACAGACGTACAGCCGGTGATGAAAATCTAGCAGCTTTTGCTGGTGTTCCAATTGTGGAATGAGGCAAGTGTGGATAAGTGAGCAAATTCTGTTTTTCAGGATGAAAAACGCGGCAATCTGCTGGGGGTTGTGAGGATATTGCTCGTTATGGTTAAAACGAGGAATGCACTAATTGGTACCATCGTTCCTATTGCTGGTTTGGCGCGAAATGCTACCCTCAGTGGCAAATTTCTGCGTATCAAACGTTACAGGGTACACAGCAAAAAAAGGGCCGCGGTATAAACCGCGGCCCTTTTTGTTGTAATTACATTTTGCAATTACATTTTGTAGTTACAGTTTGTAGCTGCAAAGATTGCGGCTAATTGCTCAGCTGTCGCCAGCGACAGGCTTGCCGTCAGCATCCAGCTCGGCGATGGTGCCGATTTCCAGCGCTGCTACCTTGTCGGCGATTTTTTCCTTATCGCCCACAATCACCCACACAAACTGATCCGGCTTGATGGTCTGCTTCGCCAGCTCATGTACCCGCTTCAGGTCGATACCGCGTACCTGCGCCGCGTAGCCGTCCATATAGTCCAGCGGGCGCTCGTAGGTGACCAGTGAAGACAGGGCACCGGCAACGGAATTGATGGTCTCAAAACGACCGGGTAATTCGTTGATGCGCTTGTCTTTCAGTTTCTGCAGCTCGTCCACTTTGGCCGGGTTGCCGCCAATGTAAGCCCGCAGTTCCTTTTGCAGTTCCGCCAGGGATTCACTGGTTTTGTCGGTCTGTACCGGTGCGTACACCAGCAGCGGTTGCTGGCCTTTGGCGCCGGTCAGGAAGGAGTAAGCACCGTACGCCCAGTGCTTGTCTTCCCGCAGGTTCATATTGATGCGCGCGGTAAAGGTGCCGCCGAGAATGTCGTTCATCATGTGCAGGGTTTCACGCTCGGCAATTTTCTCCGAGGGCGCCAGCAGGCCGCCGATGATGATGGACTGCTCGGATCCCGGCTTGTCGATCAGGTAGACGCTGGATTTCTCCGGCAGTGCCACCTTGGCCAGGTTCTTCACCGGTTTTGCACCTTGCGGCGCCGTCCAGTCGGCAAAGTGCTGCTGCAGTTTTTCCTGCAACTGCGGCATGGTGATGTCGCCGGCCACAATCAGGGTGGCGTTGTCCGGGCGCAGCCAGCTCTGGTGATAGTTCACCAGGTCGTTGCGGGTGAGTGAGGCAATGGACTCTTCGGTGCCGCTGCCGGTAAATGGAATGCTGTAGGCGTGATCGTCACCGTACAGCAGCGGCGGCAGGTTGCGCAGGGCCATCTGTACCGGTTTGGTTTTTTCCTGTTGGATACCGGCAATCCAGCGGCTGCGTTTACGCTCGATTTCTTCATCCGCAAACGCTGGGTTCAGCAGTACATCTGCAAACAGGCCGAGAGACTCGTCCAGGTTGCTGGTGAGTGCATTCAGCGTGACGCTGGAGGAATCCAGGTCAGCATCGGTGCCAATGCGGGCGCCGAGCATCTCTTCTTTGGCGCTGATTTCCAGCGCGCTCAGGTGGCTGGTGCCTTCCTTCATCATCGACATGGTGTAGCTGGACGTACCCAGTTTTGCACCCTGGTCGGCAGCGTAGCCGGCATCAAACTTGAGCTCCATGTTTACCACGGGCACCGAGTGGCGCTCTGCCAGTACGATCTTCAGGCCGTTGGCCATTTCCGCGGTCTGGATTTCCGGGAAGGGTACCGAGGGGAAGTCGCCGAGTTCCGGCAGCTTGCTGCGGTCGGCACCGGCCTCTGCGGTTTTGTATTCCGGGAAGGGGTGTACTTCCAGGTTGTGATCGCCGCTGGCGAGCCAGTTATTGGCCGCGGCTTTCACCTGGGCCGAGGTCAGTTGCTGCTTTTCGCCGAGGCTTTCAAGGTAGGCGTTGGGGTCGTTGAAGTAGAGTTCACCGCGGGCCAGGATCACGCCCTTGCCGCTCCAGCCGCCCACCTGTTCCAGGTCGCGGGCATAGGAGGAGTACTCACTCATGTTGACCCGCGCCAGCTCGGCGTCGGTGGGACCCTGCTCGAGGAATTTCTGCAGCTCTTCATCAATCGCCGCTTCCACCTTAGCCAGGTCAACGCCGGGTTTGGCATCGGCAATGATCTGGAACATGGAGGCCAGTTCGAATTCGTACAACGCCACATTCACGCTGGTGGCAATCTGGTCTTCGTACACCAGGCGCTGGTACAGGCGGGAGTTCTTGCCATCGCCCAGTACCGAGGCCGCAACGCTGATGGCTTCTTCATCGGCGTGACCCAGGTTGGGAGTATTGAATACCTTGTACAGGCGAGACTGGGCAACGCGGTCGTACATGGTTTCGCGGCTGGACTGGTCGCGCTTGGCGATCCAGGAATCTTTCTTCGCCAGCGGCGGGCCCGCGGGAATATCACCGAAGTATTTTTCGGCCTTGGCTTTGGCCGTTTCCAGGTCGATATCGCCGGCCAGTACCAGCACGGTGTTGGCCGCGCCGTAATAGGTTTTGAACCACTCGTGTACATCGTCAACGCTGGCCGCGTTCAGGTCTTCCATGGAGCCGATGGTGGTCCAGGAATAGGGGTGGCCAGCGGGGAAGATGGACGCCTGCAGTTTTTCCCACACTTTACCGTAGGGCTGGTTTTGGCCCTGGCGTTTCTCGTTCTGTACTACGCCGCGCTGCTCGTCCAGTTTCTCCTGGGTAATGACGCCGAGCAGGTGGCCCATGCGGTCGGACTCCATCCACAGGGCCATATCCAGTGCGTTGCTGGGCACCGTTTCGAAATAGTTGGTGCGGTCGAGCCAGGTAGTGCCGTTCATGCCGGTGGCACCAGCCTGCTCGAAGGGCTTGAAGTATTCGTCGTCGTAGTTTTCCGAACCGTTGAACATCAGGTGCTCAAACAGGTGAGCGAAACCGGTACGCCCGGGTTTTTCATCCTTGGAGCCAACGTGATACCAGACCCCCACGGACACGATCGGCGCCTTGCGGTCCTCGTGCACGATCACCCGCAGGCCGTTGGGCAGGGTGAATTTTTCGTAGTCGATGCTGAGGGCCTGCGGTGCTGCTGCGGTGGCGGTGTTGATGGCTTCCGCCGGAGCTGGAGCCTTACTACTGGTGCTGTTGCTGCCCGCCGTGGGGTCGCCGCAGGCGGAGATTGCGAGGGCCAGGGTCGCTGGCAGCCAGAGTCTGTTAGCCATAACAGGGTTCCTTTTTATTGTTGGCTCTTATGTTCGGGTGTATTCCGGTGTGCGTTCGGAGCCGGCGCGGCCGGGGATCTCCCGGCAATGCCGCTCGGCGTGAGGCCGAAGCGTTTTTTATAGCGGTCACCGGCTGTGACTGCAATGGGGCTGGTGGCGTACCGGGATGAGATGAGGTGGCGCTTACGGGGACAGAGAGTGAGATATTCCTGCTTTCAGAAAAAAATTCCCGTTTTTTTGTGGTTATTAAAAAGCCAGTTTCGAGGTGGTTGAAGCGGGTTTTTGACGAAAAAGTGACCTTAAAACAAGGGTTTATCATGTTTGTAAGTACTTAGTTCCGCATTTTTAGCCAAAACCGAACAAACATTCCATTTTCCTGTGTGCTCTGTAGAATGGCGCAAAAAATAACTGCTGGGACGTACATCCCAGTTTTGACCACTCACAGGAAAAAAATCATGAGAAGCCGCAAGTCCCTCTCCCCCATTGCGGGGTTGTTGCGCCGTATGCGCGTCGCCCAGGCACTTTCCGATAAAACCGGAATTTCTGCCGATGAAAGTCTCGATATCGTGACCGAAGGTGCGCGTCTGGGTGGCAAGGCGGCTTCTACTGAAGAGCGTCGTCGCTTCCTGAAGCAGCTGGGTATGGGCGCTGCTGCGGTGGGTGTTGGCGCGGCTGCCGGTACGGTATCCAAGCCGGTGATGGCGGCGCCTGGCGGTGGTAATGGCGACGGCAAACCGGGCCGCGTGGCGATTATTGGTGGCGGTGTTGCGGGTATTCGCTGCGCCCATCGCCTGCAGCAGTACGGCATTGCCAGCACCGTATTTGAAGGTAATACCCGCCTGGGTGGCCGGGTGAATACCAACCGCACTATTTTTGGCCGTCCCGTCGAGCGCGGTGGCGAGCTGATTTCTACCGAACACAATGGCGTGCGCAATCTGGCGAACGAGCTGGGTCTGGATGTGGAAGACGTCAACGGCAACGCGGTGCCGGGCGGCAGTGAGCTCTATTACGTCAATGGCCAGCACTACACCGAGCACCAGCTCAACGAAGAGTGGCGCGACGTCTACAAAATCTTCAAAAAGGTACAGCAGGATGCCCCCTGGCTGCCGACCTACGACTGGCACAATGACACCCACAAGGCGCTCGATTACATCGACTCCAACAGCTGGATGGATCAGGTCGGCATCGGTGCCAGCTCCAATATGGGGCAGGTATTCCAGGCGGACCTGGTTGCCGAGTACGGCCTGCAGCCGGAAGACCAGACGGCCCTGAACCTGATCTACTTGCTGGCCTGGAACCCGATCAACAGCGCACTGCCGCTGGCGGGTACCGACGAGCGCTTCCGTATTGCCGGTGGTAACGACCAGATCTGGAGCAAGATGGTCGAGCAGCTGCCGGAAGGCACCATCGAAACCGGTCGCAAGCTGGTGGCGATCAACGGCAGCATCGATGGCCCTTACACCCTGACTTTTGAAGACGGCTACGTACACAACTGCGACAAGCTGGTACTGGCCTTGCCATTCTCCCTGCTCCGGGATGTGGATATCGAGCCGGCGCTATACGACAGCTTCCGCCCAGAAAAACGCATGGCCATCGAACAGATGGCATTTGGTACCAACGGTAAAATGGCGATTCATGCCAGCAGCCGTCCCTGGGCACAGTCGCAGTACATCAACGGTCAGCAGTTCACTACCAATGGCGTGAGCTATGTAGGCCGCCCGGAGTTGTTTGATACCTGGGACTCCACCTCTATCACCGGCTCACAGGACGGTATTCTGGTGAACTTCTTTGGAGGTAACTACGGTGCGAACCTCGGTGGTAGCACACCGTTTGCGGCACCCAAAAACGCTGATGTAAATCACTTCCTGAATATCGTCGACAACTTTTTCCCGGGCACCGGCGCCGCCTACACCGGTACCGCGATGCAGTCCAAGTGGTCTGCGAATCCCTGGTCCAAAGGTTCCTACTCGACCCCGACCTTCGGTAGCTACACCTCCTGGTGGGGCGCGCATCCGTTGCAGGAAGGCAATATCCACTTCTGCGGCGAGCACACCGAGCTGGAAACCTTCGGTTACATTGACGGTGCCGTGACCAGTGCCGAGCGTGCGGCGCGCGAGATTCACCAGACCGCATAACGCTTTCCATCTCACAGGATGCAAAAAGGGCCGCGGGTGAAAACCCGCGGCCCTTTTTGTTGTTCTTGTTGTTCTGTTGTTGCCCCTGTTAGGGACCCTGTTTTAGCGGGGATAGTTTTAACATGACCAATGGCTAGACGTCGTTTTCGTGTTTCAGCTGCACCTGCCAGTCCCCCTCCATATCCACACTCACCAGCACCTGGATTGGCCGGCAGCACACGGTGCAGTCTTCGATGTAATGGCGGCTGCCCCCCGATGTGTCGATCAACATCAGGATGGATTCGCCACAGTAGGGACACTGGGCGCTGAACTCTTCTACCCGGGCTGGTTGCATCGCTTGCTCCTGTTTCTTTTTGAATACTAGTCGCATACCCGGGGGCCGGCTCAGGCGCGCGGGATCTCGGCGGTGTATGTCTGTCCGGGGAGGCGAATTTCTCCGCGGCGGGGCGCTGGTAGGCATTTTTTTGCGTTCTTGTAAAAATGACAGCGCTATCACCATGATATCGATAGTGTGCGGTAATTCATTTACAAAACGGATTGATATACTCCGCGCCGCAGCACCGATTTCTGGTACCCGGGTTCCTGCTCCGCGAATGCGCTCTCCGGGTGACCGCGCCGCAACCATCTCCCTCTGCATTGTGGGCAGGGGGAATCGCAACAGCTTATAATCCGCGCCCGCTTCCGGAGTAGTACCCACATTTTTCCGGGTAAGTGAGTATTCAGTAACCAGCAACAGAGGATTGGCTATGGCGGTTAAATTGATGAAGGACCAGGATCTGGCGGGCAAGCGCGTCCTGATCCGCGAAGACCTGAACGTTCCGGTAAAAGACGGAGCGGTCACTTCCGATGCGCGTATTCGCGCGGCACTGCCGACCATCCAGGCCGCTGTCGATGCCGGGGCCAAAGTCCTGCTGATGTCTCACCTGGGCCGTCCCACTGAGGGCGAGTACGAAGAAGAATTCTCCCTGGCGCCGGTCGCGGCGCACCTGGGCAAGCTGCTGGGCAAAGACGTGCCGGTAGTGAAAGACTGGCAGGGCGGCGCGGAACTTGCTTCTCTGGAAAATGGCGATGTAGTCCTGCTGGAAAACGTGCGCTTCAACAAGGGCGAGAAGAAAGACGATGAAGCCCTGGCCAAGCAGTACGCGGCCCTGTGCGATGTGTTCGTGATGGATGCCTTCGGTACCGCCCACCGCGCCCAGGCCTCCACCCACGGTGTGGCCAAATTTGCGCCTATCGCCTGTGCTGGCCCGCTGCTGGCGACGGAGCTGGATGCACTGGAAAAAGCCCTGGCCAACCCGGCGCGCCCGATGGTGGCCATCGTCGGTGGCTCCAAGGTCTCCACCAAGCTGACCGTGCTGGAGAGCCTGTCTGACAAAGTGGACCAGCTGATTGTCGGCGGCGGTATCGCGAATACCTTCCTCGCAGCCAGCGGCAAGCCGGTAGGCAAGTCCCTGTGTGAACACGACCTGATCGACACCGCCAAGGGCCTGATGCAGAAATGCGACATCCCGGTACCTACCGATGTGGTGACCGGCAAGGAGTTCAGTGAATCTGCCGCGGCCGAGACCAAGTCCGCAGATGCGGTAACCGAAGACGACATGATTTTCGATATCGGCCCGGACTCCTCCGCGGCGCTGGCCGATATTCTCAAAAGTGCCAAGACCATCATCTGGAATGGCCCCGTGGGCGTGTTCGAGTTTGATCAGTTTGGCGGCGGTACCGAGCGTCTGTCCAAGGCCATTGCCGACAGCGACGCCTTCTCCATTGCCGGCGGCGGTGACACCCTGGCGGCTGTGGATAAGTACGGCATTGCCGAGCAGGTTTCCTATATTTCTACTGGGGGTGGTGCATTCCTCGAGTATGTGGAAGGCAAAGTACTGCCGGCAGTGGCCATGCTGGAAAGCCGCGCCAACGACTGATTAGCAGTACAGGTTAGCAGTACAGACACCAGTAGCGGAGCGGGCTCCAGAGCGAGCCTGCTTCGTCAGCGACCTGTTTTCGATGTTTTTTCGATGTAGAAGTACCCAATACCTAAAAAGAGATGCGACCGGCAATTCGTCAGGAATCGCACACCAGCAGTAACGATTTATCCAGCTAAATTTCGACGAGAAAGGGTTTTTTCATGGCTTTAATCAGCTTGCGCCAAATGTTGGACCACGCTGCCGAGTTCGGCTACGGCATTCCAGCGTTCAACGTCAACAACCTGGAGCAGATGCGCGCGATCATGGAGGCGGCCGATGAAACCGACTCTCCGGTAATCGTGCAGGCCTCTGCCGGTGCCCGCAAATACGCCGGTGCCCCCTTCCTGCGCCACCTGATTCTGGCCGCAGTGGAAGAGTTCCCGCACATCCCGGTGGTCATGCACCAGGACCACGGCACCAGCCCCGCGGTGTGCCAGCGCTCCATCCAGCTGGGCTTCAGCTCGGTAATGATGGACGGCTCCCTGATGGACGACGGCAAAACCCCGGCGTCTTACGAGTACAACGTTGACGTAACCCAGCGCGCGGTGGCCATGGCCCACGCCTGCGGTGTTTCCGTAGAAGGTGAACTGGGTTGTCTGGGTTCCCTGGAAACCGGCATGGCCGGCGAAGAAGACGGCGTTGGTGCCGAGGGCAAACTGTCCCACGACCAGCTGCTGACCGACCCGGAAGAAGCCGCGGACTTCGTCAAGAAAACCCAGGTGGACGCCCTGGCGATTGCCTGTGGCACCAGCCACGGCGCTTACAAATTTACCCGCCCGCCCACGGGTGACATTCTGGCCATCGACCGCATCAAGGAAATCCACGCGCGCATTCCGGACACCCACCTGGTGATGCACGGTTCTTCCTCCGTGCCGCAGGAGTGGCTGAAGGTGATCAACGAATTCGGCGGTGAGATCCCGGAAACCTACGGTGTGCCGGTGGAGCAGATCTGCGAAGGCATCAAGTACGGTGTGCGCAAGGTCAATATCGACACCGACCTGCGCCTGGCGAGCACCGGTGCCGTGCGCCGCTTCCTGGCCCAGAACCCGTCCGAGTTTGATCCGCGCAAATTCCTCGCGGCCACCACCAAGGCCATGAAGGACATCTGCGTGGCCCGCTACGAGGCCTTCAACACCGCCGGTAACGCCAGCAAGATCAAGCCCGTGAGCCTTGAGACCATGTTCATGCGCTACGAGAAAGGCGAGCTGGTACCCAAGATCAATTGATCGTTGTGGTTTATCCGGCGTGAAAAGGGCGAACTTCGGTTCGCTCTTTTTCGTTTAAAAATGCAGTACTATTGAGTCATGGACTTGCTGCAAGAATTTAACGCTGTTGACCCCAGCCCGGTGATTCGCCGCCCGGATTATTCCGCCCTGCGGAGTCAGCTACCGGCACTGGATTTCGCCTGCGACCAGCCCCTCCCCGAGTCGGTTATTTCTTACCGCAACTTCTATCGCCTGAACTTTCCCGAATCTTCCGCTACCGGCATCGGCACCTTCAAATCCACCGGGTTTGAGCTGGTGGCCCAGTACTGGCTGGTGGAAAACCCCAGGGGAACCCTGTTCATCTGCCACGGCTATTTTGACCACACCGGTATATACGGTGCAGCCATCCGCTTCGGTCTCGAGCGTGGCCTCAACGTGGTGGCCGTGGATTTTCCCGGGCACGGGCTCTCCAGCGGTGAGCCGGTGGCCATCGATACATTTCTGCAATACCGGGAAGTACTGGAAGCGCTGCTGCGCAAAGCGAAAGGGAAAATGCCGGAACCCTGGCACGGCATGGGGCAGAGCACCGGCGGTGCGACACTGCTCAGCTACCTGCAATTCAGCCTGTGGCAGCCATTCGACAAAATCATGTTACTGGCGCCGCTGGTGCGGCCGGCACGTTGGCATCTGCGCAAGTGGATGTTCTACCTGGGGCGCTACCTGATGCCGCACCCCAGCCGCGGCTTCAATATCAATACCCACGACGCCGAGTTTTCCCGCCGCCAGGCCCACCGCGACCCTTTGCAGTCGCCGGTGATGTCGATTCGTTGGCTGGGCGCCATGGTCGACTGGTTGAAGGTGTTTCCGAAAACCGCCCGCAACCCCAAGTCGATCCTGGTGATTCAGGGCACCGACGATGGCACCGTGGACTGGCGCTACAACATGCGCGTCATTCGCGACCGCTTTCCCAACAGCAAGCGGGTGATCGTGCGCGGTGCCCGCCATCAGATGATCAATGAAACCCAGCCCTACCGGCAGCAGATACTCAAGGCGCTGGACGACTGGCTGGCCCAGTAATCCGCGCCAGCTTCCCCGACCTCAAATTCCCTTATTTCTCAGTGCGCGGCGTTTGCGCCGCTGCTGCAGTGCGTCGACAGAATAAAAGGCCAGCGCCATCCACACGAACGCAAAGGTGACCAGTTTGCCGCTATCGAAAGGCTCGTGATAGTGCAGGGTTGCCAGCAGGAACATCAGGGTCGGGCCCAGGTATTGCAGGAATCCGATGGTCGAGAGATTGAGTCGGCGCGCAGCGATATTGAACAGCAGCAGCGGTGTCAGGGTGATGGGGCCGGCCAGAAGCAGCAGGCCATTCAGTTCCCAGCTGTTATTGAGCAGGTTACTGGTGGGGCTTGAGGTCCAGAACAGAAAGCCCAGGGCAACCGGCAGCATGTACATGGTTTCCACGGCGAGGCCGGTAAGGCTGTCCACCGGTGCCCGCTTGCGTACCAGTCCGTAAAAGCCGAAGGTGAATGCCAGGAACAGCGCAATCAATGGCAGCCGCCCGAACTGCCACAGTTCATAGGCAATGCCCACCGCGGCCAGAGCCACCGCCAGCCACTGCAACGGCCGAAGTCGTTCGCCCAGCACCGCAACCCCGAGCAGCACACTGATCAGCGGATTGATGTAGTAACCAAGGCTGGCATCCAGCAGATGCTGGTTGGTGATGGCCCAGATAAACACCAGCCAGTTGCTGCCGATCAGGATCGTCGACAGCAGCAGGGTCAGCATTTTTTTGCGCGAGCCCAGTGTCGCGCGCAGATCCGGCAATTTGCCGATGGCGGCCAGCAGGATCAGGGCCAGGATAAACGACCAGACACTGCGGTGGCTGAGAATTTCCGGAGCGGAAATACCGTCAAGCAGATTGAAGTACAGCGGCGCGAATCCCCAGATCAGGAAAGCGCCGATGCCTGCCAGCAGTCCAGCGGCAGCCGAGTCGGAATTCTGGTTTTGCACTTGGAGTCGCCTTGGCCCGGCGCGCAGCAAACATCGCTGGGCAGTGAAGTCGAGCCGTTAATTCGGGAAGAAAGAAAAGAAGAAACCCGGGCGGCGGGTCGCCGTCCGGGTTTGCGAGAGTCTATCAGATGATCGGGCGGTCTGGCAGCGCTGCGGAAGGCCGCCGTTTCAGACCCGGTGTATCAGAAGAGCACGCGGCAGCGCAGAGTGCCGGGGATATTCTTCAGTTTTTCCAGTGCCAGATCCGAGTACTCCGCGTCCACATCAATTACCACGTAACCCACAGTCTCATTGGTCTGCAGGAACTGGGCGGAGATGTTGATACCGTTTTCGGAGAACACCTGGTTGATGGCACCGAGCACGCCGGGCACATTCTTGTGGATGTGCAGCAGGCGGTGGGTGCCCACGTGGCCCGGCAGGGCAACTTCCGGGAAGTTCACCGAGCTGGTAGTGGTGCCATTGTCGGAGTAGAGCGCCAGCTTGTCGGACACTTCGACACCGATATTTTCCTGAGCTTCCACTGTGGAGCCGCCGATGTGCGGCGTTAGCAGGGCATTGTCGAGGCCGCGCAGCGGGGAGAGGAACTCGTCGTCGTTGCCGCGGGGTTCCACCGGGAAAACGTCGATGGCGGTGGCCGCCAGATGGCCGCTCTTCAGCGCTTCCGCCAGTGGTTCGATTTCCACCACGGTGCCGCGGGAAGCATTCAGCAGGATGGCGCCCTTCTTCATTTTGGCGATCTGCTCGGCGCCGATCATCCACTTGGTAGACGGCAGCTCCGGCACGTGCAGGGAGACCACATCAGACTGTGCCAGCAGCTCGTCCAGGCTGTTGACCTGGGAGGCGTTGCCCAGGGGCAGTTTGGTGACCACATCAAAGAAAATCACGCGCATACCGATGGCTTCGGCAAGCACCGAAGTCTGGGAGCCGATGGCGCCGTAGCCAACGATACCCAGGGTCTTGCCGCGGGCCTCGTAGGAACCCACCGCAGACTTCTGCCAGCCACCGCGATGGCAGACCATATTCTTCTCCGGAATACCGCGCAGCAGCATAATCGCCTCGGCGATCACCAGCTCGGCTACGCTACGGGTGTTGGAGTAGGGCGCGTTGAATACCGCTATGCCGAGCTCGGTAGCGGCTTCCAGGTCCACCTGGTTGGTGCCGATACAGAAGCAGCCCGCTGCGATCAGCTTAGGTGCATTCTCCAGCACCTTGCGCGTCAGTTGGGTACGGGAGCGGATCCCGATAAAGTGGGCGTCGGCAATCTTCTCAATCAGTTGGTCTTCTGGCAGCGCGGTCTTGATGTATTCCACGTTGGTGTAGCCGCGGGAAGTCAGCAGTTCCACGGCGGACTGGTGGACGCCCTCCAATAGCAGGATTCGGATTTTGTCTTTCTGAAGAGACTCTTTCGGATGAGAAGCGGATGAAGCCATATCGGATCTCTTGGCCGTGCGCGATGACGGAACCATCGCGGCAGATTTAGCTAAATAGTGCGATTAGTCAGTTGAAGACCGCCGGGAGTCCGGCGAGGTCGGCATCATAACACAAGGGCTTTCCAAAGCTTTATACGCAATGTGTATCCTAGGTATCGAATTTGGTTATGTATAAGCATCAATTTACCTGCAATTCTCCTGTAGACCTGCCTCTGGGCAAGATAGTGTGCGTGGGGCGCAATTACGCCGCTCATGCGGAGGAGCTGAACAACCCCATTCCAGAAGAGCCGTTGCTGTTCATCAAGCCGGCAACGGCGGCGGTGTCCATGGGCGAGCCAGTGCACCTGCCGCGGGGCCGCGGCAGCTGTCATTTCGAGGGCGAGCTGGCGCTGCTGATCGGCGAGAAGCTGAGCGATGCCAACCCCGCAGATGTACCGCCGGCGATTGCCGGGCTCGGCCTGGCACTGGATCTGACCCTGCGGGAGCTGCAGTCGAACCTGAAGCAACAGGGGCAGCCCTGGGAAAAGGCCAAAGGGTTCGACGGCGCCTGCCCGCTGTCGCCGTTCGTCAAGCTCGACTGGCTGCCGGACTGGGATAACCTGACCTACACCCTGTGGCTGAACGACGAGGTGCGCCAGCGGGGCAAATCCAATCATATGTTGACGCCAATACTGGATCTGGTGGCCTATATCAGCAGTTACTTTACCCTGCTGCCGGGTGATGTGGTGCTGACGGGCACCCCCGCGGGTGTCGGTGAATTACAGGTCGGTGACCGCGTTGCCATGGGGCTGGAGGAGGACTGGCTGCGGGTGGAAACCTCGGTGGCTTGATCCGCAGCCCGGGCGTGAATTTCTAGTTCCGCCGGTAGTTGGTAATCAAAAACCGGGACTTGAATCCGAGTTGCCGGTACAAACCCTCGCCCATGGTCGATGCCTGCAAGGTGGCGTAGCGGGCACCGGTTTGCCTGCAGTGGTTTAACAGCTGCTGCATCAGTGCGCGGGCAATACCGCGGCCGCGGTAGGCTTCGGGCACGCCTACCTGGTGGATGCCGATGACGTCGCCGGTGCGAAACAGCAGGGCGGTGGCTACGGCAACACCTTTCTGCTCCGCCAGCCACAAGCTGGTCTCTGGGTTGGTCGCCGCATTGGCCATGACCCCGGTATCAATCTCGTAGCCAAAGGCATCGCTGCATATCCGCACCCAGTGTTCCAGTTCTGCCGCCGACCGCACCTGAGTCAAATTCAGGGCGCTGTCGGTGGGGGCTGGTTGCCACTGTGCCAGTTCCAAATGCATGGCCCGCTGTTCACTGCCAATCTTGAAACCGGCATTGTGTAACGGTGTACCGAGCTCCGCAGTGGCGTCCCATATCGGTACTGTCGCCGACGGTGGCAGGCTGTTGAAAATATTCGCCAGAGTCTCGGTCGGCGGCACTGAATCCGCTTCAAACCAGTGCCGGTAGGGCCAGCGGTGGCAGGCGTAGAGTTGTGTTGACTGCTCTCTGTAAGCGCGCTGCGCCCCCATAACGCGCCACAAAGTGGTCAGGTTATCGATGTTGGCCTGGTCCAACTGATTCTCTGCAGTTTTCTCTTGCAGTGAGGGCGTGGCTGGGTTTCTGTCGCTGCTGTCCGTTACGTTAACCTTCTCCATGATTGCTTCCGTTATTCATTCCCAATTAATCAAAACGATGCCTGACATCAGCGCCATGACCCCCATTCCACGCAGGGCGGAAATCGGTTTGGTGGGCAGGTCGAACCAGCCAAAGTGGCTGGAGATTACCGCGACCAGAATCTGCCCGGTGAGGGCAAATGACATCATGCTGCCAACGCCCATACGCGGAATCAGAAAATAGAAAAGGCCGACGCCGAAGGCACTGAGCAGGCCGCCAAACCACAGGTACCAGGGCACGCTCTGAATGGTGGCCAGGCTCGGGTAGTGCCGCACCGACACCGCGATCGCCACTACCGATACCAGGCAGCTGACGGCAAACGCGATGGCGGTACCCAGCAGGGAGCTGCGCAACATTACCCCGAGCTGTGCGTTGATACTGGCCTGAACAGCGATTGCCGCACCGGCCATCAGGGCCAGGGTTGCCAGGGCGTACACGCTAAATAACCTGTGCGAAATCGTTTGCCGGCAGGCGTACTTTGGCGAGCGACGCATGGTCATCTTCCGGGTGGCGCCGACCCAGTGCGCACAGTGCCGTTGCGGTGAGGCCCTGCGTGGATAGACCCAGAACCTGATCAAACCCCTGCGCCTCGAACCCGGTCATGGGGCAACTGTCGATCTGCATACTCGCCGCCGCGGCGAGTAGTGTGCCCAGTGCCAGAAAAACCTGTTCCCGTGCCCAGCCCGCGCGCTCGACCGGTGTCATGCCGTCGATGACACTTTTCATATGACGGGTCATACCGCTGCGCGCTTCCGCCGACAGCGGGCGGGTACTTTCCATTAGCGACATATAGCGTTCAACCGTGTGGTCTCCGACGGCCGTTTCTGCCGCAAGCACCAGCAGGTGGGAGCAGTGCAACACTTTGTCCTGTCCCATGGCGTGGGGGAGCAGACGCTCGCGCACCGCCCTGGAGTCCACCTGAATCAGGCGGTAAGGCTGCAGGCCGTAAGCCGAGGCGCTCAACCGGGTGGCCTCGATCAGGGCTTCGATATCCTTCGCAGGCAGGCGCTCATCGCTAAACCGCCGCACGGCGTAGCGCCATTGCAGCGCGGATAACACGGGCAGCGCGGTCGAAATGGGGGACGTGGGTAAATCTGGCAACGCGGTCAACGCTTGCATCGCTCTCTCCGGGATTGGTCACTTGAGTAACGGGAGCGCACAACTCCCCTGAACGCGGTGCAGTCTAGGGAGCCGGAGGCGGAGAGGCATTTACATAGGTTGATTCGTCAGCAGGTTTTTGCGAATCCGGCTCAACTGGGTCGGGGTGACCCCCAGGTGGGAGGCAATGTGATATTGCGGCAGGCGCTGGGCCAGGCTGGGAAAATCCTGCAGGAAGCGCTGGTAGCGAACACTGGCCTCATCCTGTACCAGGGCGACTTCGCGGGGTTCCTTATCCATTAGCCAGTGCCGCTCCAGGTAGTGGATATGGTAGAGCTTGAGGTCTTCCCGCTCGTTTAATAAACGGCGGTAGCCGGCGTGGTCAATTTCGATAATGGCGGAATCTTCCAGCGCGTCGATGGTGTAGAGCGATGGTTGCTGTTTCAGCAGGGCTGTCATGGAACCGGGGAAGCGCCCCTCGGGGAAAAAGTTCTTGTTGTACTCGGCACCCTTGTCGTCCAGCACATAGACTCGAAAGAGTCCCCGGTGCACATAGGCAAAGGAGCGGGGGATGTCGCCGGCGGAATAGAGCTCTGCGCCTTTGCGGATTTCGTGCCAGTTACACAGCGCCCGATAGGCTGCCCAGGTCGCATCGCTCAGCGGATAGTAGCTGTGCAGCGTATTGCGCAGGGCGATAAACGCCGCCTCTTCCGGGGACAGAAACGCCGGCATGGTATTCCTCAGGTTTTGGGTTATAGGTTTTGGGCTACAGGTTTTAGGCTATAGGTTTTAGGCTTTGGGTTTCGGGCCATTTGGTGGGGCGCCGATTATAAAATGCTGCTCCCTGCGCCCCCAGCGGAATTTCCCGGTGAGATTGGGAGATGGCGCGACCGCCAATGGAAACTAAGATTGTCCCATTCCAAATCCCCCTCTAAGATGCGCGAAACTGTACTCATTCAGCGGGAAAAACGATGACAGATATCAACCAGAAGACCACCATCCGCATCCTGACCACCGGTGGCACCATCGAAAAGAGCTACTGCGAATCCGAGGGCACCCTCAAAAATCGCGCTTCTATCATCCGCGACGGTCTGATTGCCAGTCTGCGCCTGCCCTATACCCATCTCGAGCTGGAGAGCGTGCTCAACAAGGACTCGCTGGAGATGGATGACAACGATCGCATGCAGATCTGCAATGCCATCGCCAGCACCTCGGAGCACGGCGACCCAATCGTCATTCTCCACGGTACCGACACCATGTCCGTCACCGCCGACTACTGCTACAAGCAAATGGGAACACCCAAAGTGCCGGTGGTGTTCACCGGGGCCATGAAACCCATGGGCTTCATCGATTCCGACGCCCGTCAAAATGTCACCGAAGCCCTGTTAACTGCCCGCCTGATGCAGCCCGGTTTCTACATTGCTTTCCACAACCGGGTATTCAGTATTCCCGGTGCGCGCAAGAACCTGGAAACCGGCACCTTTGAAGCCTTCTAGGTTTGCGGTTTATACTCGCCCTTTGATTTGTGATCACATTTTAGGTATAAACTGAACAATCCTTCAGTTTTAACCCATTGCTATCAAACTTGTAGCGAACTATTGAGGTGCGTCATGACAGAGAACCGGTCAAGCAAGAAGCCGACCCCGCAAACCCTCGAAGAGTGGCTGGCCATGGCCGACGCCCTCACGATCGAGGGGCGTGCCTTTATCAACGGCGAGTATGTGGATGCGCTTTCCGGCAGCACCCGCGCCAATACCAGCCCGGCGGATGGCCGCGAGCTGGTGCAGGTCGCCAGCTGCGGCCCGGAAGATGCCGAGCGTGCGGTCAAGGTGGCCCGGGATACGTTCGAATCCGGTATCTGGTCCCATATGCCACCCATGGATCGCAAGAAGATCCTGGTGCGCTTTGCCGAGCTGATCGAAGAAAACCGCGATGAAATTGCCTTGCTGGAAAGTCTCGACGCCGGCAAGCCCATCAGTGACACCATGAATGTGGATGTGCCCAGCGCGGTGACCACCATCCGCTGGAACGCGGAAGCGATCGACAAGATCTACGACGAAATTGCCCCCACCGGTCCGACCGAGATTGGCTTGATTACCCGCATGCCCCTGGGCGTGGTGGCCGCGATCGTGCCCTGGAACTTTCCGCTGTCTACCACCGCATGGAAACTGGGCCCGGCGCTCGCCACCGGTAACAGCGTGATTTTGAAACCGGCCTCCAACACCCCGCTGACCGCCATCAAACTGGCGGGCCTGGCCAAAGAGGCCGGACTGCCGGACGGTGTGCTGAACGTACTGCCGGGACCGGGCAGCAGTCTGGGCAAGGCCCTGGGTCTGCACATGGATATCGACGGCCTGACCTTTACCGGTTCTACCGAGGTGGGTAAAACCCTCACCGAATACTCGGGCCAGTCCAACCTCAAGCGCACCTTCCTCGAGTTGGGTGGCAAGAGTCCGAACATTGTGTTTGCCGATGCGGACCTGGACAAGGCGGCGGAAGCGGCGGCCCTGGCGGTGTTCTACAACCAGGGTGAGACCTGCACCGCGGGTACTCGCCTGCTGGTGGAAAAGGGCATCGCCGATACCTTTATCGAAAAGGTGAAGAAGGCCTCCGAGCGCTTCAAGCCCGGACACCCGCAGGACCCCAACACGGTGATGGGTGCGCTGATCGACCAGAGCCAGTTCGATACGGTCGAGTTCTATGTGGCCAAGGGCCTGGAGCAGGGCGCACAGCTGGTGTGCGGCGGCAAGCCGGTGGCGGCGGTTGAAGGCGGTCACTATTACGAGCCCACCATCTTCAAGGGCGTAAACGGCGATATGAAAATTGCCCGCGAAGAAATCTTCGGCCCGGTGCTGTCGGTGATCGAATTCGAAACCGAAGAAGAAGCGCTGCAGATTGCCAATGACTCCATCTACGGCCTCGCCTCCGGTGTCTGGACCAAAGACATCGGCCGTGCCCACCGTATGGCACGGGACATCCGCGCCGGGTCGGTATGGGTCAACAACTACTTTGGTGGCGATATCACGGTACCCTTTGGCGGCTTCAAGCAGTCCGGCAACGGCCGCGACAAGTCCCTGCACGCCCTGGACAAGTACTGCGAGCTGAAATCCACCTGGATCGATATCAGCTGATCCCCATCCAAGATCTGAATTTGACTCCTTTGGGCCGCTGTTGCGGCCCTTTTTTATGGGTTTCAGTAAAGGGGCCGATTAGCGGTTATGACTAGCGGTTACTAGGGGCGGGGCGTGAACGGGGTGTGACGTCATTCAGGGAAGCGTCAGCTTGGCGTTGCTAAAGTGCGGACATCGAGAGCCGAGGCTCAACCACCAAGGGGATTTTCACGATGCGTTATTTGATTTGCTCAGTACTGGCCGTTGCCCTGGCCGGCGGTGCCGGTGTAGCCATGGCCAAGGACAAGTCCGGCGACCTGCCTCCGGGCCTGCAGAAAAAGGTCGAGCGCGGTGGTGAGCTGCCTCCGGGCTGG
Source organism: Microbulbifer sp. CAU 1566 (assembly GCF_023156515.1). NCBI lineage: Bacteria > Pseudomonadati > Pseudomonadota > Gammaproteobacteria > Cellvibrionales > Microbulbiferaceae > Microbulbifer > Microbulbifer sp. CAU 1566. The sequence goes on along the minus strand of NZ_JALNMG010000001.1, from coordinate 1,063,253 downwards.
AAAAAGAAACTGCAGCGTGGCTACGTTCTGGAAGATGCCATCTATCGCCATGCGGTGATCGTGCAGCCGGTCGATCGCCATGGTCTGGTGACCGTGCGTATCGAAGGCGAGCTGGTGCGCCTGGTTCACGCCACTCACGAGATTGTCGACATCCTCTCCCACTAATAGGTGGCTATCGCGGATTTGCCACCCTATACCTGCAGGTCAGTAGAATTCTGAACCGCGGCCCGAGGGCCTGAGGAGCTAACCCGATGGGTGAATTTCATCACGGCTTTTCTGTCAGTATCGAGCGCACCGGCAACGAGCGGGTGCTGCTTTCCCTGCATGCCCGGGGCAAGCTGGAACATCAGGATTACGAAACCCTGGTGCCCATGCTGGAGTCCGCCATCGCCGGGATGGAACACCCGAAGATCGATGTGATGATGGACATGCGCGAACTCCAGGGATGGGAAATTCGCGCAGCCTGGGATGACCTCAAGCTGGGGGTAAAACACGGCCGCCAGTTCAACAAGATTGCCATGGTCGGCAATAAATCCTGGCAAGAGGTCGCCGCCAAAATCGGTACCTGGTTTATCGGCGGTGAAGCCCGCTTCTTTGAAGATAAAGCGCCGGCCTTGGCCTGGTTGCAGGAAACCGCATAAACTCCCCTGTGAATTTTCGAGTTCCGGCGCTGCCTGTCAGCGCCGCACTTGTTTTTACAATAACGTCACAGGAATTTGTGCATGTTCGAATGGATCGCGAGTCCCGAGGCCTGGATTGCGCTGGCCACCCTGGCCGCCCTGGAAATCGTCCTCGGCATCGATAACATCATCTTTATCTCCATCCTTGTCGGTCGCCTGCCGGAAAAGCAGCGTGAGTCCGCACGGTTTATTGGCTTGGCCCTGGCCATGATCACGCGCCTGGGGCTGCTGTTTTCCATTGCCTGGATCATGGGATTGACCGAGCCCTGGTTCACTCTGTTCGGGGAAGAAATTTCCGGGCGCGATGTCATTCTGATCGGCGGCGGCCTGTTCCTGCTGGCCAAGGCGACCCACGAAATTCACAACAGCCTGGAAGGTGCCGAGGGCGAACACAGCAGCGCGGCCACCGCGACTTACGGCATGGTGCTGGTGCAGATCGCGGTGCTGGATATCGTTTTCTCTCTGGACTCGGTGATCACCGCGGTGGGGCTGGTGGATCATATTTCCATCATGGCCATCGCCATTATTCTTGCGGTTGCGGTAATGCTGGTTGCCGCCAAGCCCATTGGCGACTTCGTCGATCGCCATCCCACTATCAAAATGCTGGCGCTGTCTTTCCTGATCCTGGTGGGGGTGACCCTCATTATCGAGGGCTTCGATGTGCACGTGCCCAAAGGCTATATCTATTTCGCCATGGCGTTCTCGGTGGCGGTGGAGATGCTCAATATCCGCCTGCGCAAAAAACAGAGCACGGCCGTCCGGCTGCACAAACCGATACGGGAGGAGTGATCGACGGTCGTCGATTGGCTATAGGATAAATGCGAATAATTACCGGTAATTGCGGATAAACAATCAAAAGGGGCGAATCATTCGCCCCTTTTTTGTGCCCGCAAGAATTACCCGGCCGCGCTATCAGGCTACGCGCTTCAAACGGCGGCGGGGCGTCGCCGGGCGGGTCGGGTAATTGGGGCCCGTGGGCACCGAGCTCTGCTGCAGATACTGGAGGATCGTTTCGCGCAGCCGGGCATCGCCGCCCTCGATTCCCTGGTTGCCAAACAGGCGGTTGAATTCGATTACGTAGGGATGTCCACCCACCATGGCAATGTCCCAGCCGGCGTGATTGATCTCCAGGGTGCGCGCCAGGTACAGCGCCAGGTCAATCGCCGCCTGGGGTACCGGGCTGCGATCCACAAACCCACCCTTGGAAACATTGTTGTAAAACCCCTGGGCGGCCTGCAGTCGCCAGTAGGCGGTCACCACCTGGTCGCCGACGATCACGATTCGGATATCGCGGTCGATGGGCAGCCACTCCTGCACATAGAGCACATCGGTTTTTTCCAGGTAGGCATGCCAGTCTTCCCGCCCCTCGATCAGCCAGACACCAGAGCCGCGGGCGGCCTTGGGTAACTTGGCCACAAACGGGTGGTCCATGGTCTCCCACAGGTGTTGGGCATTTTCCGGGGTGTTGGCGACTATCCGGGTGGATGGGGTATTGCCCGGCGCAACAAGTTCAAACGCGCGGGTCATTTCGATCTTGTTGTGCCCCAGCCGGTAACTGGACTCGCTGGGAAAGACGCGGGCCTTGAGGCCGCAGGTCAGGGCGTTCAATTGCCAGTATTCCGGGAATAGCACCCATTCCGCTTCGGCAATTTGCGCTTTGTATTTGAAGACTGCTTCGGGTTTCAGTTGCAGGGTATCTGCGAAACCGAGGGTTCTGAAAACGTCAAAAGAGACCCATGCCACCGGTAAAAACACGCATAAGTTGAGGTGCGCGTTTTTACCGGGGTTGGAGCTCCGGCGTCAAGCAATTTCACGCCAGTTTCGGGGCGCTCGTCCGTCTGAACGGTCTGGCTTTCTGCGCCCCTGGAGCCCCGGATCAGCGGCTCAGGCGCGCGGTGACCTGGATCTCGATTTTCATCGCGTCGTCCAGCAGGCGGGCCTCGAATACCGTGGCCGCCGGGCGCACCTCACCCAGCCATTTTTGCAGTACCGGCCAGCAGGGTTGGAAGTCATCCCGGTTCGGCAGTATGTAGGTTACCCGCACAATTTCGGCGATCGCCGAGCCGGCCTCTTTCAGCGCGCTCTCGATATTCGCAAAGCATTGGTCCGTCTGCTCGGCCACATCATCACTGATGCTGTTGGTGGCGTAGTTGAATCCGGTAGTGCCGGAAACAAATACATAATCGCCGTCCACGACCGCGCGGGAATAGCCAATTTTGCTTTCGAACTCGGATCCGCTGGAAATCAGTTTTCTACTCATCGATGTCCTCCTTGATGGAATTGGCCCTTACTGGCGCCGTTTGAGAATTCAGGGCGCGGGATCATGCCACAGGCCGGAGAAATCCCCTAGCGGGAGGCGGTGGAAGCCGATTGCCGAAACGACGCTGGCGGCCTGAAGAAAAGGTTGCGGGCATTCAGGCGCAAGCTACTGCGGGTCAAATTTTCGGCAGTGTGCCCATAAAGGCAATGATTGATGGTTTTTTGTCCGTGCCGGCCCGGCAAAATAACCAAAAAGGGCCATTGTGGCGCTGGGTTAGCCCCGTCATCATTTTCACCGCCTAATCCTGAGATGCGTGTCACAGAGTTGCTGCCAATTGTGTTGCAACTGTCGACGCCCTCTCAGGGACTTATTCGCCGGGGGTATGGGCCCGGGCGTGTTGAATACTGAAATCAAGTTCTTATCGAAGGAACGGGGGAAATCGGAATGTACAGAAAGCTCGCACTGGCCCTTGCGGTCACCGCGCTCACGGCCTGTGGTGGTGGCAGCGGCTCAGGTAACGGAGGTGGAGGTTCCAGCTCCAGCTCAAGTTCTAGCTCCAGCTCCAGTAGCTCCAGTGGTGGCGGCAGCAGTAGCTCCAGCAGCTCCAGTAGTGGTGGCAGCAGTAGCAGTTCCAGCAGCGGTGGTAATGGCAGCCCAATCAGTGTTGGCGGTACCGCAGCCAAGGGCATCATTGCCGGAGCAACCGTTGAAGCTTACAGCGCAGCAGAGGTCCTGCTGGGTTCCGCGATCACCGGAGCGGACGGTAGCTACGTCATCGAGTTGAACGATGCGAGCTTTAGCGGCCCGATCAAACTGGTTCTGAAGCAACCGCAGGATGGCGGCGCCATGGTGACCTGTGATGTGGCCGAGTGTCGTGCCGCTGGGGAAGGCGACCAGGACAGCGACGAAGACGGCGTTATCGAGTTCGGTGAAAAATATGCACTGGATTACGAATTGAGCGCAGTTACGGTGGTGGACGAAACCGCAACCGAAATCAGCGCCAGTATCACCGCCCTGACCACCCTGGTGGCAGAAAAGGCCGGTGCAGCACTGACCCCGGCTTCCATCAGCGCGGCCAACACCTTTGTTAAAGATTCCCTGGGACTCGATGCCGACCCGATCACCATAGTGCCGGTCGATTTGACCAGCGCAACCGAGGCCGACGAGCAGGCGCTGCGCTTTGCCCTGGTTAACGCCGCGGTAGAAGCCTCGGCCGAGGGCGGTGACGTAAGTGCCCAGATCGCCAGCCTGAGCGCGGGATTTGAATCCAATACCGTCGATGCCGCAGCGCTGAATGCGGTGAGCGCGGCTATTGAAGGTGTGGCCGCAGCAACCAGCGCGGGCAACGAAGCGCTGGGTGGTGTTGAGGACGCGGCAGCCGCCGCGGAAGTCGATGCCGGTGCAGCGATTGCGGAAAACTGTGATGGTCGCGACACCTGTAACCCGGCGGTTGAAGTGGACGCGGAGCTGGCCAGTAACCTGGACGCCGCGAAAGCCCTGGTAGCGACCGCGCGCAAAGTATCGATTGAGGCCATTGAAGCGATCGACGCGGAGCTGGATGGCGAAGCGGATACCTATAACCCGGAAAATATCGTTGCCAAACTGCAATCGGCGGAAAACCTGCTGGACGAAGACATGCAGAGCGTAATGACCGCGTTCAGTGAGGTCAGTGATGTTTTCGTCAACCAGATTTCGGCGGTGGAGTTCGGTGTTGAGCCAACGCTGGAATCTCCAGCTGCGACCCTGCCAGAAGCAGCGGGCTACTTGTGGGATAAGTACCTGGGAGATACCGATTACGCCGACCGCGCGGATGCGGTTGCGCACTTCCCCGCGGGCACTATTAGCAAATCCGGCGTTCAGTGGACGCTGATCAACGGTGTCTACGACCTCGACGGCAGTGCATCCACCACCGATGATCAGGTCGCAGTTAACCTGACCATTAGCATTCCGGAGCTCTCTGGAGAACCCGGAAGCCTGGCGTTGACTGCGGGCGAGAACAGCCTGGCAATCGAAGGTAGCGCGGAATTGGGTGATGCCAAGTTTGCCCTGTCCGATGCTTCCAAAGTGAACCTGACACTCGGCGAGCAGTTTGGTGAAGGAAGCGAAAGTGAGCCGAAGATCGACAGCATCAGTGTGGTTGTTGACGGCAGCCTGGAAAACGCGGCACACGGCTTCAGCGGCACCGTCGAGTTCGCCCTGCGTAAATCCAGCGCGCTGGAAGAAAACAGTCCCGATAATCAAACTCTTTCGCTGTTGCCTGAAAAGCTGGCATTGCGCGGCGCCTTCACCGACAAGGTTGCGGAAACCTCGCTGGAAGCGTCAGTAATCCTGACCGTCGACAACGTTGCCGACTATTGGTACTTGGCCGAGGGCACAGAGCGCGAAGATCTGACCAGCTATGTCTACGAGCCAACCGACAATACGCTCACTATCACCCATGGTGATGACAGCAACTACGCGGTGGTTCGCTACTCCTATACTCCATCTGTGGATGAACTTAATTACGACCACTACATTGGCGTTGAGTGTGTGGAGCAAGTTGGCAATGCAGCTTGTCCGCAGCTTGATCAATACTGGTTCTGGGGGCTCAATCAGGAAGTAGCGAATGTCACCCAAGAGGCGTGTGTATCCGGTGAAATCAATGGCTGGTGGGAGGATGAGCTCGGCAAGTGTTTCCATGGCGTAACCCCGGAGTTCACCAATATCGCTCAGGATATCCGGGTTGCCTTTACCTATGATCACACCGAGCTGTTGGATGGCCTGGAAGTTCACTTGGCGGGTGAAGGTATCTATGGCGTAGGCCCGGGCGACTGGTGGCCGGACTACATCACGGACTCCATCTTCGATGAGGTCAGCGGTGAAGTGGTGGCTAGCCTGGCGGAGTCCGATCTCGACGTCAATGAAGACGGTCGCTATGTGAAAGCAACCTTCCGCATCAATGCCAATGGTAAACTCTCGGCCGATTTACCCGAAATGGATGTGGAGCTGATCCTCAAGCGCACCGGTTTCGAGCTGGGCGATGCTTCGCTGACGCTTACCTGGGGCAGCGATCTATTGCGGATTGCCATCGACTATGTCGGCGAAGAAACCAACACTATGGTACTGAGCGACGGAAGTGGTACGGAATTCACGCTGGAACTGTTTGAAGACGACACCATTGCCGGTACCATCAGCAAAGACGGCACCGTTTACGGTACCTTGAGCGAAGAGAATAATATTTACCTGATCACCTGGATCGACAATGCAATCGAAACCCTGCTCTGAGCAGTGTGACACTTGCGAAAACGGAAAAGGTCGCCCCTGGCGGCCTTTTCTGTTCTTGGGGTTAATGAACCTGTCTTCACAGTCAGTTGCAGTGCCAGCCCCCGAAGTCACACTGGATTTTTACAGCCGCACCGTCAGTGAAGCGCTGCCCATCAAGGAATTTACCGGCAAGTGGAAAAACGCACCGGGTAATGGTGAAAACACCTGGACCCGAAATCGCCTGGATACCGGCGCCTGGTTGGGAGACTGGGGTGTCTCCTACACCGTGCGATACGATTACCAACTGCAGTACAACCGCGCGACCGCGGATCTTTACTACCGGGATGAACAGGGCTTACCCCCCGGCGAGGGTGCGGTACCGGTTTACCTCAATGCGCTGCAGCTGGAAGCCGATGGCATCAAACTCAAACGCCGCTGGTATTTTTACTCCGGGCTCTTCCTGCAGGCGGACATCAGTTTGCTGAAAGCGCGAGAATTTCAGGATGGCACTATTGACGGCCTGTTGACCGCGGGCGAGCAGCTTTTCAGTGGCAATGCCAACCTCGATTATCGCTACACCGATGACCTGCTGCTCAAGCATGAATTTGAAATGCCGGAGGGCGAAGGAATCGCCGTAGATATCACCGCGGGTTACCGGGATAACAATCGTGTGATCTCACTACAGGTACAGGATGCCTACAACCGGATTCGCTGGAAGCAGGCTCCCTATACCCACGGAAAGTTTGATACCGCCAATCGCGACGTTGAAGACGAAGTGCAGCTGGCCCCGGTTTTTTCCGGCTGGCGGGAACTGCAAGACCACGACATGACCATGCCCATCTATGCCCTTGGACGCTACACCCAGCGGCAACAGAATTTCCAGTGGTCTCTGGACCTGGAGTATTTTGCCGATGATGTGAAGTACCGACCGGGCATGCGCTGGGATAATCTCCCCGGGAATCCCTATCTGGGCTACGAAGGGAGCGATAAACAGTGGCTGCTGGCGTTGAGTGATGAGCAAAACATCTGGAAGCTGCAGCTTGGATTTGACGATATCAATCTGGAAAAGGCACACAGTCTGACGATCGCCATGGCAGTAGCGGCACACTGGTAAGCTACTGCCAGCTTAACGTCCGACACTATAAAGCGGGTTCAGGAGCCCTGTTTTTCATCTTTCAGTGCACCCTCCGTCCGAGACAAGGCGCGCCGATTAATTTGCTCGTAAACCAGGCGACGGTTGTGCCACGCCGATACGTTATTTTCATCGAGCTCGATGGCGCGGCTATAACTGAGTTCGGCAAGGGTTAGCTGTCCTGCTCTGCGCTGTAGATATCCCCTGGTTGTCCACAGTAGAGAGGAGTTTGCGTTCAATGCCATTGCTTCGTTGATGTGGGCAAATGCCTGGTCGAGATTATTCTGATGTGCCGCTTCGATGGCGAGGTTGTTCAGGTAAAACAGCACAACCTGTTTGTCAGTTATCGGAATATGTTTGTAGGGCCCCCTGGGTTCAAAATTTGACTCGATAATGCGGGTTGTCCAATCGAAAGATACCTCGGCATTTATATGCAAAATATTCTGGACCAGTGGATTTCCCCGGCTGTCGGTCACCCGCCGTGCTGTCGGTGCTTCAACAAAATTGAAGTGCGCCTCAACCCCGACTTCTCTCGCCAGCGCAACAATCATCGCAGAAAAGGAGATGCAGTTTCCCCGACGCGATTGGAAGACTTCGGCCGCGGAAGTGGTATGGGAGAGATCATGTTCCATGTAGAAGTTTTCCCGCTTCAGCGTGCGCAAGATCGCTCTGAATCGCGCGTTGGGGGAAGAGTTTGGTGAGATGCCAGCGACAAATTTTCGCATGGCCGGACTGACCCATAGCAGCTGATCGCCTTTGGCACCGGCTGCCTCCATCGGGGGCCGGATTGCGGCGATTCCCCCAGGACTATTTTCCGCCACGAGGAGCTGATCGACAGCTGGTTGCGCCGCTAAATTATCTGAGCCGCCCATACCCTCCGTACTGGCGCATCCCCATTGCATTGCTGCAATGAAGAAGGCGCCGACTATTTTTACACTTCCCGTTGAGATCTTTTCCCGCATCAATATCGCCACCGTTATGCTCCTGCCAGCCATGTCCTTGTGTGTGGCTATAGGATGGGTGAGGCTTGCAATTCAGATGCAATATCTCGATAAGCTGCGCAATAAGTCCGACGAAATGCAATTTTGGCGATTATTTCTGCCAAAGCGGGCTCGGAAGGTGCGCTGGAAGTGTAATTTTTTTCGGTAGAGGGTTTGGTTGAAAATTTTTATGCCAAATCCACTCTGACACGAATTTATATTTTAAAAAGAAGCGCAGAAAGATGATTTAATCTGCGCGCACTCCCGGTGTTATGTTCAAGGAAAAAATGGGATCTAAGGCCGGGCGATGGAGCTTTTTATTTCAGGGAGGTTAAATTCGTGCCGGTCATTGCTTATCAATCGCTTAATTCAAACGCCAGTACCAATCACGGTGTGGCGTCCTCAAACTCGCAGCACTTTACCAAGATCGCACACAATAAAATTGCCCAGGGCGGCGAGCGCTGGATGCTGGCGATGCCGACGGCGGAAGGTGTCGCTCCCAATATTCCTATTCACGGCCCTGCACAATTGATTGCCAGTGCCAAGCAGGGACACCATAAAGATACCAATTATTCGAACGCCAGTTTCTTACAGTTGATTGAGGGCAAGGCGCGGCAGACGCATCAACACCTGATCCGTTCCCTGGGTCCCTGTAGCCTGCTGGTTTATGGGGAAATGGACGGTAACCACAGTGACTGGCAAAGCATGGGGCAGCACGCGGGAGAGTTAGTGGGGGCGACCAGTAGCGGCAAGGCCTGCAACAGCTTTAGTGTGCACGCGGCCAACAATAGCCAGCATACTCTGGTGGCATCCGGTATGGGCTGGGTGGCCGTGCGGAGCCAGGGCATTATGGCGCTGTTTGTGCATGTCCCCAACGATGTAGCGAAAGAGCGCGGCAAGACGCTGCGTTTTTATAGTGATATACGCACTCAGGTATTACAGGCTACCGGCGGTGGTGTGATCGACCTGATTATGGGGGACACCAATCAGCCCCGCAGTGGCTATACCCAGGAAATCGTTACCCAGGCGATGGGGATCCAGTTTTCAGAGTTGCATAAGGACAAGCTGATCCAGCCGGAGGATGCCTACCAGCGCAGCTTTGGCGGGACTAATAGTACCGGAACGCAGAAATATGATATCGCCCTCCACAATACGGAAACCGTGAAGGTGGAAAATATGGTGTATCTGTCCCAGTGCACGGAAATCATCGGTACCAGTGGCAGTGAAGCCGCTGCGATTACCGACCATATGGGTATTGGGGTCAAAGTGGTGAAGGTCTGATTTCGGAAAGGCATTGTGCGGGGCTGACAGAGCGTGCCCCGCGGCGCTAGCCGTCAGCCTGCAGCAACTGCCCAGAGTGTTCTCGGGGCAGTTACCTGACGGGTTATTTTCTTAAACGAAGTTTCTGTTTCCCGACAAAATTTCAGTTATTGACCGACTTTTGTCGGGCATTCATATCCTGACACCAGACGCTCTGCTGTTGTCGATCCTTCAGTACCCGGCCAAGGGCGGGTATCAGGTCCGGGTTCTTGGCCAGCACTTGCTGGTAAGCGTCAATTTCAGCTTTGCTACAGGCGATGGGAAACAACAGGGCATAGGCCTTGTTGTAGAGCGTATCGCCGGTGGCGCTGACGGTCGGGGCGGCGGCGAACAGCTGTGCGCTGAACTGGCGGTAAAGTGGCAGCTGCTCCGCCGGGAACAGGTTGCCGGCGGCCGCCTTGATCTGGCTCAGCTTGTAGTCATCCCGCTTGTTCAGAATATTGTCCAGCCATTCTTTCTTGGTGGCCTCGGTCGGACGGCCGGCGCGAGCGGCAATGGCTGCGTTGTTGGCGCGATCACTGCTGTCCTTTTTCAGCTGGTCGGTAACGCGTTTTTCATAGTCCCCGTAAAGGTTGCGGTTGAGCAGGGCAATCAGTGGCCAGCTGCGGTCCTTGCCGATTTCCAGGCCCTCGATTTCAAGCTTTTCATCCAGCAGTTGTGCGGCGTTATCCAGTGCCGTTTCACCCTGAGCGAGGTCGGCAAAAGCGTAGAACCAGGTCTTCTGGGTATCGCTGCCCGCCGGTGCTGCATTCAGCTGTTGCCAGGCAAAATCGCTGATGGCCTGCAGCTTCTGCTTGCGCTGGGCATTCGGCAGGTCCAGTCGGTAGAGATAATTGTGCGCACTCTGCAGGTGGTTGCTGATCAGCCGAATCACATTGATGTCCGTTTCATGGCCGGCGTTTTTCAGTGCGAATTCGATCCAGTCGGTCAATGGCAACTGTGCATCGGTCACCGAGTCGTAGAGGCTCTGCCACAGTATCAGGCGGGTAAAGGGGCTCTCTATATCATTGATATGCTGATTGACCGCGGCCACGGTGCTGCCGTCGAGACGGGTTTTTACATAAGCCCAGTCTTCATCGTTCGGAATCAGAATCTGCGGGCAGGGCATGCCCACGGCGTCTTTCACTTTAGTGGTTACACCGTTATAGATAACTGGCACCTTGGCGGCACGGGTCATTTTGCCTTCTTGCATGCGGTAAATACCCAGCTGCACTTTCTGTGAGCGCAGCGTGGGGTACTGCTCCGGAGCTGTCTGCTCAATGCTCAGGGAGCTGATGCGGTCTTTGTCGCACTGGTAGCGCACGGCGATGGTGTTCAGGCCCGCTTTGTACAGCCAGTTCTGGGTCCAGCCGGTGAGGTCCTTGTTGGCGGCGGTACCCAGCGCGCCCATAAAGTCTTTCAGCTCGGCATTGCCATAGGCGTGCTCTTTCAGGTAGTTGCTTACCCCCTGACGGAAAGCCTCTTTACCCAGGTAATAGGGCAGTTGATTCAATACCGAGCCGCCCTTGCCGTAAGTGATGCCGTCAAAATTGGAGAAGGCCTCGTCGGTATTGGGGACCTTCACTTCGATGGGGTGTGTGGTTGGCAACTGGTCCGCGCCATAGGCCCACTGTTTACTGCCCAGGTAGAAATTCTGCCAGACGTCTTCAAATTCGCTGTTCTCGGACAGGGCGAGGCTCGCCATATAGGTGGCAAAACTTTCTTTCAGCCAGAGGCCGTTCCACCAGTCCATCGTCACCAGGTCACCAAACCACATATGTGCCATTTCGTGGGCGATGACGTTGGCGAGTCGCTGGCGCTGGGCCTGGGTTTTATCCCCGCGGGAAACATAGCCTTCGTTAAAGGTCACCGCCGCCACGTTTTCCATGGCGCCGATGGTGAAGTCGGGAACGATCAGCTGATCGTATTTTTCGAAGGGATAGGGGATATCGAAATACTTCTGGTAAAACGCGAAGGATTCACCGGTAAATTTGAACCAGTCGTCCGGCTTCACGTATTCCGCCATGCTCTTGCGTGCAAACAGGCGCAGGGGAATACCCGCGGCATCGCTTTCCCAAACGGTAAACGGGCCCGCGTGCAGTGGAAAAATATAGGTGGAGAATTTCTTTGACTGGGGGAAGTGCCAGCGCTTAAGGCCGTTCTCCAGTGCGTCCACTTTTTCCTCGCGGGTTGCGGTGACCACCTGCCAGCTTTCCGGTGCAGTGACGGTGACGGTATAGCGTGCCTTCAGGTTCGGCTGGTCAAAGTGGGGGAAAAAGCGGTTGGCCTTGTACGGCTCGAAATGGGTGTAGAGGTAAACGCTACCGTCTTCCGGGTCCTTGAAATGGTGCAGGCCAGAGCCATCACTGGAGTAAGGGTGTTCGTATTCGATAGCGATGCTGTGCTTGCCCTTGGTCAGCATCGATGGTGCCAGCGCGATAAAGTTACCGTTGTAATCGAAGTCTACCGCTTTGCCGTCGAGCGTGACCTGTTTCACTGTGCCACCGGCAAAGTCGATGGTCAGCGGTTGCTTCAGATCCCGTGCCAGGGTGGTATCGGCGGTTACCCGACCGGAAAAAGTCTCAGATTGATTACCCAGGGTCACTTCGATCTGATAATCCACATCGGCAATCTGCGCGCGACGCAGTGCGGCGTATTCCGCCGTCAGTGCCGGGCGGTTTTCGCGATCAACTGCGATGGATGTCTCGGCACCGGCAGCAGAGATGTGGCTCACGGCGGCAATGGCGCCGGCGAGCAGGCAGCTGGCTAGTTTGGGAAGAGAGGGCGGTAAAAGGGAGGTGAGTCGGCTGGGCATGAAATTCTCCAGTATGAGCGCGGCGCTTTTTACTTAGACCTTGCGCTGCAGTTTAGCCTGTAACAGAGGTCGTCGGGGAGCGGGTAGCCGGTTATAAGCCTTTTGATAGGCAAAAACAGGTAAAACAAAAAAGGCCCCGAAGGGCCTTTCCTGTGCCGGGCGGTCCGGCGAGAACCGGATTAACCGGCCTTGTTGTTAATGGCTGCTGCCATGTCCAGACACTGCTGGTTTCTATAACGACGATTTTTCAGCGCTTTCTCCAACAGCGGGTTGAGTTGCTTTCCGCTATTGAGAAGCTCGCTCATCTGCTGCACACCTTTTTCGCTGCAGTTCAGCGGGAACAGGCGGGTATAGGTGCCGACAAATTCCGAAGCGTCGCTGGAGTTAACTTCGTCCAGTGCCGCGACAATCCGCTCAACATTCGCCTCGTAGAGACCCTGCTGTTCGGTGGGGAAGAGCGCGCTGGCGGCGTACTTCAGCTGGGCCAGCTTGAACCCTTCGCGGTTGTCCAGCAGATTGCCGAGCCACAGGGCTTTGGCTTCCTGCTGAGGGCGGATGGCTTCCGCGGCGATGGCGTTCAGCTGGGAGCGGTCGGAGCTGTCTTTTTCCAGTTCAGACTTGATCGCCTGGGCGTAGTCACCGTAGAGGTGCTGGTTCAGCAGCGCGATCAGGCTCCAGCGCATATCCGGATCCAGAGTCAGGCCTTCAATACTCAGCTCACCGCGCAGCATGTTCTGGGCATTGCCCAGTGCTTTATCGGTGTGGGCCACGCCAGTAAAAGTACCGAACCAGGTTTTTTGTGCATCGCTGCCCGCCGGAGCGTTTTGCAATTGCTTCCAGGCGAAGGTTTCGATCGCCAGTTGCAGCTGGGTGCGCTTGGCATCGTCCATGGCAACCTGGTTCAGGTAACCGTAGGAGGCTCCCAGGTGGCTGGAGACCAGGCGGATCACGTTAATGTTTTCTTCGCTGCCGGCGTTGCTGACCGCGAAGCTCACATACTGATCCAGCGGCAGTTTGGCATCGGTCACGGAATCGAACAGGCTCTGCCACATCATCAGACGGGTGAACGGGCTCTCGATGTCATTGATGTGCTTGGACATGTTATCCACAGACACCTTGTCCAGATTCACCTTGGCAAAAGCCCAGTCGCCTTCGTTCGGATAAACGATCTGCGGGCAGGCTTCGCCTTTGGCGGCGGTGACTTCGGTGGAGGTACCTTTGTAGATCACCGGGATGGCCTTGCTCAGAACCATCTTGCCGCCGTCCATGTTGTACAGGCCGACCTGGGTGCGTTGCTCGCGCAGGGTCGGGTAGTCCTCTGGCGCAGACTGGCGGATGGTCAGGCTGGCAATCTTGCCACCTTCACACTGGAAGTTGGCTTCAATGGTGTTGAGGCCGGCCTGGTACAGCCACTGTTGCTGCCATGCATCCAGGTCTTTGCCGGCGGCTTTGCCCAGGTGACCCATAAAGTCATCCAGGGTGGAGTTTTTGTAGGAGAGATCCTTCAGGTAGTTGGAAACCCCTTTGCGGAACTCTTCTTTGCCAAGGTAATACGGCAACTGCTTGAGGATGGAGCCACCCTTGCCGTAGGTGATGCCGTCAAAGTTGGCGAAGGCCTCGTCGGTGTTTTTCACCGGCAGCTGAATCGCATGGGTCGTCGGCAGCTGATCAGAGCCGTAGGCCCACTGCTTGGTGCCCTGGTAGAAGTTTTCCCAGGCATTGTCGAACTCGCTGTTCTCCGCCAGGGATAGGTTCGCCATATAGGTGGCGAAGCTCTCGTTCAGCCACAGGTCGTCCCACCAGTTCATGGTGACCAGGTCGCCGAACCACATGTGCGCCATTTCGTGGGCGATCACATTGGCCAGGCGCATACGCTGGGCTTGGGTTTTTTCGCCGCGGGAAACGTAGCCTTCGTTGAAGGTTACCGCGGCCACGTTTTCCATGGCGCCGGCGTTGAAGTCGGGCACGATGACCTGGTCGTACTTCACGAAGGGGTAATCCACTTCAAAGTACTTCTGGAAGAATTCGAAAGACTGCTTGGTAAAGGTGAACCAGTCGTTTGGCTTCACGTATTCCGCGAGGGTTTTACGCGCGAACAGGCGCAGCGGGATACCGTCGGCATCGTCTTCCCACACGGTGAAAGGACCGGCGTGCAGGGAGAAAATGTAGGAAGAGAACTTCTTGGATTGCGGGAATACCCAGTGATTCACTTCACCGGCTTCTTCGATCTTGCTCTCGCGCACAGAGGAGATCACGCTCCAGTCTTTCGGTGCGGTCACGTCGAGCGTGTAGTGCGCCTTAAGGTTGGGCTGGTCGAAGTGCGGGAACAGGCGGTTGGCATCGTAGGGCTCGAAGTCGGTGTACATGTACACCTCATTGTCCACCGGATCCACAAAGCGGTGCAGGCCAGAACCGTTGGTGGAGTAGGCGTGCTTGTAGTCCACGGCAATCGCGTGCTTGCGTCCTTTCAGGTGCGCAGGCTCGATGGTAATGAACTGGCCGTTGTAGGCAAAAGGTACGGTTTTGCCGTCGACCTGAACGTCTTCCACTTCACCGCCGGCGAAGTCGATGGTCAGCGGCTGCAGCAGATTGCGGCGGAACTGGGTGTCGGCAACCACACGACCGGAAAATGCATCACCGGTTTTGCCGATGGTGACAGACAGCTTGTAATCCACCTGGGCAATCTGTTGCTTGCGCAGCTTGGCGTACTGCTCAGACAGCCCGGGCGCGTCGCTGCGGGCAACGGCCGGCTTGGCCAGGGCGTGTGCGGTAGTGGTGGATTGCAGCTGGTTAGGCTCCAGGCTGCAGGCGGCGAGAATGCTGCTGCACAGCACGCCCAGGGCGAATTTTCCGGTCTTGTTCATGGGGACCCCTTGGTACTTTTTTGTACTTGGAATTGGTGTCTTTGAAATTCGAGTTTTTAGAATCGGGATTTCAGCGCATGGCGCGGAAAGTTGATTCTTATATCACGCCACCGGGGGCTGGGCGGGCCGGCTTGTCTCGCTGAGGGAGCGGTTCGTCGCGGGCTAGTGAAATCTGCGGAAAGGTTGGTTTTCCTGAAGTTTTAAACTGCCAAATTTATATTTTCGGAGTTTTGTGCTGCATTCAGGTGGTGCAGCGCGTCGCCCGTGTTGGTGCGTAGATGAGGGGCAAGTGGCGAAGCGCTTACCCAAAAAGAATATTTCGGGTAAGCGCTGTTCTGAATCAGGCTGGGATCAACACCGATTCAGTGGCGGCATCAGTTGCTCGGGAAAGAGAACTGGGCACCTTCACGCACACCGCTGGATGGCCAGCGCTGGGTGATGGTTTTGCGCTTGGTGTAGAAGCGCACACCGTCCGGACCGTAGGCACCGAGGTCGCCGAACAGGGAGCGCTTCCAGCCACCGAAGCTGTGGTAGGCCACCGGTACCGGCAGGGGTACGTTGATACCGACCATGCCTACCAGGATGTTGTCGCTGAAGTAGCGCGCTGCTTCGCCATCGCGGGTAAAGATGCAGGTACCGTTACCGTACTCGTGATCATTGATCATCTGCATCGCCTGCTCCATGGATTCCGCGCGTACCACCAGCAGTACCGGGCCGAAGATTTCCTCTTCGTAACAGGTCATGCCAGGTTTTACGTTATCGATCAGGGTGCCACCCACAAAGAAGCCGTTTTCGTAGCCGGCGACTTTCGGGTTGCGGCCGTCCACGACAATGGTCGCGCCCTGGTCCGCGGCACTGGCGATATAGCCGTTGACCTTGTTCATGTGCGCTTCGGTAATCACCGGGCCGAAGTCGTTGCTGCTATCGGTATAAGCGCCCACTTTCAGGCTCTGCATGGCACTGGCCATTTTGTCGATAAACGCATCCGCCGCTGCATCGCCCACACAAACCGCAACGGACAGCGCCATGCAGCGTTCACCGGAGGAGCCGAAGGCGGCGCCGGTCAGTGCCGCGACGGCGTTGTCGAGATCCGCATCCGGCATGATGATGGCATGGTTCTTGGCGCCGCCGAGGGCCTGGCAGCGTTTGCCGTTGGCGCTCGCGGTGGCGTAAACATATTCGGCGATTGGAGTGGAGCCCACGAAGCTGACGGCCTGAACGCGGGAATCGGTCAGCAGGGTGTCTACCGCGACCTTATCGCCGTTCACCACATTGAAGACACCATCGGGCAAGCCTGCTTCTTTTAACAGTTGCGCCAGGAACAGGGAGCAGGACGGGTCGCGCTCGGAGGGCTTCAGTACAAAGGTGTTGCCGCACACGATCGCCAGCGGGAACATCCACAGTGGCACCATGGCAGGGAAGTTGAACGGAGTAATGCCGGCTACCACGCCAAGCGGCTGCATCTCATTCCAGGAATCGATATCCGGGCCGACGTTGCGGCTGTGCTCGCCCTTCAGCATCTGCGGCGCACCGCAGGCGAATTCCACATTCTCGATACCGCGGGTCAGTTCGCCCATGGCGTCGTGAGAAATTTTGCCGTGCTCCTGGCCGATCAATTCACAGATTTTATCCGCGTTTTCTTCCAGCAGGTGCTTGAACTTGAACATGATGCGGGCGCGTTTCGCCGGCTGGGTGTTGCGCCAGCTCTTGTAGGCTTCTTCTGCGGCGGCAATGGCTTCTTCCACGGTTTCTTTTGCGGCAATGGCAACTTGCTTCGCCGCCTCGCCGGTGGCCGGATTGAATACGTCCTGAGTGCGCTCAGCGCTCTCGACAACTTCGCCGTTAATAAAATGGCCAACAATGCTCATGTTGTTTCCTCTCTTTAATTCTATGTAGTTCTATTAGCTCTGAATTTTTTAAGCACTTGCGACTTCGTTGATGCTGTCGCCCAGCGCGCTGACCAGCGTATCCACTTCTTCGGGCTGCGCCACAAATGGCAGGCCGAGCTGAATGGTGTCACCGCCGTAGCGCACGTAGAAACCCTTCTCCCACATCTTCATCGCGATAAGGTAGGGGCGCAGCAGTGGCTCGCCGGGGGCCGCCTCAATGGTGAGGCCGGCGGCGACGCCGCAGTTGCGGATGTCGGTGACCAGCGGTGTGCCCTTCAACTGGTGTACGCGCTCTTCGAGAATCACCGCCAGCTCTGCCGCGCGGGCGAACAGGTTCTCGTTCTCGAGAATGTCCAGGGATGCCAGCGCGGCAGCACAGGAAACCGGGTGCGCGGAATAGGTGTAGCCGTGCGGCAGCTCCAGCAAATACTCGGGGCCGCCCTGATCCATGAAGGTATCGTAGATCTCCTGCTTGGCGATAACGGCGCCCATCGGCACCGCGCCGTTGGTCAGCTGCTTGGCGGTATTCAGGATATCCGGGGTTACTCCGAAGGCCTCGGCACCGGTGGCGGCCCCCATGCGGCCGAACGCGGTAATCACCTCGTCGAAGATCAGCAGGATATTGTGCTGGTCGCAGATCGCTCTGAGACGCTGCAGGTAGCCTTTGGGCGGCGGCAATACCCCGGCGGAGCCCGCCATGGGCTCGACGATTACGGCAGCGATGTTGGAGGCATCGTGCAGGGCGATCATCTCCAGCAGCTCATCGGCCAGGTGCGCGCCTTCTTCCGGCATGCCTTTGCAGAATTTGTTCTGGGGCAGCACCGTGTGCGGCAGGTGGTCCGCGTCTACCGCGGTGCCGTAGAGCGCCCGGTTGGCGCCGATACCACCGACGCTGATACCGCCAAAGTTCACCCCGTGGTAACCCTTGGCGCGGCCAATCAGCTTGGTCTTGCTGGGCATGCCCTTTTTGCGCCAGTAGGCGCGGGCAATCTTCAGGGAGGTTTCAGCGGATTCGGAACCGGAACCGGTAAAGAAGACCCGGTTCAGTCCTTCGGGCATAAATTGGGTGATACGCTCTGCCAGCTGGAACGCCTTGGGATGTCCGAACTGGAAAGCGGGTGCGTAGTCCAGGGTACGTAACTGCTCACTTACCGCATCGGCGATTTCAACCCGGTTATGGCCCGCACCGCAGGTCCACAGGCCAGAGAGGCCGTCAAAAATACGACGGCCGTCGGCGCTGGTGTAATAGCTGCCCTCGGCGCCGGTGATGATCCGCGGATCCTTCTTGAACTGGCGGTTACCCGTGTAGGCCATCCAGTGGGCATCCAGTTGAGACTGGCTCAGCCCGGCAAACTTATCGCTCACTCTTATTCTCCGATTGGATTGACTGCGTAGTTGCAGCAAAGGTTGCGGTAAATGTAGGTGAGCTTTTAAGTTTCATAAATTGCAATTTATCGATCTTTAGTTTCATATATGTGAAACATTGTGTGGGTCTGGGGCGGCTTGGGGAGATGACGCTTAGAAATGGCACGTAAAGAAGCGGCGCTGCTGGGGCAGCTGAGTGATATCGACCTGCGTCTGCTGCGGGTCTTTCGCGCGGTAGCAGAGGCCGGCGGCTTCTCCGCGGCCGAGCTGGAGCTGAACGTGGGGCGCTCCACCATCAGCCGGCATATCAAGGACCTGGAGGTGCGCCTGGGCGTGACCCTCTGTCAGCGCGGTCGCGGGGGCTTTGCCCTGACCCGAGAAGGACGCCAGATCTATCAGGCGACTCTGCGCCTGCTGGCATCCCTGGACACCTTTCGCGGTGAAGTGGCCGACGTGCACAAGCGCATGACCGGTCACATCGCCATTGCCCTGTTCGACAAGATGGTGACCAACCCCGCGGCACATATTGGCGAGGCCCTGCGCCGCTTTGACGACCAGGCGCCGGAGGTGAGCCTGGACATTCATATCGAGCCGATCAATGAGATAGAGCGCGGTGTGATGGAGGGGCGTTTCCAGCTCGGGGTCATTCCCGCCCACCGAACCTCACCCAGCCTCGAGTACCAGCATCTCTTTTACGAGCAGATGTACCTCTACTGCGGATACCGCCACCCGCTATTCGGTACGGCAGACATCTCTATCGACGACGATGCCATCCGCGACTGTAAATACGCCGGCCTCGGCTACCATTCCCCGAATATGGAAGTGGGCAACCGCCTGGGGCTGGAGCGGGACATCACCGTCAACGACCAGGAGGCCATTGTTCACTGCCTTCAGTCCGGCCGCTATATCGGCTATCTGCCAGATCATTACGCGGAAACGTTTTTAAAGAAGGGTGAAATTCGCGCGATACACCCGCAGCGCTACCAGTACGAGTGTGACTTTGTGGCGATCCAGCGGCTTTCGCCGAAGCCGTCGCGGATTGTGAAGACATTATGGGAGTGTCTAATGTTTACGCATTCGGATGAAAGAAAATAGTTTGGTTCGGACGCGAAAAATTAAAGTGCACATTCTGTTTTTCGGGATTTCCTGGCCGGTCGGAAAAAATTCATATCACGTAAACTTTTCAGATGTTGGCACCTATCGAATCGCTCCGAATGTATCGTTGCTATTTTTCTTGTTAAGGCATTTAGTTCAGCCATATTAGGCTTGTACGCGGTTAGATCGAAGTTGGCTTTTGGTGGGGAAGGGAAAATTTCTAGTTTTTTCATAAGGCAGCGAAAAATATAGTCCCCGTCAGTAAGGTAGTTGAACATTGAAAATACGATGTATTTTCTATTTTTCATCGGTATGGTGATAACTCTCAAATAACTCACTGTTGCCCATGATTGGATTGCCAGATGAATATGAGAGAAGTTATTCTCCTTACTTATGCCTATATCGATTGAACTATCGATTAGTGAGAGTGAAAGCTCTCCATTCGAGACCCGATCGGGAGGGAACTCGTTTATAACTAGTTCGGATACTATTCGATTGATATCGTCTTTCGAGCGCAAAGCGCCTTTGTTGTAGAAATCTATTTCGCTAATTATCAGAGTTGGGCAATAATTTTGTTGAGACTCTTCGTTAAAATAACCTCGTGATATTTGCGAGTCCCAGTTGTATTTCCGAATGGTTCGGACGCTGATTGTTTCTTGAAGAGCTTTACTGATGTAGATTTTTTCTTTGTGCCCGGACCAGTACCATTCGTTTTCTCGCCTTGGCTTAGTATTTCGTTTGGGAAGTGTAAAGCGTAAAGAGAAGTATTTTTTGGATACGGACTGGTTGATTTTCAATCTTTGTGAGGGGCCTAGCGGATTGTCTTTGCTCAAAGAAAAGCTCTTGAGCGAATTTCCGTAGTGACAATAATTCCAGAATAAATCCATTATCGGAGCTATAGCGAATTTCCCGAATCTTATGAATATTATGGCTGCAATAAAAACTTGAAGCTGTTGTGAAGATATAAAGTAAGTTAGGCCAGCAAAGTATGGAATTTCAAGCGCTAAAGGCAGCTTTTGATTTTCATCAGTCCGAACTAGCTTTATCCAATGACTTAGACCTTCAAGAAAGGTAATGCATAATACAATTGAAAGGTTTAATTCTGAAAATAGTATTTCTTTGAAGGAATCTGTTAAAAATTTAATCAATTCAATCATTTTTATTTTCTACGATACGAAACCTTTCGCGTCTAGCTTTAGCTTCTTCTGCGCGGCGTCGTGACTGGCGTTCCAGTTTTTTCCGTGCTTTTTCTTCGTCGGAGGGCCAGCTGTCGGCCTCGGATAACGTATAGATCACGGATAACCAAAGCCGTCGGTAATCGAGTTTCAGAGGATTCTGGATAATGGGATAGCGCTGTTCGGTATCACAAACCTGCAACCAGCCGTGTCGGTGGTGATGCACCATCAACTTTGCCTGAACATTGCCGCCGAGGGCGGCAAGCCGGATAAAGGCAGCGTGTAACTGTGAGCGAAGATTTCCGCTTCCGGCCATAAAGTGTACAGTGTCTTCGCGGTACTTTAGTCGAAGTCGGTGCCACTGGCTCGGGAACATATCGGATATCTACTTCACTTAGGCCGTGGTTGAGGTTTTTTGTTTACATTCGTTGTAGTCGAGATTCAAAGAGTTGCTCGGTGGGTGACCGCCAGGAAGGAGGCGGGGTTGCAAGTAATTTTCGATAAATGCGGAAACGTCCTCTGGTGATGCTCGATGATCAGAGTTTTCGTCTTTTCCATTTTCTGTAAAACCTTTTGCGCTCCACATGTACATTACATGTTTGGCTTCTTCAATTTGATCTGGTGTTAATTTGTAATGGGGTCTTTTGTTGCCTGCTTGATGGGATTGGGCAGTGGGTTTTCTAGATGCGCTTTCGGCAGATAAATTAACTTCCATTGTTTCCATGATTTTATACATGAAATCTAAGAAGTTATCTTTTGATACGTGATTCTCTATCCGGAATGGATTTCCGGCGTTCATGGCAGAACGTTTTATTGAAAATATACAGCGCAAATAATGCTTTTCGTCGATGGCTATATGCCATAAATATTGGTTTTTATTTTCTACTAGTGGCTGGTTTTCAAAATAAAGCCATTCGTTGTTGTTTAACGTAACCCACTGTAAGTTAAGCGGTCCGATGTGGCTGGGCCATTGGTGCTCTGTCAGGTCGAAAGGATCGTATGAAATTCCAGTGTTGAAGTCTCTAGCATTGGATATTTGTAAGATTCGGATGGCTTCTTTAGTTAAAATTTCATCTTTTAGCAGACTTTCGTTAACAGGTAAGTCATCAACTTCATGGAGGTTGATGAGCATTGTTAAGCTTCCGCAGTAACCATCGATTATGGGTAATCCTCGAAATTCCCATATGTTGGAATATATTCTCGACCACAGTAGATGTTTGTTGATATCACTGTCAGAAATTTCTGTTGGCTTGTAAGAGTTTTTATCTAACAAGTCAATGTCGTCTGGTTCATCTTCCCAGCTCTCGATGTTTGAAAATGGGTCTTTACTGGGAGGCGCAGAAAATTTTAAAGAATGGCCAGATATATTTTTATTTATGGTTCGAGATTTTCCGAAGCTGGGGCCTTTGGGATTTTTTTGGGTGCCGAAAATCATGATTTTTTCCTGGTTAACCTTGTGGGATAAGTTTTTTACCTATTTTGTTTCCCAGGTTTTTTATCGGGTCCTGCGGCCCGTTATGATAGTTTTCGTTGAGACTCGGGATGCTTGCAGCGGCTACGCCGACAATAGCTGTCTTTCCGATAACTGAAAGCACGCTTAATGCGAGTGCTGGGCTTACTCCATGCTCTGCAATGAGTTTCCCAATTTTTTCGTAGGTAGAGTTTATAGCAATCCCCCCTCCGATGGCAGTTGAACCTATAACAGCTATTTTTCCACCTAGTTCTTCACGCTTGGTATGATTTATTAACTCATTTATTGAGCATGCTAGGCTAGCTCCGCCAAATATTTGTCCGCCAACGAGTTGTGCGATACCTTTTGTGGAGTTGTGCCATTTACTGTCAGTTGTATTCATTCCTATAGCTCTGCGAGCTCGATCAGCTTCGAAATGACTCGAAGTGTGATCACTTAGGAAAACCTTCTGCTTTCCGGCTACATTTACGCCTTGTTTTGCCAGTAGCTTCATGGCTTGAGTCAAGGGCTTTGAGCCGCCTCGGTGGCTGGTCCATTCGATAAATAGCCCATTTTCATGTGCTTCTCGCATATGGCTTGCCAAAATTTGGGAGGACTTCAAATCTGACGGACTTGTACGGCCAAGGTCCCGCACGAAACTCCACCCGGCTCTGAAGTAAGAGTTGCTTTGTGGAATGTAGAAGAGTTGGTACCCACTAGACTTCAGTTTTCCTAATGATGTTTCGTTGCCTCGGGTAATATGAGATGGAAGCATAGATATGGCATGGTCAATATTTTTGCAGAATCCATTGATTCCAATTTTTATAGAATCATTTTCTGTCCCTGAGCACTTTGGTGTGGGCTTTAACTGCGATTCTGGGTCACGACTGCGTTTCCATTCAGAGCCAGATTCGTTTTCAGTGTGAGTGACATTCCAGAGAGCTGCTCGTGTATTGGTTTTAGTTTCGCTACGAAAAATTCGAATGTCGACAATGCTTACGTCAGTTTGAGGCCCGCCGTAATAGCTTCCTACTTCAAATTCAATTTCAAAGTCAGGGTAGACGATGCAGCGACGATTTGGGTTTCCATCTTTTAGATAAGAATTAACCGGAAAAGCGCATCCGCGAAGGCCATCGACAGCGCTAGTAACCGCTTTTGCATGATAGCCGCGACTACTTGATTCTTGTGAAATCTCGCGTAGACCATCTAGTATTTGTCGATGCTTATCATTCACCATTAGTGAGCGACCTGCATCACTGGGGCGGTACGGTGTGACAGCGGAAAAACTGGCAGGAGCCTGGCTCATTGAAATATCCCTTTCAAATATCCATCAATTGAAATGTGAGCTGATAAGGTGTGTGCACCTTTAAAGCGCAAACTCTATCGAAGATTTACTGGGATGTATATTGAGTGATTCCGTTCATAGATGGGGATATTCGAGGGTCGGAAACGGAATACTCTTGCAAATAAGGGAGAAATGAAGTTTTGTGGTACGAACGTGCGAGTCACAAATAATCGTTATTTTGGCAGTATAACGATGTCACTTATTTGGTAATAAATTCGACTCTGGCACGAATTAATAAACTGCTAATTCTGTCATAACGAACGGCGTTTAGTTTCCGGTAGGTTCGCTACCGAAAAGAAACACAGGCGGAACTCCTCACACGTAGTACGGTTTTCTGGTTAAAGCGCAGTTTATAGCGCGAAATGATTTCTGTAATTGCCGCTTCTTTCTGGGGGTTTTGCGGATATACCAGCGACAGAATATGGCTGGGCTCGTGCACGATATTGCCGTCGCTGTCCTGCCATTGGCCGGCAGCAGTAATGACGGTCAACCCTTCGGAAAAGCGCGGAGTGATGGTGGTCTTGAGAAAAGACGACCACTGCTCTTGAGTGACAAAGCCATCGTTTTTGTGGGTCCCGAAGTACAGGAGATCCTGGGATTGCAGCCTCTCTCCGGGTTGGCAAACCAGAGGCGAGGGGCTGGCGCAGGCGGTAAGCAAGAGCCCGGCAAGGAGGCTTACAAGGAGGCTTAGATTACGCAGTTGTAGCAAGTGGTACTCCCCGCGGCTATTCAGTCTAATGCGGGGAGTATAGGGGTTTGTGCCGGTTAGAAATGATATTTCAGCAGCAGGTTGATATTGCGCTCGTTGGAATCGACCCCGAAACTGCCATCCTTGATGCCAAACTTGTCGTTCCAGTGCACGTACTCCAGTCCCACGTAGAGTTTCTTCGGTTTGCCCACACGGGCACCGATATCCCATTTCAGCTGCGAGGTGACGTTCATGCTCGCATGTACGTCTCTCGACGCACTGGCCCAGTCCAGGAAACCGTCATACAGAAACGCTTCGCTACCGAGGGTGAACGGCAGGCCCCAGGCTAGGGTCAGCTGTTCATTGTCAGCCCTGGCCTCGTTGTTGCGGTGATAGATATTGGCCTGCAGGTAACTGAATCCCGGCGCGGCCAAGTCAAACCCCACCCCGGCCAGTTTGTTGGTGAAGTGCGGGCCGGTAGCGGTGAGGCCGTCGGGGTCATCCATGTTGCCGAGCTCCAGCTGTCCGGCCAGCAGTATGTCCTTTATCGGGCCAAATCCCAGCTCGCGACCACCCAGCTTGCCCAGACTCAGGCGCGGTGACAGCTCGGTGTAGAGCTCCTTGGAGCCGTCTTCGGAAGAGAGGTAGTCGGCAAACATGAAAAAGTCGCCCCAGCTGTGGCCGCTGACGTGCTCAAACGTCAGCACATTGCGGGTGCTGTCGTCGCTGCTGAGGCTGTAGTTAACCTTGTAATCCTTGCCGTGCAGGGCGGTCAGGCTATTGTCGCTCCACAGGGTTTCGGCATTGGCACACAGGGAGAGCGGGGCTGAGAGCAGGCCACTGGCCAGCAGGGGGAGGGACTTGGTCAGCTTCATTGGTTACCTCTAAATGCAGCTGGCGGAGTCCGTCCCGCGACGCGATCAGGCAGGAGAGTTGCCGACCGGTTAAAAAATGATCGCGGAATGTACAGGATTCGAGGGGAGTTTTCCAGGCGGGTGTATATCCAGATTGGTGCATATATCGCACAAACAAAAACGGGCCCCGAAGGGCCCGTTTTCTTACATCTGGAGAGGTAATTAAACCACTACGATGTTTTCAGCCTGAGGGCCTTTTTTACCTTGAGTCACGGTGAACTCAACGGCCTGGCCTTCAGTCAGGGTACGGAAGCCGGTGCTGGAGATGGCGCTGAAGTGAGCGAAAACGTCCGGGCCGGACTGCTGCTCAATGAAACCAAAACCTTTTGCTTCGTCGAACCACTTAACGGTTCCTTTAACGGTATCAGACATAACTAACATCCTGAAATTTAAACAGATTTATGCCTCTTAATGAGGCGGGTGTTGCTTAGAAATGTAAGCGAAACCGTAGAAACTGCAGGACGAGGGTGTTACGTAAAGACAGTGAAATTCTAGGTCGTACTATAGGTGGTGCTATATGGCTTTCTTTCCAGCTGCCGCACACTCTATATGGGCGGCGGCTGGTTGTCTACTAATCGTTCAGCTTATTCAACGCAATGTGACGGGAGAGTCATTGCCGGTTGCGCTCAGGCCGCTTGGGCGGCGGCCCTGGCCTTGTCCGTCAGGTACTCGTCGTAGGTGCCCTGGAAGTCGATCATCTGCCGGTCTTTGATCTCCAGCACCCGTGTGGCCAGGGATGACACAAACTGACGGTCGTGGCTGACGAAGATCAGGGTACCCTCGTAGCTGGCCAGCGCCTTGTTCAGGGCCTCGATGGACTCCATATCCAGGTGGTTGGTCGGTTCGTCCATGATCAACACGTTGGTATCCATCATCATCAGCTTGCCGAACAGCAGGCGGTTCTTCTCACCACCGGAGCATACCGCGGCCTTTTTGTTGGCATCGTCCGCGGTAAACAGCAGGCGGCCGAGCATGCCGCGCACCGCCAGGTCGTCGTGTTTGGGCGTGCGCCACTGGGTCATCCACTCAAAGATGGTGAGGTCGCCTTCAAAGTCCGCACTGCTGTCCTGGGGACAGTAGCCGATGGCGGCATTCTCGGACCACTTGATGACACCACTGTTGGCCTGAAGCTGGTCCACCAGGCAACGCAGGAAGGTGGTCTTGCCGACCCCGTTCTCACCGATCACCGCCAGTCGCGCGCCGGCTTCCAGAATCATCTCGCCGCCACTGAACAGGGGCAGGTCTTCAAAGCCGTGGGCCAGGCCTTCCAGGGTCAGGGCCTGGCGGTGCAGTTTCTTGCACTGCTGGAAGGTGATGTAAGGCTTGACCCGGCTGGAGGGTTTTACTTCCTCCAGTTTGATCTTTTCCATCTTCTTCGCCCGCGAGCTGGCCTGCTTGGCCTTGGACGCGTTGGCAGAGAAGCGGTTTACAAAGCTCTGCAGCTCTTCCAGTTCTGCACTCTTTTTAGCGTTCTCCGCGTGAAGCTGTTCCTGAATCAGGGTGGAGGCCGCAACAAAATCCTCATAGTTGCCGGGGAAGATACGCAGCTCGCCGTAGTCGATGTCCGCCATGTGGGTGCACACCTGGTTCAGGAAGTGGCGATCGTGAGAAATGATGATCATGGTGGATTTGCGCTGGTTCAGCACTTCCGCCAGCCAGTGGATGGTGTGGATATCCAGGTTGTTGGTGGGTTCATCCAGCAGCAGGATGTCCGGGTCCGCGAACAGCGCCTGCGCCAGCAGTACCCGCAGCTTCCAGCCGGGGGCCACCTGTTTCATCAGGCCGAAGTGCAGGGATTCCTCAATACCGGCTTCCAGCAGGATCTCACCGGCACGGCTTTCGGCACTGTAGCCGTCCAGCTCCGCAAACTGTACTTCCAGGTCTGCCACGCGCATCCCGTCTTCCTCGCTCATCTCCGGTAGCGAGTAAATGCGGTCGCGCTCCTGCTTGATCTCCCACAGGCGGGTATCGCCCATGATCACCGCGTCCACCACGGTGTATTCCTCAAACGCGAACTGGTCCTGGCTCAGGATGCCGACAGTGCATCCGGGAGCGATGGATACATTGCCAGCGGTGGGCGTCAGGGCACCGCTCAGGATCTTCATAAAGGTGGACTTGCCGCAGCCATTGGCTCCGATCAGGCCATAGCGATTGCCGTTGCCGAACTTGGCGGAGATATTTTCAAACAGCGGCTGGGCACCGAACTGCATGGTGATGTTCGCGGTGGTGATCAAGAGTGTATTCCCGGGAGCTTGCAAGTGAATGGTCGCTGGCGGCTGCAAGTGCGTGAGTCGCCAGCGTCGCCATGACTGAAGGGTTAATTAACCCTGCGCTATGGCGGGCCGCGCACTATACGGTGGCGATGGAGGGGTGTCGAGAAACTTGTTTGATAATTGAGCAATCCCGTTGCAGCCAGGTCAGCTGCAACGGGGCGTCATTCAGAAATTGGCAACACTGGTCAGCCCGGCAATCGTGGTCGCCATGCTGAGCAGGAGAAGGTAGACCACGCTGAGCAACGAATACTTGAACAGGGTCATCGGCCAGCCCTGACGGTATACCCATTTCTGCATCAACAGCAGGTAGACCGGCACCCACAGAGCCAGCGCGACAAGCGCCAGATTGAACAGTGCCTGTGGCAAGGTGTGCGGCTCGGTGAGCCAGGCCCGCAGATCGAACAGCAACACTGCCAGCAATAGCGCCAGCGACAGGAAGGCGTGGCTGTGGAGCGCGACAATCAGGTGTTCCATATAAAGGCGGCGCTTGAACAGGTACAGCAGGCTCAGGCACAGCGCGAAGATGGGCAGCATGATAAACAGTGCCGAGGGAATGGACCCGAACAGCGCATCTTTGAGCAGGTTCGGATCTTTCTCGATACGGGAAATATTCATCGTCAGCCGCGCGCTCTGGCGAACAAACCAGGCATCGATCGCCGACGAGGTGCCGTCGATCTGCGGTGACGGGGTTTCCTCCTGATGGTTTTCGGCGAGACGCTCGACCGCCGCGGGATCCAGTTGTGCAATACGCTGGTCTGCGTGATGGCGAATAATCTGCTCGACGCCGTTTAACAGCCCGGACACACCGGGCAAATCGCCACTTTCCCGCGCCGCCTCGGCAATCTCCTCTATTGCCAGTTCCCGTAACCGCAGTACTTCATCCACACTGCTGGCGGCTGAAATGGAGTGCTCCACACTTTTCAGGTCGAAATCACCCATGGCCTCAGAGGTCGTGGACTGATTGATCGTAAAGGCACTGCCCCAGTCACTGCTGAGGTTGGCAGCGAAGAAGGCCGTCAGGCACAGGAAGACAAACAGTCGCACCGGACTGACATAGCGTGCGCGGCGACCGGCCAGGTATTCATTGGTAAGGAAGCCGGGGTGATACAGCAGTGGCCCAAGAGTCCGCGTGATCCGGGAATCGAAGCAAAATACGGAATTGAGAAAGTCGCCAAGCATTTCCGGTAGCTCGCGCACAAGCCCTTTGGACGGCTGGCCGCAGGCATAACAGTGGGGACCGAGCAGAGGCGCCGTACAGTTCGCGCAATGCGCATGTGCATCGGGTATCTCTGGCGCGTGGCTGCTACTACTTACTTCGCTACTGCTCGCTTCGCTGTTCTGGAGACGTGCATTCGCAGTGGACGTTTCCTGCGCTGTTGGGGTGCTTAAATCACTCATGGTCTAACACGATTTCCGTTCACGATTTTCACTGGCGCAGGCGGGCGCGCAGCGCACGGTTCCAGGGTGTTTCAGTTTGGGCGCCGGGATAATAAGCGGAACGGGTGGCGAAGAGTACCGCTGAGAGTTCTGCTGAGAGTACCGCTAACGGATTCCCTTGCGCCCTTCCGCTTTTTGGCTTCTGGAAAATAGTGGTTCCTGCGTCAGTACTTTTTCCTGGCCAGGGTTACCGTGCCACAGCGGGGGTGGATGGCATCTGTCTCGCACAGGGCTTCGAGGTAGCGCTGACTGGCCTCGGCGTAACCGTTGTCCGTCAGGTAATCCACAATTTCCACAAAGCGAGATGGCTGCACATGCAGGTCGTGGATGGCATAGTCGAATAACGGCTGTAATTTTGCCCGTTCCGCTTCGTCACTGCCGACGGAGTGTCGGGCGGTAATCTGCTGAAGCATTTCCACCGATGGCACTGCCTTTAGCCCGTGGCGGGCAGACAAGGCATCGTAGTGGCGCTTCAGACCCGGGGCTCCAGACATTTTCACCTCCGCAGTTGGCGCCCACTCCGGGAACGCTGCCTGCAGTGCGAACTTCAGCGAGGGATGCTTGGTGCTGCGGTGCGTCTCTGTTGGGAAATGGTGTGATGCGTAGCGGAATTTGCTGGTGGAACTCAGAATGGCGTTGATCCGGGTATAGGGGGCGTGCATATGCTCTCCCTCATTGGCCATGGTCAGTACCAGCGGTTTCTGGTTGGTGAGAGCCTGCCTTGGGAAGGACTCCACTTTGTGCAGAATATCGCCATCATCCAGGGAAGGGCTGAAGGCGAAATACTGGGAGACGGGTAGGGTATTCGACAGCCACTGCTGCATTACAAATTTCCCGGCATGGGAGTGGCCGGAAAGAATTCGGTAGCTCGCTGCTGGATACTCCCGCTCAATAAACGGGAACAGCTCTTTCTCCAGGAATTGCGCAAATTCTGCGTCACCCGCCTTAACATCCAGTTCTTGCCCCTGGCTTTCAATACCCACCACGATGAAGTCCGGCACTGTGTTTGCAATCAGGTCCAGTGTGGCAATGGCCGGCAGCATGTCCCACTGGCTGTGTAACAGATAGAGCACGGGAAACTTCTGGTCCGGGAGGGCGCTGATCGCGGGTAAATAAATATCCAGTTGCTTGTCATCGCCCAGAATGTGCGAAGAAATTGTGCGTGACTGTCCGTAGATTGGTGGTTCTGCCGCGAGGGACGGAAGGCAGAACAGGGATAGCATCAGGGAGAGGAGAGTCATTATTGTTTTCATAGTCTCATTCCTTGGGTAATGGCACTGGGTAATCTACCAGCTGTGACGGAAAAAAAGGAATGGCCGAATGGATGAACAGGCCGCCACGGGCGCGTTTGCAGCAAGGCGCGCGATACTGATTATCCCCTCTCAAGCGCGGTTTACTAAACTGTAAAACAGCCTGCTCGGCGCATTCGCCACGACCCGGATTCCCACTGCCCCCGGAGGAGTTATGAAATCCAACTGCATGCACCTCGCCATTCCCGCCGGGGATCTGGAAGTCGCGAAAACATTCTATTGCAATGTGCTGGGCTGCAAAACCGGCAACAGCGAAGCGGGGCACTGGGTGGATATCGATTTCTGGGGCAATGAGCTCACCCTGCACCAGAGTAAAGAGCAATTACCCAGCGTGCGTCACGATGTGGATATGGGGGCGGTGGCGGTACCGCATTTTGGCGCACACTTGCCCAACGACGAGTTCCAGGCGCTTAAGGCCCGTATCGAAGCGGCGGGACTCGAGTATCTGGACAAACCCTATCGCCGTTTTGTCGGTAATGAATACGAGCAGGAAACCTTTTTTATCAAGGATCCGAATGGCAATGTGCTGGAAATGAAGTCGATGGTAAATCCGGAGCTGATGTTCCGCTAACCCCCTTTGCCTGGCGCAAAAGCTGGCAAGGAGCCCGCTGGTATCAGGCCGGCTTGCGCAAGGAGTGGGTACCAGCATGGAAGAAGCTGACGGCGCGCCGCAGCTTCTGGCCAATATTCACCAGTCGCCACTGTTCCGGCTTCAGCAGCTGCGGCTGGTGCTCCGAGATCAGCCGGTACAGGTGATAACGGGTAACCGCTTTGGCGATTGCCCAGTCGGGGCGCCAGATACGGGAGCGCAGAGTGGCGCGCTCGAAGTCCACCAGGCCCACATTTCCCTCAGCGTCGACCAGTACATCCCGAATCGGCAATGAGTGACGTGCCACCCCCGCAGACAGCATTTTTTCGACAATCGTTGCCAGGCCTTGAAGGTTACGCTCATTCAGCGCTGTTACCGAGGAGCCCGGCAGGCGTGACATCTCCAGCAGGTGTGAGGCATCGGCACTGCGGATCAACTCGGGGACCCCGGCAATACCCTTCAGTCGTGACAGTGCCGCCTTTTCCGTCAGGTAACGCCGCTGCATGCCCCGGCGTTCTTTAAAGTATTTTGTCACCGAGTCAGTGCCAACCTTCAGCAGCACCTTCCTGGTCTCATACTCACCATTGATCACTTTTTTTCCCGTCGCACGGGATCTGATGGCATTTTCCATGAAACGTCCCTGTTTCAAGTCAAACACTGATAAAAATCAGCGATATGTTCCGTTGTAATTGGCGCCATCGGTCGCCTGCCAGTCAGGACATCCGTGACCAAACAGCGCGGTCGGAAATTGAATCGTGAAATTATTATTGCTGAAGTGTGAAGATTTGGAAATTCCCGGATTGCGGAAAAAGCGGCAGTTGCACCAGAAGCGACGATAGAGCGGAGAGAAAGAGCGACGGGCGGCGTGTAATTTAAGTTGGCAGCATTCGCCACCGAATGTGCGATTATGGATGGACGCGAAAATGCGATGGCGAAAGCGCTGGTGCATTATTCGCAGTGAATTCAAGCAGTTGCCCATCAATACAGACAGCAATATGTCCAATACCCCCCATACCCCAGTAGCCACTACGACAGTTCCCCAAAGCGCATCGAGCATGACGTTTCCGGCAATGATGGCCGCGCTCTGGCGGTTTATGCGCCCTTACAAAAAAGTGCTATTTGCCGCCGGCGTGGCGCTGGTATTCACTGCGGGGGTCACCCTGGCCATTGGCCAGGGCGTGCGACTACTGGTCGACAAGGGCTTTGTGGCAAATTCCAGTGAAGCCCTGAGTCACGCCGTATTGGTGATCATCGGGCTGGCGCTCTTGATGGCCATAGGCACTTACACGCGGTTTTACCTTGTGTCCTGGATCGGTGAGCGGGTAGTGGCGGATCTGCGCAAGGCAGTGTTCGACCACATCGTGACCCTGCACCCCAGCTACTTTGAAACCAACCGCAGTGGCGAGATCATGTCCCGCCTCACCACCGATACCACCCTGCTGCAACACATCGTCGGTACCTCCTTCTCCATGGCCCTGCGCAGTGCCCTGATGTTTGTCGGTGCGCTGATTCTGCTGCTCTTCACCAACATCAAATTGAGCCTGATCGTACTTGTGGGAGTGCCCCTGGTATTACTGCCCATCGTGCTCTACGGGCGGCGTGTGCGGAAGCTGTCCAAGGCCAGTCAGGACTCTATTGCCGATGTGGGCAGCTACGCCGGGGAGATTATTCAGCACATCAAAACCGTTCAGAGCTACACCCGGGAAGGCTACGAGAAGCAGGCCTTCGGCAAAGAGGTTGAAACCGCCTTTGGTGTTGCCAAGCGCCGTATTCGCCAGCGCGCGCTGTTAATTGCTCTGGTCATACTGCTGATGTTCGGTGCCGTCAGCGGCCTGCTGTGGGTAGGCGGGAATGACATGATTGCCGGCCGCATGACCGCCGGCGACCTGGCCGCCTTTGTGTTTTACGCCATCATGATGGGCTCTGCCGTCGCGACCATTTCGGAGGTCTACGGCGAACTGCAGCGGGCGACCGGTGCCACCGAGCGACTGGTGGATTTGCTGAATGTGCAAGCGGAAATCCCCGCCGCCAGCGAACATGTGCAGAGCCAGGAAGTGGGTCCCATGGCCAGCGCCCAGGTCGCCTTCGAGGGGGTTGAATTCAGTTATCCATCCCGCCCCGATCAGCTCGCGATTCGCGGGCTGAACCTGATGGTGGCAGCGGGCAAAAGTCTGGCACTGGTTGGCCCCTCCGGTGCCGGCAAATCAACCCTGCTGGAATTGCTGCAGCGCTTCTACGATCCGCTGCGCGGACGCATCACCCTGGGTGGTATCGACATTCGCGAAATGGATACCGCAACCCTGCGCAAACAGATCGCCGTGGTACCGCAGCAACCGGCGCTGTTTACCAATGATGTCTGGTACAACATCCGTTACGGCAAACCCGATGCCAGCGATGCGGAAGTGATTGCGGCCGCCAAAGCCGCCCATGCGCACGAGTTTATTGAGCAGCTGCCGGATGGTTACAGCAGCCATCTGGGGGAGCAGGGCACCCGCTTGTCCGGCGGCCAGAAGCAGCGGATCGCCATTGCTCGCGCCATCCTTAAAGACCCGAAAATTCTGCTGTTGGACGAAGCCACCAGCGCACTGGACGCCGAGAGCGAATACCACGTGCAGCAGGCGCTGGAAGCGCTGATGCAAAACCGCACAACCATCATCATTGCCCATCGGCTGGCGACGATATTGCACGCCGATAGTATTGCGGTATTGGATCAGGGGCAGCTGGTGGCGCAGGGCAGGCATGCGGAGCTTGTGACGACTTCTCCCCTTTACAAGAGGCTGGCTGAATTACAGTTTCGTGATTCCGAGGGCCAAAAACCGGTCCTCGAGTAATCGCCTACATTGGGCCTGTGGTCTCTGTTAAACTGCGTGCCACCCTTGCTGGCATTACATAGGTTGCGTATGCATTGCAGGGGCGTCGACGATAAGCGGGAAGCAATTGCCGCTTTGAAGGATTCAGTCACTATCAGTCACTATAGGGATAGTAATGAAAGCAGTTGCAATCATTAAGTTTGTGTTCACCGCAATCGGCCTTGCGATGCTCGCGGGGGCATTTTTCTTCTTTACCAGCACCCAGGATTTTCTGAAGAGTGCGGCATCTGCCGATGGCACCGTGGTAGCGCTGGTGCCCTCCCGCTCCAGCGACTCGGTTACCTATGCACCAGTGGTGCAATTTATGGACAAAAACGGTGTGTTGATCGAGTTCAGATCTTCATCGAGCAGCAATCCCCCAAGCTATCACGAGGGCGAAGTTGTTGAGGTTCTGTATCCAGAAAGTGCCCCACAGCGAGCCAAGATCAACGGCTTCTTCTCCTTGTGGGGTGGGGCAACCATTATGGCGGGATTGGGCTCGGTATTCCTGATCATAGGTCTTTCCATCATTGTTTTCGGTAACCTGAAAAACAAGAAGATCGAGTTTTTGAAGAAAAACGGAACCCCGGTCAAGGCCAGACTGAAGAGCATTGATCTCAATCATTCTCTCAAGGTAAACGGCAGAAGCCCGTACCGGATTAACGTTCAGTGGGAAAACCCGGAGAAATCGGAAGTACATGTATTCAGCAGTGAGAACATCTGGTTTGACCCCTCGGATCACATTGCCGATGAAGAGATTACCGTCCTGATCGAGAAGGATAATCCCAAGAAATACTACGTTGATATTTCCTTCCTGCCGAAGCTGGCGAGTTAACGTTCCTTCTGAATCCTGTTCAGACCGAGGGTTACGAAAAAGGGGCCGCGTTTGTAAGCGCGGCCCCTTTTTTATTCGTGCTTGCGGTAGACGATAAAAATCACTAGGTCGTCTTTTCCTGTCTGCCTGAGACCATGGGAGTTTCCGGGACGTGTGAGAATTGCGGTGCCGGGACCCACCTCGGATTTCTGGCCGTTCATGGTCAGTTCGCCGCTGCCACTGACCACATAATAGATCTCGTCCTTGTGCTGCTCGTGATAGCCAATGGCCGAACCCGGATGCAGTATCCGCTTTTTGAATACGGTATCCATGGACGGCGCATCGGCGAAAAAGGAAAAGCCAGTAGTTTCACCGCCACCTTTGTGCGGACCCGGCTGCTGAGTGGCTATCTCAGTCTCGCGCTCGATGATATAACCATCATGGTTCGTTGCTTCCGCGGAGGCGAGCATACTGCTGGTAGAGAAGAGGGCTATACCTAGAAAGCCCGACAAGATATTTTTCATGGATACCCATATCGAATAAAAGACGAAACAGAATCGATTTCCAGCCAGTTGATCCAAGGCTGATCGTGCAGAGTCTATCGGTTGGACCTATTTAACATTATTTGCCGCGGAAATATCGATAAATAGTACAAGCAGCAATCCTGTCATAACGGGGCTCGCTATATAAACGCTCTAGCTAAACTGTTCTACCTATAACTTGTCGATCAATAACATTTACCTATGACTGTCGTATCCCAAGCCTGGCTTGACCAGCTTTACCAGACCGAATCACGCCGCGTGCTTGCCACCCTTATTCGTCTGCTGGGGGATTTCGACCTGGCGGAAGAGGCTCTGCACGATGCTTTTGCCGCCGCCATCACCCAATGGCCGGTAGATGGAGTGCCGGATAACCCCCGCGCCTGGCTGGTCTCCACCGGGCGCTTCAAGGCCATCGACCAGCTGCGTCGCAAGGCACGCTTTGATGTGTCCTATGAGGATGTCGCCGAACGACTTGCGGCGGAGCTGACGAGCGAAAGGGAGGACGAGCCGGGCATTGAGGATGACCGGCTGCGTCTGATCTTCACCTGTTGTCATCCCAGTCTGGCGCCGGAAGCGCGACTCGCGCTCACCCTGCGCGAAGTGTGCGGACTTACCACGGAAGAAATAGCCAGCGCCTTCCTCACATCCACGCCCACTCTGGCGCAGCGCATTGTGCGCGCCAAGGCAAAAATTCGCGATGCCAATATTCCCTATGAAATTCCCGAAGCGGAGCAGTTACCCGAACGCCTGGATAGCGTTCTGCACGCCATTTACCTGATCTTCAATGAGGGCTACTCCGCCTCGGCCGGTGAAATCCTGATTCGCCAGGACCTGGCTGCAGAGGCCATTCGCCTCGCGCGCCTGGTGTGTCAGCTGCTACCGGAGCCGGAAGCCGAAGGGCTACTGGCGCTATTGCTGTTGCAGGATGCGCGCCGTGCGGCGCGGGTATCTGCCGATGGCGAATTGATATTGCTGGAGCAGCAGGACCGGTCACTCTGGGATGGGCAGCAGATTCGCGAGGGAAGCGAGCGGGTGCTGGGGGCGCTGGCCAGCCGCCAGTTTGGCCCCTATACCCTACAGGCCGCCATTGCCGCGGTGCATGCGGAAGCCCATTCCGTGGAGGATACTGACTGGCCACAGATCGTTGGTCTCTACGATGCGTTACTGGAAATGTCGCCGTCCCCCGTGATTGAACTCAATCGCGCGGTCGCGGTGGCGATGCGGGATGGACCCGCGCAGGGGTTACAACTGATTGATAACCTGCTTGAGCGTGGGCTGCTGACCAATTATCACCTTTGCCACGCCGCCCGGGCCGACCTCTACCGTCGTCTGGGGCAAAAAGAGGACGCGCGTGCCGCATATCAGGCGGCGTTGGCGTTAGCACAGCAGGGACCGGAACAGCGCTTTCTCGCCCGCCGCCTCGCGGAAATCGAACGCGACTGAATATTCGAAAATTTTCTTAAAAAATTTTCATCCCGCTGTCGAATTCCGTCGTCCCCGAACGACTAGTTAATGAAACAGCCTTTACCCACACCGGGCTGACACAAAAGGAGCAGAGAATGAAATACCTGGCACTGGTCTATTA
This sequence comes from Microbulbifer sp. CAU 1566, assembly GCF_023156515.1. Classification (NCBI taxonomy): domain Bacteria; kingdom Pseudomonadati; phylum Pseudomonadota; class Gammaproteobacteria; order Cellvibrionales; family Microbulbiferaceae; genus Microbulbifer; species Microbulbifer sp. CAU 1566. The sequence goes on along the minus strand of NZ_JALNMG010000001.1, from coordinate 1,026,660 downwards.
CGACGAGAAGCTCATGGAGAGCAAGTCCCAGCAGGAGTGGGATGCGCTCAATCAGGAGTGTATTGCCTGTGTCGCCGGTTTGAACGAAAGCGGTCACTACGTTTCCGGTAGTCCACTGATGCCCACCAGCTCGGCGACCACCGTACGGGTGCGCGACAACCGGGTCACCGTTACCGATGGCCCCTTTGCCGAAACCAAGGAACAGCTCGCCGGTTTTTACATGCTCGAAGCCAGGGACCTCAACGAGGCCATTACGCTGGCGGGAAAAATTCCACCGGCGCGCTACGGCTCGGTAGAAGTCCGCCCCGCGCGGGAGCTATTGGCCGAGGGTAATCAGGCCGGCGGCGACGCCGATTAACAAATGCCAATTAGCAGAAGGGGAGATAAATCATGACCGGTACCGTTCGTTTGCACCGCGTATTGCGCGCACCCGTGGAGCGCGTGTACCGCGCCTTTACCAACCCGCACGCCATGGCCAAATGGTCCCCGCCGGACGGCTTCTACGCTATCTACGAGTACCTGGAGGCCAAAGTAGGCGGCACCTACAAGGCGTCCTTTACCAACTTTACCACCGGAGATAGTCACTCGTTTGGCGGCGAATTCAAGGAAATCGTCGAGAATGAGCGGATTAGGTATATCGATACTTTCGATGATCCGAACCTACCTGGCACCATGGAAGTGACGGTCACCTTTAAGTCTGTCACCTGCGGAACCGAACTCACCATCGTGCAGGAAGGCATTCCCGAGGTGATTCCGGTGGAGATGTGCTACCTGGGCTGGCAAGAATCCATGGCCGCACTGGCCCGCCTGGTTGAACCGGAAATCAATCAGTAACGCGTGTTTTGGAAAACACTGCAATCCTACTTTCGCGACAAACAGTATCAACACAAGGAGACACCGTGAAAAACTTCCTCGCTATATATCTCGGCACGCCGGATTCCATGAAGAAATGGGAAAATTTATCCGAAACTGAACAGCAGCAAAGGATGAAGGAAGGCATGGCCGCCTGGACCGGCTGGATGGAACAGCATAAAGATATTCTGGTGGTCGAGGGTGGACCGCTGGGTAAAACCAAGCGCATAGATGATGACGGTATCGTCGATACCCGCAACGACATGACCGGGTATGTGATCGTCAAGGCGGAATCTCACGAAGCCGCCGCAAAGCTGTTTGAAGGACACCCGAGCTTCAGTATCTTCCCGGGTGATGGTGTGGAAGTGATGGAGTGTATGCCGATTCCGACACTTTGAAAGTAAAAAAAGAGGCCTGCCAGTATTTTCCATCCAGCAGGCCTCTTTTAAATAGCTCAGTGACTCTACAGATCAGTCCTGAGGACCCGCAAAGAGCTTTCCGATATTCCCTTCATACTTCCAGTTGGAGTTACCGCCTTCAAGCTCATTCCAGTTGGTGGTGTAAAAATGATCCTGAATCTTGCTGCTGTAATAGCGATACAGGCTCTTGGTATTGCCACTGAGAGGCAGATAGGCCGCTACACCATTGTATGACCATCCATTGCCACCACCGCCGAGCTCACCGTAGTTGGCAGTGTACAGGTGGTCGGTTTGCGACGAGTGATAGTAACGGTAAAGTGGTTTGGAATCGCTCTGCTGGCTACGGTATGCATAGCCGATAACACTTTCATATTTCCAGTCGCTGTCCGGTGCAGACTGCAACTCCCACCAGTTTTTGGTGTAGAAATGGTTGCCGATCTTGTCGTTGTTGTAGCGGTGGAAAGCGGTGTAGGTGTTCGAAGTACCACGCGAGTAGGCAAACAGGTTCGGAGTATCAATGGTTTTGCGGTCAGTAACTTTTCCGTAAGTAACCTTGCCCATCACGCTGTTTACAACATTGGCAACGGCGGCATTCGGAGCGCCCTGAAGATAAAGTGCCGCAATGCCGCTCACATGCGGTGCTGCCATGGACGTGCCTTGCCAGGACGCCGTAGCGGTATTGCTACTCGGGTAAGCGGAGCGAACGTCTACGCCCGGCGCCCACACATCAACGCACTGGCCATAATTGGAAAAGGAAGCGCGAGCATCGTTTTTGTCGGTGGCACCGACGGTTAGTGCTTCTTTCACGCGTGCAGGAGATTGAGTGCAGGCATCCTTGGCGTCATTGCCTGCGGAAACCACTACCGTAAATCCAGCGTTAATAGCGTTGCGAATCGCATTGTCGACGGAGTTAGATGTGCCGCCGCCAATACTCGCATGAATTACTGCCGGCTTGGTGCCATTCGAGACAACCCAGTCAAGGGCGGCAATGAAGTCACTCCATTCGCCGCTACCGCCACAGCTCTGAGTTCTTACGGAAACCAAGTTTACGGATTTCGCTACACCGTATGTCTTGCCGCCAATAGTACCGGCAACATGTGTTCCGTGGCCATTACAGTCAGTACCAGTGCCTTTGCTGTTGCTAATGAAATCCCAGCCGGAGCTGGCGCGGCCTTCAAACTCGGAATGACTGTTCTGGATTCCTGAATCGAGAACATAAACCGTAACGCCGGCGCCGGTCCGGTCGTAATTGTAAGTGCCATTCAGGCTGGATCCCCTTTGGTCGATCCTATCGAGGTTCCAGGGCGCGCTCGACTGAGTTGCATCAAGCCAGGTCTTGCCGACTTGCTCGATGTACTTAACTCCAGGTTTTTTGCTCAATTTTTTGAGGGTTTCGATATCGCCCTCAACCACAAATCCATCAACGACCTTGTTGTAAACGCGGTTTAATTTCAAACCGTTTTCATGAGCCATCTGTGTGGCGCGCTCGGACCGATTCAGTCCGGCATATTGCGAGTTGATGGTGCCATTTGAGCTGGTGTCAGCTTCCATGACAACTAGATATTTGTTCGTGCCATTTTCTTTTAGTTGTAAAAAATTATCTTCCTTAGCGGCAAATGCCTGACTGGCACAGAGGGTGCCTAAAAGCAAAGTGCAAAAGATATTGCTTCCTTTCATTCTTACTCCAAAGAATCTAACGTAATTGTTAATGGATAAAATTTAGATGTGAAAAATGGTACAAATTAACCAGTTTTAATTTGTACCATTTAAGCGGTAAGCATTATTAAATGCCTGCGGGAGATTAGCAGTAATCGATTTGTGGATTAAGAAGTTTTTATTAACTTTTAATTGAAAAATCAATTAAAGATGGAACTCAAGTTCCAAGTGAGGCAGGTGAATCCATCGGGGAATCCAATAAATCGAATATTCCTTCTTCTTTTAATACCCGCATCCCTAACCTCTGATCGGATATTCCAGAGCGCAGCAGGTAATCAAAACGCAGGCGATCGCCAGTTTCCACCGCTTCGAAATAGCGGCAATCCACTTGATTGTTCAGTTGGTGCAGGTAATCGCTGAGTTCTATCTGGTGCGAAGAAAACATGAACAGGCAGTTCTCGCGTGTGGAGAAACGCTCAAGGATCGCCAGCGATGCCTCAAAGGCATCTTTCACATTGGTGCCCTTGAAGGGTTCGTCCATCAGTGCGAGCACTTTCTCATTTCGGGCCACGGCTTCCGCCACGGCCTTAACGCGCAGTGCCTCTGCGCGGAAGTAACTCACCCCGCGACGCAGATCGTCGGTCAAGGAGATGGAGCTGAACAGCCACTGTACCGGTACAAACTTGAAGGACTTCGCCGGTACGCCCATGCCCAGGTGGGCGAGGTACATTGCGGTGGCGAAGGCGCGCAGGTAAGTGGTCTTGCCGGCCATATTGGGGCCGGTGAGGAACAGTATGCGGCGCTGCTGATCGAGTGAGGCAGGGTTGGCAACGGGGTTTTTGAGATAGGGGTGGTAGAGTCCTTCCGCCTTCACCTGCAGTGGGCCAGTACAGATCTCGGGCACTATGAAACCGTGCTCTTCATTGGCGTCTGCCATGGATACCAGCGCTTCCAGCTCGTAATTCAATGCCATCAGGCGAATCAGCGTGTCTTTCTCTTTCACCCGCAGTAGCTGGTCGAGCTTGAGCATCTTCCATGTACCCCTGGAACCCACATCAAAATTCGGCACCATGCGAAAGTTGGGGCGCGAGAGCAGCGCGCGCAATTGCTGCAGTAATGGCCCCAGTTCACCCGGGGCGCCTTTTAAATCAGGTTGCGCGGCAAACCGGCGCAGCGCGCGGATTAAGCGGCAGCTGGCTTGGGCGCCGCGCACGATGCTGAAGTAGTGGCTGTCCTGATTAATCCAGACTTGGAGTGAGCCCAGAAAAAATTCGAACCGATTGCGGAAGTCCAGGTTCGGCAGAATTTCCTGCAGGTAATTCTGTGTGCCTTCAACGGCGTAAATGGAGGGAAGCTGCTGGAAAAGTGCGCGCCGCTCGGTGATGAAGCCGATCGCCTGTTGAGTATCCGCAATGCGGTCCGCGCTGGCCCAGGGATTCTGCATGCGTCGCCGCAGTACCGCCGCACCACCGATCGAGCGGGTGCGATTGCAGAAATCAAACAGGCTGGCATCGTCGGTGTCGGACTCGAAGATCTCAAGATCCTTGATGGTGTGTGAGTCGATACCGAGCAGGTCCGCTTTGGTGTTGTTAAGAGACATGGTGGCCTTCCGGTTTGGGACGCGAAGCGGAGATGTCAGCCTTGGCTGTCGCAGTTCCGATCCAGTCGTTATTGTTATCGGTGCTCGCCGGGTAAAAATGGTCAGTATAGACCGATTCGGATCTCCCAAAGCGCTGTCCGGAAGTGTCGCCGATCATCCATCTCGACTATCCTTCCGGGCCGAGTGAAAGCCGCTTGCTAACCTTTAGACAGCGCAAGCTCCACACCCCGGGCCGCGTGAATCTCAGTGGTATCGTAAAGCTGCACAGGGGTATCGCTCTGCTGCACCAGCAAAGCAATTTCGGTACACCCCAGAATTACCGCCTGCGCACCTCGCTGGTGAAGGCACTCGATGATCTGCAGATATCGAGTCTTTGACTCAGACTTAATTAACCCCTGGCACAACTCCTGGTAAATCACATCGTGCACCAGAGTCTGCTCCTCCGGCTCGGGGGTAATTACCTCGATACCAAAATTTTCCGCAAGCCGGCCTTTGTAAAAATCCTGCTCCATAGTGAACCGCGTACCCAGCAAGCCGACAGTGGTGACTTTGTCGCGCACCAGCTGTTGCGCGGTTGCATCGGCGATATGCAGAATCGGGATCGAAATCTGTGATTCGATCTCGTGGAAAACCTTGTGCATGGTATTGGTACAGATCATCAGGAAGTCTGCGCCACCTTGCTCCACCGATTTGGCAGCCTGCGCAAGAATCCTGGCCGTCGCGGGCCAGTCGCCGGCATGTTGGAGCTGTTCGATTTCCGCGAAGTCCACGCTGTACAGGCAGATCTTGGCCGAGTGCAAGCCACCCAATTGTGCTTTCACCCGCTCATTGATCGCCTTGTAGTAACTGGTGGTCGATTCCCAGCTCATCCCGCCCAGCAGGCCAATGGTCTTCATTGCTTTTTCTGTTTCTTAACCCGTATTCGGTATCGAATGCTTTTCACTGTATCAGGAGCAGGGGTGCCGATTAAGCCATGGTGCTTGTCAGCAACTTCTCTGCATGTCGGCGCAACTCGGTTTTGAGGTCCGCTGGCGAGAGAATTTCAAAGTCGTACGGTAATCGCACCAGCTGTGAGGCAAACCAGCCCAGGCAACCGGTCTGTGCGCGCCACAGCACCCCATCGCCTTTTGGCGTTAGCAGGCCGAGTTCATCACCGAGCATCCGGGTGGCGGTCTCAAGATCGGTATGTAGGAACAACTTCACTTCAAAACCCTGCTCCATGGCCGCGAAGCTACCGCGGAGATAGCCGGCAGCATCGAAGTCCAGTGGCCGCTCAAATGGGGATTCCAGTCTGCGTAACTGGCGCATGCGATCGAGGCGGAAGGTGCGGATTTCTGCGCGTAAGTGGCAGTGGCCCACCGCATACCAGCGGCCGTAGCGGAAAACCAGGCCATAGGGATCAAATTCCCGTTGCGTCACCGCGTCATCTGCGTTTTCCCTGCTACTGGTGTAGTCAAATATCACGCGGCAGCGGCTCTGGGTGGCAGTCGCCAGCGCGGCCAGGGTTTCACTGGTGGGTGCGGCCGTCGGCACCAGATCCAGGGTGACACTGTCGTCCAGTGCGCGCAGCTGCTGTTTCAGCTTCTGCGGCATTACGCGTTCCAGCTTGGCCTGGGCGCTGGCAACGGCGGTGGAGATATCGCCTGCACTGAGGCTGCGGGCCGCGAGCAGGCCGAGGGAAATGGCCAGAGTCTCGTCATTGGTGAACATCATCGGCGGTAACTTGTAGCCGGACACCAGCCGGTAGCCGCCGTAGCGCCCGCGCTCTGCGGTTAGCGGAATCCCGATTTCCTCAAGGGTCGCGATGTAACGGCGCAGGGTGCGGCCGTCCACGCCCAGCATCTGCGCCAGCTCGCAGCCACTGGCATTGCCGTGACTTTGCAGCAGCTCCAGCAGTGCCAGTACCCGTGTCGTCGGATTCGACATGAATTGCATCCTGCGTTTTTTATTAGGGCGGAATATAGCCTATTTGAAGACTAGAGTATCCGCATTCCGGTCACACACCGTGGCGGACAATGAGAAGTCAAAGCAACGGAGAGCTGCTATGCAAGATGAAGTGATTTTCTACACTAACCCGCAATCCCGCGGTCGTATCGTGCGCTGGATGCTGGAAGAGGTGGGCGCGCCTTACCGCACGGAGATTCTCGAATATGGCGGCAGTATGAAGGCGCCCGCCTACCTGAAGATCAATCCCATGGGCAAAGTGCCGGCTATCGTACACCGCGATCAGGTGGTGACGGAATGCGCCGCCATCTGCGCCTACCTGGCCGAGGCCTTCCCGCAAGCGGGGCTGGCGCCGACCGCGGAAGAGCGCGCCAGTTACTACCGCTGGCTATTCTTCGCTGCCGGCCCCCTGGAAGCGGCCATTATCGACACCAAAACCCTCGGCGTTGAGCCGGACGCAGAGAAGCAGATGATGGTGGGCTACGGCAGCTACGCGGCGGTGCTCGACAATCTGTCCAACTGGTTTATGGGGCACAACTATGTGGCGGGCGACCGCTTTACCGCTGCCGACGTTTATGTGGGATCGCAGATCAACTGGGGCCTGCAGTTCGGCACTATTGAAAAGCGCGTGGAATTTATCGACTACGCCAAGCGCGTTACCGACCGCGAAGCCTACCAGCGCGGCAATGCAAAAGATGACGCTCTGATGGAGAAGGCCTGATCCATAAACCGATCAGGGCAGCTGCCACTGCAGTTCCGTAAATTATGAAACGGATATCGACCTGAGTACCGGCACTTATCACGGTCACGGCGGCCATTCGTGGCCGCCGCGTCTGTCTGGCGCTTAGTATTTGCGGCCGATCACTTTTTGATAGAACCCCAGGGGGTTTTACGCGGAGGGCTGCCGGACGGACTGCCAGTCGCAGGGCTGGTCGGTTTTTCCGGGCGGCCCGCTTTTTTGACGGTCTTTTTCGCCGCCCCTCTCTTCGCTGAAAAATTCAGGTTCGACGCTGGCAGATCCTTTACCACAGGGAACTCGTCGATCGTCACCCGCTCAATGATCTTCCCAAGCCGGCGCTCCACCGCGCACAGCCGTTTGAAATCGTCCTTGGATACCAGGGATACCGCTTCCCCTGAAGAGCCGGCGCGTCCGGTGCGGCCGATGCGGTGGATATACTCGTCGACATCGTCGGGCAAATCGTAATTGACCACGCGCTCAAGCTCGTCGATATCAATACCGCGGGCGGCAACGCCGGTGGCAATCAGTATATTGATCTCGCCGGATTTGAAATCGGCGAGTATCTTCGAACGCGATGCCTGACTCTTGCCACCATGGATGGCCTCCGCCTTTATGCCACGCTTTTCCAGCTGGCTCACCAGCTTTGCCGCACCGTGCTGGGTACGGATAAAGATCAATGCCTGTGTCCAGTTGCGCTCCGTCACCAGATGACTGAGTAGCGCGGATTTATTGTGCTTGTCGACGGCAATCAACCACTGCGAAATTTTCGGAGCCGTTTTCTTGTTACCAGCAACGGAAACTTCAAAGGGGAATTCGACCACGATATCGGCGAGCGACCTTACCTGACGTGACATGGTCGCGGAAAACAGCAGGCTCTGGCGTCGTGTCGGCAGGCGCGCAATGATTTTTTCGAGATCGTCGATAAACCCCATATCCAGCATTCTGTCGGCTTCATCCAACACCAATACTTCCAGCTCATCAAAATGGAGCGCGCGCTGGCGCGCCAGATCGAGCAAGCGCCCCGGCGTGGCGACCACAATATCGACGCCCTCAATCAATTGCTGTTTCTGCGGCTCCAGGTCAACACCACCCACCATCGCCATCGAAGTCACCGCCAGATGCTTGCCATACTGCCGGACATTGTCTTCCACCTGCATCGCCAGTTCGCGGGTGGGCACCAGAATGAGCGCGCGAAAGCGCTTCGGCCGCCGCTCGCGTTTACCACTGAGCATATCCAGAATCGGCAGCACAAAGGCCGCGGTCTTACCGGTGCCTGTCTGTGCAGTCGCGATCACGTCCCGGCCTTCCAGGATGGCGGGAATCGCTTTGCGCTGGATCTCGGTGGGGGTTGAATACCCTTTTTCTTCAAGGGCTTGCAGGATCGGGGCGCTCAATCCCAGGGGGCGGAATGTCATCTGGAGTCTCTAAAGGGGAGGTAACTAGGGGCGTTGGTCGGTAAATGACCAGCGGCTGGTTTCAGCACGGCATGGTAACAGTAAAGTACAGCGTAGGCGCCGGTTAGCTATTCGGCGTTATGAGCGGTCGCTCCTTGACCGCTGCGGGGCAAATTCCATTCAGGTAATAGCCCAGGCGACGAGTGATAGTGCCAGCCCTGCCAGCAGGCAAAGCAGGCCCTTGATCATCAGTGATTTCGGGTAAGTGGCTTCCTTGTGAATCAGGGAGTAAGGAAGTCCTGTTATCGGGCCGAGAACAAGCGACAACAGCCCCCAGCCCCAGCGGTTATTGCCCAACGCCGTCAGCGCAGCCATCAGGCCACCGAACCAAAAAAGCGTAATGCCTATTACAAGAATGATGAATATCGGTATGGTCAGCCATTGGTTGGCTAGAAATACCTTGAGGATTTCATGTTCCATAAGTTTTCCGGGTGAATATTTTGGCGCGATTGTAACAGGGTCGGGTGGCATATTGATTAGCCAAAATCCTGTCAAGATTTGAGGCCAGGCCACCCCTGGAAACGCGCCACCCGTAAACATGGGGGCAGCCCTTGCGGCCGCCCTCGTACGCCAATATTTTTCTCAGTTATGCATCGGACTACTGTATTGCAGCGGTGTCCATCCACATAATTTCCCAGATATGCCCATCCAGGTCCCGGAAGGCTCGGCCATACATAAAGCCGTGGTCTTCGGGCTCGCGATAGCTGCTGCCGCCCGCCGCAACCGCCTTATCCAGCAGTGCATCTACCTCGGCACGGCTCGCCGCAGACAGGCACACCAGCACCTCGGTGCTCTTGCCGGTATCGCAGATCTCAAGGCCGGGGGTGAAGCCGAGAAATTTCTCACGGGTGAGCAACATCACAAAGTTGCTCTCACCGACGATCATGCAGGTTGCGGTCTCATCGGTGAACTGGGGGTTGAACTCGAAGCCTAGCTGGGAGAAAAACTCGATGGATTTCCCCAGATCGGTGACTGGCAGGTTTACGAACATCATTCTGGACATGGTAATTCCTCTATTTCGACCAACGATAGATGGTGTTGGTATCTAATAGTCGAATCAGAAACGCCGAAATCGACAGCCAGCGAAATTTTTGACGGAAAACTCATCGAGAAGAGATATTGCTACTCTCGTCTAATCCAACTGAGAAAGGCTGGAAGGCCGTTTTCATTCAATAAGCTTTCTCCCTGGCCAATCTGATCCAACTTGCGGACTTGCACCGCATTTTGTGCGGATTTGAAGTAATAACCATCGTAAGTACAGAAAGACCCGCTCTGGTTATAAAGCGGATGTTCGCGCTCCGCGGCGATAAAGGTGATTCCATCACGTGTGAGAGAGCAGTTGGATGCGGGAAGTGCGCCAGTCCATTTTCCGGGCTTCATGCCGCGACCATAGTAGTATGCCAGTCCCGCAATGGGCGCTGGCTCGTCAAAACTGAAAATAAAGGTCTGCTTCGCATGATTGAACAGAAGCTGTGATCCGCCGGATAGCAGGAGAGCGGAGTAGTCGCCGTAATGCACTATATGCTCAATAGAATTGCGGTCTAGCAGGGGGAAGTGCTTTTTGAGTGAAGCGGAAAATTTATCCTGCGTATAGAAACTGGCCATATCCGGCGCCATGGTCACCATCGTTTTCAATGGTTCATTTCTATCCAGTGCAAACCCCAATTGGTCTACCGCTTTCCCTACAATCTCCTCGCGCTTTGGGTCAGCTGTGTTTGGGTAGCATAGAAAATTTGTTTTATCCGATATGCCCTCAAAGCATAAGTGTTCCTGTGTGGCCGTAGCGCTAAAAGAACTAAATGGGGCTAGTAGTATCAGGAGCAATGTTATTAAACCCGCAATTCCTTTTGCTCTGATCATTACCTGAGTCCTTGATTTTTATTGTCGTGTCGAGTGTTTGGTCGGGGCTGATAATTCAATACGAAAGGTCGAAATGTTTCTTTAAGTGGGCTCTAACACGCCTGAAATCCTTGCCGACACTGGAGGAGAATATGATTACTCCTCGCTCCGAATTTGGTTCGGTTAGGTAGATGTCGTGGGAACCGGTTTGGCCGTGTTGCTGAAAGCTCGGAGATGAAACTGCCCCACCTCCAACTCTCAGCCGCATTCCGCTGTAAGGAATGCTCTTGTTCCAGGTGAGGTAAAACCTTTTTCGTAAAATTATGGATTTACTATTCTTGTCTACAAAAATCCATGTTCTGTAGAAAGCAAAGCCCCAAAGAAAAATACATAGAAGTGAGCAAATGGCGATAAGTGTGTAGCTTCCCATTTTATAGCCAACAAAACCAAACCCAATGACTGCAAAGAAAGACAGCAAAAACAGGGCGAATTTAGATTTCATTGGGACCGAGAATGCGTCAATCCACTCGTTCTCGCTCATGTATTTTCCTTCACTTCGTCTTCGCTCTAACTTATGCCTGGAGAGGGTGGTCGCAACGATTTCTAGCAATTTTCAGTTGGTTCAGATATTACGGTTGGTTTGACGACTTCTACTACTGTATTGGCCAGTTTGTCATGCCATCCCTGCTTTTTCTCATCCCATGCAACCCACAGCAACCCCAATCCGAGCGGGATGGTGGAAATGAAATAGCCGATATAGCGAATGACATACTGTTGGAGGGACGGTTTGCCACCAGTTTTGGCATCGACAATTCTGGCCGCAATGGCCATTTTTCCAGGGGTGGCCTGTTTGTATGCCCAGAAGGCAACTATGGCAATGAATGGAAATATCCAGTTAATGACGACGTCCGCAGTGCCCAGGAACAGCTGCTCGCTTTCGAGATATGTCCAGCCATAAATCAGAATCAACGGCGGCAGGGTGATAACCATCAGTATCAGGGTGTCGATGATCGAGGCTCCAACACGTGGCCAGAATCCTACGTAATTGAGAGTGCTTTCTGAGTGCGGCTGGCCCGTGCTAGTCATTCTTCGTCCTTGTTCGTTTGGTGACTTACTTCCTAGTGGGAATTGCATCACATATATTTGGCATGTTTTATATCCCGGAATAATGTTCGCTGACAAGTCACCTGCCTTAAACGAGGTAGTAATCAGCTGTTCGGTGACCTTGGGGCCGAACTTATAGCTCTTGCTCCTTGTCATTGCGCGACGAAACTAAATGAATGATGTTCGACGGGCTAGAGATCCAAAACGCTTTAAACCCCTCAGGTAGTGGTTCAATTTCATCTCTACGATGACAGCCTTGCTCTTTGAGATGTTCGGCTGCTTTACCAATATCACTAGCAACGATCTCCAGCCAGATTTCCGATTGACTCAGGCCGGGCACGGAGTCCAGCCAAAGCACTTTACCGCCAAACTCAAACTTGGGTGTGTCGTCCACACCGTTTCCCGTGAGCTCTTTGAATCGCAAAATGTTTCGATAAAAATTGACGGTGCTTTCATGCTCATGCGCCGGGATCTTCATCGCAATGTTTTTTCCAGGCTCGAATTCCAGATCCATGATTCAATCCTTAGTCCGTGTATTTAACGTCGCGTAAAAATTGAAAGTGAGCTTACCGGAATTTTACAGGTGTCGCTTCCTGCTTGGTTTCATAGGCTCTCAGCGAAACGCTAAGAAGAAACGGCAGTAAAAGTTGTACGGCGGTGCCACCTGTTTGCGGCAGCACCAGTTGAGCAAGGTCCCGCAGTGCTTCAGGGTGCAGCCAGCGAAGCCATATCAATCACAAACCGGTAGCGCACATCCGAGTGCTTGAGACGCTCCAGCGCATCGTTCACCTGGTCAATCTTGATAACCTCGCACTCCGGCAGGATGTTTTTCTTGGCGCAGAAGTTGATCAGCTCCTGGGTTTCGGCAATACCGCCGATGGCGGAGCCGACAATGCAGCGGCGGCCCATGACGACCGCTTCGCTGTTCAGCTCTTCAATCGGGCCAATCTGTCCGACCAGTACCAGGCCGCCATTGATATCCAGCAATTGCAGATAGGGAGTGAGGTCGTGTTTGACCGGAATGGTGTCGATGATCAGGTCGAAGGTGGATTGGGCGGCTTCCATCGCGGCGTCATCGCTGGATACGAGTAAATCATCGGCACCGAGGTCCAGCGCGTCGGCCTCCTTGTCTTCGGTGCGGCTCAGTACCGTGACATCGGCACCCAGGCCCACCGCCAGTTTTACCGCCATATGCCCAAGCCCGCCGAGGCCGATCACGCCCACGTGGCTGCCGGGGCCAATGTTCCAGTGACGCAGGGGGGAATAGGTAGTGATGCCGGCACACAGCAGCGGCGCCGCGCGGGAAAGGTCGAGGCCATCGGGTATGTGCAGCACAAATTCTTCCCGGCATATCAGGTGCTTGGAATAACCGCCCTGGGTCGTCTCGCCGTTAATGCGGTCGCGGCCGGCGTAGGTGAGGGTCATGCCCTCGCGACAGAACTGTTCCTCACCGTGGTGGCACTGATCGCACTCCTGGCAGGAATCCACCATGCAGCCCACGGCCACGGTGTCGCCTTTTTTGAACTGGGTGACGTCTTCACCCACATCGATCACGCGACCGACAATCTCGTGCCCTGGCACCATCGGGAAAATGCCCCAGCCCCAGTCGTCCTGCACCTGGTGGATATCGGTAAAGCAGATGCCGCAATACAGCACCTCCATGGCGACGTCGTTGGGGCGCAGGTCACGGCGTTCAAATTCCCAGGGGGCGAGAGTGTCGCCGGCGGATTGGGCGGCGTAACCGATGGTTTTCATGGCGGGCTCCGGGGTGGTGGCAATGTGGTGTTACCGAGTGTAGGTAAGCCCGCGCGCAACGGTGGCTAATGCTGCGCAAATTGATGCCTGACCGGAGGCAGCGGAGCCCGTAACAGAGCCCGGCGCTCGACCGCCAGAGCAGTAGCGTTGATCAGGTTGAGTGCTTGGCCGCTGCCAGCGTCGCCTTGATACGCTGGCGCAGCCACGCCCGCAGCGGGTCGTCCTGGGTGCGCTGGTGCCAGATTTGCAGTATGTCTACGTCCTGTAATTTCACCGGACAGGGGTAGCTCACCAGGTCGGGCAGGCTGCGGCAGGCCTGTTTGGCCACCGAGTTCAGGCAGGTGATCAGCAGGTCGCTGCCCTCGATGGTGGTGGCGGGGGAGAGGAAGCTCGACAGTCCCGCTACTATGCGCCGCTGGTGGCCGAGCTTGTGCAGCTTCTTGTCCACAATACCGTCCAGGTCACCGGTCAGGGTAGTGACCAGATGCCCGCAGGCCAGGAAGGCCTCTAGATCCAGCGTCTTCCCAATGTGCCGGTTACTGCGGCTCGCCAGTACGCTGAAGCCCTCCTTGTGCACCTTTTGCTGGTAGAAGGACGCGGGCAACTGCTCGAAGAAGCCGGCGATGGCGATATCGCAGGCGCCGGTTTCCAGCTCGGTGCGCGGCAGGCGGCCGCGAGTGTTGTGAAACACCAGCTGCAGTTTGGGTGCCTGCTCACTGATCACCGGCAGCAGTTTGGGCAGCAACAACTGTTCGATAAAGTCGGTGCCAAAGATATGCACGCGGTCTTCCCGCAGCAGAAAGCTCTCTTCGTCGCAGTAGTCGTAAAAGGATTCCAGCGAGCGCACCAGCGCCTGGATCTGCGGCGCCAGCTGGTGTGCCCGAGGCGTCGGCGTCAGTCCGCGCGGGGCGCGGGCAAACAGGGTGTCGTCGAACTCGCTGCGCAGCTTGGCCAGCTTGTGGCTGAGTGCCGGCTGGCTCAGGTTCATACGCTCCGCCGCCACCGAGGCGTTGCGCTCCTCGTACAGCACCTGGAACAGCTTGAGCAGGTTCAGGTCCTTGTTTCTGATATTCATATTCTGAAAGGCAGTATCCAAAAGAATCGAAGTATCTTATATCAGGGTTCGCCCCGGTATAGGCCTCAATCCGCCAATGCGGGCGTGTGCGGCTGGCGAGCCCATATTTGCCCGACTAAGATCCATGGGCGCAGAAGCTGACCGTCAGCACGGATGCGCACGCCCCCCAATGCCACCAACGTCGAGCTCACCAGCAGCGAATGACTACAGAGCAGCAAGGAACGCCAGAAACCACGCGATTGCCCCGGGAACTCGTTCACCGGCTGAAGCAACCTTTTGTGCGCTTCGTGCACATCGAGTCCGCCGCTGGCGCGGTGCTCCTGCTGTTTACCATTGCCGCCCTCGTTCTATCCAACTCACCCTGGGCCGATGCCTTCGAACATATCTGGGAGACATCGATCGCTCTGAAGGTCGGCTCGCTGGAGTTTGGACGCGCGCTGCGGGAGTGGATTAACGATGGCCTGATGACATTGTTTTTCTTTGTGGTCGCACTGGAACTCAAGCGCGAACTGGTGCTCGGTGAACTCAACAATCCGCGCATGGCCGCGCTATCCATATCCGCCGCCCTCGGCGGTATGATCGCGCCGGCGTTGATCTACCTGGCGCTGCAATACGGTCAGCCCGGCGAGCAAGGGTGGGGTACCGTCATGGCGACGGACACGGCGTTTGTTATCGGCTGTCTGGCACTGCTTGGCTCGCGCATACCGCTAAGCTTGCGCATCTTTATGCTGTCACTGGCGATCGTTGATGACATCGGCGCCATTCTTGTGGTGGCCATTGGCTACAGTAGCGACCTTGTGTGGGGCTTCCTGGCGCTGGCCGCACTGTGCCTGATCATCGTTCGCGCCATGGCAATGCTCGGCTTCCGCGGTTTTCCTCTGTATTTCGTGATGGGCGGGCTTACCTGGCTTGCGGTGGATGCGTCCGGCATTCACGCCACCGTCACCGGCGTCATACTGGGATTGATGACCCCGGCGCGCCGCTGGGTGAGTGCTGAGCGCCTGTACGCGATACTGGGCCAGGTAGTGGCGCATCCCGATATTACCCAGAGCAGTGCCGACACCGCCGATCGACATACGCTGCAAGCGGCGGAAGTTGCCGCGCGAGAAACCTTGTCGCCACTCGAGCGGCTGGAAATCTGGTTACACCCCTGGGTGGGCTTTTTCATCATGCCCCTGTTCGCCTTTGCCAATGCCGGGCTGACACTCAACTTCAGCGACTTTGGCAGTTCGGTCACGCTGGCGATTGTCGCCGGTTTTGTAATTGGCAAGCCGCTGGGAGTCCTGCTGTTTAGCTGGCTGGCTTTGCGCACAGGCATAGCGACCCGCCCCCCGGATCTCAGCTGGCAGTTAATGGTCGGTGGCAGTTTTCTCGCCGGTATCGGCTTCACCATGGCGCTGTTCATCGCCAATATGGCGTTCGATAAAACCCTGATCGACAGCGCCAAGCTGGGGATCGTCATCGCGTCCCTTTGTTCTGCAGCGGTCGGTCTCACCGTGTTGATGTGCTTGCCTGCCCGCGCGGCGGCGAAGGATCAATAACCGCGCACCCTCTCCAATCTTGCCAACCCCGCGCGCCAGTGCCGCAGCTTCAGCGTCAGCCCGCAAGGGCACCGGCAATGCGGGTAGCGTCAAACGCGCTGCGCAGCGTGGGACTCAGCGCGCTATTTCTGATATTCATATTCTGAAAGGCAGTGATTCAATGAATCGAATTATCTTATATCAAGATTTGCCCTAGCATAGCCCCCAATCCGGCAGCGCCCCGCCCGTGCGGGGCCGGCTGCCGGCGCAAACTGTCTATTGGAGACCTTACATGAAG
Organism: Microbulbifer sp. CAU 1566; assembly: GCF_023156515.1. Lineage (NCBI taxonomy): Bacteria > Pseudomonadati > Pseudomonadota > Gammaproteobacteria > Cellvibrionales > Microbulbiferaceae > Microbulbifer > Microbulbifer sp. CAU 1566. The sequence continues at coordinate 1,010,405 of NZ_JALNMG010000001.1, read as the reverse complement.
AAACTGTTTTCGATCGTTGTGGCGCTACTGGCGCTATCGTCCGCCAGCCTCGCCCTGGCCGCGCCGCGGGTACTGATCGTGGCCACCAGCCACGAGCAGATGGGGGATACCGACGAGAAAACCGGCCTGTGGCTGTCGGAACTGACCCACCCCTACCACGAGCTCAAAAAGGCGGGCTTTGAGGTGGAAATCGCCAGCATCAAGGGCGGCGCGGTACCGGTGGACGCGCGCAGCCTGGCGGATGACGACGCGGTGAACTTTGAATTCCTCGCCAGCCCGCAAACCCGCACCCTGCTGGACAACACCCGCAAGCTCGCGGACGTCAGCCCCAAGCGCTACCAGGCCATCCTGTTCGCCGGCGGCCACGGCACCGTGTGGGACTTCCCCAAGAGCCCCGCGGTGAACAGCGTTGCCTCTGCCATCTATGAAAGCGGCGGTTATGTGGCGGCACTGTGCCACGGCCCGGCCGCGCTGCTGAACGTCACCGGCCCAGACGGCAAGCCGATTATTGCCGGCAAGAAAGTCGCGGGCTTCAGCAATGTGGAAGAAAAAGCGGTAGGCCTGGCAGACGTAGTGCCCTACCTGCTGCAGGACGAACTGACCGCCCTCGGCGCCAACTACCAGGAAGGCAAAGCGTGGGAAAGCTTTGTGGTACAGGACGGCCGCATCATCACCGGCCAGAATCCGCAGTCTGCGGCGGAGCTGGGTCAGGTGCTGGCCAAGGCCCTGAACAAGTAAGCAATAGCCCATAAACGCAAAGAGCCCGGTGACTGCCTGTGTTGAAACTGACACAGGCGGTCACCGGGCTCAGTTGTTTCTAATCAAGAGGTAAAAGCCTGCTATCAATTTGCTGAAGGTAGAGGATGCTCTCAGCGAGTACCAGTTCAATACCAAGCGGCCCACCAGCTATTCTTTCCAAACTGCTGTGTACCTTCGTATGGCAATGGTCATTAGGAAGACCTGGGCGGCCCTTCCATCGATTGAGTCATACATTCTTAAGAGAAAATTACGTAAATCAACCCAACGTAAAAATCCACTCTGACACGAATTTTCCGGCTGGAGTTTTTGGTAGGCCAGAAGCACTAGTTCACTTGCATGCCGTTTAACCACGCTATATTGTTTCTCTCCAATTTAGGGTGAAACGGAACTTCATAAATGCCTTTGCCAGAACGACCGAAGCGATACCATGAAATGGATCGCGTTGAACGAAAGATTCAGACTTACTCAAATAAAAAGAAGCGAAGCCGTAGTGACCTGAATGCAGTAAAGACGATTGCGCAAGTAGAGGCTCAGCTCGACTGTTACCGTTTCTCCGCAAAGGAAATGTCTGAGAAGGAGAAGCGAGATGAGGCGCATCAATCTGCTCGTATGGCCGAGCATCTAATGGCGGTCTGTGACCCTCGTCCTCACGAGCTTTGCCACGCCCATGCGATTGTCAGCGGTTCACACAAAGGTGCAGCAACGCAGAGAGCAATTATGGCTGCTATAGGCATGCGCATTGATGATGCCGATAATGGTTGCTGGCTTCCAAAAAATACCGCTGCAATACCGCAAATGCCCAAACGTTTGCGAGAGGCTGTTCCTCATAGCCGTATACACCGATATAACTATTACTTTTGGCTGGATACGGTAATCGATTATGACCTGATTGAGGACATGGAATCTCTAACACGTGCCCTCAATATGATTGAGATGCGACTGCAAGCTGGTAAGCAGCCCGAGTATGTTATGAATAAGAAAGGTGTAGGGGTCCCTCAGTGATTTTTCGAATACACCCGAATGTTAAAGAGTACTTACATTTTCTGATCAGTGCTGATGAGGTGGAGAATAAGCTGGGTGAAGGCTGTCGTTTCCACTTGGAGAAGAAGCCCAAGCAGTATAATGAAGCTTGGAAGCCGTTAAGTCTGGATTTCTTCAATAACTACGATTCACAGCCCAAGTTAAAACCAGATATTTCCGTATGGAATGGCCGCCTTTATCTGAGCTCAAAAGCCTACGATGCGCTGGCGGCTAAGTTAGCTGGTAGTGGCGAGTTTCTTCCCGTATCGAGTGATGAAGGCTCGGGCTACCTCTTTAATGTTCTTAGTGTCGCTGACGATTTTAATGCGATAGATGACAAGCTTACTGTTCGGAACGAATGGAATGAACTGGTTTCCCTTGGCTTTGATGAGGATAAACTTGAAGAAACACCGCTATTTCGCACTAAGCAGGATACTTACCGAGGTATATATTGTTCAGATCGTATAAAAGATGCGATTGAGAGTGCGAAGCTATCCGGAGTTATATTCTCTCCAGACCTTGCAGATACGCCGGCATAGAGGTGGCTATATCACAGGTTTCAAGGCCGGGTGTAGGAAAAAGCTCTGAGCAAGTAATCGCTATTTGGTAGGCCTAGGACGAAGATTACATGACCTGTAATCTTCGTCCTGTAACTAACACATGCTTAGTTTGCCATGGCGCAATTTTGAATCGAGTAATTGGATATTGAGTCGAGAATTGTGCTCAATGGGCTCATAGGTATTCTTGCGCGGCGATTACTATCTTCAGACCCGTTTGCCGATAGCTCCTGTGAATTCTTAAAATCTGCCATCGCTTCTTCAGTTGATTTGGTTTTTGACCAAATCGTCATTGTATATCTTCCGCCAGTTCGGCCACCCAACGCAAGCGTGTATTCACCCAGTTTGAATTTTACGCCGCGACCATTCTTTGTCAGGGTGTATTTGATGGATAGCCTGTCGAGCTCCGGTACTACTTCAGTGTAAATTCTCTGGAAGTTTTTCTTTTGTACCGATTCCGTTGCGGAAACAACGTCCGCTTCATCTATTACGCCTATTTCTTCGGCTTCCGGGTGGTAGGCGCTGATGAAATCTGAAACAGCTTCGACCAGTGTCTCATTACCATCCCAAAAATACTCTCCATCCAAGCGGGAGTTATCCAAAATGGTATGCAGCATCGATTCGACTTTTCTTGCGTCAATTGATGTCCAGGCTTTTATGATTGATACCTTAATCGGGCTTAAGGTTCCAAGTAGCTCGCGCTCTCTTCGTTCCGGCAAATCGGTAGTGATACCAATTTTTTTAATTGGCGGGAAGGATATTTCAGAGTCAAACCGTTGAAGTTTCTCTGAATAAATAGGTTCTGCAATGTAGAGAGTGTTTTGGGCCATTTTTATTTCTTCTTTATTTGAGCTCGATATTTGAAGCGATTGCCTTCCAGATAATTTTTATTGGATTGACTGTATGTTCCTGCATGCTGGGAACGCCGAGCAACCCCAGAACTGACTCCCTTCATTTTTGCCGCGCGTGCTTGTGCGCTTAATCATCTGACTACCACATTTAGGACAAAGCCACTCGGCTTCGGGGCTATTGCGGGCCCGTAGGTGCTCAACATGTTGCCTATGCGTTTGTCGTGTTGACGCCAGCCGTCGCGACTGAACCCGATGAATAACCGCCTCAAAATCCTCTTCAGTCAATGCCAGTGTCTTGAAGGACTTGATATAGCGGATGTATCCGCCTGCCTTGGTGACATTGGCTGGCATCGGCGTTTTGAAGGTGCTGTTTCCGGTAAAGATCACCACCGAGTGAATGGTGTCCGCCGGCACATCGAGTAGGGACTCCAGTGCTTTCACATGCTTGAAGTTCTGTCTGAGCGGATTCTGGAATTTGAACGTTTTTTTGTAGATCTTCTGTGTCCACTGAGCCTGGCGTTCGCCACCGAATATCCACCCCTGCATATTCTTGGTTTCCACCACGAAGATTCCGAAGCGGGATACGAAGATATGGTCTATCTGTGTAGTGCCGTCCGGTGTCTGCAAGGTTACATTGTGGAATCGCTGGTATGCCCGTGAAGACAGCAGTATCCAGCCAAAGAATGTGACCAGCGCCTCGCCCCAAACTCCCTTAAACCATGCTGACTTTGTAATTGCGCCTATTAAGCCGATGGGGATTAACCAATACAGGATTGATATGAGCTGGACTATGGTTGGTTCAAAATTCATTGGTTTATTTTATTTCCGGAGTTGACTTATAGATTCGTATCTCAGTATCAATCTCTTTTGATATGGCTTTCAGGCCTGTAACTAAAGCATCACTGATTGCTCCAGTGGGGACAAATTTGTTTGATACTAAATCGATACCTTCAGCGCCAGGAAGATCCGGAATCATCGATAGATACTTTTTGAGTCGTTCTGGCTTGGTTGTGCCTCTGCTCAGTTCCTTCTTAAACCGCTCCTGAAAACGCCGTAGTTCGTCTTCATTATCAGTGTCATTTTCTTCGTAGTATATTTTTTCAGCAATTAAGTTTTGTTTCCAGCCGAGCTCATCAATTAGTTGTTTAATTTCTTGTTGAAGCCGGGTTGTCTCTGATTTTGTCCCCATTTGTCTTTTTCTCATCTCTAGTATTCAAGTTGTCCCAGCGGGGACAACTATCAATCTCAACGTAAGGAGACACTAATGTCTAAGTCAATGAGCAAAGCCGCTGCTGCACGTATCCAATCAGCTACTGCCAAAACACATGGTGGCAGTGTACCTAAAGGGTCTTTTGCGGCGCGGGCTCAGTCAGCTGCAGCTACCACTACTCGGCCGCCGAATGGGCCAAGCACGACAGGCAAGCCCTCAGGTGGTGGACGTGGAAATAATCCGCCGAAGGGGAAGTAATTAATAACATTCGGTAATTCCACGACGAAAACGAGACAGGAATGCTGTCTCGTTTTTAGCCATTTCATTGATGTCAATATCTTCCATTGTGTTTGCAAGTGCGCAACTGCATACTCGTGTTTTTTCGGACCGCTGAATGGAATTGAGAAGTGCTCTAGATGAGTTTATGCAACTATCCATTAGTTCATACTCAATGTTGATCGGGTACCGAGGATCTTCAATAAAATGCTTGTCTATTTTGTAGGTTCCGTAGGCGCCGATAACGATTGCAGTTGTGGCTGATAACAGTGGTTTTTTAAACTTCTTGTAAGTATGCCCGGCAAAGGTGCTCTCGCATTTACTACAGATAATGTTTTCACCGTAGCTAATTTTATTTTCTGTGGCACAAGATGGGCATTCAATATTCATGTTTTTTTTAAAATTGGAGGTTAGTGATTTTAAATTTAATCTGGTGATCTTGTTTGGATCAATATTTCAGTAATAAAAATTTTACTTTGGCCCCAATTATTCTGAAATAGTTTCTATACTTACCCAAATAACTGGTTTATCTCTTCAGCGATATTGGCTAGGGTTCTGATTGAAGAGGGTGAAAGTCCTGTATCTCCATGTGCAAGAAAATTTCTTACGTGACGGCCTGCGTGGAGTCTCGTTTTGGCGATTCCCATTGATCGCATCTCTGCAATGATTTCGCATTCTTTTGGGGTGGGTATTGAGAAGGGGCCGCGATTTTCGGTTGGTACTTCCTTAAGGATACTATGTATCTTCTGAGACTGAATTCTATGGATTGCTATATTTCTTGAAGATTTGTAGCCCTCATCCGTGATCCAGCCCTGCTCTAAAGCGATGTCCATGTATTCAGCTAGACTTCTAGGTGTGCGAACAGCTTCTATTTTCTCATTTTTATATTTTAGTTTAAGTGCTAATTCTAAGGCGGTGTAAGCTACTGCTTCAGCGGGTTGATGAAGGCGGTATGAAAAATATGTATATAAGGCTATATTTTTCGCATTTTCGAATATCTGCTGTACGTCAATTGGAGTCTCACGCGACAATGTGATTTCCGCTATTTTTTCATGCCAGTATGCGATATCGATGTGCTTGTTGCGAGGATCTGCGACTAATATTTCGTCAAGTGACTTTAGTGCGTCAACTGGGTGAACTGTGCTGGATTTCATGGCAGGGCAACATTTGCTTGTTTTTTAAGTAGAATTTTTTTCGGTTATTTTAGCTGGTATTATGTTTGGTGCCGCTACGTGTAGCTAGAGATATGACCGGCTTGGCGTCTGCGCAATTCCGCCTGATGCATCCATAGAGAAAGTCATGTTGACCGAATCGATTAGATCAAGCACCTGAGTTTCCACTTCGAAAAAATTGTTTTTAGGCATTCTCTCCATTTTTATACCAAGATTTTCTAGTGCTATTATAAGGCGTGACTGATGATCTTTGTAGCAGTAAGCCTCTCCATGGCTTGCATCGTTTAATGTTTTGTTTGTGTTTCCTATCTCGTTGTGAACTTGAATTATCAGTTCCTTGTAAGTGCGTGACGTTTTAGTATCTCCAGAAGGTGAGTTTGGGAACATCAAACGATACCAGAGGAACACATCAATCCTAGAAGTGGACAGGCTACTGCGTTTCGCTATTTCCGATTCAATGTGAGATCTAAAGAGATTCAAGTGGCTTACATGGCCTGATAGTGCTGAGCTTCTTACGCTAATTAAATATGTTTTCAGAGCGATGTAAACTCCACAAACTCCTACATATGCTCCGATTACTTTGCTTCCATTCTCTAAGATTTCAAGTGGTCCTGAAAATATTTGTGAAAATAAAGTTATGCATTTCGATGTTAGGCAAAAGCTTAAGTTGTTTTCGCTATTAAAAGTTGAAATGTAAGAGGAGGTGGAGAGGATCAGTATTGCGGTAATTATTATGAATAAGCCAAACTCAAACCATGAGTACGAAGGTATTTCTATACTTTGGCGGTTAACTGGAAATTTTATGCTTTTCAATCGGCTTATTAAGGGTTGAAAGTTCATTTAGAAATTCTTCTGCTTCTCTTTTGTGTGTTCGCTTTATGATGGTGACGCGATACGCCGTTATTCCAAAAAGTCTTCGATAGCGGTAAGTGGAGTGATCTACTTGGGATAATTTTTTTAGTCTTTTTATTGCTCTATTTACCTTATCGATATCTTGCTGGGAGGGTAGTGGTTTATTTTTTAAAAGCTTTTTCAAAAGGGTTTTGTGTTTATTGTGGCCAACACGGGCTAGTTTGTTTACGCGTCCCATGCACCGATCGTATTGTTTTCTATAAGAGTTGCTGGTTCTGTAATTGTTTACTCTTGCCATGGAGGTGACATTGTGGACAGATGCGCGAATTTTCGCGATTTCTTTTGCAGGTAAACGGGGGGACGGGAAGTCGACCCTCAGTCCGTGTACCATAAGGGGTTCAATTCCGCTTCGCTGAATTTTTATTTTTTTGGGGTTTAATGGGAGGTCCTTAGCCAGAAGCATGCCTTTTATATATGCTTCAACATGTGCGTAATCGTGGTTTTTAGTCTGGGATGAAACGGTAATGTCATCCACAAGTCTTGTGTAGGTTAATCTCTTTCGCGCTATTTTTTTAACCACCTCTCCCTCTACATCCCAAAGGCATAATGATGCTAGATAGCTGGATGTGATTGCTCCCTGAATTAGCTTGTCGTCATAGCAGCATATTTCGGTAAGGTAATCTGATACATCGTTAGAAAAATTAAAAAAATTCTTGAAAATTTCGTCGACAAAGTCCCTGTGGATGCTTTCGAAATAGTTTGCTATATCTAATTTGAATACACTTTTTGCGCCGCAATGTTTTTCGGCGCATGCAATATAGTCTCGTCTTATTTTTGAGGTTGTTTCGTGCCCAAGATTTTTTCGCGTTTCATTCGGAAGTGAACCGAATAGGTAGTCAGGCCACTCGACCAATTCTTTGAAAATTCGCTGGTTGATCCGATTTTGTATTTTTCGAATCAGTGGAGCAGGGTTATATACTTGCCTGTGGCCTCCGCCAGCTTTCGGAACTTCTTTCCTTTCGTAGCGAGCGTCTAAAGGCATTTTTCTCGCTTTTTCAAGTTCAGCTAAATCAATGCTTAGGGCTTTTGCGAGATTTTTAAGGGCTGATATTGACCCCTTCGCTTTATTTTTTGGAGTTAGGCTCATGGGAGGTTGAAGGTAATGCAGATTGATATTATGCCGGGCTTCCTCATACACAAGAGGCCAGAGTTGAGGGGGTGGTGAACGCCAAACCTTCTTGATGCGTTCGCCCCCCTTGTCTCAAGCCCGGCATAATCACCGACCTACTGGCTCGCCGGGAGGGCGAGGCTGGGAGCTCGGGCATTGGCTTGAAGTCAAGCGCTAGTCCTCAATGGCTAGCAAAAGCAGCAAGAAATAGTCAGTTAGGTAACACCAACAAACGAAACGTTTGCGCGATGTGAACTGTATCTCAAAAAAAAATATTTATCTACTTGGGATTTAAATTGCTCTATTGGGTATTTTATGGTCACACATAGAGAGAATTTGCGCTAAACATGTTTTTTGTGAAGGTCTTTAGCAGGGTTGATAGTATGTGCTTACATACTTTTTCAATGCGGGACTTCGAGGTTCTACAGTATGAAATCATTTAGTGCCTCCTCATATAGCGACGTGTAGTTGGGTACGCATCTATCCCCTGCTATCTTCCTCTGCATAACAATGCAAAGGATCGCCCCATGTCCCGTAACCTTACCGCCTCCCTGGCGCTGCTGACCGCAATCTCCATCCCGGCTCTCGGTCTGTTCGGCTGCGACCGCTCCAGTACCCAGTCCGAGCCGAAGCCGCAAACAGAGGCGGCGTCACAGGCCCCGGCCGAGCAAGAGGCCAAGCCCGATTTCTCCATCGACTACCAGCAGTTCCAGCTGGATAACGGCCTCAATGTGCTGTTCCACATCGACCGCTCCGATCCGGTGGTGGCGGTGTCGCTGACCGCCCATGTGGGCTCGGCGCGGGAGAAGGAGGGGCGCACCGGCTTTGCCCATCTGTTCGAGCATCTGTTGTTCCTGGAGTCGGAGAACCTGGGCAAGGGCGGGCTGGATGCGATGAGTGCGCGTATTGGCGGTTCCGGGGCCAATGGTTCCACGTCCCGCGATGTCACCAATTACTACCAGACGGTGCCCAAGGATGCGTTGGAGAAGATGCTGTGGGCAGAGGCCGACAAGCTGGGCTGGTTTATCAATACGGTGACCGATCCGGTATTGGCGAAAGAGAAGCAGGTGGTGAAGAACGAGAAGCGCCAGAGTGTGGATAACCGCCCCTACGGCCACAGCCAGTATGTGATCGATCGCAATCTCTACCCGGAGGGCCACCCCTACAGCTGGCAGGTGATCGGCTCGCTGGAGGATCTGGACAATGCCACCCTGGACGATGTGAAGACCTTCTTCCGCCGCTGGTATGTGCCCAATAACGTGACCTTGGTAGTGGCCGGGGATTTTGATCCGGAAGAGGCCAAGGCGTTGGTGAAGAAGTATTTCGGTGAGATCCCGGCGGGGGAGGCCATCGAGCGCGCACCCAAGCAACCGATCACTTTAAAGGAAACCAAGCGACTCTATTACGAGGACAACTTCGCCCGCCAGCCACAGCTGAGCATGGCTTGGCCTACGGTGCCGCGCTACAGCGAAGACAGCTACCCGCTGTCGGTACTGACGGAATACCTGTCCAGTGGCAAGCGCGCGCCGCTGTACCGGGTGCTGGTGGAAGACGAGCAGCTCACGGCGTATGTGTCCATGGGTGCCTACGAATCCGAACTGGCGGGGCAGGTTCAACTGGAGGTGCAGGCGTTTACCGGTGGCCATCTGGATGCGGTCTTCGCGGGTGTCCAGAAGGGCTTTGCCCTGTTTGAAAAAGAGGGCATCGCCGAGGAAGACCTGGAGCGGATCAAGGCGGGCCAGGAAGTGGCGTTTTACAACAGCCTCTCCAGCGTACTGGGCAAGGGTTTCCAGTTGGCCCAGTACCAGATTTACGCGAATGACCCGGGGTACGTGACCGAGGATATCGAGCGGTTGCTGGCGGTCACCGCGGAGGATGTGCAGCGGGTGTACGACAAGTACATCAAGGGCAAGCCGTACGTGGCCACCAGCTTTGTACCCCGCGGTGAAAAGGCGCTGGCGCTGTCCGGCTCCACCGCCGCGCAGGTGGTGGAGGAGAAGATCGTAGACGGCGCGGAAGCGCAGTTCGATGCCTCCGCCAGCGCGGCGTACGAGAAAACCCCCTCAAGCTTTGACCGCGCCAAGGAACCGGCCTACGGCGACCCTGCGGAAACCTCGGTGCCGGATGTGTGGCAGGGCAAGCTGGAAAACGGGATCGAAGTCTTCGGTATCGAAAACAGTGAGGTGCCGGTTGTGACCTTCAGCCTGGTGATCGATGGCGGCATGCTGCAGGAGAGTATCGATAAAACCGGCGTGGCCAACCTCACTGCCATGTTGATGGAGCGCGGCACCAAAAACCGCACCCCGGAAGAACTGGAAACGGCGATTCAGAAACTGGGTGCCAGCATCAGCGTGTCTGCCGGTCAGGATGCGTTCCGTTTCAGTGTGACCACCCTGGCGCGCAACTTCGATCAGGTGTTCGCGCTGTTGCAGGAAATGCTGCTGGAGCCGCGCTGGGACGAGAAAGAACTGGTGCTGGCGAAGAAGAGCGTTACCAGCCAGATCAAGCGTGCCGAAGCCGAACCCAATGCCATTGCCGGCAAGGCCTTTGCGCGCTTGCTGCACGGCAAAGACAGTATCCGCGGTCACAGCGGGCTGGGTACCGAAGCCTCCGTTGCAGCCATCACCATGGATGACCTCAAGGCCTATTACAAAAATACCCTGTCGCCCTCGGTGGCCAGCGCGCATGTGGTGGGCGATATCCCGCAGGCGGAGTTTATGGCCGCCGCCGCGCAACTGGCCAAGCAGTGGCCCGCCAAGCCGGTGAAAATTCCCGAACCGGAATCCAAGCCCGCCAAGCCCGGTATCTATTTTGTCGATGTGCCGGGTTCCAAGCAGTCGGTATTGCGTATCGGCCGCCTGGCAATGCCGGCGGTGTCGGAAGACTATTATCCGGCGGTGTTCACCAATTACATTCTTGGCGGTGGTGGTTTCGCCTCGCGCCTGATGCAGCAGCTGCGGGAAGGCAAGGGCTACACCTATGGCATCGGTTCCAGTGTGTCTGGTGGCAAGACCGAGGGCCGCTTCTCGATCGGCAGCGGCGTGCGCGCGAATGTCACCGCGGAATCGGTGCAACTGATCCACGACATTCTCAAGGAGTACGCCCCTACCTACACCGAGGCCGACCTGGAAAACTCGCGCTCTTATCTGGTGCGCGCCAATACCCGCGCGTTTGAAACCGCGGGCGCCAAGCTCGGCCTGCTGGAGAACATGAGTGAATACGGCTGGCCTGCGGACTATGTGCGCGAGCGCGAGGCGACCGCCAAGGCCATGACGATTCCCCGGGTGCAGAAGATTGCAGAGACCTATATGCAGCCGGATTCCATGATCTGGCTGGTGGTGGGCGATCGCGCCAGCCAGTTCGAGCGGCTTGAAAAACTTGGCGTGGGTGAGGTCACCTTGGTGGAGGATCAACAGCCGTCACAGGCGGACGAACCTGCTGCCGAAGCTCTTGGCGAGGACTGATAACGGCAGCTATTAGGGGCAGGTATTAGCGGCAGGATTGCTCGAGCACGGCGATACGCGCCTTGTCTTCGCGGCTTTCCTGCTGGCGGTATTTCTGCGCGGTCGCCTGATCCAGGACGATGTAAACCCAGAATAGATTGGTCGCCAGCAACAGGGTGCTGAGCAATACGATAATGATTGTTTTTGCACCCATGTTCAGTGGCTCGCCTCGGCAGAATGATTGGCCATCGCTTTCTTCAATCGCGCGTAGAGTGCGCTCGGGTCTATCCCCAGTTTCTTGAGCTTGAGTGGCTTATTAATCCCGCTGGTGGTGATCCACAATTCCGGGTAGCGATTGCCATAGGCGATATTGTCGTTGATCCGAAGTCGTTCGATGTCTGCGAAAGCTATCCGTTTTTTCCCAAATGGATAGCGGACCTCAACAGCGTTGTGCAGGATGCACACACCGCAGGCGGTGATGATGTACTCGTGGAGAACAGTGATGATGGTAAACGACATGGCACCGTAGCCTAGCCAGGGGTTACTAACCTGTGCCACGTAAATCCCCATGATCAGAAGAAACAGCGGACCCAGCGCGTAGGCCATGTGGTAGCTGCTGCTTCGGCCAAAACGACACGCCACCGCTCCGCGGCTGTGCAGCGCTATCTGGTGCGCAATGATTTCCCGGAGATCCTCGAAGTCCTGCAGGTGGAAGCTGGCGCTCAGCAGCAGCTTGCCGTCCGCATCACTCAGGTAAAGGTACTGCAGGAAGGTATTCTCCTGCTGGCTGGCGATCGCGCCCCAGGGGATCAGCCCCTGTTCCCGCCCACGGTATTGATACCAGATACCTTCTTCGTCGATCGCCAGTGCCCGGTAGGGCGCCCTTTGTCGCTGGTAATAGGCATAGACGGCGGCCGGCCCCAGCAAGCTGCAAAACGACAGCGAGAGGATATACGCCGTTCTTGTGTCGAGCGGTTCCAGTTCAGGGTTGAGAAGCGGGATCAGTGACAGGGCGGCACTGAACGCGAAGAGTGCCGTGAAGATCTCCTGCCAGCGCCGCAGAAAGCGCAGGTGGTGGTCGAAGATCACATAGTCCGTCATGGGGTGCGCTCACCGGTCCAGATTTTGTTTCTTGAGTGCTTTTATCGTCTTGAGGACGAGCCGGGAATCCCATCCCAGGAAGGAACTGGGCGAGTTATCCACAGGCTGCGGCGTGATTTATAACATGTGAGTTCGGCGGTTTGCAGAGAAATATTCCCATGAACAGCCCTGTTTGCGACGTGTCTCCATGCGATCGGATTAAGAGGCGGGTAATCGCCAATTAACCAAGTGGCAGTGGATTATTATTGCTCTGGAGGTAACCCGTAATACAAGGCCTGGCCAGTGGCCCGGTCTTTTTGTGTGAATAACCAGGGGTGAGCGCAATGGACTACAAACTCTACTACTGGGACCTGCCCTTTCGCGGCGTGTTTATCGAAATGCTGCTGCAGGATGTGGGCGCCAGCTACCAGCGGCTGGATGCCAGTGAAATCTATCCCGACAAGTGCCTGACCATTCAGAACCCGGGCATGGCGCCGCCTTACCTCTACGATTACGGCATCCGCAAAACCATCGCGCAGATGCCGGCCATCCTGATGCACCTGGCGCACAAATACGACTACCTGCCAAAACGCGCCGAAACCCACACCCTGGCCCTGAAAACCATTCTGGACTGCAACGATGTGTTGATGGAAATTACCAACTACAACGGCATGCAGATGTGGGACAAAGCGCGCTGGGACGCCTTTCGCTACGGCCGCCTGCCGGAGTGGATGCAGATTTTCGAGAACACTGGCCTTGCCCACGGCTTGCACGATGGCAAAGGTTTCCTGCTGGGCTCGACCATCTCGGTAGCGGACATTGCCACTACGGCGCTGTTCGGTACCATGATGTACGCTTTTCCCCAGCTGGAAAATGATGTGCAGGAGAATGCCCCGGCGATTGCGGGGTTGTGTCGGCGCATTGAATTCCGATCGGCCATTGCACCATTTTTACAACAGCAGCGGGCAGAGTACGGCCGCGGATATTGCGGTGGTCAGATAGAGCGCTCACTGCGCAAGGTAATGGATGAATGAATAAGAAACTGACCCGCTTGCTACAGATGTCGCAGCAGATATACCAACGCCGCGGGTTTGTATCCCGTGGGGCTTTTACCCTGTTGTTCCTTGCAAGCTTTAGTACACACGCCAGCGTTCTGGAGAATACTGCCTGGCGCCTGTCAGAATTCCGTTCAATGAGTGATGAGGTCGGCTCGCTGCGGCCGGACAACCCTCTCAGTGTGCAGATCCGTTTTGGGGCAGATGGCACCGCAAGTATGCAGCTGGACTGCAATCGGGGTAGTGCCAGGTGGCAGCTCAAACCCTCCACGGATCCGTCCAATGGTCAATTTGAACTGGGCCCGGTAGGGGCGACCCTTGCTCTCTGCCAGGGTAATAATCTGGGTGAGAAGTTCGCACGTGATGCGCCCATGTTGCGCGGTTATATGGTCCGTGATGGTCGGCTGTCTCTCAGCCTGATGGCGGATGCCGGCATTTATATATTCGATCCGATTCCACCGAAGGCCAGTGTGGAGCAAGGCGGACCCAGGGTATGGAAGGTGACTGAAGCACCCTCCGGGCTCAACCTGCGTTCGGCGGCTTCCGCGTCTGCCAGTATCGTGGGGCGCTTCGCCAATGGCGAGCGTCTGGATAATCTCGGTTGCGAAACGGCTGGCGGCCGGCTGTGGTGTAACGTGCAGCAGTTTGGCGGCGGCCCGGTGGGCTATGTCGCCGCAGATTACCTCTCTCCCGCAATCGCTCCCGATGGTTCCATGCCGGCCGGTACAGACGACTCGGCACTGCGCGCGGGCAAGGGGGATTTCGACGCAACCGGTAAAGTCCCCTGTGGTGATCAGTGGTGCGAATTTGGCGTGGCGCGCGCTGGTGGGGGCTTTGCAACGGTAGTAATTACCCGTACAGACGGCATGCGACGGGCGCTGTTTTTCCGGATGGGGATTGCGACCGGCGCCGACACCGCGGAAGCGGACGGGCAGCGCGCATTCAGTGCACGACGCGAGGACGATAATTATCTGATCCGTGTCGGTCCCGAGCGCTACAAAATACCGGATGCAGTGATTTTCGGCGGCTAGTTGAATTAGCGCCCACCTTGTAATGACATAAAAAAAGGGGAGCCGGCGCTCCCCGCAATGTCTCACAGGAGGGATCCCGCAATCGGGACTTTGTGCCGGGTTAGAAGAAACCTAGCGGGTTGGTGTCGTAGCTCACCAGCAGGTTTTTGGTCTGCTGGTAGTGTTCCAGGGCGCGCTTGTGGGTTTCGCGGCCGATACCGGATTTCTTGTAGCCACCGAAGGCGGCATGGGCCGGGTACTGGTGATAGCAGTTGGTCCACACGCGGCCGGCTTGGATATTGCGGCCCATGCGGAACGCCAGGTTCATATCGCGGGTCCAGACGCCGGCGCCGAGGCCGTATTCGGTATCGTTGGCGATCGCTAGCGCTTCCGCTTCGTCCTTGAAGGTGGTGACGCCCACAACCGGGCCAAAGATTTCCTCTTGGAAAATTCGCATCTGGTTGTGGCCCTTGAGCAACGTAGGCTGTACGTAATAGCCCTTGCGGAAGTCGCCTCCCAGCTGTTCGACGCCGCCGCCAAAAATTACTTCTGCTCCTTCGCGCTGGCCAATCTCGATATAAGTCATGATGCGGTCGAACTGTTCCAGTGACGCCTGGGCGCCAACCTGGGTTTCCATATCCAGCGGGTTGCCGCGCTTGATCGCTTTGGTGCGCGCCACCACATGCTGCATAAAGTCGTCGTAGATGGACTCCTGAATCAGCGCGCGGGATGGACAGGTGCAGACTTCCCCCTGATTGAAAAAGGCGAGCACCAGGCCTTCCACCGCCTTGCTGATGTATTCCTCTTCCTGCTGCATCACATCGGCAAAATAGATGTTCGGGGATTTGCCGCCCAGCTCTACGGTGGAGGGGATCAGGTTGTCGGCCGCGCATTTCAGGATATGGCCACCCACGGCGGTAGAGCCGGTAAAGGCGATCTTGGCGATGCGGTTACTGCTGGCCAGTGCCTGGCCGGCTTCTTCACCAATACCATTGACGATGTTCAGCACGCCCGGAGGCAGCAGGTCGCCGATGAGTTCCGCGAGTGCCAGGATGGAGGCGGGTGTCTGCTCGGCGGGTTTCAGCACCACGCAATTGCCGGCAGCCAGCGCGGGGCCGAGTTTCCACGCGGCCATCAGCAGCGGGAAGTTCCAGGGAATGATCTGGCCGACCACGCCCAGCGGCTCGTGCAGGTGATAGGAGACGGTGTGTTCGTCCAGTTCTGCCATGCTGCCCTCCTGGGCGCGCAGGCAACCGGCGAAATAGCGGAAGTGATCCACACACAGGGGAATATCGGCGGCGATGGTTTCGCGTACGGCCTTGCCGTTATCCCAGGTCTCGGCAACGGCGAGCCGTTCCAGATTCTGTTCCATGCGGTCGGCGATCCGCAGCAACACATTGGCGCGCTCTGCCGCGGGCGTTTTGCCCCAGGCGGTCTTGGCGGCGTGCGCGGCATCCAGTGCCAGTTCGATGTCTGCGGCGCCTGAGCGCGGTACTTCACAAAAGGCCTCGCCGGTTACCGGGGACACGTTTTCCATATAGTCACCGGCGACCGGTGGTACCCACTCGCCACCGATAAAGTTTTCGTAGCGCGGTTTAAAGTGAATCAACGCGCCATCTTGTCCGGGCTGTGCATAGATCATCGCGGTTTTCCTCTTTCGAGTCGTTGTTATGTCGCTGAGCTCCCCGCGTGCGTTGTTATCTGTCAGTACGAGGAGTAGTCTTGAAGCGCGGGTGGTGGCCCGGCTTTTTTGGTTTGAGCGATGAAAACATAGGGGCTGCGGGAGTCTCTGGCTTTCCTCTGAGTACAGATCACTTGATTCTGAATCCAGAACCGCAAGCGCAACGTCAGCAACAATAACTAAAAAGAAAACTATGACTGGATTAGCTATTCGCGGTCGAAATAAACCGCGGGAGCTGGTGGAAAACCGCGTCTCTTTCGCCGGTCCCAGCTCTGAACTCAGTGTTTACGATACCTACCTTCCGGCAGAGCGGGTTGGCCTCTGTTCCGGTGAGCTGCTGTATTGCGGCATGATCAGTGGCCGCAAGATCATGCACGGGGCAAAAAATTACCGCGCGGAATTTGTTCCCCAGGAATCCTTTGTGATGTCGCCGGGGGAGCAGGTTTTCATCGACTTCCCCGACGCCCGCCTGGAAACCCCTACCTCCTGTCTCACCATCGAAATTGCCCGCGAGCGGGTGGAAACGATCTGCGCGAAATTAAATGGCGTGGCGGCGGTGCAGCCGGAGTTCGAAGACTGGCGCTACCGCCCGGATACACTGATCCACACCCAGCACAGCCAGGCGACCCAGGCGCTGTTGCAGCGGCTGGTGACCACCTTTACGGAAAATTCCAGTGACCGGGATTTGCTGGTGGATCTGGGAGTGAGCGAACTGGTGGTGCGCATGCTGCGGGAACAGATGCGCACTTTCCTGCTGCAGGTGTGTGAAAACAATCCGGAAGTGAATGGCCTGGGTGCGGCGCTGCACCTGGTGCAGACGAAACTCGACCAGCCGCTGGATATCGACCGGCTAAGCCGTATTGCCTGCATGAGCCGCAGCCGTTTTTACAGCGAGTTTAAAAAACACCTGGGTTGTACCCCGGCGGAATTTCAGCAGCACCTGCGGATGCAGGCGGCAAAGGAACGCCTGGCACGAGGCGAGACCGTCACCCGTGTGTGTTTCGATCTCGGCTACCGCCACCTGAGTCATTTCAGCCGACGCTTTCACCAGCAGTTCGGTATGAGCCCCAAGCAGTTTCAGGAAAAACAACACTGAGTATTTGGGCTTGGGGTACCGGGCGAACAACAACGGCGAGACTGAGAAGGAAAAAAGGCGGCCCGACTTGGGCCGCCTTTTTTTTCGATTTCCATCGATGCTAGTTTTATCAATGGCTTATTTCTCGATGATCAGTAGGTCTGCTTGGCGTGGCCGACCAGCGCATCGCAATAAGCGTTGTTGGCAGCAGGTAGATAGAAGGCACTTTCCACCGCCGGGTAAGCGAAACTTGCTACCTGCGCATCGGCCTCCGCACTGTAGTCCTGGCCGATAAGGTCAAAGTAAGGACGATAATCCAGGCCGGTGGCGCGGCTGGTGGCGATCAACAGCCAGTCGTTGTTGTCGATGGCGTTGGCCTGCTCACGGGTGTAACTGGAGAAGCCCACGGCGACCTTGCCTGTCTCCCAATCGCTGTCGTTGCCTTTGGCGGCATTGAATGCGCGCTCTAAAATGTGCAACCGCGGGATCAGGTTCCAGCCATCATCCAGCGCGCCGTTTTCTTCGGCGTGCATCATCATTTCAATGATCAGCGCTACCCCGTAATTCCAACCGCTATAACCCCGGGCTGCCATATAGGCGGCCGGGTCGGCCTCGCCCTGGCTGGCGGCAAGATCGCTGCTGATGGTATCGAACGGCAGGTTCTGGCAATTTGCCGTGATTCCGTCTTCGTCCTGCGCCCGGGACTTGGGATAGTAGGAATAGAAGTTGGTGGTGGCGTGTCCCTCAAAGCCGTTGAATTTGAAACGACCGCTTTCCACGTTGTGGCCAACTTCATGCAGGTCGCCGTGGCCGAGGACCGAGAAGTCCCAGGTTGCATCGTAAGGGTTGCCGGAGCAGCCGGCGCCACAGGTAGACTGGTCCATATTGCCGTGCTGGACCTGATCCCATACTGCCAGCTCGAAACCGTAGTTCGCGGCAAAGTTTTGGATTTCCGGCACGACGTCGATGCCTTCCCCCTGCACCCCGGCGGCAATGCGCAAGTAGTTGTGATGGTACTTGGTGATATAGGTTTCCATTTCACTCGGTGTGTCCCAGCGGCTGTCCTGGGACAGCGACCGGCTCAGCCTGGTGCCGAGAGAATGGACCTCGAAGTAGTCGGTGACGATTTCGGCCCAGTCGTATTGATCCGCCGCCAGTGCCGCCGCGAAGGCAGCATCGTCGCCACCGGTTTGCCAGAAGGGATGCTGGCCGACATTACTGAATGCGAAGGTCATGTCGGTGCCCTTGTCGGAGAAACCGATCTGCACCGGGCCGCCGTAGGGCGAAGTGACGGTGATGGCTTCGCCGGCTTTGATTGGCATCCTGGTGGACTGCAGGAACTTGGGCCGCGTGTAGCCCCAGGTCGGGCCGTTAGCGCTCGGGTACATATGGCGGGTGGAGCCGGTGCGCTGGGTGTTGATAAATACCGAGGCATCAACGTCGCGGTTGCTGTCGGTGCGGGTGACGGTAAAGGTCTGACCGGGCAGCGCGTAAACACCTGCGGCGCGGAACGAGCGACGGCTGGTGAGGTTTACCGTTTTATCCACAGGCGTGATGTGGCTGAAGTCGGCGCGGCTGAAATTGCCGAGGTCCGGTTGTCCCGGATTGTGCTGCCGGCTGTTGTACACCATCGCATCGGTAAAATAGGCCTTCAGGAAGTCCACGGTGGGGGTGGTGTCTTTCCACATCGGGAAGTCCACGCTTTCGCGGTATTTATCGGCCAGCAGGAGCAGCAGCTTTTCCAGCCGGTATTTACCGTCGATGCTGAATACATCCAGTGCCTGCTGATCGAAGCGTTGCGGTATACCTCGCAGGTTGCTGGTCACGCTGCTGAATTCACTGGCGTAGGCCGCGATATTGCTGCAGTTGTTGTCTTCATCGGCGCACTGGGAAATATCAAAGCTGAAGCTGTTGTTTTTGAAGTGCTGCACCAGGCTGGATATCTGGGTGAGGCTGGAGTGGTTTGCACGCATTTCTGCCGCAGAAGTCCAGTTGGCGGCGTCCTGGGAGAAGTAGTTTCCCGCGCTGCCCGGACTTTGCGTCTGCACCTCAAAGAAACTCAGGATCGGGTTGGTCAACGCGGTGGAATTCCAGCTGTTGGTGTGCACATACAGCAGGGATTGCTGGTTGTTCACCGCCTGCTGCAGTGCAGCGGTTACCGAGTCGGTTGCCATCGCGGTGTCGGTTGCACCGGTGATGATCAGGTCGGCACCGTTCAGGCAGCTGCTCAACTCCGCTTCCACCGCGCAGCGGTTAATGACGGCCTGACTATTTTGTGCCTGTAGCCAGCTTTCTGTGGCACTCATGTTGCCGGAGCTCATTTGCATCAGCGCCACGGTGGCCGCGCCTTCGCCGGAAAGGCTGGCGTCTTGTGGGGCCAGCAGCCAGTCAAGCAGATTGATCATCGGCTGCGAAAATTCCGTATGACCGCCGCCATTGAGATCCACAATGACGTTGTCGCCCATGGCGACGGTACGATAGCCGGATTTATCGGTCGCGGTTACGAAGGTGTAGCTCTGGTTGCCGTTTACGACTTCCAGCACATCACTCAGGCTGTCGAGAGAGAAGTAGCGTGAATTTCGGCTGGGATCAAAAACAATGGGGCCCTCGCCAAAAATGGCCGCGTGAAAGTCGGCAACCTTTTCCTGGCGCTCGGCCACGCGATCCAGAATACGCTGTTCCAGTTCGCTGGCTGCGGCGGGCAGCAGTGCGGGATCGCCGGCCGCTACCGCTTCGTCAATGCGGTCTTTGACGGTGACGGCGATGGTATCGCTGTTGCTGGAGGTTTCATTGCTTACGGTGAGGCGGAATTCAAACGTTTCCGTCTGCATTGAGGAAGGGTAGACAACTTCCGTTTCTGCCGCGTCCGCCGCGGTAAAAGTGACCGCGGGACCGGAAACTTGCTGCCACTGGAAAGTGAGGGTGCCATCGCCACTGACGCTGCTCGTCAGATTTAGCACCTGGTCGTTGTACAGGGTGATTGGATCCGGCAGCGCCACGGATACCGGGGTCGGGCTTGAGCTGTCACCGTCATCTTGCCCATCACCATTATCGGAGCCGTCGCTCCCGTCATTTCCACTGTCTCCGCTATCACCGCCGTCCCCCGGATTTTCAACCGGGTCGTTTACTGGCGTATCGCTGGAGGAACTGCCACCGCCGCCACAACCGACGAGTGCGAGAAGCGTGAAAATCAAAAATGATCTGGTAATGGGTTTTATGGTCATTGTTGCCCTTGAGTGAAAGCTACATTTCCGGATGCGTTACAGACGCGTCGGCGCTGCATGCGATGTGCGCGGCATATTATGCGGATGTAGCGGGGGCTCGCTTGATATCGGGCGGGGTTAGCGAAGTTTTTGACCGAATTGGGATATTGGTCACCGATTGGCGACATTGAATGATTAGGTTGGGTGAATCACCAGGAAAGGAGCAGGCGCGATCCGCGGTGGGGAGCCACCGGCACAGAGGCCGGTGGCGAAGGGGGGGACGGAGCAGGTGGTTTAGCCGGCGGGAACCCAGCTACCGTCCGGGCGGCGGCAGGCGACGCTTTGAGTGCCGCCCTGGCCTACGATTTCGGTAACGAAGGAGCGACAGTACTGGTCACCGCGCTGCTCAAAGGCACCCGGGGTGACCGCGTACTGCTCGTTGCCTTGGGCGTTCTGCCAGGTAACACGTTCACCTTCCGGCGCAAATTCCAGTACCTGTCCTACACACGCCTGGTTGCGCTGATCCATCTTTTTGCCGATGTTGCCACCAATCAGCACACCGGCGATGGCGCCGCCAATGGTGGCAGCGGTATTGCCGCGGCCATCGCCAATCTGGTGACCGATCACGCCGCCGATCAGGCCGCCCAGCACGCTGCCGACCTTGTCGCTGTTACAGCGGGAGGCGGTAGTAGGCTGCGGAGCCGGTCGCCACTCCGGGCGGTACTCGGGCTCCGGTGCCTGCTGGTTGAACCAGGGCGGAAGTACCACCACGCGTACGGGCTCACGTCCATGATGGTGGTGGTCCACATAGCGATCCCGGGTGCGGCAGGTGCGCTCTTCCACATAGTCGCCATTGCGCTTCCACTTGCGCTCAACCTTGCAGTTCCCGTCCCAGTATTCTTCTTTGCGCTCGTGCTTGTGGTGTTTGTTCTTCTTCCAGCCGCGGCCTTCGGGCGGATCGGCGTACAGGCTGCTGGAGAGGGTGCCGCAGAGCAGCGCGGCAAGGGCGGTGGTCAAGATTCTCATGCTGAATATCCGCTTCGTTCTTATCAATGGCTATTGGCGCGGATAGTAACAACGGTGATCTGAACAGACAGTGAATGAGTCAGCGTTTCTGGTACCTGATCGGCGGGTCTCAGGATTTGGTCCAGGGGTTATCCCGGCAGAAGGTCGCAATGTAGAGGTCTTCGACCTTGCTGCGGGCCCAGGGGGTTTTGCGCAGAAACTTGAGGCTGGATTTCACCGAGGGGTCTTTCTTGAAGCAGTTGATATCAATGCGCTCCGCCAGACCATCCCAGCCGTAGTGGGCCTCTAGTTCCTCGACGATATCGGCGAGTTTGATGCCGTGGAGCGGATTGTTGGGTTGTGAATCCTGCATAGATGACTGCCCGGGCGAACTGGATTACTGAAATATTTCTGCCCGGGATTATGCCTTGTTACCGCCGGCGGTATCCACCGCCGGGTCCATCGCGTTTGGGCTCAGGCACCCCACAGACCACAGCGGTGATCGCTGGTGAAATCGCTTTCGTTGGTAAAGGCACTATCGCCGCCCAGTCGAATCAGTTGATCCTCCAATTCGAAGGCTGGCCAGTGAGCGTCACTGCCGCCGTTGGGGTCGCCGCTGCGCGCAAAGCGGGTCCAGTAGCGGATCATTCGGTTGGATAGGGCCAGCTGTGCATCCGTTGCGCCGCGGGTGCGGAAGGCCGCTTCACTGCCCCAGATATAGGGGATTTCAAATGCGTGTGAGGCTCCCAGTTCCAGTCCTTCCGGGCGAAATGGCAGTATTGCGACGGGGGCCTCGCGGTCGGCAAATTCATAGGCGTAAGTGGTCACCAGTGTCGACAGCTGTGTGGCCTGGCGCAGAGCATTACAGGCAAACACGGCATCGGTTCCTATGGCCCCCATCGCCTGCCAGACGTTACCGGCGTACAACTCCAGTGGATAAAACCGGGCAATGCCAGCGACGACGGGGCTGTCGGTGGGCTGTCCGATCAGTGCGCCTATTTCCCCGTGGTACTGATCTGCGGTGGGCGGGCTAACGCCGCTCAATGCATCGATACCCACAAACAGCGTGTACTCGTCCAGGTTGCTGCCCATGAGTACGGGGACTGCCTGGAAATTGCCGCTGGCCAGGGCGCTCTCAATGGAGTCCTGCGGCAGCAATTCCGAGCCGTAATTGGGGTTTACTCCGGTGCCGTCGGTGAGCCCTTCCTGCAGCGTCAAGATTTCCGACACGCTCAGTGCGCGCAGGCATTCGGTATCGGTGCAAGGGGTAAAGGCCACCTCGCCAAGTTGCTCTGCGGTGCCGAGCGACAGTTGGGTGGGGAGATAAGCGCCGCTTTGTACGATGGCCTTGTGAAACAGGCCGGCAGTGTGAGGTGAGGCGATCAGGGACAGCACACTGTGGCCGCCGGCGGATTCCCCGAAAATGGTGACCTTGTCGGGGTCGCCGCCAAACTCGGCAATATTTTCCTGCACCCACTCCAGCGCCAGCTTTTGGTCCAGCAGTCCGTAGGCGCCGGAGAAGCCATTCTGTTCCGCGGTAAGTGCCGGGTGTGCCAGAAAACCGAAAGCACCGAGACGGTAATTCAGGGTGACCACGACCATGTCTTCAGCGACCAGTCGCGCGGGATCGTAGGCTTCCCCGCCGGAGCCACTGATAAAGGCACCGCCGTGGATCCACACCATCACCGGCAGGCTCTCACTGTTTTCCGGGGTGTAGACATTGAGGAAAAGGCAGTCCTCCGAATCACTGGCGCCACCCATCACGCCGCCAGCCTGGGGGCAATTGGGTCCAAAATTCACCGCCGCCAGCACGCCACTGTGTTCCTCGACCGGTTGTGGCGGCGCGAAGCGCAGCGCTCCCACAGGTGGTCTGGCATAGGGAATGCCGCGAAACGAGAGCATATTGCTTGCACTTTCGAGTGCACCACGCACATCGCCCTTTGTGGTCGTGCGTACCAGTGGGTCCGCTGCGGGTTGTTCCGGGCCGGGTGGATTATTGTCAGGCAGAGTGCGATCGGTCGGATCCGCGCCCGAACCACAGCCCGCGGAAAGAAGGACAGAAAGAAGGAGAGCAGAAAAGCTGGCAGCAACGACGTATCTGAAAATCATCTGGAAATGCCTTTGGAAATTATTATGTTCAGCGCCACCCCGGGCCTGGCAGCGGAACCTTCAGGCCGGGGAGCTCGAAATTGTAGGAAGGCGACATTTCCACCGGTATCACGGCAGAGACCAGATAATCGGGTGATTGGTTGCTCATGTATTGCAGGGGGCAACCCCGCTGAATTTGATCGGATTGCGAAAGCAATCAGTGCAGCGTGAGCAATTTCAGGATTCCGAGTGGTCATTCGCGACAACTGGCCAGCGTAAATAAAACATCTGTCTAATCTTCATTTGCCCGCGGAACTCGAAATTCGCTTGGGTAAGGAACGAATAAAATCGCCCAATTTGGCAGCAAACGGTTCGGCTCGAGAGTGGGGCTTATTGTGCAAATGGAGAAAGCATGAAAACTGCGAATCTAGGAAAGAAATATACGCTGAAGGCGCTTGTGTCCGCTGCCAGTATCGCGCTGGGCACCATAGCCCTGGGCAGTGCGGCTCAGGCCGAGGTGTTCGAAATGAAAAAGGGCGAGTTTTCTGGCTCTTTCATCACCTCGTATCTGACCTATAAGCCCGGTGATAGAACGATTACCACCATTGCCAACGGGTTTGCCGCGGGTAAAAAAATGGGGGCGTTTCAGAGTCATACTGTGGCGGATTTTCGTAATGAGAGCTCGGATTGCAATCCGGATGATGGGTTGGATCCAATGCGGGTCGAACGCTTTTTCATTGTCGTGAAATCGGATGTGGTTTTGACCTTCAAAAAGGGGCAGCTTTTTCTGAAGTCGGAATATCCAATGGAACCTCCGGTTGATACCTCTATCGCTGAAATACGTGAATATGCAAGCGGCTGTGCGTTTTTCAATCTTGTACTGGTTGAAGAAAGACCAGAGCTTGCGGATATCGCTGGAGGCTTCGATCTGAAGGTGAAATACAAGGTTGTGGGCGGTACCGGTGCGTTTGCCGGAGCCAAGGGCGAATTGATCAGCACCTCAACAGGTACGACGCTGGAATTTAATGATAACGGTGGTGGTGAAAACTGGTTCGGCGGCGCTAGCGGTACGCTCGAGGGCAGCTTCTGTACCGATTGCAGTTACCCTTAGTAGAGGTTGGGATCGAAACAGTCCCGCTCGTTATGCCGTGCTGATTCCAGGCTGATTCTGGATGGCAGACACTGTCCAGGATCAGTTGCTTCCGTCGATGGTTTTGCGGATTTTGCCGAACACGTTGCGGATCAATTTTTTCGCGGTGGGCATCTGCTCTTCAATCTCGGTGCGCAGTGCCAGCAGCTCGGCATTTTCCGGCTGGATGCTGAGACCGGTATTGGCATCCCGGTGCGCGCGGTCCAGTTCGCCTTCGAGCAGATGGGCACGGGCGCGTCGGGAGTACTCCGCCGCAAGCTGATCGATACCTGCGAGCGCCTGCGGGTTGTCTTCTTCCAGGGCGAGTGCCTCGCGATAGAAGTGCAGGGCATTGGTGTCTGCGGGTTTGACCAGGTTGCCGCGCTCAAGGGCCTCGGCGCCCCGGGTGACGTAGTCCTGTACCAGTAATTCCGTCACGCGCTCCAGGCCTTCGTGCGCCTCGTCATTGTCCTGTTCCAGCAACAGTACCTGGCGGTAGTAGTAGCGGGCGTTGTCCTGCTCGGGGGCGATAAAGCGGCCCTCTTCGAGCCTGAGCTCCGCCTGCTCCAGCAGTCGATTGATTTCGCGTTCGGTTTCGCTCTCGTAAGTCGCGAAAAACACCAGTAGCAACGCTGCGACCGCACCGACTGCCGGCAGCAAGAACCGCGGCAGCCGACCGGTGATGCCGGTCTGGCCGGCAGACATAACAGACGGACGCGCCGCGGTTGCGGTGGGGTCGAGCAACAGTTCGATGGCGGTGGCCAGTTCCTCGCAGGTTTGAAAGCGGTCCTGGGGGCGCTTGGCCAGCATGCGATCCAGCAGCGGCTGCAGATACACATATTCCTCGGGCAGCGGCGGCAGTGCCTGTTGGATATGGTTGATGGCGGTGCTGGTGTGGGTGCTGCCCTTGAACGGGTTATGCCCCAGCAGCAGTTCCAGCAGGATCACGCCCAGCCCATAGATATCCGTGGTGATATCCAGCGGTTGTCCCTGGGCCTGCTCGGGGCTGCTGTATGAGGGGCTGCCCAGGCTGTGTCCTACCAGGGTCAGGTCCGAGTCATTCTCCACATCCTTGGCAATGCCGAAATCGGTGAGTACCGCGGTGCCGTCCTTGCGGAATAGGATGTTCGCCGGCTTCACATCCCGGTGGATGATGCCCTTGGCGTGCACCACGCCGAGGCCCGTGGCGATTTGCCGGATCAGCCGCAGGATTGCACCGGGTTCGCGGAAACGCTCCCGGTTCTCGCTCAGGTCACCGCCTTCGAGAAACTCCATGGCGATGTAGTGGTCGCCACTGGCCAGTGTCGAAATATCGTGGATGGTGATGACGTGGGGATTGCTCAGGCTGGCAATAAAGTGCGCTTCGTTGATGAAGCGCTCATTGAGCTGGGCCTGGTTTCCGTTGCGCAGGACCTTGATGGCAACCTTGCGGTTCAGCGATTCCTGGGTGGCCAGGTAGATCGAGGCCATACCACCCTGGCCGATGGGGCCGTGTACTTGGTAGCCGGGGATTTGAAATTCGGGGTGCGTCATAACAGCCAGATTTGCCAGCGCTGATGGATCAATGGAGGGGCGCAAGGATAGCGCCGCGATTTGGCGAAATAAACCGAGCGCGCCACAGAGTGGTGAGCGCATCACGCAAGGGGGGCTTTGGTGTCTGTTGCCAGCGGTGAAAATACCGTCGCTAGAAGTTGTCCGGGTTGCGTATGATCTGCCTGGCGCGCGCCGACAGTGCGGCGAGTTCCTCGCGGTCCATTTTGTCCAGCAGGCTGAGCATCATCGCCATGCGCGGGTTGTCCTCGAAATGTGTGCGCTTTTCAGCCAGGAAGTGCCAGTAGAGGCTGTTAAACGGGCAGGCGTCCTCACCGGTTTTTTCCTTCACCTTGTAGCGGCAGTCCGCGCAGTAATTGCTCATCTTATTGATATAGCTGCCGCTGGAGATATACGGCTTGGTGGCGACCAAGCCGCCATCGGCGAACTGGCTCATGCCCCGTGTGTTGGTGATTTCCACCCACTGGATTGCGTCGATATAAATCCCCAGGTACCAGTCGTCTACCTGGTCTGGGTGCACCTGGGTCAGCAGCGCGAAATTGCCGGTGATCATCAAGCGCTGGATGTGATGGGCGTAGGCGTGATCGAGGCTGTTTTGGATGGCGTGGTGCAGGCAGTTCATCTGCGTGTCTGCGCTCCAGTAAAACGCCGGTAGGTCGTTGTGATTTTGCAGCCGGTTACAGCGCCCGTAGCCCGGCATCTCCCGCCAGTAGACGCCGCGCATGTATTCCCGCCAACCGAGAATCTGCCGCACAAAGCCTTCGACCTCGTTGAGGGATATGGTGTTCTTGTGTTGCTGCCAGTATTCGATGACCGCATCGATCACTTCCCAGGGGTGCAGCAACTTGCTGTTCATGGCGAAACTGAGGCGGCTGTGAAACAGGTATACCTGTTCGGGGTCCATCGCATCCTGGTAATCGCCGAAGTGGATCAGAAGGTGCTCGCAGAAATAGCGCAGTACCTTCAGACCGTCTTCGCGGGTGGTGGGCCAGTTGAAATGTTCCGGATCGATATTGCCGAAGGTTTTTACTCCCGCCTGTTCAATGCGCCGCAGGGTATCGCGTACATCTTTGCGGAATCCTTTTTCATGGGGTATTGCCGGCTTGCCCTTCCACTTCTTGCGGTTGCTTTCATCGAAGTTCCATTTGCCACCGGCAGGCTTGCCATCCTCCATCAACAGATTGTGCTTGCGGCGCATGTGCCGGTAAAAGCTTTCCATCAGCAGGGATTTTTTATCCGCAAAAAAACGCTTCCAGCTCGCTTCTGGAAGTAAGGAAGTGTTCGCTGTCGAAGGCTTCGCTGGGAATACTGAGGTCGTCACTCAGTTGTTGGAGTTGCTGTTCCAGGCGGTATTCATCGGCCAGCTGGTATTCGAACTTTTCAATCCCGTGTGTCTGGATCAGGTTGGCGATATTGGTGCCGAGCTTCTGGGTGTTGTCCGGGTGGTCCAGGGAGTAGTAAATCACGCGCTTACCGCGGTCTTCCAGCCACTGGGCGAACGCGGACATCGCCTCGAAAAATGCCACCACCTTCTGGATGTGATGCTTTACGTAGTCGGTTTCCTGGCGCATTTCGGCGATGAAGTAGAGCGTGTCTTCATCGTCGCTGCGGAACCAGGAGTGCTTGTGGTTGAGCTGGTCGCCCAGAATCAGGCGCAGAGTCTTCAATGGGCTTTCTCTTGTCGGGTTACCGCCAGCGGTTGCGAAAACTCCGGTCCGGGTCGTAGCGCTCGGCCTGTCCCTGGATGTCGAAGCGGCGATCGCGTGGGTCGTTGCCTACACCGCTGTTGTACATCCAGTTGCCGTAGTTACTGTGGACGTCGTAGTCCAGCAGCAGGCTTTCAAAGTAGGCAGCGCCGATGCGCCAGTCCTGCTGCCGTTCGCGCGCGAAATAGCTGGCGACATTCTGGCGACCGCGATTGCTCATCCAGCCGGTGGCCGCGATCTCACGCATGTTGGCGTTGACGAAGTCGTATTCGGTTTCACCGTTTATCCAGCACTGGATTTCTTGCGGGTCGCGCTGCCAGGTGTATTCCTGTTCGAGGATGCCGCCGAGACGGAAAATCTGGTCTCCGTGTTTGAGGCTGACGAACTTGAAGAAATCCCGCCACAGCAACTCGAATACCAGCCAGTAGGTGTCCTCGTTGGCTTTTACGTCCTGTTCGAACTCCCGGATCAGCCAGTACACCTGCCGCGGCGAAAGACTGCCGTTGGCGAGCCATGGGGAGAGCTTGCTGCTGTAGTCGGTGCCGACAAGGCCGTCGCGGGTGTGTTTGTAGCGTAAGAGGTTTTCGGATTTCCAGAAATAATCCTGAATCCGCTGCTGGGCGGCTGCGCCACCCCCGTGAAAGGGAAAGGCGCTGCGCGGATCCGGGGTGAAGGTTTCCAGACCAAGCTGAGCGAGGCTGGGCAGGCTGGTGTGAAAACCTTCCACCGCCGCGAGTTGGCCATTTTCAGCCGGCATGGGCGACGGGCGCGGAACCGGCGGGCGAACAGACCACGCTTGCTCGCACGACTTGCGGAAGGCGGTAAATACACGAGGCAGATCCTGCGGGGCAAACGGCAGGTCTTGCGGGTGCAACAGCAACTGGCCATAAAACTCGTGCAGATTCACTGCGGCCATTCCAGCGGCAGACTGCACGGCCTCCTGTACCTGCCGCTCATCGCGGGTCCATTCCCGCTGCAGGTAGAGATCGCTTATCCCGAGTGTCGCCACTAATGCGGGGATCGCCGACTCCGGGTGTTTCTGGCTGATCAGTAGTGGAACATTGATGACCGCGAGCTGCCGCTGCAGATCGGCGAGAGACTCCAGCAGGAACTGCGCGCGGAATTTTTCCGTGCGCCGAAACCCGTACCGGTCTTTTTCAAACTGACGCGGGTCCAGGCAGTAGAGTGCGACCACCTTACCGCCGTGTTGCTGCGCATTACTGCAGGCTTCGGCAAGGCCGTGGTGGTCGCTGCTGCGCAGGTCGTTGCGGAACCAGACCAGGTTGTTCTTGTTCATTCGCGCTTGAGGAGCTCCCGCGAAATGATCAGCTTCATGATTTCATTGGTGCCGGCGTAGATCCGCTGTACCCGCGCGTCGGCCCAGGCGCGGGCGATGGGGTACTCCCACATGTAGCCGAAACCGCCGTGCAACTGCATGCACTCATCCAGCAGTTTGCATTGGAAATCCGTCGCTAGCAGTTTGGCTTTGGCGGCGGTGGAGACGTCGAGCTTCTCCTCGTAGTGCAATTCCAGGCAGCGGTCGATAAACACCCGCAGAGCGGTGAGTTCGCTATCCAGTTCGGCGAGTTTGAACTGGGTATTCTGGAAGGCGGAAATGGGTTTGCCGAAGGCCTTGCGGTCTTTGACGTATTCGATGGTCCAGCCGATGGCGGCCTCACAGTTGGCGATGGCATTTACCGCCACGCTCAAGCGTTCCTGGGGCAACTCCTGCATCAGGTAAATAAAACCCTGGCCCTCTCCCCCCAGCAGATTTTCCGCCGGTACTTTGACATCGTCGAAGAACAGCTCGGAAGTGTCCTGGGCTTTCATCCCCACCTTTTCCAGATTGGTCCCTTTCTTGAACCCGGGGCTGTCGGATTCAACCAGCAGTAGGCTGACACCGGCGGCGCCCGCGGCGGGGTCGGTTTTCGCTACCACCACCACCAGGTCTGCATGCTGGCCGTTGGTGATAAAGGTTTTGGAACCGTTCAGCACATAGTGATCGCCGTCTTTCACCGCAGTGGTGCGCACGCCCTGCAGATCGGAACCGGCGCCGGGCTCGGTCATGGCGATGGCGGTGACGATGTCGCCGCTGATACAGCCGGGCAGGTATTTCTGCTTCTGCTCTTCGGTACCGTAATTGACGATGTAAGGCACGGCGATATCCGAGTGCAGGCCCCAGCCGATACCCGTCAGTCCCTGGCGGGAAATTTCTTCATCGACGATGGCGTTGTAACCGAAGTCCAGTTCCAGCCCGCCGTAAGCTTCCGGCACCTGCGGGCACAGAAAGCCCATGGCGCCGGCCTTGCGCCAGAGTTCGCGGTCTACCTGGCCGTCTTTTTCCCACTGGTGATGATAGGGGGCGGCTTCGGTTTCGAGGAATTTGCGCACGCTGTCGCGAAACTGTTCGTGTTCGGTACTGAAGACGGTTCTCGGGATCATGATGGGGTGCCGTGTTATTGCTGTTGTCGATTTCCATTGCCGCTCTGGAGATGGCGGAATGGCTGGTCTGAATAAATTAGCTCATGTGGCGCCGGGCACAATGGCTTTTGGCGCCAAGTCTCTGGACTGATCGCATTAAGAATCCTGATGTACCGGGTTTTTCTTATTCTGAAACGGCCTAACTTGAGGATTTTGGTGCCGTACACTGTTGAGAGTGATTTCGCCGAAGGCAATCGCGGCGGCAACAGTGCAAGTAAACGTGAGGTACGCAAATGGCTGACAATCTTCTGGAAATGGCGGTACGCCATTTGGGTTCATCGGGTCTGGGCGCACTGGGTAGTGCTCTGGGTTTGCCGGAAGGCAAAAGTGAATCTGCATTCACCACCGGGGCCGCATCGGTACTTGCGGGTATGCTGAACAAGGCCGGCAGCGAGAGCGGTCTCGGCGCTCTGCTGAATATGGCGACCAAGAGCACCAGCATGGACCTGTCGTCGCCGGCGGATATTTTTTCCACACCGGACAAGATGACCAGTCTGCAAGATGTGGGCGGCAGCATGCTGGAATCCCTGTTTGGCGGTAAGCGCGACGGTGTGATCAACGCGGTTGCCGGCGCGCTGGGGCTGAACAGCACCAAGGGCGGCAGCCTGCTGCGCATTGCCGCGCCGGTGATCATGTCGCTGATCGGCAAGCTGGTGAAAAGCAAAGGCCTGAATATGGAGGGCTTGGCAGCGCTGTTGCTGGGGCAGAAGGCGCATGTCAAAGACAAGCTGCCACCGGGGCTACTGCAGGAGCTGGGGGTGAAAAACCTCGATGAACTGGCGGAGCGCACGGTGGTGGAAACCACACCGCGTCAGACTGCGCACACCCGGACACCGCCACCGGTCAAGAAAAGTGGCTGGGGCAAGTGGCTGTGGCCACTGTTGATTGCCCTGGGTGTACTCTGGGCGCTGAACATGTGCGCCAAGAAAGAAAAACTGGATGACGGCACCGGTGGTGTGGTCATGGAACAGGATGAGGTAGTGGTCACCGAGGAGCCGGCAACGACCGACGAACCGGCAGTGGTGGAAGACGATGTGGTGGTGGCCGAGGAGCCAGTCACCAGTGGCGATTTCGGCAAAGACTTCCGCGATTACCTGGCCAATGCCCAGCGCGATCCTAACCGCGAGTTCCCGCTGAATATCGAGTTCCCCACCGACGGCAGCATGCCCAACGCGGCATCACTACCGGACGTGCAGGCGCTGATTACCGTGATGCAGGAAAACCCGGGGCTCTCGATCATGATTGAAGGCCATACAGATAGCGACGGCGATGCCGGGGCCAATCAGAAGTTGTCTGAGTCCCGTGCGCAGGCGGTGATGAAGATGCTGACCGATGCCGGTATCGATGCCACCCGTATCAAGGCGGTGGGCGTGGGCTCTGCCGACCCGGTGGCGAGCAACGACACCGAAGAGGGCAAGCAGAAGAACCGTCGTATCGTGGTGAAGGTGACCTCCTTCGAGTAGAAATGATCGACAGTGAATGCCTGAAAAAGAAAACCCGCGGTTCGCCGCGGGTTTTCTTTTTGCTGGAGCAATAAATTTAATTGCGGTACTTGTCCCGATAAGCGCCGGGTGCGAGACCGGTCCATTTCTTGAAGGCGCGGTTGAAGGCGCTGGGCTCGGAAAAACCCAGGCGCTCGGCAATTTCGGCCACTGCAGTTTCCTGCTGTTTGAGCTGGTACATAGCCATATCCCGGCGCACGGAATCCTTGATGTCCTGCCAACTGTTGCCTTCGTCTTTCAGGCGTCGACGCAGTGTCTGTGGTGAGGTGAACAGGCGCTCGGCCACATCGTCCAGGGACAGGTTCTCGATGCTGTTGTGGCTTTGCAGCATGCGGCGGATGCGGCCGGTAAAACTGTTATCGGACTTGTACTGGCTCAGCAGGCACTCGGGGGCGCGGGCGAGGAATTCGCTCAGCTGCTGGGCGTCGCGCACCAGCGGCATATTCAGATAGCGGGTGCTGAATACCAGGCAGCTTTCCTGCTGGTGAAAGTAGTGCCGGCAGGGAAACATATCGCTGTAGTCTTCATCGTAATCCGGTGGCGGAAAGGCCAAGTGTACCCGCTCCAGCAAAATGGTGCGGTCGATCAACCAGCTGAAAAAGCGCAGCCAGATGACCGCCAGGGATTCGACGAAGTTCTGGTTCGGTAACTGTTTCTGGTTGCCGTGATGGAAAATCAGGCGCGCCTCTTCCCCGTCTTCCACCAGTTTGATGTGCAGGTCGTCACTGACCATGCTGACAAAGCGCCCGGAGCGCAGCAGGGCTCGCCGTAAATTGGGGCAGGTGATGGTGGCGTGGGCCATCATCGCAAAGGTGCCGCGCAGCCAGGGTCGCGCCAGGTAACCGCCGGATTCATCTCCCAGCTGATCCCACAACAGGCGCAACAGAAGGGCCAGTTGCTCGCGGCCAATACGGGCGTCGTTGCGGATGGTGGTGGCGGGTTCGATACCGGCGCTCAGCAACAGCTGGTCGGTGTCGACGCCCGCGGCCTTGGCCCCGGCGAGGTGGGCAAATACCGCGGCTGCCAGAATGCCGGGGTCCTTGTGGCCCGCGTCAGACTGCTCATGGTCGAGGGCTTGGTTTTCTGTCTCCACGGTCACGATTCCCGGCTCCGGTGTCGTTGAGGGGGAGTGCATTGTTATGACGCACCTGAATGGGGGGATTATGCAAAAAGGTGCATAAAAAGTCCCGCTTCCGGGAAATTGGGAAATCAATGTGCTACAAATGGTTTTTCTGTCGCCCGCCAACTGCCAATTGCCAACCTATAAGCTACAGGGAGCGATCATGGACAAAGCCATTACCAGTGCACTCAACCCCACCATCTGCCGGCGTCTGCTGATTACCTATCTGATCGAGCAGTTACCGCGCCCCAACAATCCTGCGCTGGAGGAGGTGACAGGTTGGCCGCGGCGCACGGTGCAGGATGTAATTGCCAAGGGGTTGCCGGGGCACGGCACGCGAGTGGAATTCGTGCAGCAGGGGGTGCGCAACAACGATGGTTATTACGAACTGAAAGACTGGGGTTCGATCGATGGCAGTTGGGTGCGGGCGCACCTGGAAGAGATTGCCGCCGTACTGGAGCTGGCGCCGGAGCGGATTCCGGCGCCCTAGGCTCTTTGGCGTAGCCGTTACTGCGGGGCGGCGGCCTTCTGCAGAATGTCGTTCACTTTCTGTAGTAGCGCTGGATCATTGCGCAGCTGGGTGGCAATGCCCTGGTATTCTTCTTTGCTCAGGCCCGCGCCCTGCACCGCGGCGACCATTTTGGACTGGGCTTCCACGTTGATGGCTTCGGCAGCAGCGGCATCCGCGGCCGCTTTGATCTTGGGGGCGTATTCCTGGCTCAGAGTGACGATGGAGCGGTAGGCATCGGCAAATTTCTTGAGCTGCGCGTCGCTCACAGCGGTTTCTGCAAAGGCACTGGAAACGGCGAGAGCCAGTGCGAGTGCGGCGGAGTAAATGGCGGTCGGCTTCATGAGCACCTCTCGTTATTGAGATCACGCATCTGTGCGGAGTGCACGCCCAGCGTCGATTGAGGGCTACAGAGCCTTGGCGGTGTTGAGGCGCTGTCTGCTTAGGGTAGTTGGTATTCCGGCCCGCTTGAGCCATTTGCCGCCAGTCTGCACCGGCGGCGGTCGTTTTGTGTGGCAGTGCCAACTCACCGTTTGTGCAGCGTCAAAAAAGCCCGAGGAATTTTTTGCGTTTTTTCAGCGAGGCCTCGCAACTATTGAGTTGTCGCTGGTA
The DNA here is from genome assembly GCF_023156515.1 of Microbulbifer sp. CAU 1566. Lineage (NCBI taxonomy): Bacteria > Pseudomonadati > Pseudomonadota > Gammaproteobacteria > Cellvibrionales > Microbulbiferaceae > Microbulbifer > Microbulbifer sp. CAU 1566. The sequence goes on along the minus strand of NZ_JALNMG010000001.1, from coordinate 976,291 downwards.
GCTCTGAGCCCTGGAAGAAACCTTTTGGGCCACATTCTTTAGCCATTTTTTGTTGCGGTAGGTGCGGCGGTTAAAGCCCCCCTGGCCTTCGTGGTAAGCGAGGTACAGGCTGTAGGTGTCGTTGGGCTTGATCCGGCACTGGCGCTGGCTGGTATTGTGGTACCAGCCGACAAAGTCGATAGCATCGGCGAAGTCATCGCGGTCACCGCCGTAGTTACCGGTGGAGCGCTGGTAGCCTTTCCAGGTGGGGCCCAGTGCCTGGGCATAGCCGTACGCATCCGAAGGGCGCGGTCCGGGAATTATCCACAGGATCTTGGTGCGCGGCGGTTTGGCGTCGTGCACAAAGCGGGACTCCTGGTGCAGGGTGGCCATCATGGTCGCAATCGGGGTATTCCATTTGCGCGCAGACTTGGCGGCGTCGTGATACCAGTCGTCTTTCTCGCGAAAGATCTCGCAGATATTGTCGGTATTGCTGGGCGGAGTAGTGGCGCAGCCCGCCATCAACAGCATGGGCAGGGCGAGCAACGCCAGTTTCAGTTTCTTATTCTTATGAATCATCAGCTTCCAAATGATTGTTGCTTAGATTGTTACTTAGATTGTTGCTCAGACTTTTGATTTGATCGTCTTCACGCCATCGGCGGTACCGAGCAGCAGTATGTCGGCGGGGCGTGCCGCAAAGAGGCCATTGGTGACCACACCGGTGATATTGTTGATGGCGTCTTCCAATGCCAGGGGCTTGGCGATCTGCATATTGTGCACGTCGAGAATGACATTGCCATTGTCGGTCGTCACCCCCTCGCGGTACACCGGGTCTCCACCCAGCTTCACCAGCTCGCGGGCAACATAGGAACGCGCCATCGGAATGACTTCGACCGGCAGCGGGAAGTTGCCCAGCACTTCGACCCATTTGCTGCCATCGGCGATACACACAAACTCTTCGGAGCAGGCCGCCACAATCTTCTCGCGGGTGAGCGCGGCGCCGCCGCCCTTGATCAGCTGCAGCAGCGGGTTGGTTTCATCGGCGCCGTCCACGTAGACACGGATGCTGTCCACCGCGTTGAGGTCGTACACGGGAATTCCGTGGGACTTGAGGCGTTCGGCGGAGGCGTCGGAGCTGGCGACGGTGCCGTCAAACAGGCCCTTTTTCTCCGCGAGGAAGTCGATGAAGTAATTGGCGGTAGAGCCGGTTCCGACGCCGACAATGGTGTCGGCATCCAGCATGGGGGTGATGTATTCCACCGCGGCGCGGGCGACGTCCTGTTTCAGTTGATCCTGGTTCATAGCTGGTCCCGTAAGGCTGTCCTGTAAGGAAAATATGCGTCCATGTGCAATTTTTGCCATCAAAATACCCGCTTTCGAATATTTTTTCGCGCAAAAATGGCCTGAAAGTGGCTTTGCTGCTGTATAGCGATTAGACTGGCGGGCTTGCAAACGTCCACCGGCAGTCGGTTTTTGTCATGCCCAAGTCCTATATCAAGCGCATTTTAGACGCGCGTATTTACGATGTCGCCATCGAAACCCCGCTGGAGCCCATGCGCCAGCTTTCACATCGCCTGGGAAACCGCATTCTGCTGAAGCGCGAAGACCTGCAGCCGGTGTTTTCTTTCAAGATTCGCGGCGCCTATAACAAACTGTTGCAGCTGCCTCCGGAGCAGCGCGCCAAGGGTGTGATCTGTGCTTCGGCGGGCAATCACGCCCAGGGCCTGGCCCTGGGCGCCCAGCAACTGGGGGTGCGCGCGACCATCGTCATGCCGTCGACCACACCGGCGATTAAGGTGAATGCGGTGCGCATGCGCGGCGCCGAGGTGGTGCTGCACGGCGATACCTTTGATGAAGCCGCTGCCCGGGCCAGAGAGCTGGTGGAAGAGCGCGGCCTGGTGTTTATCCATCCCTACGACGACCCGGACGTGATCGCCGGCCAGGGTACCGTGGCGATGGAATTGCTGCGCCAGCAGCCCGGCAATCTGGATGCGGTGTTTATCCCGGTGGGCGGCGGCGGCCTGGCGGCCGGTATGGCGGCTTACATCAAATATGTGCGCCCGGAGATCAAGGTTTACGCGGTAGAGCCGGAAGATGCCGCCTGCCTGAAATTGGCCATGGACGAGGGCAACCGCGACGGACGCCTGCCGCAAGTGGGTCTGTTTGCCGATGGTGTGGCCGTGGCGCAGATCGGCGAGGAAACCTACCGGGTGCTGCGCGAGACCCTCGACGGGGTCATCACCGTGACCACCGACGAAATCTGCGCGGCGATCAAGGATATCTTTGAAGATACCCGCTCCATTGCCGAACCCGCCGGTGCCGTGGGCCTCGCCGGGATGAAAAAGTATGTGGAACAGAGCGGCAGTGAAAACGCCACCCTGGCCACGGTATGCAGTGGCGCCAATACCAACTTCGACCGCCTGCGCTATATCAGTGAGCGCACTGAAATCGGCGAGAAGCGCGAGGCGGTATTGGCGGTAACCATTCCGGAGAAGCCCGGTAGCTACCTGCAGTTCTGCCAGGATCTGGGCGATCGCTCCATCACTGAATTCAACTACCGCTATGCCAACAGCGGCGAGGCACACATCTTTGTCGGCATGCAGGTGACCACCGATGCGGATCGCCAGCAGCTGGTTGCGCAATTGCAGGAGGGCGGTTACCGGGTGACCGACCTCACCGACAATGAAATGGCCAAGCTGCATATCCGCCATCTCGTTGGCGGCCGCGCGCCGGGTATCGAGGATGAGGTGGTTTACCGCTTCGAATTCCCCGAGCGCCCCGGGGCACTGCGCAAGTTCCTGGAGCAACTGGCGGGTCGCTGGAATATCACCCTGTTCCACTACCGCAACCACGGCGCGGCCTACGGGCGTGTGCTGGTGGGGCTGGAGGTAGCCGCGGCTGAGCACCCGGCGCTACGGGCCCTGCTGGACCAGCTGCACTACCCCTTCTGGGAAGAAACCGAGAATCCGGCCTACCAGTTCTTCCTTTCCCAGGGGAAATGAACCGGGTGCAGTGGAATATGTGTACCAGTCGTCAGATTTTGCGGTGGGTAGTTCACCCGCGCGGATCTGTCGAACTTGCAATTTCCAAAATGTGAGGTTTCTCTCAAAAAAAAGCGCTTGACGGGTTACTATTTGGCCATCGATCGAGTATCTTTTGACCGGTGATTGGCCCTTGTGGGCCAGCTGAATGCCAACTTGGCATCAGTTTGGCAAGGGTAGTGACGAGGGTGACTGAGCAGCTATGTGAAGGAGGAATTTTTCCTCTGAAGCGGAACTTTTCAACAGCTCCAAGTCTAAATCACCACTGGCGGCGCAGATCGCCAGGTAAAAAAAGAACTCGAACGAATTAAAAACAACAAGAATTCAGATCTAACAGGATGGTCCCCATGAAACCCGATGCATTGACACTCGCTGTAGTTGTCTTTGTTGCGGGCGTACTGCTGAGCAGCAGTGGTCTGACCGAGGTGTTCTCTTCCGACCAGGAAGAGGCCCCGGCGGCGCTGCAGCAGGGAGTGGTTACTCGCTGACCCCTTCGCCCGCAGGCTGAATGCCACAAAAAAAGCCAAACCCGAAAAGGTTTGGCTTTTTTTGTGCCTGCCGTTCGGGGCGCACCCCTTGCGGTCTCGCGAGGCTCAGGTGCAGCGGTATAACTGCTGATCGGTGGCCACCAGCGATAGCGGAATATCCCAGCTCTCCACCGTTAACTGATGTACGCACTGCAGCTGGTGGGCAATGCCCACCAGCTTTGGGCCGCTGCCCGGCCGTAAACGCTTGAAGGCGAAGGTGCGGTCATAGTAACCGGCGCCCATACCCAGGCGCGCCCCGGAGGGATCAAAAGCCACCAGGGGCAGCAGCACCAGGTCCATTTTGTGTGGTGGTCGGACTTTCGCGATGCGGGATGTCTTCCCGGGCGCGATACCTGAGGGCTGGTTGCGGCGAACCAGCGGTTCAGGAATACCGTAGCGGTTGCGATAGCGCAGGGGGCTGCCGGTCCAGTGCAGAAAGGTCATGGTGGAGCGGTTGCCGCGGGGCAGTGCGGGCAGGTAAAAGTGCTTGTCCGGGAAGCGTGCCAGCAGCGGGCGCGGATCGATCTCGCCGTCCATGGGCCAGTAAATGCCGATGTGACGGGCCCGTTTCAGCTCTGGGGACAGTGCCAGGCGTGCGCACAGCCGCTGGCTGGCCAGGCGCTGCTGATATTGGCTCAGGGCGCGTCGCGCAGCGCGAATCTGTCGGCGCAGCTGGGTTTTGACTGTGGGTGCGGGCGTGTCTGACATCGGCGGACGCTGGATGTGCGGCAGTGGAGTTGGCGCACTGCCCGGCGTAAGGAATTAGGAGCCCCGAAGATGCGGCTGATGACATAGCCTTGAACCGTAAGGCTCAAGGTGGGGGTTACCGGAATGCATAAGGCTTTCCGCTACAAGGCGGACTTGCACACCAACATCCGCTGGGAACCTCCAGGGTAGAATTATCGGCTCAGGACATAGTCAACTGGCCAACACTTCAGGGCGAGGGGTAATTATACAACTTGGAAGCTATCTTGGCTAAACGCACTTTCCGTGAAAAATGTGCTTTTTGGCGATAGTCAAGCATCGCGGTTGCGAAGGTCTTATAGAAAGTCGTGTAGCTAGAAAGTCGTGTAGTGGATGGCGGGCGGGGAAGTGCTGCGAGGTAGTTATTAGATAGTTGTTAGATAGTTGCCAGTGACTCGCGACGCAAGAGGCGCCGGGATCAAGCCTGGTCGAATTTGTTGAGCGCCGCCTGGACTTTTTCGTGCAGGCGATCGAGCATTTCCTCTTCCACCGGCTGGCGCGCGAGCCCGGCCTTGGCCTGGATCAGCTCGTGGGCGATATTCAGGGCGGCCATCACCGCAATGCGCTCCGCACCGATCACGGAACCGCTGTTGCGGATTTTAGCCATGCGCTCATTGAGCAGTCGCGCAGACGCCTGCAGACCCGGCTGTTCTTCTTCCGAACAGGCAACGCGATACTCTTTATCGAGAATCGTGACGGCCACTGTGGCGGAATTGTGCGGTTTGCTGCTCATCAGTTTTCTTGGCTCAGGCCTTTCAGTCGGTTGATCATTGTTTCAACGCGGCTGCGGGCCACTTCATTGTTTTTAATCAGCCGTTGGCGCTCCTGCAGCCACTGGCCTTCCTGTTCACGCAGTGTTCGGTTATCTGCGGTCAGCTGCTGGCACTGCTGTATCAGCGAGTCCAGTTTCAATTCTAACGCCTGTAGTTTGTCCATAATGCCTGCGTATTCGGTGCGCCGCTTACCCCTGCGACTTGTTGCGCCGCCGCTCGTCAACGGCGGCCGCTCTTTGCATTGACTGGAATAAAATCCAGCGCCACGACTGCGGGAGCCGGGGGATTCCGCTACTATATTGCCGGTGTAATAGGGGGTCAATTGCCCCGCGTCTTTAGTGTGAACGGGCGCTAGCCATTATTTCGCCAGTTTGGTGAGTTAATCGCACCCCAGCCTTGTTTGCCGGTGTCTCCAGGAGAGTTTATGTCCCCATCAACCCCTTCCGCAGCGTCAGCCAGGGAAATATCCTTTGATGACCTCGCCAACCAGATTGTGGTGGCCGGCGGAAAAATCGGCCCCAGTGAACTGCACGGGCTTATCTGTGGCCTGCTGGCCGCGGGTGCACGCCCGGACAAGTCGCGCTGGCAGAAAGAGCTGGCGGAATTTCTCGACCTGGATGCGGTACCTGCCGACCTGCTGCGGGATGCGCTGCAACTGGTCGAGCGCAGCCAGCAGGACCTTGCGGACAACAATTTTTCATTCCAGCCTCTGCTCAGCAGTAGCGATGAGTTGGCCGAGCGTGGTCAGACCTTGTGCCACTGGTGTGAGGGCTTTCTGCACGGGTTTGGAATCGGCAAGTATGCCGGTGAACTCCTGCCCACCAGCAGCGAGGCTTTGAAAGATCTGGCAGAGATCGCCCAGCTGAATGCCTCTGACCTGGAAAACAATCCCGAGCAGGAGCTGGAGTTATTCGAAGTGCAGGAATATGTGCGTATGGCGGCCCTGAATATCTTTGTGGAATGCAACTCCGCAGCGGATGGCAGCGAGACGCCGGCCGCTGATGCACCCACGTTGCACTGAAGGGGTGCACTAAAGGTGTCAAACTCCCGCCGCCAGCCCAGATATATTTTCAGTTCATGAATATTTCCAAAGCCGAATATGCCCGTCGCCGGCAACGTCTTGTCGATGGGCTGCCACCAAACAGCCTCGCCATAGTGCCGGCAGCGCGTGAGCAATTGCGCTCGCGGGATACCTATTTTCCTTTTCGCCAGGACAGTGACTTTCTGTATCTCAGTGGTTTTGATGAGCCCGAGTCTTTGCTGGTACTGATCCCCGGGCGCGACCAGGGGCAGGCGCTGCTGTTCTGTCGTGAGCGGGATGAGGAAAAGGAAATGTGGGATGGCCCGCGCCTGGGCCCAGAGCGGGCGGCGGAATACTGCGGGCTCTGCGATGCGTTCCCGATCGGTGATCTCGACGATATCTTGCCGGGATTGCTGGAAGGGCGGGACCTGATTTTTTACACCATGGGCCGCTTTCCCCAGCTGGATCGCCGCCTGCAGTCCTACCTCAAATCCATTGACAGCGCGCCGGCGAGCAGTGGCGCGCCGGAAATGGTCAGCCTGGACCCTCTGCTGCACGATTTGCGCCTGTATAAAAGTGCCGCGGAAATCCGCCTGATGGCGCGCGCGGCCGAGATCAGTGCCGAGGGCCACCGCCGCGCCATGCTGCGCTGCAAGCCCGGGTTGTCGGAATATCACCTGGAAGCAGAATTACTGCACGCCTTTACCGCCGCGGGCGCGCGCGAGCCAGCCTATACCAGTATCGTCGGCGGCGGCCGCAATGCACTGGTGATGCACTATTGTGCCAACAATGCACCGCTTAAAAACGGCGACCTGGTATTGATTGATGCCGGCTGTGAATATCGCGGTTATGCAGCGGATATCACCCGCACTTTTCCTGTCAACGGCCGCTTTAGTGGCCCGCAAAAAGCCGTGTACGAAATTGTGCTGGCGAGCCAGCAAGCGGCGATCGAACAGATCGTGGCCGGGAACGACTGGGACCAGCCCCACCGCGCCAGTGTGGAAGTGATTGTGCGCGGGCTCAAGGACCTCGGACTGCTGAAGGGCGATACACACGGGTTGATCGAGTCCGGCGCCTACCGCCGCTTTTATATGCATCGCGTTGGGCACTGGCTGGGGATGGATGTGCACGATGTGGGCGATTACAAAGTCCATGGCCAGTGGCGACAACTGGAAACGGGGATGACCATGACGGTTGAGCCCGGAATATATATCGCTGCGGACGACGATGCGGTGCCGGAAAAATTCCGCGGTATCGGCATCCGTATCGAAGACGATGTGGCACTGATGAAAGATGGCGCCCAGGTCCTGTCTGCGGCGGCGCCCAAAAGTGTCGCCGATATCGAGCACCTGATGAGTACCGGAGATCTGGTGCAGGAGACACTGCTGTGAACGAGTCCCCCGAAGTTATTAACGCTTCCGATCCGCCGAAAACCGATGTGGCGATTGTTGGTGGCGGTATGGCGGGCGCCTGTCTCGCGCTGATGTTGTCACAGCAGTGCCCTGAAATAACGGTTTCCCTGCTGGAACGCCAGCCGCTGCCAGACAGTAATGCCAGCCTGACGCTGCCGAGTTTTGATACCCGTGCAACAGCCATTGCCGCCGGCAGCCTGCAACTGTTTGCCCAGCTTGGTTTGTGGCCGCAATTGCGGGAGTACGCCGCGCCCATTCGCAAAGTGCAGGTCAGCGACCGCGGCCACAGCCTTGGTGCCACCCTGGATGCAAAGGTGGAGGCTGCGGCAAGTTTTGACGGCATGCTCGGCGCGGTGATTGAAAATGCCGCCCTGGGACCTCTGCTTTACCGGGCGCTGGCAGAAACCGACGTGCAAGTACTGGCACCGGCGGAAGTGACCGGAGTGCAGATGTTGCCGGCAGGCGCGCGATTGAGCTGGCACAGCGGTGATAAACCACAGCAATTACAGGCAGGCTTGCTGGTCGTGGCCGACGGTGTTGGCTCGCCGCTGTGTCGCCAGCTGGGGATTGCCTCCTCGGAAGTGGATTATCACCAGCAGGCACTGGTGACTACCGTGGGCCTGCAGCGCGATCACGGCGGCGTGGCTTTCGAGCGCTTCACCGATAGCGGCCCCATGGCACTTCTGCCACTGCCACGCCGGGATGGCACCCACCGGGCCGCGCTGGTATGGACCTGTGAAAATAGCGACAGGGACGCACTGGCGACTTTGTCGGAGGCTGAGTTCGTACAACACCTGCAGCGGGCTTTTGGCTGGCGTGCGGGGCGCATCCTGCGCGCGGGCAAGCTGCAGAGTTATCCGCTGAAGCTGTCGCTGGCGCGGGAGCAGGTCCGTAGGGGCTTGGCGCTGGTGGGCAACTGTGCGCACTTCCTGCACCCGGTGGCAGGCCAGGGGTTCAATCTCACCCTGCGGGACTGCGATGGCCTGGTGCGGGCGATTGCCTCTGGTCGGACACTGGCGGAGCAGGGCACCGGTTGCGGGCAATTCCGCCCCGGCGAGCTAGACTTACTTCAGGCCTACTGGCGCGAACGTCAACATGATCAGCAGCTGACCATCGGTTTCAGTGACCGCATCCCCCCCCTGTTTGCCTCCCGCAACCTGTTGATCAGCGGGGTGCGGCAGGCCGGATTGCTGGGGCTGTCGCTGTTTCCCCCCCTGCGCGCAGGCTTTGCCCGCCAGGCCGCTGGTCTGGCGCTCTGATCCACCCTATAAGTACCTGATTCGGTCAACACGCAATTCAGCGCGGAGAACAACTGCCTATGAACAGACAGCGAATGGACGTCACCATCGTCGGCGGCGGCATGGTGGGTATGGCGCAGGCGGCACTGCTGGCCGTGCGCCACCCGCAGCTGCGGATTTCGCTGCTGGAGGCCTCTTCGATCGAACCGCCGGTAGACCCCGAGCACTACGACGCTCGCGTGGTCGCGCTGACGGAATCCTCCCGGGCACTGCTGGAAGAGGTGGGGGCCTGGCAGCAGATCGCCGGTCAGCGCGAGTGCCCCTATACGCAGATGCGGGTGTGGGATGCCGAGGGTACCGGTTCCGTATGGTTTGACTGTCGCGACGTCAAGTTGCCGAACCTGGGGCACATTGTGGAAAACAATGTGATCCTGGCGGCACTCCGCGCGCGTATTAATGCATTGAGCAATGTGGACCTGGTGACCGGGTTCAAGCTGGAAAGCTGGTGGCGGGACTGCGGTCTCTGGCACCTGCAATCCCGCAGCCCGGACCGCGATGCCGTAGAGGGGCTGGACAACCAGTCTCCGGTGCTCACCACGCGCCTGTTGATCGGCGCCGACGGCGCCCGCTCGCGGGTGCGGGATTTGTTGCGCATTCGCACCCGAGATGTGGAATATCAGCAGACCGCGCTGGTGTGTATCGCCAAGTGCGAGCAGTCTCACCAATTTACCGCTTGGCAGCGATTCTTGGATACCGGTCCCCTGGCGTTCCTGCCACTCTCGGGGCTGGGCGATGATCGCCACTGTGCGGTGGTCTGGTCCGCCGACGATGTCCTTGCCCGCGAACTGGTGATGCTGGATGACAAGGCGTTTGCCCTGAATCTGGAAAAGGCGTTTGAAAGCCGCCTCGGCGGCATCGAGTCCGTCAGTGAGCGTTTTTCTTTCGCGTTGCGCGCGCGCCATGCGGAAGCCTATTTCGGTCCGGGCGCGGTGCTGATTGGTGATGCCGCCCACAGCATTCACCCCCTGGCTGGTCAGGGCGTGAACCTGGGGTTAATGGATGTGCTGGTGTTGAGTGAGGAGATCGGCCGCGCCCTGAAACGGGAAATTTCGCCGGCGCACACTTCAGTGCTGTCCCGCTACCAGCGCCGTCGCCGCGGTGAAAACGCGGCCACGCTCAAGGCCATGAGCACGTTCAAATCCCTGTTCGGTGCCGGCGACCTGCACTGGCGCTGGTTGCGCAATACCGGGCTGAGCATGGTGGATGCCAGCCCACTATTGAAAAAACGCATCATCATGCGCGCCATGTCGGTGTAAGACTAGCAGGCCCTGGAGATCCAGCGGTCGCGGTGTTCAATAAAAAACGCGGCGCTGGGCCGCGTTTTTTATTGGCCTGCTGTGCGAGGGGTGAGGCGCGAGGAACGAGGAACGAGGTGCAAGGAGTAAGGTGTGAGGCTGGTGTGTGAGGAGCTAGGCGCAAAAATGGCGGTATTCAGAATCTCCCGACAAAATTTGTTAGAGTCCCGCGGTCTGTTTTTTCTGTCCCGAGAGTAAAAGGATCGGCACTTGAGTAACTGGATCACCGTGTGCGACTTCCCCCTGCAGCAAGACCTTTCTGCAGTGGCGGATTTTATTCGCCGCCACCAACTGCCTCTGCGCATCACCGAAGAGAACAACCACCAGCGGGTTGCCTGCCTGGCTCCGCAACTCGTGGATCCCATGAAGCAGTTGCTGGAGCGCTGGCAGTCTGGTGAGCTGGATCTCGCGCAGGTCAAGGTGCACGTCTACGACGAAAACGAAACCGCATCGGCCGGACAAGCGCAGGTTGATGAACCGCAGAATAAAGTTTTGCCGGAGTCGGTGGATGCTAATGCCAAGCCAGGCGCAGAGCCCCGAAAAAAACCGGCAGTGTATTCGGTTATTCCCGACTGGCCTCTGTTGCAGACCCCGGTCAGTTTGCTGTTGATTGCCTCGTGCTTTATCGGCTGGTTTCTGCTGCGCCAAGGCTGGTTCGAACCCCTGGTGATCTTTCCGCAGCAATCCGGCGATTTTGGTCCCTCGGCTTCCTCCCTGTCCCGGCATCTGGCGCACGGGGAATACTGGCGCCTGTGGACGCCGGCCATTGTGCATTTTTCCCTGCCGCACGCACTGTTTAACAGCCTGGGTATCTGGATTGTCGGGCGCTCGCTGGAGGCCCGTGCCGGTTCGCTGTGGTTTGCCCTGCTGGTACTGATCAGCGCACCGGTTGCCAATCTGGCGCAGTATTTCTGGGCACCACAGAACCTGTTTGGCGGTATGTCCGGCGTGGTATATGCCCTGATCGGCGTCGCCTTTGTTATCCAGCGCTGGCAGCCCCAGTGGCGGGATCTGCCCTCGTCTCTGGTGTGGCTGGCGGTCGTGTGGTTGCTGGTGTGCATGAGTGGGCTGGTGGATTACTTTATTGCCGGCGGCATAGCCAATGCCGCACATCTGGGCGGTTTTGCCGCAGGGCTGATTCTGGGGCTGCTCTTCTGTATAGCGGGCGGAGCCCGACGCTATTTCGGGAGCGGAGTCGGAGTCGGGGTCGGGGGAGAGCCGGGTAATAGCAGCTCGACGGATGCCCGCCCTTCGGCCAACGCGCGCAAAAGATTCTGATTACCCATGTTGCTACTGATTGTTTATGTTCTGGTCGCCCTTGGGTTTTCATTCCTGTGTTCGGTCGCCGAGTCTGTGCTGCTCAGTGTGACCCGCCCCTACATCAGTTTGCTGGAGCGGGAAGGGCATAAATCCGGTGGCCTGTTGCGGCAACTCAAGGATGATATCAATGCGCCGCTGGCAGCCATTCTTACCCTCAATACGGTTGCGCACACCGTGGGCGCCGCCGGTGCCGGGGCGCAGGCCGCGGCTGTCTTTGGCAATCATTATCTGGGGATTGCCTCGGCGATACTGACGCTGTTGATTCTGGTCTTTTCCGAAATCATTCCCAAAACCCTCGGCGCGGTTTACTGGCGTCAGCTGGCCCCGGCAACCGCCTATGCTCTGCGCTATCTGGTGATATTGCTGAAGCCATTTGTTTGGCTGTCGGAGTGGCTGACCAAGGGCATGGCCCGCGGGCCCACCATGACCGGGTTCAGTCGCGAAGAGTTTGCGGTGATGGCGGAACTGGGGGAAGCCGAGGGGCAACTGGAACGGCACGAGTCCAGTATTCTGCACAACCTGTTTTATACCTTGCGGGATCACACGGTGCGGGAAGTGATGACGCCGCGCACCGTGGTGTTCTCGCTGTCCCAGGATATGTCCATCGCCGATGCCTACGAGTATGTGGACAAGAGCCGCTTTTCTCGCATCCCGGTGTACGAGCAGGATGATCCGGATTATGTGGTTGGCTTTGTGCTTAAACAGGATCTGTTGTCAGCTTATATCCGTGGTGAAACTGAGGGTAACTTACGTGAGCGGCAGCTGCGGGAATTACGCCGGGATCTGTTGATGCTGCCGGAGACCGCCGCCATCTACCAGGCCTTCCACAAAATGCTGTCGCGCCGGGTGCAGATCAGTGCGGTAGTGGATGAGTACGGCAGCCTGGAGGGGCTGGTAACCCTGGAGGATATTCTCGAAACGCTACTGGGCGAGGAAATCGTCGACGAAGCCGATAAAACCCCGGATCGCCAGGAACTGGCCAAGCGCCTGTGGCGCTGGCGCTCCAAGCGCTACGGTCTGCGGGTGGATGAAACGGCGCAGGAGCAGCAGGCAGAAACCGAGCCCCAGGAGCAGTTGCAGGAAATTATCAGGGAAGACAGGCCGGACATTGATCCGTCACCGGTTGCGGGTGAGGACGGTAATCCTGAAAAAAAATCCGCGGGTGCCGAGCCGTTCGACAAAGGGCCACAGGAGAAAACGAAACCGGATGACCGCGGGGAAAGTTAGAACCCCGTCAGTATTTTGCGGTCTCATTGAGTACGATCGAACTCTTGTGGCAGTTTTGTTTACTGATCTTGTGAACGAATTTTTTCAACGGTTCACCGCAAGGCCCTTGAAAAATACCTGTCGCGGACGGATAACTAAGCTGTCGGCAGCGGGTTCAACCCCTGCCGCGAAAGACATAATTCGAAAAGCCAGTGAGTCATAACGTGCGTCTTGGAATCCTACTGATACTGCTGCAGTCCATGCTGCTCTGCGCCGAAGGTCGCGCGGAGTCGCAGTCGGTACAGCTGGATTCCGTCGACAAAGTTGTCGGCACACTGCTGCTGGATGGCGACGAGCAACAGCCGGATCAGCCGGACGTTGCTGCTGTTCTTCCTGTTGCTCAGCGGCAAGTCCTTGAGGCTGCTACTGTTGCTCCCGAGTCAGCCAGTGTTTCCCCCCTCTCTTCTGCGGCCCGTGCGGCCCATACCATTCGCGGGCCGCCAGCCCGGCAATAATTTTCTGAGTGTTATCGAATCAGGCTCCGGCAGTACCGCTTTGCTGTCGGCGCCCCCCAGAATAATCCGGTCGCAAGATCTAGGTTTACGGATTGTTGCGCCCGCAAAAAGAGAATTGTTGTCATGAAAAAATTGGATCTGGTACCGCTGCAGGATGTGGACAAACTGGTTTTCCCGGAAGAGTTTCACGAGCTTACCCTGAGTTCTCCTGCGCTCAAGTTCGTTACCGATTTCAAAAAACACCATCCGGCAGTACTGACGGCATCGGTATCCGCGTTAGATGCGGCACAGGTGTTGCGCACCGGACACAGATCCTGGGTACTGGTGATGGATCATCGCGGTGACTTCACTGGTCTCCTCACTGCAGAAGATGTGTCCTATCAGCGGGTGATGCAGTGTGTGGCTGCTGGGCAGAATCGTGGTGAATTGACGGTTGCTGACCTGATGCATAGGCGCAATCAACTGCAGTTGCTGAGCTATGCCCAGCTGCAAGGGACTTCGATTCGCGATGTGCTGGAAACCATGCGCCGCGCCGGGCAGCGCCATTGTCTGGTGGTGGATGTTGACCAGCACCACGTGCGCGGTGTGATCAGTGCCGAAGATGTTGCAGCGCGACTCGATATGGATTTCGCCATCGACACGCCGGCCAATTTTGCAGAACTGTTATCGGCGGTGGCTCCGGTACATTGATCTGTGGTTATTTGGATTACTTCTTGGATTACTTCGGTCTGCGAATTTGCCAACTGGGCTAGGTGCGAAGGTGGCGATGCCGGGGATAGTCTTGCGAGACCGTCTGCGGCCAGGACGGCCGCAGTCGAGCCCCCAAGGATGGGTTTACGGCGTGTCTCGCAAGACTATCCCCGGTAGCGTCACCGCCTCCGGGCGATCCGATTGTGCTGTGTCCTCTAGCGGGCCGGATCGATCGTATCTCCAAGGCTGTTGTTCACCCGGAACCAGCCGGTAACGCTATAGCGCGGGCGGTGGCTGGTGAGTACTTCGTGAGGGAATTCCTCCGACAGGAAGATCACCATCTGCCCAAAGCGCGGCGCCACTTTTTCAATCACTTCTTCCCCGTCCGGGGCATAGATCTGCAGCTCGCCGCCATTCTGCGGCTGCCAGTTGGGGGTCAGGTAGAGCACCGTGCTGACCAGCCGGTTGGTGTTGCCCTTGAACGCATCCAGATGCTTTTTGTAGTAGCTACCGCGGTCGTAACGGGCGTAGTGGCACTCGTAATCGAACAGCCCCAGGAACAGTCTCCGGTTCAGCCCCAGGCGCAGAGATTCCGCCCAGCTCAGGTAGGCGGCCACGGCCGGGTTGGACTTGTCCAGCCAGAAAATTTCGTCGGTGCGCACAAACTGGTTCAGCTGGTGCTCCTGCTCGCGGCCGATGCCCGCGGTCTGGAAGCGCGCGCGGTCGATGGAGCGAAAGTGTCGCAGCAGTGACCCCAGCAGGGCCGGCGGTAGGGGTGCCGGTAATACGATATACCCGGTTTCACGCAGGGCGCTGGCAATACGGTCCAGCGGATCGTCGCCATCGGGGCCGCGGCGCCAGGCGTTCTCCTCAAGGGATAAAACGGCGTTCAAATAGGTTGTTTCCGGAATGGGGCTGCGCGGGAAGGTGCTGGCCGAGAGGGAGGTCTGTGGCGGCGGCCGGCGCGGCGGTTGAACAGGTCGATCTTTATACAACCAGTTCAACCGGCGTGCCAGAAAAATTCGCCGGATTTGCACGCTTAGGGTTATTTGTCCGAGCTATTTGTTTAGAGCTGTGCATTAAGGGCTTAGCACCAGATCCCAGCCGGTCAGCAGAATCGCGATGGTCACCGTGCCCACCAGCAGGTTCATCGGCAGGCCCACTTTCAGGTAGTCGGAGAAGCGGTAGCCACCGGGGCCGTAGACCATCAGGTTGGTCTGGTAACCCAGAGGGGTGGCAAAGCTGGCGGAGGCCGCCATCATCACCGCGAACATAAACGGTTCCGGGTTCAGCCCGGCGCTGGCGGTAATCTGAAGCACAATGGGCACCATGATGATGGCTGCGGCATTGTTGGTGACCATTTCCGTCAACAGCGAAACGCACAGATACACCAGGATCAGCATCAGCCAGGGGTGGCCGTAAGACAGGGATATCACCATCTCTGCCACGACTGCGGCGACCCCGGTTTTCTGCAGGGCCACGCCGAGGGCAAAAGACGCAGCGATGGTAATCAGCACCGGCAGGTCCAGGCTTTTCTGCGCCTGGTTGACCGAACAGCACCGAGTCACCAGCATGGCGCCGGCGCCGAGTAGGGAGGCGTTGAGCATACTGATCAGGCCGGTGCCGGCGGCCAGTACAATCGCGATCAGAATCAGCCAGGCGGTGAGGCCTTTTTCGTGGCGTGGGCTCTCCGCTTCCAGGTCATTGATCAGCAGGAAGTCCTTGCTATAGCGCTGGCGCAGTACAAAGCCGGGGCGCGCTTCCAGCAGGAGTGAGTCGCCGGCCTTCAGCTTGGTGCTGCCGAGGTTGCCGGACACCCGCTGGCCGTTGCGGGCCACCGCCAGTACCGCGGCACCGTAGCGTTTGCGGAACTGGGCGTCGCGGATACTGCTGCCGATCACTTCGCAGTGGGGAGAGACGACCACTTCCACCAGACGACGTTCTTCCACCCCGGTCTTGAGAGCGGAGTCGCTATCGTCATGGTCCGAGGGCACTATGCCGCGCATGCGCAGCAGATCGGAGATGGCTTCGGTCTCACCGGCGAATACCAGACGGTCACCACCGCGCAGCTTTTCCTCGGAGCGCACCGGCGTGATCGCCCGGTTATCGCGCTCGATTTCCACCAGATACACCCGCCGCAGGCCCCGCAGGCCGGCGTCCTCCACCGTTTTTCCTACCAGTGGACCATTACTGTCCACCGCCACTTCCAGGGTGAATTCCCGCAGGTTACCGAAGGGCTTCTTTTCCCGGCGATCTGGCAGCCAGCGCGGGAAAAAGATCAGCATAAAGGCCACACCGATCAGCGCGGCCGGGAGTCCCACAGCGGCAATGGAGAAGAGGGAGAAGCCTTCATTGCCGGTAATCGACTGGTACTGGCCATTCACTACCAGATTGGTGCTGGTGCCGATCAGGGTCAGTGTGCCACCGAGAATCGCGCCGTAGCTGAGGGGAATCATCAGTTTGGAGGGTGCCACGTCGATGCGCTTGGCCCAGGCATTCAGCGCCGGGATCATGGTGGCCACTACCGGGGTGTTGTTGAGATAGCCAGACAGGGCCACCACTGGCGCGAATACCCGCAACATGGCAGAGCGCACAGTCTTGGGGCGCCCCAGCAGGTGCTTGACCATCATATCGATGCCGCCGGAGGCGTGGATGCCGTTGGCGACCACAAACATGGCGGCCACGGTGATCAGGCCGCTATTGCTGAACCCGGACAGTGCCTCACCGGGGGAAAGTATCCCCGTCACGCTCAACAGGGTGAGCGCCGCCATCATCACCAGATAGGCCTGGATGCGGGAAAAAATCAGCGTGGCCAGTACGGCAAAGACGAGAAAAAGGGAAAACCAGCCGGACCAATCCATAGCAGAGAGCGTGCGTTCGCAGTAACAAGACGGCTAAAACTACTGCAAACCCTTTGGCACCAAAAGTGATTTTTTCACATATTGATATAGCGTTATTCGAATTGCGGGGGTATTTGTCGCCATCAGGCCTGCTGGTGAATACCGCTTCAAGCATATTTTTCACTGCGGCTGCTAGTCTTTGCAGAGTATCGGCATCTGGTAACTGCTGTTGGGCGGCCGTTAGAATACGCGGCTAAATTTGGAGGGGCTTTGCGGGTCGACTTTCTCCGGTCAGCCTGTCAGGCCGACTTTCCGGCTACCCTGAGCAACTTCGGGTAGGGGATCAGATCACAGGATTCAGCGAATAATGGGAATTGAATAATGGGAAATAAAACCGCGCTTTACGATACCCACGTTTCCATGGGCGGCAAAATGGTGGACTTCGGCGGCTGGGATATGCCGCTGCACTACGGCTCACAGCTGGAGGAGCACCACAAGGTACGCCGCGCAGCGGGCATGTTTGACGTCTCGCACATGACGGTCGTGGACGTAGACGGAGCCGGCGCCAAGGACTACCTGCGCACCCTGCTGGCCAACGACGTAGCCAAGCTCGATGGCAACCCCGGCAAGGCGCTGTATACCGGCATGCTGAATGAACAGGGCGGTGTGGTGGACGACCTGATTGTCTACCTGCGCGACCCCGGTTACCGCGTGGTGGTTAACTGTGCCACCCGCGAGAAAGACCTGGCGTGGATGAACGAGCAGGCCAAAGCATTTGAGGTAACCCTGACCGAGCGCCCGCACCTGGCGATGATCGCCATTCAGGGGCCGGAAGCGATCGGCAAGGTAAAAGACGTCCTCGGTATCGACTGGGCCGCCGCCATCGACGGCCTGAAGGTATTCAACAGCTTTGCCCGCGGCGACTGGTTCATCGCCCGCACCGGCTATACCGGTGAAGATGGTCTGGAAATCATGCTTAACAACGACGATGCCGCCGGTTTCTGGACCGCGCTGGCAGAGGCCGGTGTTGCTCCCTGTGGCCTCGGTGCCCGGGATACCCTTCGTCTTGAAGCGGGCATGAACCTTTACGGCCACGAGATGGACGATGACACTTCCCCACTGCAGGCCAATATGGCCTGGACCATCGCCTGGGAACCCGATAGCCGCAAGTTTATCGGTCGCGATGCACTGGAGCAGGAAAAAGCTGCCGGTGTCGAAAACAAGTTGGTGGGCCTGGTGCTGGAAGAGCGCGGTGTTTTGCGCGCCGGTCAGCAGGTTGTGGTAGACGGCGCGGATCGCCGCGGTATCATCACCAGCGGAACTTTCTCCCCCACCCTGGGCTATTCCATTGCGATGGCGCGGGTGCCGGTGAGTGTTGGTGACACCGCGCAGGTTGAGATCCGCAACAAGCTGATCCCGGTGCGGGTGGTCAAGCCGAGCTTCGTGCGCAACGGCAAATCGCTGGTGTGAGCTTGGTGTGCGCAGCGATTGCCGCGCACTCTAATTTAATTCATTTTTGAAAGTACTGTTTAGCAGCTTATTTGAGGGAAAACGCCCATGAGCGAGATTCGCAGCGAACTGAAATACGCCTCCAGCCACGAGTGGGCACGGTTGGAAGAGGATGGCACCGTAACCGTGGGTATCAGCGACCACGCCCAGGATGCCCTGGGTGACGTGGTGTACGTGGAGACTCCGGAAGTGGGCACTACCCTGTCTGCCGGTGAAGAGGCGGGTGTGGTTGAGTCCGTGAAAGCGGCCAGCGATATCTACGCGCCGATTTCCGGCGAAGTCATCGCAATCAACGAAGCGCTGGAAGACGAGCCGGAAACCGTCAACTCCAGCCCTTACGACGACGGCTGGTTCTTCAAGATCAAGCCCAGCGATGAGAGCGAGCTGGACAAGCTGATGGACGCGGAAGCGTACAAGGCGGAGAGCGAAGAGGGCTGATTACCCTTTTCTCTTTTCAATACAAAAATGCCGGGCTTAATGCCCGGCGTTTTTGTTTGTGCTGTTTGTTTGTGCTGTTTGTTGGTGCCGTTAGTTGGTGCGGCGTGTCTGGAGAGCTTCGGGTGAAGGTGGCGATACCGCCCCCTTTCAAGAGCCCGAATTCGCCTCGGCTTGCTGCGGCTGCACCAAGCCACCGATACCGAGGTCCTGCAAATACCCGCGCAGTTTCTCTTCGATCTGCTCCGGGCTTTCCATCAGCAGAACCTGCTGCAGCAGCTGGTCCAGTTCCGATTTGTTGACTTCCCGCAGCGCGGCTTTGACCCGGGGCAGGTTGGTGGCGTTCATGGACAGGACGTCGTAGCCCATGGCCACTAGCAGCAGGGCGCCGCCGGGATCGCCGGCCAGCTCGCCACAGATACCCACCTTGGTGTTGGTCTCGTGCCCCGCCGTTACCACCTGCAGGAGGGCCTGGAGTACCGCTGGGTGGAAGCTGTGGTAGATGCCTGCGACGCGGCTGTTATTGCGATCCACGGCCAGCAGGTATTGGGTCAGGTCATTGCTGCCCACGGACATGAAGTCTACGCGCTTGGCCAGTTCGCGGGCCTGGTACACCGCCGAAGGCACTTCAATCATGATTCCCAGCGGCGGACGCTGGATGTTGAAGCCTTCGTCCAGTAATTCATCGTACGCGCGGTCCACCAGTTTGCGCGCTGCCTCCAGTTCGCTCACGCCGCTGATCATCGGCAACATGATGCGCAGGTTATCGAGACCGAGGCTTGCCTTCATCATCGCGCGCACTTGCCCCAGGAAAATTTCCGGGTGATCCAGGGTCACGCGGATGCCGCGCCAGCCGAGGAAAGGGTTGGTTTCCTCGATGGGGAAGTAGCTGAGGGCCTTGTCGCCACCGATATCCAGGGTGCGCATGGTCACCGGGCGGGGGGCGAAGGCCTGGAGTTGTTCGCGGTAGATTTCCCGCTGCTCCTCCTCCGAGGGGAAGCGGTCCCGCAGCAGGAAAGGCACCTCGGTGCGGTAGAGGCCGACGCCTTCGGCACCGCGCTCGAGAGAGCGCACCACGCCCGCCATCAGGCCGGTGTTGACCCACATGCGCACGCGGTGGCCATCGGCCGTCTCGGCGGGGAGTTTGGCGAGGTGGTCCAGGTTTCGGGCCAGCTCCCGCTCCTCTTCGACAATGGCGTCGTAGCGGCGCTTCAGCTCTGGCCCGGGGTGTATGTGCAGTTCGCCGCGGTAGCCGTCCACCACCAGGTCGACGCCGTCCACCTGCTCCCAGGGCAACTCCTGGGCCCCCATCACCGCCGGTACGCCCATGGCGCGGGCAATAATGGCCACGTGGCTGTTGGCGGACCCCTTGACGGAAATCAGGCCGGCGAGTTTCTCCCGCGGCACATCGGCCAGCACCGAGGCGGTGAGTTCTTCGCCGACAAGCACGGTATTGTCGGGATATTCCCGCTGGCTCTGCTCCTGCTGGCGCAGGTGCATCAGTACCCGTGCGCCCAGGTCGCGTACATCGGCGGCGCGATCGCGGAAGTAGGAATCGGACATGGCCTCGAAGCGGCGCACATGCTCCAGCATGACCTCGGCCCAGGCGCGGCTGGCAGTGAGTTGTTGGCGGATGCGCTCGCACACTTCGACTGCAATGGAGCTGTCGTCGAGCATGCTGATATAGGCGTCGAAGAGGGCGCGCTCTTCCTTGTTCAGGTCGTTCTTCAGGCGCTCGCCCACATCGCGGATTTCATCGCGGGCGGCAGCCAGGGCCTGGTGGAAGAGGGCCAGCTCACCGTCGACATCCATGGTGCAGGCGAACGGAACCGCAGCGAGGTTGGCGGGCGGCGCGACAATATGCGCGCGGCCGATGGCGACGCCGGGGGAGGCGGCGAGGCCGGTAAATTTTGCTTCATTGCGCTGCTGGCCCATGTTGGCCAGGGCGCCGGTGGCCTCGGCGTGAGCGATAACACCGGCGAGTTGGGCCGAGAGGGTGACCAGAAAGGCCTCTTCGCCTTCGTCGAAGCGGCGTCGTTCGGCCTGCTGCACCACGAGCACACCGAGCACATTGCGGTGGTGGATGATGGGGGTGCCGAGAAAGGCGGAGAAGCGCTCCTCGCCGGTGGCGGGGAAATACTGGAAGGCGGGGTGGGCCTCGGCGTGTTCGAGGTTAATGGGCTCCTCGCGGGTGGCAACGTTACCCACCAAGCCCTCGCCGGGTGCCAGGTGAACCTGGCCGACGGCGTCCTGGTTCAGGCCCTGGGTCGCCATCAATACATAGTTGCCGGACTGTTTATCGCGCAGGTACACCGAGCACACCTTGGTGTGCATGATGTCCCGCACGCGCCGGACAATAATATCCAGCACCGAGTGCAGATCCCGTGCGGTGTTGACTTCCTGAACGATGCTGCGCAGTGATCCGAGCAATGTGGCTTTCCTCGCCCTGTTCCTGTGGCCCCGCGCCTTGGCGGGGGCTGTCACTGGCCGTGCGCTGTATCCTTGTAGCCGGACCTGTTGCCCGGCGAAGGGTTACTGGTCGCGCTTCAGCCAGCGTCTTTCCAATTGTATTTGGGTGGGCGCCAGTTCGGTGAGCGCCCGGCGGTAAACCTCCCGTTTGAAGGTCACCACTTTTGTCAGCGGGTGCCAGTAACTCACCCAGCGCCAGTGATCAAATTCCGGCTTGTAGCCATTGTTGAAGCTGATGTTGCTTTCTTCCGCATTCAGCTGCAATAGGTACCATTTCTGCTTCTGGCCGATGCACAGCGGCTCCGAACGGCGGCGCACCAGCCTTTGCGGCAGGCGGTAGCGCAGCCATCCGCGTGTGGTTGCCAGTAAGGTGACCTGGCTGCGGGTCAGCCCGACCTCTTCGTAGAGCTCGCGGTAGAGCGCCTGTTCGGGAGTTTCACCCGGGTTGATGCCGCCCTGGGGAAACTGCCATGCGTCCTTGCCGCCAACCCTGCGCGCCCAGAGCGCCTGTCCGCGCTCATTCAGGACAATGATGCCGACGTTGGGGCGAAAGCCCTCACTGTCGATATTGCTGCTGTCGCCTGGCGCTGTACCAGTGTTCTCCACGTCCGTTTTGCGGGCAGGGTTGCCGGCGTCGGATTTGCTGTTGCGTGCGGAGTTTCTGGCGGGTCTGCGGCGGTGTTTTCGCCCGGCGGGAGTCTGCTTGCCGTTGCCCAAAATACCGTCCTCAAATTTCAGCGGTGCTGGCTGGTTCAGGCCCCTGGCTAGTCAGGGGCTTCCGCCGCACCATAATGTTCTGCATTGTTCCACAGCGACTGAAATACGGCAATTCAGTGACACCCGTCCGTGTAAGCCCGGTCGCTCCGGGGTAAAATCCTGCGCCTTCGGGCAGGGCGTGCAGGGAGGTCGGTGGCTTCCGATGAGCGGTCTGGCGCATAAACAGGTTAACAGGACAACCTGTGCGCCAACTGTGCCCTATATTCAATAAAGGAGATTTTTGTGCAGTTGGCGATTTTTGATCTGGACAACACCCTGATTGGTGGCGATAGCGATCACGCTTGGGGCGAGTTTCTGGTTGCCCGGGAATGTGTTGACGGTGAGCGCTTCCGCAGTGAGAACGACCGCTTCTATCGGGACTATCAAAGTGGCGAACTGGATATCTTCGCGTATCTGTCGTTTGCCCTAGAGCCACTGGCGCAACTTTCCCGCGGTCAACTGAATAACCTGCAGCGGGAGTTCATGCAGGAAGTGATCAGTGAGATCTGGCTGCCGCATGCCGAGACCTTGATCCAGCGGCACCGGGACGCGGGGCACCACATCATGATCATCACCGCGACCAACCGTTTCGTGGTTGAGCCCATTGCCTCCCAGTTGCGCGTGGACACCCTGCTGGCCACCGAACCTGAAGAGGTAGACGGCAAATTTACCGGCCAGGTAGCCGGCCAGCCCTGCTTTCAGGAGGGCAAAGTGGTGCGTTTGCAGCAGTGGCTGGATCAACACCCGCAGTACGCGCAGGGGGAAAAGTGGTTTTACAGCGATTCCATCAATGACCTGCCGTTGTTGCAGCAGGTGGAACACCCGGTGGCCGTGGACCCGGATCAGCGGCTGCACGACGAGGCGCTGTCACGGGGCTGGCAGGTGATTAGCTTGCGCGGGGACCACGAAGACTTTTTGGGTGCGCTGAGCGCGCTGGACGGTTGATCGTGCTGGTGGGTTGATCGCGCGATCGAGTCATTGCGAGTATCAGCACTCAGGTATATCGCAATCAATTTTTTTTGGGAAACAGGATCAGGGCTGGATATCAGGTG
The DNA here is from genome assembly GCF_023156515.1 of Microbulbifer sp. CAU 1566. NCBI lineage: Bacteria > Pseudomonadati > Pseudomonadota > Gammaproteobacteria > Cellvibrionales > Microbulbiferaceae > Microbulbifer > Microbulbifer sp. CAU 1566. The sequence continues at coordinate 953,409 of NZ_JALNMG010000001.1, read as the reverse complement.
AAAAACGCAGTCATCAAACCGTATATGTTGAACCGCCGGGCACTGGCCCTGGCCCTGTGCGGACTGCTGCTGGCCGGTACCGGCTGCGAGCGCGAGCAGCCTGAAGCCGAAGTTGAAAGCGCCGGCGCGGTAGCGCCGACACAGGTAATCAATACCGCGGCGGCCGAGAGTTTCTCCGCAGACTACTGGCAGGCGGGACAGGCGCAGGTGATCGATGCCGAAGCCGCCGCCCAGGCGCTGGAGCGCGCGGTGGTGCAGTTGCTGGAATCGCCCACCGAGGATCATCTGGAGGCGGCCAAGCTCGCATGGCTGGATGCCCACCGCGAACTGGCCGGCGCCCTGCCATTCATCAAGGTGGCCTTCTCACCGTCGGACCTGCAGCAGCAGGGCAGCGAACTGATGCTGGCGCTGGACAGCTGGCCGGCCCAGGCTGGATACCTGGACACGGTGCCCGGCTATTCCACCAGTGGCATCGTCAACGACACCGCGATTGAGCTGAATCTGGCCAATCTGCGCAAACAGCACCGACTCACGGCCCACGAGGAAGCCAGCACCGGTTTTCACGCGCTGGAGATCATGCTCTGGGGGCCCACCAGTGAGCGCACGGCCGAGCAGTTTGTTGCGGCCAGCGGCGGTGAGCAACCGGAAGCCCAGGCCGCCAACCGCCGCCGCGAACTGACCCGGCTGATTGCACTGGGCATCAGCGAGGATCTGGCGGGACTGGCGCAACGCTGGCCGCTGACGGCCAATGACCTGTCCCAGCGCTACCTGGCGCAAGGTCCGGCAGCGCGCATTCAGTGGATTCGGGCGACGCATGTGGCGTTGCTGCGCAACGAAATTCTGCCGCGCTTGCCGGAGAGTTCGGAGAGTGATGTGGAAAGTGGCCACGCCGCGGACTCCAAGCAGGCGCTGCTCGCTATATTGCGCAATCTGCAGGCCAGCTGGTTGCCGGAAGGGGGCGGCGGCCTCGCGGACCTGATGCTCGATCGGCACCAGGCCGAGGCACTGGCCCAGAATTTTGGTGAGCTGGAAGCGCGGTTGCTGAAGATGGAAGACCCTATCGAGCTGGCAGCACCCGCAGAGCTGCAGCGCAGCCGGCAGCAAATTGAAGCCTTGATCGGACTAATTTCCGGAGACACCAAGGTGCCGGCGCGGGATGAGGATATGACGCCGGTCAGCCTGACGGCTCCGGAGGGCGAGGGTTAAGCCGGAACAGGACCGGAAATCCCTCGCGCATAAAAAAACCCAGGCAGTGCCTGGGTTTTTTGTTGTCGGTTGCTACCGGCCGTTGATTACCAGCGGCGAACCGGGCCAGTGTCGACGTGCACGAAGTTACTCTTCGGGTAGTAACCCACACCGCCTGCTTTCAGGTCCAGTGCTGCCTGGCGCAGTTTGGACAGTGCGACACCCGGCATGCGGATATCCAGTGCCATACCGCGGGTGTGGTAGCTGCGTCGAGCCACACCGCGGCCAGCTGCGCGCAGCTTGGCGTTGGTCTTCGGCGAACGGTAGCCGGAGATAATTTCTACCTCACCGTTGTAGTTCAGCTTTTCCTTCAGCTTGTACACGATGTCGAACAGTTTCGGGTCCATGCGCGTGACTTCGTTGGCGCGGTGGTCGCGCAGCAGACGGTTGAATTGCTTCAGGCCGCTGCTATCGTAGTCGCCATCCGCCCAGAAAGCGGTGTTCAGGCGCTCACCAGTATGCAGGTTGCGCATTTTCAGAGTGCGCGACTTGCCTACTTTTGCCAATGCGGGGCCGGCTGAAACCGCCGCCGCGGTAGCTGCAGAAACTGCCAAAAACCTGCGTCGTGAAAGTTCTTTCATACCCTGTACCGCCTTTGCTTTCGTAGTAAGTGTTGCCTTCATGAGCCTCTAGTTCTTCGAGTGGCTTCCAGTGCTACTCGGTATGGCTGCACTGTACAAAAAATAGCCTTTGGTTACAAACCGATCAGCTTTGATAGCGAATTGATCAAAAAATAACCTGGTTATTTTTTTCTAGCAGGCTACCCACCGCGGATTTTTTTTGCCCAGTTGGACGGGAAATCATGGCAAAGTGAGATGACAGCGTTGTCTTTCGGGGAATATTATTTTTCTGTGACTGCTGGGTGCAGAAATCCTCGGTCTGGTGGTGAATACCGGTATATATCGGGCCGGCCGACAGAATACGGGCGTTTGCGCGGGGGTTGGCAGGAGGCTGATCGTGGGAATCCGGGGCTGCAGATGGCAGTCCGCCCCGAAAGCCGGGGCGGACGATATGCTCAGTTATTGGGGTATAGGGCGCCAGAATGGGCGTTTGAAGACCAGTCAGGCCTGTGAGTCACCGATCCCGGTGGTAGATGTCCGGGCGAAACTGCACCTGGCCCAGGGGATCTACCCAGGCGGTAAGGTAGGTAATGAACAGTTTTGGCGGGCTATCCACTTTGATGGTGACCGATTCATCCCCAGTGGTCGCCTGCGCCACCCGGGTTCTGTCCCAGCCCTGTGGCTTGAGCAATGTATAGGCCAGCTCTTCCGGTTGCTGCAGGCGGATACAACCATGGCTGAACGCGCGGTGGCGGTGCTCGAACAGGCTCTGGGCCTGTGTGTCGTGCAGAAAGATGGCCTGTTTGTTGGGGATTACGAACTTGACCCGCCCCAGTGTGTTGCCCGGTCCGGAGATCTGGCGCAGGGTCGCCTTGCCACTGGCGGCGCTCTCGATGCTTGCATCATTGATCGGGCTGGTTCGGTTGGTGCCGTATTTCACCACCCGGTAACCCCGTTTGTGCATCGCCTCGGGGTTGTTGCGTGCCTTGGGCAGCAGGTCGGTGAGCAGGATGCTGCGGGGCACTGTCCAGGTGGGGTTGAACACTACCGATACTACTTTTGTGGTCATTTCCGGAGTGCGCTTGGTGCTTTTACCCACCACGGTTTTCATGGTCAGCACCACCCGCTCCTGATCCACCAGTTGCAGCTGGTAGTCCGGTACGTTCACCAGTATGTAGCGTTTGCCGGGTTTCGCCGGCAGCTTGTCCCAACGTTCTGCGTTCAGTTCCATCAGGCGCGCCAGCTCTTCGGGCGAGCGCGCCAGTTCTTTCAGTGTGGATTTATCAGCGCGCCCGGTAACCTCCATTCCATGGCGGCGCTGATAGGCCTCTACTGCCAGTTTCAGGCCGGTGTCAAAACGCTGTGGCTGGTCATCGGCAATCTTCAGTGGCCCCGGTTGACCGGTGTAATCACCGAACTGCTTTAATAACTGGCGCAATTGCGCAACCCGCGGACCCCGGTCGCCGGCGGCGAGGGGGCCGCCGGGCGCAAGCGGCTGCCACTGCACGGTCATGGCCCGGTAACGTGCGGCCTGTTTGCGCAGCGCATCCCCGGCGGTGGCGAAATTGATGGCGCCATCTTTTCCCGGGCGGGGTGTTTTTGCCGTATCGGTATCAACCGCAAGCTCGGGTGTTTGTTCCTCGGGAATTTCTGGGGTTGGTTCCTGATCATCGCTGCCGGCTGCGGCTTCTTCCTCATTTTCGGCTAAATCTTCATCTTCCGGCGCCGGTGCCGGCACTTTTTCGTCGGCGGAAGGCTGCTGCACTTTGGACTGCTGCTCGGCGTCCGTCTCTGGTTGGGGGCTTATATTCAGCTGAGGGCCCTTATCTGGCTGAGGGCTCTTATCTGGCTGAGGGCTCTTGTCTGGCTGAGAGCCCTGCCGGGTATTTTCAGCTGGTGGTTTGGCGGTCTGCGCGTCGTCTGCGTATGTGATGATCGCCAATGGGAGCAGCGCGCAGCAGCTCAGGGCGGCGACTGCCGAGAGGTGCCGCGCGGCGATCCGCTGCGGGCACTGTCGATTTGCGCTGGGTGTACTGCTCTTGCTGATTTTCATTAGGGCCCCCCTTACCTCACTCTGCTGCGTCGCCGCTTTCTGGATCGGGTTCTTGTGCATCGTCGCTGTCAGCGGGGCGGTCGCGACCGTAGACATCCGGGCGGAAATTCAGCAGCCCCTCTTCATCGACCCAGGCAGTCCAGTAGGCAATATGGACCGGGATGGGTTGATCCAGGGCCACGGAGCGAGTGCGCGTGCCACTGGCATAACGGGATAGGCGTTCTGCATCCCATTGACCGCGTTTAGGGTTCTGATTGGCAAGAACGATTTCGGCAAATTCCTGGGGTTTTTCCAGGCGTATGCAGCCGTGACTGAAGGCGCGCTGGTTGCGTTTGAACAACTCCTTTCTCTGGGTGTCGTGGAGAAAGATGGCCTGCTGATTGGGAATAATGAATTTGAAGCGCCCCAGGGCATTGCCCTCGCCGCCTCGCTGTTGCAGGGCCACGCTACCCAGGCGCAGGGCGCGCAGGTTGCCACCGCTGAAAGGCACGGATTTACCGCGGTTGTTCACCAGCCGGTAGCCGCCGGCGGCGAGGTTGGCGGTACCTTTGGGCAGTAGTTCGCGCACGGCGATGTTGCGCGGTACCGTCCAGGTGGGATTGAAGACCACACGGGTGAGTCGGGTGGTGAGTAGCGGTGTGGCGTGTTTGGTCTTGCCGACCACCACGCGCATGCGGTACTGCTCTCGCTCCCCCTCCATCAGGCGCAGGGTGTACTCGGGAATATTGACCAGGATGTAGCGCGGTCCCAGGTCTTTGGGCATTTTTTGCCAGCGCTGCATATTGGCTTCCAGGGTGGCGAGGCGCTGTTTGGGGGGGATGTTCAGGTGGTCGCGGGTGGCGCGGTCGACGATGCCATCGGCGCGCAGGCCGTGGCGCCGCTGAAACCGTTCCACCGCCCGGCGCACTGTATCGTCGTAAGTTTCTGCGGGCTTTTTACCCGCGCTTTTGCCGCCTTCGGGGCCGCTGTTCTCCAGGGCGGCCCTGGCCATATCGTCGCTCAGTGGCAGGTCGCCGTACTGCATCAGCAGGCTGCGCAGGACCAGCACCTGCGGGTCCCTTACGCCGGGTGCCAGTGTCTGTCCCTTGGGTAGCGGCTGCCAGTGCCCCCCCTCGCTCAGCGCCTGGTATCGCGCGAGTTCTTCCCGCATCAGCGCATACTGGCGTCCGTAGGGCGTGAAGGGGCTGTAGTCATTGCGGTTGCCGGCAACAGCTACCGGGGTGGCGTTCTCGGGTGCTTTTTCGTGGTTTATGTTTGGTGAAGCGCGCTGAGCAGTGCGTGCTTCGGAGGCCTGTGTGACCAGGGCCTCGTCTTCGGTATTGCTACTATCTTTGGCTGGCTGGTCGGCCAGCCCATCCAGCGATAGAGACAGAATCATGGCGGCGCCGAAGCCCAACGGAATTCCCAGCTTGTTACCCATCAACTGACCCCTAAACGATCAAGCAATTACTCATCAAGGCGGTTGTCCCGAGGCTGCGAGTGCAAATAGGGCGAACAAACGTCCGGTTTTGGTCGCAGTCAGCGGTCCACATACCTCTAATTGGTAACTTGTGACCGGAATGGCGCCAAATACGATTGCGGTATTCGGGGAAAGGCTTTCGAGTGGTTTCGGAATATTGGAGAGAGGGACGGATGGAGATGGCGAGATGCGGAGCCTGGTTTGCCGGGTGGGGTTGCCACCCGGCGTTTGGTGGGCAGTGAGAGAAGAGGGGGCTGGCTCCAATGGGAGCCAGCGATCGATCAATCGAACTGGTTTACCGCGAGGCCGTCCTTGCCGTAGATGTCCGGGCGGAAGTTCATCCGGCCCTGGCCGTCTACCCAGGCGGTCCAGTAGGTGAGGTAGACCTTCACGTTCTGGCTCATCCGGACTTCGGTGGTGTCGTCACCGGTGGTGAGCTGTTCGATACGGTAGCGGTTCCAGTCGCCCGGCTCGTCCCGCAGTAACACCTCGGCCAGCTGGCGCGGTTTGGCCAGGCGCACACAGCCGTGGCTATAGTCGCGGTCGGTCAGGCCGAACAGGCTTTTGGCGCGGGTGTCGTGCAGATAAATGTCGTCGGCATTGGGGATCTCAAACTTCACCCGGCCGAGGATATTCTGCTCGCCACCTTTCTGGCGCATTAGGAAACCACCGGCGGCCGCGGATTTCAGGTTCTGCGAGGTCAGCGGCAGGTAATCCCCACTGCCGTTCACCACCCGGTAACCCATGTTTTCCATGCCGTGGGGATTGGCGCGGGCCTTGGGCAGTATCTCGTTGACCAGAATGCTGCGGGGCACCGTCCAGGTGGGGTTGAAGACCACGCGGGCGACGCGGGTGTTGATCTCCGGCGTCTGGTGCACTTTCTTGCCCACCACCACGTTCATGGACAGCTTGATGCGGTCGTTTTCGACGTAGCTGAGGTTGTAGCCGGGAATATTGACCTGAATGAAGCGATCCCCGAGGTTGGCGGGCAGTTTTTCCCGGCGGCGAATGTTGGTTTCGATGATGTGCGCGCGTGCCGTGGGTGAGATATTCAGGCGCTGCCGGGTCTGTTGGCCGACAATGCCGTCGGGTCTCAGGCCGTGGCGTGCCTGGAAGCGCACCACCGCTTCGTGCAACCGCTGGTCAAACTTGTTGCTGTTGTCGTTGCCGTAGCTGTAATAGTCCCCGTACACCGTCAGCATGTTGCGCAGGTGTACCACATTCGCGTGCTTGGCACCCAGGGTCATGGCCGGTCCCGGCGGCAGTGGGCGCCACTGGCCGCGGGCAGCCATATCCCGGTAGCGGGCCAGTTGCTCGCGCAGGGCCTGGGCGTCGCTGCCGAAAGGCGTATTCTCTTCGGTATACAGTCCTTCACCGTGACTCGGTGTCAGACCGGATCCCTCGTCCTGCAGGCTGCGGAAGCGCGGCATCACGCGCGGATAGGCCTGTGGATAACTGCGGGTCGAGTAGCGTGACGCGTGGCTGGTACCGTAGCGGGAGCCGTTGGTGTAGGCCTGTTGAGAGCGCTGCTGGGTGTAGTAGCGCGAGCGGTCAGTGCTCTGGGCGCTCTGCCCACTGCGGTTGTAGCCACGGAAATATTGCCGACCGCTGTCGTTGGCCGCATACAGCGGGCTCTCGAATCCACTGGCGGCGTCGTCGCCGTCACCGCGGGCGCTGGCCATCTGGAAGCCGCCCTCGGTCAGGTTGACCGGGGTGATGTCCTTGCGGCGCAGACGCGGGTGATGTTTGGGGCTCTTGGGATTGAGCTTGTCCAGCTGGGTATCCTGGGCGTAGGAAATGAAGGCATCCGTCAGCAGTACGTCCAGCACCGCGGCCATCTGCAGACGCTGTGGGGAGTCCCGCAAGGTGCGGTCGAAATAGCCCAGGTGATAGCGGTAGTCCACCATGCTGCTGGGATTACCGGAGCTGGAGGCCGTGAGCTGCTTCAGCAGGTCGTTGGCGGTATCGCTGAGGCTGTAGTTATCAAACCACAGCAGCCGGTAATCCGTGCGCCGGTAAATGCGGCGTACTGCCACCGGATTGAAGATCGGGTCCTGGGCCGGCCAGGCGTCGGGGTTGTCCTCCAGCCAGTTCACCAAATGGGGGCGCACGGCATTTTCCGGCAGTACCGGCACCGTTTTCTGATTGGCTGTAAAAGCGTAATAGAGGGCAAACACACACAAACTGCCGAGAAAAATCAGCGGCAGCGGCGATTTGTGTTTGCGACGCTCTGGAATGAAATATGACATGGTACCTCAGCGATACTGCAGGGCGCCGGTTTACAGTGCGGAAGCCGGGTGCCCGATCGTTCATACCTTCCCAACCTTCGGAGTGCCTGTCCTTATTCGATCGACGACCGAGAGTCGCCAACGGCACACCTAAGTCGAGCATCCCGCGCGACCTTCCTTTTATGTAAGCGAAAGTTGAGAGCCGTTTTGCGCGTATCTCAACATCCGCCTGCCTGTGAAATTAAGTATGGCAACAAATGCGAAATTTGCTTGGCGCCAACTTCATTTCACCTTAGTTGGTTGGCGCGATTTGCTCTGGAGATGGTGGCTGGCAGGAAAAGAGTGCGCTTTTCGAGGAAAGATTAGGCAAGTAGGGTGCTGTTACCGATGAAATGAGGTGAGTGATACCGGGCGGGCGCACAATTTCCGCCGCGAAAATTAGCGGTAGGACTGATTTGGCGGTAGGGCTACGTTGGCGGATACGAAAAGTGCCGCAGCCTGCCGCTGGCCTGGCCGTCGATATAGGTCTGTTCCCACAGGTGTGTGCTGCCGTCCCGGTGCACTGCGACCAGCGTGCTTGCGCGGGTTCCGTAGCCGCCAGACAGGGAAATCGGCGACTCGCCGGCGAGATCTTCCGGTTCGATGCGCACAAAAATGGACGAAAGGGCCAATTCCATTGGCCTTCCCACTCCGGTATCCGGGAGTTGTGCGATGGGCGCGCGCAGTGTGTCCGCCAGCAGTGCCATCGCCGGGGCCACAAAATGTTCACTGTCCAGCTGCGCCGGGAGCTCGGCAACTAGTGCTGCCAGGGATTCCCTGCCGCGGGTGACCTTGGGCCAGGGGGCGTCCGCGGCGCCATTGGAGATGCCGTGAACACCGGGTGTCAGGGCAAAGGGTTGGTGGCGATTGCCTGCGCAGACCAGTGCTGCCCCGACCTTGTGGTCAAACAGTACTGCATTGAACCCGCGGTAGCGCGCGCCTTCGAGGCCTGTGGAAAAGTCGGCGGGGCTGGCCGTGCCGGACAGAAATGCCAGCGGGATTTCGCCACGGGACTGCGCATTCGGGGGCTCCGGGGTGCCGGGCTCGCGGATATTGGTTACCGCCGCTACCCGGCCGCCCGGCGCCATGCCGAGCCAGGTGCCGCCGGCCTCCAGGTCTCTGCCTGCGGTGATTGCCCGCTCCTGCCAGAGTTGGGCAGGTGCCGTTGGGCGCCGGTAGAACTCATCCCGGTTGGCCAGCATCACGAGGGGATAGTGGGGGTGCTGGCGGTAGGCAATCAGAAGCAGGCACATGGATTTTCCCCCGGGGCCCACTCCTGGGCTTTAAATGGCAATAACTTTCCAACCATAATAACGCCCAACTTGAATAACTGCGGTTTGAGTATGCTGACTTACCCCGAGATTGATCCCGTTGCAGTGGCCATAGGGCCGCTCAAGATCCACTGGTACGGCCTGATGTACCTGGTGGGCTTTGTTGCTGCCTGGTGGCTGGCCCTGCGTCGCGCCCAGAAACCCTGGTCGCCGGTGATCAAATCCGAGGTAGAGGACCTGATCCTGTTCTGTGCCATTGGCGTGGTGGTGGGCGGTCGCCTCGGCTACATGTTCTTCTACAACTTTGGCGAACTGGTGCAGCACCCGCTCAGTCTGTTCAAGGTCTGGGAGGGCGGCATGAGCTTCCACGGTGGCCTCATTGGGGTGATGGTTGCGGCCACGATCTATGCGCGCAAAATCGGCACTACCTTCCCCGCACTGATCGATTTTGTGGCGCCATTGGTACCCATTGGCCTGGGGCTCGGGCGCATCGGCAATTTTATCGGCCAGGAGTTGTGGGGGCGGGAAACCGACGTGCCCTGGGGAATGGTGTTTCCCCGTGACCCGCAGCTGTTGGTGCGTCACCCTTCGCAACTTTACCAGGCGTTTCTTGAGGGCCTGGTCCTGTTTGTGGTGTTGTGGATTTTCTCCCGCAAGCCGCGCCCACGTCTGGCGGTGGGTGGCCTGTTTATCCTGCTGTACGGTATTTTCCGCTTCCTGGTGGAGTTTGTACGCCAGCCAGACACCGGCATCAGTGTGATGTTCGGCTGGATGACCCGCGGTCAATTGCTGTGCCTGCCGATGATCGCTGCCGGTATCATCCTGCTGATCTGGAGTTACCGCACCCAGCCGCTGCCCGAAGGCCGCGGCCAGGGTGAAACACCGAATGCCGCAGGGCAGGATAAGAAACAGAAGGGCTCCAGCAAGCCCAGTAACGGCGCCGCCAAGCGCGAAGCCAACTAACTATACAGCCGGTTTATATAGATGAAGCAGTATCTCGACCTCATGCGCCATGTGCGCGACAGCGGCACCCTCAAAAGCGATCGCACGGGCACCGGTACCCGCAGCGTATTCGGTTATCAAATGCGCTTTGATCTGGCCGAGGGCTTTCCGTTAATTACCACCAAGAAATGTCACTTGCGCTCCATCATTCACGAGCTGCTGTGGTTCCTGAAGGGCGATACCAATATCGGCTACCTGCAGGAAAACGGCGTGCGCATCTGGGATGAGTGGGCGACGGAAGAGGGCGACCTCGGGCCTGTCTACGGCTATCAGTGGCGCTCCTGGCCTACCGCCGATGGTCGCCATATCGACCAGATAAAAGACCTTGTTCAGCAGCTCAAGACGCGCCCGGATTCCCGTCGCCTGATTGTCAGTGCCTGGAACCCGGCGGACCTGCCCGATGAAGGGGTCTCCCCAAGTGCCAATGCGGCAGCCGGCAAAATGGCGCTGGCACCCTGCCACGCCCTGTTTCAGTTCTACGTGGCCGATGGCAAGTTGTCCTGCCAGCTGTACCAGCGCAGTGCGGATATCTTCCTGGGGGTGCCTTTCAATATCGCTTCCTACAGCCTGCTCACCCTGATGCTGGCGCAGGTGTGTGGCCTTGAGCCCGGCGATTTCGTGCATACCTTCGGTGACGCCCACCTCTACTCGAACCATATGCAGCAGGTGGAGGAGCAGTTGTCCCGGAAACCCCTGCCGCTGCCGAAGATGGTGATCAACCCCGAGGTGAAAGACCTGTTCGAGTTCCGCTTTGAGGACTTTGAGCTCCAGGGTTACGAGGCGCACCCGCACATCCCCGCCCCGGTGGCCGTGTGATGGCGGGGCTGAAACCGCCGTTGGCCATGATCGTGGCGATGGCGGGCAATCGCGCCATCGGTCGCGAGAATGCGCTGCCCTGGCGGATCTCCGGGGACCTGCAGTTTTTCAAGCGCACCACCCTGGGCAAGCCCGTGGTGATGGGGCGCAAGACCTTTGAATCCATCGGTCGCCCGCTGCCGGGGCGGAAAAACATCGTTATTACCCGCAATCCGGACTGGCGCGCAGAGGGGGTGTCGCTGGCGGCATCCCTGGAACAGGCGCTGGCGCTGGCTGCGCAAGCGGCGGTGGGTGATGGTGCTGAAGAGATCATGGTCATTGGAGGTGCTGAAATTTACCGCCAGGCAATGCCCTTGGCACAGCGTTTGTATATCACCGAGGTGGAAGCAGAGGTGGAGGGAGACGCCTTCTTCCCGGAACTGGATGAAACCTGGAAAGAGGTCGGAAGGGACTGTTACCCGGCTTCGGACAAGGACGAATACAACTACTGCTTAGTCCAGTACGACAGGTTTAAATAAATGCAATTTGACTAAAAAATGCTCTTTCGAGTAGATTTGGTCGAATGTTGCACAGTTTGAGCTGCTGCAATTGTGTGCATGAACCCCGGGGGTGTTACCCGGGTGTTACCTTGCTACACAGGGGAGGCGGCTCAGTCAATCGGCATTTGAATAATCAATTCGCCTGTTTACAATGTGCGGCTCTTAGCTGTCTTCAAACCAAAAAACTACCGCGTTGTGGCAGCTAATTCATCGCGACCATGTTGTGAAATATTGAACCCACTGGGGGGTCTAATGAAAACCAAGCGATTCATGGCTGTGGCGCTGACCACTGCGCTGTCTGCCGGCGCACTGTACGGTAGCGTAGCCACTGCGGATACACTCGACACCGTTCTTAAAGTCGGTCAGCAGAAAACTGCGGCAGCGACTGCATCTCAAAAGCGTATCGACAAGATCGCTCAGGAAACCTCTGACCTGCTCCAGCAGTTCAAGGTTGTGAACAAAGAGATTGACGGTCTGCGTGTATACAACCGTCAGCTCGAAAAGCAGCTGGCCAACCAGCTGTCCGTGATCAAGGACCTCGACGAGTCTATCGATCAGGTCACCGTGATCGAGCGTCAAATCCAGCCCCTGATCCTGCGTATGCTGGACGGCCTGGAGCAGTTCATCGAACTGGACGCCCCTTTCAAACTGGCCGAGCGTAAAGAAAACCTCGCCGGTGTGAAGAACAATATGGACCGTTCCGATATCACTGTAGCGGAGAAATTCCGTCAGGTGCTGGAGCTGTACAACTTCGAAGCTGAATACGCGCGTAAGATCGACAGCTACGGCGATACCCTGAACGTGAACGGTCAGGATCGTGAAGTAAACGTACTGCAGATCGGCCGTATTGCCCTGGTAGCTCAGACCACCGACTCCAAAATCTCTCTGGCTTACGACAAAGCCCAGAAAGCATGGGTTGAGATCGATTCCGGCGAATACCGCCGCGCAATCATGCAGGGTCTGAAAATCGCCAAGAAACAGGCCACTACCGACATCATGACTATGCCGATTCCGGCTCCGGAGGCTGCGCAATGAAAACCATCGCCAAAAGCGTATTAGCAGTAGCTGCCGCTGGCCTGATCAGCGTTTCCGCTGTAGCCCAGGACAAAGCTACCTCCCTGGACCAACTGCTGAAAATGGTTCAGACCTCTAAAGTTGCCGAGTCTGCCGAGCACAAAAAGCGCGAAGCGGACTTCCGTCGCCAGAAAGCCAATCAGGCTTCCCTGCTGAGCCAGGCAGAAAACACCCGCACTTCTGAAGAAGCCCGCTCCGCGGCGCTGGAGAAGAAGTACGAAGAACAGGAACTGCTGGTTCAACAAAAGCGTCAGCAGCTGGACGAGCGCCTCGGCTCTCTGAAAGAACTGTTTGGTCACCTGACCTCTACCGCTGGCGACCTGCGCGCCAACCTGCAGGGCTCTCTGGTTTCCGCTCAATACCCTGGCCGTGCCGAGTTCCTCGATCAGCTGATCGACAAAATGAACTCTGCGACCAAACTGCCGACCATCAAGGAAATCGAGCGTCTGTGGTACGAGCTGCAGCGTGAGACTGTTGAGTCAGGCAAGGTTGTCAAGTTCAGCGGCACTGTGATCAAGCCCGACGGTGAGCAGGCTGAGCAGGAAGTTGTACGTGTTGGTAACTTCAACCTGGTTTCCAACGGCAAATACCTGGAAATGAACGACAACCAGAAGATGGCCGAGCTGATCCGTCAGCCCGACGGCAAGTATCAGAGCATGGCAGCTGACCTGCAGGCAGCAACCAGCGGCTTCAGCGCCTTCGGTATTGACCCCACTGGTCCTACTGGCGGTTCTTACCTGAAAGCCATGATCGCCAGCCCGAGCATCGTTGAGCGTTGGCACCAGGGTGGCATCGTTGGTTACATCATCTCTGCAGTTGGTGTAGTTGCGGTACTGCTGGCCCTGTGGCGTCTGCTGGTGCTGTCCGGTGTTAACTCTAAAGTGAACGCCCAGCTGCGCTCTTCTACTCCGAACACCAACAACCCGCTGGGTCGTGTTCTGGCTGTTGCGGAAGAGAACAAAGGTGTCGACGGTGAGACTCTGGAACTGAAGATGGAAGAAGCGGTGCTGAAAGAGCGTCCGGCCATCGAATCCGGACTGAACCTGCTGAAGATCATCGCCATGGTTGCTCCGCTGCTGGGTCTGCTGGGTACCGTTACCGGTATGATCATCACCTTCCAGGCGATCACCATCTTCGGCGCGGGCGATCCTAAAGCCATGGCGGGTGGTATCTCCTCTGCACTGGTAACCACCGTTCTGGGTCTGGTCGTGGCTATCCCGACCGTGCTGCTGCACACCATCGTGAACGGCCGTGCCAAGCGCATCCTGCACATCCTGGACGAACAGAGTGCCGGTATCGTTGCAGAAAACGCTGAGCGTAAATAAGAGGAGGCGGCAACATGCACGCATTAAATGACGCATGGGCCGCCGTCAACGCCTTTATGGCGTCGGGCGGGCCAGTACTACTTCTGATCGCCGGCCTGACCTTCTTCATGTGGACGCTGATTTTCGAGCGGGTCTTTTACTTCAATGGCGGTCTGAAACGTGACGTTCAGGGCGCCGTGGACACCTGGGAAGCGCGCCCCGAGCGCAAATCCTGGAGTGCTCACCAGATCCGCTACGCACTGGTTTCCCGGGTATCCGAGAAAATTCAGAGCAATATGGACATGATCCAGACTTGTGTTGCCCTGGCGCCGTTGTTCGGTCTGCTGGGTACTGTCTGGGGCATGATCAACGTGTTCGAAGTTCTCGCGATCACTGGCGGTGGTGATGCCAAGCAAATGGCCAGCGGTGTATCTATGGCCACCATCCCGACAATGGCGGGTATGGTGACTGCACTGTCTGGGGTATTTGCCAATACCTACATCACCCGTACCGCAGAGCGTGAAACCCAGCTGCTGGAAGATCATCTGACGATGGATCACTGACGGCACCACTGTACAGGTGCGCAGGTTCCTCAACCGGGACCTGTTCACCGGAAGGTTTAGCCAATTCAGGGAGCTTTCACTATCACATCGCTGATGTGCAAGCTCCACAAGGCCAAATCTCGCTATTAGCATTTCGCTAGAGAGAGTTGCAATGAGCAGAAAAAAGACTACGGCAGAAGAAGAAGGGCAAGCAATTGACCTCACGCCCATGCTGGACGTGGTGTTCATCATGCTGATCTTCTTCATCGTCACCGCGACCTTTATCAAGGAGCCGGGCGTCGATGTTGTTAAGCCGGAAGCGACTACCGCTGACCTCAAAGCCGCCTCTATTCTGGTAGCGATTAACGACAACGACGAAATCTGGATTGCCAAAGAGCAAGTAGACGACCGCCTGGTGAAAAACACCCTGGAGCGTCTCTATGCCGAAAACCCGAAAGGGTGGTTGGTTATTCAGCCCGATAAGAAGGCGAGTATCGAGAAGGTTGCCCTGATCGCAGATGCGGCCAGGAAGATCGGAATCGAGAAAGTCTCGGTCGCTACAGAGAAGAGTTAACAGCTATGAACCCGGTAAGACTAGTAGGGGCGGGTGCGCTGGCGGTAGCCACCACTTTTGCCCTGATCTTCACCATGCATGCGCTGATCGAAGCCAACTTGGGTGCTCCCAAAGAGGAAGAGCAGATCAAGGTAGCCGACGTCGTGATGCCGGAGCAGAAGATCGAAACGCAATACGATACCAGCAAACCGGACAAGCCCGACGAACCTGAGCAGCCGCCGCCCGATATGCCGGAGCCGGAGTTTGACCAGCCTGACGTAGACAATGCTTTGAACATGTCTGCCCCGGCTGCCAGCGCCGACCTCAACGTGGGTGGTATTGGTGGTTTCGCCTCTGAAGGTGACTACCTGCCGATCGTGAAGGTTCAGCCCCAGTATCCGCGTCGCGCACTGCAGCGTGGTATTGAAGGTTGGGTAGTTGTGGAATACACGGTAACCAAGAACGGCTCTGTGCGGGATCCGAAAGTCGTGGAAGCATTCACGCTCGACGGTAACCCCACCACTATCTTCAACAGTGCGGCGATCAAGTCTGCGTTGAAGTACAAGTACAAGCCGCGGGTTGTTGATGGTGAGCCAATTGAAGTGCCTGGTGTAAAAACCAAGATCAGCTTCAACATGGCCAAGAACTAATAGGGGACGCATATGATTATGACGACCGTGACGAAAAGCCTTTCCAGGCTCGTCCTGCGCACGTCCGTAGCGCTGCCCCTGGTACTGGCACCAGCCGTAAGCGTTACGGTACTGGAGGCTGCGGGTGTATCTGCACCTTTCGCCCAGGCGGAAGCCCAGGGTGAACAGAAGACCCGCAAAGTGCCGGCCATGCGTGAGAACGTGTTCAAAAAGCTGGGTGCTGTGCAGGAAGCTGCCGATGCCCAGAACTGGCCGGCCGCGCTGGCTGCTCTGAAGGAAATGGAAGCGGGAAAAGACAAGTACAACGGCTATGAAATAGCGCAGATGTACTACTTCTACGGCTTCGTTTATTTCCAGATGGAGCGCTACAACGACGCCATCGCCAACTACAAGAAAGTACTGCAGCAGGGTGAATCCAACCTGCCGGTAGCACTGGAAGTAGGGACTCTGTTCACCGTAGCCCAGCTGTACTTTGTAACCGAAAACTACAAAGAAGCAGTCAACTACCTGAACAAGTGGTTCGCGGTTTCCGATCGCATTACTGCCGATTCTTACGCGTTGCGCGCTCAGGCTTACTACCAGCTGGGTGACAACAACAAGGCACTGGCCGATATGAACCAGGCTGTGTCCATGTACGAAAAAGAAGGCAAGGTGCCCAAGGAGCCATGGTTCGGCCTGCAGCGTTTCCTCTACTACGAGAAGAACGACTACAAGCAAGTGACCAACATCCTCGAGAAGCTGGTTAAGCACTACCCGAAAGGGGAGTACTACAAGCAGCTGGCGGGTATGTACGGCGAACTCAAGCGTGAAGACGATATGCTTCACATGATGGAAGCCGCCTACCTTGCTGGTGCCCTGCAGAAAGAGAAAGAGCTGTTGAACATGGCTTACCTCTTTATGGGTGCGGAAATGCCGTACAAGGGTGCCAAGGTAATCGACAAGGGTATCAAAGAGAAAAAGATCCCGCGTACCTCCAAGAATCTGGAAACCCTGGCTCAGGCTTACCAGATGGCTCAGGAGCTGCAAAAGTCGATTCCGGAGCTGGAAGCAGCGGCCAGTATGTCTGATAAAGGCGACCTCTATTCCCGTCTGGCAGGTATTTACCTGGATCTGGATAAGAATAAGGAAGCGGTAGACATGGGTGCGAAGGCGCTGAAGAAGGGCGATATCAAGCGTCCGGATCAGCTCTACATCGTACTGGGCATGGCCAATGCCAACCTGAAGAAGTACGACACTGCACTGAAAAACTTCAAAGAAGCGAAGAAAGACAAGCGCTCCGAGAAGTTTGCCAGCCAGTGGATTACGTTCGTAGAGAACGAAGCGGAACGGGAAAGACAACTGGCAATGTAAGCCGGGCGTTTTATCCGAACCGAAAGGCCGCACATAGTGCGGCCTTTTTTTTGCCTGATTTTTGCGTCGACTGGCGTTTATTTGATCAATAAATGGGAATTATTTGCATTATCGTGGAAATCGACTAAATACTGAAAGTAGCTGATCAGCTTTTTCCGCCGCGCTACGACCCTCCGTCCGGCGCGACAAATCAACACCTGAATATAAAAAGGAGAGGTGTTTATGGAACAGGCTTATCTGCCCAATACCATTCCCCAGTTTTCCATTTCCAAAAAATCGGCAGTTCTGCTTCGCAACAGTACTTTTGCGCTCGGCGTTACCGGGCTGTTACTGCTGGGTATGTCACAACTGATTGCCACAGACTACCGGGCACCAACGGAAGCGCTTCCCCCCAGGGTTGCACCGATTCATATGCCAGAGGTAAAGACTACGGTGTACAAGTCCGACCCGGTGCTCAAGCCCCAGGAGATTCCGCCGACCGTTCAGCCAACGGTGGTGGAGCGGAATATTGAGCCGGGCGATGTGCCGATAACCTTTGAGCCGCCGGTGGTCGAGCGGCGGACATTCGATCCGACGCTGGTGAATGCTGATCCCTTGCCCATCTACAAGCCGGCGCCACGCTACCCGCGCAGGGCACTGGCGAGGGGCATAGAGGGTTATGTGGTGGTGGAATTCACTATTAGTACGAACGGCAGTGTGAAAAACCCGAGTGTTGTCGGTGGCTATGATAGTGCCGGCGTGCCGACGGATATTTTCAACAGTGCCGCACTCAATGCGGTGGAGCGTTTCAAATACCGACCTTTGATGTCTGAGGGGCAACCGGTGGAGAAGCACGGTGTGCGCAATCGGATCAGTTTCAAAATGGCAGAATAAGGGTAAGGCAAAAAATAGCGGGCTTATCGGCCCGCTATTTTTTAAAGGATATCTACTCGCAGATCAGTCGATCTCTCGTACCGCGCCCTTGTCGGCGCTGGTAGCGAGCAGTGCATAGGCCTTGAGTGCGCGGCTAACCTTGCGCGGGCGGACCTTGGCAGGCTTCCAGCCTTCCTGGCCCTTGTTATTCATGGCTTCGCGGCGGCGATGAAGCTCCGCTTCCGGAATGTCTACCTCGATCAGGCGCTTGGGTATATCGATGCGCACCAGATCGCCGTCCTGCACCAGGCCGATATTGCCTCCACCAGCGGCTTCCGGTGAGACGTGGCCAATAGACAGGCCGGAGGTGCCGCCGGAGAAGCGGCCATCGGTAATCAGGGCGCAAGACTTACCCAGCCCCTTGGATTTCAGGTAGCTGGTGGGGTACAGCATTTCCTGCATACCGGGGCCACCTTTGGGACCCTCGTAGCGCACAATCACCGCTTCCCCTTCCTTCACCTTGCCTTCCAGGATGTGTGCCACGGCGTCTTCCTGGCTCTCGACAATATGTGCGGGGCCTTCAAACTGCCACAGCTCTTCTTCCACCCCCGAGGTTTTTACCACACAGCCGTCCGGCGCGAGGTTACCGAACAGCACTGCCAGGCCGCCCTCTTGCGAGTAGGCATGCTCCACCGAGCGAATGCAGCCGTTCTCGCGATCGCCGTCCAGGTTGTTCCAGCGGCAATCCTGACTGAACGCCGTCTGGGTCGGGATGCCGGCGGGGCCGGCGCGGAAGAACTTGTGCACAGCGGGGTCGTCGGTACGGCGAATATCCCACTGCTCCAGCGCTTCCTTGAAAGAGCTGCTGTGTACCGTGGGCAGGCTGGCGTCCAGCAGGCCACCGGCTTCCAGTTCCCCGAGGATCGACATGACTCCGCCGGCGCGGTGTACGTCTTCGATGTGGTATTTCTGGGTATTGGGGGCCACTTTGCACAGCTGTGGAATCTTGCGCGACAGACGGTCGATGTCCGCCAGGGTGAAGTCCACTTCACCTTCCAGGGCTGCGGCGAGCAGGTGCAGGATGGTATTGGTGGACCCGCCCATGGCAATGTCCAGCGCCATTGCATTGGAGAAAGCAGCGCGATTGGCAATGGTGCGCGGCAGCGCCGTCTCGTCGTCGTTATCGTAATAGCGCTTGGCCAGCGCCACGATCTCACGGCCTGCACGCAGGAACAGCTGCTCCCGGTCCGCATGGGTGGCGAGCATGGTGCCGTTGCCGGGCAGCGACAGGCCCAGGGCCTCGGTCAGGCAGTTCATGGAGTTGGCGGTAAACATGCCAGAGCAGGAGCCGCAGGTTGGGCAGGCGGAGCGTTCGTATTCGGCCACCTGCTCGTCGCTGGCGTCGTCGGTCGCGGCAATGACCATGGCATCCACTAGGTCCAGCTTGTGATCGGCGAGCTTGGTTTTGCCCGCTTCCATGGGGCCACCGGACACAAAGATCACCGGAATATTCAGCCGCAGGGCGGCCATCAGCATTCCCGGGGTAATCTTGTCGCAGTTGGAGATGCACACCAGCGCGTCGGCGCAGTGGGCATTCACCATGTACTCCACCGAGTCGGCGATGATCTCGCGACTGGGCAGGCTGTACAGCATGCCGTCGTGGCCCATGGCGATACCATCATCCACGGCGATGGTGTTGAACTCTTTCGCCACCCCACCGGCCTTCTCGATTTCCCGCGCTACCAGCTGGCCCATGTCTTTCAGGTGCACGTGCCCGGGCACAAACTGGGTGAAAGAGTTGGCCACGGCAATGATGGGCTTGTGGAAATCTTCATCCTTCATGCCGGTGGCGCGCCACAGGGCGCGAGCGCCAGCCATATTGCGGCCAGCGGTGGAGGTGCGGGAGCGGTACTGAGGCATAGTGGTACTTATAACCGAAAACAATGAATTCAATGGATGGCTGCCCGGCGCGCAGGCAGGACGCGACAGATTAGCAAAATGGGAGCCTTATTGCGCGGCTTGTGGCAATGATGGAAATTGGCGCAAGGCTTGTCCGCCCTGCGCCCTGTTTATCGCAAGGCCATTACCCTTTAAGGGCTTTGCGTAAAACGCGGGAATTTCGCTGGATGTTGTACAGAGACTTCCGGCTGGCGGGAAGCGCCGAGACGTCCACCTGGGTAAAGCCGCGCTCGATGAACCAGTGTTCGGTCTGGGTGGTGAGTACGTAAATCTCTGCCAGGTCCAGGGTTCTCGCCTGTCGTTCCAGGTGTTGCAACAGCTTGGCGCCGCGGCCACCGCCGCGAAATTCCGGGTGAATCGCCACGCAGGCGATTTCCGCGGCGATGGTATCGCCCTGTTCGTCGAGAATCGGATAGAGCGCGGCACAGGCCACCGGGGTACCGTCCACTTCCACCAGGGTGAAATGGTCGATTTCCGATTCGAGCTTTTCCCGCGAACGACGCACCAGAATACCCTGCTTTTCCAGTGGCCGGATCAACCCGAGAATCCCGCCGACGTCGTTGATCCGCGCGCGCCGAATGACTTCGTAGCTGTCGCGGTAAATCATGGTGCCGGCACCCTCGCGACTGAGTAGCTCCTGCAATAGCGCGCCGTTATCCGCATAACTCAGCAGGTGTACCCGCTGGGTTCCCGCATTGCAGGCGCTGAGGGCACAGCTGAGCGTCTCGCTGTCCACGGTATCGGCAATGTCTTCCGCCTGATGGATGCTAAGGTCGTATACCGGCTCCCCATTCACCTTCAGTTGCGGCAGGTCGCGGAACAGAATCAGTTTTTCCGCCCTGAGCGCTTTGGCCGCTTCCGCCGCAAGATCCAGATAATTCAGGTTAAACAGCTCGCCGGTCAGCGAGGTACCGAATGGCGATAACAGCACCAGAGAATTTTCGTCCAGTGCGCGGGTAATTGCCGGCACTTCCATACGCCGCACCTGGCCGGTCCAGCGCATATCGGTACCGTCGATGATGCCCACCGGGCGCGCGGTGACGAAATTCCCGGATACCACTTTCAGCGCGGAGCGCGCCATCGGCGAATCCGGTAGCCCCTGGGAAAAGGCCGCCTCAATTTCAAAGCGCAATTTACCCACCGCGGCCTTGATGACTTCCAGGGTTTCCCGGTCGGTAATACGGGTATTGCCCTGAAAGCGGCTTTCAATGCCGGCTTTTTCCAGTGCGCGATTCACCTGCGCGCGCGCGCCGTGCACCAGCACCAGTTTTACCCCGAGGCTGATCAGCAGCGTGAGGTCGTGCACCAGGTTGCGAAAATTCTCGTGCTCGAATCCGTCCCCGGGAATTGCAACCACCAGGGTTCGCCCGCGCAGGTCATTGATATAGGGCGCGGCGTTTCGGAACCAGTTGAGTGTGGTGTTATCGGTGTTCACGACGATGTCATTTCAGCAGGTGGCTCGGTTAGTAAGCGAATATACCGCATTTTCTGCGGGATTGATTTCCAATTGCTGTTTCATTTTTGTTTAAAAACGCAGATTTTTCCGCGAAGGTGACGATATCGGGTGCGCTTTTACGAGACCGTCTGCGGCCAGGACGGCCGCAGCCGAGCCCCCAGGGATGGGTTTACGGCGTGTCTCGTAAAAGCGCACCCGGTAGCGGCACCGCCATAGGTCTGCAATCTTGCTCTCGATTACAGGCAGAAACGCCCAATCATACCTCTGAGGATTTCCACCATCGGATCAATTCGTTCCAACCCGAGATACTCATCCGGCTGGTGCGCCTGGTCGATATCCCCGGGACCGAGGACGATGGTCTGCATCCCGAGTTTTTGTAAAAAAGGCGCCTCGGTTGCAAAAGCTACACTCTCGGCGCTGTGGCCAGTAAATTTCTCCGCGACCTGCACGAGTTCAGACTGTGCCGGTTCCTCGAAGGCCTCGACCCCACCGATCAGTGAATCCATTTCCAACGAAATTTTTTCGCCACTGACGGTATCTTTCAGGCGCTGATAAAGCTCACCGCGCAGTTCCTCCATCGGCATGCCCGGCAGTGGGCGCAGATCGAACTGCAATTCGGTGTGGCCGCAAATACGATTGGGGTTGTCGCCGCCGTGAATGCAGCCCAGGTTCAGGGTGGGAACCTGCACGGCAAAACCGGGATTCTGGTAGCGCTCTTGCCACTCCCCACGCAGTTTGAGAATTTCCGACATGGCCATGTGCATGGCCTCCAGCGCACTGGCGCCGTAGGCCGGATTGGACGAGTGCCCGGCCTGGCCGGTAATGCGTAGCCGTTCCATCATCATGCCCTTGTGCATGCGGATGGGCTTGAGGCCGGTGGGCTCGCCGATAATCGCGTAACGGGCTTTGGGCAGACCGGCTTGCACCAGCGCGCAGGCGCCGGACATGGAGGTTTCTTCATCGGCGGTGGCGAGAATGATCAGCGGCTGCTGCAGCGGCTTATTCGCAAAGGCTTTCGCGGCTTCAATTGCCAAAGGGAAAAACCCTTTCATATCCGTGCTGCCGAGACCGTAAAAACGGTTATCGCGCTCGCTCAGTTTGAACGGGTCTGACTGCCAGCGGTCGTCATCGTAAGGCACTGTATCCGTGTGCCCCGCAAGCACCAGTCCACCATCGCCCTGACCCAATGTGGCGATCAGGTTGGCTTTGTGGGGCTGGTCCTCCATGGGCATTATTTCGATACGGAAGCCCAGGGTCTCCAGCCAGGCGGCCAGCAGGTCGATCACACCGCGGTTACCCATATCCAGTTTGGGATTGGTGGCGCTGACGCTGGGGCTGGCAACCAGTTGTTGCAGCTGGCTCTGCAGCGTTGGCAGAGTGCGGATGCTCATTTCATTTGTCCTTCTAAAAAGTTCAATTCCGTCTGTGCGTGTTGCGCCACTCACTGATCAATACCGCGGCCACGATGATAGCGCCGCCAATAGCGAGGCGTGGCAAGTTCGCGTCGCGATTCCAGAGTAACAGGTTTACCAGTAACCCCGCCGGAATCAGCGCGTTGTTCATGGCCGCGAGTGTGCCGGGGGATACCTGAGTTGCGCCCTTGTTCCAGAGGAAGTAGCCCAGACCGGATGCTACGGCACCCAGCCACAACAATATGCCCCACTGAACCCCGTTGCTCGGGTACTTTGGTTCGCCCAGTATGAGCCAGGCGGTAGCCGCTACGATACTGGCGCCGATGAAAAACCAGCCGAAGGTTTGCCGCGGCGGAAGGGTGGCTGCGCGCTTTTGGTCAGATTGCATAAACTGCTTGTAGGCTACCTGGCCGGTGGCGAAACAAAGGTTGGCGCCCTGTACCACCAAAAAGCCTTTCCAGTAGTCCTCACTGAGGTTGTCCCAGCGGATGATGGCT
Organism: Microbulbifer sp. CAU 1566; assembly: GCF_023156515.1. Lineage (NCBI taxonomy): Bacteria > Pseudomonadati > Pseudomonadota > Gammaproteobacteria > Cellvibrionales > Microbulbiferaceae > Microbulbifer > Microbulbifer sp. CAU 1566. The sequence goes on along the minus strand of NZ_JALNMG010000001.1, from coordinate 930,548 downwards.
GCACCGAGTACCGCGACGGCGGCAATCAACAGATTCCACAGTGAGAAGCGGTGGGCCAGCAGGTCGTAGATCAGGGTGATATAGACCGGGGTGAAGATGGTGAACAACAGCACTTCCGGAACACTGAGCAGCAGGAAAGACTGGTAGTAAAAGAGATACATCAGGCCCAGCTGCACGGCACCGACCGCCATTAATGTGAGTGCTGTGCGCGGCGGAGTACGCCAGTTGAGTAGCGGCAGAAATACCAGGGTTGCCAGTAGAACCCGGGTGAGAACCGCGAAGTAGCTGTCGACCTGGCCGGCGAGGTAAACACCGATCAGGCTGAAAGAGAAAGCCCACAGCAGGGTGATGAGAATCAGCAGAATCATGAACTGGATATCGAATTGGTGAACAAACGGGTGGATTTCAAAGGTCTGGAGGCCTTGGCGCAACTGTGTGAGCGTTTAAAGAAAGTCCGTGCCTTCAGCTTCAATGCCAGTAACGGCCCCGGGTCGAAAACCAACTGGCGTGGGCACGGGCGTGGCGAAGTGGGCGTCAGCAGTTTCGGTGCGCATATCCTGTTTGCCGAGCGGGCCGAGTTTACCGATGCCGACGGGCACAAGGTCGATCTGCAAAACCGCTATCGCTGGACGCGCTGTAGTGATTTTGTGCGCCTTGAACATTTGCGTCGCGAGGCGCCGGTTTTGCTGTTCAATCTGGTGCCTGTGACGGAACACGGGTTTCGTCATCAGTCTCCCCATCTTTGCGGGGAGGATACCTACACCGCCGACCTGATTCTGCACCCTGATGAAATCGAACTGATCTGGCAGATCCACGGACCGCGCAAGAACGAGCGCCTGCATTATCACTACTGGTAGCGCCTGTTTTTAGCGCTAAAACACGATACTCTCTGCCAATTATAAATAGTGGAGAGTGTTTCATGCCCACCAAACGTCAACTACTGAAAGCGGCCGCGTTGCTGGCGGTGGCGCCGGCCCTGCCCCTGCGCGCGGCTACCGAATCCCCTGCAAAAGCTAATAAGCCTGAGTCCCTGCTTGCTGGCGTGCAGCCGATCACTGTGGCTGAGCGGCAGGCGCGGGTCGCCAAGGCCCAGGAGTTGATGGATGCATCGGGCATCGACGCCATTGTGCTCGAACCTGGCGCTGCAATGTTGTATTTCACCGGTATTCGCTGGTGGCGCTCCGAGCGCCTGACCTGTGTGATTATCCCCCGGCGCGGCGACATTGCCGTGGTTACGCCGTTTTTTGAAGAGCCGTCGGTGCGTGAATCGATGACCTTTGGCAGTGACGTGCGCACCTGGCACGAACACGAGAGCCCATTTGCACGGGTAGCCTCGGTGATGAAAGATCGCGGCTTTACGCCTGGCTCTAAGCCCGGCTCTAACTCCGGCGTTATCGGCCTGGAGGCCTCGGTGCGCTGGTTTGTCGCCGATGGCCTGCGCGAAGCGCTACCCGGGTTCAAGCAGGTAAGTGCGGATCCTGTCACTCGCGGCTGTCGCATGGTCAAGAGCCCGGCGGAGCTGGCGCTGATGAAAAAGGCCAATGAAATTACCCTGGCGGCCTACGGCATGGTGTTGAAGCAGCTGCGCCCGGGGATGACACCGGCGGATGTGAATCAGCTGATGCGCGAGTCGCAGACTGCGCTGGGTGGGCAGGGTGTTTGGACCATGGCGCTGTTCGGTGAGGGTAGTGCCTATCCCCATGGCACCGATCAACCGCAGCAGATCCGCGAAGGACAGGTCGTTTTGATGGACTGTGGCTGCAGCGTTGAGGGTTACCAGTCGGATATTTCCCGCACCTTTGTTTACGGCGAACCCAGCAAAAAACAGCAAAAAATCTGGCAGCTGGTCCGCGAGGGCCAGAACATTGCCTTCGAGGCCGCCAAGCTCGGCGCCCCCGCGGGCAGTGTTGACGATGCGGTGCGGGCGTTTTACCTGAAGAATGGCTTCGGGCCGGATTACCGCTTACCCGGTCTTTCCCATCGCACCGGTCACGGCATCGGTATGGAAGGGCATGAGCCGGTGAACTTTGTGCGGGGTGAGAAAGTGAAACTGGCACCGGGCATGTGCTTTTCCAACGAGCCGGGTATCTATATTCCCGGAGAATTCGGTGTGCGTCTGGAGGATTGCCTGTACATGACGGAAGAGGGCCCCGCCTGGTTTACCCTGCCGCCAGACAGCCTCGCCAGCCCGTTGGGGCGCTTGGCGTGATGTCGTTGTATTGAAGTGGATCTTGGGGCCGGCCGACAGGTCCGGCCCTTTATCGGTTTAGCTCGCGATAGCCTTCTGTTACAGGGTGATCTGCCCGCGCAGGTAAGTCACTGCACTGCCCCGCATGATCACGCGATCACCTTTCAATTCACAATCCAGCTCGCCACCACGGGGTGAAATCTGTCTGGCTTTCAATGCGGTTTTGTCGAGCTTCTCGGCCCAGAAGGGCACCAACCGCGTGTGTGCGGAGCCGGTAACCGGGTCTTCGTCGATGCCGATGGCGGGGGCAAAAAAGCGGCTGACGAAATCGCAGTCGAATCCCTCCCCGGGGGCGGTACAGATCAGGCCTTTATAGGGCAGCTTTGCCGCTGCACGCATATCGGGGTCGAGCCCGGCGACAACCTCCGCAGAAGCGAACTCGAGTAGCAGCTGGTCATTTGAGCCGGCAACTTCGAGTGCACGGAGAGGCTCTAGGCCCAGCGCCAGGGTGAACGCATCGACGACAGGGATATCCCGATTGGTCTGGGCGGGAAAGTCCAGCGCCAGTTGCTCGCCGTCCCGGCGCACCACCAGTTCTCCGCTGCGGGTAAAAAAGTGGATCTCTTCGTCGGTAAAGCCCAGTTCCGTCCACAGCAGGTGGGCGGTTACCAGGGTGGCGTGGCCGCACAGGGGGACTTCTTCGCCGGGCGTAAACCAGCGCAGTTCAAAGCCGTTGCCAGTGGGCACAGTGAAGGCCGTTTCCGCCAGGTTATTTTCGGCAGCAATCTGCAGCATCAGATCGTCATCGAGCCAGCGGGTAAGGGGCACGTAGGCGGCAGGGTTGCCTTTGAACAATTGGGAGGTGAAGGCGCCAGCCTGATAGATGGGCAGTTGCATGGGAGTTTCCTTCTCACATTGCCAGTGCAAATTAAGCAGAAATAGAAGACATAAAAAAGGGAGCGCTAAACAGCGCTCCCTTTTTAACAGGCGCGGGCGGTAATTTCTATTACCAGCCCAACTTCGGGTACTTACCAGCCAAAAACGCCCTTGAAGAAGAAGAAGAACAGAATCGCCAGACCCGCGCCTGCGGGCAGGGTGACGATCCAGGAGGCGGCAATGGTGGTAATCATGCGCAGATTCAGCGCGCCGATACCCCGTGCCAGGCCAACCCCCAGTACCGCACCCACCAGGGTGTGGGTGGTGGAGATGGGCAGGCCGGTGCCGGAGGCGAGCACCACGGTGGAGGCCGCGCCCAGCTCGGCGGCGAAACCGCGGCTCGGGGTCAGCTCGGTGATCTTGCGTCCGATGGTCGCCATAACCTTGAAACCATAAGTGGCGAGACCGACGACGATACCGGCACCACCCAGCAGCAGGATCCACGGTGGCATTACCGCTTTGGCCGTGACCGCACCCTGTTGCACGGTGTTTACGACCGCCGCCAGCGGGCCTACCGCGTTGGCCACGTCGTTGGAGCCGTGGGCAAAGGCCATGGCACAGGCGGTGAAGATCATCAGGATGGCGAACACGCGCTCCACGTTGGCGAAGCGGTTGTCTTTTTCCATTGCCGGGTCGCGTTTGATGCGCTTCAGCAGAGCGATACCTACGCCCATCACCACCAGGCCCATAACACCGGCAATCAGCGCGTCCTGCCAGAAGGAAAGGGAAATGCCGGCGTCTTTGAATACGTGCTTGAGGCCCTTGGTGAGGGTCACCATGGAGATCATCCAGCCCACCGCAAACATATACATGGGGATGTAGCGCTTGGCGTTACTGAAGGGATCCTCGGTATTGAGGATCAGTCGCTGCACGCTCCTGAACAGCAGGAAGGAAATGGTGCCTGCGAGCACCGGCGATACCACCCAGCTGGCAACGATGCTCGCGACCTTGGCCCAGGCCACCGCGTCCACGGAGATACCCACGGCAGAGAAACCGACAATGGCACCGACAATGGAGTGGGTGGTGGACACCGGCCAGCCGAGGATACTGGCAATCATCAGCCAGGTACCCGCCGCCAGCAGTGCCGACAGCATGCCGTACACCAGCAGTTCCGGTTTATCGTTGAACAGGTCCGGGGAGATGATGCCCTTGCGGATGGTGGAGGTAACCTCGCCACCGGCCAGGTAAGCGCCGGCGAATTCGAAGATCATGGCGATGATGATCGCCTGTTTGATGGTCAGTGCGCGGGAGCCCACCGAGGTGCCCATGGCGTTGGCGACGTCGTTGGCACCCACACCCCAGGCCATGAAGAAACCGAAAACACAGGCCAGGATCAGGAAGATATGGCCGTACTGAGCAATGATATCCATGGTCTTCCCCCTTTAACGTGCGAGCAACAGTTGCAATCGGTTGCCCACACCGTGGGCCTCATCGGCCAGGTCGCCGACCCACTCGATGATCCGATAGAGGAAAATCACGTCTACTGGCGGCAGCCCTTTCTCCATTTTGAACAGAGAGGCGCGCACTTCCACTTCGAGCTTGTCGGACTTGCGCTCCAGGTCATCGAGCTCTTCGGTCATGCGCTGGGCGATGTCCACCTCGCGCCCGGCGAAGCCAGATTCCAGCAGTTCATCCAGTTCGTTGATGGCGGTAAGTGCTTGGGCGGAAGCGGCTACGGCGCTTTCCACGAAGGTGCCCATCATGGCGTGCATGGAGGCAGGGATCTCCATTTGGCGGCCAATGGCCAGCCCGGCGATATCCTGGGCCTTGTTGGCCACTTTGTCCTGGGCGTGCAGCAGTTCCAGCAGGTCGGTGCGGGAGACCGGCATAAACAGGCTGTCCGGCAGGTGCAGACGCAGGTCTTTTTTGATGTCGTCGGCGCGGTTCTCGCTGGCGGAAATGCGCTGTTGTACGGTTTTGGCAGTGCTGAAGTCCCCTTGCATAAGGGCTTCAAAGAAGGGCACCAGATCCGCTGACGCCTTGTGGGCAGTCGCCATGTGCTCCTTGATCGGCTTGATCGGCGAGCGGCCGAACAGGTTGGCGATATTGGACAGGGGCATGGTCTGTTCCTTTTTTCCGGTCCTGACAGTTAACAAGAAGGCCGCCTGGTTAAACCCGCAGCGGCCAAATTTGGCGGCATGGTACCCCAACATCTGCGCAGGGCACAGTGACGCTTTGGTTTCGCCGCCATTCTGCGAATCTCTCGCACTTTCACCGCCGATCAATAGAGCTACAATGCGCCTTCACACTTAAGCGTAGACGGGTAACAGGGTATGGCTGTAGGCACAGGGGTGAGAGGCGCGGACCGGGTTCTCGATTTGCCGGGGTTACTGGAAGACCTGGTGAGCCAGGGTTATATCAGCCGCCTGGACGCCAATCGCCTGATTGGCACCCCGCGCACGGCCGAGCAGGCACAGATGCACCCGCTCAGCTATATCGCCAGCTGTGAGCTGCAGAACCAGAAAAAGCCGGGCAGGGTGCTGGATGCGGCTGTCCTGACCCAGTGGTTGGCGGATACCTCCTCCCACGGCCTCTACCATATCGACCCGCTGAAAGTGCATGTGGCCTCGGTCACCGAGGTCATGAGTTTCCAGTTTGCCAAGCGCCACCAGATACTCTGTGTGGAGGCCTCGAAAGAGATGCTGCTGGTGGCCACCGCCCAGCCCTATACCTCCGGCTGGGAAGAGCAACTGGAGCACACCAGCGGTCGCACCGTGCAGCGGGTGGTGGCGGACCCGGCGGATATCAAACGCTACTGCACCGAATTCTATTCCCTGGCCAACTCCATATCCGGGGCCAGCGGGTTAAAGGGCAGTTCCGGTGCCAACAACTTCGAGCAGCTGCTGGAGCTGGGCAACCTCAAGGACCCGGAAGCCAATGACCAGCACATCGTCAACATTGTGGACTGGTTGCTGCAGCACGCCTTTGATCAGCGCGCCAGTGATATCCACATAGAGCCGCGCCGGGATGTGGGCCGCATCCGCTTTCGCATCGACGGTGTGCTGCACCCGATTCACGAGCTGCCGGATCAGGTCAATGCCGCCATCACCAGCCGTCTGAAGATCCTCGGGCGCATGAACGTGGCGGAAAAACGCAAACCCCAGGACGGACGCATCAAAACCAAGCGCCCCGATGGCAGCGAGGTGGAATTGCGCCTTTCCACCTTGCCCACGGCGTTCGGGGAAAAACTGGTGATGCGGATCTTCGATCCGGAGGTGCTGGCGCGCTCCTACACCGACCTGGGGCTCGGCGGCGACGACCTGGCGCGCTGGCAGACCATGTTGGCTCGCCCCAACGGTATCGTACTGGTCACCGGCCCCACCGGCTCTGGTAAAACCACCACCCTGTATACCGCGCTGAAGCAGCTGGCCTCCACCGAGGTAAACGTTTCCACCATCGAAGATCCCATTGAGATGGTGGAAGACAGCTTCAACCAGACCCAGGTGCACCACAGTATCGGTCTCGACTTTGCCGCGGGTATCCGCACCCTGATGCGTCAGGACCCGGACATCATCATGGTGGGGGAGATCCGCGACCTGGAAACCGCGCAGATGGCAGTACAGGCGGCGCTTACCGGCCACCTGGTGATCTCTACCCTGCACACCAACGATGCCCCTACCGCAGTGACGCGTCTGCTGGATCTCGGATTGCCCCACTATCTGCTCAAATCTACGGTACTCGGGGTAATGGCCCAGCGCCTGGTGCGCACCCTCTGTCCCAGCTGCAAGCGCAAGGCGGAGGTCAGTGACGAGGACTGGCAGGCACTGGTGAAACCCTGGAAGGCGCCCAAGCCCGAGGTGGTGTACCAGCCGGAGGGCTGTCTCGACTGCCGCAACACCGGCTACCGCGGCCGCCAGGGTATCTACGAAATACTGCCGTTCACCGAAGGAGTGCAGGCCCTGGTCACCCACGATTGCGATCTGCAGCTGGTGCGCCGGCAGGGGATGCGCGAGGGCATGAACAGTCTGCGGTTATCCGGTGCACGCAAGGTTGCCGCAGGTATCACCACCGTGCAGGAGGTGCTGCGGGTGGCACCGCCACCGGATATTTCTTTCTGACAAATGGCCATTCCTGTTGCATAGTCAGACTGATCGAAGCGAACAATAAAGAAACGATTAATAAAGAAACGATTAATAAAGAAACGATCAATAAAAAAGCGATCAACCAAAAAGGATGATTGAGATGACGCTTGAATACGCACTTCTGGATGTTTTCGCCGATGCCCCGTTTCAGGGTACCCAGATCCCGGTGGTAAAACTGCCGGGGACCGAAACCAGCGACGCTTCAAAAATGGCGATCGCCAGTGAATTCCAGCAAACCGAAACCGTATTTATCGAGCCGCACAAGGATGTACCGGCCTGTGTGTTCAATAGCAAGGGGCCGCAGCGCTTCGGCGCCCACACCATTCTCGCCGCCTCCTATGTGGCGTTCGAGATGGGATTGACCCAGGACGAAGGCAGCTTTGCTTCCTTCCTGCTGCGCCAGGACGAGGGGCTGATCGAAAGCTTTATCGATAAAGCGGAAGCCGGGCCGGGCGCCATCCAGTTTGCGCGGGTGCTTTCCCCCACTGCCGATCGCTACACGCCGGAAGTTAGCCGCCTCGCTGCGGCACTGAACAGCGACGAAAAACATATCTCGTTCAGCAAGTACAAACCCATGGTGATCAGTGTCGACAGGCCCACACTGATCGTGCCCTTCACCCGCCCGGAGCATGTGATTGCCGCCAGTCTCAACAGCGAACGCTGGGCGCAACTGCTGGGTGAACTCTACACCTCGGAACTCTTCCTGTTTGCGCCCGGTTCCATCACCGGCAGTACAGAATTCCACGGCCGCCTGCTGAACCCCAACCTGCCGAAAGAGGTGTTCCCGCCGATTGGCAATGTCATGCCGGAGTTTGTGGCCTACCTTGCGGAACAACAGGAAACCGCGGCGGGCACCCACACCTTCTCCATTGATCGCGGCAGCCTGGAAACCCGCAAAAGTATTCTGCACGCCGAGTTCGATAAAAAACCGGGCAAGGAAGTGCGCTGTCGGATCGGCGGCAATGTGATCAAGATGGGCGTGGGGACGCTGCTGCACTCCTGAAGAAACCGTTTTGACTACCCGAATTTCCTATATTCCATAGATTGATGTAACCCCCAACAAAAAACGGGCCCGTGCATTGCGCGGGTTTTTTGTGTCAAAGGAGAGAAAAATGTCGCTGTTCGAACACTGCCCCGCCCCCATGGCAAACCGTGCGCAGCAACGGTGGCAGCAGTGGTGTGAGGCGGCGGATGCGTCGACGGTGACGCAGGTGGAAACTCGTCTGCAGAGCGCCGATGCTCCCGCTCATCTCGTCGACGCCCTGGCGCACAGCCTGGTGGGTTCAGATTTTTTCCTGCAGCAGTGTGTGCGCTTCCCCGATCTGCTACCGCTGCTGCTGGAGCAGGATGACCTGGGGATACCGCCCATTGACCTGGGAGCATTGGACAGCGAGGAGTCGCTGGAGCGGCACCTGCGCCAGCTGCGCAATCGTGTCAACAGTGAAGCCATCTGGCGGGATTTTGCCGGCCAGTGGGATATCCCCCAGGTGTGCGCCCGCCTCACCCAGCTGGCGGAAATGACGATTCAGGCAGCGCTGGATTGGCACCGGGCAAAGATGGTTGAGCGGCATGGCGAACCCCGCGACCGGGACGGCAATATTCAGCCCATGATCGTGCTCGGCATGGGCAAGCTGGGTGCGCGCGAACTGAATTTATCCTCCGACATTGACCTGATTTTTGCTTACCCGGAGCCGGGCGAGAGTGACGGCGACCAGTTTGAAGGCAAGAAAACCCTGGAAAACCAGGCGTATTTTCAGCGCCTGGGCCAGCGACTGATCAAAACGCTGGATGCCGTCACCGCCGACGGCTTTGTATTCCGGGTGGATATGCGTTTGCGCCCTTACGGCGACAGCGGTCCCTTGGTAAGCCACTTTGCGGCACTGGAAGATTACTACCAGACTCAGGGGCGTGAGTGGGAGCGCTACGCCATGATCAAGGCGCGCCCGGTGGCGGCGGCCGGTGAAGGCGCGGCGGAAGCCTGCGAAGAATTGATGGAACTGCTGCGGCCCTTTACCTATCGCCGCTATATCGATTTCAGCGTGATCGAGGCGCTCAGGGAAATGAAAACCCTGATCCAGCGCCAGGTGCGCGCCCGCGGTCTGATCGACAATATCAAACTGGGCCGCGGCGGTATTCGTGAGGTGGAATTTATCGCCCAGGCTTTCCAGTTGATTCGCGGTGGTCGCGAGCCGGATCTGCGGGTGCGCAATATATTGAAAGTGCTGCCGCTGCTGGAGCAGGGTGGCCATTTACCGCAAGGCGCTGCCGCGAAGTTGCGCGATGCCTATCTGCTGTTGCGCCGGGTGGAGCACGGCCTGCAGGCGGAGCGCGACCAGCAAACGCAAACACTACCGCCGGAAATCGAGCGTCGCGAACACCTGGCGTTTGCCCTCGGTTACACCAACTGGCCGGCGTTGGAAGAAAAACTGGTGGCGGCGCGCGCGGTCATCGAGCGCGAATTTGATGAGGTGATAGCGCCACCGGAAGAGGCAACGGAAATTACCGCTAGCGACAGCTGGCAGATGCTGTGGAATGGCTGCGAGCGCAGCGAAGACCGCGATAGCTGGCTCGAGCAATTGCACAACGCCGGCTTTCAGCCCGCGGCCAAAGCGCTGGAAGCTGTGGTGGCTTTGCACAGTGATCGCATTGTCAGTGCGTTGCCCGCTACCGGTCGCCAGCGCCTGGACCAGACGATGCCGCTGTTGCTGGCCGCCGCTTCCGAAGTGAGTGAGCCCTTGCTGGCGCTGGAGCGGGTAACACCCTTGCTACGCTCTATTTTGCGCCGCAGTGCCTACCTGGTGCTGATCAATGAAAACCCGCCGATCCTCGCGCAATTATTGCGCCTGTGCAGCGCGTCACCGTGGATTGCCGAGCTATTGGCGCGCCACCCGATTTTATTGGATGAAATGCTCGACCAGCGCCGTCTGCTGGAGCCTTCCACGGCAAAAGATATTGCCGACGACCTGCGCCAGGAACTGCTGCGGGTGGATCCGGAAGACCTGGAAGCACAGATGGAAGCCCTGCGCCATTTCAAACAGGGCCAGAGCCTGCGTATTGCCGCCCAGGAAGTCACCGGTGCTTTGCCGTTGATGAAGGTAAGCGATTCACTGACATGGCTGGCGGAGGCGATACTGCAGCAGTCGCTGACCCTGGCGTGGCAGCAGGTGACGGAAAAACACGGAACGCCCAACGGCGCCACTGCCGAAGATATGCATTTTTCCATCGTCGCTTACGGCAAACTCGGTGGCCTGGAGCTGGGGCACGGCTCGGATCTGGATATCGTGTTTGTACACGACGCCGAACCCCAGCAGTACACCGACGGCGAACGCTCCATCGACAATCTCAGCTTTTACACCCGACTCGCCCAGAGGCTGATCCATATCCTGCAGACCCGCACCCTGAGCGGCCCCCTGTACGAGGTGGATACGCGCCTGCGCCCGTCGGGCAATTCCGGTTTGCTGGTGACCTCACTGACAGCGTTTGAAAAGTACCAGCGCGAGAGCGCCTGGACCTGGGAGCACCAGGCACTGGTGCGCACACGCACCGTGGCTGGCAGTGTGCGCCTCGGAGAGGCGTTCGAATCCCTGCGCACAACGCTTTTATGTGAGGCGCGGGATGAGCAGAAATTGCGTGAAGAGGTGGTGCAGATGCGCAATAAGATGCGTGCGCACCTCGATAAGAGCAATGATCGGCAATTCGATCTCAAGCACGGTGCGGGCGGTATTGTCGATATCGAATTTATGGTTCAATATGCTGCATTGGCCTGGGCGCAGCGCGCCCCATCAATCGTGCGGTATACCGATAATATTCGCATTCTTGAAAGCCTCATCGAGGCGGGCCTGATGCCGGCCCACCAAGCCGAGCATTTGATCGACGCCTACAAAGCCTACCGATCTGAAGGTCATCGCCTGGCATTACAACAGCTGCCGGGGGTTGTATCCGGTGACCAATTCGAAGCGGAAAGAAAGACCGTTGAAACAACTTGGCAGCAGTTACTGGGTTAAAGCGCTCCCGCCTTTTTTCGTGCATGCGTTTTCCCCAATGGTTTCACTGCAGCCCAATTAAACTGTTTTTCACCAGGCTCTGTGCTGTAGGAGCCTGCCTGCAGGCGAACAGGCTCGATCCGGTATAGACCGCTCCCGCTCCTTCCCCAGGCCGCTCCTACAGAGTGCGTAATAGAATTTTGTAGGAGATCCCCATGTCTTTTGCCGATCGAGACGGCGTTATCTGGTTTGACGGTGAACTGGTTCCCTGGCGCGATGCCCGGATCCATGTCCTGACCCACACACTGCACTACGGAATGGGTGTTTTCGAAGGTGTGCGCGCCTACGAAACCGCCGATGGCGGCACCAGTATTTTCCGGCTGCAGGAGCACACCCGCCGCCTGTGCCGTTCCGCCAAAATCATGAACATGCCAATGCCGTACGATGCTGAGCAGCTGAATGAAGCCCAGCGTCTGGTGGTACGTGAGAATGGCCTCAAGGAAGCCTATCTGCGCCCCATGGCCTTTTACGGTTCCGAGGGCATGGGCCTGCGCGCGGACAAGCTGCAGACCCACGTGATTGTCGCCGCCTGGGAGTGGCCGAGCTATATGACCCCGGAAGCCCGCGAGCTGGGCATCAAGGTCAATACCTCTTCCTACACCCGCCACCATGTGAATATCGCCATGTGTAAGGCGAAGGCCAACGGCAACTACATCAACTCCATGCTGGCGCTGCAGGAAGCCATTCGCAACGGTTGTGAAGAGGCCCTGCTGTTGGACCCGGAAGGCTATGTGGCGGAAGGCAGTGGCGAGAACTTTTTCCTGGTAAGCGACGGGGTTATCTACACCCCGGAACTGACCTCCTGCCTGGATGGCATCACCCGTGCCTCGGTGATCCAGCTGGCGCACGAGTGCGGTTATACCGTGAAGGAAAAGCGCATCACCCGCGACGAGGTGTATATTGCCGACGAAGCCTTCTTCACCGGCACCGCCGCGGAAGTGCTGCCGATCCGCATGCTGGATGGCCGCACCATCGGCGAAGGTCGCCGCGGGCCGGTGACCAAGCGTCTGCAGCAGCTCTACTTCGATGTGGTTCAGGGCAAGAGCCAGGCGCACCTGGGCTGGCTCAGCGATGTGCATGAAACCTGCGCGCAGGTAGCAGCATCGGCTTGATTGTCTGGATTGGCTCAAATAAAAAAGGGTGGACCCCGCAAGGTGTCCACCCTTTTTTTATACTGTGTCGACAGGCCGACCTATCAGCTTGCCTGCTGTGGGCGTCCCACACAGTAGTAGTCAAAGCCGGCTTCGGCCATATCCAGCGGGTGGTACAGGTTGCGGCCGTCGAACACCACCGGCTCGCTCAGGCTGCTGCTGACGGTAGCAAAATCCAGGGTTTTGAACTGCTGCCACTCGGTGGCCACGATCAGGGCATCGGCGCCGGACAGGGCGCTGTCGCGGGTGCCGCACAGCTGCAGGTCGTCGCGGTTGCCGTAAATACGTTCGCACTCGTGCATGGCTTCCGGGTCAAACGCGCGTACCTTGGCGCCCATCTGCCACAGGTTTTCCATCAGGACCCGCGCCGGTGCTTCACGCATGTCGTCGGTGTTGGGTTTGAACGCCAGTCCCCACAGGGCAAAGGTTTTACCGGAGAGGTCCTTGCCATAGTGCTGCACAATCTTCTCCAGCAGGTAGTGCTTCTGGCTGTGATTGCGGTCTTCCACCGCATTCAGGATCATCGGCTCCAGCCCCAGTTGCGCGGCGGTGGTTTTCAGGGCCTGCACGTCTTTCGGGAAGCAGGAGCCGCCGTAACCGATACCGGGATAAATGAAGTGGTAGCCGATACGCGGATCGGAGCCGATGCCCTGGCGCACGGATTCGATATCCGCGCCCACCTTATCGGCAATCACCGCCATCTCGTTCATAAAGCTGATCTTGGTGGCGAGCATGCAGTTGGCCGCGTACTTGGCCAGCTCCGCGCTGCGCACATCCATCACGATGACCTTGTCGTGATTGCGGTTAAATGGTGCGTACAGCTGACGCATCTTCTGCTCGGAGGCATTTTCCGAGGTGCCGATAATGATGCGGTCCGGCTTCATGCAGTCGGCCACCGCCGAGCCTTCCTTGAGGAATTCCGGGTTGGAAATCACATCAAATTCCAGGTTCAGCGCATCGCGCGCCTGCAGGGTACGGGTTACTTCCTCACGCACCTTGTCCGCGGTGCCCACCGGCACGGTGGACTTGTTGATGATGTATTTTTTGCCGTTCATATGTTCGGCAATGGTGCGGGCTACGGTCAGTACGTAGCGCAGATCTGCGGAGCCATCTTCATCCGGCGGAGTGCCGACCGCGATGAAAATCAGTTCACCGTGGGCCACGCCCTCGGCGGCGTCGGTGGTGAAGGTCAGGTTGCCGGATTCATTGTTGCGCTTGACCAGTGGCTCCAGGCCTGGCTCAAAAATCGGAATATGGCCCTGCTTCAGGCGTTCTATCTTGTTTTCGTCGATGTCGATGCAGGTTACCCGGTGGCCGGCTTCGGCCAGTACGGCCGCTTGTACCAGTCCTACATAACCGGTGCCAAATACGGAAACATTCATTGCGCTACAGTTCCTTCACATTTGTCTGAATTGGAGGTTTCTTTACTCACTGCGCCCTGCTCGGATTGTGGGAGGTTTGAGCGAGCGATCACCAGGGCAATACACAGCCAGGTGAATACCATCATTTCCGAGCTGAACAGTTCGCGATGGGTGCTCAGCGGAAACCAGGTGCACAGCAGTATGATCAGTGGAGCCAGCGGGCGCCGGGATTCCGCTACCTGCGTATAGTCACCATGCCAGACGATACGCAGAAAGCATACCAGCACGGCGAGAAACAGCGCGCAGCCGACAATGCCGGCGCCGGCGAGAATTTCAAACACCACCTGGTGTGCGTAGGGTTGATCCAGGTGGGTATCAGCCCACTGTTCCGGTAGGAACAGCACGTAGTTGCCGGCACCGGTACCCAGCCATGGCGAGGCGAGGAATTGCTCCCAGGCCTGGCCCCACAGCTGGATACGTACCGGAATCACTGACGACAGGCCGTCCATATCCAGGCTCTGGGGAATGCTGGCGGCAATACGCTTGCCGATCATCGGGTCGCTGATGATCCACCAGCCGGCAAACAGCGCGGCTGCCGCGAGCAGGCACAGCACACCGATGGACGCGCGCAGCTGCTGGCGAATGGTGTACAGCCAGATCAGGCTAATCAGGGCAAAGGCTGCCCAGCCAGCGCGAGTATTGCCGAAGAAAGTGACCGCGAGGCACAGTAAATAGATTCCGGATTGTAGCGGCAGGCTGAGCCGGCGCACCGCCGGGGCGAAGAGTACCCAGGCGCAGAGCGGGGCTATGTAGTAGCCAAATTTGTCCGGGTGGCTGAAGTAACCGCCGAGGCGCTCTGCCCGGGGTACGCCGAAGAGGTCGAAGCCCACCAGCGCCTGGAAGAGCCCGTCCACCAGCCAGAAGCCGATAATGGCGAGCAGGCACAGTTGCAGCTTGTGCCATATGGCATCATTCCGTGCCCACAGTAGCACCGGGATTCCCGCAAGCATCAGGATCAGCTGGAAGGCGGCCAGTTCAATGGGTTTGTCGGTGTATTCCGAACCCGCCGCAGAAAGTGCCAGCGCGGCCGCGGCAAGCAGGTTCATCAGGCACCAGGGCTTGATGCCAAACGGCTTCCAGCTGTTGCGGTCGCGGATCAGCAAGGCGATGGCGGTAATGGCGAGCACCAGCACCGAGAGCTGAAAGGTGCGTGACCAGGGCAGCACCCAGATAAAGCTGCACAGCAGCAGGCCGATGGCAAATGGGCGGTCGAAAGTGCGCCGCAACAGGGCTTTGAGCGGGGATACGCTTTGCGGCGACGCGGCCGACAAGGTGGTAGACATACAGCGGGGATCCTGTTTTCCGGCCTTATTAACGACGATTTATGGGCCCTGGATAAGCCGAGCATTGTATCCCCAGAGCCCATTGCGGGCTACCGCAGCGGGCTCCGGGTCTGGCTGGTCACCGGTGTGTGCGCCAGTGGGTCATTCAGAGACCGCAATCCCGTACAGCAGTTTCAGTCTCGCCGGTGGCTGGGGTAGCATGCCGCGGAAGCGGGCGGGCATTCACCGGCGCTCATTCTGGATTCTGTCTCCGTTGAGGTCATCGCAACGGGCGTGATTTGCGGTTAAAGCCGGTGGCGTTGAAGCAATAAGGGGAAATTGTGCTGGTTATCTGGCGTTTTATTGACGGCAATCGCGCACACGAGAAGCAGAGCGCTGCGTTGGTCAGTGGCCTTGAGCAGTGCCTGGGGGCGGATGCGCTCGATTGCCGGACGATCGACTGTGGTGCGGTCAGGATATCGCTGTGGGGCGGCTTGCCCGCGGCTCTGCAGTCGCTGCCTCGCCCCGACTTCATCATTGGTGCGGGTCACCGCACCCACTGGCCGGTTCTGCGGGCACGGCGCCTTTGCGGGGGCCGCAGTGTGGTAATCATGCAGCCGAGCCTGCTGCTTTCCTGGTTCGACTTTGTGATTGCACCGGAGCACGACCGGCCCCCGGCGCTGGAGAATGTGATCCTGACCCAGGGCGCACTTGCCGAGCCGTTGCCGGAATTGCCGCTGGAGGCGGATCGCGGGCTATTGCTGTTTGGCGGTCCCAGCCGGCATTTCCATTGGGACGCGGCCAAAGTGGCGGCGGTGTCGGAGCGGCTGCTGCAGCAGCCTCTGAAATGGGTGCTGGCAGATAGCCGCCGCACCCCGGAGGGAACCCTGGAGCAGTATGTGGGCAGCGGGGCCGAGCTGGTGCCCTGGCAGCAGAGTTCCCCGGGGTGGCTGGCGGAGCAGATGGCCCGGGCCGGGCACATCTGGATTACTGGCGACAGCGTATCCATGGTATTCGAGGCGCTACAGAGCCGGGCGCAGATCGGCGTGATCGCCCAGCCCAGCCGGCGGCCGCGCAACAAAATTCGCGGCGCCATGCAGCGCCTGCTGGATCAGGGGCTGGTGGCGGAACAGGTCGAGGCGATGAGCATGGATGCATCCACAGCGGATGCGCGGTCGTCTCGCGAACCCTTCAATCAACAGATAAGCTGTGCGCGCGCTCTATTGCGCCGTTGCGGTATCAAAACAATCGAGGAGCACAGGTATGGTTGAGTTGGCGGAAGGGGCACAGCGGGACAAGCCATTGCGAATTTGCCAACTGTTTACCAGTGTAGAAACCGGCGGGCTGGAAAAGCATGTGCAGGAGCTCAGCAGCTGGCAATTGCAGAATTGCGAGGCCGAAGTCTACGTGATTGCCCACCCCCGCTATCGGGCCATGTTTCCCGCCGGGGTCCATTTTCTGGCGGTGAATACCGATCGCGGGCGCCGCAACCCGCTGCTCAGTTTTGAACTGCTGCGGTTGATGCGCCGCTATCGCTTCGACCTGGTGCACGCCCATGCGGCCAAGCCCGCCTACCTGATGCGCCGCCTGCAGCGCTGGATTCCCGGCAAGGTGGTGCTGACCCGGCACAATGTGGCCAATCCCAAAGACAGCCTGTCGAAACATTTCCCGCACCGGATTGCGGTGAGCCAGATGGCGGTGGCCAACTCGGCGCTGCGTTGGCAGGTGATCCCCAATGGCACCCGGTTGCCGAAGCTCGGTGAGGGTTACCGATCCGTGCTGGACAGTGGCAAACCGGCGGTGATTTCCGTTGCGCGCCTGGTGCCGGCCAAGGGAATCGATCTTCTGCTGCGGGCCTGGGCCCAGGCGCAGGTCGGGGATGCGGTGCTGTATATCCTCGGCGATGGCCCGCTGCGCGCGGAGCTGGAACGGCTGGGGGATGAGTTGCAGCTGGGGGAGCGGGTGAAGTTCGTGGGGTTCCAGTCCCATGTTGCCGACTGGATGTCGGTGGCGGATCTGATGGTCGTCGCCTCAAGCAAGGAGGGCGCCCCTTATACCGTGGCCGAGGCGCTGCTGGCGGGCTGTCCTTTGGTTTCCACCCATGTGGGCAATGTGGCCGAAAATATTCCGGCGTCCTACCTGGTCGACATCGGCGATACTGCCGGGCTCGCAGTAAAACTGACGTCGGCACTGGGGGATCTGGAGCAGCTGCGGGACAATTACAGTCCTTATTTTGCCCGCGCCCGCGAGCGCCTGACCCTGGATGCGATGGCGACGGAAACCATGAAAGTGTACCGGGCCGCACTGGCGTCAGCGCCATTAGTGACAGAATGAGCGGCTGGGTGTCGGGTGTCGGGCGTCGGGTGTAAGTAGCTGGCGTTGCCTCAGCGCCGGCGACTGATGTCCTCAGCCTCTTCCCAGGTGATTGCGCGGTCTGAGGTTTCCCACTCCACCCGCGCCCACATGCGCTTGATTCTGCGCTCCAGATAGCGATCCCGGGAGCCCTCGAAAATTTCGGCAAACGGCAGGAAGGCGGAGCGACCAAGGCCATCGATCAGCACCAGCTGGGGATTTTCCCGCGTCTCGCGGATGACCAGGTTGTGGGGCAGCAAGTTCTTGGTCATCACTCCCGACAATCGCAGCCAGTCCGCAAACTCGCTGAGCGCGCGGTGAATGGTTTCATCCAGGCCGTAGAGCTGGAGGTAGCGCTCCAGGGTCATTGCCGGTTCACCCCTGCTGTCCAGTATCAGCTCGGAAACGGATCCCGGGCCCGCGCTGGTGTCCTCGATACCGTACCAGCGCGGCAGGTGTTGCCAGACGATGCTGTCGGCGGCCGCGTTTTTTAATGCTTTCTGGTGGTAACCCTCGCGCTCGCGCGCGTTGTCATCAAACTGGTCGTCCCCGAACAGTTTCTTGTACCAGGGGGCTCGCGCACGCAGTTCCCCAACACGCCCTGGAATCATCACCTTGATGCAGCGCTCCGGGTGTTCGGGATGGCGGTAGCAGTGGCGGTTGCCACCGGAGGCGAAGGGACGCTGCTCTCTCAGATCAATCAATGGTTACTGTCTCTCTTTTTCAATACTTCCGGCACTATTTTCCAGCACTGGCTCCTTCTGCCAGCAGCTGCTGATACAGCGCCAGGGTGCGCGCGACCATGTGATCGAGGGTGAACTCTGGGGGTAGCTCTGGGGAGAGCCGTGCAGCCCCTGTCTGTGCCAGTAATCTGCGGGTTGTTGCCAGTAATTGTTCGCGGTTGCCATTCTCCACCAGGCCGTCCGGAAAGCAGGCACGCAGGGACTCGGCCGGACCGCCAATGTCATAGCCGATAATCGGCGTGCCCATGGCCGCCGCTTCGATCACAGTGCGCCCGAACGGCTCGGGGGTTTTCGACAGGTTATAGACCAGGGTGGATTGTCGGTACCATTCGCGGATATCGCTGCGGTGGCCGGTAAACGTGATTCTGTCCCGAACGCCCAGCTCGCTGGCCAGCGTCTGGAGTTCGTCGGCGTAGTGCTCTTTGTTTTTTTCCGCACCGCCGAGAATGATGCCCTGTATATCCTGGTAATTTCCGTCCCCGCCACTGCCCGTCAGCTCGGCAATCATGCGAATAAAATCTTCCTGTCCCTTCCAGCGGGTCAGGCGACCCGGCAATAGCAGCCAACGGCGGTCGCGCAGCTCGGGGAATTCACCCAGCGTGGTTTCCTGCCAGTCCGCAGGTACCGGCAGCTCCGGTGAGAACTCGCGAGTGTCCACACCGCGGTAGATCACTTGCGGCTCTGCCCGCAGGTCTGACGAATAATTTTCCAGCAGGTAGCGTTTGACGCAATCAGAAATGGCGATGACCTGCTCGGTCCTGGCCATGATCGCGCTGTAGCGATTGATGGAGTAAAGGCCGTGGGCGGTGCTCACCAGTCGTGGTCGCGTCTTCGGGTCGAGCTTTTTCCACGCGAGATACGTGAGCCAGGCGGGTACCCGGGAGCGCAAGTGCAGGATATCCGGCTGTAGGTCCCGAATCAGTCGGCGCAGGGGGCGCACCTGGCAAAGGCTAGCCAAGGATTTTTTGTGCACCGGCAGAGTGATATGCCGGCTGCCTTCCATTTCCAGCTGTTTGACCAGGCGTCCGCCGCTGGAGATAACGATGGATTCGTGACCGGCGCGCACCAGGGCACGGGCCAGGTCCAGGGTGCCTCTTTCTACGCCGCCGGAGTTGAGGGCAGGCAATAGCTGGATGACTTTCAAAATGCACTTCCCGCTGACCGGTTAAACAATGGCTCGGGGAGTCACTTAAATGCTCCTCGACGCGCGGATTATAGGGGACAAGTGCGGGGGTAACGCAAAGGGCTCCTTGTCCGAGCTGATGAAGGGGGCTGGTGCCAGCCGCAGTCCGGTGACCTTAGTCTGGTTGACTTGGACGCCTGTGCGGTCAAAACTTCGGGCATTGAGTCGCGTCAGCGGGGCGCGAAGATAGCGTAGAATGCGGCGAGGTGCGGGGTTTGGTCCCGCGGCGCTTGACCTCGCTTAGATTCACTTTCATCACCATCGCCGATACCGATTTTTAAACTGATGCGCCACATTTACACATGGTTTTTCCGCCTCTCCCTGCCGTTGATGCTGCTGCATCTGTGGTGGCGCGGCCGGGCCGACCCGGCTTACCGCAAGCGCTGGAGTGAGCGTTTTGGGCTGGTGCCTTCCCGGCCCGGTGCCCGCCGCCGCTGGCGCGAGCGCTTTGGGGTGGTACCGGACCGCGCCAGCCGCGCGCCGCTGATCTGGATCCACTCGGTGTCGGTGGGAGAAACCCTCGCCGCCATCCCCCTGATTGAAGCCCTGGCCGCCCGCCACACACAGTGGCAGTGGCTGGTAACCACCACCACCCCAACCGGCTCCCAGCGTGTGCACGATGCCTTGGAGCCACTACTCAATGGGCGCCTGCTGCACTACTACATGCCGTTCGATTTGCCCGAGTGTCTGTCGCCGTTTGTGGACGCTCTGCGCCCGAATATTCTGGTCAGCATGGAAACGGAACTGTGGCCGAACCTGTTGGCGGTGTGCAGCAATCGCAATATGCCGTCGATCCTGGTCAATGGCCGCCTGAGCGCCAAGTCAGCGCGGGGATACGGTCACTTTGCCGGCCTGAGCCGCAGCATGCTGAATCACCTAACCCTGATACTGGCGCAGTACCCGGCGGATGCGGAGCGCTTTATTGCGCTGGGGATGCCGGCAGAGCGGGTGACCGCGGTGGGCAATATCAAGTTTGACCTACATATCGGTTCTGGCCTGATCAGCGAAGCCCAGGCATTGTCGCATCAGTGGCGGGGCAACAGCCGCCGGCCGGTGTGGCTGGCAGCGAGTACCCATGCGGGGGAAGACGAGCTGGTGCTGGCGGCTTACGAGATCCTGCGCCGGGATTTCCCGGATCTGCTGCTGGTGCTGGTGCCGAGGCATCCGGTGCGCTTCGATGGTGTGGCTCGCCTGTGCCGCGAGCAGAACTTGAGTGTCGTGCGACGCAGTGACGGCGTGGCTCCCGGCGAGAATGATCAGGTACTGCTGGGGGACACCATGGGTGAACTGCTGCGTTTTTACGGCGCCTGCGATGTCGCCTTTGTCGGGGGCAGTATGGTGCCTGTCGGCGGGCACAATATGATCGAGCCGGCGGCCTGGGGCGTCCCAATTGTGTGCGGGCCGCACCTGCACAATTTCAGTACCGTGTCCGCGCTGATGCGGGAGTCCGGTGGTCTGGTGGTCGCCGAAGACCCGGCGCAGATGGCCGCCGAAGTCGGAGTCTGGCTCGGCGACCCGGAGCGCCGCATGGCTGCGGGCAACAGTGCGCGGGAAGTCGCGGCGCAGAACAGCGGTGCGCTGGCGCGCACGGTGGATGAAATTGAGGTGTTGATGCGGGGGTGAGTTGCCCCGGTTGGCTGTCTGTTGCCAGAACAGTAAAAAGGGCCGGATGCGCGATGCACCCGGCCCTTTTTTGTTACTGGCCCCGGCGGCTTGTTAATGGCCCCCGCGGCTTGTTGATAGCCCCAGTGGCGGTTTCTAGTGTTTGTCGGTCGCTTTGCGCACGCTGCTGCGAATCTGGGTATTCAGCTTGCTGCCGGTATAGCGGCCTTTGCTGATATGGCGGATACGGTAAACCCCCGGGATATCCAGCGGCTCACCCCGGGTCCCCAGCAGCCAGCGAAAGGCGCGGTCCTCGTGGGCCTTGCACCAGCTGGCCGCCGGCTTTTGGTAGTAGGCCAGACTGTCGCAGTAGCCGCCGGCGCGGGCGATATCGCCGTGGGCAATCTGCAGTGGACCAGTGGCGCGGTCGCGGGTTTGCTCCACAAACAGCGAGTCGTCGATATCGATGACCCGCAAATCCTGCGGATCGAAGTTCAGCATGGGGTCGTCATCCTCCAGCAGCGAGGTGATGCGCTCGCGCAGGGGGAACACCAGGCTGTCGTTGCGGCCCTGCAGCTGCTCCGCCAGCTGGTCAATGCACTGCTCGCGGAACATCAGGTCGCAATCGGTAAACCAGATCCAGTCGGCCTTGGTGGCCAGGGCCGCCTGATTGCGACCGATCGCGCGGCGGTACAGGGATTCCTTCGGCAACTCACACCAGTTCCAGGTCACCCCGGGCACCTGCTGCTTGGCGAAAAAGTCGAGTACAGCGGCGGTGCGGGTGTCTTCGCCGTTGTAGTACACCGTCATGGTCACGGTGGCTTTGGTGGGCGGAAAGAGCGCCAGGGAGCTCAACTGGTAAATCAGGAAGTGGGAGTACTGCCAGCAGTGGCTGACGATTTCAATATCCAGCTTGCCACTGCGCGCTGCGCGTTGCTCTTTTCTCGGCAGTGGTTTTTGAAACAGCGAGGCGGGTACCCAGCCGCTGGCGGCGAGACGCAGGAAACGGCTGACGATGGGATCAGACCAGTGTTTTTTCAGGTCGACGCCGGGAGAATCAGTGTGATCAGAATTACTTGGCATGGCGCTATCTTGTCAAAGTGAGGCGGATATACAGTCGAAAACCGCCGGTTAATGCTCAGGTACACAGGTTCGGGAGGGGCGATGGCCTCAGTCTGTCAGCCCGCCGTTTTTTGTCCCCGGTTGATAACCGGCATCCAGCAACTGGCGAATCCCCTGGGGTGTTTCGATAATGCGCTCTTTGGCCACCCGTAGGCGCAGGGCCTTGTTGCGGGCAACAATTTCCGGGTCGGCGTAGCCACGGGGGTGGTCCAGGTGCACGCAGACGGCATCAAAGCGCACATGGCGGGGCTTGATGCCGGCGTTCTCAAGGCGCACCCCGAATTCTCGGTCCAGTCCGCCCCAGGCCATGCGCTCGTCGAAGCCATTCACCTTGAGGATGTCGTCCCGCCAGGCAGAGGCATTGGAGCCCTTGAGGTTGCAGGCGGTGGGGGTGATGCGGTTGAGCAGCGGCGCCCAGCGCGGCGTTGCGCGGAGTTTCAGGGTCTTGCGCCGGGCCTTCAGGCCGTGCTCCCTGAGCCACTGGAAATCGAAGCAGCGCCCGGACAGGATGTCGTCCCGGGTGATGGCTTCGCTGGTGCTCATGGGCAACTTGAAATAGCTGCCGGAAAGGAAGTAGCCCCGCTCGGCACGGCGTTTGTGTACTTCCAGAAAGTCCGCCCGCGGTATGCAGTCGCCGTCGGTGAACACAATATAGTCACCGCGAGCCTCGAGAATGGCCTTGTTGAGAATGCGGCATTTGCGGAAGCCGTCATCTTTCTGCCAGACATGGCGAATATCCAGTCCCGTCTCCTCCCGCAGTCGCGCGACCAGTTCGGCAGTGTCACTGCGGGAGCCGTCATCGGCAACAATCACTTCCAGAGCCTGTTCGGTTTGGCAACTGTAACCCCACAGCACTTTTTCCAGCCATTCGGGGGAGTTGTACGTGGTCATGATGACAGACAGTTTCATGGGCTTCTGCGGTTGGTTGGCGTGGTTGATGGGAGAGTGTGACTCGGTGTGCTGCCAGGCGGCGAATCGGGCATTGCCGGGCGGGAAATCGGGGCCGCTGAGCATATACCAACAATCCGGCTATTGCGAACGCGCGGGCGGAGCCGGTTGACCAGGCAGTGCTGCCTGTTTTCGGGCCTGTTTCCGTGCCGGGTTCCTGAGTGACTCCGGGCTTAAAAGCCGCCAAGTTTAAGGTGTTGGCCAGGGCTTTGCACCCGGAGTGGGCGGTTGACGGGTCAATTTGGGATAGGGTTCATTTCGGTTAATAGAGTCACGGCACGCCCCCCGGGTGATTTGGTATGCTGTACCGGTTGCAGCCGCCTCCGGTGATGGCCCGGCGGTGATAGCCCGGTTCCTGTCCTTCGACGTCTACCACCCGATTTTAACCACTCGAGCCCCCATGCATATTTTTGTCTTTTCCTACAATCGTGGCCCGTTTCTCGAAAACTGCATCCGCTCCATCGAAGACTGTGCGCCGCAATGTCAGCTGACGGTCATTGACGATGGCAGCGATGATCCGGAGACCCGCCGTGTGCTGGCGGAGATTGCCAAGCGGCACCAGGTGATCGACAAAACTGCCGAGAGTGGCCACAAGCTCGGTGGCCTCTACGCCAATATGCAGGCGGCCTTTGAAATGGCCGCTGACGATGCCCTGATCTGCTTTCTGCAGGATGACACCCAGATGGTGCGCCAGCTCTCCGATGAGGATATTCAGGAGCTGCGGCAGAACTTTGCGGATCAGCCGGACCTGGGGTTCATTTCACCGGCGTTTGTGCGCGGCATTTCCCTGAAAAAAGCGGCCAACCAGGATTTCCGTTTCGATAGTGAGCGCGGCTTCTGGTTCTGGTATCCGCGCCAGCGCTCAACCGGAACCTGGTTCTCCGCACTGCTGATTGCCGACCCCCGGCGCCTGCGCCAGGTGGACTGGTCTTTCGAGGTGGGTGAATCGGTAAACAACCGCAAGGCCGCGAAAATTTTCTGCCGCATGGCGCGGATGCGCGCTCCCTTCTCCATGTGGCTGCCGAACGGCCGCGCCTATCGCGGCAAGCAGAAATCCCTGGCCCTGCGCTTTGGTGAGTGGTCCCGGCGCTGCGGCCTCTACCCGCTGGAGATCATGACGGATCAGCAGGTGGAGGATCTCAAGCTGGCGGATCCTGCCCGGTTGCCGGTGGCTGAAGAGTTCCTCAAACCTACCCGTGGTGCACTCAAGACGCCCTGGGCCTACGACCCGATGCAGGGGGCCGGTTGGCTCAAGCTGCTGGATCGCCTGGAGCGAAAATTGCGCGGACTTTTTCGCTGAGCTGTTATTTTTCACAGCGTTTTCCACGGCATTTGCCAGGGCTTTTTTTGCCGGGTGCGACCAGTTCGTCACCGGGGGGCTGGGGTGAGGGCCGGCTTGGGGGTAGAATGCGCGGGATTTTCATCAGGTGGACGGCGCCGCTTGCACAGTGACTGTGCACACCCGGTGCAAAGCGAGGGATTACCCGTGGGGTATCGGCACTTCAAAAATAAACTGGCGACTGTCATTTATGACGATGCGCTGGTGGATGCCAGTTGCGAGCAGTTGTTCCAGCGGGAGTGGCTGCAGCAGAACAGCAATGGTGCGCTGGTGGAGCGCGGCAAAGCGGTGATGTTTAGCTACCGCGGGCTGGAACTGGTGTTCAAGCGCTATCACCGCGGTGGTCTCGCCGGGCGCCTGGTCGAAAAGACATACCTGTACAGCCGTTTACCCAACACCCGCGTGTGGCGGGAGTTCAATATGCTGGTGGCGATGCGCGAGCTGGGACTGCCGGTGCCGCGCCCGGTGGCGGCCCGTTGTGTCAGTCTGCCACCGCTGGGCTACCGCGCTGCGCTGATTACCGAGCGGGTAGCGGACTCGAAAACCCTGACTGAAACCCTGTGTGAAAAGCCACTGGATAACGCCCTCTGGCAAAAACTGGGTGCATTGATCGCGCGCTTTCACCGCGCGAATGTTTATCACGCGGATCTCAACGCCAGCAATATTCTGTTGACGGGCAGCGACGAAATTTATTTGATCGACTTCGATAAAGGGGTCATCCGCAAACACCTCTCCCGCCAGGATGCGCAGTCCAATGTGTCCCGCCTGCGGCGTTCACTGGACAAGCTCCAGGGGCGTCACCCCACTTTTTATTTTTCGGAAGAAAACTGGCAGGCACTGACGCAGGCCTACCAGCGCGCTATGGACTGTGAAAGCGCATAGCTGATCCGGGCAACTAAACGGAATAGTAAGCCCGGTACCACTCCACAAATTTTTGCACGCCTTCTCGCACACTGGTGTCCGGCTTGTAGCCGATGGCCTGTTGCAGTTTGCGGGTGTCCGCGTGGGTGTCGGGAATGTCGCCCGGCTGCATTGGCAGCATCTCGCGGATCGCTGTTTTACCCAGTGCTTCCTCCAGCGCATCGATATAGTCGGACAGTTGCGCGGGGTTGCCGTTGCCGATATTGAAAATACGGAAGGGGGCATTGCTGGTAGCTGCGGCGGGATCCGCTGCAGACCAGGCGGGATCCGCCGTGGCAATCTGGTCGCTGGACTTGATCACCCCTTCAACAATGTCGTCGATGTAGGTGAAGTCGCGGCTGTGGTGGCCGTGGTTGAACACCGGGATCGGCTGTTCCTGCAAAATCAGTTTGGTGAATTTGAACAGCGCCATATCCGGGCGCCCCCAGGGTCCGTACACGGTAAAAAAGCGCAGACCGGTGGTGGGCAGTTTGAACAGGTGGCTGTAGCTGTGGGCCATCAGCTCGTTGGCGCGCTTGGTGGCGGCATAAAACTGAAGCGGGTGATCGACACCGTGATCCTCACTGAACGGCATGGTGGTGTTGCCGCCGTAGACACTGCTGGTGCTGGCGTAGGTGAGGTGTGGTGTTTTCGCGCTGCGGCAGGCTTCCAGCAGGTTGGAAAAACCGACCAGGTTGCTTTCTACATAGGCTTCCGGGTGTTCGATGGAGTGGCGCACGCCGGCCTGGGCTGCGAGGTGAATAACGCGATCGAACTGGTGGCGTTCAAAGCAGGCGTCGAGTGCCGCTTTGTCGGCGATATTGGCGCGTACAAATTCATACTCAACCGCATCGCCCTGTCGCTGCGCGGTTTTTTCCAGCGCCTGCAGGCGGGCCTCCTTGAGGCTGGTTTCGTAGTAGTCGTTGACATTATCCACGCCCACCACGGAATCGCCCCGTGCCATCAGCGCGTTTGCCACGTGGAAACCGATAAAGCCCGCATTGCCGGTAATCAGACACTTCATGAGTAAAAACAGACCGCTGTTGAATAATCCAGGAGGCTAGGTCGGGAGCTCGCGCAATTGTGAATCGCGCCCCGCAATTGTAGTCAGCCCACAAAAAAGGCCGGCACTATAGCAGTGCCGGCCTTCTTTTTCTGCGCCCGGTGTTGTATTCCGGGATGCCTGTCGGTGCTTACTTGCTGAAGCGGGCGGCGCCGCTGTCGAGTATGTGCGCACGGGATACCGGAGACGCCGGGTTCAGGCGCAGGTCCAGCTGCTGCAGGTCCTCCGGTGCCAGCAGGCCGGCCACCAGTTTCAGGTTCAGCGTATTCAGGATGTAGTCGTAGAGTGCATTCGCATAGTCGGTCTGGGACTGTGCCAGGGTGCGCTGGGCCAGCAACACATCGACAATATTGCGGGTGCCCACTTCATAGCCTGCCTGGGTGGCGTCCAGTGCGCTTTTGGCGGAAATCACTGCCTGCTCGCGAGCTTCCACTCGGCTGGTGTCGGTAGTAACCGCGCGGTGCAGGGTGCGGGTGTCCTGAATGGTATTGCGCTCGGTCAGGTTGCGCAGGTCTTCGGCCTGGAAGGCCTGGTTACGCGCTTCCCTGCGGCTGGCGCTGAGACGGCCACCGGTGTAGAGGGGCATATTCAGGGTGATCGCTGCCACGGTGACTTCGGTGCTGCCGTCTGCCGGGATAGTGGAGCTGATTTGCCGGTCCAGTGAGGGTACGCGGGTGGTGGTATTGCGGTCACCTTCGTCCTCGATATTCTGATAGGCGATGGAGCCGCCAATCGTCGGCAGGTGCTCGGCCGCTGCGGCGCGGGCACCGTAGCGCGCCGCATCGGCAGACAGCCGTGCGGCTTTGAGGCTGAAGTTGTTGGTCAGCGCAAACTCTACCCAGGCGGCGCGATCAGCGGGGTCCGGCGCGGCAACGGTAAAGCTGGGCTGCAGCGGCGCCACGGTATCGTGGTTGATGCCGGTCAGCACCGACAGGGCGTCGAAATTGCTCAGCAGGTCGTCCTGGGCGGTAAGGCGGCGGGCAACGGCGCTGTCATAGGCTGAGCGGGAATCGTAAACGTCCGTAATCGCCGTCAGACCCACTTCAAAGCGCTGCTGGGTCTGTTCCAGCTGTTTGGCCAGGGCTTCTTCCTCGGCGCGCGCGGCTTCCAGCACATCGTGGGCGCGCAATACGTCGAAGTAGGCGCTGGCCACGCGGATCATCATATCCTGCTGATTGGCACTGAATTCGGCGGTGGCCTGTTCGCTGACTGTCTTGCCCTGCTTGTAGCCGAACCAGGCTGGCAGGTCGAAGATTGCCTGGTCCAGGCGGGCACCATAACTGGTGGTGTCTACGTCACTGTCGCCAGACTGGATGGACTGCAACAACCCGAGGTTGTTGTCGAACTGGATGCCCCTGGATTCAAAATTGGTTTTGGTCTTGCTTCTTTCCGCAGAGGCATTGATCTGCGGCAACAGCGCTGAGCGGCCGAGATTCTTGGCTTCCAGGCCGGCGCGATAGGCAGCGCGGTCGGCGGCCAGCTGTGGATCGTTATCCAGCGCCTGCAGATAGATTTCCCACAGGGTGTCGGCCTGGGCCTGCATGGCGCCGAGCCCCAGAACAGCGGCGGCGAGCAGAGATTTGAGCGGGCGAACAAATTGGCGCGCTGTGCGCCCAGTTGCACTTCTTGTCATTACTGTTGATTTCCTGTGACAGCTGCGGTCTTCAAGTTTCCGGTGGCCTGTGTTTTGCGGCCTGCTTTCCAGGCAGCTTCCAGGTGGTTAGTTTCCTGGAGGGCCCCGGGCTCGGGAGTCTTTGCTCCCGCTTTCCTGTAAACCCCGCTATTCCTTTGGTTAAGGATCTGGAGCCAGTCTGTAATGTGCTCTGAAGGCGGTGCTGGCTTGGCCCGGATGCGTATTTACGGTGTCTTTCAACTGCGTCTTCTGACGGAGTTCGGGCCTGCGGTCGCGAGAGTGTACCTGCCGGCCGCAGGAGCGTCGAGGCGACGATCGGCGCAATTTGGTATATCTTCGTTAAATGGACGCGAATGTGCGTCCAGTGACAAAAAACACCTGCCGATCGGCACAACGGTACTTTCCGTGTACATCCTCTGTGCTTCCCGGCTATTCAGACGACGTGAGGTCGGTACTTGGATGCAGCCCCGGAAATTGCTTCCGCCTGCGCTGTCAGACCTCTACTACGTGCGACACACCGACAGGCGATATACGGACCGGCAATGGGGCAAGATTCCCGGCACAACGAACAGCATTACACCCCGGGTGAAGACCCGCCGCCGCGCGCGACCTGGCGGCGTGCCTGCCACCAGTGCGATTTGTTGCTGACCCGGGATCGGGCCCCGGTGGGGCAGCGCTTGATCTGCCCCCGCTGCGGCGCAACCCTGCACCGCAATATGGAGCGCAGCGTTGCCCACACCGCGGCCCTGAGTCTGACGGGGCTGCTGCTGTTTATTCCTACCGCCAGCCTGCCGCTGCTGGAATTTTCGCTGTTTTCATTTGGTGCTGAAAACACCCTGATGAACGGGGTCCGGTCGCTGTTTGCGGCGGGTTATATCTGGCTTGCCTCTATTGTGTTGTTTTGCAGCGTGCTGGCGCCGCTGGGCAAGTTTCTGCTGCTGGCGTTTATCAGCTGGGGCAGCGGCTGGGTGAGTATGGGCAAGCCGGTGGCGCGGGCGCTGCGCTGGTATCACCACCTGCAGGAGTGGGGCATGCTCGATGTGTACATGCTCGGGATTCTGGTGGCGCTGGTGAAAATGTCGGATCTCGGCAAGATGAGTGTGGAGCCCGGGCTCTACTGTTTTGTGGCGATGATGGTGGTATCCAGCGCAGCCACAGTGTCATTTGACGCCGAAACCGTATGGGCGCGCCTGGCGCGGCGGGCTGCGGCCGCCGGCGGCCACAAGCCGGAACTGGATTCCGCTGCGGAGACGCCCCATTGAACCGTCCGGCGCGCGCCCTGTCTGAGGGCTTTTGGACTTGCCTCGGTTGCCGACAGCTGGTGTCGGTGGCGCGGGGTACCCGTTCGTGTCTGTGTCCCCGTTGCGGCGCGCGTATGCACGGGCGGGTGGAGGCCAGTGTGATGCTGACCTGGGCGCTGACCATTACCGGCGCACTGTTGCTGATTCCTGCCAATATACTGCCAGTGATGACGGTCATCTATCTGGGTTCCGGGGAGCCCAGTACCATCATCGGCGGCGCTTTGGAGTTGTACCACAATGGCCTCTGGGGCATTGCGCTGATTGTGTTTGTGGCGAGTATCGCGGTGCCGGTAATGAAACTGGTTGGGTTGGTTATTCTCTGCCTGACGGTGCAGCTGCGGTTAAATGTGGCACCGCGCCAGGCGATGCGGATCTACCGGGTGGTGAATGCGATCGGGCGCTGGTCGCTGCTGGACCTGTTCATGATCTCGATCCTGGTGGCGCTCGTAGATATGGGGGCCATCGCAGAGGTGGAAGCCGGAGCCGGCAGTACCGCGTTTGCGACGGTGGTGGTGGTAACCATGTTTGCGGTGCGGGCATTTGACCCGCGCCTGATCTGGGATATGTACGAGTCGAAGGTGACTGAGTCGGAGTCCGGCCGCTGATTTGCGGTTGCCGAACCGCAGCA
This sequence comes from Microbulbifer sp. CAU 1566, assembly GCF_023156515.1. Lineage (NCBI taxonomy): Bacteria > Pseudomonadati > Pseudomonadota > Gammaproteobacteria > Cellvibrionales > Microbulbiferaceae > Microbulbifer > Microbulbifer sp. CAU 1566. Next base: position 900,651 of record NZ_JALNMG010000001.1, on the reverse strand, counting down.
CCGGCTGGCAGCGCAATGAAGTAATGAAGTAATGAAGTAATGAAGTAAAGAGCAATAAAGTAAGCAAAGGGAGTATGGATGAGCGAGCCGCCGTTTGAATACGACGCCCAGCCGGAAGGTCTGGCGCGCCGCAGTCGCGGTCTCTCGCTGGTGTGGCTGCTGCCCTTGATCGCGGCACTGATCGCCGTGTGGCTGCTGTACAAGGATTTCACCCAGGGCGATATACGCGCCACGATTCTGTTTTCCAGCGGTGATGGCTTGGTGAAAGGCAAGACCGCAGTGAAGTATGCCGGGGTGGAAATCGGTGTGGTGGGCGATTTCCGGCTGGTGCCGAACGCCACGGAGCTGGAAGGACAGGACGGGGTCCTGGCCGAGGTAACGTTTAACCGCAGTGCCGGCTATCTGTTGACCAAAGGCAGCAAGTTCTGGCTGGTGAAGCCGGAGGTGTCCCTCACCGGGGTGCGCGGGCTGGAAGCGCTGGTGTCCGGTAATTACATTGCGGTCGAGCCGGGCAGTGGCGCTCAGCAACGGCACTTTGTTGCGGTGACCGAGCCACCGGCCTATGTGCGCGGTGATGGCCTGCGTGTCACCCTTAAATCTCCCCGCCTGGCGTCGCTCAATCGCGGTTCACCGGTGTATTACCGCCAGTTGGAAGTGGGGCAGGTAGAGAGTTACCACCTGGCGGAAGACGCCAGCGAGGTGGAGATCAATCTATTTATTCGCCGCAGTTATGCGCACCTGGTGCACCGCGGCAGCCGCTTCTGGAATACCTCGGGGGTTTCGATCCAGGGGGGCATCAGCGGTGTCAATGTCGAGCTGGAGTCCCTCGCCTCCCTGATTGCCGGCGGTGTGAGTTTCTACACTCCGGAATCCCAGAACCAGTCGCCGCTGGCGGTGGATGGCAACGAGTTCAAGCTGTACAAAAGTTTCGCCGAGGCGGATGCCGGTATTCCCATCACCCTCAATTTTGATCGCGGTGTAAGCCTCGCCGAGGGCACTACGCAGGTGATCTACCAGGGAATCCGGGTGGGGCAGGTCAGTACCGTTAAAGCCAATCGCAAAATCGACGGGATGGAAGTAAAGGTGCTGATGGACCCCATCACCGATGACCTGCTGAGCGAAAACACCCGCTTCTGGCTGGCACCGCCCACGCTGGATTTCACCTCCGGTATCAATGACCTGCTGAAAGGAAATCGCATCGAGGTTGACCTGCGCAAGGGGCAGCGCTCGGTGCGGGAGTTCGCCGCCCACTCCAGCCCGCCGCCGCGGGACCCCCGGGTGCCCGGGCTGCATCTCCAATTGACCGCGAGAAATACCGGCTCACTGCAGCGGGGTGCCTCGGTGTACTACCGCCAGGTAGAAGTGGGGCGGGTACAGGGGATGGCGCTCAAGCCCGATGGCTCCGGGGTGGAGGTCTATGTGGTGATAGACCCGCCCTACGCGCACCTGGTGAATGGTGAAAGCCGCTTCTGGAATGTGAGTGGTCTGCGTGCCAGTGCCAGCCTCAAGGGGGTGGAGGTGGAGACGGACTCACTGTTGTCGCTGGTGCGCGGCGGCATCGCCTTCGGCAGTGGCCCCCACGACAGCAAAAATGCCGGCAGTGCCCGCAGCGGCGACAGTTTCCGGTTATATGGCAGTCGCGACGAGGCGATGGAAGAGGGCGTCAATATCTACATCGACCTCACGGGCGATGAGGGTCTGAAAGTTGGTGCGCCGCTGCGCTATCGCGGCATTCAGGTGGGTGAAATCACCCGCATGCGCCTCAGCCACGAACTGGATGGCGTGCGTGCGCGCGCCCGTTTGTACCAGCGCGCCGAGCGCTTTGCACGCACTGGCACACGCATGTGGGTGGTGGGACCGAAGATTGGACTCAGTGGCGTCGACAACCTGGATACCCTGGTCACCGGGCCATTTCTCGAGCTGGAGCCCGGTCAGGGCAATGAGCCGCAGACGGAGTTTGTGGCCCTGGCCGTCAAGCCCGAGCCGGACCTGGCCGATACCATGATGATGCCCGGATTGGCGCTGATTCTGGATGCGCCGCGGCGGGGATCGCTTAAACGCGGCAGCCCGATTTATTATCGGCAGGTGCAGGTGGGCAAGGTGACCGGTTACCAGCTGGGGGAACTGGCGGATCGTGTTTACATCTATTGTTATATAGAACCCGAATTCCGCACCCTGGTGCGGGAGCATTCCAGATTCTGGAATGCCAGCGGAATGGATGTGAATTTTGGCCTCAAGACCGGGCTGGATGTGCACACCGAGTCTGCCCAGGCCCTGCTGGCGGGAGGCATCGCCTTCGCGACACCGAACAATCCGGAAATGGGGCTGGAAGTGGAATCTGGCAGCCACTATCCACTGTATGGCAAGGCCGAGCCCGAGTGGCTGCTATGGAGCCCGAAAATCGAGCTTTACCCGGCACTGGAAGACAGTTTCAAATAAATCGGCTCCGCAATACACGGAACATATCTTTTCGTTGCGCTCAGAGCAGAAAACAGAAGGGAAAGGAAAAACGGATGCGTAATAGAATTAGCCGCATGGCGTCGGGATTACTGGCCTTTGCAGGACTGGTCGGACTGGCCGGGGGCGCTCTCACAGGCTGCAGCAGTCCCACCCAGATCGACCGTATCGAATCGCGCACGCCGCCCGTCAGCTTCCAGACCTACGCCTGGGGTACTGAGGTGTTGAGTGCCGACACCGGCGCCCCGGCGCAGCTGGTAGAACTGGATACCGAGCTGCGCCAGACCCTCGGCGCGCTGCTGCAGTCCCGCGGCTACCGACAGGTACAGGGTGTGGACAATGCGCAGATGGTGGTGGACTACCAGATCGCGGTGGTGGAAGAAGAATTTGCCGGTGATCCCACCAACGAAAGCTGGGATGCGCAGTTCGACAGCAACGCCCAGTCCGGGGTGGTGGAATTGCCTTCGCGCACCGGTGCGCCGCGGGTCACTCTGTCTGTGGGCATCGGCCCGCAAAATGCCATGCCCATCTGGGGCGGCAGCGCCACCAAATTGATGGTGCGCCCGGAGGACAAGAATGAGCGCCAGCGCATCCTCAACAAGGCCATTGGGGAATTACTGCAGGATTTACCGCCGGCCTCTTGACCGGTAGGCTTTCCAGTGAGCGGCCGCTGATGGCCAGCGCTCGGATAAACAACCAATAACAGTTTCGGCAGGGACGCCGGTGCTCCAAACGCATACCAACGCATCGCGGGAGAACACATGGCTTCGCTGCTTAAATTTCGTACGGCTGCCCTGCTGGGGCTGATTCTGGCCCTGGGGCTCACGGGCTGTACAACCCCCAACCCGGTGGCCGTGGACTACGACCCATCGTTCAAATTCGCCAACCTGCGCAGCTATTACCTGCTCGACACCTTGGCCAATGGCCCTGTTTCGCCCTTCGAAAGCAAGCGTGCCAGCCAGGCCGTCGACGACATCCTCAAGGGAAGCTACCAGCCCGCAGCCAGCCGTGACCAGGCAGACTTCCTGGTGCGGGTACAGCTGTTCAGCACCGATAAAGTGGCGGTCTACGACGACCCCTTCAGCATTTACGGTGGCTACCGCTACTTCGGTTTTGGTTGGCGGGCCCCGCTGCGGGTGCGTGAATACCGTGAATCCACCCTGATTGTGGATGTGCTGTCGCCGGAAGAAGCCCCCCTGTGGCGGGGTAGCATGCCCACGGTAGCCGGGCGCTACGAGTCGCCGGACCAGCAATTGCTGCAGCTGCGCGAAGAGGCCGCCCTGATTCTCGCCCGCTTCCCACCCTACAATGATGTCGGTTACGACTGATTGTCCGTTTTCGATTGGGAAGAATCTTGCATGAGCAGTGATAAAACGGACCTCAAACCTCAGTTCACCCGCGGTGCGGTGGATATCCTGTCCCGCAAAACCGTCTACGACGGTTTTTTCAAAATGCACAAACTGCGCCTGCGCCACCGCCTCTACCGTGGTGGCTGGGGTGGCGAAATGGAACGCGAGCTGTTTGTACGCGGGCATGCGGTGGGGGTGCTGTTGTTCGACCCCGAACACCAGTTGGTGGCACTTATCGAGCAGTTTCGCATTGGCGCCCTGGAGCGCGAGGCGGGTCCCTGGTGCCTGGAGGTGGTAGCCGGCATGGTCGAAGAGGGCGAGTCCCTGGAAGACGTCGCCCGGCGCGAACTGCAGGAAGAGGCCGGCCTGGAGGTGCAGGAACTGCACTTTATTCGCAGTTACCTGCCAAGCCCCGGCGGAACCTGCGAGCGGATGCACCTTTTTTGTGCTTGTGCCGACCTGCGCGGGATCGAGGGCCATTTCGGGCTGGCGGAGGAGCACGAGGACATACGCCTGCGGGTATTCCCGCTGGAGACGGTATTGGCGGCAGTAAACAGCGCTGATGACGCCATCGACAATGCCGCCAGTATCATCAGCCTGCAGTGGCTGCAGCTGAATCGGTCACGGCTGGAAACCGGAGCGACGCGCGGCTGAATGGTTGCAGCTTGTGCGACCAATTTCCGCGGTATTGCACGGATATTGCACCCGCACAGTGGTGATATGACAAGAATGCGACCAATGGCGCCGGCAATCGGTGGTGGCGCGGATATTTTGAGAGATGAATCACGGCGCGAACTCAACAGGAGTGTCGATAATGGCGGTACCGGCAGGCACTGGCCGCAGTAAGGCGGCATCACAGATCCGGACGATCGCAAAAGAGCGATTTCGTGTGGATCTGCCCACTTATCATGCAGACTGTGATGCCAATTATCTGCGCCTGTGCAAATTGATGCCGGAGCTCGCAAGTAACCAAAGCTGGCGCTACCAGATGCCCGACGGCACCCTGGAAGTGGCGGTGCTGGAGCGCAGCAGGTACACCACAGAGGTGAGCCTGCAATCCTCCGCGCCGGAATCCGGCAGCAAGGACAAAAACTGGCTGGCTCCGCCTCCCATTACCGTGCGCCTGTATCACGATGCGCGCATGGCGGAAGTGGTGGCGGTGGATGGCCAGGGGCCGATCGGTGGCGACGGACTGAATTTCAGCTATCCCAACCCGGCCATGCACAGTGAAGACGAGCGCCAACAGGTCAACCGGTTCCTGAGCGAATGGTTGGCTCATTGCCTGGCAAATGGCCGCGCGGAAGTCGACTTCACCCTGGGTGGTCGGCGCATCTGAATCCTGCGGACGAGAGAGAAAGCCGGGCATCGCACAAGCGTACATGGATGTTTCGGCAAGGTGAGAAAGTGAATAACGCGGCAGTAGAACCAGCAAATCGGCTGATCCAGATAACCGACCCCCATGTTGGCGGCCGGCCGGATTATCAGTTGCTGGGCCTGGATACCGGCCGCACACTGGATGAAGTACTCACGGCCGTCGCCGGCAGCGCTGACGCCCCTGAGCTGATGATCGTCACCGGTGATGTCTCTGCCAACGGCTCTGAAGCCGCCTATCGCCGTTTTCTACATAAAATGCAGCCGGTCACCACCCCCTGGTTCTGGTTGCCCGGCAATCACGATAATCCCCAGCGCATGGATGAAATCGCCCCCAGAAGACGCCCGGAAGTGGTGAGCCTGGGTAACTGGCGTCTGTTGTTGCTGGATACCAGCGTGCCCGGGCAAATCTGCGGTGGTTTCAGTGCCGCTGAGCTGGCGCGTATCGAACAGCTGATTGCCAGCCACAGCGAGCATCCCCTGTTGCTGATGATGCACCACCAGCCGGTACCCGTTGGCAGCCACTGGATCGATGGCCACATGCTGCGCGAAGGGCGCGAAGCCTTTATCGAACTGGTGCGCGGGGCGGACAATGTGCGCGCCATTGCCTGGGGACACGTCCACCAGCAGTACGACAGCCAGCTGGATCATATCGGCCTGCACGCCACCCCTTCCACCTCGGTGCAATTCACCCCCGGCAGCGGTCCTTTCGCCGTGGACAGTGAAATGCCCGGCTACCGCTGGTTTGAACTCAACGACGACGGCAGCTATAGCACCGGGGTCGAGCGCGTCGCCATCGCCGAATACAGCGTGGATCTGGCCTCTTCCGGATACTGATCCCGGCTTTTCCAATGGAAGCAGGATGATCGGTCATTTCACCGTTAAACCTGCCTTTCGTGACTTCGTGATCTATTTTTATTTTAGAATGGCACCTGAATTCGCGGTTTAGCGGTACCGGGTTCAATGGCTGGTCAGGATCGATCACCTTTGGCCGCCTGATATTTTCTTGTACTTTCGTACTTCAGGAAGTGAGGTCACCATGCTAACAATTCATCGCAAACTTCTTTCTTGGCCATTTCTCTCTAGGCCGTCTCTCTCTGGGTTACTCCTCTCCCTTTCCCTTGCGCTGCTCGGCGGTTGTGTCCAGCAGGCGACGGTTACCCCGCAAGATACCGAAGACGGCCTGCTGCCGCGCCAAACCGGGCTGGATAGTGTCAGTGCTGCCTATGCCTTTGACCTGAGTGGCGCCAAGGTTTATCTCGAGCCGGTCAATGTGGCTTACAGCCGGCGCTTTCCCGGCGCAGGCTCTCCCCTGAGAGCCAAGGACTACGAGCTGGACCAGAAGGATATAGCCCGCCTCCAGGACCTGATGGGGCAGACGTTGACCGAGCGCTTCCTGGCACCGCGCCAGAGTGTGCTGGTGAGCGATAAAGCGCAGGCGGATTACGTTCTACAGCTGGATCTGAGCAGCTTCTCACTGGGCGCACCGCTGGATCCGCAACCCTGGCTGTGGCGGGTGTATACCGATCAGAGTGCTTACGGTGTACTCTCCGGTGAGCTGCAGGATAGCAACGGCAATGCGGTGATGCGCTTCAGCGACCGCCGCGATATCGGTGAGAACTTTGGCAGCCTCGGCCCTAACGGCCGCTTCGAACGCTTTACCAGTGTCACCTTCTGGACCGACATGAAAACCGATATGCGCCGCGCATTTGCCAGCCTGGATAAGTCGCTGCAGTAACAGCCTGGTTGCTACAACCTCACCATAACCTCGCCATTTGGGGAAAGCCGCCGGTACTTATGCCGGCGGCATCGCTATAATCCCCGCCCATGTCACACCCACAATTCTCTAGCGAACGCCCGCTGCTGATTTATCTGCACGGCTTCCTGTCATCGCCGCAGTCCTACAAATGCGAACTGCTCAAAGCCTGGCTGCTCGAGCATCGCCCGGACATCGTCTTTTACGCCCCGCTGGTGTCGCCCTATCCCGGCGAAGCTGCGGTTGTGCTGGGCAAAATATTGCAGGACTCTATAGACAACCACCTGGGGCCCATTGGCCTTGTGGGGAGCTCTATGGGAGGGTTCTGGAGTACCTGGCTGGCCGAGCAGCACCAGCTACCGGCAGTGCTGGTCAATCCCGCGGTCAAACCTTCTCGCTTCATGCCCAAATATTTGGGGCAGGACTTGCAGCCTTACAGCGGGGAAATGCAGACCTATCGCCTTGCCCCCGAAGATGTGGATAAGATGCGGCAATTGGAAGGCAACGTGGTTGCGCCTCTGGCGGGCCGCTACTGGTTGCTGGCCCAGCGCGGGGACGAGACGCTCGACTGCCGTGAGGCGGAGCAGTTTTACCACGGACAGCGGCAAACGGTGGAAGAGGGCGGCGACCACAGCTTCCAGGGATTTGCCCGCTATGCCGAGGCACTGGTAGATTTCCTGTTTCCGCCAGACAACAATTAGATAGAAGATCTAGGACAATCGCTCATAGCGAGCACTGAGCAAAAAACAACGAATAAGCATCAGCAGTAGGCACCCCGAGGGGTGAGCAGAAATTATGGCCAATTATTCCGCTGAAGATATCGAGGTACTAACGGGGCTGGACCCGGTGAAAAAACGCCCGGGTATGTATACCGATACCACCCGACCGAATCACCTAGCCCAGGAAGTCATCGACAACAGTGTCGACGAAGCCCTTGCCGGCCACGCCAAAAAAATCGAGGTGGTACTGCACAAGGATCACTCTCTGTCGGTCAGCGACGATGGTCGCGGCATGCCGGTGGATATTCACCCGGAACAAGGGCGTCCCGGAGTGGAGGTGATCCTGTCCACCCTGCATGCGGGGGGTAAATTCTCCAACAAGAATTACCAGTTCTCCGGCGGTCTTCACGGCGTGGGTGTGTCGGTGGTTAACGCGCTGTCGAAAGTGGTGGAAGTCACCATTCAGCGCGACGGCCAAGTGCATCGTATTGGCTTCCAGAATGGTGACAAGGCCTCCGATCTCGAAGTGATCGGCGAGTGCGGCAAACGCACCACCGGCACCAGCATCCGTTTTCTGCCGGACCCCAAGTATTTCGACTCCAACAAATTCTCGGTACCGCGCCTGCGCCACCTGCTGCGCGCCAAGGCGGTGCTTTGCCCCGGTCTCTCCGTCACCTTTATCAATGAGCAGGACGGCGAATCCGATCAGTGGTACTACGAAGACGGCCTCAAGGATTACCTGGCCGCGGCCAACCAGGGCTGGGAAGTGCTGCCGGCAGAACCTTTTGTTGGTAACTTCTCCGCGCAGACCGAAGCGGCAGACTGGGCGGTGCAATGGCTGCCGGAAGGCGGTGAAGTCACCGCCGAGTCCTACGTCAACCTGATTCCCACCGCCCAGGGCGGCACCCACGTCAACGGCCTGCGCGCCGGCCTGCTGGATGCCATGCGCGAGTACTGCGAAATCCGCAATCTGTTACCACGCGGCGTCAAACTCGGGCCGGAAGATATCTGGGGCCAGTGCTCTTACGTGCTTTCCGCCAAACTCGCCGACCCGCAATTCTCCGGCCAGACCAAGGAGCGCCTCAGTTCCCGTGAGGCCACTGCGTTTATTTCCGGTGTGGCCAAAGATGCGTTTGGCCTGTGGCTGAACCAGCACACCGAAGACGGCGACAAGCTCGCCGAACTCTGCATCAGCAACGCACAAAAGCGCCTGCGTTCGGCGAAAAAAGTCGCGCGTAAAAAAGTCACCCAGGGCCCTGCGCTGCCGGGCAAACTGGCCGACTGCTCCAGCGGTGATACCAGCCGCTCGGAACTGTTTCTGGTGGAAGGTGACTCCGCCGGTGGTTCTGCCAAGCAGGCCCGCGACCGTGAATTCCAGGCCATCATGCCCCTGCGCGGTAAAATCCTGAACACCTGGGAAGTGGACTCCAGCGAGATTCTTGCCAGCCAGGAAGTGCACGATATCGCCGTCGCGCTCGGCGTAGACCCGGGCAGCGACAACCTCGAAGGTCTGCGCTACAACAAAATCTGTATCCTCGCGGATGCCGACTCCGATGGCCTGCACATTGCCACCCTGCTGTGTGCGCTCTTCCTGCGTCACTTCCGCCCGCTGGTCACCAATGGCCATGTGTATGTCGCCATGCCACCGCTGTTCCGTATCGACATCGGTAAAGACGTCTACTACGCACTCGACGACGCCGAGCGCCAGGGCATTCTCGATCGCATCGCCGCGGAGAAGAAGAAAGGCAAGATTCAGGTAACCCGCTTTAAAGGGTTGGGTGAAATGAACCCGCTACAATTGCGCGAGACCACCATGGACCCCAACACCCGCCGTCTGGTGCAACTGTTTATCGATGCTGGCGACGACAGCAATCAGTTGCTGGATATGTTGCTCGCGAAGAAGCGCGCGGGAGACCGGAAGCAGTGGTTGGAGAGTAAGGGCAACCTTGCCGAAGTCAGCTAAAGATAAAGCCCCGCAATGCGGGGCTTTATTGTTTGGGGCAGAAATGGTGGCAATCTGGAAAGCGCCCGCCGCCCCTGCAGCGAGTATCAGGAAAATGAGAACCCGGCGAAGAAGAGTGCTCAGTAAAAAATATCGGCTTGTGACAATAATGGCTATGGCAGTTACGTTGCTGGCGGGGGCTGTAGCGCTATTCGTTAGTGAAGGGTTTTGCAGCAAAAGACATAATGGTCTTTATTGCCATACCGGAGCTAGCCAACTCTTCCTGAGCTGTTTCGTGGCCTGTTTGGCAATTTCTCTGCTCGTTGGCTTTTTTGAAGTTTACTCTGGCAAGAAAATTGTTGTTTTAAAGTCCAATTTATCAATGGCTATTGCTTTGCTAAGTATGCCGTTACTTTGGTTGAGTATGTATTTTGCGGATCCTAATGCCTGACAATCGAAGTCCCCAATGCGGTGAGCGTCGGTGTGTATGGATATATACACAATGTAATTCAATCTTCCTTTTTGGTAATCACTGCCGTGCAGTATTTTAAAAAGACTCGAAAACTACTTTGGAATGCCGGGGCGGCTGTTTTCTTTACCTACGTGGGTTTTCAATGTGCTTTCGCAGCATTGGAACTGGCCGGTGTTGATTTTCCTGAAATCTGTAAAAATACGGAAGTTGTCAGTGTGCCATCTCCAGATGGCAATAAAGTTGCCAGGATCGGTTATTCAGATTGCGGTGCATTCACCCGGGTCCAGACCGGTGTTCTGCTTGTCGACCTGAGAAGTGGCGAGGAATACGGCGGTATTTTCGGTATTGATTCTGAGCCCGGTGATCTCAGGGTTAGCTGGGAGAGTGACAAACTTCTGGTGTTCTCCAATTTTCCAATGGAAAAGCTACTGTGGTTCAATCAGAAGCCATTTTCCGGGGTGAAATTCAGGGTTCAATAGGCGTTCGTAGATGTCCTGTCAGGTGGGCCGCGTTTTGGATGGTCAATGTTTATGGATCTAGAGTGTTAAAAAATGGAAGTCGTAAGAAGCAAAGATTTTTCCGCTGAGCGCGCCTGGGGTGCAAAGGAAATTGCCAATATGGGTGGCATAACCACAAGGCTTCACTGGACGAATGCGCCATACAAGTGGCACGTAAACGATGGTGAAGAAGTCTTTGTGGTGCTGGATGGTGTGGTCGATATGCACTATCGCGTATCCGGCAAAGAAGAAGTGGCCGTATTAGAGGTGGGGGATATCTTTTTTGCATCCGTAGGCACCGAGCACGTGGCACACCCGCGAGGTGAAGTGCGCGTACTTGTGGTTGAGAGCGCGGATAGCGTGTAGCAAAGCTAGAAATTTTTTTTGCGTGAAGTGTGAGCGGGTATGCCAAGATTAGCCGAATTAAAAGACAAAGACGGAATATTGCAGCTCTACCGGGCATTGAGGCCGAATGATCCCGAACTGGGTTCTGAGGCCTCGGAAAAGGCGTTGTCAGAAATTATCAATTCCCCCAATGCCGATATCATTGTTGCGGAGCATAACGGCAAGTTGAGTTCTACCTGCATGCTGGGCACTGTGCCCAGTATGGCAATGGCCGGGCGCCCCTTTGGTGTCATTGAACATGTTATTACCCTTCCGGAAGCGCGCGGCAATGGATTGGGTAAAGCGGTGTTGACCTTCGCCCTGAATCAGGCCTGGGATATGGGTTGCTACAAGGTTTTGTTGCTTTCGGGCGCACAACGTGTGGAAGCGCACCGGTTGTACGAGAGTGTCGGTTTTATTGGTGATGTGGAAAAGGGCTTCGTCGCCAAGCCCTAGATCTAGCCCTGGCACCGACAGCATGCGTGTGACGCTGCGGGCGCACAGTTTTCCGGCTAGGGTGCATTTTGTCGGATTCCAATAGGAAATTGCCCTGCGCTTACCTACAATACGCGGCCTTTCCTTCTATAAGCCCCGGTTTCCACCATGTCTGACACGGATCACCCCCGCGATTTTCAATCCCTGCCGCTGCAGCAGTCCCTGCTAAAGAACCTGTCGGATCTCGGCTTTGCACGCCTGACGGAAATCCAGGCCGCTGCGCTGCCGGCGATTGTGGCGGGCAAGGATGTGATCGGTCAGGCCAAGACCGGTTCGGGGAAAACCGTGGCTTTTGGCCTCGGTGTTCTGCACAAGTTACAGGCGGAGCGCTTCCGGGTGCAGGCGCTGGTGTTGTGCCCCACCCGGGAGCTGGCGGACCAGGTGGCGAGGGAACTGCGCAAGCTGGCGCGGGCGATTCACAACATCAAGATTCTGACCCTGTGCGGCGGTATGCCGTTCGGGCCACAGATTGGCTCGCTGAAGCACGGCGCACATATTGTCGTCGGCACGCCCGGGCGTATTGAAGATCACCTGCGCAAGGGCAACCTGGACCTGAGCGAGGTACAGACTCTGGTGCTGGACGAAGCCGATCGCATGCTGGACATGGGGTTTCAGGCGGTACTGGACCAGATTCTGGCGGCATTGCCGCAACAACGCCAAACCCTGCTGTTTTCTGCTACTTATCCAAAAACCATTGATGCGCTGGCCACCCGGGTCATGCGCGACCCGGTAAAAGTCGAAGTAACCGCGGGGCATACCCAGAGCACTATCGAGCAACGTTACTACCGGGTGGAAAACAACGAACAGCGTCCTGCTGCTCTCTATCAGTTGTTGGCGAGCCTTGATGTTTCGTCGGCGGTTATCTTCTGTAACACCAAAAAGGAAACCGACGAGGCTGCCCAGGCTCTGCGCAGTGCCGGTTTTGCCGCGTTGGCGCTGCACGGTGATATGGAACAGAAGGATCGCGACCGCACCCTGACGCTCTTCGCCAACGGCAGTGCGTCGATTCTGGTGGCGACGGACGTTGCCGCGCGCGGACTGGATATCGAAGAGTTGCCAGTAGTGGTGAACTACCACCTGTCCCGCGATCCGGAAGTGCATGTGCACCGGGTCGGGCGCACCGGGCGTGCGGGCCAGAAAGGCCTGGCGCTGTCGCTGGTGAGCAAGAAGGAAATCTACAAGCTGGAGCGCCTGGAAGAGCTGATGCAGCAACCGATTACCTTGCAGGAAATCCCCACCATTGAAAAAGGCTTCCGGCCAGCTCGTCCGCTCATGTCGACACTGCAGATCGATGGCGGCAAAAAACAGAAAGTCCGGGCTGGGGATGTGGTCGGTGCTTTGACCGGCGAGGGTGGGATTGACGGTAACCAGATCGGAAAAATTCAGCTGTTTGACTTCTCCACTTTTGTGGCGGTGGAGCGAACAGTGGCAAAAAAAGCGCTGGGCAAGTTGGCCAACGGCAAAATCAAAGGTCGCAATTTTCGCGCGCGTATTGTCGGGGTCTGAATAGATAGTCTGAACGGATTCAGGAGCCGCCCAATGTTGGTTGCGGGCGGCTCCGACTTCAAATCCTACACTGCGATTCTGGTCGCAGTATTGATCACGCCATTTCTTCGGCTTTTTCCTCAAAAGCCTGCTTATAGAGCGACTTCTTCGGCTTTTCGAAAATCCGCTTCAACATCGGTTCGAAAAACGCCAGTGGCAGCGTTTCACCCTCTGCGTCGAACGCCGGTGCATCGTACTTCTGAATGAATTCCAGCGTCTGCGCGAAGTAGCGGTGCTCACGGTAGTTATCGCGGAGGTTGCGATCCATACCTAGGTAGTGGAAGAAGTAGTAACCCTGGAAAATCGCGTGATGCTTGATCATCCAGTGATTGGCCTCGCTGACGAAGGGCTCGAGGATCACCGCCGCAACATCGGCGTGGTTGTAACTGCCCAGGGTGTCGCCGATATCGTGCAACAGCGCGCAGATCACATACTCCTCGTCTTTGCCATCGCGGTGGGCGAGGGTTGCGGTTTGCAGGCAGTGGGTCAGGCGGTCGACCGGGAAGCCGCCAAAGTCGCCTTCCAGCAGTTTCAGGTGGGCGATAACCCGGTCTGCGAGGCCCTGGGCAAATGGCCCAAAGGCGTCGGCGATGCACTTCCAGTCTTCGGCGCTACCCTGTTCCATATGGGTGAAAGTGGCCCGTGGCGAATTATTATTTTCCATTTTTTTACCTAGTCAGATGAATTTCGAAAACATTACTTGCGGTAGCTTGGATCGATGCGGTCGAGTTTGCGCAATAGACCTGGCCATGCGAGCTTGCCGCCCTGGTTACTGGTGACCTTGTTACCTTCGCCGACGATCTTGTCGATGATCGGCTGCGGCACCGGGGTCAGCGGGCGATTACCGGCGAGGGCGGCGACCTGGATTTCACAGGACTTCTGCAGGATAAACATCGCAAGGAAGGTATCTGCCACCGAAGGACCGCAGGTAAGCAGACCGTGGTTGCGCAGAATCATGTAATTTGCGCTGCCAAGGTCCCGAACCAGTCGCGCTTTCTCGTCTTCCCTTACGGCAATACCCTCGTAGTCGTGATAGGCCAGGTTGGAAAGCGGGAACAGCGATTGCTGTGACAGTGGTAGCAACCCTTCGCTGTGCGCAGCCACCGCAACCCCTTCCACGGTGTGGGTATGCATGACACATTGCGCATCTTCGCGGGCTTCATGGATACAGCTGTGAATGGTGAAGCCGGCCGGGTTTACCGGGAAAGGTGTGTCGTCGACTTTCTCGCCGTTGAGGTCGATCTTGACCAGGCTGGACGCGGTGATTTCTTCAAACAGGGCGCCAAAGGGGTTGATCAGGAAGTGGTGTTCCGGACCAGGGATTCGCGCTGACAGATGGGTAAATACAATTTCATCCCAACCGTGGAGTGCGATCAGTCGATAGGCTGCGGCCAGGTCTACCCGCAGCTGCCACTCTTCAGCGCTCACTTTGCCTTCGAGGGACGGAATGGAATCCAGTGTCGCAGTCATGGGCTTTCTCCCGTATTTTGTTATTTTGCGTATTGGCTTTTAAGACAGAGCCATTTTAGGTACCGGCGCGTGCACAAGACTGTCAATTGGTTTACGTTTTCCCGGATGAAGTACTTTCGCAGCAGGAGGCAAACATGAATGAGTTATTGGTGAGTATTCAAGCCTGCCCGCTGCTGGCAGGTTTGGGAGAGGAAGCCCGCCAGGCTCTCGCCAGTCTTTGCCGCAGTCGTACTTACTCTGCGGGCGAGATCATTTATCCGCCGGGATCGGTGCAGAGCAGCCTGTGTATCATCGCCGATGGCCGCGTCCGCATTTGTTCCAGCAACGCCGGCGGCCGCGAGGCCATATTGGCGATTCTCGATGTGGGTGCCTGGTTCGGGGATACGGTTTTTTCCCCAGGGATGCCAAGGGTTTTCGGCGCCACCGCGCACAGCGATAGCCGGGTAGTAGAAATCCCGGGGGAGGGGCTGCGATCTTTGTTGCAGCGTTACCCGGAGGGCTACCCCACCATGCTGGATCAGGTCAGTCGCCGGCTCTGGTCTGCTATGTCAGTGATTCAGGACGATGTATTGCGGGGCACCGAGGCGCGCATCGGCAGGCGACTATTGTTTCTTGCGCAAATGCACAATCGTACGGGGACGGCGGGCGGTCAGTCAGTCAGTTTTGCACTTACCCGCGAACTGCTGGCGAACATGATGGGCATGACTCGCCAGGGGGTGCACGGTGTGCTTAAAAACATTGAAAACCAGGGGTTGATCGAGTTCGCCTATGGGCGCGTGACCATTGCGGATCCCGCGCGCCTGCAGCGTTATGTCGACGGATTGGATTGACTCAACGTGCGTCTGCCAGCTTGGCATTTTCCTCGGTCGGGTTTGCCGGCTGGCAATCACTGGCTTTCACTACCCGTCGGCCATAGCTCACCAGCAGGAAGCCGATGGGGAACATAATCACGCCGTAAATGGCGGAGGGCACCGACATCTCACTGGAGTGCAGCAGGGTCAGGGTGACCATCAGGCCCAGGGTGCCATTCTTGATCCCCAGCTCGGTAGCAACGGCGAGCCCTTCGCGCTTGGTCAGCCCGGCCAGTTTTGCACACAGCAGTCCGGCTGCGATACCCAGGAGGTTCAGGGCAATGGCCGCGGGGCCAGCCTGTACCAGCAGCTCCAGAAAGCGATCGCGAATACCGTATACCAGCCCGACGACCAGGGCCGCCAGCACAAAGGCGCCGAACAGGCTTACTGCCCCCTCGGCCCGGGTTGCCAGTGCCGGTCTCCACGCCTTCACGAGCATACCGATTGCCACGGGCAACAGGACGATGGCCGACAACATGATCACCGTCTTGGTAAACGGCAGCGCAATTTCCTGGCCGCTACCAAAGTAGGTCTGCAGTGCGTAGTTGGTAAAGATGGGCAGGGTCATGATGGTGATCATGCTGGCGGAAACCGTGAGCACAATAGACAGCGCCACATTACCGCGGGCCAACAGGGTAAACAGGTTGGACGTGGTGCCGCCGGGACATGCGGCAATGATCACCAGGCCCACGGCCATGCCCGGGGGCAGTGCCAGTGCCCAGGCGAGGGCAAATGCCGCCAGGGGCATAACCAGTATCTGTGCCAGTGTGCCGATGATCAGCCCGGCAGGCTTTACCGTGACTTGGTGGAAGTCCCGGGCAGTGAGCGTCAATCCAATCCCGATCATGATGATAAACAGGGCGATCGGCAGTCCAATCGAGACGAGGGGGCCGGATTCCATAGGAACCTCCAGAAATTATTATTAGGCGTGTTGTTTGTCCTGAGTCGCTGGATAAGGGGCCAGGCGCTCCGGATGCATCGCTATCACTATTCTAGTTGAGTCATTTTAGATAGGCGCCGGTGGCGGGAATGTCAACTTTTTGACAATTGTGTGTGAGGGCGGCTGCTGCCGCC
Organism: Microbulbifer sp. CAU 1566; assembly: GCF_023156515.1. Classification (NCBI taxonomy): domain Bacteria; kingdom Pseudomonadati; phylum Pseudomonadota; class Gammaproteobacteria; order Cellvibrionales; family Microbulbiferaceae; genus Microbulbifer; species Microbulbifer sp. CAU 1566. Next base: position 884,269 of record NZ_JALNMG010000001.1, on the reverse strand, counting down.
CTCTGGTGGGTTATCCCGGGCTGGCTTTGCGGTTTGTCTGCAAATGCTGGGGTTACCAATGTAGTGGTTGCAACAGCAGGTCACTGCAGATGCAGGCTATAGCGCACCATGGTGTAGTCGCGGGGGTCGGACTTGCACGCGAACCCCAGCTCCCGGGCGACGTGGTCAATGGCGTTGTTGCCCGCGGATTCGATGGAGTAAATTTCTTCCAGGCCGTCGACCTTGGCGGCGTCTACCAGCTCCTGCAGCAGATATTTGCCGAGGCCGGCATTCTGCCAGTCGTCAGCAACCACAACGGCGCACTCGCACGCGCGACCGTCTGGATCGCAGGCGAAGTTGGCGACTCCTACGGCGTGCTGGTTACCGGCTTCATCCTTATAGAGTGCAATAAATGCCTCGTGCTGCGGGTCGTTGTCGCTAAGAATTCTCATCAGCTGTTTGCTGACCTGGCCAATGCCGCCGAGAAAGCGCATTCGACAGGAGTCGGCGGACAGCCCCTCAATCAGTTCGCGTTCCAGATCGACATCCGATGCCTGTACCGGGCGAATGACAACCTGGCGGCCGTCTCGCAGGGTATAGCGACTATGGTCCAGTGGGCTGTCACTGATGCCGATCTCATTCAGGTCGCCCTCATTGACGCCGCTTTCGAACCACTGGCTGCGTTGATTCATGGTCGTGCCAGACATAAGGCTATCCTCCCCGTTTGCCGCGACTCGAAGAATTTGTGTCACTCAATCTGCGGCCCTCGTGTCGATTTTGTGCCTAGTATGTAGAACCGAAAGCACAGCACCGAAACTTCGGTATTGCCGCTCACGTTTCCCCGAGTCCAGGTTCACGCTTGTTATTGCTACTTCCCGGCTATAGCACCATCGGCAGCGATTCTACAGCCGCAGGGGAATGCTACGGTGGCGCCAGTGGCAGCCAAAGGTTCCACGGGGCTCGAAGGGGATTTCGGGCGAAATAGTGCCTGTGCGACACCATTGCAAATAAAACTGGGCAGTCTGACGCCCTGTGGTATAGTGCCGCGGCTGGCGCTAACGCCAGTTGCGTCATCTGTAGGCCGAGACTGTTTTCGGCTCATTTCTGGAACGCTGTACTCAACAGTGTGTCTGAACCTCCTCTACTGAATGCCGCACCGTGCCGAAGTGAAACTTTCGGCTACTGCCTTTGGCGGCGAATTTGAAGCTGACCCGTGGAACATGGGTTTTTCGATCTGTTCACAGCAGCACAGCTTCCCCCAAATTTTCTGACCGGATCTATTCCCTGACACTGGGTGCCGGAACCACAAACTCGCGAACTGCACAGTCGCTATTGCGCAGTCGCACATTCGTTAATTGAAGAAAGAAATTTATGTTGTTTGAAGATCTCGGCCTGGTGCCGGAAATTGCCCGCGCCGTTGCGGAACAGGGTTACACCAAGCCCACCCCGATTCAGGAGCAGGCGATCCCTGTGGTCATGCGCGGCGGTGATGTGATGGCGGCGGCGCAGACCGGTACCGGTAAAACCGCCGGCTTTACCCTGCCGTTGCTGCATCGCCTGAGTAGCGGCAAACGCGCCAGCAATAACCAGGTGCGGGCGCTGGTGTTGACGCCGACCCGCGAACTGGCGGCGCAGGTTTTTGATAATGTGCAGAGCTACAGCAAAAACCTGCCGTTGCGACACAGCTGTGTATTCGGTGGGGTGAAGATCAACCCACAAATGATGCGCCTGCGTGGCGGTGCCGACATTCTGGTCGCCACCCCGGGCCGCCTGCTGGATTTGTACAATCAGCGCGCGATCAAGTTTGATGCACTGGAAGTGCTGGTACTGGACGAAGCCGACCGTATGCTGGACATGGGCTTTATCCATGACATCAAAAAAATTCTGCGGGTGCTGCCGGCCAAGCGCCAGAACCTGCTGTTCTCCGCGACTTTCTCTCCGGAAATCCGCGCCCTGGCCAAGGGGCTGGTGAACGATCCGGTGGAAATCGATGTAAGCCCGCGCAATACCACCACCCAGACGGTACTGCAGAAGCTGCATCCGGTAGACAAAGCGCGCAAGACCTCGCTGCTCAGTCACCTGATCAAGGAAAATGACTGGCATCAGGCCCTGGTCTTCAGCCGTACCAAGCACGGTGCCAACCGCCTGGTGACCCAGCTGGAGAAGAGCAAGATTTCTGCCGCGGCCATTCACGGCAACAAGAGCCAGAATGCGCGCACCAAGGCCCTGGCCGATTTCAAATCCGGCAAGGTTCGGATTCTGGTGGCGACGGATATTGCCGCGCGCGGTATCGACATCGATCAGCTGCCCCAGGTAGTGAACTTTGACCTGCCCAACGTGCCGGAAGATTATGTGCACCGTATTGGCCGCACCGGCCGTGCCGGCGCCAGCGGTCGCGCGGTGTCTCTGGTTTCTGCGGATGAAATCAAGCAGCTGCGGGATATCGAGCGGCTGATCCAGAAGCCCATCGAGCGCGAAGAAATTGAAGGCTATGAGCCGGATCACCAGTTACCCGAATCCGGAGGCAAGGTTGGCAAGGGCGCACAGGTGCGCCGTGACGGCGCCCCGCGCAAGAAGCCGGCCAACCGCCGCGGCGCTTCCGACGGAAGGGATTCCGGAAACCGCTCTGGCAATAGCGAAGGTCGATCCGGCAATCGCTCGGGTAACCGCGGTAACGGCAACCGGCGCTCTGAAAACGATGCGCGCGGCAATCGTCAGGACGGAAATCGCAGTGGTAATCGCCAGGATGGCAATCGCAGTGGCAACGGCGACTCGCGCGGCAATCGCGCTGGCGGTGCGGATCAACGTCCTCGCCAGCGTCGGGCCCGGCGCAGTGAAACGGCGTGATTTGACGCCCTGCTAGAAAATTTTTCCACGAAACGGCGAGCTTCCAGCTCGCCGTTTTTGTTGGTGCTCACTTACCTGCCGCACTCGGCAGGGCCGTAATGGCGTCTTTCCCGGGGTACTGAATCGGGGCGCGGCACCGGTCCTGTTCATCTGCAGCTTGTCTCGGCTATAGTTCCCGTTATATAGATTTCATGACTTGTTGGTATTAGTATTTCGCGCCAATGACAGCGTTGTCATTGGCGGGTGTGGTGAGAGGCAATTCGCTTTATTTCTTGCTGCCACCGCTTTGCGCACCCGGAAAGGTGCGTGAATTCGAAGTACTTGAGGTTGTCCGCAACCTCGTTTTAGGGACAGAGTTATGTATCGATCTATCCGTGCCAATGCGTCCGCATTGGTCCTGGCAGCTTCTGCCGTTTTTACTTCTGCTACTTCCGCACAGGCCATACAGGTGGATTGCACCGCAGTACCTGATTGGGACTCGGTCAGCGCCTATGCCAGTGGCGCCCGGGTGGTGGAGAGCCAGCAGCGGTATACCGCCAACTGGTGGAACCAGAACACACTGCCTTCCACCCACCATGGGGAGTGGGGTGAGTGGACGCTGGATGGCACCTGCTTGCCTGCATTTCACGCCGTGGACATCGACAAAGAGTTGCTGATTCGCGACCTGTCGGTGGTGGACTCGCAAGCGGCCATCAGCGGCGAGCTTTCCTGGCTGCATCTGATTGAACAGATGATGCCGCAGGAGAATCCGACCAACGCGGAAAAAGAAGCGTTTGTTCTGCACTGGCTCAACAGCTACCTCAACCAGCAGGTCATCAACGAGGACGTGGTGGCCACGCGCCCGCAGATGCAGACGCTGTTTATCGAACCCTGGCGGGGTATGAGCTTTAACCTGAGCCAGGGCACCAGCGATGCGCTGAATTTCGATATTCACCTGTTCCGCCTGCTGGCGATTGTCTACCGCCCGGATCTGCATACCCGGGATGCCAGTGGCCAGGTCACCAGTGGTGGTGAGGCGCGCTTTGTATTCAGCTTTAACCAGCCCAGCAGCGGTGGAACCCTGCCGGCCAAGGTCATCTTTGAGTACGGCCTGGAAGCCAATTCGGAAGAGGAGCTGCTGGCCTGGGCCGAGGGCTTCCACGCACTGGGTGCACTGGAGTTTGGTGAACAGTACAACCAGCAGTTGATCGCCTTGACCAACCGTTTTACCGGTAAAAATACCGTGCCACACAAGCCCAATGGCAATGCGTTGAACCAGCTGCGCACCAATGAGCTGCCCTTCGCGGATCCCTGGCAGCTGCGGGAATTCAAACTCAGTGCGGAAACCGGCTTGCTGGAGCCCGCGACCGTCGCACAGACCCCGGCGGATGACGTGAACGGCACCCAGCTGTTCGCGGATTACGTCAACAGCGCGGAAGCCGAAATCCTCGATGGCAGCTATGTGGTACCGCTCCAGTTTGCCGGTGAGCCATTGCTCGGTGGTGCTTCCGATGCCGAGATCGGGCGATTTGCGCGGCCGGTAACTACCTGGAACGGACCCGGAATCCTGAATAATGAGGCGCGGCATATCGTCGGCCTGAATACCTGCAGCGGTTGCCACGGTACCGAGACCAACACCGAGTTTTCCCACGTGGTGGAGCGTGAAGTTGGGGAAGTTGCCGAGATTTCAGCGTTTATGAGCGGTGTCGTGATCAATTTGGCCACCGGGGAAGAGGAACCGTTTGTGGTTGAAGATCCGGTGAGCGGCGAACTGCGTCAATTCCACGAGCTGGATGATCGTAAAACCATTATGGACTGCCTGCTGGAGCGCTGTTTTGCCAGTGCACCTGAAGCGGCAACTGTGGCGGTGAGAACACTGCGCACTGCCGTCCCACAGGAAAGCACCGTGGCAGTAAAGAGTGCAGAGGCGATTGCGTTTGAAGCCTTGATGGCGGAGCGCAGGGCGCGCGCGCATTGATCTGACGATCGAAGAGAAACAGGCGGAGCAGTGCTCCGCCTTTTTTTAAGGTGGTTTTTAACTTTCTTGCTGGCTGGCGAGGTAATCCAGGGTTAGCTGGGTAATCGCTTTGGTGCCTACCTTGAGCGCGCTTTCGTCCACGTAGAAACGCGGCGAGTGGTTGCTGGCGGCGCTGGCAGGGTTGGTGCCTTTTGGGGTGACACCCAGGAAATAGTAAAAACCGGGAACTTCATTGGCGAAGAATGAGAAGTCTTCAGCACCGGTAATTTTCGGAATCACCATCACCTTGTCATCACCGGCCGCGGCTTTCAGTGCGGGTACTGCAGCTTCGGTCAGCGCCGGGTTGTTACTGGTCACCGGGTAACCTTCCAGAATTTCCACTTCCGCGGTAGCGCCGGTGCTCTCGGCAATTTTCTCCGCGGTGACTTTCAAGCGTTTAAAAATTTCCTGGCGATTATCCATATCGAAATTGCGAATGGTGCCATTCAGGAAGACGCTGTCGGGAATGATGTTATTGCGCACACCGCCGTCGATCTTGCCGAAGGACACCACCGCGGGTTCCTTGGTGATATCAATCTGGCGACTGACGAGGGTCTGGGTGCCCATCACAATCTGCGCGGCAGCGGTGATCGGATCGACACCGCCCCAGGGACGGGAGCCGTGGGTCTGGCGACCTTTTACATTGATACGGAACTCGTCGGAACTCGCCATCAGCGGGCCTGAGCGGTAGCCGATCACACCCGTCGGCAGGCTGGAGGTCACGTGCTGGCCGAAGGCCACAGCGGGCTTGTACTTCTTGAACAAGCCCTCTTTCAGCATCAGCTCTGCGCCGCCCTCTTCGCCATCGGGCGCCCCTTCTTCCGCGGGCTGGAAAATAAACAGCACATTGCCAGCCAGCTCATCGCGCATATCCGCCAGCACCTGGGCGGCACCCATCAGCATGGCTACATGGGTGTCGTGACCACAGGCGTGCATCACACCCACTTGCTCGCCGTTGTATTCGGTCTTTGCCTTGGAGGCGAAGGGAATATCCACCTGCTCGGTAACTGGCAGTGCATCCATATCCGCGCGCAGCGCCACGGTAGGGCCTGGCTTGCCGCCCTTGAGCAAGCCGATCACCCCGGTGTGGGCAACACCGGTTTCCACTTCCATGCCGAGGGACTTCAGGTGTGCGGTGATGTATTTGGCGGTTTCGAATTCGCGGTTACCCAGCTCAGGATTCTGGTGCAGGTGGCGGCGCCATTCGATGACCTTGCTTTCGGTCTGAGCCAGTTGTTTGTCGGCATCCGCCGCTTGTGCCTGGAGGGCGGTGGCGGCGAGTGCGAGAGCGATGGTTAATGTTGTTTTTTTCACAAGAAATTCCTGTTTGCAGTGCATGGCCGATTGGCAGGTAACCATGCACTGCTGCAAGAATCAATCCTTGTGGGCAATGGTGCTCTTAACCCGCTCGGAGAAATCCGCTACACCCTGGTCAGTACGCACCACTTTCTGGATGGTGCCATCCGCGTTGAAATGCAGGTATTCGGCGGTGGAATAGCGCTGGCGTTTCTCACAGCTGGACACCGGTGACTGCATCCAGCGGTGGTAAAACAGAATCCACTGTCCCTTGTATTCGACGATGGAGTGGTGGTTGTTGCTCTGGTTCTCCTGATCCATAAAGACACCCTTGTACTCCCAGGGCCCCAGCGGTGAGTCGGACATGTAATAGGCGAGCTCGCGGTTGTTTTCCGGCATGGTGAAATAATATTTGCCGTCGCGCTTGAAGACCCAGGGGCCTTCCATCTTTGGCTCGTGGCCACCCATATCCATCTTCTGGAAATCGCCCTGGATACTGCGCATATCCTCGGCCATCTCTACCACGTAGTAATCAAAGCTGGTGCCGTGGAAATACAGGTAAGCCTTGCGGTCGTCGTCCATGAACAAAGCCGGATCGTTGGCATAGGGGGTACGCCACAGGGGCGCGCCGATGACATCTTTGAAGGGACCTGTGGGCGAGTCGCTTTCGGCAATGCCAATGCCCATCCACTTGGTGCTCTTCTCAGGGTTTACCCGATTCTTGTGACCGGTGCCCGCGGGAAACACCAGGTAGTATTTGCCATTCTTGTAGGCCGCATCCGGTGCCCAGGCATAGTTGTCGGCCCAACTGAGGTCGTCCACCGACAGCACGGCACCGTGATCTTCCCAATCCACCAGATTGTCCGACGAAAACACATGCCAGTTTTTCATCCAGAAATCCTGCTGGCACTCCTCGTCGTGGGAGGTGTAGAGGTACATCTTGCCGTCGCTCCACACGTGGGCAGACGGGTCGGCGGTTTTGATGTTGCTGCCGAAATCGAGGGGGTTCTGGGCCTGGGTGGCGCTGGCGCTCACTAGTAGCGACAGTAGGGTCGCTCTCAAGGTGGCTTTGGGCATGGGACACTCCTTTCATCGCGGCCTCATTTTTGTCAGGCCATTTATTGTTTTGGTCTGGCCGATTGTACGGATTATTGACCGGGAAGTAATGGCCAAAAAAAACCGCGCTCGAGGGCGCGGTTTCTGGAGGTTGCTTGTCGGTTCCGGTGACTTACATGGTGAAGTAAGTCGCCGCTCCGGGGCCAACCGGCAGGCCGGCGACAAACACCCAAAGGAAGAAGAGTGCGGTCCAGCCGATAAAGAAGAAGATCGAGTAGGGGATCATGGTCGCGATCAATGTGCCCATTCCCAGGTCTTTCTTGTAGCGGGTGGCGAAAGACACGATCAGGCCGAAGTAGCTCATCATCGGCGTGATGATGTTGGTCACCGAGTCGCCGATCCGGTAAGCGGCCTGGATCACTTCCGGCGCATAACCCAGCAGCATCAGCATGGGAACAAAGATCGGCGCGGTTACCGCCCACTGCGCCGAGGCACTGCCCAGGCTCAGGTTGACCACACCACACATCAGGATAAAGAAGAAGAACAGGATCGGGCCGGTGAGGCCGATGCTCTGCAGGGCTTCCGCACCCAGCACCGCAAAGATGGTGCCCAGGTTGGTCATTTTGAAGAAGGCCACAAACTGCGCGGCGAAGAACACCAGCACGATATACATGCCCATGGTGCCCATGCTTTTCGACATAGCATCGATCACATCGCGGTCATTCTTCATGGTGCCCACCACCTTGCCGTAGACAAAGCCCGGTACCGCAAAGAACACCACAATCAGGGCGACAATGCCTTTCAGGAAGGGGGAGCCGGCTACGGCACCTGTCTCCTGATTTCGCAGTACACCCCACTCCGGCACTATGGTGAGTGCCAGCAAACCACACACCGCAAGTACCGCGAGGCCGGCGTATTTCAGGCCGCGTTTCTCGGTGTCGGTCAGGGTGGTCATCTTGTCCTGTGACAGGTCGACAGACGCTTCGCTGTTGTCGTACTTGCCCAATTTTGGTTCCACAATCGCCAGGGTCACCCAACTACCCACAATGGTGATCAGGAAGGTACTGACGATCATGAAGAACCAGTTCACCTCGGGCCCCACCACATAGTTGGGGTCGATCATGTGCGCGGCGGATTCGGTGATACCGGACAGCAGCGGATCCACGGTGCCGAGGAACAGGTTGGCACTGTAACCGCCGGATACCCCGGCAAAAGCCGCGGCCAGACCCGCCAGCGGGTGTCGGCCGAGGGAGTGGAAGATCATCGCCGCCATGGGGATCAGCACCACATAGCCGAGCTCGGAGGCGGTATTGGAGATGATGCCGGCGAATACCACGATCACCGTAACGGTGCGTTTGGAGGCCTGCAGAACCATACCGCGCACCGCGGCAGACAGCAGCCCGGAGTGCTCGGCAATCCCCACACCCAGCAGGGCCACCAGAACCGTGCCCAGGGGTGCAAAACCGGTGAAGTTGGTGACAAGTGTTGTGACTATGGTCCTGAGACCTTCGCCAGAGAGCAGGTTGACCACATGGATAACGCCATCGGCAGCACGACCGGCAGCACCTTCGGGGCGGGGATCCGCCACTGACAGGCCAAAAAAGGACGCGATGCCACTGATCAGCACCACACCCACAGCAAAGAGGGCGAACAGAGTAATCGGATGGGGGAGCAGGTTGCCCAGCCACTCGACAGTGTCGAGGAAGCGGGTAAATGCCGTTTTTTTCGTGGCGCCGGCGGGCTGGATGTCACTGGGGGATGTGGATGTTGTCATTATGTCTCCTGTGCGAGTGCCTGCCGGCTAAAAAGTGATCAAATAACGGGCAATCATACAGCAATAATGATGGCGGCGCCTTTGAGCGAAGGGTGCCAGTATTTCTAGTTGAATTTCAGGGATTTTGGGCAATATTTGCCGAAAATACTGGGGGATCGAAGGGTATAGTGCCAGTGCGAAAGGGGCGGGGTGAGCGTTCAGCGTGCGCAGATGATGGCCCGTAATTGGTTTGGCGGGCGCCCGCTGACGCCCGCTCAAACGCAAACCGGTTCAGATGTTGAGGGTCAGAATTTGTAGCCGAGTCCCACCGAATAGACCCAGGGATCTATGTCCACATCAGTGGTGATACGGGTGGTGAAATCGCCACGGGAGCGGAAGTCGATCTTCGCCTTGGTATCGATATCCAGGTACCAGACCGCCGCATTGAACAGCCAGTTGCTGTCGCGACCGAACATGATGTCTACCCCCAGCTCGCCAGCGAGCCCCCAGGAGTCGTCCAGCTTCAGGTCCGCCGGGGTCAGGGCACCGAGCACGTCCTCGAAATACTCGTTGGCGACATTGCTGATATCTTCATCCATAAAGGTGGTGAAGTTCACGCCGAAGCCGACATAGGGCTGCACCCAGGACTCTTTGCACACGGGGAACCACTGCACCGTGAGTGTCGGCGGCAGGTGCTCGATGCTGCCCAGGTCGACTTTGCCCAGCAGGTTGCCGGGATTGTTCGGGTCCGGCAGGCCGGCGACGGCGAGGTCGTGCTCGAAGGGCAGTGCTACCAGCAATCCTAGGCCAAAGTGGTCGGCAAACAGCCAGGTGCCGGTGATGGTGGCGCTGTCACCGCTGTCTACGTAGACCCGGGTATCTTCCAGAAAGGTGCTGCCGTTGATTCGCAGCCAGTCGGAATCATCATCGGGGTCTACATAGCCCCAGCCGATGCGGGCGATGAAGTCGCCCTGCTCGTAATCTGCCAGGCACTGGTTGGCACCGAGGGTAGCCGCGAGAATCGCCGCAGCCAGGCTGATTGCTTTCATGCATTCGCTCCTTGAACTTCATGGCCGTGTGGCGCAACACTTTCAGTCTAGCCGGGGATGGAAAAGCGCAATATTTTTGCGTTTACTCTGGTGACAGGTCGAGTGCTGATGATTTGGGGCTTGTTGGTCTCCGGGCGCAGCGGGATAATGTGATCACAAATTTACTGGTGTGTTTTAGTGAGCAGTGGTGGAAAGATGAAAATAGGTGTTCTGAAAACCGACGATGTACGCCCGCAACTGGTGGCGGAATTCGGCGAGTACCCGGAGATGTTTGCGGACCTGCTGAAGCGTGAAGACCCATCTCTGGAGTTTGTGACCTATGAGGTGCAGCACGGCCACTATCCGGACGATATTGATGAGGTGGATGCGTACCTGATTACCGGCAGTAAAACCGGTGTCTACGATGACCAGCCCTGGATTGCGCCTTTGATGGCGTTTGTGCGCGAGTTGCACAAGCGTGAGAAGCCGACCCTGGGGATCTGTTTTGGCCACCAGTTGATTGCCCATGCGCTGGGTGGTGAGACGCGCAAGTCGGAGAAGGGCTGGGGCGTGGGGGTGCACAGTTATGAGGTGCAGGAGACGCCGGTGTGGATGGTGGAGCCTAAGCAGAACTTCAGTCTGCTGGTGAGCCATCAGGATCAGGTGGTGACACCGGCGCCGGGTACCAAGGTGATTGCGTCCAGCGATTTCTGCCCTTATGCGCTGCTGCAGGTTGGTGAGCACATGCTTACGATGCAGGCACACCCGGAGTTCACTAAGCCCTATTCTCAGGGGCTGATGGAGCTGCGCAAAGAGGTGTTTGGTGAGGATATGGTGGAGAAGGGTAAGGATTCGCTTTCTAACGATATTCACACCAGTGCGGTAGCGCGGTGGATGCTGGCTTTTTTGAAGAGTGCTTCGTAGTTGAGGTGAAAGTTCTATTTGCATTATGTGGCGCCAAAGCACTGGGTGTAAGTTTTTGAAACCGCTGTGAATACATCCCTGTACGCTGCGTCGGCGACGTCCCTGTCGCCGACGCTTTCAAAAACTTACACCCAGCACTTTGGCTTCAGCCCACCTGTATTGCTTCGTGAGCAGAATCTATTTCCACTTGATATTGCAGCCGATCGACGGCGTCTGATCTTCTCCTGGCTCGTCCCCCGCCAGAACCTTATCCACAGCGCCGCGTAAATCCTTCCCATTCACCGGTTCATCATTTCCCGGTCGGCTGTCATCAAACTGTCCTCGATAGGCAAGCTTTCCATTCCCATCAAACAAGAAAAAGTCCGGGGTGCAGGCGGCATCGAACGCCTTGGCTACGGACTGATCCTCGTCCACCAGATACGCAAAGCGATATCCCCGCGCGGCCACTTCTTCCTGCATTTTCTCCGGGCTGTCCTCCGGATAGCTGGCAAAGTCGTTGCTGTTGATGGCGACGATGCCGAGGCCGGCGGGCAGGTACTGTTCGGCGAACTCGGAGAGTGCGGCGGCAATGTGTTTTACGAAGGGGCAGTGGTTGCAGATAAACATGACCAGCAGAGGTTTGCCCGCATAGTCGCTGCTGCTGACCTGGGTGCCGGTCGGATCCGGGAGTTTGAAGTTGGGCATGGAAGTGCCCAGCGGAATCATGGTCGAGGGGGTGAGGGCCATTGGTTGCTCCTTTTCCGAGGCTAGAGATCAATTCTGATATTTATTCAGCCGTGTCCGAGTGTACGGCTTTTGTAAGGCCATTTCAGGCCGCTGTTCGTTTTGCCCTTTACTTCAAACTTTCGACTGGTACCGGCAGGTAGCGTTCTACGTCAAATGACGCATACCCCTCGCTTCTGAATCTTGTTTCCATTGGCCTTAAATCCAACCTGCTGCCGGGAAAGAGTGAAAGATTTTCCGGGGCGAGAAGCTGTTGCCAGTGTTTCCATGAATCAACTCGCTATTCCCGAGCCCAGTGCGGCTGAAGCCGTTTCCGCAGGGCGCTGGCACGCGAATCTGGAGCTGCAGTTCGCGCGCGGGGCGCGTGGCTGTCGGCTGGTGCGCAATCGGCATTTCGGTCCCTTGTATGTGCAGAAGCCGTTCTTTCCAGAAGGGCGGGATCTGGCGCATGTGTATCTGCTGCATCCGCCCGGAGGGCTGGTTTCCGGAGATCGGCTGGATATCCGCGTGGAGGTTCAGCAGGGCGCGGGTGCGCTGGTGACGACCACCGGTGCTGGGCGTGTTTACCGGGCGCGGCAGGACGGCCTGTTGCAGAGTCAGAATACGACGCTGCGGGTCGAGGCCGGGGCGAGCCTGGAGTGGTTGCCGCTGGAGAATATTGCCTACCCGGGTGCCAACGGGGCTATGAACACGCGGGTGGACCTCGCGCACGGGGCGCGCTTTGCAGGCTGGGAGGTTACGTCCCTCGGTTTGCCCGCCTGCGATGCCACCTTTGCCAGTGGCCAGTTATTACAGCGGCTGGAAATTTCTCGTGAGGGCGTCCCGCTACTGGTGGAATCCCTGCGCTTGAGCGGTGAAGAAATTTTGCAATCACGCGCTGGGCTGCAGGGGCTGCCGATCAATGGATTGCTGGTGATGGGGCCGTTTACGGAGGCACCAGAAGAGATTGTGCTGGAAGACTGCCGGGAAATTATCGCAGCGCATGACAAGCGCTGTGTGGCCGGTGTCACCCTGGTCGGCGAAATGCTCGCGGTGCGTGTGTTGGGGCGCTGCGCGTTTGAAGTGCGTGCACTGCTTACCGATGTGTGGGCGCGACTGCGGCCTGAATGGCTGGGGCGTAACCCCTGTGCGCCGCGAATCTGGCGCACCTGATTTGTTTTGATATCTATAAATTGAAAAGGCACTGCAGGATTTTGCATGGAATTACTGCCGAGAGAAAAAGACAAGCTGCTGGTGTTTACCGCCGCACTGCTCGCCGAACGCCGGCTGGCGCGTGGATTGAAATTGAATTATCCGGAGGCCGTGGCACTGATCACCATGGAAATCATGGAAGGTGCGCGGGACGGCAAAAGTGTTGCGGAGCTGATGGGTTACGGCCGCGAGATATTGAGTGCAGACCAGGTGATGGACGGCGTTCCCGAATTGGTTCACGAAGTGCAGGTGGAGGCCACTTTTCCCGACGGCACCAAACTGGTGACCGTGCACAATCCCATCAGCTGAAGCGCTAAATAAAAAGGGTGTGAAATGATTCCCGGAGAAATTCAGGTCGCGTCAGACAGAGGCGACATCCTACTCAATCCCGGTCGTGAAACCCGCACCCTGCGGGTGGAAAATACCGGTGATCGCCCGGTACAGGTGGGCTCCCATTACCATTTTTATGAGGTCAACCCGGCGCTGCGGTTCGAGCGCGAACAGGCGCGAGGGTTTCACCTGAACATCGCCTCCGGTACCGCGGTGCGTTTCGAGCCCGGGCAGGGGCGCGAGATAGAGCTGGTGGCTTACGCGGGCGCGCGCGAAGTGTACGGGTTTCGTGGTGAGGTCATGGGCCCACTGGACAAGGTCGGGGAGTGAGGGGAGTGAAACCGTGAGCAGCATGGATAGAGAAAGCTACGCACAGATGTTCGGCCCCACTACCGGCGATCGCGTACGTCTGGCAGACACCGAACTCTGGTTACAGGTAGAAAAAGATTTCACCCGCTACGGGGATGAAGTGAAGTTCGGTGGCGGTAAGGTAATCCGCGACGGTATGGGGCAGAGCCAGCGGCCGTCTGCCGAGACCCCCGACCTGGTCATCACCAACGCGCTTATTCTCGATCACTGGGGTGTGGCCAAGGCGGATGTGGCGGTAAAAGACGGACGCATTTCCGGTATTGGCAAAGCGGGCAATCCGGATGTGCAGGAAGGGGTCGAAATCATCATCGGTCCCGGCACCGAAATTATTGCCGGCGAGGGTTCGATCCTGACTGCCGGCGGTATCGATGCGCACATTCACTTTATCTGCCCGCAACAGGTGGAAGAGGCATTAATGTCCGGCGTCACTACCATGATTGGTGGCGGTACAGGACCAGCTACCGGCACCAATGCCACTACCTGCACCCCCGGTCCCTGGAATATTGGCAAAATGCTGCAGGCCACCGACAGCCTGCCGATGAACCTGGGCTTTCTCGGCAAGGGCAATGCCAGCCTGCCGGAAGCGATTGAAGAGCAGCTGGAAGCCGGTGCCTGCGGATTGAAACTGCATGAGGATTGGGGCACTACGCCTGCGGCCATCGACTGCTGCCTGACGGTAGCCGAAAAATACGATGTGCAGGTGGCGATTCACACCGATACCCTGAACGAATCCGGGTTTGTGGACGATACCCTCGGCGCTTTCAAGGGGCGCGCCATTCATACCTATCACACCGAAGGTGCCGGCGGCGGCCACGCGCCGGACATTATCAAGGCGTGCGCCTCGGAAAACGTATTGCCGTCTTCCACCAATCCCACGCGTCCCTACACCGTCAACACCGTGGATGAACATCTGGATATGCTGATGGTGTGCCACCACCTGGATACCAGTATTCCCGAAGATATTGCCTTTGCCGATTCACGTATTCGCAAGGAAACCATTGCCGCGGAGGATATCTTCCACGACCTCGGCGCCTTTAGCATGATCGCCTCGGATTCCCAGGCGATGGGGCGTGTGGGCGAAGTGGTAACCCGTACCTGGCAGACCGCGCACAAAATGAAAGTGCAGCGCGGCAATTTGCCGGAGGACGCGGTTGGTGAAACTGCCGGAGCCGACAACTTCCGCGCGCGCCGCTATATCGCCAAGTACACCATCAACCCTGCGATTACCCACGGCATTGCCCACGAGGTGGGTTCCATTGAAGTGGGAAAACTGGCAGATCTGGTGTTGTGGAAGCCGGCCTTCTTCGGCATAAAACCATCGATGATTTTAAAAGGCGGGATGATTGCCGCGGCCCCCATGGGCGATCCCAATGCCTCGATTCCAACTCCACAACCGGTGCATTATCGGCCCATGTTCGGCGCCATGGGGCTGGCTGCAGCGAAAACCTCGGTGACCTTTGTGTCCCAGGCTGCACTGGACAACAGCATCGGGGAAAAGCTCGGCCTGCAACGCACCCTGGTAGCCTGTAAAAACACCCGCAGTATCCGCAAAAAAGACATGCTGCTGAACGACTGGCAGCCGGATGTGACTGTCGATCCCCAGACCTACGAAGTGCGAGCCGATGGTGAACTGCTTAGCTGTGAACCCGCCACGGAGCTGCCGCTGGCGCAGCGCTACTGCTTATTCTGATTGTGAGGAACGCCTTTTGACACTGGATATCTACGAGCGTCTCGGTACCGACAGCGGAAAAACGCCCCAGTATTCCCTGGTGCTGGACCACCTGCAACGGGACCGCGGCCGCTTGCGCGCACAGGCGACCGACGGTAGCGAAGTGCGGATTTTTCTGGAGCGCGGCAAGCCATTACAGGTAGGGGAAATCCTGCAGAGCCAGTGCGATAGCTATGTCGAGGTAGTCGGCGCCGAGGAGCCGGTAACCACCGCCCACTGCAATGACTGGTTCACCTTCAGCCGCGCCTGCTACCACCTGGGAAACCGACATGTGAAATTGCAGATCGGCAATCGGGAAAGCGCCAATGGATACTGGCTGCGTATAACCCCCGATCACGTTCTGGAAGAAATGCTGGAGTTGCTTGGGCTCAGCCTGATGCGAGAAGAGGCGGTGTTTGTACCGGAATCCGGTGCCTACAGTGGTGGCCATTCCCATGGGCACTCTCAAGGGCACTCGCATGGCCATTCGCACAACCATTCGCACAGTCATGACGATCACCATGAGCATCACCACCACTGACACAGCGCTGCTGCGCCTGCTGCAGTTGTCCAGTGCCAGCCTGCCGGTGGGCGGCTACGCGTTTTCCCAGGGATTGGAATACGCCATTGATACGGGCTGGGTAAAAAATTTCGAGCAGACTCGCGAATGGCTGTCATTGCAACTGATGGAATCCCTGGCGCAGGTGGATTGCCCGCTACTGCTGCGTTGCTATCGCGCACTGCAGCAGGGCGATATGGAACAGCTGCATTACTGGAATCATTACGCCCTGGCGTGCCGCGAAACCCGCGAACTGCGCCTCACGGACACCGCCACCGGCAACGCCCTGATCCGGCTTTTGATTCAGCTGCAGATTGAACAACCGCTGGAGAAATCCGAAGCCAGTTTTGTCACCGCCTTCGCCATCGCCGCACATCACTGGCAACTGAGCGAGGAAGCCGCCGTACTGGGCCTGGTGTGGGCCTGGCTGGAAAACCAGGTTGCCGCCGCCACCAAACTGGTGCCCCTGGGACAGACCCAGGCGCAGCAACTGATCGGCAAAATTCAGCAACAGGTACCGGCGGCCATCACCAGCGCAACACAATTACAAGACTTCGAACTCGGGGCTGGCCTGCCCGCGCTGGCTATCGCCAGCGCCAAGCACGAACACCAGTACAGTCGATTGTTCAGATCCTAACGAGAACCCAATAAGCATCCTGGGGATAAATACCATGACCACAGCCAAAAAACAGACCCTGCGTGTCGGCATCGGCGGCCCGGTAGGCTCCGGCAAAACCGCGTTGCTGCGTGAACTCTGCGGTGCCATGCGTGAGTACTACGATATCGCCGTCGTCACCAATGACATCTATACCCAGGAAGATGCCAAGTTCCTCACTCACCACGAGGCACTGAGCGCGGACCGCATTCTCGGCGTAGAAACCGGCGGCTGCCCTCACACCGCCATCCGTGAAGACGCCTCCATGAACCTCGCCGCCATCGACGAACTCATCGCCCGTCACGGTGAACTGGATGTGGTGTTCGTGGAAAGCGGCGGCGACAACCTCAGCGCCACTTTTAGCCCGGAACTCTCCGACCTCACCATCTATGTGATCGATGTATCGGCTGGTGACAAAATCCCCAGAAAAGGCGGCCCAGGTATCACCCGCTCCGATTTGTTGATCATCAACAAAATTGACCTGGCCCCATTGGTCGGCGCGTCCCTCGAAGTCATGGATCGCGATGCCAAAAAAATGCGCGGCGAGAGGCCGTTTGTCTTCTCCAACTTGAAGGTACAAAAGGGCCTCAAAGACATTATCCAATTCATCGTGCGCGAGGGAATACTGGAAGAAAAATCGATTCCAGCAATTGACTGAAAAAGATCAAAGCAAGAACGCAAGCAGTCGAGGAAAATATGAAAGCAAAAATTCTCACCAAAATCATGATGCTCATGACGCTCGTAAGCGCGAGTCTGGCCACTCAAGCCCACGAAGGTCACGCACCTGCCGGGGTTGTGCACGAAATGCACCATATACTGTGGATTGTTATGGCGTTTTCGGTAAGTGCGGTTGCCGTATTCTTGTTACACATACGTAGAAGTTCAAAAAACGACCAGAAAGACTAAATAGCGGTGGAGTGCAACTGTCAGACTTGAAGACAGTGGGCCGGGTACAGGTTTCCAGGAGCGTCGCAAACAGGATGTTTGCGCCGCAGCGCCCAGGGATGGGTTCACAGCGATCCTGGAAACCTGTACCCGGTGCGCTGTCGCCACGACACTAATTTCATGGCGTAGTCTGTGAGGCCCGCACCTTGAGCTTGTGCCCAACCTGCACAATCGCCTCGATTGCCGGCTTCAACTCCGCCCCCAGCTCGCTCAACCGATATTCCACACTGGGTGGCGACGTCGGCATCACCTCGCGGATAACCACCCCGCGCTCCTCCAGTTGCTTCAGTCGCGTCGTCAGCATCTTCGCAGAGATCCCGGGAATATCACTTTTCAACTCGGTAAAACGCCGCGCCCGCTCACTCAGGAACCAGATAATATTCGGCGTCCAGGCCCCACCGATTACCTCCATGCAGGTACTCAAAGGGCAACTGGCCGGTGGCGTTTCCACCGGATTTTTTCGACGTGGCAGCACCGCAAACTTCCTTACTGTTTCCAAATTATGATTGCCGGAAAATCACCGGTTACCATCCGGTAACCAGGTATCCAGACCGTAACCACATATTGTAGTTACAAAGCTTCCATTAGTATATTTTGGTAACCACTGCCGCTAGACTGCCTCCCGCACACATCAGCCAGGGAGAGTATTTATGCGGAGAGAGGATTTTCGTGACAACCCGGTAGCGCAGGCACTGGGATTGACCTACCCGGTTTTACAAGGCCCCTTCGGCAGCGGTCACTCCAGTGCCGAACTTGCCGCCGCGGTATCCAATGCCGGCGGACTCGGTGCCTACGGTGCCCATCACCTGTCCGGCGTAGGCATTCTGGCGCTGGCCGCGGATATCCGAAATCGCACCGACAAGCCCTTCAATCTCAACCTGTGGATTCCCCGGGATCAGGAGTGGGGCCAACCCTTCAGCAAATCGCGCGAACAAACCTACCTCAAACAGATTGCCCCGCTTTATCAAGAGATGTCTCTGTCTCCACCAGCGGCCGCCGAGAATCCGCTGCACGATTACGAAGAGCAGGTGGAGGCAATACTCGCAGCGCGGCCGGCGGTATTCAGTTTCGTGTTCGGTATTCCCGAACCCTCGATTCTCGATCGCTGTGCCGAGCGCGGTATCAAAACCCTGGGGGCGGCGACCACGGTCGCCGAGGCGGTGGCACTGGAAAGCGCTGGCGTGGATATGGTGATTGCGTCAGGACTGGAAGCGGGCGGCCATCGCCCGGCGTTTTTGACGGAGCCCGAACCGCGCACTTTGCTCACTACTTTTGCGCTGCTGCCCAGGGTGCGCGATGCGGTATCGATTCCGGTGATCGCCGCTGGCGGTATTGCCGATCATCGCGGCGTGCGCGCCGCCATGGCGCTTGGGGCGGATGCGGTGCAGGTAGGCACCGCGTTTCTCGCCTGTGAGGAATCCGGCGCGAGCGATATGCACAAGCGGCTGCTGCGCAAAAGAGAGGGTGTCGATACCGTACTGACGCGAGTGGTTTCCGGGCGTATGGCCCGCTATATCCGCAACCGCCTGACCGAAGCCAGCGATGCCTGGGACGATCCGGCATTGCCCTATCCATTTCAGATGTCGGTGACGCGGCCGCTCTCCCGTGCGTCCACGGAAAACAACAATCCCGACTTTGCCACCATGGCCGCCGGTCAAATGATTGGCCTCAGTTTCCACCTGCATGCGGCAGAACTGCTGTCTGCCCTGGTGGGCGAAACCGATGCTGTCCCTGAACGATGAATACCAACCTGTTGCTGTAAGCAAGCCTGTTTGAACCCTAACCCACAAAGGATGAAACCATGTACAAACTGTATTACATGCCCGGTGCCTGCTCTCGCGCGATTCACGCATTGATACTGGACTTGGACCAGCCGGTAGAGCTGATTGCGCGGGACTCGGTCGAGGACTTCCGTTCCATTAATCCGACCAACCAGGTACCGGTACTGGTAGATGGCGACCTGGTATTGCGCGAGGGCGCCGCCATTGTGCTGTATTTGCTGAACAAGCACGCGCCCGAATCACTGGGAGCCAGCGCGGCACAACAGGCGGAATTCACCCAGTGGCTGATGTTTGCCAACGCCACGCTGCATCCGGCCTATGGTCTGCTATTTTTTGCCAGTCGCGGCCTGGAGTCGGACGCGGCCAAAGAGGAGGTTTTACAGAAAGCCGCCGCGCGGATTAACGGCCTCTGGCAACTGGTGGAACAGCGTCTCGCGGATCGGCCGGTTATCTGCGGGGAGAAAGTATCGGCGATCGATATGATGCTGGCGGTTTACGCCAACTGGAGTAATTACTTTCCGCTGGAGATCTCTCTGGGTAAAAATACCCGGCAGCTCTTTGAGAAAGTGGTGGAATACCCGGCCTTTGCAAAGGCGGTGGCCGCAGAAGAAGCGGTCGCAGCCTAGAAAGTCACGCGATTCAAAACGGGAGGCCGATGGCCTCCCGTTTTTTCAGTATCTTATCGCATCGGCTCAGGCGTCCGGGTTCAGTGCGCGTATTGCGATGCCCGCCGCCGCCGTACGGTTTTCAACGCCGAGCTTTGAGAAAACGCCTTCGAGATGCTTGTTGACGGTGCGCGGACTCACCTCGAGAATCTCGCCGATTTCACGATTGGTTTTCCCGTTGGCAATCCAGAAGAGTACTTCCGATTCCCGTCGGGTCAGCGACAGTTTTTCGCGCAGTATTGTCTCGCCGCCGGGGCCACCATCGTCTATCAGTTTCAACAGGTAGGTGCTGCCGCCGCGCTGCTCGATAAACACCACCGCGAGTGGTTTGTGAAAACCCTCCAGCTTTAATTTGTGGCCACTCCCCGGGTTGCGTGACAGCCATAGCTGCAGGTCTGCTGCCATTTTCTGTTGCAGGCCGCCTTCCATTGCACCGGCGCTGCTCAGCAGGGCATAGGTCTGTGGTGTGGCCCAGTGCATTCGACCCGCCGCATCCACGGTGCACAGGAACTGCCCGGTAGAGTCCAGGGCCTGGTGGGCACTGGAGGTCAGGCGCGCATTGTTCAGATGCACTTTCATGCGGGCCAGCAGTTCATTCGGCTGAATCGGTTTAGTCAGGTAGTCGACGCCGCCGCTTTCCAGCCCGCGCACGATACTTTCGGATTCTGTCAGCCCGGTCATGAAAATTACCGGAATAGAAGCCAGCTCGGGATCGGCTTTCAGCAAACGGCAGGTTTCAAACCCATCCAGCCCCGGCATGACCGCATCGAGCAGAATCATATCCGGGCGCAGGCGGCGGGCAATATTCAGCGCCTGGTTGCCATCCAGCGCAACCAGTACGTCTATTCCTGCCTGCTCCAAGGTGTCATTGATCAGGCTCAGGGTATCTGGCGAATCGTCCACTACCAGCACGATATCGCCTGTGTGCGTATCCGCCGTTGACCGGGTGGCACTGGCCGTGTCGTCACCGGGTTTCATGTTCACTCCTTGATTTCCAGGGCTTCGCTCAAAGGCTCGAAGCGCATGGTGTCCGCCAGCTGGCGGAATTCTTCAATGCGGTGTGTGGGTACCACCGATTCTGCGGCAATCCGGTCCAGGGTACGGTGCACGCCGCTGCGGTAGCCGATGCGCGCGTATGCGAGCAGTTCTGCCAGCAGTGGATGATCCGGCAGTGCCTCACTGGCGTTAGCTTGCCGCGTTTGTGGCTTGACCGCGGGTCCGCTGTCGGTGGCGTAAACCCAGGTCAGTTTCAGCAGTTGGGCCATGGTGTCGAACAGCTTCTGGTTCACCAGCGGCTTCACCAGGTAAGCATCGTGGTGGGCGGGCTCGCTGTCGCCGGGTTTCAGGTGTCGCTCCTGTGCGTCGGCGGAGAGCATCACGATGGGGACGGCAATACCGCGGGTGCGCAACTGCTCGGCGAGCTCCAGTCCGCTCATGCCCGGCATGGTCACATCCAGCAGGAAGAGGTCGGGCTGTTGCTGCTGTACCAGTGCCAGACAGTCTTCGCCGCTCTGTGCCTCCATCATGGAAAAGCCCAGTGGTGTCAGCAGGTCGCCAATCAATCCGCGGTGAATGGGCTCGTCGTCCACCACCATTACGCTGCGGCGCGGGCCCTGGTAAGCGCGGATACGACGCTCCGGCACCTCGCTGTGGTGATCCGAATCCACCCACGACAGCAGCAGGGACACGGTGAAGCGGCTGCCGGCGTCCGGTGCGCTTTCCATGCGCAGCTCGCCGCCCATGATTTCCGTCAGCAGGTAGGCGATGGTCAGCCCGAGGCCGGTACCGGTGGCCACTGGAGTTGCGCCGTTGCGCACCCGCTCAAAGGGTTTGAGGATACGCGCCTGATCTTCCGGGTGAATGCCCACACCGGTGTCCACAATTGTGAACTCCGCTACCTGATTGCGGTAGCGGATGTGAAAATCCACCTGTCCCTCGCGGGTGTATTTGATCGCGTTGGACAGCAGGTTGATCAGTATCTGGCGCAGGCGTTTTTCATCCGCGATTACCGTGGATGGCAGTGGATTATGGATATGGCAATAAAACCGGATGCCTTTTGCCTCAGCCTGGGGACGGAACATTTCCACCATCTGTTCGAGCAGTTCCGGCAGCCGTACCTGGTTGCGGTAGATATCCAAGCGCCCGGCTTCGATCTTGGAAATATCCAGCAGCCCTTCAATCAGGTCCGTCAGGTATTCACCGCTGCGTTTGATAATGCGCAGGCCATTGCGATGCTTTTCCGGAATGTCCTGCTGCTGGTTGAGCAGCTGTGCGTAGCCGAGAATGGATTGCAGCGGTGTGCGGAGCTCGTGGCTGATCCCAGAGAGGTAGCGGCTCTTGGCGCTGTTGGCGCGGTCCGCCTGCTCCTTGGCCGCTTGTAAGGCGCGGTCGGTTTCCTTGTGCGCTTCGATTTCGTTCAGCAGCAGCCGGGTCTGGCGGTTCGATTCCATCTGCGCAACGATGCGGCTGTCGTGGGTCAGCAGGAACAGCCAGGCCAACACGCCCGCAATCAGCAGCAGCACCACAAACAGTGTCCAGAACGCCTGGCTCAGCAACTGTGCCTCCCCGTCACTGGCCGGTTGTAGCTGGCCATAGATCAGTGACAACACGCCGGCAATACACACACTGGCGCCCAGTAGCAGAGCGGCAAAGCGTCCCAGTCGGGAATCCACCCCGTTCACCACGGCCTCCGGCACCAGTATTTTGGCGAAGGTGGCCAGCTGCCGGGAAAAGCGCGCGTCCGGCTTGCAGGCATCGAGACAGCGGGAGTCGAGTGAGCAACAAAGTGAACAGATCGGGCCCTGGTAAGCGGGGCAGTGGCTCATGTCCGCCGGTTCGAAATCGTTTTCGCAGATACAGCAGGTCTGGGCTGACTGGATGTAGCTACTGACAGCGCGCTCGCCGTCGCCGTCGAGAAAGTCCCTATGACGGGCGAGATAGAAACGGCCGCCGGTTGCCAGCCCCAGCAGCGGCACCATCACAAAGCAGATACCGAGGCTGATAAAGCTGGCAAAATTTTTCGCCACTTCGCCGAAATGGCCTAGGTAACACAGGATACCGATCACCGATGCCAGCAGCATGGAGCCCACGCCCACCGGATTGAAATCGTACAGATGCGAGCGCTTGAACTCCACGTAGGACGGACTGATGCCCAGCGGCTTGTTGATCATCAGATCCGCCGCCAGGCAGCCCAGCCAGCTGATGGCCACCAGGGAGAAGATACCCAGCACACCTTCGAGTGCGCGGTAAATTCCCAGCTCCATCAGAATCAGCGCGATGCTCACATTGAACACCAGCCAAACCACACGACCCGGATGGCTGCGGGTAAGTCGCGAAAAGAAATTCGACCAGGCGATGGAGCCGGCGTAGGCATTGGTGACGTTGATCTTCATCTGCGAGATCAGCACCATCACACCAGCCAGGATCAGCGCCATGGTGGGTGACTGGGTCAGGTAGTTGAACACCGTCTGGTACATGTACACCGGATCGGCGGCCTGCTCGGCAGAGGCGCCATCGGTGATCGCCAGATAGGCGAGGAAGGAACCGAACAGCATCTTGATCACGCCGATAAAGATCCAGCCCGGCCCGGCAAGGGTCAGCCAGAACCACCAGCGCTTGCGATTCTGCCGGGTCTTTTCCGGCATGAACCGCAGGTAATCCACCTGCTCGCCAATTTGCGCCACCATGGCAAAAAACACTGCACTGGCAGCACCAAACAGCATCCAGTTGAACCCCGCTCCCGCCGGATTGTGTTGCGGTGCGTACTGGGTCCAGTCATCCACCCGGGAAATTTCAAACCAGGCTGCACTGCCCAGTGCCAGGCACTGCAACAGTAACCACAGTGGCTGGGTGCCGATCTGGAATTTGCTCACCGCGTGAATGCCGTGAGTCACGATGGGGATGACCGCCAGCGCGCAGAATATGTAGCCGATGGCCGGGGGAATACCCAGCAGGGCATGCAGGGCCGAGGTGAGGATTGCGGCCTCGATGGCGAAGAAGATAAAAGTGAAGGAGGCGTAGATCAGCGAGGTGATGGTGGAACCGAGATAACCGAAGCCCGCACCGCGGGTCAGCAGGTCGATATCCAGGCCGTGCTTGGCCGCGTAATAGGTGATCGGAAAGCCGGTAATAAAGATCACCGCGGCCACTGCGAGCATGGCGGCAACAGTGTTGATAAAGCCGTAGTTGAGGGTCACCGCCGCAGCGATCGCCTCGAGCGCGAGAAAGGCAGTGGCACCAAGGGCGGTTTTGGCCACCTGCTCAATGGTAAAACGGCGCCCGCGCACGGCGGTAAATCGCAGTGCGAAGTCCTCTAGGGTCTCGTCTCCCACCCACTTGTTGTAGGTCCGCCGTACGCGGAACACCTGTTGTGCGGGTTGCATGGCCTGTTGTTCGTTGTCGTTATCGTTGCCCGTAAATATTTCAACCACCGGGTGCTGCCTACTGCTGGTTTCTCGTCATATTCTTTTTTCTTGCAACAAGAATACCGGATTCTGTGCTGATTACTGCCATCCTTAGTGTACTTCCCTCCGCATTTCTGAAAACCGTCAAATGACGTAGTCACCGGCCCCAATACGCGTATAGCTCCCCTGTCCCCACGGTCGAATAATCGATAGCAGCAAAAATAACCAATCGAGACCAAAACCGAGATCGAAAACCAAGGGGACAATCATGGAGAAGTATTCAGGAGGTGAGCGACTGTCAGCGGTATGCCAGTCGAAGAAAAGGTGGTTAGGTGGCGCCTGTGCGGCAGGGGTTCTGGCGGCGAGCGCCGTATCACTGCCGGTGTCAGCCAAGCAGTACGAATCGGAAGGTGGGCAGACGTTCAGTATCGGTGCCGGATTTCGCTCCCAGTTCCAGTCGGTGGAAGGGGATAGCGAATTCACCATGCCGGATATCCGCGTCTACACCTCTGGCCAGCTGAATGACACGGTGAAGTTCACCTTCAATCTGCAACAGCGGGACGGCGATACCGTGGATGTGCTGGATGCGATTGCGCAATTCGAGTTCAGCCCGGCGTTTAATATCTGGGCGGGCCGCATGCTGACGCCGGCGGACCGCATCGAAATGAGCGGACCTTACTACGGTCTCAGCTGGAACCAGTATCGCCAGCCGCTCTACGCCTCCGACCAGGGTGGCCAGGCGGGACTGATCGGGCGCGATGAGGGCATTACCTTCTGGGGCACCGCGGGAAAATTCCAGTACGCCGCTGGTAGTTTTATTGGCCTCGATGAATACAGCAACCAGGACGAGAAACCGCTGTACGCCGCGCGCTTTGCCTACAACTTCCTGAATATGGAAGCCAATCCCGGTTACTACACCAGCTCCACCTATTACGGTGGTCTCGGCAATATTTTTACCCTGGCGCTTTCCCTGCAGAGTCAGGAAGACGGTGTGGGCAGTGCGGAATCCGCCGGTGATTTTTCCGGCTGGACCGTGGATATGCTCTCGGAATCAGTGCTGGATGCCGGCGGTGTGATTACCGTCGAGGCGGAATACAAGAGTTTCGATGCTGATTATACCCTGGCCTCCCAGCCCACCAGCGGCGATTGCTTCTGTCTGTTTGACGGCGAGTCGGTCTTCGCCACTGCTGCCTACCTGTTTCCGGTCAACGTGGGCCCGGGCAAATTCCAGCCCTACCTGCGTCTGGTGGAAAACAGCCCATCCGATGCCGACAGCAGCAGTTCCACCGAGCTGGGCCTCAATTATGTGGTCAACAGCCACAACACCCGCCTGAACCTCAGCTATGTCTCCGGTGATGCCAACGCCTCCGGATACGCCGGCGCGGATGTGGATGTGCTGAGCCTCGGCTTGCAAGTCCAGTTGTAAAACACCTCGGGAAAAGATCCATAAAAATACAGGAGCCACTCCATGAAACTGAAAAAATTCGTTGCCAGTCTGGCGTTCGCCGCCGGCACTAGCGTAATCAGCGTTGCCGCGCTGGCGGCTGAGACCATCAAGGTCGGCGTACTGCACTCGCTTTCCGGCACCATGGCCATCAGTGAAACCACCCTGAAAGACACGGTGCTGATGATGGTGGAAGAGCAGAACCGCAAGGGCGGTCTGCTGGGCAAAAAACTCGAAGCGGTGGTGGTAGACCCGGCTTCCGACTGGCCACTGTTTGCGGAGAAGGCCCGCGAGCTGCTGACCAAAGAAAAAGTGGATGTGATCTTCGGTTGCTGGACATCGGTATCGCGCAAATCCGTGTTGCCGGTGATCGAGGAACTGAACGGCTTGATGTTCTACCCGGTGCAGTACGAGGGTGAAGAGTCTTCCAAAAATGTGTTCTACACCGGTGCCTCGCCGAACCAGCAGGCAATCCCGGCGGTGGATTACCTGATGTCCGATCTCGAAGTGGAGCGCTGGGTACTGGCC
Organism: Microbulbifer sp. CAU 1566; assembly: GCF_023156515.1. Taxonomy (NCBI): domain Bacteria; kingdom Pseudomonadati; phylum Pseudomonadota; class Gammaproteobacteria; order Cellvibrionales; family Microbulbiferaceae; genus Microbulbifer; species Microbulbifer sp. CAU 1566. The sequence goes on along the minus strand of NZ_JALNMG010000001.1, from coordinate 858,089 downwards.
GGTACCGACTACGTCTATCCGCGTACCACCAACAAGATCCTGGAGGCGTACCTCGAATCGAAGGGCGTCGCCAAGAAAGACATCATGATCAACTACACCCCGTTCGGGCACTCCGACTGGCAGAGCATCGTTTCCGATATCAAGAAATTCGGTGGCGCCGGCAAGAAAACGGCGGTGGTATCCACCATCAATGGCGACGCCAATGTGCCTTTCTACAAAGAGCTCGCCAACCAGGGCGTCAGCTCCGAGGACATTCCGGTCGTGGCCTTCTCCGTGGGTGAAGAAGAACTTTCCGGTATCGACACCGGTCCACTGGTCGGCCATCTGGCGGCCTGGAACTACTTCCAGGGCATCGACAGCGAGGCCAATGAATATTTCGTCCAGCAGTGGAAAAAATTCATTGGTGATGAAAAGCGCGTAACCAACGATCCCATGGAGGCGACCTATATCGGGTTCAACATGTGGGCCAAGGCGGTGGAAAAAGCCGGTTCCACAGACGTGGATTCGGTTGAGCAGGCAATGATCGGCATCGAGTTCCCGAACCTCACCGGCGGCGTCGCCAAGATGAACAAAAACCACCATCTGTCCAAGCCGGTATTCATCGGCGAAATTCAGGACGACGGCCAGTTTGAAGTGGTGTGGGAAACCGAGGGTGTCGTGGCCGGCGATGCCTGGTCTGACTTCCTGCCGGGTTCCAAGGACCTGATTGCCGACTGGACCGCACCGATCAAGTGCGGCAACTACAACACCGAGTCCAAGGCCTGCAGCGGCCAGGCTCAGTAAAGCGGTTGGCGAAATCCCCCCAATCTTGATGTAACGAATGCGGAGAGTTTAGTGAAGGTTTTACTACTCAAGCTTTGGATGGCATCAGTGGCCGTTTTGCTGCTGCCAACCGGCAGTCCGCTGGCGCAAACAGAACCCACAGCAATCGCTGTGGGTTCTGTGCTCCAGCAATTACCCGGCGCAAGTCTGAAAAAGACCGGTGACCTGGTGCGACAGCTGGAGCAGGCCGGGGGCGCTGAAATGCGTTCTCTATTTGAAATGATGCTGGCGGGTGATCTCTACTATGTGAAAGAGAGCGGACAATTGTTGGAGATCCAGAAAAACAGCAGCGGAACCCTGGTGGGCCGGGCGCTGTTTGATGGCGCGGAGCTCGGGGAGTTCAAATCCCGCGCGGTGAAAAAAATACGTGTAAACAACCGGCTACGCAGTCAGCTGCGCGATGCCATTGCGCGAATCGATTTGCTCCACGGTGACGGGCAGTCGCAGCGCGCGGCGGTACTTGCCATGCTGGACGATTTGACGCCACAGAATATCCGGCTGTTGGAAGAAGCACAAAAAGCCGGTGTGAACGCCGAAGTCGCCGAGTTGATCAGTCTCGCAGACGCTATGGTGCAACTGCGCGACAGCAACAGCACCGCAGATCGGCTTTCCGCAATCGCGATCATGCAGGGGCGGCTGGAAGCCCCGGTTCGCAATCAGCTGCAGAGATTGTTGAACACCGAGAGCGAACAGGATGCCGTGGTCAGGGCGGCCGCGCAGAAAGCGCTCGATAAAATTTCCGAACGCATCAAATTCTACAGCCAGATGGAGCAACTGTTTTTTGGCCTGAGCCTCGGTTCGGTACTGTTGCTTGCGGCCATTGGCCTCGCCATTACCTTCGGGGTGATGGGGGTGATCAATATGGCCCACGGTGAAATGATCATGCTCGGCGCCTACACCACCTATGTGATTCAGCAGCTGATGCCTGGGGCTATCGGCTATTCCCTGCTGGTCGCGGTGCCGGCGGCGTTTCTGGTATCTGGCAGTGTCGGCGTGCTGATCGAGCGGGGCGTCATTCGACATCTGCAGGGGCGTCCGCTGGAAACCTTGCTCGCCACCTTCGGTATCAGCCTGATTCTGCAACAGGCGGTGCGCAGTATTTTCTCGCCGCTGAATATGCAGGTGGTGACGCCGGACTGGATGAGCGGTTCCCTGGCGATCAACCCGGTGTTTTCCGTCACCTACAACCGGTTGTATATCCTGCTGTTTGCCCTGGCGGTATTCGTCGCATTGGTGACAGTTCTGAAAAAGTCCTCTCTCGGCCTGAATGTGCGCGCAGTCTCCCAGAACAGGGACATGGCCAAAGCCATGGGCGTGCGCACGGAAATGGTCGATGCAATGACCTTTGGCCTGGGTTCCGGAATTGCTGGAGTGGCCGGGGTGGCACTTTCGCAGTTGACCAATGTGGGGCCAAATCTGGGGCAGTCTTACATCATCGATTCCTTCATGGTGGTGGTATTTGGCGGTGTCGGCAATCTGCTCGGTACACTGGTCGGCGGCTTCTCCCTGGGGGTTGCAAATAAATTCCTTGAACCGGCTACCGGCGCGGTACTGGCCAACATCATTGTGCTGGTCTGCCTGATCCTGTTTATCCAGAAACGTCCAAAAGGCTTGTTTCCCCAGCGCGGGAGGGCAGCGGAATGAGCACAATGAGCACAATGACTCGCATGCTGGAGAAGATCACGGCCGCGATGACCGAGTTGCGCCAGCCTGGCAAGGGCTCCTCGTTGCTGGTGGGGATACTCCTGGTGACAACCCTGGCGATGTCTGCGGCCAACCTGCTGTTACCGGCAGATTCGCCGCTGTATGTCAGTACCTACACCATTACCCTGATGGGGAAGTACCTGTGCTTTGCGATGCTCGCCATGGCGGTGGACATCATCTGGGGATACTGCGGGATTCTGAGCCTCGGCCACGGGGCTTTTTTCGCGCTCGGCGGTTACGGCATGGGCATGTACCTGATGCGGCAGATTGGCGACCGCGGTGTCTATGGCAATCCGGATCTTCCGGATTTTATGGTGTTTCTGAACTGGCAGGAGTTGCCCTGGTACTGGTTCGGTATGGATCAGTTCTGGTTCGCGATATTGATGGCGATGGCTATTCCCGGCCTGTTGGCATTTATTTTTGGCTGGCTGGCATTTCGCTCACGGGTGACCGGTGTTTACCTGTCGATCATGACCCAGGCGCTGACCTATGCTTTGATGCTGGCATTTTTCCGCAATGAAATGGGCTTTGGTGGCAACAACGGACTGACGGATTTCAAGGATATTCTCGGCTTTGATTTACAGGCGGACAGTACCCGCGTGGCACTGCTGCTGATTACTACCTTGCTGTTGGTGATCGCCTTTATCAGTAGTCGCGCCATCGTACAGTCGCGCCTCGGCCGGGTGATTGTGGCAGTGCGGGATGCCGAGGCGCGCGCGCGCTTTCTGGGTTACCGTACCGAACACTACAAGGTATGGCTGTTTGTTTACTCCGCACTGATCGCGGCAGTGGCCGGCATCTTGTATGTCCCACAGGTAGGTATTATCAACCCCGGTGAATTTGCTCCACTGAATTCCATCGAAGTGGTGGTGTGGGTGGCCGTCGGAGGCCGCGGTACCTTGTACGGTGCCATTGTCGGTGCCCTGCTGGTGAATTACGCCAAAACCCGCTTTACCGCCATCATGCCGGACGGCTGGCTGTTCGCGCTCGGCGCTTTGTTTGTCATCGTTACCGTATACCTGCCAAAGGGGCTGGCAGGTTTGTTGCAGCGTTTTTCCTCTACTCAAACCCCGCAACCTACGCGGGATAAAACGCACGCTGACAGCAGCCGCGAAGTGAGCGGCGGAGAGGTGAACGCATGACGAGTTTGAATCAATTCGCAGGCCAGGCGCGCGAACTGTTGCGTCGGGATACCGCCTGGCCGTTTCTGGTACCGCGTCGGCGCGCGCCTGATGTGTCGAAAAACGTGATTCTGTATCTGGAAGACCTGAACGTCAGTTTCGACGGATTCAAGGCGCTGAACGATCTCACCCTGTATGTAAACGACGGTGAGCTACGCTGCCTGATCGGCGCCAATGGCGCCGGTAAAACCACCTTGATGGATGTGATTACCGGAAAGACCCAGTGCGACAGCGGCAGCGCCTGGTTCGGCCAGAACATCGACCTGCTGGCTCACGACGAAGCGGAGATTGCGCAGCTGGGGATCGGGCGGAAATTCCAGAAGCCCACGGTATTTGAAGCGCACACGGTTTTCCACAACCTGGAGTTGTCCCTGCAGGGCAGCAAGGGTGTGTGGAGCGCACTCACCGCGAGTCTCTCCGGCAGCGAGCGCGACCGGATCGATGAAGTGCTGAATATTATCGGGCTGGAAAATGCCCGCCACCAGTTGGCCGGTGCGCTTTCCCATGGCCAGAAGCAGTGGCTGGAAATTGGCATGTTGCTGGCCGCCGAACCGCGCCTGTTGCTGGTGGACGAGCCGGTGGCGGGAATGACCGCGGAAGAAACCGAGCGTACCGCAGAGTTACTGACGTCCCTTGCCGGTAAACATACGGTGATTGTGGTGGAACACGACATGGAATTTGTACGCAGTATTGCGCGCACGGTAACGGTATTGCACCAGGGTTCGGTACTGGCGGAGGGCACCATGGACCAAGTGCAGAACAACCGCGATGTCATCGAAGTGTATCTGGGGGAAGAGGCATGATCCGGATTGAAAAGCTCAACCAAAAATACGGTGGAACCCAGATCCTGTGGAATCTCGACCTGGATATCGAAGCGGGTTCCTGCACCTGCATCATGGGGCGCAATGGCGCCGGTAAGACCACTCTGCTCAAGTGTCTGATGGGGTTGTTGCCAGCCAGCACTGGCCGGATTCTGTATCAGGGTAAACCGATTGAGGGCAGCCCGGCACAGGCGCGGGCAAAAATGGGGATTGGCTATGTACCCCAGGGCAGGGACATATTCCCGCTGTTGACGGTGGAAGAAAACCTGCAGATCGGATTGCCGGCCCGCGGTGACGGCCTCAAAAAAATTCCCGAGCGGATTTTTGAATTGTTTCCCGTACTCAAGGATATGCTGCACCGCCGTGGCGGTGATCTTTCCGGTGGTCAGCAACAGCAGTTGGCGATAGGCCGCGCGCTGGTGATTGATCCGAAAGTACTGATACTGGATGAACCGAACGAGGGTATTCAGCCCAATATTGTTCGCCAGATCGGCGACGTCGTTACGCAACTCAATGAAGAGGACGGGATGACGGTAATCCTGGTGGAGCAGAAGCTGGGGTTTGCGCGTCGGGTGGGAAAAGAGTTTCGTTTGATGCAGAAAGGTTCAGTGGTTGCGGCGAACAAAATGTCGAATCTGGATGATGGTTTGATTCGCCAGTATCTGGCGGTCTAGGTAGGGTTTAGGAATAGCTTTCAGGGCCAGGGTTCAGGCCCTGGGTTTAGGCCCAGGTTTCAGACCCAGGGTTTAGGTGAAGACACGCAGGTAATTGCGATTACCGTAGTGATGAAACTCTTCCAGCGCACTGTAGGCAAGTTTGATTACATGGTCATCCTCGCTGTGCAGCGCTTTTTCCCGGATTGCTGTCTGCTGTTGCAAAATATTGTCGATTTCCTCCAGCGGAATGGGCTGAATTTTTTTGGGCCCGGTACTTAAATACGCAATCACCAGCCCCTGCCAGAAATAGCGCAGTGCACTCTCCTGATCTTCGCAGTAGGGCAGTATCAGTCGCAGTGCGTGGCAACCGGTGACGCCGTGGAGCAGGGTGAAATCCCTCGTGCCCAGGTAGGCATCGATGGCGACACGGGCAATGTCTTCGAGGCCCAAAAATTGCGGTTGGATTGGCGTCTGCAGCCAATCGGGCTGGCCGGTAACCGCCTGCATATGATCGGCGATATTGCCCGGGGCTACGGCAACCTCCGGGTATTTTTCCGCAACCCGGTGAATGATGGTTGCGGCTGTCTGCGGAGTGGTCTCACTGCTGCTACTCAGTTCGTGGTAGTCGAGGTTCCAGAAGGCCAGCCCCATGGCAATTTCTTCCAGGTGACGGGCGTCGATGCCGTAGGCGGTACGGATCAGGCCGTGGAAGGCGGCGGTGGCGATGGCAGGTAGTAGTGGCGGCAGCTCCTGTTGCAGGCACTTGGCGATTCCCAGCTGTCTAAGCTGCTGTTCGTAGTAATGCAATACACTGGGAAAAGCGTCGTCGCGGTTGCGGTAATCCGCGGGCTTTTCGATATCGTCAACGGGGCTGCATGGGCGCGGGTGCAGGTGCGGGGTACTGCGGCCGAACGCGTGTTTGAGTGGTTGCGGTCCTGCACTCAGCTTGTCCAGGGCGATCAGCACCATGGGCAGGTGATTGGCCAGGCGGTCACCGTAGTGTACGTGGTAGCGGCTGCCGGCTTCGAGCAGCTGTGCGCAGTCGCGGGTGATGCTCATCTTGTGCCCCCTCTGCTGGTCGCGTTTCCCGTCAGCGAACTTCGACCCTATCGCCCAAGTGTATGGTGGCCGGTATCTGGTTGGCAGATGCGGGTGCCAGGTTCATGCCAAAGTAAATTTGGCCGTCTTCCCAGCGGCGGTAGCTGGCCAGGGTGCGCAGGGGCTCTTTCTGTGCGCGTCCGGTAAACGGGTGCAGGCCGGGAATGCCGCAACGGGCACAGGGGTGGGTACAGTCGAACACTAGCGGGCCGTCGTGGGTGTGGATGATAAGGGTTTTCCAGCTGTCTTCGGCAAAGGGTTCACAACCACTGACTACCAGATTCGGACGAAAGCGCAGCATGGATACGGGCTCCGCGAGGCGACGGTTGAGATCGTCCAGGGATGCCTGGCTGATGACCAATAGTGGCGCGGCATCGGCGAAGCTTACCTGCCGGTCTTGCCGCGGGGCTTCCAAGGGGCGCTGGAATTCATCGCCCATGGCAACGAGACGCACTGGGGATTGCAGCTGTTCGCTGAGCCAGTGTGCGGCTTCGTCGCCGGCATCGCGGGCGCTGACCTCATCGTCCCATACGCGTACCACACGGGCGTTTGCATCGCTGTCTGGCTGGCGGATTTCGATGGCGACGCCTTCGGGGTTTTCCAGGCGCACTCCGCTGCTGGTCACGGTGGCTTTCAGTTGCGCCATGGGGCGCAGGCGGCGCTGGGTGACGAACTGATTATCGCCATCCACCAGCATCCAGCGGCGATCATTGACCGCGCCGAAGCGGTCCAGTGGCAGGGATTTGCATTTGTGTCCCTGCAGGGATTTAACCGGGAAATGGTAGAGCGCGGATATTTCCACGGATGGCTCCTTGATCCTGTGTCTGGAGCGGCAAGAGTAATGGTTAAAGGGGTAACAAAAAAGGCCCGCAGACGCGGGCCAGTAGTAAACCTGTGAGACAAGTTTAACGGAGATGAATTGGCATTCAGGGCTCGGACGGCTTGCCGAACTCCGGGAAGCCCTCTGCATTCCAGTGAATTGCTTTTACAAAGGTGTGGCGGTTCGGGTCCCACAGTGGGTCGCCGACAATTTCGGTGTAGGTGCGCGCATGGAAAACCAGGATGTCTTCGCTGCCATCTTCGGAGACGGTGAAACTGTTGTGCCCGGGTCCGTAAATGCCGCGCTGGTAATCGCTTTCCAATACGGGTTTGGGGGACTTTTCCCAGCTCGCCGGGTTCAGCACATCCGCGTTCTCATCTGCCCACAGCAGGCCCATGCAATAGTTGTGATTGGTGGCGCTGGCGGAATAGCCGATAAAAATACGGCCATTTTTCTTGATCACCGCGGGGCCTTCATTCACCAGGAACCCGATCACTTCCCAATCGTATTCCGGTTTGGTCAGTAATACCGCTTCACCCACGATGGAGGTGGGGCTGTCCATTTCGGCAATGTAGAGATTGGAGTTGCCGGCAATTCCCGGACCCTTCTGGGCCCATAAATAGTAGTGTTTGCCATGGTGTTCAAACACGGTGGCGTCGAGGCAGAAGGTGTCGATGCCGGAGTCTACCTGGCTGAGTTCCCAGGTTGCATTCATCGGGTCAGCATCGGTAGTGGTGAGGGCGTACATCCGGTGTTGAAAGAGGTCGTGTTTGATCTCCCGCGATGGCGCTGCGGCGAAGTAGATGGCCCATGTGGGGGCCTGGCCCTCGATGTGGACATGGTGGATTTCCGGGGCCCAGATCAGGTCGGAATAGGGACCGGTTTCGGGTTTGGTCCATACGGTAACTTTTTCGGCCTCGGCGAGGCCGGCGATGGTGCTGGCGCGGCGCAGCTCCAGGCGGTCGTATTCAGGAACTGAGGCGATAAAGTAATAAAACCCATCATTGTGCTTGTAAATAAATGGATCGGCGCGTTGCTCGATCAGTGGTTGCAGCAGGGGTTCTGCGGTTTTTTCTGGAATCACTTTGGTACTCCGGTACATCGCGTTTCGAGCGTTTGAATTTTTTCTGTGGCGGTGGCGCTACCGGGTACTGATTTGCAAGACACACCGTAAACCCATCCATGGGGGCTCTTCCGCGAGGTCCCTCTCGCGGAAGGTCTTGCAAACCAGTACCCGGTATCGCCACCTTCTCGGAAATTTTTAATTTCTTAACTGGTTGTGTTTTAAGTTGTTTTTCAGGTTGAAGCCGCAGGAGCTGGGTCCGGTTCGGCCTTGGTTGCGGGCTTCAATTCACCATTCTTTAGCGCGGTGTAGTATTCATCGGTAATCACAAATTTGCGCATCAGCAGCCCCAGAAGGAAGTGGAACAGGCCGGGGATAATGGTGAGCATTAAGGCGATACCGGTAAGAGTGAATTCGCTCTGGGTTTCTCCGGCTTCGTATCCGAAATAGGTGAGCAGCAAGCCGGTAATAAAGCCGGCGAGGCCGGCGCCGGCTTTCTGGCAGAAGGAAATTCCGCCGAAGGCGAGGCCGCTCACGCGTTGGCCGGTTTTGGCGTGACCGTAGTCGACGGCTTCGGCGATGGCAGACCAGAACACCGGAGCGTGCAGGTCAACGACGAAGGAAAGCAGAATGTAGAGCGCGAAGGCCAGTGCAATATCGCCGGGGGATACCGCGAAAAACATCAGGGCACTGAGAATGCCGACGAGCATTTGCGACCAGCTGAATAATTTAATTTTGCAGAAGCGCTTGGTGATCCAGGTGGAGGCGACCATGGAGACGATGGAGGCGGCGATACCGGCACTGGTGAACTGGGCGGCCAGGGATTCGTTGCCGCCGAGGTAGTAGATCGCGTAGTAGAAGGCCACGCCGCCGCGCAGTGCATAACCAATGGTGCCCAGGACGCAGGCGCCGGCAAGGATCAGCCACTGGTCATTTTTAACCAGCAACTTCAACTGTTGTCCGAGGGGCTGCTCATCCACCACGTGCTCGACACGTTCGCGGGTGGTGAAGAAGCACATCACCAGCAGCAGAACGCCCACCAGGGACATAAAACCCATGGCCAGCTGGTAGCCCTTGGCCATGTCGCCGCCGCCCCAGGATTGGGCCAGCACCGGCACCGAGGCCACGATGACGACGTTGGCAATCTTGGCAAAAAACATGCGGTAGCCGTTTGCCGACAGGCGCTCCTGCGGATCGCTGGTGAGCACGCCGATGTAGGAAATGTACGGGATGGCCACACCGGTAAACATGAGTGTGGCAAACAGGTAGGTGACGTAGGCCCACACCAGTTTCGCGTTGTAATCGAGGTTCGGGGTGGTGAACAGCAGGAAGACCGCGAAGCCATAGGGGATGGCGAGATACAGGAACCAGGGGCGGAAGCGGCCGTGACGGCCTTTGAATTTGTCCGTGAGCAATCCCATCAGCGGGTCGCTCAGGGCATCGACCAAACGCGCAGCGAGGAACAGTGTTCCAACATGCGCCGGTTTCAGGCCGAAGATGTCCGTATAAAAGTACTGCATGAAGTAGAACATGGCTGCGATCATCACGTTCACGGCCATATCGCCGGCACCGAAGCCGACTTTTTCCACCACAGACAACTTGCTCGACTGCTGCATGGTGCTTTCTCTCTTATTATCGATCGCTTGTCGTACCGGGGCTTTTATTGCGCTTGTCCGTACGTTTATTTTTTTTGGACGCCCTATTTATTGTCCTGAACCGGTGAGCGAAGTTCGTTTGGGCGCGACAGAATATATATATTATTGTAGTATTAAAGTCAAAGCGCAGGAGGGGTAAGGCCCCGGAACCGTGCATCGACTTTTAACTCGCCCGGAATAGGCGTACATTTCGCAGTCACGCTTCCGGAAACGGGCGCGAAACTTCTGTATCCTACCCGGCGGGAATGTACAAAAGCTGTGCGATCGTACCAGATGTTGTGCGATTCAGGTCGAAAATTAATCAGTCCGATTTTTTTACCGGTTGGTCCCGGGTAAGGCTGGTTGTTCCGCTGCATCAACGATTTCCGGAATCGGCGGCACCAGAAAAGGCAAGCATTATGGTTAAACAAGTCAGGGAAAACAGGCCGCGCAGCGTGCACGCCTGGGTCGCATACGAGCTGGGCACGCGCATCGTGACCGGTTATTACGAGCCCGGTGCCTATATTCCCAACGAGGCCACCATTGGCGAAGAGCTGAATGTATCCCGCACGGCATTGCGGGAAGCCTTCAAGATCCTCACGGCCAAGGGGCTGATTGAATCCCGTCCCAAGCTGGGTACCCGGGTACGCCCGCGGGAATTCTGGAATATGTTCGACTCCGAAGTGCTGCGCTGGTGTTTTGACTCCACCCCTTCACCGGAATTCCTGCGCTCCCTGTTTGAGGTGCGGGAAATGATCGAGCCCACCTCTGCCGCCCTGGCGGCCAAGCGTGCCACCGATGAGCAGATCGAGGCGATGGAGAAAGCCTACAAGGCGATGGAAACTGCCGAGCCGGGCACCGAAGAAGTGATTCTCACGGATATCGAATTCCATATGGCCATCCTGCGCGGAACCAATAACGAGTTTATGGTTTCCCTGGGGGAGTCGATCAAGACTGCGCTGATGGGGCTCTTCCGAATCAGTAGCTCCAAAGAGGCGGCCTATCAGGCGTCTTTGCCTGGCCACCACGCCGTGTTCCTCGGTATTCGCGATCGCGATCCGGAGCGTGCGCGTTTCGAAATGAAATCCCTGCTGTCCAAGTCGGTGCACAAGGCGCTGGATCACCTGGCAGAGGAAGAGGGAAATGCTGGAGCGGACGGCAAGGTAGATATTGCGGTGTAATTCCTTTGCTCCCCGGTGCATGCGAAATAAACAGGGCAGCTCATGGAGCTGCCCTGTTTATTTGCGAGACTGGTTCCCTTAAAGGGTTTTCACCTTGGGAATCACGCGTTCCACCACTTTCAGTGTGTTGCGCAGCGGGCGGCCAAAGGTTGGTGACTCGATTTCAAAGCGGTCGCCGGCCTGGGGCTGGATCCCGTCACCGAAGCTCAGGGTGGCGGTGCCGAAAAAGTGCACCTGCACATGCCCGGGGCGGCAGAAGTTGTTGTACTTGAAGTGGTGGTCTTCCAGGTTCTCGATGGTGTGGGACATATTGTCTTCACCGCTCACAAAGCTCTTTTCCCAGATAACTTCCTCGCCGCGCACAATGCGGGAGATCCCTTCAATATGCTTGGGCAGCTCACCCAGTAACAGCTCCGGGCCGAAGGAGCAGTGGCGCAGTTTGGAGTGGGCCAGGTAGAGGTAGTTCTGGCGCTCGGTCACATGGTCGGAGAGTTCATTGCCGATGGCGAAGCCGATGCGGCAGGGAGTACCGTTGGCGTCATTGATATAGATACCGGCAATTTCCGGTTCCTCACCGGCATCCAGGGCAAAGGATGGGCTGGGGATGGATGCCTCCGGCGGGATTACACAGTCGCCATCGCCCTTGTAGAACCACTCCGGCTGCACGCCGGTTTCGCCCGGCGCGGGTTTGCCACCTTCAACGCCCATCTTGAACATCTTCATGGTGTCGGTCATATCTTCCACCTTGCCGGTGGCATTCTGGGCGTGCATCGCGGCGCGGGTGTCCGCGCTGCCCAGATGGGTAAGCCCGGTTCCCGCTACCATCAGCTGGGTGGCCTGCGGGTGGTCGATGGGTGACAGCAGTCGGCTTTCATCGATGATCTGTTGGTAGTCCAGGCGAATATCGGACAGCAGTGAGCTGGCCAGAATTTCCAGGCCGGTGTTGCTTGCCAGTGCGCGCTGGGCCAGCTGGTATACGGTTTCGACATCCTTCAGCTGGTCGATGGTATTGCTGTCGACCACGGCGCCCACTGCGCGCTGGCCGGATTCGGTGGTGAACTGGATCAGTCTCATCGCTTTTTCTTCTCTATTAGCCTGCTGTTCGGGACCACCGGCATCTCTCTGCGTCCCTTTCAAGGCGCTGGTTAAGCGGCGCTGGCCAGGAGCTATACAGTGCCCGGTGGAGGGGGTATTTTCTGTGCAGCGCCGTGTAAAAAATGTTCTCTGTGACGCTGGTCATTATTAATATCATACAATATGATGTATCTCAATGAGCGCACTTAAAAGGTGCCACTTAGGCTTGCGATGACAGAAATCGGGGCAAGTTGATTCCGAAGCTTGTCCCGATTTTTAATAAGTCATACAATAATAGTTATGAGAGAATAAATGGGGTTCAATAATAATGGCCAGTGATAAGAAGAAGACGGTCCTGCGGTCGGCCAATTGGTTCGGTACCCGTGACAAAAACGGTTTCATGTACCGCAGTTGGATGAAGAACCAGGGCATCCCCGAGCATCATTTTGAGGGCAAGCCGGTTATCGGTATCTGCAACACCTGGTCCGAGCTGACCCCGTGTAATGCCCACTTCCGCAAAATTGCCGAGCACGTCAAAAAGGGCGTGATCGAAGCCGGCGGCGTGCCGGTAGAATTTCCGGTATTTTCCAACGGTGAATCCAACCTGCGTCCCACCGCCATGTTTACCCGCAACCTGGCGGCCATGGATACGGAAGAGGCTATCCGTGGCAACCCGCTTGATGCGGTTGTGCTGCTGGTGGGTTGCGACAAAACCACTCCGGCCCTGCTGATGGGTGCCGCCAGCTGCAATCTGCCCACTATCGTGGTTACCGGCGGCCCCATGTTGAACGGCAAACACAAGGGCAAGGACGTAGGTTCCGGTACCCTGGTGTGGCAGGCCCACGAAGAGTACAAGGCCGGCAATATTTCCCTGCACGAATTCCTGAGCGCCGAGGCGAGCATGTCCCGCTCTGCGGGTACCTGTAACACCATGGGTACCGCGTCCACCATGGCGTGTATGGCGGAGTCCCTCGGCACCAGCCTGCCGCACAATGCCGCGATTCCCGCAGTGGATTCCCGCCGCTATGTGCTGGCGCACCTGTCTGGCATGCGCATTGTTGATATGGTGCATGAGGACCTGACCCTGTCCAAGGTGCTGACCAAAGACGCCTTTATCAATGCGATTCGCACCAATGCCGCCATCGGTGGCTCTACCAACGCGGTTATCCACCTCAAGGCCATTGCCGGTCGCATGGGCGTGGACCTGAATCTGGACGACTGGAAAGAAGGGCGCGAAGTGCCGACCCTGGTCAACCTGCAGCCGTCCGGCAAATACCTGATGGAAGAGTTCTATTACGCGGGAGGCCTGCCGGCTGTGTTGCGCCGCCTGGGTGAATCCGGTGCCTTAAATAAGGACTGCCTGACCGTCAATGGCAAGACCATTGGCGAGAACGTGGAAGATGCACCCTGTTACAACGACGATGTCATTCGCCCGCTGGACAACCCGCTGGTAGAAAATGGCGGTATCTGTGTGTTGCGCGGCAACCTGGCGCCGCGCGGTGCCGTGTTGAAGCCATCGGCGGCAAGTCCCGAGCTGATGAACCACCGCGGCCGCGCGGTGGTGTTCGAAGACTTCGAGCACTACAAGTCCCGCGTGGTTGACCCGGATCTGGATATCGATGAAACCTGCGTGATGGTGCTGAAAAATTGTGGTCCCAAGGGATATCCGGGGATGGCGGAAGTGGGCAACATGGGCCTGCCGCCCAAGGTATTGAAAAAGGGCATCAAGGACATGGTGCGTATTTCCGACGCGCGCATGAGTGGCACTGCCTTTGGTACCGTAGTGTTGCACACGGCCCCGGAAGCCATGGAGTTTGGCCCGCTGGCGGCGGTGCAGGATGGTGACATGATTCACCTGGATGCGCACAATGGAGTGCTGCACCTGGAAGTATCCGATGAAGAAATTGCCGCGCGCCTGGAAAAACTGAAAGCCAATCGCGTGATCGCCACTACCAGTGGTTATGAGGCCATGTACCGCAATCATGTGATGCAGGCCGACGAAGGTTGTGACTTCGATTTTCTGGTGGGCTGCCGCGGTTCAGAAGTACCGCCGCACTCTCACTAACCGGAAGCGCTGTACACGCCAGATAGATTTTCTACAGGTAACCATTAATCCGGTTTATCACGTTTGACTCCCGGCGCCCTTCGGGGCGCCTTTTTTCACTCAGGCGTACCGGCCCTACCTGTCGACCGGATTCGGTTGAATCCATGCGATCCACTCCGCAGAGAGTGGGCGCAGTAATGACAACGAATAATGCATAAAGCGAGCGAGTGATGACGCTGACCAATCAATATCCGAGCCTTAATGGCAAAACCGTATTTGTTTCCGGCGGCGGTTCCGGCATTGGCGCCAGCCTGGTGGAGTCTTTTTTCCAGCAGGGTGCCAAAGTTGCCTTTGTGGATATTCAGGAAGACGTATCCTCCGCGCTGGTCGAGCGCCTGCGCAACGAAAGTGCGGCAGGCGAAGTGCGCTTTTACCCCTGCGACCTCACCGATATCAACCGCCTGCAATCGGTCATCGCGCAGGCGGCGGAAGAGCTGGGCCCCATCTCGGTACTTATCAATAACGCCGCCAATGACACGCGCCACGATTTTCGTGAGGTAACTCCGGAACAGTGGGACAAGTGTCTCGCCGTCAATATGCGCCACCACTTCTTTGCGGCGCAGGCGGTATATCCCTATATGAAAGCACTGGGAGCGGGTTCCATCATCAACCTCGGTTCCATGAGCTGGCACGCTGGTCAGGGTGGCATGCCCGGCTATACCAGTGCCAAGGCATCCATCGAAGGCCTGACCCGTGGTTTGGCCCGCGACATGGGGCCGGACCGTATCCGCGTGAATTGCCTGGTGCCCGGTTGGGTGATGACTGAAAAGCAACTGGCCGAGCGGGTCGATGACGCTGCACGCGAAGCCATCGACAAGGGCCAGAGTGTAAAAGACCCACTGATGCCGGAGAGCATCAGTGCCATGGCCCTGTTCCTGGCTTCCGACGATGCCTCTATGTGCACCGCACAGAATTTCATCGTCGACGGCGGCTGGATTTAAAAACTTAGGAGAAACCAATGACGATTACCGGAAAACAACTTATTGCAGGCAACTGGGTTGACGGTCGTGCCGGATCATTTCATGGCGTAAACCCGGCCACCGGTGAAAACCTGGCACCGGCGATCAGCTCCGCGGATGAGTTCCAGGTAACCGAAGCGGTGAATGCCGCCAGCGCCTGCGCCACGGAATTTGCCAATCTGGCACCAGCCAAGCGCGCGGCATTCCTCAACGCCTGCGCCGACGAAATCATGAACCTGGGCGATGAGCTGCTGGAGCGTGTCTCTGCAGAGACCGGCTACCCGCTGGCCCGCGCCCAGGGCGAGCGCGGCCGTACCTGCGGCCAGCTGCGCCTGTTTGCAGACTGGATTGTAAAAGGTGAATACCTGGATGCGCGCATCGATACCGCGATGCCGGATCGTGAACCGCTGCCGCGCCCGGACCTGCGTTCCTTCAATCAGGCACTGGGACCGGTGGCGGTCTTCGGTGCGAGCAATTTCCCGCTGGCGTTCTCCGTCGCCGGTGGGGACACCGCGGCGGCATTTGCCGCCGGTTGTCCGGTGATTGTAAAAGGTCACAACTCCCACCCGGGCACCAGCGAGCTGGTAGCCCAAGCGATTGATAAGGCCGTAAAAAGCACCGGCATGCCTGCGGGTATTTTCTCTCTGATCATGGGTTCCGGGCGCCGCGTGGGTGCCGAGCTGGTAAAGGCGCCGGGGGTAAAAGCGGTCGGCTTTACCGGTTCCCTGCAGGGCGGTATGGCGCTGTTCAACCTGGCCAACGCACGCCCGGAACCGATTCCTGTGTTTGCGGAAATGGGCAGTATCAATCCGGTCGTACTCTTGCCTGAGGCACTGGAAGAAAAAGCGGAAACCATCGCCGAAGGCTTTGTCGGATCCCTGACCCTGGGTACCGGTCAGTTCTGCGTGAACCCGGGGCTGGTACTGGCAGTGGAAGGTGCAGGTCTGGATCGCTTTATCGCGGCCACCAGCGATGCGCTGGCCAAGGTCGACGCTGGTGTGATGTTGAATGAAAATACCCTGGCGGGATACCAGAGCGGTGTTGCCCGCCTGCGCGATCAACAGGGCGTGGAACAGGTTGGTTGTGGTGAAGCCGCTGGTGATGATAAAGGATTCACTTGCCAGGCGGGTCTGTTGACCGTGGATGGCAAGAACTTCCTCGCCAACAAAGAGCTGCAGGAAGAAGTCTTTGGCCCCATGTCTCTGGTAGTGAAGTGTCGCGATCGCAGCGAACTACTACAGGCAATTGCTTCCCTGCAGGGCCAGCTGACCGGAACTCTGCAGTGCACCGAATCCGAGCTCGCGGGGTACGGCGATCTGGTCGAAATCCTGCGGCAGAAAGTCGGCCGTGTGGTTTGCAACAACTTCCCTACGGGTGTGGAAGTGTGTCATTCCATGATGCACGGTGGTCCTTTCCCTGCGGCTACCGATGCGCGCTTCACTTCCGTGGGCACCATGTCCATCGCGCGCTTTGTGCGCCCGATCTGCTTCCAGAACTATCCGGAAGCACTGCTCCCGGAAGCCCTGAAAAACGCCAATCCGCTCAACATTGCGCGGCTGGTAAATGGTGAAAAAAGCAGTGATGCAATCTGAACTGAACATGCCCAGCGGGATAGTCGCCTCTGAGCTGCCCATCGGCAGCGGTAATCGACCGCTGCAGTTGATTACGCTGGAGAACAGTCGTGGTACCCGGGTCACCTTGTGTGACCTCGGTGCCAGCCTGTATTCCATCCACACCAAAGACCGCTATGGCCACAGCGATAATATCCTGCTGACCTACGCCGATCCTCAGCACTGGCTGGAGAACGATGGCTACCTTGGTGTGACTGCGGGTCGGGTTGCCAACCGCATTGGCGGTGCGCGTTTTGAACTGGGTGGTGAGACTTTCCTGCTGCCGGCCAACGATGGTGAAAACCATTTGCACGGTGGCCCGGAGGGTTTGCATAGCAAGCGTTGGCAGCTGGTGCAAAGTGAATCTTCAGCACGTTTCCAGGCGGTGACATTTCGCTGTGTTAGCGCAGACGGTGAGGGTGGATATCCGGGTAATCTGGATATTGAGCTGACGTATTGTCTGGATGAGGATGATGCTCTGACCCTGGAGTTTCGTGCGGTAACCGATGCGGAAACGCCGGTGGCGTTGACCAATCACTGTTACTGGAATCTGGCAGGGCGTGACGGAATCCTCGAGCATGAGCTGGAGATCTACGCTGACCAGCTGCTGCGCCTGAACGATCAGCTGATTCCTACTGGTGAGTTGCTCGAGGTTGCGGATACACCGGTGGATTTCCGCAAGCGCAAGCAAATTGGCCGTGATATCGAGTGGTGGCCGGGTGGTTACGATAATTTCTGGGTGGTGGATGAGACCGCGGACAAGGCTCTGAAGCCGATTGCATCTCTGGTACATCCGTCGTCCGGGCGTGCGGTAAAAATTTTCTCCAGCGAGGCTGGGGTCCAGTTTTACAGCGGAAATTTCCTGGATGGCAGCCGCAATCGCGATGACGGCTCCCCCATGAAGCAGTATGCGGGATTGTGTTTGGAAACCCACGGTTTCCCGGATGCGCCTAATCACAGTAATTTCCCTTCTGTAATTTTGAAGAAGGGTGAGCAGTACCGGCAGACAACGAGTTACCAGTTTTCTGCGGAATAAACTCTTTCTTCGTAGTGGAATTTTTGCTGCGAAGGCTTCGGTTCGGCAGGGGTATCCGGGACTGTCTGCGAGAGGGACCTCGCAGACAAGCCCCCAGGGATGGGTTTACGGCGTGTCCCGGATACCCCTGCCGGACTGGAGCCGCCACTAGTGGTTATTCCTTGCCAAGTAAATGCTGCAGGGTAGCGACTAGCTGGCCGTAGTGGCGCCCCCGTCGCCGGGAAGCGGTTCACGAGACACGCCGTGAACCCATCCATGGGGGCTCGACTGCGGCCATCCAGGCCGCAGACGGTCTCGTGAACCGCTTCCCGGCAACGGGAGCTTCGCGTCTGAGTATCGAGTGTTCGTTCACAAAGATGAGTGGACCTACAAAGGGAGCCAAGCTCCCAACAATAAATATAAACAATCCAAAGTGATGAGGAGTCCGCTATGAAGATCTCTCGAATCCTGTCTGGCGCTTTTGCCCTGGCCCTGTGTGCCAGCCAGAGTGCACTCGCAACCACCATCGGTTTTTCCCAGGTCGGCTCGGAAAGTGGCTGGCGCACCAGCTTCAGCGAGTCGGTCAAAGCGGAAGCGGAAAAGCGTGGTATCACCCTGAAGTTCTCCGATGCCCAGCAAAAGCAGGAAAACCAGATCAAGGCGGTGCGCAGTTTTATTGCCCAAGGGGTCGATGCGATCATGATTGCCCCGGTGGTGGAGACGGGCTGGAAGCCGGTATTGCGCGAAGCTAAACGCGCGCGGATTCCGGTGGTAATTCTCGACCGCAATATCGATGTGAATAACCAATCTCTGTTTCTTACCCGTATTGCATCGAACTTTGTTGAAGAAGGCCGTCGTGCGGCGCAGTGGTTGATGGATGAAACCGGCGGTAACTGCAAAATTCTCGAGCTGCAGGGCACTGTGGGTGCTACCGCGGCGATTGATCGAATGAAGGGTTTTAATGAGGTGATCGCCGATTACCCCAACGCGGAAATCGTACGCAGCCAGACCGGTGAATTTACCCGTACCAAGGGTAAAGAGGTAATGGAAGCCATGCTCAAGGCGGAGAACAGCGGCAAGGATATTTGTGCGCTCTGGTCCCACAACGACGAGATGGCCATCGGTGCCATTCAGGCGATCAGGGAAGCGGGGCTGAAGCCGGGCAAGGATATGCTGGTGGTTTCTGTGGACGGTGTGCCGGATTATTTCAAGGCGATGGCGGATGGCGATGCCAATGCCACGGTGGAGCTGAACCCGCACCTGGGAGCGCCGGCGTTTGATGTGATTGAGGCCTACCTGAAGGGCGATCGCAAGGTGGAGAAACTGATTACCACCACCGGTGACCTGTTTACCCAGGAAACCGCCGCTGCAGAATACGCGAAGCGCTCAAAATAATAGAACTAGACGCGATAGCCGGCAGGTAAACACCATGACGTTGTTAAGTCTGAGTAAGGTCGAGAAGCGCTACCCGGGGGTTAAAGCCCTGGACGGCGTGGATTTCCAGTTGCGCGAGGGCGAGGTCCACGCGCTGCTGGGGGAGAACGGGGCTGGGAAGTCCACGCTGGTAAAAGTGATGACCGGTGCGCTGCAAGGTGACGGTGGCAGCATGGCCTATCTGGGTGAACCGCTAAAGCTGAAGAGTACCGCGCACGCGCAAGCCGTGGGTATCAGCACGGTTTACCAGGAGGTCAACCTGTTGCCCAATCTTACGGTGGCACAGAACCTGTACCTGGGGCGTGAGCCGAAAAAGTTCGGGTTGATCGACTGGAAGCGGATCAATCGTCAGTCAAAAGAAGTACTGAAGCGCTTTGACCTGGATATTGACGTTACCCGGCCGCTATCGACGTTTTCTGTTGCGATTCAGCAACTGATTGCCATCGCTCGCGGTGTGGATATGTCGGCGAAGGTGCTGGTGCTGGATGAGCCCACCGCGAGTCTCGACGCGGAGGAATGCGAGAAGCTATTTTCCGTGATGCGCGAGTTGAAGGCCAAGGGCATCGGCATTGTGTTTATTACCCACTTTCTCGATCAGGTATACGCGGTGTGCGATCGCATCACTGTGTTGCGCAACGGCCAGCTGGTTGGGGAGTTCGAAGCTGTTCACTTACCCCGCAGTGCGCTGGTGGGGCATATGCTCGGTAAGGAGCTGCAGGCGGAAACCAAAGTTCAGGCTAGGGAGGTACAGTCGGGAGACGTGCAGGCTAAAGAGCAGCGGGAACAAAAAGCGCTCTCGGAAACGTTACTGGAACTGGACGAAGTTGCGGTACGTGGTTCTCTGCACCCCACCTCCCTGACGGTACGTCGCGGCGAGGCGGTGGGCCTAGCGGGCTTGCTCGGCTCCGGGCGTTCAGAAGTCTGCCGTGCGGTCTTCGGTGTGGATAAAACCACCGGCGGTAAACTGACCTTCAAAAACTCGCAGCAAAACTTTTCACAACCCGCGGAAGCCATTGTTCAGGGGTTGGCGTTGTGCCCGGAAGACCGCAAGACCAGCGGTATCGTTGGCCCGCTATCTATTCGCGAAAATATCGCGTTGGCACTACAAGCGCGACGGGGCTGGTGGCGTCCGATGAACCGTGCCGAGCAGCAGGCGCTGGCGGAGCGGTTTATCGCCGAGCTACAAATTGCGACACCGGATGCGGAAAAGCCCATTGAACAGTTGAGTGGCGGCAATCAGCAGAAAGTGATTCTCGCCCGCTGGCTGGCCACCAATCCGAAATTGCTGGTGCTGGACGAGCCTACGCGTGGCGTCGACATAGGTGCACACGCAGAAATTCTCAAGCTGATCAAAAAATTCTGCGGCGACGGCATGTCTCTGTTGGTGACCTCTTCCGAGCTGGATGAGCTGGTGGCTTTTTCCGATCGTGTTGCGGTAATGCGTGACCGCCGCAAGGTGGCGGAGATCGAGGGCGACGACATTACCGAAGGCAATATCATGCAGGCGATTGCGGAGGCGTAACGTGAGTAATCTACAAACGATCGCGGGCCAGGCGAGTGCCCCGGAAAAAGTCACACTGCCCAAGCTTAACGGCCGCTATGTATGGCCGATGCTGGGGCTCCTCTGCCTGCTGGCCATCAACTTGGTCATGGCTCCGGAATTTTTTCATATCGAAATCCAGGATGGACGCCTGTACGGCAGCCTGATCGATGTACTGAATCGCAGTGCACCGGTGGCGCTGCTGGCGATTGGCATGACC
The DNA here is from genome assembly GCF_023156515.1 of Microbulbifer sp. CAU 1566. Lineage (NCBI taxonomy): Bacteria > Pseudomonadati > Pseudomonadota > Gammaproteobacteria > Cellvibrionales > Microbulbiferaceae > Microbulbifer > Microbulbifer sp. CAU 1566. Next base: position 837,153 of record NZ_JALNMG010000001.1, on the reverse strand, counting down.
CTGGTGATTGCCACCGGCGGCATCGATCTGTCTGTTGGTGCGACCATGGCCATTGCCGGCGCAGTGTGCGCCAACCTGATTGTGGGTGGTGTGGATAACATTCTGTTGTTGATGGCGGCCGGTCTTGCCGCGGGCCTGGTAGCGGGTGCGGTCAACGGTGGGCTGGTGAGCTATATGGGGATTCAGCCGATCGTGGCAACCTTGATCCTGATGGTGGCCGGGCGCGGTATTGCGCAGCTGGTCAACGCGGGCCAGATCGTGACCTTCCAGAACGATGCCTTTGCGTTTCTCGGCACGGGCGCTTTCCTAGGCCTGCCGTTCCCGATCGTACTTGTACTGATTGTGTTTGCGCTGGTGCAATTGCTGATGCGTAAAACCGCACTGGGTTTGTTCGTGGAAAGTGTGGGTTGTAATGCCGGAGCCAGCTATTACCTGGGGATCAATCAGCGCGCGGTAAAAATGATGGTTTACTGCATTGCCGGTGTCTGTGCGGCACTGGCGGGTATGATCGCCGCGGCCGATATCCAGGGTGCAGATGCCAACAACGCAGGCCTGTGGCTGGAGCTGGATGCGATTCTCGCCGTTGTGATTGGCGGTGCATCGCTGATGGGCGGGCGCTTTTCCATTCTGTTGTCCCTTGTCGGGGTGCTGGTGATCCAGTGCCTCAGCACCACCATCATCATGAGTGGTCTGCCGGCAAAGTTTAATCTGTTGATCAAAGCCTTGGTGGTGATCTTTGTGCTGCTGCTGCAGTCGCCGCTGTTTCAGCAGCAGATGGCTGCGCTTGTTGCATCCTTCAGAAAAAACAAACACGCAGGGGCGCAGGTATGATTCAGTCTCTCGCCAATTCCAGATTCACCGCACTGTATGTGACCAGCGCTCTGTTTGTGCTGTTGTTCCTCGCGGGTGCTTTGCAGTTCGACGGATTCGGTAGCACCCGGGTGGTGGCCAATCTGTTTTCCGATAACGCCTTTCTGGTCATTACGGCCATCGGCATGACGTTTGTGATCATCTCCGGTGGTATCGACCTGTCGGTGGGGGCAGTGATCGCCCTGACGGGTGTGGTGTGCGGGCTTTTGATCGGCGAACTGCAGTGGCACCCGCTGATCGTATTCCCGATGGTGCTGCTGGGTGGTGGCCTGTTTGGCGCTTCCATGGGCGCGCTGATCCACTACTACAAACTGCAGCCGTTTATTGTCACGTTGGCGGGCATGTTCCTGGCCCGTGGTCTCGCGACGACCTTGAGTGAAGAGTCCATCCCGATTGAGCACCCATTTTATGACGCAGTGGCCGATTTCGGTCTGCTTCTGCCCGGCGGTGCCTGGGTTGGGGCATCCACACTGATCCTGTTTATGGTACTGATTGCGGCCATCGTGCTGGCGCATTTCAGTCGCCTCGGTGGCTTTATCTATGCACTGGGAGGCAGCGCCCAGTCCGCTCAGCTGATGGGCGTGCCGGTTGCCCGAACCACTATCAGTATCTACGCGATCAGTGGATTCCTGTCTGCTCTTGGTGGAATCGTCTACTCCTTTTACACATTCTCAGGATATTCTCTGGCCGCCGTCGGTATGGAGCTGGATGCCATTGCGGCGGTGGTGATTGGTGGTACCCTGTTGACCGGCGGATCCGGCTATGTGGTAGGCACCCTGATCGGTGTGCTGATCATGGGGGTTATCCAGACGTATATCTCCTTTGATGGCACCCTGAACAGTTGGTGGACCAAGATCGTGATCGGCCTGCTGCTGTTTGCTTTCATCGGTATGCAGCGACTGCTCACCCGGCGGCAGGCTGCAGCGGCACACTAATTGCTACCCATAGACGATAAAAAATCAGGCAATACGGAATAAGAGAGGGCGCTCATGCTCGAAGTACAGCGCATTGACGCGATCGAAGTCGGCAATACCCTGGGTGAAGGGGTGCTGTGGAACCACAAAGAGCAGAGTGTCTGGTGGACCGATATCCACGAGTGCAAACTCTATCGCCTGTCCTGGCCCGGCCGTGAACTGGAGGTATTCGATACCCCGGAGCGCCTGTGTGCCTTTGCCTTTACCGACCGTGAAAACTGTATTGTCGCCGCGTTTGAAACCGGCTTCGCCCTGTTTGATTACCGACAGGGCAAGATCCTGTGGCAGAAAACCCTGCTGGAAAAGGGCAGTGGCCTGCGCTTCAACGACGGCAAGATTGATCGGCAGGGGCGTTTCTGGGCGGGTACCATGGCGGAAGATGGCCGTGAAGACGCTGCAGGTGTCCTCTACTGTCTCGAGGCCAATGGTGTGGTCAGCCAGCAGGAAAGCAATATCTTTATTTCCAATGGCTGCTGCTGGGATGTGAACTCCAGCCACTTCTATTTTGCCGACTCTCCGCGCCGCAGTATTTACCGTTACAAGTTCGATGCCCGCCGCGGCGATATCGGTCAGCGTGAGCTGTTTGCGCGCACCATGTTCGGCATTTATCCAGATGGTGCCACCGTGGACTCAGAGGGTTATCTCTGGTCCGCCCAGTGGCGCGGTGCGCGAATCCAGCGCTATTCCCTAGACGGCAAGTTGGCCGGGGCTATTCCGGTGCCGGTGAGCCAGCCGACCTGCGTTACCTTCGGCGGTCCGAATCTGGACCTGATGTTTGTCACCACGGCAAAAGAATCTCTGAACGAGTGGACCCTTGATCGGGAGTGGCAGGCGGGTAACCTGTTTGTGTTCAAAACGCCGTTCAAAGGCGTGATGGGCTTCCGCTTCAATACCGCACAGCTGCTGGATAAACTTGAGCAACCGGTACCATCAGAAGAGTTAGCTCCGGCCTGAATTCATCCGGCCAGAGCGATCAATAAAAAACCCCGGGCAGGGTGACCTGCCCGGGGTTTTTTATGTGCGCCGCTGCTATTCATTCATCTATTCACTATTCTCCGTCGCGCGCAGCAGACGCACACCGTAAATTCCTCCGGCCACGGAGTTTTCCGCCGCTTCAAAGCGCAACTCGATGTGCCCCTGGTTTGCCTGTTCCAATACCTCGCTGGGCACCGGGTAATCCATACTGAAAAAAGCATCCCCGTGGCTGCCATCCAGTGTTACCTGCGCGATCTCCACCGCGTTGGCGAGGATCCGGAAACTGCGTCCATTATCGAGCCCGAAGTAGGTAATGCGCAGTGTCTGTGCTTCCTGGTTGGGATCATTCAAACGGTAGCTGAACCAGTCGCTGGCATGTCGCCAGTGGCGACCGCGGTGGACGCCCGCTTCGGTACCGGCGCCGGCAAAAAAGTGATCCGCTTCCGGTTGCTGCTCGCCGGGCGCCACCTTGTCGATGGTCTGGCGCATCAGTGCCAGCCGTGCGCGGTCTTCCGCTTCACGCTGTTGTTGTTTGGCTGCCAGGTTTTGCGGCGTACTGTAAGGCCAGTAAATACTGTAGCGGGACTCGTGCACTCGGAAAAAAGGAATCAGCTCCAGCCCCGTACCGGCATCGGGGTTTAGCGCGGGAAGTTCGGCGCGGGCGATATTCTTCCCCAGTGCCGGGATATCTGCGGTACGCAGGCTATCCGGCGCGGCAAAGCGCAGCTGGTCTCCGGGCAAGCGCCGCAGCCCGAGCGCGAAATCGCGGTCCTCGCTCACAAAGGTGGGTGTCATTTCCTGCGGGCACATGGGGCCACGGGCGATATGCCCCATACGACTGTCGTCGGCGAGAAAATTGAGTTGCTCGCCGACAAAAGGCTGGGTTTTTGCTGCCAGTACAACAGGCCCGTAAGTCAGTGCGTAATAGTCGGATTTATCCGGAAGCTGTTCCGCTTGCGGGTGCATCGGCAGCTTGACTTCAATACGGTCACCATCGTTCCAGTGGCGCGCCAGGGTGACATAACTGCCTGGCTTCTCTTGTACCGAAACGTTTTCGCCATTGATTGCAATAGCGAGGCTACCTTCATCGACCCAGGTGGGGTAGCGCAGTTTCAGGCGGAAACTGCCGCTGCCGGTGACGGTGAGCGTGGTGGTTTCCGTATCCGGGATGGTGTTTTCCTGGCGGATCTGGATACCTTTTTCATCCCAGTTCAGGGTCGAGGGAATGAACAGGTTTACGAACAGGTCGTCGCCGCGATGGGCGTAAATCATCTCGCCGTATTTGCTGTGGTTTTCGATCCCTGAGCCCACGCAGCACCACATGGCCTCCTCGGGCTGGGAGTACATACGATAGTGGTTGGGGCGCATGGGGGTGAAATACACCAGGCCACCGGTGTCCGGGTTTTGTGATGACAGAATATGGTTGTAGAGCGCGCGCTCGTAATAGCGGATATAGCGGGTTTGTGGATCGCCCAGTTCCGCATAACCCAATTCTTGATTATTCAGGTACAACAATTGCGTCAGCTTCAGCATGTTGTAGGTGTTGCAGGTTTCCGGCCCTTCCACATCTTCCACCATGGGCGCGAAGTCATCGGTGGGGTGGAAGTGCTCGCGCACGCTGTTGCCACCAATGGCCACAGTGCGGTGTGTTACCACTTCATTCCAGAAATATGCAGCGGCGTCCTGCCATTTTTTATCCTGTGCCAGATCGCCCACACGCTTGTAGCCGATGACTTTGGGGATCTGGGTGTTGGCGTGCAGGCCGGTGAGCTTATCCTGCTGCCGTTCCAGTGGATCGAGAATTTCGCGGTGTGACAGGCGCTTGGCTATTTCCAGGTATTTTTTGTCACCGGTAATTTCCGCGACATCGGCGTAGACTTCATTCAGGCCACCGTGCTCACTTTTCAGGATCTGTTGTAGCTGTGCATCCGACAGATTCGCGATCAGTTCAGCCCCCCAATCGGACAGGGCGATCAGCATTTCCAGGGCTTGCTGGCTGTCTGCGTATCGATACGCATCCCGCAAGCCGGCGTAGACCTTGTGGATATTGTAGAGCGGGACCCACTTTTCATTCAGGGTAAACAGATCGGAGCGGATATTGCCCGCGGCCAGGTCATTCCACATGGCTTTGCCGCCGGGCACGCCACTTAAATAGCCGTTGCCATTTTTATCCTGTGCGCGCTTCAGCTCGTCGAGCATATAGTCGAGGCGCTGCTTGACCTCACTATTGCCGGTAGCGGCCCAGGCCAGACTCAACGCGGTTATGTAGTGGCCACCAATATGGCCATCGAGGCCGGTATTTTCCCAGTTACGGTAGTTTTCTGCTTTGGGCGCGAGACCCGCCTCCTTGAGGTAGGGCGCGAGCAGCCGGTCCGGATCCATTGCCAGTATGTACTGGATGTTGGTGTCCTGGGCGTGCTGGAAAGGGCTTGCCAGCAGGCGAACCTGGTCGAGCGGGAACACTTCCAGTTCGCCGGGTTCTTGCTTGCTGGCGCATCCGCTTAGGGCAAGGCTACTGATTGCGAGGCTTAAGATTATTTTTTTCATCGCCATTCTGGTGCTTTTATTCTGAATCGGTGAGAACTACTTAACTTTGAATCCCTGGTACTTATCCAGCTCCGCGGGATCTACGTGCGGCCATAAATCATCATCCCAGGTAATATCCATGATCTTGAGTTTCTGCAGGCCGTTGTCCGCTGACTCATAGGCGTGGAGTACCAGATAATCCTTGCCATCAAAGGTGTAGGCACTGTTGTGTCCAAGCCCCGGCCAGCGTTTATTCCCGGAAAGCAGTGGTGTGCCACCACCGTTCGCCATATCCACGCCGTCTTTATCCAGGTAAGGCCCGGTGACCGATTTCGAGCGGCCGACTGCCAGCCGGTAAGTACTGTCATCGCCCTTGCAGCAGAGCCCGCGTGAGATAAACAGGTAGTAGTAACCGTTTTTCTCAAAAATAAACGGTGCCTCCAGCTCTTCCGAACCGGCCTTGTCCACCGGCTGGTATTTTTGCCGGTCGCCGCGGGCGATGGTGTGCCACTCTTGCGGTTCTGCCAGCCTGGTGAGCGAGCTGTCCAGCTTCACCAGTTTCAATCCCTCCCAGAAAGACCCGAAGCTCATCCAGGGGGTGCCGTCTTTATCGAAAATGATGGCCGGGTCAATGGCATTCCAGTGGTCGCGGTGCGGGATTGATTGCACAACAATGCCCTGGTCCTGCCAGCCATACGCCGGGGAACTGGGGTCGAGAGTCGGGGAGGTGGTCACGCCTATGGCAGAGGTATTTTTGCCGAAGGCGGAAACCGAGTAGTAGAGGTAGAAGCGATCATCGTGCTCGATGATGTCCGGTGCCCAGAGGTGGCCATTGAAGGTGGGTGATACGCCCTTCGCCCAGTCGGGCTCTGTGTCAAAGGCGCGACCGGAATAGGTCCAGTGCTGCCTGTCCGGTGAGCGGTAGATGGTAATGCCTGGACCAGTGCTGAACAGGTAGTAACTGTCGCCTTCCTGGATCATTACCGGGTCGTGCACGTCGATCTGGCGCTGCGCCCGGGCATCGCTGTCGGCGCAGGCGGCAAGGGGAAGGCTGAGGCAGGCAGCGGCGAGCGCGACCGGGCGCCGCAGTACTGCGGGAAGTCGGAACATATCGGCTTCTCTTTATGGCTATTGTGCTTCTCTCATCCACACAAGCCCGTCGAATTATGGTGCTTAACGGGGTTGTTAGGGTATTAGTAGTATAATAATATTGTTTGTAGCGCGGCAACTGCCCTGAATTCCGCAAATAGCGCTACGGAAAATAGCAGTATCGGAAATAGCAGCCCCGCGAATAAAGACAAGACTACAACGATAACGAAAGCAGCGATGAACTTCCCAAGCCTGTTCCCCCGGGTGTTGGCCTGCGCCTGTCTCTGGCTTTCCGCCAGCGTGGCCGCAGCACCGCCGACCCAGAACGATATGTCCCTGCACGATATGTCCCTGCAGGGACACATACCTTCGCCCCTGGTGGCGCGCCGGGCCGATCCCTGGGTTATTCGCCGCGATGGTTTCTATTACTTTATTGCCACGGTTCCGGAATACGACCGCATCGAGCTGCGCCGCGCCGAGACCATTGCCGGCCTGGCCGAAGCCGATGCCGAAGTGATCTGGCGCAAGCATGCCGCAGGCCCCATGAGCGCACATATCTGGGCGCCAGAACTCCACTATATCGACGATGCCTGGATCATTTATTTTGCCGCCGGTGAGGCAGAAGATCCGTGGAAAATCCGCATGTACGCCCTGCGCAACAGCGCCGCCAACCCGTTGCTGGGGGATTGGCAGGAGATGGGGCAAATGGCGACGCCGGTGGACAGCTTTTCACTGGATGCCACCAGCTTTACCCACCGCGGTAAACGCTACCTGGTCTGGGCCCAGTACGATGTGAAAGACGACCTGGGCTCGCAGTTGCTGATGGCGGAAATGGTGTCAGCCACCGAAATTCGCCCGCCGGCCATCACCCTGTCGACGCCGACCTTTGATTGGGAGACCCGGGGGCACAAGGTGAATGAAGGTCCGGCGGTGCTGAAAAAGAATGGCCGGGTGTTCATCAGCTATTCCGCCAGCGCCACCGATGCCAACTATGCCATGGGCCTGTTGTGGGCCGATGAAGGTGCGGACCTGATGAATCCCCGGAGCTGGAACAAGTCACCACAGCCGGTGTTTTACACCAGTGCAGAGCGCAAGCGCTTCGGCCCGGGGCACAACAGTTTTACGGTGGCTGAAGATGGCGTAACAGATCTAGTGGTGTACCACGCGCGGGATTACCGGAATATCCAGGGTAACCCCCTGCTGGATGGTAACCGCGCGACCCGGGTGCGGGTCCTGCACTGGGATGCTTCGGGTATGCCGGAGTTCCGCCAGCAGGCTGCAGACTGAACACCGTATTTTTTCGCGAATTGTCATTATAAAAATAGAAGTGAGAGAAATATGAAAAACAGATTTTTAGCCGCTCTCGTCACCGCAGGGCTGACCGCAACGGCGGTCAGCAGCCATGCCGCCAATCCGGCCATCACCGAGGTGCTCACTGCCGATCCGGCGGCGATGGTGTACAAAGACACCGTCTACCTTTACACCGGCCACGACGAAGCCAAGGACAACAAGGGCTTCTACGAAATGCACAAGTGGCTGGTGTTCTCCTCAAAAGACATGGTGAACTGGAAAAACGAAGGTTCTCCTCTGACGGTCACTGATTTTAAATGGGCCAAGGGCGATGCCTGGGCCAGCCATGTGGTGGAAAAAGATGGAAAATTTTATTTCTATACCACGGTGCGCCACGATGAAACCAAGCCGGGCTTTGCGGTCGGGGTCGCGGTTTCCGACAGCCCAACAGGTCCCTTCAAGGATGCCCTGGGCAAGGCACTGATCAGCAATGACATGACCACCGATACCGAGATCGACTGGGACGACCTGGACCCGGCGACCTTCATCGATGATAACGGTGAGGCCTATTTATTCTGGGGTAATACCAAACCGCGCTGGGCCAAGCTCAAGGACAATATGATCCAGCTGGATGGTCCCATGCACAGCCTGGACCTGCCGAACTTTACCGAAGCACTCTATGCGCACAAACACGGTGACAACTACTACCTGACCTACGCCATGGGTTTCCCGGAAAAAATCGGCTATGCCATGAGCAAGTCCATCGAGGGGCCGTGGGAGTACAAGGGTGTCCTCAACGAACTGGCGGGTAACTCCAATACCAACCACCAGTCCATTATCGATTTCAAGGGTCGTTCCTTCTTTATTTACCATAACGGCGGTACGCCGGAAGGCGGCAGTTTCCGTCGCTCGGTGTGTATCGACGATCTGCACTACAACGAAGATGGCACGATTCAGCGTGTGGTCATGACTTCTGAAGGCGTAAAGCCGGTTCAATAACGACAAGGGAGTAATCAGCATGAACCTAAAACGCGTTTCCCGTTTTATCACAAAAAGTTTGGTTGCCGGCATTGCGCTGGCGAGTATTACCGCCTGCCAGCCCGCTGAAAAAAGCGCGGAAAAATCCCCAGCGGGGAAAGACGGAAAAAGTGCGCAGGGTGAAGCTTCCGTGCAGCCTGAACAATCGCAGCACGGCCAGATCGATGCCCCCGAAGGCATGTTCGCCAACCCGCTGTTTGCCAATGGTGCCGATCCCTGGCTGGAATACTGGGATGGCAACTACTACCTGACAACCACCACCTGGACCTCCCAGCTGGTGATGCGCAAATCGCCGACCCTGGACGGGCTCGCCACGGCGGCGCCGATTAATATCTGGTCCGATACCGATCCGGCGCGCTGCTGTAACTTCTGGGCGTTTGAATTCCATCGCCTGAATGGCCCCAATGGCTGGCGCTGGTACCTGATGTATACCTCCGGCCAGCACGGCACACTGGACCACCAACACCTGTCGGTACTGGAAAGCGTGGGCGACGACCCCATGGGGCCCTATGTATACAAGGGCTCGCCGATGCCGGATACCTGGAACATCGACGGCACCTACCTCGAGCACAAGGGTCAGCTGTACCTGCTGTGGTCTGAGTGGGTGGGGGACGAACAGCTGAACTGGATTTCCAGGATGACCAACCCCTGGTCGATCGAGGGACCGCGCGTGGTGATTACCCGTCCGGAAGCCGAGTGGGAACAGAGTGGTCGCAAGGTGAACGAGGGCGCCGAGATCCTGAAAAAGGATGGCCGCACTTTCATGATTTATTCCGCCAGCTTCTGCGATACGCCGGACTACAAACTGGCAATGAAGGAACTGACCGGTGATGACCCGATGGACCCGGCCTCCTGGACCAAGTATCCGGAGCCTGTGTTCCAGCGCGGCAATGGCGTCTTCGGCCCTGGTCACAATGGTTTCTTTAAATCGCCGGACGGAACCGAAGACTGGATTGTCTATCACGGCAACTCGAAAGAGACCGACGGCTGCAGTGCGACCCGCTCGGTGCGCGCGCAGAAATTTACCTGGAACGAAAGCGGCACCCCGAATTTCGGCGTACCGGTACCGGAAGGTGAATTCCAGAAGCTGCCCTCCGGTGAAAATGGACCCATCACCACCAAGGTGCAGGGCGCGCGCTGGAAACTGGCGAATGCGGTAAGCAATCAGTGCTTGACCGGTGCTGGCACGGACGACTGCGCATCCAGCGACAGTGAGTGGGTGCTGGATAGCACTGGCGACGGCGCTTACCGTCTGGCGAATGCCGCCAGCGGCAATTTCCTCAACCAGAGCGGAGAGCTGGCACCCTGGACCAATACCGGGTCGGAGCGCTGGACCCTGGACCAGAATGAAAACGGCTGGGTGCAATTGCTGAATCGCGATACTGGCAAGCCGCTGATGGCAAAAGACTGTAATGGCGAAGGCTGTTCTCAGTGGTTGCTGCAGCCCGCTGAAGAGGTTGCCATCGCTAGTGTACAGAGTGGCCGAGTGTTGCAGGCAACCGGTTGTGCGACAGGGGCTGACATTCGCCAGGGGGCCTGGAAAGGGGATTCCTGCCAGCGCTGGAAAATTGCGGCGGCGGATGAAGGGTTTGTAAAAATACAGGCCGGCGACCAGTGCATGACCATCGCTGACAATGCCGTGGTCCCCGGTGCGCCAGCAGTACTTGGTAGCTGTAAAGAAAGCAGCAGCCAGTGGTTGCTGCAACCGCTGGCCGACGGCAGCCTGCAAATCAAAAACCGCGAGAGCAAGCACAACCTGGACCTGGCGCACTGTGGTTTGGCGGAGGGTAATACCTTTGCCCTGGCGCCCGCAGCGGACAGCGACTGCCAGAAATTCCAGCTGCGAGCGGTGCCTGCGCGGGGTTGATACAGTCCTTGATTTAGCCCTTTGAGCAGGGCAACGATTTTTATCGGGCTTGGGTGGCTACAGAAATGTAGACCACCCCTTTTTTTGCCTGTCGAAAATGCCAACGCCAGCTTCAATAGCAAAAGCCCCCGCAAGCAAACACTTGCGGGGGCTTTTACTGAAACGTAGTTATTTCGGCGCTGATTGATAAATCGATCAGAACGCCTTGTTCCACCCGAAGCTCAGGGTGCGCCCACGACCGGCAAAATAGGTGCTGTCGTTCACGTAAGTAAGGGTCTGCGAGTAGTAGGTGATATACGACTCGTTCGCCAGGTTTTCCACACCCAGGGTGAAAGTACCGAGTTCCGGATTGGTATAGGTGGCCATCGCATCGAGCAGGCGATAGCCATTGAAATTGTGCTGCGGCAGGCCGCCATCAAATTCGCGATCCAGTAATGCGGAGTACTGCAGGCGTCCCTGTACCTGCTCCGCCAGCGGGCCGGCAATGTAAAGGTTTACCCGGTCCGGGGCGATATTGCGGCCGTCGAGATCTTTATCCAGAGTACCGTCGTTGTCACTGTCAAAGCGGCCTTCCAGTTGACTGTAGGCAATGCCGGTGCGCACCCCTGACTCGAACTGATAGCTGGCAGTCAGCTCCAGTCCGTTGATCTCGGTCTTCTGGCGAGTTATTTCACCGATGCCATTCACCACCAGAATACGCGAGCCGAAGTCGGAGTCGGACCAGAAGTAGCTGCCGGCAATTTCCAGGCCGCCGTTCTGATAGTTGGCACCGATCTCGGTGTTGTCCGCGATTACCGGCTGCAGGTCAACAAGGTCCGCTACCGTCTGGTCCGGAGTGTTAACCCCGCGCAGAATCAGCCCCGCGTCCGGCATGGTGAATCCTTCGGCAAAGGAGGCAAACAGGGTGAGGTTTTCGGTTACATCGAATACGGCACCGGCATTCCCGAGTACCTCGCTGAAGTCTGGAGAATCACCTTCCACAAAGGTGTTATTGGCACCGGCCACGGTGGTGAAACTGGGGACTTTCAGGGTGACGTTTTCCACGCGGCCACCGGCAGAAAGGCGCAGGCGGTCATCGATCAAACGCTGCTCCAGCTGCACGAAGGGCGCCCAGCCCTGATACACCATGTTCGGTACCCACAGGCGGTCGGTCTGTGCCAGCTCCTGATAGGTGTTATCGCGCAAATAGTCGAGACCGGTAACCAGTTGCAGGCCGTCCACCAGGGTGTTGTCGCGAATAAACGTCAGCTTGGCACCGGCCTTTTCCGAGGCCAGGGCAGACTGGTCAAACAGGGTGCCTATCGGCGCAATCTCCGGGTCCTGGAATGCGGCAAAGGCACCGCCGCCATAGAGTGCGTAAAAATCGTAGTAGAAAGTTTGCGCGCTCAGTTCACCGCCCAGCAGGTCGCTGTGGGTGTAGCTGAAGGTGAGGTTGAGGGCTTCGTTTTCGGTGGGGTCGCCATCACCCCGGCCTTTTTCTGACGTGGCGGGAATACCCTGGACCATGTCCCCGGCCACTACGCGGTAGTCGCCATCCCCAGCCAGGTTGAAGTAATTGGCGGAGGCTTCCAGGCGCTGTGTGCTGTCCAGGTCGTAGCCAAATTTGCTGAACAGGTTCCAGCTCTGGCTATCCATAAAGTCGCCCTGGACGGGGTCTATGGCAATGGGGTCTCCATCGGCATCGTAGTAAATATCCTGTGCGTCGTAGGCGATGCCGGTGACGAAATCACTTTGCGCGAACTTTTTACCGATGAGTCCGGAGACTTTGTAGTGGTTGTCGTTATCCAGTAGATCGTCCGTGGACATCGTGGTGTTCAGCTTGCGCAACCAGTCGCCGGACTCCGGCGCATCCACGGTCACGTAATTGATCACACCACCGGTGGCGCCCACACCCTGGATGGCGTTGGCACCGTAAATAACTTCCACGCGGTCGATAAAATCCGGGTCGACGGTGAAACCGCTGCGTTCACCGTTGCGCAGGGGCGTGGACTGCGGCACGCCGTCCGCCATATACAGGGGTGTGCGACCGCGCAGGGTCACGCCGTTGCTGGTCATCTTCTGGTGGGCAGGGGTGAGGCTCGGGACGGTGAAGCTGAGACTGTCCAGCAGACTGCTGCTCATGGCCAGCTGCTGATCCAGAGCCTCGCGATCCAGTACCTTGACGGTATTCGGGATGGCGTTGATCGGTTTGTTACTGCGGCTCGCGGTCACAGTGACCGTTTCAATGGTCTCTTCCGCCTGGGTCGAAGCGGACGCGCACAGGCTGCAGATCACTGCGGCCAAGGTAGTTTTGTGGATGGAAGTCATTCCCTGCCCCCGATTGAAAATGATGGGTGATCCCCGACGTGCTGGCCGCAGGGTCTCGAGTGGCTGCGAATGATATAGATTATCAGTTGCGTGCTCAATACGTGGCTGGGTGCAGGGGCTTATACCTGTTGTGGTAAGATTTGGCGTCACTTATCAAAATAATGAGCGTGGGGAAGCGCAGCGATGAATATCGCAAGGTTGGTTTGGGGGCTGTTGCTGATTTGTCTGTCGCTGAGTGCCTCTGCCCAATCGTTTGTAGTGGAAGAGGGACAGGGTCCCCGTAGTCTTACGGCACACCTGCGGCTACTGGTCGACCCGCCGGGGACCCTGGAATTGCAGGATCTACTGGCGGCGGATGCACAGCAGCAGCTGAAGCCCGTCGAGGGCGAGCGCGCAAACTTCGGGTTTACGGGGGCCAGCTACTGGGTCGCGGTGACCCTGACGAACCCGACCGCGTCTCCCCTGGGGTTGATTGTCCACCAGGACTACCCGCTGATCGATTTTCTGGACTTCTGGTCCCCCCAACCCGACGGCAGCTGGACGCAGATCGCAACCGGCGACCGCCGCCCCTTCCATTCCCGTCCGCTGAATCTGCGCGATTTCGTTTTCCCGATCACCCTGCCTGCCAACAGTACCCAGACCTACTACCTTCGCTACCAGACCGCGGGCTCGATGAATATCGGCCTCAGTGTCAGCAGCAACACCGCCTTTTTGCCGCAGCTGGGTAAAGAGCAGATATTGCTGGGAATCTATTACGGCGGATTCCTGGTGCTGGTGATTTACAACCTGTTTCTGTTCCTGGCGGTACGCGACCGGGCCTATGCCTATTACATGGGCTACGCCGTCAGTTACGGACTGTATTTTGGCGTACACAACGGTATTTCCTTTCAGTATCTGTGGCCGGGTAACCCCTGGCTGGCCAATCAGAGCCTGGTGATCCTGCTTGGGTTTACCCTGATCTTTGGTATCCAGTTTGTACGCACCGTCTGCTCTGGCCCGCGGTTGGCCCCGCGCACCGATACCCTGGCCCGCTGGTTGCTCTACCTGCTGATTCCGCTGACGGCGGTCTCACCATTCGTCAGCTATGGGCCGATCATTCTGAGCCTCGCTATTTTGACGCTGGTACTGTCCATGCTGTTTATGGTGATGGGGGTGATCAGCCTGCTGCGGGGCTCGGTACCCGCGCGGTATTTCCTGGTGGGCTGGACCGCACTACTGGCGAGTGTGGTCATCTACATGCTGAAAACCTTTGGGTTGGTGCCCCACAACAGCTTTACCCACAATGCCTTCCAGGTGGGCGCGTTGGTTGAAATGGTCCTGCTGTCTCTTGCTCTGGGCGCCAGGGTTGGGGAGATACAGCGGCACGGTTATACGGACCAGTTGACCGGCCTGTTCAACCGGCGCTATTTCGATGAGCAGTTGCCGCGGGAGTTTGCACTCGCGGCTCGCAGCGGCACACCTCTGGCCCTGCTGATGCTCGACCTGGATCACTTCAAAACCATCAACGACCGCCTGGGACACGGCCGGGGTGACGCGGCATTGCGCGGCGTCGGCCAACTGCTGCGGAAGCTGGTGCGTAAACCGGTGATTGCGTGCCGCTATGGGGGTGAGGAATTTGCAGTGCTGTTGCCGCGCGCCGATTTACAAGCGGCGAAAGTGGTGGCAACGCGATTACTGCGGGGAGTGGCGGAAACGGAAATAGACGGCGTGCGCCTGACGGTGAGTATCGGTGTGGCGGCATTCGAGAACAATAATTTTGACGCGGCGATCCAACTGTTTGAATCCGCAGACAAGGCGTTGTACACGGCCAAAGAAAACGGCCGCAACTGTGCGGTTTGCGGCACGGATGTGGAGCCTGGTGAGCGCTTGGTTGGATTAGTTCAGCAACAGGTCCCGTTCAATCGGGATGAAATCGCTGGCGGCGTTAATCAGTGAGCTGGCGGTGAGGGCTGCAACACCGTATACCTCGACTTTTTTGCCGCGGTCTGCGCGCAGTTTATTCACCAGCAAATCGAAATCCCCATCGCCGGACACCAGGATTACGCAATCGGCATCGCCACTGTCCTCCAGTGCATCAATGGTGATACCTACATCCCAGTCGCCCTTGGCAGAGCCATCGGATCGCTGGATATAGGGTTTCAGTTTGACCTCAAAGCCGATGGCCCTGAGGATATTCTGAAATTCCCGCTGCTTGGGGTCGCCGCGGTCAATCGCATAGGCGATCGCCCTGGTGACCTGTCTGCCTGCGGTCGCTTTTGCCCAGAAAGCGTTGTAATCGAAGTTGCGCCGGAACGCCTGCCTCGCGGTGTAATACACATTCTGGACATCGACAAAAATCGCGACTTTTTGCATCGTGCAGCTAACCATGGTGGAAACCTGTAACTTTACCCGATCCACACTCGATTCACAGACTCCCGGCTTTTACATGAAGAACCTGATTTCCGCCTTGTGGCTTTGTATTTCCATCGGCGCCAGTGCACAGCCTTTCACCGTGGCCCCCGACCTGTTTGATCGTCACCAGCCTGAAACTTTGGGGCTCGCCACGGCACCGGGTACCGAGTCTATTACGGTCTATCGCGGCGTGTCGGAAGAGAGTCAGTACAACCACGGTGCGGTGTTATTTGCAAACAAGGGCACCCTGTATCTGCAGTGGCAGAGTTCGCAGCGGGATGAAGATGCGGTGGATACCCGGGTGCTCTACGCCAGCAGCAGTGACGGCCTGCATTGGAGTGCTCCAAAAGTGCTGGCGCCGGCGCGCGAAGGCGCGGTAGTAACCAGTGGTGGCTGGTGGGCGCAGGGCGACGAACTCTATGCCTTCATCAACGTGTGGCCAAACAATCTAGCACCAAGGGGCGGTTATACCGAAGTGTTTACCCGTCAAAACGGTGAGCACTGGGGTGAAGCGGCGCGGCCAAAATTTGCTTCCGGCGAGCCCCTGGACGGCGTGATCGAACAAGATTTCCACACCTATTGCGGCAGGCTGGTGACGGCATTGCATCGCCAGCCGGGTTTGCAAGTAGCGCCGCTCTATACCGATGACCCGTCCGGCTTGAGTGGTTGGAAACTGGGGCAATTTGAAAATCTGTCGGTAAAAGACGGCGTAAGCCGGGAACTGGAGCCGAGCAATTTCATGCGCAGGGACGGCACCCTGGTAATGGTGTTTCGGGATCAGCAGAGCAGCTTTCGGGTACTGGCGGCAGCGAGTAAAGACTGCGGTGAAACCTGGTCCCGTGCGCAAGCAACCAATATGCCGGATTCCCGTGCCAAACAGAGTGCGGGTAACCTGCCGGACGGCACTGCCTATATCGTCAATAACCCCAGCGGCTCGAAAACCCGCGAACCCCTCACCGTCACCCTGAGCGATGACGGCGCGACTTTTGATCGCGCCTACTTGCTCCGCGCCGGGGGCGAGCAACTCGAAGGTCCGCGCTATGAAGGACTGTATAAACGAAAGGGCTTCAGTTATCCCAAGTCCTTCGTGTGGCGGGAACACCTGTATGTGGCCTATGGGGAAAACAAAGAAAATATCGTGGTTACCCGGGTTCCCCTGGCTAGTCTGGCAGCACATTGATTACATTTTGCACGATGAATTGTTGCGGTCTATAAGGCTAATACCGCGTGACTATCAAAGACCCTTTTTAGATTGTGGATATTAATAAGGCCGATAATAACGTCTAATTTCAAGGTGATTGCGTGACCCTATAGGATTCTCTCGTCCGATTGATGAGACTATAAGGAACGCAATCCAATGCTCAAGAAATCCCTCTCCCTGGCGGTGGCGCTGGCGACAGCCATCACCGTCAATGCCAACGCTGCGCCTTCTGGCGATCAGGTCATGTCCAACCAGGACTGGTGGCCGAACCGCATCGACCTGCAACCGCTGCGCATGAACGCGGAAAAGTCCAACCCGATGGGTGAAGACTTTGATTACGCCGAAGCTTTCAGCAAGCTGGACCTGGACGCAGTCAAGAAAGACCTCAGGGAAGTCCTCACCACTTCCCAGGATTGGTGGCCGGCGGACTACGGTCACTACGGTCCCTTCTTTATCCGTATGGCCTGGCACAGTGCCGGTACCTACCGTGTTTATGATGGCCGTGGTGGCGCCGGTGGCGGCCAGCAGCGTTTCGAGCCGCAGAACAGCTGGCCGGACAACGTGAGCCTGGATAAAGCCCGTCGCCTGGTATGGCCGGTAAAACAGAAGTACGGCAATGCCATTTCCTGGGCAGACCTGATGGTACTGGCCGGCAACGTATCCCTGGAATCCATGGGCTTCAAAACCTTCGGCTTCGCCGGTGGCCGTGAAGACGACTGGGAAGCCGATGTTGTTTACTGGGGCTCCGAGCGTGAGTGGGTTGCCAACGACAAGCGCTTCAACGGCAATGTGCTGGAAAAACCGCTGGCCGCAGACCACATGGGCCTGATCTACGTAAACCCGGAAGGCCCGAACGGCAACCCGGATCCGCTGGCTGCCGGTCACCGTATTCGTGACACCTTCGGCCGCATGGCCATGAGCGATGAAGAAACCGTTGCGCTGATCGCTGGTGGTCACACCTTCGGTAAGGCCCACGGTGCGCACAAGCCGCAAGAATGCGTCGGTGCAGCGCCGGGCGGTGCCCCGATCGAACAGCAGGGCTTCGGCTGGGAAAACAAGTGTGGCAAAGGCCACTCTGAAGACACCATCACTTCCGGCTTAGAAGGCGCCTGGTCTGCCAACCCGATTGCCTGGAGCTCCCAGTTCCTGGACAACCTGTTCGGCTTCGAGTGGGTGAAAACCAAGAGCCCGGCTGGCCACACCCAGTGGGAGCCGAAGAATGCCGAGCAGGCGAAGTTTGTTCCGGATGCGCACGTTGAAGGTAAGCGTCACGCGCCGATGATGTTCACCACCGACCTGTCCATGCGCTTTGATCCGAAGTACAAGGAAATCGCCGAGCGCTTCCACAAGAACCCGGAAGAGTTCCAGCTGGCCTTCTCCAAGGCGTGGTTCAAGCTGACTCACCGCGACCTGGGCCCGCGCGCACGCTACCTGGGCGACGAAGTACCGGCGGAAGTATTGAGCTGGCAGGATCCGATCCCTGAAGTGGACTTCAAACTGATCAGTGATCGCGATGTGAAAAACCTGAAAGCCGAGGTTCTGGACAGCGGTCTGAGCGTATCTGAACTGGTGCGCACTGCCTGGGCTTCAGCGTCTTCTTACCGCGGTACCGATATGCGCGGTGGTGCCAACGGTGCTCGCATCCGTCTGGCTCCGCAGAAAGACTGGGCTGTGAACAATCCGCAGGAGCTGGACAAGGTTCTGGGCCAGCTGGAGAAAATCCAGCAGGAATTCAACAGCAGCGCGTGGGGTAACAAGAAAGTGTCCATGGCGGACATGATCGTTCTCGGCGGTGCCGCGGCAATCGAGCAGGCAGCCAAGAAAGCCGGTTACGACGTTACCGTTCCGTTCAAGCCGGGTCGTAATGATGCTACCCAGGAAATGACCGATGTTCAGTCTTTCGGTTACCTGGAGCGCAAGGCCGACGGCTTCCGTAACTACTACTCCGAAGACGCGCACATGATGCCGGTGGATATGCTGATCGACAGCGCCAATCTGCTGGACCTGAGCGTTCCGGAAATGACGGTACTGGTAGGCGGCATGCGTACCCTGGGTGCGAACCACGACGGCTCCACCCACGGTGTATTCACCGACAAGCCGGGCACCCTGAGCAACGACTTCTTCGTAAACCTGCTGGATATGGATACCAAGTGGTCCAAGTCCTTCAAGGAAGATGGTCTGTATGAAGGTAAAGATCGCGAGACTGGCGAAGTGAAGTGGACTGCCACCCCGGTAGACCTGATCTTCGGCTCCAACTCCGAACTGCGCGCACTGTCTGAGCTGTACGCCAGCAACGACAGCGACGAGAAGTTCGTAAACGACTTCGTCAATGCCTGGACCAAGGTGATGACCCTGGATCGTTTTGACCTGAAGTAATCCAATCTGTCACAGGATGGGTTTGCCTGCAAAGGCAAAGGCCGTACCTTCCGGAACGGCCAAATTAAAAAATGGGCAGCCTCAGGCTGCCCATTTTTTTGTGCGAGAAAACCTGTCGAATACTTTCCATTAGTCCAGGTGTTTGTTGATCGCCGCGATTAACTGCGGAAAAGCGATCGGCTTGGTGAGGTAGTCGTTCATGCCTGCATCCAGCGCCGCATTGCGCTGGTCACTAAAGGCCGCGGCCGAAAGGCCGATGATCGGTGTATCACAAAATGCCGGGTTCTGGCGAATTTTTTGCGTGGCTTCGATGCCGCTGAGCCCGGGCATCTGAATATCCATAAAAATCAGATCCGGGTGCATGGCCTGGACTTGTTCGATTCCCTGGCGGCCATCGGCGACAAAGGTGGCGTCCACCTTCAGATCATCACAGAACGCCTGCATCAGTGTCTGGTTCAGCGCGTTGTCTTCAAAAATCAGAATCCGGATACCGTCGAGTGAGCGGGTTTTTTCCTGCTCACCACTTGCTATTGGTGTGGGGCTGCCGTGGCGCAAGGGCAACAATACCTGGAAGCGGGTGCCGACATTATTTTCACTTTCCAGGGAAATACTGCCGCCGAGGAGTTCCACCAGGCTGCGGGTAATTGGCAGCCCCAATCCGGTACCGCGGGCTTGCCCACGGAGGGATTTGTCCACCTGCTCAAACGGCTCGAAAATAATCGCCTGTTGCTCCGGCGGAATACCGATACCGCGATCCATCACCTCGATCGCAAGCTGTGTGTCGTTCCGGTTTTTCAGCGTGAGTGTAATGGCGCTGTCGGCCGGCGAGAATTTGATGGCGTTGGCGATCAAGTTGATGAGTATCTGCGACAGCTTGCCGCGGTCACTGCGAATATACGCGGGCAGGGTGGGGTCGATATCACAGTGAATACGCAGGTTCTGGCGAATGGCCTGGGGTTCGCAGGAAACCAGGATGCAGTCGATCAAGCGCTGTAGCGGGAAGTCCTCCTCCACCGCTTCCATCTTGCCCGCCTCGATCCGGGATATATCCAGCACATCGTTCACCAGCTCCGCCAGGCGCTGGCCGCTGATGGAAATTTTTTCGAGGAACTCACGAAAATCCTGCGGCAACTCGAAACCGGCACTGCGGCTATGCAGCACCTGGCTGAAACCGACAATCGCATTCAGTGGCGTGCGGATCTCGTGACTCATATTGGTCAGGAACTGGGTTTTGGAACGACTGTAAAACTCCGCTTTTTCTTTGGCCTGTACCAGCTGCCGTTCCAGCGTCTTGCGCTCGGTAATATCCAGAATGACGCCGATCAATCCGCCAAGGCGGCCATCTTCCAGCTCGTAAGCAGCCTTGTTGAATATGACATCGTGCAGGCTGCCGTCGGCGTAGGCCACTTGAGATTCGTAAACCTGCTGGCCGCGCTGGTGCATCAACTCCAGGTCTTTCTCGTGATATACCTTGGCCTGGGGGCCGGGGGATACGCCATACACCGAGTGACCGACAATCGCCTGCCGCGACTTGCCGAGGAAAGCCTCAAACGCGCGGTTGCAGCCGGTGTAAATGCCATCGGCGTCTTTATAGAAGATGGGGGCGGGGATGGCGTCGATCAGAATCTGGAGGAAATGCAGTTGGTCGGACAGGGTCTTTTCGGTTTGCTCGTGCTTTTTCAGTTCCTGTTGGTACTCGGCATTGAGCTTTTCCTGGTGGGCCAACAATCTGGCCTGACGTAGGTTAAGGCGCTGCTGCAGGCGATATAACAGGAAACCGGAGAAGCCGACCAGCGCAGTTGCCAGTAGTACCCGCAGCACCGAGCCGGCGAATTGGGTTCCCGGTGGCAGTTGGCTAATAATCAGCCATTCGCTGGCACCCATTAACAGCAGTACTGCGAGCAGGGTTGGCAATATGTGATGAATGAGCGGCAACCGCGCCCCAGTCGAGTGTTCCATGGCAAGGTCTTATTCGATCCGTACCCCTTCACACTACTCAAAGCCCGGGAGGGCGGCAATATTTCTATGGAGCGAAAACCTTTGACCGAGAACAAGTCGCCCATGAAAAAGGGCAGCTTGCGCTGCCCTTTTTTTGGTTTGGTTCGGTTTGGCCCGGTTTTATCCGGTTTGAACCTTTTCTTTAACTAGTGTGTAGAAATTGGCGTCATCACTCTTGGTTCAGTAGCTCCGCCTCATATAGTGCCTGAATGTCGGCAGCGGGAATGGCATCTGCATAGACTTTCAGCTCGTCCATCATGCCGGGGTAGGGGGTATCCCAGTAGTTCACGCCCAGGGCAAAGTGGCGTTCCGCCGCAGGGCCGAAAATATCCGGGAAGTTGCTGCCGCCGAAGGCCTGCTCGCCGTTGATGTACACACTGACTTCACCGCCATTCACACTGACCGCCAATTGGCTCCAGGCATCCTGTGGAATCTGGATACCGGTATTGGCGTCGTACCAGGCGGTGCCGGACCACAACATGGTGTCGCTGCCGTGGCCGTTGGGCAGCAGGCTGATCCAGCTTTCTGTGGTGGCCCAGCCGAAGAAGCTGGTGGTGTAGGCGGTGAGTGCCGAGGGGCTCAGCCACAAGCTGAAGCTGTAGTTGTGATCCTCGATCAACCCGTCCGGCAATACCACGCCGGACGCGCCGTCGAATACCGCGGCCTGGCCGGTAACACCGTCGGCATAGGTGATGCTGCCACCGGCCGCATCGATCAGATTGCCGACCACGCTACCCGCACCGAAATTACCGGTGGTGTCATCCAGGGTCTGTTCGAAACCGTAGTGGGCTACAGGTTCGGGCAAGCCGCTGGATTTCACCGTGACGGCGAAGGTTTTCACTTCCTGGGCACCGTTCAGGGTCAGCGTCGCGGTGAGGGTGACTTCGGCATCGCTGCCTTCCGGGCGGGTGACCATACCGGCGCTGCCCGATACCTCGATCGCCGCCGGGTTGGAGGAACTCCAGTGGATGGCGGCGGCGTAGGGGCCGGTTACCGGCAGCTGCAGATTGTCCGCAACCGCGGACAGGTCGCCCAGATCGAGAATCGCGGTAGCGGAAGCCAGCAATTCGGCGTCGGACTTTTTGTCGATATCCAGGAAGCGAACCTCCTCGGCGGTGAGGGCGGCCTCGTACACTTTCAGCTCATCGATCAGGCCATTGAACGGCAGGTCCCAGTAGTTGACGCCGAGCGCGAAGGTTCCGGTGTTGCCGGAGAAAAAGTCGCTGAGGTTACCCGCAGAGAATTTCTGCTCGCCGTTCAGGTAGACGCTGACCAGGCCCTGGTTGACGGAAAACGCCATGTGGGTCCAGGCGCCTTCCGGAATCCGCTCGCCTGCGGAGCCATCGAACCAGGCCTCGCTACCACTCCACAACATGGTGTTTTCATCCCAGCTCTGGGGCAGGAAACTGATCCAGTTGTTGGAATAGGGCAGGCCGTTGTCAGCGGTCTGCTCGTTGACGGCACCAAAGAAGGCGGTGGTGAATCCGGTGATTGCCGTCGGGTTGGCCCAGAAGGACACCGTGTACTCGTAGTTGTTGATCAACCCTTCCGGCAACAGTACGCCGTTGCTGCCGTCGAGCTGCAACGCTGAGCCTTCCAGGCCTTCGGTGTACGCGATGGTGCCGGTATTGAAAATGCGGTCGCCGGTGGCGGTACCCGGAGCGAAGCGGCTTTCGGATTCCGCCAGGCTGTTTTCAAACGGGAACCAGGCAGTGCGGTTGTACGGCTGGCGCTGGGGAATGGTGATGTCGAAGGACTTACTGCTGGTGGCTCCATTGAGGTCGATGTCCGCGGTGACGGTGATCGTCTGGTCGCCTTCACCCGCATTGGGGCGCGTTACGCTGCCATCGGCCTGCATGACATTTTCGTCGCTGCTGCTCCAGGTGATTGTGGCCGCGCGGGTGCCGCGGGTGGGTAGTGTCAGGCTGTTATCCGTCGAACTTGTCGGCAGTGCCAGCGCATCACTGATGTTGGTGAGTACATCGGCGTCCGCCAGGTTATCCATCTTGGTGCCCCAGATGGATTCGCCGCTGGCGGATACCGCTGTAAACACCGGCACCAGCTTGCTAGAAGCCTCGTTCCACTGCCACTGGGTGACCCCCGCGTAGGCAACACTTTCACCGTCGATATCCAGGGTAAAGCTGATCTGCGTCGGGTTATCCACATCGTGGGCATAGGTACCACTGACTTCGCCACTCACTGTGCCATCGTCATTCAGGGAAACATACAGGGTGGGTTTGGCAGTGCGGTTGATGTCCTTGCCGTGGTTGATGAATTTGTAGGTGCCGTTCAGGTCGTTGCTGTCGACGATGTTGTCCCCATCGATGGGGGCGTAGCGCTGGGGTGAAGCCACCAGCCAGCCGTCGGCATTCACGAACATCTCGTGCACGCGCACCGAGTGCTGTTCACCGCGGTTGGGGAAACGGGTATGGGTAATCAGCAGGTGCTTGCCGGTGGCTTCGTCGTAGTAGGCAGAGTTGTGGCCCGGAGCCAAATAGCCGCGCGCGCCGACGGTGTCGCCCACATCCGAGGCGAATTCAAAGCCGCCCATCATCTTCACCCCGTAAGGCGCGATGCTGTCCCAATTGCCGCGGGCATTGACCATGTCATTGCCTTCCGCGTCCAGGAAGGGACCGTCCGGGTTTTTCGAGCGGGCGATGCGAATGTTGTAGCCATCGGTGGAGACAAAGCCGCCGAACGACATGAAGAGGTAGTAGTAGTCACTCTCCGGGCTGTACAGCATGTAAGTGCCTTCAATGGCACTATGGTCGCCGCCGGTAAGGTGTTTGCCGAAGCCCTGGCCGGGGAGCGGCTTGCCGGTGGTTTCATCCATTTCCAGGATAAAGATGCCGCCGGAGTAGGAGCCGTACGTCATCCACAGCTTGCCATCCTTGTCGTAGAAGACATCCGGGTCGATGGCGTTGGGGTGGATCCAGGGGTTGTACTCGGTGCCGGTGAAGCCGTCGGGACCGTAGCCCGCCGCCAGTTCTTCCGGGGTCATGCCGGAGCGCATGAAGATGCCCAGATCGGTATAGGGGCCTTCGATGCCGTCTGCCACCGCGACGCCGAGATAGGAGCGCGGCGCGTTGCAGTCGCCGGCTTCGCTTTCCGGGTTGGCGCAGTGGTTGTAGTAGAAGTAGTAGTGACCGTCGTTCAGCTTGATCACATCTGCGGCCCAGGAACCCTGGTGGCCGCCGACCCATTCCAGCCCCTCGGAAACTTCACTGGCGTAGGTGTTGAACAGGTGGTTCTGGTCGTTGACGCCTTCGGCGACAAAATCCCAGGTCATCAGGTCGGTGGACTTGGCAGCAGCCAGGTGGGAGCCGAATACATAAAAGGTGCCGTCGTCGTCGCGGATCACCGATGGGTCGTGCACACCCATATCGTTGTAGGCGATGGTGCTGCCATCTGCGGTGGGGTCAGTGGCGTCCGGAACCTTTGGCCGCTCGGGCTGGGGTTCCGGTTCTGGCTGAGGTTTGACAATGGGGTCGTCATCGCCGCCGCCGGAACCCGAATCAAAACAGCCGGTGGTCGACAGAATGCTGGACAGCACTAGGGCCAGGTAACTGACCCGGTGGTTGGTCTTCATGGGTGAATCCCTCTTGTATTTATTATCTGGAGCTTTCTCTCCGCTATTACCCCCTCCGATCGCACCCAGTACCGCAGTGCGCACAGAGAATGCCAGTGCCGACAGTGGGGCTGCCGACATCTCCAGCGCAGGGTAGCCGTGAATCTTGCCAATAGAGTTATCGTATTACAATAATATTTTGGCTTTTGTGGCCCGGAACTGCGGAGAAAGAGCCGTTGATATGGGCCGCAGAGTCCCGGAGCAGCCGGTATAGGTGATAAATCGTTGATTTTTCGTGCAGAAAATGAAGAATTACGTGCCGGTCTTTACCGTTGGAGACCGCGCTGGCGGTTACTGCGGGTCATTGTTCCCGGCTATGGCCCTGATAGCGCGGGTTTGGTGCCGCCTGGAGCGTATTGTTTCTGTCCAAAATCTTCATTTTGTATAACAAAAATGGCGAAAAGCTCGTTGACGGACCCGAAATAAGTGGCTAGCATGCCCAAAAGTAATACAAATAAGGTGTAAATCCGGCCTTCCCGGGGCGCTACTTGCAAAAGTGTTTGCCACCAGGGGGGAGGGACACCAGATAAAAGAGAGTGCGAGCCGGCCCTGCCGAGACAAGCACCGAATAATAAGAGAGTCGAAGACCAGCGATGTGCGAGAGACGACTTCCCGGCCAATCCTGTACGGCCTGCATCATCAGTCGTTTATTGCCCACCCAATTAGCCAGTGTGGCTCTCATCTGCCCGAAACCGAATGGGGTTTGTGTTCCCTGAGCACAAGCGACCCCTTGACGCCTGTAATTCGCGAGTGGAACCCCGGCCGCCCAGAGGCCGGATACGTTGCGCAAGCCGGTTACAGACAGAAACCCGCGCGGAGGTCTGGCGCGGAAATACCGGGAGTGGTGAATACCCTCCCCGGAATTCGGCAACACAATAAAAACACCCAAGATGGGAGAGATAATATGTTCAAGCGACACCTACTGAGTTCGTCCATTGCCATGGCGACGGCGTTTGGCGGCATGAGTAGTGCAGTGTTGGCTCAGGACTCCAAATACGATGCGGAGATTGATGAGTCGGCAGCGCTGGAAGAAGTGGTAGTCACCGGTGTGCGGGCAAGTTTGTCCAAAGCGATTGATATCAAGCGCGACAAGTTTCAGATCGTGGATTCCATCGTTGCGGAAGACATCGGTAAATTCCCCGATAACAACGTCGTGGAAGCCCTGCAGCGGGTAACCGGTGTGCAGGTCACCGACCGCGGCGCCGGTGAAGTGTCTACGGTAGCCATCCGCGGCTTGAATGATGTGACCACCACCGTGAACGGTCGCCAGATTTTTACCGCCTCTGGCCGCTCGGTTGCACTGGCCGACGTACCGGCCAGCTTGCTGCGTGGCGTGGAAGTGTATAAAACCCGCGATGCCTCGCAGATTTCCAGTGGTATCGCCGGACAGATCGATATCCGTACCAACCGTCCGTTTGATTTTGACGGCAGCAAAGTCGTACTGGCTGGCCGCAATATTTATCAGGAACAATCGGAGAGCAACGACCCCAACTTCAGTGGCATGTTTGCCAATTCCTGGGAAGGCGACTTCGGCAAGTTCGGTGCGCTGGTCAACCTCTCCTACGCAGAGACCAATTACCGCGACCAGAGTATTACCCCGGGAGCGGCGGTGCCATTTGTCACCGGTGACGCACCGGAAGGCTGGGTTCCTTACGAGCGCATCCAGGTCAACGATGGCCGTGTCGCTGAGGCGCCGGTGTGGGAGCCGGGCCTGGAAAGCGGCCTGCCGTACTCTGCAGGTTCCACGCTGACCATGAACGGCGAAGAGGTGGGCTATGTACTGGGTCGCGATGCCGTATTTGCCTCGGATTTTACCGGCAAGCGCGAACGCCCGGCGGCGAACATCTCCCTGCAATGGGCTCCCAACGAATCCTCCGAATACCTGTTTGAAGCCTTCTATAACGGCTACCGCAATGAATCCTTCAACTCCCTGAACTTCACCTTTGTTGACTGGTGGGGCGACAACACGCACCTGCCAATGGGTGGGGAAGTGGAATTGTTTGACGGTACCAACGTGGTCAAGAGCCGCGATGTGGCTGCGCCCTACGGATTCACCAGCGGCGATATCGCTGCGGGCAAGACCGACAGCTTTGTGTATGCCCTGGGTGGTAACTGGGATATCAGTGACAGCTTCCGCCTATCTTCCGAGCTGATCTATCAGGACAGCACCTTTGAAGAAAGCTTTGTGGCCATGCGTTTCGATCGCGTTGCCTACGGTCTGGGTGTGGACTTCAACACCGGCAATGGTGAGCCCGCGCTGGAGTTCTACGACAACCCGGAGACGCCGGATGTCGATGAAAGTGACCTGACCGATGCCGCCCAGTGGAATGTCGCCCAGCTGTATGACAATGGCGGCAGTCGCGAAGGTGATGCAGTGACCTTCAAGCTCGATGGCGAGCTGGATGTGAACTGGGGTGCGATCAACCAGGTCAGCTTCGGCCTGCGTCACGAAGGTCGCTTTGCTTCTGAGTCCACCCGCGGCCAGGAAGGTTTCCTCGGACGCAATGCCGCAGAGTTCAATGAGAACCTGGTAAGCATCAACAACAACTTCTACGATGGTCGAGCGGATATTCCGCTGTCATGGGCGGCGCCCAATGGCCACTACATCCACGACAACATCGATGAGTTCCGCACGCTGTACGGGCTGTCTGCCGAACCGCTGCTGACGACCTTCGAACTGGATGAAGACACCACCTCGGTTTACGCCCAGGCGAGCTACGAAACCGAAGTCGCTGGCCGTATCCTCGATGGTCAATTTGGTGTTCGCTACGTGAATACTTCTCGCGACATGGAATTCTTCGATGTCGGTATCCTGGATGAGAATGGCAATCCGGTGGGCACTTCCGGTTCCGGTAGCAACTCCAAGCTGCTGCCGAGTCTGATGGTCCGCTACGCGATTACCGAAGATCTGTTCGCACGTCTGGCCTATACCACTACGCTGCAGCGTCCCGGCTTCACCCAGTTGAACCCGTGGATTTACTACGCGCCCAGCGTGACTAATACCAACGGTACCGCCAGTGCGGGTAACCCGGATCTGGAGCCGGTTGAATCCCAGAATATCGACCTGTCTCTGGAGTGGTATTTCGGAGAAGCCAGTGCGCTCTACGGCACCTTGTTCCGCCGCGATATCGAAGGCTTCTTCTACGATGCCAAGAGCTACATTACTCATCAGGCAGAAACCGAAACCGAGCCCTCTACTTATGTGCTGACAACACCGGGCAACACCTCCAACGGTGTTCTGCAGGGGCTGGAGCTGGGCGCGACCTATTTCCCGGAGAACCTGCCGGGCATACTTGACGGCTTCGGTATTCAGGCGAGCTATACCATGCTGGACTCCGAGCAGGAAGTGCCGGTATACGACGATTTGAGTGGTGCTTTGGTGGGCATGGAAGAAACCCCGATTTTCGGTGTTTCCGACTCCTCCTACAGCGTGGTGTTTGCCTACGACAAGAACGACCTGGATATGCGTCTTTCCTACGTATGGCGTGACGACTTCCTGGCTAACTACGAAGCGCGTATTTTCGCCAACCCCCTGGGTGTCTATCGCCAGGCGGAAGTCAGCATGGACTTCCAGGCGAGCTACGACGTGAGCGACAACCTGGTCGTCACCTTCGATGCCACCAACCTGACCGATGAAGAGTATCGTAGCTACTACGAAAACGCCGATGTGTATAACCTGGGCAATGCGATCTTCAGCCGTACCTTTGCGCTGGGCGCCCGCTACTCATTCTGATCTCCGCGGAAACTTCCGCAACCTTCCTTTAGGCAGCCCTCGGGCTGCCTTTTTTGTTTCCCCGTGCTAACTGGCAATACCTCGACTGATTTTGCGAAAAAGTCGGATAGCAGAGCTTTTTGCGGTGCTATTGGATGATTTTGGCGATAAATATTGAAAAAGGTCTGTTGCCGCTAAAAATGTAAGTTTTATGTAAGGTCATTATTTCCAGGGTTTTAATTGTTAGGAGGATATTTTCATTTTTGCGCTTTATTAGGCTGTATATCCCAGTGCACCCTTTTGGGCCTGTGTAAACGGGAGCTGGTGCGTCGCTCCAAAAATCAGACGTTCGTACTGAATGGCGCGGTTTTCCCCTGATCAACTGCTTGTTTTGTTGGACTTTTGTCGAACAAAGTTTTGCCGCAAGTGCACAAAAAGAGACTTGGTTAATTATTGTCAGGTTGGACATGAAATGCCGTCATGGGCATTTTTATTGGTGGGCCTGTAAGTTACTGAAAGGCAGCTTTTCAGGCGCCTTAATCAACAGATAACAAAACTGATTCAGTAGAGATCCAACAAAAAAGAGAGGGGGCCAAATGACCAGGTCTAATTTCTGCGGGGCAGAGCCTACTCAGGCAAAGTCCAAGTTTGTTCGTTCCGCGTTGAGCATCGCGCTGGGCATGTGCGTTGCCGGCGGGGTATACGCTCAGAGCACCACGGGTTCTATCTCCGGTAATGCGCCTGCTGGCGCCACCGTAGTGATCAAAAACAACAGCGGTTTCAGCCGTACCATTACTGTCGATGCCTCCGGCCGCTACAACGTCGGCTCTCTGCCGGTGGGCACCTACGTGGTTACCGCGGAGCAAGACGGTGAGACTGTTGGCTCGCGCAGCATTCCTGTGCGCCTCGGCGGTAGCTCCGATGTTTCCTTCGGTGGCGACGATGCCCTGATGGAAAACGTTACCGTGATCGGTGGCGAAAACATGCCGGCGATCGACGTCAGCTCCACCGACACCCGCGTAGTACTGACGGCCGAGCAGCTCGAGCGTCTGCCCATGGGGCGTTCCGCTGAGAACATCGCCCTGTTGGCGCCCGGTGTAAACGCCGGTGCCAGCGGCTACTTCGGTAACATGGTGTCCTTCGGTGGTGCCGGTGTTTCTGAAAACGCCTATTACATCAACGGTTTCCTTGCCAGTGATCCCCTGTCCAACCTCGGTGGTTTCAGCCTGCCTTACGCCTCTGTGGCCCAGCAGGAAACTTATACCGGTGGTTACGGTGCCAAATACGGCCGTTCTTCCGGTGGTGTAATCAACCAGGTGGGTGCCCGTGGTAGCAATGACCTGCACTTCGGCAGCCAGGTGATCATCACACCCAAGGGCCTGAAGTCCAGCAAGCCGGATACCTACTTCCAGAATATGGAACTGCCGGAAGGCTACGAATACACCCACCCGGAACTGGCCGGCACCAAACGTGAAGAGGGCAGTGAAGACTTCTCCTGGGGTGAAACCTACACCGGTTACGTCAGTGGCGCGCTGATTCAGGATAAGCTGTTCGGTTTCGTTTCCTTCGAAACTGAAATGAAGGAAGCGCAAAATTCTCCGTACGCCGACGGGACCCCTCGTGTAACCGACTGGGACAACGAGAACAACAAGGTCTACGCGAAGCTGGACTGGTACATTACCGAAGACCATCTGCTCGAATACACCTACATGGGTGAAGAGAACACCGAAGAGGGCAGCTTCAACGAGTGGGATTTCGATACCGCGACCCGCGGCCCGGCTTTGGACTCCGCTCCCAATTCCATCAGCAACCGCAGTGAGTTCTCCATCCTGAACTACACCGGCTACCTGACCGATAGCCTGACCCTGAGTGCGACCTATGGCCACGGCAGCTTCTCTTATAAAGACGAGCTGGGCGGTGATACCCTGTTCCCGTACATCTCCGGTTACCTGAACCAGGATCCGTCGATTGTCGGTGATAACCCCATCGCTAACCGCGCCGGCGGTTACCAGGGCCGTAATGCCCACGACTACACCGACGGTGTGCGCGTGAACCTGGAGTGGGTAGTGGGCGACCACACCCTGACCTTGGGTGTGGACAACATGGAGTTTGAGTCTGAGAACGAAGGTGTCTCTCAGGTAACTGATGTGTGGATCTACGGCCGTGCCGAGCCGGGCTCCGACCTGAACGCCGCACTGGGTGTGGGTGCTCCGGGTGGCGACGGCTACTACGTGCAGAGCTACATCTACCAGGATGCCACCAGCATGAAGCTGGAGCAGGATTCCTACTACCTGGAAGACCGCTGGCAGGTAACGCCTGATGTGCTGCTGTCCATGGGCCTGCGTAACGACAAGTTCACCAACTACAACCTGGACGGCGACGCCTATCTTGAGTCTGACGACCAGTGGGCACCGCGCCTGGGCGCTGCCTGGGATGTGTTCGGTGATTCTTCGTTCAAAGTCTACGCCAACGCCGGTCGCTACTATCTGGCGATGCCGAACAACGTTGCGATTCGCGGTGCCTCTGCGGCGACTTATACCCGCGAGTACTTCACTTACACCGGAATTGATGAGAACGGTGCACCTACCGGCCTGACCGCGCTCGGCCCGGGCCCGGTATCCGCCAATGGTGAGTACGGCCAGGCGGTTGACCCGGATACTTTTGCCCCCTCTGACCTGGAAAACATGTACCAGGACGAGTACATCATCGGCTTTGAAAAAAGCCTGGGTGAAGACTGGACCTACGGTGGTAAGTTCACCTTCCGTGACCTGAAGTCCGGTATCGACGACGTGTGTGACCCCGACCGTATGGTTGCCAAGCTCGAGTCCATGGGTGTGGATCCCGATAACCTGGCGATGGAATACTGCTACATGTTCAACCCGGGCGGTACCAATACCTTCAGCATCGCGAATCTCGATGGCGAAGGCCGCACCCAAGTGACCATGAGCGCCGACGACTGGGGTATGCCTGACCTGAAGCGTGAGTACTCCGCGATTGACCTGTTCATCGAGCGTCCGTTCGACGGCAAGTGGGAAGCGCGTGTGGACTACACCTACAGCAAGCTGCAGGGCAACACCGAAGGCCAGGTTAAGTCCGAGTTCGGTCAGGACAACATCTCCAAGACCCAGGACTGGGACGTGGCAGAACTGATGCAGTTCTCTGATGGCTACCTGGCGAACGACCGCCGTCACCAGCTGAAGATTCGCGGTAGCTACGCCGTTACCGAGGAACTGCTGCTGAGCGCCAATGCCCGTATCATGTCCGGTATGCCGGTCAGCTGCCTGGGCTTCTACAACCCGGATGGTACTGTCGACGAAGCGTCTGACGCCGGTGACCCCGTTGGCTACGGCGCCAGCTACCACACCTGCTTCGGTGAAGTGGCAACCCCGGGTGACGAACGTACCCCCTGGACTCGCACGCTGGATATGGGTCTGACCTATACCCCGGCATTTATGGATCAGAAGCTGCGTTTGAGCATGAACGTGTTCAACCTGCTGAATGAAACCAAAGCGACCCAAATGGATGTGACTTCGGAAGACGACCCCTACACGGTCAGCAATACCTACAACACGGCCCTGGGTTACCAGACTCCGCGTTACGTGATGCTGACAGCGTCTTACGATTTCTGATAACCATAAATCCTCTCAATAGTAACGGCCCCTTCGGGGGCCGTTTCAGAATGCACATCCTTTATTTGCCGGCCAAGTGTCGGCTTTTTTCTCCACTGTTCTGGGTTGAGCGCTGGGTCTGATGTCGTCGCAACGATGCACAGGAGCCCCGGTTGGATGCACCCGGAAACAGATTTTTGAAAGAAAGTTGTAAGTATTTCGTGATCTGGTTCAAATTGGTCCCGTATGGGTAGTTTTATTTCAGATTGATTAAGTCATTTTGTATTTCTTGTGAAATTTAGGATGACTTTGCGTTGTATGTCTCGACTGGATCGTTTGGCGTTACAGCCTGGTTGTTCGGTGAAGTCGCGCAAGAGACAATTTGTAACTTATTGTTTTTATGGATATTTTTTTGTTTTCCGGGCGGGTGCTGACGGTATTGGGACTGTCAGCTAAGCCCGTTTCGGGGGCAAATACGAGAAAGTCGCTTAAAGGGGGAAATTGAGGTAACGCAGAGCCCGTCCGTTTAGAGATATGTGTTGGGCATATGGCCGCTGGGGGCGGCCATATACGACTAACTCTAAAAAAACGATGACCAAAGGGGGTCTCTATAATGAGTTCTACTCGCAATCTGCGTCACAACCTCGCTCGCAGCGCCCTGGCGCTGGCTATTGGTGCCGCCACTATTGTTGGCGCTCCTTCCGTACTGGCTGACGACACCACCGGTACCATCCGTGGTTCCGTTATTGGTGCCGAGTCCAGCTCTGTCATCAAGCTGACCGATACCGCGCGCGGTGTTACCAAAGAAGTCAGCGCTTCTGCAGACGGCAGCTTCCGTTTTGGCAGCCTGACTCCGGGTAAGTACCAGCTGCAGGTTTTTGAGAACGGTGAACTGATCGACACCCAAGACGCGGTAGTTGGTCTCGGTGGTACCACCACTATCTACCTGGGCGACAGCACTGGTGTAGAAGAAGTTCTGGTTACCGGTGAGCGTATTGCCCAGGTTGATGTGGGTATCGCGGAATCCGGCATGGTAATTTCTGCTGAAGAGCTGAACGAACTGCCGGTGGCCCGTGACCTGACCTCCGTTACCATGCTGGCTCCGAGTGTTTCCAAAGGCGACCGTACCTTCGGTGATAACGCGAGTTTTGCGGGCGCTTCCGTTTCTGAGAACGTGAGCTATATCAACGGCCTGAACACCACTAATTTCCGCGACGGTCTGGGTTTCTCCAAAGTACCGTTCGAGTTCTACGACAACATTCAGGTTAAAACCGGCGGATATTCAGCCAAGTTCGGTCGTTCTACCGGTGGTGTAATGAACGCCACTACCAAGAGCGGTACCAACGAATTCAAATTCGGCTCCAGCTTCTACTACGATGAGCAGCTGGAAACCTCCCCGAATACCTATTCCGCGGTTAACGATAAAGACAGCCTGGATAACACCGAGGCGAATGTTTACGCGTCTGGTGCCATCATTCCGGATCGTCTGTTCTTCTACGGGCTGTATAGCAGCAACGTAGAGAACGAGGAATACTACGGTATGACTAGCGGCCGTGGTTATAAGGCAGAGACCGATGGTGATTTCTGGGGCCTCAAGCTTGACGGCTATATCACTGAAGATCACCGCGTGGAATTCACTGCTTTCAGTGATGAACGCGAGACAGTAGAAGCTGCGTACGCGTACGATGCAGAGACTAATACCACTGGTGACTTCCTGGGTAATACTACTTACTCGCGCGGTGGTACCAACTGGATTGCTACTTATGTCGGTAACCTGACCGACACCATGACGTTGTCCGTATCCTATGGTGAAAACGAAGCGGACCGCAGCAACGTTCCTGATAATTCCGATTCACCGTGGGTTTACTGGGATCAGGGTGGCCTGCAGGCGATCGGTGACTGGGTAGATACCAGCGTTTCCGAAGGCGTCGATAACCGCAAAATGACTCGTATCGATTTCTCCTGGGATCTGAACGATCATTTCATCGAGGTCGGTCTGGATAACGAATCCAACAGCCTTTCTGAAAATACTTACTACTCTGGTGGCATGTACTGGCGTCTGTACCCGGACCTGAATCTGGCGCGTCAGCGGATTTACCAGAACCAGGGTAACTTCGAAACCGAGTCCGATGCATTCTATATCCAGGATACTTGGGATATCACTGATACCCTGACCCTGCAGGCTGGTCTGCGCAACGAAACCTTCACCAATAAAAATGTTGCCGGTGATGCGTTTATCGAAGTTGATGACCAGTGGGCGCCCCGCCTGTCTGTAGTTTGGGATCCGACTGGTGCTGGTAACCAGAAAGTGTTTGCCAACTGGGGTACCTACTACCTTCCTATCGCTACTAACACCAACATTCGTATGGCTGGCCAAGAGCTCTACACCTACGAGTTCTTCGAATGGGATGGCGAGTGTCTGAATGCGGATGCCACACCGTGTAATCTGGGTGCCTCTGAAGGTCTGGGTTACTACGCTGACGGTACTATTCCTGATACCCGCAGCCTGGTAGATACTAATATCGAGCCGATGTATCAGTCCGAGTTCATCCTGGGCTATGAAATCGCGACCGAGCAGGGGTACATCCTGGGTGCCAAAGGTATCTACCGCAACCTGGAAACCTCCATCGAAGACGTGGCGATCGATGCTGCAGTAATCGATTACTACAACTCCACCGGCTCCTGGGATGCGTCCAAAGTAGGCGGTGCTTCGGTTGAAGACGTATTTGGTGGTTTCCATCAGTACGTACTGACCAACCCGGGCAACGAAATGCGTATCTTCATTCCGGAGATGGGCGAATTTGTTGACCTGAGCGCTGGCCAGCTGGGATACCCGGAAGCCCAACGCCAGTACGGCGCGGTTGAGCTTACCTTTGCCCGTCCATTCGATGGCAAATGGTCTCTGGATGCGTCCTATACCTGGGGCCACAGCTGGGGTAACAACGAAGGTGGCGTACGCTCCGATAATGGCCAGACCGACTCCGGTCTGACTACCAACTTCGACCAGCCGGGACTGCTGGATGGTGGTTACGGTGATCTGCCGAACGACCGTCGCCACACAGTGAAGGCATTCGGTACTTACGCCTTTGATATGGGCCTGCGTATGGGCGCCAACTTCATGTGGCAGACCGGTCGTCCGCAGAACTGTTTCGGTATGCACCCGACTGATGGGTTTGCGCAGGCGTATGGTTCTGAGTCCTTCTACTGTCAGGGAGAGTTCGCTAAGCGTGCTAGCCAGGGTCGTACAGATACCTACTGGAATCTTGATCTGAATGCACAGTACCCGATCGAAATGGCAAACGGTCAGAAGCTGCTGCTGTCCATGGATATCTTCAACATCTTTGACAATGACACCGTCTTGGAGACTCAGGAGGTTGGCGACCAGGATGGCACTACTGCGCCGAACGAGTTCTATGGTATGCCGGTCTACTACCAAGAGCCGCGCAGCATCCGCTTCGGCGTTCGCTACGACTTCAACTGATCTGATCGGTTGATATAAAAAATTGCCAATTGCGCAGCTGTTTGGTTGTGCAATTGGCAAACCTCTCTTACTTTAGCCAGCCTCTCTGAGGCTGGCTTTTTTATTGCCCATCAGAAAGATAGAAAAAAGCCCGCAAAATGCGGGCTTTTTACATTAAGTCGCTGAAAAAAATCAGGTCTTCAGCTTCTTGTACTGCATCCGGTGCGGCGTGGCATTCTCACCATTGCGTTCCACAAAGTCCTCGTGGTACTCAGTGTAGTTGCCCTCAAAGAACACCACGTTACTGTCACCTTCGTAGGCCAGGATGTGGGTCGCCACACGGTCGAGGAACCAGCGATCGTGCGAGATCACCATGGCGCAACCGGGGAAACTCAGCAGGGCTTCTTCCAGGGCGCGCAGGGTTTCGATATCTAGGTCGTTGGACGGCTCATCCAGCAGCAGTACGTTGGCACCCTGCTTCAGGGTGTAGGCCAGGTGCAGGCGGCCGCGTTCACCACCAGAAAGCTCGCCCACGCGTTTCTGCTGATCACTGCCCTTGAAGTTGAAACGGCCGATGTAGTTGCGCGAGCCCACTTCGTAGTTGTTGATCTTGAGAATGTCCTGACCGTCGGAAACGGCTTCCCACACGGTCTTGTTGTCGTCCAGGTTTTCGCGGCTCTGGTCGACGCTGGCGATCTGTACGGTTTCACCGATTTTGATCTCACCGGAATCCGGCTTCTCGGTGCCGTTGATCATGCGGAACAGGGTGGATTTACCGGCGCCGTTACCACCGACGATACCGACGATGGCACCCTTGGGTACACGGAACGACAGGTTGTCGATCAGCACGCGATCGCCGAAGGCCTTGCTCACATTCACCAGCTCGATCACGTTGTCGCCTAGGCGCTCACCCGGCGGAATGTAAATCTCGTTGGTCTCGTTGCGAGCCTGGAATTCCTGGGACTGCATTTCTTCCAGGCGGGACAGACGGGCTTTGTTTTTGGACTGGCGGCCTTTGGGGTTCTGACGGGCCCACTCCAGTTCTTTCTGCATGGCCTTGGCGCGGGCCTGCTCGCCTTTCTGTTCCTGCTCCAGACGCTTCTCTTTCTGTTCCAGCCAGGTGGTGTAGTTACCTTCCCAGGGAATACCGTAGCCGCGGTCCAGTTCCAGAATCCAGCCGGCGACGTTGTCGAGGAAGTAGCGGTCGTGGGTGATAGCCACCACGGTGCCGTCGAAGTCGTGCAGGAAGCGTTCGAGCCAGAATACGGATTCCGCATCCAGGTGGTTGGTCGGTTCGTCCAGCAGCAGCATGTCGGGGCGGGAAAGCAGCAGGCGGCACAGGGCTACACGGCGCTTTTCACCACCGGACAGGTTGTTTACGTCCGCATCCCAGGGCGGCAGGCGCAGAGCATCGGCGGCTACTTCCAGACGGTGCTCCATATTGTGCGCATCCCAGGCCTGGATGATGTCTTCAAACTTCTGCTGTTTCTTGGCCAGCGCATCGAAGTCGGCATCCGGCTCGGCGTATTCGGCGTAGACCTGGTCGAGGCCGGCGAGGGCATCAATGGCCTCGCGCATGCCGTCTTCGACGTTGCCGCGCACGGTCTTGGCGGGATCCAGCTGCGGTTCCTGGGGCAGGTAGCCCACGTTGATACCCGGCATGGCGCGGGCTTCACCGTTATAGTCCTGATCCACACCGGCCATGATGCGCAGCAGAGTGGATTTACCGGCACCGTTCAGACCCAGCACGCCAATTTTGGCGCCAGGGAAGAAGGACAGGGAAATATCTTTCAAAATTTCGCGTTTAGGCGGAACAACCTTGCCCACGCGGTTCATTGTATAGACGTATTCAGCCATTAGAGCTCGATTCCAGTCGGTCAGAATTTGGGCGCAAGTTAGCAGTTTGTTGGAAAACTTCAACCTGCACTTTCTTCGGGCCTTGGGGCTGGGCCCTGTTGTGGTAATTGGGTCGTTCGGTAGCAGCGCCTTTGCATCGAAGTGTCGAGGGCTCACCAAGCTCTAGCGATATAAGACTACGAAGTGCATCACTTCAATGCGAAGGTGGAGTGGCGGGTAAAGGTTTTCAAAAGCGTCGGCGACAGGGAAGTCGCCGACGCAGCGTACAGGGATGTATTCACAGCGGTTTTGAAAACCTTTACCCGGTGCTCCGCCGCCACAGGGCCTGCTTAAAAACGGACCACAAACCTGTCCGATACAATAACCAGTTGGGTGGCGTGATAGGGCAGGTAATGCCACCACCAACCCATCTATGTTTAACTTGGCCCCAAATAAACAGCCGGGAACCAGTATGACCCAGGATTTACCCGTAATCGTTGAGCGCCAGGGCCCCGTTGGCAAATTGACGCTTAATCTGCCCAAAGCCCTCAATGCCCTCAACCTCGACATGATCGACCTGATGGCCGCACAGCTGGAACAGTGGCAGCAGGACGACAGTGTCGCCTGTATCTGGATAGAGGGCGCTGGTGACAAAGCCCTGTGTGCCGGTGGCGACGTGGTAGCGCTGCACCGGGAATCCGGCAGCTACGAAGACGAAGGCGCCAGTGAGTTTGTGGAAGCGTTTTTTTCCCGCGAATACCACCTCGACTACCAGATCCACACCTACCCAAAACCCATCATCGTCTGGGGCAACGGTATCGTCATGGGCGGCGGTATCGGTATCATGAATGGCGCCAGCCACCGCGTGGTCACCGAAACCACGCGTATGGCCATGCCCGAAATCACCATCGGTCTCTTTCCCGATGTGGGCGGCAGCTGGTTTCTGAACCGTATGC
Organism: Microbulbifer sp. CAU 1566; assembly: GCF_023156515.1. Taxonomy (NCBI): domain Bacteria; kingdom Pseudomonadati; phylum Pseudomonadota; class Gammaproteobacteria; order Cellvibrionales; family Microbulbiferaceae; genus Microbulbifer; species Microbulbifer sp. CAU 1566. The sequence continues at coordinate 799,051 of NZ_JALNMG010000001.1, read as the reverse complement.
CCGGTCGCATTGGCCTGTTCCTCGGCCTGACCGGTGCCCAGTTTAACGGTGCCGATGCCATCTATACCGGTATGGCGGATCGCCTGGTTGCCTCCGGGAGCAAGGATGCGGTCTTTGGCGCCCTCGTAGAGGCCGGGTTCAATAGCGACCCGGAACACAATCGCGCGCTGGTAAGCCGCCTGCTCAAGGCCTCTGAAATGCCCGCCGACCAGCAGCCGGATTCCAATGTGCGCGCCCACTACGATGTGATCCAGCAGCTCACCGAAGGCGCCACCCTGCCGGAGGTCTATCAACAGATTGTTGCATACGCCGGTGATGATGAGTGGCTGCAACGGGCTGCCAAAACCCTCAGGGCTGGCTGTCCGTTAACCGCATGGGTCGTCTGGGAGCAGCTGAAGCGCGGCAAACATCTGTCGCTGCAGGAGGTGCTGGAAATGGAAAAAATACTGGCGGTGAATATGTGCGCTAATGGTCAGGTAAAGGAGGGGGTGCGTGCACTGCTGATCGATAAAGATCGCAATCCGCAGTGGCAACCGGCAATCCTGGCAGAGGTCACAGCGGAACAGGTGGAGGCCTGTTTTACTGCACCCTGATTGAGCGACGGTCGGGGTTATCTAACCGGAAGTAAAAATAATGGAAAGTAACAATAAAAAAGTAACAATAAAAATGAGAGGGAAAAAACATGCAGTCAATCAAAAAGATCGCGTTTATCGGCCTCGGTAATATGGGCGGCCCCATGGCCGCAAACCTGGTGAAAAAGGGTTTTGCAGTAACGGCCTTTGACCTGTCGGTACCGATGCTCGAAAGCGCAGTGTCCAATGGTTGCCTGCGCGGCGAAAGCGCGGAAGCGGCGAGTGACGGCGCCGACGCGGTGGTTTCCATGCTGCCCAGTGGTGAAGCGGTGCGTGCGCTGTATCTCGGGGCGCAGGGTTTATTGCAGGGGATGGATCGGGAAACCCTGCTCATTGACTGCTCCACCATTGCCGCAAACGACGCCCGCCAGGTGATCGCCGCAGCGGCTGAGCGCGGTATCGACGCGCTGGATGCCCCAGTCTCCGGTGGCACCGCCGCCGCCGCGGCAGGGACTCTGTCGTTTATGTGCGGTGGTGACGACCAAACCCTGGAGAGGGCGCGTCCGGTGCTGGAGGCCATGGGCGCAAATATTTTTCATGCCGGCCCCGCCGGCAGCGGCCAGGTCGCCAAAATCTGCAACAACATGCTGCTGGCCATTCATATGATCGGCACCGCGGAGGCTTTGCAGCTGGGGGTGGATAGCGGGCTGGACCCGCAGGTGCTGTCGCAGATTATGAGCGCCAGCTCCGGCGGCAACTGGTCACTGGAAAAGTACAATCCCTACCCGGGGGTAATGGAAAATGTGCCGGCCTCACGGGACTACCAGGGTGGTTTCTCCGTGGCCCTGATGCTGAAAGATCTGGGGCTCGCCATGGATACCGCCGCTGGCAGTGCATCCTCGACACCGCTGGGTGCGCTGGCGAAAAACCTCTACCAGCTGCACGGTGGCGATGACCTCAATAGGTCGCTGGATTTTTCCAGTATCCAGAATCTGTTCCGGCGCCCTGTCGGAAACTGAATGCCGCGACCAACCTGCCGGCGCTTGATCTAAATCAAGCGCCGGTAATCCGTGGCCCGGTAACTTTGCGCGATCCCATAGTTTCCCGCTCATTCAGCACCGGATCACAGGTTACGCGTAAATGGCCTCAAATCGCTTGGACAGCGCCCCTTCTCGCAGCAGCGATACTCCTTGTATCCGCGGTTCCTCTGGTTCCTTGGCCTCGGGAACCGCTTCCGAAGATCTTTCTCCTGAACTGCTGGCGCGTTACGCGGGCCCATGTCCTCGCTACACGTCGTATCCCACCGCCGACCGGTTTACGCCGCTGCATGCCGATCGTGAGGCGCGCGTGGCCAACGGAAGTGGCAAGCCCTGGGAAGCATTGCGAGACGTGAGCTCCCTGTCGCTCTATGTGCATATCCCATTCTGCCGTTCCCTCTGTTACTTCTGTGCCTGCAACAAGGTGATTACCCAGCAGTATGGTCTGGCTTCCAGCTACCTGGAGCGTGTACTTGCTGAGGCGCAGTGGTATCGGGAGCGCGTCGCACGAGTGCTTGTGACTCAATTGCACCTCGGTGGTGGTACGCCCACCTATCTGAACGACGGTGATCTGACGCGGCTGGTGAGGGGGCTCGGGGAAGTGTTTGACCTTCGCCCCGGAGAGGACGTGGAATACAGTGTGGAAGCGGATCCGCGGGTGCTGGAACTGGAAACCCTGGATACGCTACAAACACTCGGTTTCAATCGCCTGAGTATGGGCATCCAGGATTTCAATCCGGAGGTGCAAAGGGCGATCAACCGAATCTGCACGCCGCAGCAGGTCCGCACTCTGACTGATGCCGCGCGGGCGCGGGGCTTTGGCTCCATTTCCTATGACCTGATCTACGGTCTGCCCGGGCAGGACGTGCAAAGCCTGGAGCGCACCATCGATAAGGTGATTGAGTTGGCACCGGATCGTATTGCTTTGTATCACTACGCGCATCTGCCACACCGATTCAAGGCGCAACGCCTGATCGACTCCGACCTGATTCCGTCACCGCAGGCAAAAATCGATATGCAGCTTGCCGCGACACAGCGGCTGACAAATGCAGGTTACCGGTTTCTCGGTATGGACCATTTTTCCCGCCCGGAAGACCCCCTTGCCGCGGCCGCCGACGATGGGCGCCTCGCACGCAATTTCCAGGGCTATACATTGATGCCCGCTGACGCGCTGATCGGCCTTGGTGCCTCGGCCATCAGCTACAGCCGCGATGGCTATTGGCAGAACCACCACGGCCAGAAGGAGTATGCGACGGCCATTGCCGAGCGCGGCGAGGCCATCTGCCGGGGCTGGTCGCTCGATGATGACGACCGCGCGCGGCAGTGGCTGATCATGGAGTTGATGTGTCATCTCCGGGTGGAAAAGCGCGCGCTGGAGCTGCGCACAAACACGCCGTTCCGGCAGTATTTTGCCGCGGATCTGGCCCGCTTACGCCCTCTGATTGCGGACGGGCTGATACGGGAATCAGCGCAAGACCTGGTGGTCACTGAGCGCGGTCGCTGGTTCCTGCGCAATATTGCCGCCGCTTTTGACCGGCACTTGCACACCGGGGAATCCGCAGCTCAGTACTCCCGTGTGCTTTAATCGGTTGCTGGAGATATAATTCCAGAATGGACGGGGCGGGGAAGCGCCCCTGAATTGGGAATTTCTTTCGAAAGCTGCCGCGAAAGAATGGGCGAAAGATCGATCGAAAAACTTATCGACGAACAGTTCATCGACGAAATAGTCATCGAATAGTGGAAGTGGAAATGACGATGCCGAAATCCTCACCAGTGGTCAATTGCGGAAACTGCTCTGTCAGAAGGTTGTGTCTGCCGGTGGGATTGAGTGAGGAAGATATCCAGCGCCTGGAGCAGGTCTCGCGCAAGAAAAAAATCCTCAAAGCCGGCGACACCCTGTTTCGCGCCGGTGATCCCTTTTCCAATCTCTATGCCATTCGCTCGGGCAGCTTCAAGTCTGCGGTGATTGGCGCCGACGGTGACACCCAGGTGACCCATTTTGCATTACCCGGTGAATTGCTGGGGCTGGATGCGTACAGCAGTGGTTCCCACCCTGGTTATGCGGAAGCGCTGGAAGAAAGCAGTGTGTGTGTACTGCCATTCACTCAGCTGGAAAATCTGGCGCAGCAGGTGCCCGCACTGCAAAAGCAGATTTACAACATATTTTCCGAAGAACTGAAGCAGGACAACGACGTGTTGCTACTGCTTGGCAAGCGCTCCGCGGAGAGCCGTCTTGCAGCACTCCTGATCAATATCTCCAGCCGCTATGCGCGACGTGGCTACTCCGCCAGTGAATTCAAGCTTTCCATGCAGCGTATGGATATCGCGAACTACCTGGGGTTGACCGCAGAAACCGTCAGCCGCCTTATGTCGCGCTTTCAAAAACAGGGCCTTATTCTGGCGCAGGGCAGGGCAATCAAGATTCTGGATCTAATTGCCCTTAGTGAGCTTGCTGGCACCCACTGCAGTTACGAGAACGGATAGAATACCGGCCATTTTATTGGCTGCAATCAGTAGGCAACCGCCAGTTCTTGCCCTGCAAGATCCTGATAGATGGCTTCGTATAGCTGCTTCACGCCCTGGTGAAAATGTCCGCTTTGTCGGTTCGCCAGGGTGGCGGTTACTTTATTCCAGTCGTTGTCTGTCAGATATTGATTGACCAGCGGCAGCAAAATTTCATTTTCTTTCTTCATGTGTTCGCGCTGCAGGGAAATATAGTTCTGTGCGGTGCTGAACAGTCGTTCCCGTTCCACAGCGGCATCGTTGGCTACTGCGTAAAACAGCTGGTTCATTGTGCGGGTGGCTTCGGCAATCGCGCTGTGTTCCGCGGTGATCCTCGCAACCACATCGCGGATTTCCACAGGCTTGCTGAGCAATTGTTCGAACACCAAATCTTCCACCGGGTGGTGCCACTGGTCGGGATAGACAGAAAAGTAATCCAGTGCCTCCAGGATCATGCTCAAGGTTGCGGGATCCCGATCTTGTTTTCCCAGTTCGTGGAGCAAATGTTCAAACACATCCAGTAGGTTTTGCATGTGTTTGTGGTCATTGCAGAGCTGTCGGTAGATATTATTCATCTCTCGCCTCTTCATTTTTCGCTTCCATGACGGTTAGTGACAATCGACAACTTCATTGTTGTCTGCTGTCAGAGGGAGAGCTTGATCTGAATCAAGCCGCGACAATATCGTGTCGCGGCTTGCGTCGACAGCGCAAAGCGAGTGCTATCGAAGGGAGGTGAGGAAAGGTGAAGCCTGGGGGCCTCAGTGACGTTAGAAGTAATAATCCTGCAGATCGATCTGTTCCCAGTCGTACACCAGCTTCGGGCCATCCGCGGTTACCAGGCTGACCTTGTCGGCCACCAGGCACTCGGACCAGTCGACCTTATTCATATCCACGATTTCCGCGCCGCCTTGTACCTGCACAATGGAGTCCTTCCATACCTGCTGGCAATTGTTTGGAACTTCACCCTTGATCAACAATTGCTGGCCCAGGTAGTTCTGGTAACGCAGCTGGGGCATGCGGTTCAGGTGGTAGCGCTCTTCCTCTGCCTGCAGGAAGAACTTGCCGTTTTCCTCGATCAGGGTGCCGCTGACGGTGAGCGTTTGTTGCGGCGGATTGGCGGCACAGGCGGAAAGGAACAGCAGGGGAAGCAGTAAGCTCTTTTTTGACGACATCATTATTACTCTTTGGTTATTTGTTACCAAAATAGCAAGTGAGGGTTGCAGAAGCGTTTCAGTTTGGTTGCAGCGGTACCGCGGGCAGGAAAAAACTGTCAGAACAGCAATCGGGAAGCGGAGGGGAGAAGGCATTATAAAGTCCGGCGCCACACAGGGCGCCGGTGTGCAGTGAACACCCGGAGTGTTCAGGCTGCGTCGCTGTTCTTTTCCTTGTGGCCGTCTTTCAGGTGCAAGGCGACCTGTTTTTCCAGGCCTTCCAGCGCGTACGCCTGGCCAAAGCCTTTGACGTAGCGCCCGGCGCTGGGCTTCAGTTCAAACAGGTGGAAATCTTCCAGGCCTTTCAGGTGATCCATAACCGGGCCAAACTTCTCCCGCAGTTGTTCAATGCGCTCCTGCCAGAGAGGCGCCTCACGGCCGATCAGGCCCGCCTCCACATTGAACGTCACCCGCAAACGCGCAAACGCCTGCTTGGTATCCGCTTCATCTGCATTAAATATCACAGAAGCCTTACGGTTAGCTTTCAGGTTGGCTGCATGTTCGGAAAGGTCGGAAATAAACAGGTAAAAGTGTCCATCGGCGGCCAGAAAGGGCGCGGTGCTCGCGTGTGGGTGCCCCTCTGGTGTCAGGCTCGCCAGGTTCAGTAGCTTGCGGGTGGCGATGAAGTCGCGCACTTCAGCGACCAGGTCGGCGCCGTCATTGGTCTTGGGTGCACTGGTTTGTGGATCGGCTTGTGGCGTGCCGGCTTGATTGTCGATGTTACTGTTGTTCTGTTCGGTCATGATCAGAATCCCCCGTCAGGAATGTTCAGCGCCGGCGCCTGCCAGCTGCTGCTTTAAAGCGTTAAAACGAGCAACCTGTTCCGAGATCAGTTTGCGCTCTGCATCCCGTCCCAGAAATACCTTGAATACACAATTGCCACTGGGGGCCAGGAATACGATGGAATGGCTCTCGGCCCCGCGGTGGGGTTTGCTCACAAAGGCCACTTCACTCAAGCCGTCCACCAGCAGGTGACCGTGGAAGGGGTTTTTGTGGTGCATGAAGTTGTAGTAGCCGTGGGCGATGCTGCCCCTGGGGAATTCCCCTTTGAATTCGAACACCGAGCCCTCGTTCTGCACGATGGTGGTGACCTTGCCCCAGTTGGGCAGTTCTTCAATCAGTTGCCACACCGCTTCGCTGCCGGCAAGTGAGGCCATGTCTGCGGGCAGGTTGGCGATGATTTGCCGCACGCTGGTGTCGAGCTGTTTTGCCATCTGCTCCAGGGTATGGCCCGGTTCGCTGGCCAGTAATTCCTGTACCTGTTGTTGCATGATTCGGTTTTCCGGCAATGTCTTAATGAAAGATGTCTTGAATACGGGCTTTGCAAGTGCAAATGGCGGGCCGCAGACAATCGGCCCGACTCGCACTCCGTTCCCCGGCAAATGAACAAGGGATCAGAAGCGGTAACTGGCAGAAAGCTTAATGTTGCGTCCGGGCATATACAGCTGCTGGAAGGCGACCCGATACTCCTCGTCCGCCAGGTTATCCAGCGCCAGCCCCAGCTTCAGGCCGTTGAGGTTTCCGGTGGCCGGTTCCCAGGTCACATAGGCATCCGCCAGAGTGTAGCTGTCGAACTCGCGGGCTTCGTCGTCCGGCAACTGATCCTGGGCGGAGACCAGTGAGGTACGCAGGCCGGTTTTCAGGTCGCGTTGCAGGAAGTAGTAACCCAGGTCCAGCACCCACTTGTCGGCGGGGATATTGCTCAGGTAGCTGTCATCTGACAGGTCCTTGCCCTCGGTCTGGCCGTAGCTCAGGCCCAGTTCCAGGTCGTTCAGCCGGTAGTTGGCGCCCAGTTCAAAGCCTTTCAGTTCTGCTTGGTCCACATTCTGGTAGGTGGTGTTCATGGGGAAGCCAAACATGAAGTGCGGATTGGTGACCACCTGCTCGATAAAGTTATCCACCTTGTTGCGGAACACCGCGGCACTGGCGGTCAGCTGGTCGCTGTCACTGGCGAGGCCGCTGAAGGCAAAGTCTGCGCGCAGCTCGGTATTCTGCGCTTCTTCTGCTGCCAGATCCGGGTTGGGGATAAAGGTGTTGGCGAGGAATCCCATACCCATAAAGCTGAAATCACCGTAGGCGTAGTGGGTGCCCTGGGTGTACATCTCTTCCACCCCCGGTGCCCGGAAGGCTCTGGCGTAGCTGGCGGTCAGGTTCATCCAGTCGCTGGCTTTGACGGAGGCGGCGATGGACGGGGATACCGCGCTGTCTTCGCGGGCGGAATCCGCCAGCTGTTTGCTGCTTGCTTCAAAGCGGTCGTAGCGCACCCCGGGGGTCAGGGTCAGCAGGTCGGCAAAAGTGAAGTCCGCCTGGGCGTAGAAGCCCAGTACCTCGGAGTCCGCGTTCATATCTTCCGGCCGGTTGTCGCCGTCGCGCACGGTGGTGACGTCGTCCCGGTACCAGTCGAGGCCGTAGACCCACTGGGCGCCGAAACCGTCACTGGCATTGGTGATGGTAATACCGGTGGTGTTCACTTCGGTGTTGTCATTTTGGCCGTTTTGTCCCTGGGTCGGACGGAATTCGTCGAACTGGGTGTCGTTGCGATACACGGTGAATTTCGACGTGTGTTTACCGTCCAATGCCTGTACCAGATAGCTGGCGGTCAGGTTCTGGTCGGTAATGTCGCGTTCGATAAACGGCGAGCTGGTGCCCACATTGGCGTTGGGATTGGACGGCACACCTTCTTCGCGATTGTTGTGGCGGAAGATGACATCGAAGCGCTGGCTATCGCTGATCTGGGCGCCGCCACGGAGGAGCAGGGCGGTGTTATCACTGGCGCTGTCCGCTAACTCTTCGCCGCCGCCAATCTCCAGATTGTCGCGCTCGGAAACAGTCCCGTTTACCAGATAGTCGAACTTGCCGGATTGGCCGTAGATCGCCGCGGTGGTTTCGGTAGAGTCGCCATTACTGCCCAATTCTTCCTTCAGGTAGCCGCCAAAGGTTTCACCGTTTTTCAGCAAGTCGCTGGCGTTTTTGGTCGACAGGGCCACCACGCCGCCGATGGCGCCGGAGCCCCAGAGGCTGGATGCCGGGCCCTTTTTCACTTCGACCTGCTTCAGCAGTTCCGGGTCCAGCTGGTAAGTGCCGCGGTGGCCGGAGTTAAAGTTCTGGCGCGCACCGTCGATGGTCTGCAATACGCGCACGCCGGACAGGCCGCGAATATTGGGTGCCTGGTTGGAGTAGCGCGGGCCGCCTTCCACCTGAATGTTGGGTTCATATTTCAGTGCCTGGGCGATGGATTCCGGTTGCTGCTCTTCCAGCTGTTCGCGCTCGACAACCACCGTGCGCGCGTCTTTTTCCGTCGCGGCCGGGTTGCGGTCTGCGGCGACAACTACTTCGCCAAACTGGATTACCGGTTGATCACTGTGCGCGGTGTCTGCTGCCTGTGCCAATGTGTTACTGGCACCCAGCGCCAGCAGTGCGGCGGCGAGAGGTTGGAGTTTCAGAGTCTTGATCTGGCCCATGGCGGTGCCCCCTTTGTGCATTTGTGCATTCCCAAATTGTTTTCTGCGCAGTTCAGCTGCTTGCGCACTCGGTCGTTTTTTGTACGAGCGACAGCCTGCGGTTGCGCCAAAGAATATGTACAAATAACCTAATTGTAAATGCTAACAATTATCGTTTGAGTTTATTTGGGCGGATTGCTAACCTGTGGTCAGCCAAAAAACGTGAACGAGGAATGCCCGTGCGAGTGCGCATGACAGTGATGCTGATCTGTTCCTTTGCACTGCACGGGTGGTTGCTGTGGGCAAAGCCGGCGACGGAAGTTCCGGCGCCCTCGGCTGCGGTGGCATTGAAACTGGGGCAGCTGAAGTTGGCGCCTGGGGCGGAACAATCTCAGCCGCAGACACAGCCGCAGCCGCCGGAGAAAGCACCGTCGAAGAAAGCACAGGTGACGGATGCGCCTGATCTAAAGCCAGAGTCAAATCCGACGCCAGTAGCGGAAGTCTCGGAAGAGGCGGGAGAGAGGCAAGAGAAGCGAGAGCGGCAAGAGGCACAGGAGACTGCCGATATGACGCCAGTGGCGAGTGTGTCGCAGGCCCCGACACAGGCAGTTGAACGAATGCAACAGCAGAGCCTGAGCGATATTCCGGTGCTGGTGGAGCGCCCTGCGTTCGCCAGTCCGCCCGATGCACCGGTTTACCCCGAGCTGGCGCGGCAGCGCCGGCAGCAGGGCACGGTTGTGGTGGAGGTACAGCTGGATGCCTCGGGCACGCAAGTGGTGCGCAGGTTATTGCAGTCGTCCGGTGTGGACAGTCTCGATGAGGCTGCACTGCGGGCGGTGGCGCGCTGGCACTTTCTGCCCTATCGGGAAAACGGCCGCGCGCGCCTGTCGCGGGTGCAGCTGCCAATCCGCTTTTCGCTGTAACTATCCGTTGTAACTATCCGCTGTAAACAATTGGCGGCACTGCAGAGACGGCGCCAGATCAACGAGTGAAATATGTTCGTACATCAAACCTGGTCAGAGTTTTTTTCCCAGCTGGGCCCCATGGGCTGGCCGTTATTGTTGGTCTCGATGGTGGCGCTGGCGTTGCTGGGCGAGCGCCTGTGGTTTCTGCTGACAACCGGGCACCGTGGAATCAGTGAATCCTTCAAGCGTCTGCAGTGCACTGCAGAGTCCGGGCTGGATCAGCTGGCGCAGCAGTGTGAGGGGGAGCGCGCCTTGGCAAGCCGCGCCACCGCCCTGCTGTTGCAGCACCGGAATACGGAAAAAATGCAGCGCGAAGAGGTGGCCGCGGTCTGGCTGCAGGAGCAGCGTCGGCGGTTGCACAGCGGCCTGCGCCTGTTGATGGTGATCGGCATTATCAGCCCGCTGATGGGGCTTTTGGGCACAGTGCTCGGGTTGATTGGTATGTTTGCCGGCCTGTCAGGCAGCCATGAAGCAGTGACCCCGGCGCTGCTGGCCGACGGTCTGGGTATGGCGATGCATACCACCGCCGCGGGTTTGATGGTCGCACTTCCGGCCATTGCCGGTGCGCACCTGCTGGCGATCTGGAGCGACCGCACGGTGGCGGATCTGGAGCACCTGTTCAATCGTGGGAACCTCTGGCTGGAAGGGTTGGACCCCTGTGCCTGCAAGCGGGAGTTGCCCCCGCGCGTGCCTGTATCGAACTGTGATCTGACGGTAGTGGCGCAGTGATCAATATCAATCCACCCAGTAAGCGGGATTTTTCCCTGGCCAACCTGGCACCGGATCTAACGCCGCTGCTGGATATCATTTTTATCGTACTGGTGTTTCTGCTGCTCACCGCCAATGTGCGGCTGACCTCACTGCCTATGGATCTGCCCGCCAGTGAGCGCGCCAGCGCGGCCATGCCGTCCAATCCGCTAACGATTTCCCTGTCCAATCGCGGCCCGGATCTGTGGGGCATCGAGGATCGTGGCTACAGTAATCAGAACGCATTTGAACAGGCGCTGATGGCAGCGTTGGTAGCTGGCCCCGAACGCCCGGTGGCTCTGGCCAGTGATCGCAATGTACCGGTACAGCGCATGCTCGATCTATTTGCGCTGTTGCAGCAGCAGGGCATTGAAGTGGCCGAAATTGCCTTGCAGCCAGACGCTGCCCAGTAACCACTCTGAATTGTTATCGACCTATCGACGGGATGCACACCATGCTCACTCTGGTAAAAAAAATAACGGCTGTGACTTCAGCAATGATTTTGTTGTTGGGCGTTAGTCAGCATTGCGCCGCGGCGCCCGAGCGAGTGATCAGCGCCGGCCACTCGATTACCGAACTGGTGCTCGCGCTCGGCGGTGGCGACAGCCTGATCGCCGTGGACTCTTCCACCCGCCTGCCGGCAGATTTTCGCAAGGTCCCGGTGGTGGGTTACTACCGACAATTACCGGTGGAAGGATTGCTGGCGCAGAACCCGCAACTGCTGGTGGGCGGAGAGCACATGGGGCCTGCGAATACACTGCAGCTGTTGCAGGATTCCGGGGTAGCCGTGTTGCAGTTACCGGAAGCGGAAAATGGCGAGCAATTGCTGGATAACATCGACCGTCTTTCTGAAGTGCTGGAAAAACCCGCAACATTAATCAAGCAGGGCGTCCAGGCGCAGTTGCGTTCATTGATGGCAGCGCGAGCCGCGCTGGCGGAACCACCGCGTATTCTGTTTGTGCGCGCACAGCAGGGGCGCGGTGTTAAAGCCGCCGGCACCGGCACCAGCCCCGACAGCCTGATCCGGCTCGCGGGTGGCATCAATGCCGTGGATTTTTCCGGTTACAAACAGCTGTCGGATGAGGCGCTGTTGCAATTGCGCCCGGACTGGATTTTGTTTTCCAGTGATCAGGCGGAACAGCTGAACGATGGCCTGGCCCTGCTGGAATGGCAGCCGCTGCTGAAATTGACCCCCGCCGGAAAAACACAGGCGTTTTACGCGGTGGATGGCTATGCACTGCTGGGGGGTATCGGTCTCGCCAGCTTGGCCGAGGCGAAAAAGCTGAACGAAACCTTGGCCGCGCGGTGATGGCGGCAGTGTGCAGCGACAGATAACAGAGGTACCCCGGTGGAGTTTCGCCTGAGTGACAAAAGCCTGTTGCCGGTATTGGTAGCACTGCTGTTGATCGGCAGCTGTCTATCCCTTGGCGTGGGGGCAATGGCAATCGGCTGGCGCGATGTGCTGGCGGGGCTGATGCACTGGAGCTGGCCTGGTTTTCTGAGCCTGGATGTGCCGGAGCAATATGCGCTGGTACTGGGAGAGATTCGTCTGCCGCGATTGCTGCTCGGCTTGATTGTGGGTGGAATACTGGGGCTCTGTGGCGCGGTGATGCAGGGGCTGTTTCGCAACCCGCTGGCCGACCCGGCGATTATTGGAGTTTCCGCCGGTGCCGGTGTCGGTGCCGCATTGGTGCTGGTATTTGCCAGCGGCACGGCGCTGACCACCGTTGCCGGTGGTGTATTGAAGCAAGTGCACTGGCTGTTGCTACCGGTTGCCGCCAGTTTCGGTGGGGCGCTGAGTACCTGGCTGGTGTATCGACTCGGCGATCGCGGCAAATCGGTGGTGATGATGCTGCTGGCGGGTGTGGCCATCAATGCACTGGCCGGTGCCGCAATTGGCCTGCTGAATTACGTCGCCGATGATCGCGCGCTGAGGGATATCACCCTGTGGCAGATGGGTAGCCTGGGTGGTGCAACCTGGGGCGCGGTTGCCATGGCGGCATCGGTATTGCTGGTCGCGGGCGCGTTGTTGTGGCGGCGCGCACCGGCACTGAATGCGCTGTTGCTGGGTGAGTCGGAAGCCCGCCACCTGGGGGTGGATGTGGCACGGCTCAAGCAGCTGATGATTGTGCTCACTGCGATTGCCATGGGCGCCGCGGTATCGGTTTCGGGGATGATTGGATTTATCGGTCTGGTGGTGCCCCACACCATACGCCTGCTGCGGGGGCCGGATCATCGCTTCCTGTTGCCCTACAGTGTTCTGGCGGGCGGATTGTTACTGGTAGTTGCGGACACCGTCGCCCGCACCCTGGTAGCCCCTGCGGAATTACCGGTGGGCATTCTCACCGCACTGTTGGGGGCGCCCTTCTTTATTTACCTGCTGTGGCAACAGCGCCGGCAGATTTTTTAACGGGGGCGCCAGTGCTGATCCAGATCGATAATCTCGGTATCTCTTATCCCCGCGCCAGTACACCTCTGCTGGAGGGTATTTCCCTGGAGTTTGCCGCGGGCCAGCTCACCGCATTGCTGGGCCCTAACGGCTGCGGCAAAACATCCCTGCTGCGGGCCATTAGTGGCGAGCTGAGTCACAGTGGCAATATTCGTTTGTTCGGTCGACCCCAGCAGGACTGGTATCGCACACCGAAAGATCACCGCCAGCTGGCGCGCCGCTACGGCTTGCTGCCACAGCATTCCAATCTGAATTTCGCGTTTACCTGTGCGGAAGTGGTGGAACTGGGGCTGGCGCCCGGCAGTCTGTCGCGGGTGGAGCAGGGCGAGCGCGTTGAGCACTTTATGCGGCGTGCAGACGTCTGGCATCTGCGGGATCGGCTCTTTCCCAGTCTTTCCGGTGGCGAAAAGCAGCGGGTGCAGCTGGCCCGGGTGCTGTCCCAGCTGAGCCTGGCAGACGGTGACGACGCGCGGATCCTGTTACTGGACGAGCCCACCTCGGCGCTGGACCTCAAGCACCAGCACCAGGTGCTGGCCCTCGCCAGGGAAGTGGCCGATGAAAATACCGCGGTGGTTGCGGTGCTCCATGATCTCAATCTCGCCGCGCGCTATGCCGACCGCATGGTGATGTTGGCGAATGGCTGTGTGCAGGCTGATGGCGCGCCCGCGGAGCTGTTAGAGCCAGAGCTGGTGGAGCGGGTCTACGGCTACCGGGGGCAGCTGGTGGATGTGGCCGGCTTTAGTGCTCTGCTTTAGCAGCTGTAGTTCAGCTTCGTAGCAGGCTTGGTGGCGGTACTGCTATCGGGTGCGTATTTACGAGACACGCCGTGAACCCATCCCTGGGGGCTCGGCTGCGGCCGTCCTGGCCGCAGACGGTCTCGTAAATACGCACCCGATAGCAGTACCTTTGCCCGTGTCGTTGAGTTCTTTTCCTGGCGCTGCTGTCAGCGCTTTACCTGCTTTGCCTTCCATGCCTCTCTTATGGTCGCCAACTTGAATAAACCGGGCGCTGAATTGAATTTGTTTCATGTGTACCCTTTGCACCGCCGCCACTCCCTTGGTGTACAATGCGCCGCTTTCTGGGGCGGGCCGGTCACAATCGGGTCGGGATTTGCCCTTGTCGAGATTATGCTTGCGCGATCTGCGCCTTATCATCCGAGGGAACACCATGTTTGATAAATCCGTCACCCTAGCTTCCTACGACCCCGATGTGTGGTCCGCCATTCAGGACGAAGACCGCCGCCAGGAAGAGCACATCGAGCTGATCGCTTCCGAGAACTACACCAGCCCGCAGGTGATGGAAGCCCAGGGCACCAGCCTGACCAACAAGTACGCCGAAGGCTACCCGGGCAAGCGCTACTACGGTGGCTGTGAGTATGTCGACAAGGTAGAAGCCCTGGCCATCGAGCGCGCCAAAGAACTGTTCGGCGCCGACTACGCCAACGTTCAGCCGCACTCCGGCTCCCAGGCCAACGCCGCGGTTTATCAGGCTCTGTGCGCCCCCGGCGACACCGTGCTGGGCATGAGCCTGGCCCACGGCGGCCATCTGACCCACGGTGCCAAGGTCAACTTCTCCGGCAAAATGTACAACGCGGTACAGTACGGCCTGAACGCCGATACCGGCGAAGTGGACTACGAAGAAGTAGAGCGCCTGGCGCTGGAGCACAAGCCGAAGATGATCGTGGCCGGTTTCTCTGCCTACAGCCGCATCATGGACTGGGCCAAGTTCCGCACCATCGCCGACAAGGTTGGCGCTTACCTGATGGTGGATATGGCCCACGTTGCCGGTCTGGTTGCCGCAGGCGTTTACCCGTCTCCGGTTCCCCACGCGGATGTGGTGACCTCTACCACCCATAAAACCCTGCGCGGTCCCCGCGGCGGTATCATCATTGCCAAGGCCAATGAAGAGATCGAGAAGAAGCTGAACAGTGCGGTATTCCCGGGCGGCCAGGGCGGCCCGCTGATGCACGTGATCGCGGCCAAGGCGGTTTCCTTCAAGGAAGCCATGAGCCCAGAGTACAAGGCCTACCAGAAGAAGGTTGTGGAAAACGCCCGCGCCATGGCGGCTACCTTCCTGGATCGCGGTATCAACATCGTATCCGGCGGCACCGACGACCACCTGATGCTGGTGGACCTGATCGGCAAGGAATACACCGGTAAGGATGCAGACGAAGCCCTGGGCAACGCCAACATCACCGTGAACAAGAACGCCGTCCCCAACGATCCGCGCTCCCCGTTCATCACCAGCGGCCTGCGTGTGGGCACCCCGGCCATCACCACCCGCGGCTTCGGTGTGGAAGAGACCAAGCAGCTCACCAACTGGATCTGCGACATTCTCGACGCGTTGGAGAAAGGCAACGCCGATGCGACCATCGCGGAAGTGAAAGCCAAAGTACTCGAGATCTGCGCCAAGTTCCCTGTCTACAAGGTGTGAGATAAAGGCGTGAGATAAAAGCGGAAAGCGTTAATCTCCGTTCTCAAAAAAGGCCCCTATCCGGGGCCTTTTTTCGTTTTTGTTACAGGTGAAAGTAAAAAGTTGCCGCCCGACTGTGAAACAGGTCGCGGTTTCTGTTTTAATACGCGCCCTCAAAAACCGAAGCGGAGTTCGGGTCTGTATAGTTAAGAAAACAGGCGCGTAATTTGCTTCTGTAATTTGTAGCGGCTATTTGTTGTAGCAGCTTGTAGCAGCAGGGACGCGTTGCTCAGCGAATGCTCACCAGGGTCCGTATAACGGGCTGGTACTTTCGGGTCCAAGCGGTATCAGGATTCGATGCTTTGCGATCACGGCGGGAGTGCCGGCGCAAAGCGCTGAACCCACCGCGCAGCCAGGCTGCGGAACGAGAGTAGAAGATGCGTCCAATATCCAATGTATTGCTCATTCTGACCGCTGTGATCGGGTTGAGCCTCTGTACGCAGGCCAGTGCGCAATCCCGCGAACTGCATTTCGCCAACTGGTCTGAGTCCATTGCCGAAGACACCATCAGCGATTTCGAAGCGGCCACCGGCATCAAGGTGCACTATTTCGAATTCGACGATATCGAAGAGTTGGAAGAGGTCTGGCTGAAAGAGGGCCGCCGCTTCGACATCATCGTGCCCGGCTCCGACAACATCCCCAAATACATTGCCGCTGGCCAGTTGCAAAAGCTCGATCGTAACCGCATCGACAACTGGTCCCAGAACGACCCAAAATTCATGGAGCGGTTGTCCCTGTTCGACCCGGGCAATGACTACGCCATCCCCTACCTGTGGGGCACCGTGGGTATCGGCTACAACGTGCAGGCGGTGGAAAAAGCCTTCGGCGGCATACTGCCGGAAGACAGCTGGGACCTGCTATTCGACCCCGAGTACCTCGGCAAACTCGACCACTGCAACGCCACCCTGATGCGCTCCCCGGAAGAGATTTTCGACGTCGCGCTCAAATACCTGGATAAAGACCCCAACTCCATGAGCATCGCCCACCAGTACATGGTGGCCAACCTGCTCTCCAAAGTGCGCCTGCACATTACCGACTTCGACTCCGGCGAATACGTCGAAGACCTCGCCAGCGGCAAACGCTGCATCGCCCACGCCTGGAGCGGCGACGTGCTGGTTGCCCAGCAAATGGCGGAAGAAGCCGGCAAAGACTTCGATATCCGCTACGTAATGCCGAAAGAGGGCTTCCCATTGTGGATCGACGTAGTGTCCGTGCCCACCAATGCCCAGAACATCGACGCTGCCTACCAGTTCCTGAATTACCTGATGCAGCCCAGTGTCATCGCCAACATCAGCAACGAAACCCAGTACGCCAACGCCAACATGGCGGCTCAGGACCTGGTCGACCCGGAGCTGCTCGGCAACCCCGCGGTCTACCCGCGCCCTCAAGAGCTGGAGCGCACCTGGATTCCCGCCGCCACCAAGTCCCGGGTGCTGGCGCTGCGCCACAAGCTTTGGCAGCGGATTATTGAGCGGGAAGAGATCTAACCGAAAGCGGGTTGCGAAGCTCCTTGCTTTGATGCGAAGCAAGGTTGCCGGGTAGAGCTTTTTGAAAGCGTCGGCGACAGGGACGTCGCCGACGCAGCGTACAGGGATGTATTGAAGGGGGGCGCCTAGCTCGGTTTCAAAAAGCTCTACCCGGTGACCTTGTGCCACTGGAATTAACTAGTGGCTCTGCGGCCTTCGAAAACCTCCGGGCAGCCTAAATTTCCACCTTGTGGTAAACTGCGGCCCACTTTTTCGAGGGCCCTCTCCCCATGCACTGTCCCTTCTGCAGCGCAGATGAAACCAAAGTCGTAGATTCCCGCCTGGTGGCCGATGGCGACCAGGTGCGCCGTCGCCGTGAGTGCCTGCAGTGCCACGAGCGCTTCACCACCTTCGAAACCGCCGAGTTGGTGCTGCCACGCGTCGTCAAGCAAAACGGCCAGCGCGAACCCTTCAATGAAGACAAGCTGCGCGCCGGCATCCAGCGCGCCGTAGAGAAACGCCCGGTCAGCACCGAGCGGGTAGAGGCCGCCGTCGCCCAGATCAAACACGCCCTGCAGGCCACCGGCGAACGCGAGCTGCCCGCCATGCACATCGGCGAGCTGGTGATGGAACAGCTGCGCGAACTGGACCAGGTGGCCTTCGTCCGCTTTGCCTCGGTTTACCGCCGCTTCGAAGACGTCAGCGACTTCAGCGACGAGATCGAGCGTTTGAATACCCCCAGGGGGAGCAAACAGGGAGAGGCAAAGTGATGGCCTTCACCCCAAGAGAACTCATGGCCCGCGCCATCCAGCTCGCCGAGCGCGGCCTCTACACCACCATGCCCAACCCCCGGGTCGGCTGTGTGATCGCCGATGCCCAGGGCAACATCCTCGCCGAAGGCTGGCACAAGCGCGCCGGAGAAGGGCACGCCGAAATCGAAGCGCTGAAAGACGCCGGAGCCCTCGATGGTGGAGACGGGGCCCGCGGCAACATCGCCTACGTCACCCTGGAACCCTGCAGTCACAGCGGTAAAACCGGCCCCTGTGCCGATGCGCTGGTGGCCGCCGGTGTGGCCAAAGTGGTCTTCGGTATGGAAGACCCCAACCCCAGCGTCAGCGGCAAAGGGTTACAAAAACTGCGCGATGCGGGCATTGAAGTGGAAGGCCCCTTGCTGGAAGAATCCTGCCGGGCGCTGAATCCGGGCTTTATCAAGCGTATGACCCTGGGTTTGCCCCTGGTGCGCAGCAAGTCCGCGATGAGCATCGACGGCCGCACCGCCATGGCCAGCGGCGAATCCAAATGGGTTACCGGCCCCGCGGCCCGCGCCGATGTGCAGAACTTGCGCGCGCGCAGCTGCGCCATTGTCACCGGCGTCGACACCGTCCGCTACGACAACCCGAATATGAACGTGCGCCCGGAAGAAATGGCGCTGCCGGCCGATGAAGCGGCCGCAGCGGCAGAGAAGCAGCCCCTGCGGGTCATCGTCGACAGCAAACTGCGCACCCCGGCCAGGGCCTTTATTTTGCAGGGCGCCGCCCCCACATTGGTGGTCACAACGGAAGCCGCCGACAGCGAGCGCCGCGCGCGGCTGGAAAAGACCGGCGCCGAGGTACTGGTGCTGCCCGCCGATAAAAACGGCCGTGTGCACCTGGGCGAGCTGCTGAAAGAGCTGGCCCGCCGCGAGTGCAACGAGGTACTGATCGAGAGTGGTGCCACCCTCTCCGGCGAATTCATGTATCAGGGCCATGTAGACGAGATCATCGTCTACATGGCGCCCAAGATACTCGGCTCCAGCGCCAGACCGCTGTTTGAGCTGCCGATAGAACGCATGGGCTCCATGTTGCCCATCACCATTACCGACATGCGCGCCGTCGGGCACGACTGGCGTATCACTGCGACTACTGATATCGAGCGCTGATGTTTACCGGAATAGTTGAAGCTGTTGGCGAAATCTCTGCCCTGCAACCCAGTGGCGGAGACCTGCGTGTACGGGTCAAAACCGGCAAGCTGGACCTGTCCGACGTCAAACTGGGCGACAGTATCGCCACCAACGGCGTCTGCCTGACCGTGGTGGATTTGCCCGGCGATGGCTACTGGGCCGACGTATCTGCAGAGACGCTCGCGGTAGCCACCCTGAACCACTGGAAACTGGGCGACAAGGTAAACCTGGAAAAGGCCCTGACCCCCCAGACCCGCCTCGGCGGCCACATGGTCAGTGGCCACGTGGACGGCATCGGCGAAGTGGTGTGGCGCAAAACCACCGCCCGTGCCGAACAGTTTCGCCTGCGTGCCCCGGATGAACTGGCCAAATATATTGCCCACAAGGGCTCCATCACCGTCGACGGCACCAGCCTCACGGTGAATGCCGTTGACGGCGCCGAATTCGAACTCACCATCGTGCCCCATACCATTGCCGAAACCGTGATCGGTGGCTATCAGGCGGGCACCAAGGTGAATCTGGAAGTGGACCTGATAGCGCGCTACCTGGAACGACTACTCTTGGGGGATGCTGCGGCGCAACCCAAGAGCGAAGGACTGACCATGGAATTCCTGGCCCAGCACGGTTTTTACAAGGCCTGAATCAGAGGGCCAGAGGCTCCCACCGAACACTTCAGGCAGGCTCGAAGAAGTTTGCCAAATACGATCCGAGAGAGTTATGGAACTGAATAGCGTTGAAGAACTGATCGACGATATCCGTCAGGGCAAAATGGTCATCCTGATGGACGACGAAGATCGCGAAAACGAAGGCGACCTGGTAATGGCCGCCGAGCAGGTGCGTCCGGAAGACATCAACTTCATGGCCACCCATGCCCGCGGTCTGATCTGCCTGACCCTGACCGGTGATCGCTGCGAACAGCTCGACCTGCCGCTCATGTCCCGCGACAACGGCGCCCAGTTCAGCACCAACTTCACCGTCTCCATCGAAGCCGCCGAAGGCGTCACCACCGGCATCTCCGCCGCCGACCGCGCCCGCACCATCCGCGCCGCCGTCGCCCGCAATGCCAAGCCGTCCGACATCGTCCAGCCCGGCCACATCTTCCCGATCAAGGCCCAGCCCGGTGGCGTATTGAGCCGCGCCGGCCACACCGAAGCCGGCTGCGACCTGTCCCGCCTGGCCGGCTTCGAACCCGCCGCCGCCATCGTCGAAATCATGAACGAAGACGGCACCATGGCCCGCCGCCCGGACCTGGAAAAATTTGCCAAACAGCACAACCTCAAGATCGGCACCATCGCCGACCTGATCAACTACCGCGCGCTCAACGAAAAAACCGTAGAGTGCGTCAACGAGCGCAAAGTGCACACCGAATTCGGCGAATTCAAACTCCGCACCTACCTCGACAAAGCCCGCCGCGAGCGCCACTTCACCTTCAGCCTCGGTGAATTCCAACCGGAAGAGCCCACCCTGGTACGGGTACACGTCGCCAGCACCCTGCGTGACGTTTTCAGTCTGCGCCGCGGCGACGAGAAATTCGAACCCTGGACCTTCCGCAATGCACTGAAAAAAGTCGCAGAAGAAGGCAAGGGCGTAGTGGTTGTCATCTGCCACAACGAAACCACCGACGAAATTGAAGAAAGCATTGACTGGCTCATCAGCGGCAAGCAACAGCGCCCGAGCCAGGATCTGGTGTACAAGCAGGTAGGTACCGGCTCACAGATTTTGCGCGATCTGAAGGTACGCAAAATGCGTTTGATGAGCGCGCCATTCCGGTTCAGCGCCATTTCCGGTTTTGACCTGGAAGTGGAAGAGTATCTGAACGCAGAAGAAATCTAAGACAAATTGCACTGGTGGTTAATGCCACCAATGTACAACTTGAAGGTGGAGTGCCGGGTATCAGTTTTCAGGAGCGTCGCAAACAGGATGTTTGCGCCGCAGCGCCCAGGGATGGGTTCACAGCGGTCCTGAAAACTGATACCCGGTGCTTCACCGCCACTGCACCAGGACCCGAAGCATTAAAAGGGGCCCGCAGGGAACTACCAGAAAACGGAAAAAACCATGAGTAATATCAAAGTAATCGAAGGGGATTTCGTAGGCAGCACCGGTAAATACGCGCTGCTGGTGAGCCGCTGGAACAGCTTCGTTGTAGAAAGCCTGAAAGATGGTGCCCTCGATACTCTGCGTCGCAAAGGCATCAAAGAAGAAGACATCACCATCTACTACGCCCCCGGCGCCTTCGAATTCCCGCTGGCCGCGCAGAAAATTGCCGAAACCAAAAAATTCGACGCAGTGATCGCCCTCGGCGCAGTCATCCGTGGTGGCACCCCGCACTTCGAATACGTCGCCGGCGAATGCACCAAAGGACTCGCCCAGGTCTCCATGAACACCGGCATTCCTGTGACCTTCGGCGTCCTCACCGTAGACTCCATCGAACAAGCCATCGAGCGCTCCGGCACCAAAGCCGGCAACAAAGGCTGTGAAGCCGCCGAGACCGCCCTCGAAATGGTCTCCCTGATCAGCAAAATCTGATTGAGAAACGACTGAAATGACCGTAACCGCATCCGCCCGCCGCAAGGCACGCCACTACGCCATGCAGGCCCTGTACCAGTGGCAAATGGCAGGCTCCAACCTGAACGCCATCGAAGCCGAGTTTCATGCCGACAACGACATGACCAAAACCGACGTGGCCTACTTCCGCGAGCTGCTCCACGGCGTGGCAAAAAACCTCGATGAAATCGAAGGAACCTACAGCCAGTACCTCGACCGCGATGTTGAAGAACTCGATCCGGTATCCCGCGCCCTGCTGCGCATGTCCACCTTCGAGATGAAAAATCGCGTCGACGTACCCTACAAAGTCGTGATCAACGAAGCCGTCGCCCTGGCGAAAAAATTCGGCCCCACCGATGCCTTCAAATTTATCAATGGCATCCTCGACAAAGTGGCTCTGAGCGAGCGCAGTGTCGAAGTAAAGGCTGATAAAGGCTAAGCCCCTTATGCCCGGCCCCGGTGAATTTGAACTGATTCGGGAGTACTTTTCCTCCCGCTTTCAGGCCGGAACCCCGCCGGGCGGTACTGCTGATGGCGGTACTTCCCAAGACAATATCGGAAACGGTGTTGTACTCGGGATCGGCGACGACTGCGCACTGCTGGCGCCGCCGCCCGGCAAATTGCTCGCCACCAGTGTCGATACCCTGGTGGCCGATGTACATTTTCCGGCAAAGGCCGATCCCTACCGTATCGCCAGCCGCGCACTGCGTGTGAATCTCTCCGACCTCGCCGCCATGAACGCCCAGCCCCTGTGGTTTACCCTCGCGCTCACTCTGCCGCAAAGTAATCCGGAATGGCTGGAACCCTTTGCCCGCGGCCTTGCAGAAACCGCGCACCAGTACGGTATTACCCTGATAGGCGGCGATACCACCAAAGGCCCGCTGTCGATCACCATCCAGGTTACCGGTGCCTGCGACAGGCCACTGCGGCGCGATGGCGCAAGCGCCGGTGATATCATTTTTGTTACCAATCAACTGGGCGCCGCCGCAGCCGCGCTGCCCATTGTGCTCGGAGAGATCGCGGGAAGTCCGGAGCAACAGCAGCAGACAGCGGCGGCCTACTACTTCCCCGAACCGCAATTTGCGGTGGCCCGGGCCATTGGTCCCTATGCCAGTGCCGCACTGGATATTTCCGACGGTCTGCTCGGTGATCTCGGGCATATCTGCGAAGCGAGCAGCCTGGGTGCCGAACTGGAGCTGGATAATTTCCCGGTCGCGCAACTGGCACAGTCGATGAATGCGGACACAGCGCTGGAAGCCGCGCTCACCGGCGGCGACGATTACCAGCTCTGCTTTACCTTGCCCGAACAACACCTGAGCACGATCGAAAGCCTGAAGCTGCCGGTTACCGCTGTGGGTCGTATCGTTTCCAAGCCGGGTATCCGCTGCCGCTTGCACGACAAATCCTGGCAGCCAGGCAGCGCCAGCTACCAACATTTTTAACCGGTGGAGAACAACAAGAAAATGACACCGACACAGGCCCAGATTCCGACCCCGACATGGGGTGAGCTACTCCGCAGCCCGGTCATGTTCCTGGCTTTTGGGTTTGGCTCCGGCCTTGCCAAAAAAGCCCCGGGTACCTTTGGCACTCTCGCCGCCGTGCCCGTCTGGTACGGCCTGCAGTTTCTGTCGCCGGTGGCCTACCTGGCTGTGATCCTGGTGACGTTTATTCTCGGCTGTTACCTCTGCGGTGCGGCCTCAAAAACGCTCGGGGTGCACGACCACGGCGGCATCGTATGGGATGAATTCGTCGGCTACTGGCTCACCATGTTTATGGCGCCCGCGGGCTGGTTGTGGGCCCTGTACGGCTTTGTGTTGTTCCGCATCTTCGATATCGCAAAACCCCAGCCCATCGGCTGGGCAGACCGCCGGGTACACGGTGGCCTGGGGATCATGCTCGACGATATACTCGCGGGCATCTATGCCGCGCTGGTGTTGCAGGGCACGGCCTACCTGATGCACACCCTCTGAGGCAGGACGCCCATGAAAATGAACAGATTTCTGGTAGTGATCGCACTGTTGTTGCCGGCCATTGGCAGTGCGCAGGATGTACGCCTGAAAGCGATCTTCGGCACCAGTGCCATGTTTGAAATTGACGGCAAGCAGCGGCTGCTGAAATCCGGCAAAACCTCGCCGGAAGGGGTCACACTGGTCTCGGTGACCAGCGACCATGCCCTGGTGAAAATGGATGGTCGGGAGCAGCGGTTGACGCTGGCAGCCCCGGTGGCCTCCCAGTACGCAGAAGTCAGCAAGGCCGAAGTACGCCTTAGCCCAGACCGTCGCGGCCACTACAACACCTCGGCCTGGATCAACGGCCGCCAGGTGCCGGTGATGGTCGATACCGGGGCAACCAGTATTGCGTTTAACTACCCCACCGCAAAAAGTCTCGGCCTGGACCTCTCCCGTGCGCAACCCATGCGGGTGTCTACCGCCAGCGGAGTGGAGCAGGCTTATCGGTTACAGCTGAGCAGTGTCACCATTGGCGGTATCACGGTGCACAATGTGGATGCGACGGTACTCGGCAATAATTTTCCCCAGGTGACGCTACTGGGTAACAGTTTTTTGAGCCGCGTGGATATGCAGCAACAGGATGGTCTGTTGTTGCTCCGCGCGCGCGATTGATCACGCACATTGATGGAACGTGAGGTATCAGTTTGACCATTCGCTATGTGGAATCCTCCAAGCTGCCAACTTCCTGGGGCATGTTTGAGATGCACGGTTTTGAGGAAGTGGAGACCGGCAAGGAGCATGTTGTTCTGAGCATGGGTGACCTGGATACGGATACGCCGGTATTGGCCCGTATTCACTCCGAGTGTCTGACTGGAGACGCTTTGTTTTCCTTGCGCTGTGATTGCGGTGCGCAGTTGCAGTATGCGCTGCATCGCATTGCTACCGAGGGACGTGGTGCGGTGTTTTACCTGCGTCAGGAAGGACGCGGCATCGGTCTGCTGAACAAGATCCGAGCGTATAAGTTACAGGATTGTGGCGCAGATACGGTGGAAGCCAATGAACGTTTGGGCTTCGGTGCGGATATGCGGGACTACTCCATTCTCAAACCAATGATCGACCATCTGGGTATCAAGTCCATTCGCCTGATGACGAATAATCCACGCAAGGTAAAAGCGTTGGAGGATCTTGGTATTGAAGTGACCGAGCGTCTGCCACACCAGTCTGGACGTAATCCGCACAACACGAATTACCTTTCTACCAAAAAGGGGAAGCTTGGCCATTTGTTTGACGATGAAGAAGGCTCAGAGAAGTAACTAAAAAGACGTCCGTTAAAGCATCGGTAATATATAAGAATCCAAATTGAAGGCCTCGATACTGGCAACCGTTTTCGGGACCGTCTGCGGCCAGGACGGCCGCAGCCGAGCCCCCATGGATGGGTTTACGGCGTGTCACGGAAACGGTTGCCAGTAGCGGGGCCGCCACTCCCCAGACTACGAAGTCCTCCTAATACCCCGGAGCTTCACTTTCTTACGGTTTAAGTGGCGAGCCTGCCACCGGTGACTTTATGCGAGACACGCCGTAAACCCATCCATGGGGGCTCTTCTAAAACATCCCTGTTTTAGAAGGTCTCGCATAAAGTCCCCGATATCAGCCTCTTCTAATCTAGCTCTATATCTCCGTCAGAAGCTTGAGAAAAATCTTTCAATTAAATCTGTAAGAATCTTTAGAGCGTCTTTCCTTTCTCTAAAATTTTCCAATTTCTCTGCGTTTCTAATCTGAACAAATACTGCAGTTGTTCTACCTGGTAGTGTGAAAGCCCCTGAATTGCGATCGAATTTCGCACTGCGCAGATCCGGATCTGCCGAGTGGCGCTGCATCGGGTGCAGCTTCAGGTGAGTGCCTGCCAGTGCATCGTGATTGAACGTAATGGTTTCTTTGTCACCATTAAATAACACCACAATACGTTCATAGCGACGATCGATTTCACCCTCCAGATCCTCCAGTTGTATCGTGATCAATCCTGGCACCTGCTCCGGACCAGTGTTGAGGAAGCTCACGTGCTTCTGAACTTCCGCTGCAGTGGTCAAACGGAACAGCGGCGAGCTGTTACGAATGGCCAGTTGCTCGCGGAAGATGGCCGCGGTTTGCTCCCGATGGGACTTTTGCGGGGCAATATTGGGGTTCGCCAGCAGGGGCTGCATGATCCACCAGCTGTCTTCATTTTTGTCCGCGATGGGCAGACCCGCACCCCACTTGTCGGTTTCCAGTGAGAAATCCAGAGCATTGAACCAGTCGCCAGAGTTGTAACTGTCGCGGTCCATGGATTTTGAGCGCAGGAAGTCCTGGCCGGCGTGGATAAATGGTACCCCCTGAGCAAACAGCACCAGTGAATTACTGAAGGCCTGGATACGTGCGCGGTCTTCAATAGTTGCCGTGCTGTTGGCTTTGATCTGTACCCCGTCAAACAGGGTTTCATTGTCGTGGGCGGCGATGTAGTTGATGGACTCCTGTGGGTCTCCGGTATAGCCGGTGGGCTGGCCATTGTAGATCAGCTGTTCACCGCGGGTTTCATTGCCGTAAGAGTCAGTGAAGCGGTAGTCCTTGAGGTTGCCGGCGAGGGAAACGCGTACCTTGTCCGCAAGCGTCAGCAGGGTCTGGCGTTCGTCGCCCCAGAATTTACCGTTGCTGTCGGTAAACAGACCGTTGCCGAAACCCTGCTCCTCAAAGCCGCCAAACGGATTGCCGCCGCGCACACTGTCGCGCAGGCGGTCATTGAAGGTGCCGACACCGCTGCCTGCCATGTTGCCCTGGCGCGCCTGTACGAAGCGGGCATCGTTGGCCACTTCTCCAAAGTTCCAGCCTTCACCGTAGAGGTACACAGACTTGCCATCCACGCCGGCATTTTGCGGTGTTAACGCATCCAGCATGGCGCGGGTCTTGAGGATATTGTCGAGGCTGTGGTGGCCCATCAGGTCGAAGCGGAAACCGTCTACCTTGTAGTCTTTGGCCCAGACTTCCATGGAGTCCAGCATGAGTTTTTCCATCATGCGGTGTTCGCTGGCGGTGTTGGCGCAGCAGCTGCTCATTTCTACATTGCCGTCATTGTTGCGGCGGTGGTAATAGCCGGGAACGATTTTATCCAGCACCGAGTTCTGGTACTGGCCGAAGGAACTGGTGTGGTTATAAACCACATCCATCACAACACGCAGGCCGGTTCGGGAAAGGCTCTGTACCATTTCACGGAATTCACGAATACGGGCGGTGCCGTTGGCATCGGTGGCGAAGCTGCCTTCCGGGACGGTGAAGTGGAGTGGGTCGTAACCCCAGTTGAAACCGTCACTATCGCGGATGGCGTTGACGGCGGCCTGTTGCGCTTCGCTATCGGCGGCGTAGACAGAAAGGTCTTCCGGTGCTTGCTGCTGTGACTTTTCTTCATTGACGGTGGCGAAGTCAAACGCGGGCAGCAGGTGGATATGGCTCATGCCCGATTGCGCGAGCTTTTTCAGGTGGCGCATGCCATTGCTGTGACGGCGGGTGAAGGCCTTGAAAGTGCCGCGCTCGTTTTCCGGCACGCTGCTGTCTTCAATGGAGAAGTCCCGCACATGCAGTTCGTAAACTGAGATATCTTCGGGGTTTTCCAGTTTCGGTTTGTGCAGGCGATTCCAGCCGCGGGGCTGCAAATCGCGGTCGTCCAGGTTGATGATCTGGCTTTTGCCGCTGTTGAGCGACAGCCCCAGGGAATAGGGGTCGGTCACCAGATTGGTTTCCACCGCGTCAGAAAAATACGAGAAGACTTCGACCTCATACAGGTAATAAGCGCGATCCCACTCTTTACCGATGGCGGCCTGCCAGGCGCCGTCTTGCTGGGTCATTTCCAGCACCATATCGGCTACTTCGGACTGCGGGTCGTTGAACAGGTGCAGTTTTACCGAACGCGCGGTGGGGGCCCAGAGGCGGAAGTTGATCGCATTGTGCGTAACGTCAGCACCCAGTTTACCGTCGTAATAAAATGCCTGGTCCAGCAGGCCCGCGAGCTGAATACCGGTGGCATCTTTCAACTTGCCATTGCTGTCGTAGAGTGCGAGGGCCAGCTGTCCACTGATCAGTTGACTCGGATCAATTTCCTGAGTGAGCGAAAAGACGTTCTGGCTGGCGAGGTGGGGGAATTTTTCCTGGCTATCTTGCGGCAGTGTGGCGTGGGACTGCAGTGGATAGCTGGCATCGGCGGCAATGCCATCCGGGGTGATTTTCAGATTGCCGTCAGCGCTGTACAGCAACTGTACCCGGTCGCCATCGGCGGGGCTGATGTTCCAGGCGAAGTGACTGCCGTCTACCCAGTGAGCCTTTTCCTGGGTCAGGTCGCCGCGGGGAATACCGTTGGTGCTGATGGTGACCTGTTTGCTGTTGGCATCGAAAGCAAAATAAATTTCGTCGCCATCCTCTGCCACGGTGAAGGGCACATTGCCGCCGTTGTTTCCGTAACTTTCATTCCAGCCTTCATTCAGGGCCACTTTGAATTCGTAGCTGCCAGCGGGAATTTCTGTGGTGAGGAAGCTGTAGATACCGTCACCATCGCTGTCCTGTAGCCAGCTGCGCAGACAGTCCGGTTGCCAGTCTCCGGAGCAGCCCAGTGCGCCCTGAAAATTGCCCGCGGCGGTGGCGATGGTGCTGTTGGCGTTGCTGGTAATCCAGTGGGTTTCGTGATCGTAGTAGAACTTCACCGCGCGGCTTTCGCCCAGTTGCAATCCGATATTGGCGCCGTTGCGATAGCCGTTTGCGCCGTAGTTTTCGTCCCAACTGTTATTCAGTGCCGCTTTGTATTCCCAGTTGCCGGCGGGAACCGAGAAGGTGGCCTGCCATTTGTCGTCGCTTGCATCGTACGCCAGTTGCGTTGCCGGGCATTCGGGTTGCCAGTCACCGGGGCAGCCGAGGGCGGCCTGCAGGTTACCGGGGATGCCTACGCTGGTGGGTGCCGGAGTGTCGGAAGCCTGCGCCTGGTTGGCGGTGAGGATGGCGTGGGATAGCAGACTTGCGGCCAGCAGCAGGCCGGCGGGCTTGGATAGCGTCGCGTGCATGGGGTTCTCTCTAATTTCTATTTTTATTTGGAGCGTCGTTATTCGGTGCTGTGTTATTCAGCTCGATCTTCGGGGTATCGCTTACCCCACACCATTGGACGAGAGATCTCCGCGTGCGACCTCCTCCCCGGGGGAGGGTGAATGAAACAGGCGCCAGGCGTAGTGGAACAGGGGTATCTGCTCGGGTATTGTGCTGTAACAAACCCTTCACAAAAGCTTCACTTGAAAGCAATCAATTAACGCCATTCTGTACCTGAGCAAGACGCTGGTCTCGCGAGTTGCCAGGGAAGGGCAATAGAGTGACCGATGGAGTGGCGAGGTCAGAGAGTGCGTCTATACTCAAATTATCTGAACGCTGAAGGTCGAGAAAGGTGATGTACCGTCAGTGATCCGATATAGAGGCCGGCTTTATGCCGGCTTTTCTTTTTTGTGCGGGCCTGCAGCGCCTGTACCGCGGCGCGCCCTGTAGACAGTCTGCGGGTTCAAGCTATTGCGGTTGGCTGGCTTGGCTGTTAAATTGCGTGAAATTCCACCAGCGGAGGATTGTTGATGAGTGTATCCAACCCCCGCCGGGCCAGCCGCGACTGACGATTCCCCTGGTCAGTCACCTGCCCGGCAATGTTCTTTTGTCGGGTTTCCCACCCAACTGGAAACCCTATCCCATACTGCCCAGACTGTGTCTGAGGCTTGATAGACGTACGCCTGCCTGATGGAAAACACCGGGGCAGGGTACATTTGAGGGTTTAGAACCTTGAGTAAATCTCTGATTTCACGCCGCCCGGCATTTCGGCGCGGAGCTTCTACAGCTGTGCAACAAAAATCCGCCAGTGCACCATCACCCCTGCGGCAGCTGGGTTGGAAACCTTTTTTCCAACAGCAGCTGAGCCTGGATGAATTGAATGACTGTGTGCCGGTGCGGGTTATGGCGGTACACCGAAGCCAGATCGAGGTCTCCGGTGAAGAGGGCGAGGAGCCGGTACTGGTCAACGGCTCCCTGTTTGAAGACGCCGCGGAAAAACCGACGGTAGGTGACTGGCTACTACTGGATCGCGAGACGCGCAAACCACAGCGGCGCCTCGAACGTAGCAGCCTGTTCCGGCGCATGGCGCCGGGCGCCAAACAGGCACAGCTGATTGCGGCGAATATCGACAACGTCCTGATTGTTTCCTCGTGCAACAACGACTTCAACCTTTCGCGTATCGAACGCTATCTGGCGCTGGTGCGCGAAGCCGGTTGTCGGGCCTGTCTGGTATTGACCAAAGCGGACCTCAGTGACAATCACGAGCAGTACACCGACGCCCTGAAAAAGCACCGTGACCTGCCGTTAATTTTGGTTAATGCGCTGGACCCGACAACCCTGGAGCCGCTGCGCGATTACTGTCGCAATGGCGAGACCGTCGCCTTGCTGGGCTCGTCCGGTGTTGGTAAATCCACATTGCTCAACAGCCTGGCCGGCCAGGTACTGGCAGCCACTTCCGGTATCCGTGAAGACGACAGCAAGGGTCGCCACACCACCCGCCACCGCGCGCTTTATGCCATACCCGAAGGTGGGCTGTTACTCGACAGCCCGGGTATGCGCGAACTGGGCCTGGCGGATGTGAGTGAAGGCCTGGCGGCGACCTTTGCCGATATCGGCAAACTGGCGGCAAAGTGCCGCTTCGCCGATTGTGCCCATGAATCCGAACCTGGCTGCGCGGTACAGGCGGCCATCGATTCTGGTGCTTTGGATGAACGGCGCCTGCGAAACTGGCAGAAGCTGGAGCGGGAAGTGGCGCGTAACAGCAAGACACTCGCGGAAACGCGTGCGGATGATAGGGCGTTCAGTCAGTTCGTTCGCAAAGTGGTGCAGGAACAGGCGCGTTTGCGGAAGAGTGGAGAGGAGTAAGTAAGGGTGCACAGCCCCAGGCTTTTAGCGAAGACAAAGCGGCGGGGCTTTTTTAGATACGTCAGCGACAGGGACGCCGCTGACGTATGTTACCGGGATCAGTTCAAAGCAGTCTGGCCAGCGCCGCCGGCAGCGGGGACGGCCTGGCTGATCTGTCCGCCCTGGGATTCAATCCAGTTATTCATCCGGCTTTCCAGCACATTCAAAGGCAGTGCTCCTGCTCCCAACAGTGCATCGTGGAACTGGCGAATATTGAAGTTGGTGCCCAGCGCTTTTTCGGCGCGCGCGCGAATTTCCTTGATCTTCAACTGGCCGACTCTATACGCCAGTGCCTGTCCCGGCCACACCAGGTAGCGATCAATTTCCACCACCACATCGTGCTCCGGCTTGGCACTGTTCTCCATGAAATACGCAATCGCCTCATCGCGGCTCCAGCCGAGCTGATGCATGCCCGTATCCACTACCAGACGCACCGCTCGCCACATATCGTACGTCAGCGCACCAAACTCGTTGTAGGGGTCTTTGTACAGACCCAGGTCGTAACCCAGGCTCTCGGAATACAGCCCCCAGCCCTCGACAAAGCCGGTGTACATTTTTTCGCGGCGCAGCGGGTGAATATCCTGCTGTTCCTGGGCCAGCGCAATCTGTAAATGGTGGCCCGGCATCGCCTCGTGTACCGTCAGCGCCTCCATTTCCCAGGTCGGACGGCTCTTCAGATCGTAGGTATTCGCAAAGAAAACACCCGCGCGCCCTGCCTCTTTGGAACCTGGCTGATAGTAAGCGGTGGTCTGGGATTTTTCCGAGTAGCCCGGGATCGGTTTCACCCCGTAAGGCAAGCGCGGCAGGGTGCCGAACAGCGCCGGCAGTTCACCGTCGATACGCTTGGCAATATCCCGGTAATTCTTCAGCAGGTCTTCTTTGGTCTCGTAGTAAAACTGCGGATCGTTGCGCAGAAAATCCGTAAACGCTTTGAAGTCGCCTTCAAACCCGGTCTTCTTGATGATGGCATCCATCTCTCCGCGAATACGCCGTACCTCGCCGAGGCCGATACGGTGTATTTCCTCGGGGCTCAGATCGGTAGTGGTCTCTTCCTGAACCTTGTAGGCGTACCAGCGGATGCCATCGTCATTTTTGGTAAAGGCCGTTTCGGTGGTGGCATTGGGGATATATTCCCGCTCGACGAACTCCGCAAAGGCCTGCCAGTTAGGCACCAGCGACTTCTGGTAAATGCTCTGCGCCTGATTGCGCAGCTTGGCCTGTTGTGCCGCCGGCAGCGATGATGGCATTTCGTTAAAGGCTTTCAGCAGCGGGCTCTGCTTCGGATCTGCCGGCACCAGCGCACGGATCTGCCCGGGCAGGTCGCGCAGGGTAATCTGTGGCGGAGTCAGGTTTTGTCGCAGGCCTTTTTCCATCAGAATTTTGGTTTGTTCGATCAGGCCGGGCAGTTTGTCCAGTCGCGCCAGAATATCTTCGTAGTCTTTTGCGGTGCGCTTGGGCATAGCGTTGAGCACGGCGGGTACACTGCGCTGGATGCCACTCATGTGATTGACCGGCAGCAGGTGCTCTGGGAACTGGTAGCCTTTCACCTGCATCAGCAGGTCCTGGTACAGCAGTTGGTAGTCGAGCTGTTCGTCCTCGGCCAGTTTGCTTTTATCCAGGTGGCGACTGGCGGCAAGTAATCTGCGGGTCTGTCCTTTGCGGCGTTCGATACCGGCGTTGGATTGGTCGGTCCAGTTGCGTTCTACTCCGGGGTAACCTTTGTAGGTGGCAGATTCCGGATAGCTTTCCATAATCCAGCGGTAGCGCAGGTCTTGCAGTGCCTGCAGTTTTTCACTGGCGCCCTTTTTGGGCATGGCATCCATGGCTTTTTCAAACGCTTTCTGGTCCATGGCCTGAACATTCAGGCTTATTGCCATGATGGCGGTAGTTAAGCTGAGATGTTTAGAGTTCAGGATTTTTTTTACTGAATTGGAAAAGGACATCGTACTTCCTGTCTCTGATTTATAGTTTGTTGAAACGTGGTTGCAACGAAGCTGAAAGGCTTAATCTAAGACGGGACTCTGGGTAAAGTTTTTCGGAAGCGTCGGCGACAGGGACGTCGCCGACGCAGCGTACATGGATGTATTCACAGCGGTTCCGAAAAGCTTTACCCAGAGGCCCGGCGCCACTGTGCCTGCTTTCGTAGTCCTATTGCGGAGCTCTGGTCAGAGTACAGTGGCGGCCGGGCACCAGGGGCGGGTTTTCAGGACCGCTGTGAACCCATCCCTGGGCGCTTCGGCGCAAACATCCTGTTTGCGACGATCCTGAAAACCCGCCCCTGGCCCCCGCCCTTAAGTTCCTGTTTCTTGCTTCGTAAGCGTTAGATTGCGGCAGCTTGGCCGTTTGATTGGGCCTGGTGCATCTGCGACTGACGTTCTCGGATTTGTTCTTCGATGCCTTTGGCATCGAGTCCGATTTCTGCCAATAGTTTTGGATGCTTGCCGTGTTCGATGATTTTGTCCGGCAGGCCCAGTTGCAACAGTGGAACGGGAATGACTCTGCGGTTCAAATATTCGGAAACCGCGCTGCCAGCGCCACCGGCAATCGTGTTTTCTTCCAGGGTAACCAACAGGCTGTGGCTGTCGGCGATCTGGTCGAGTAAACCTTCATCCAAAGGCTTAACCCAGCGCATATCCACCAGCGTTGCACCCAGTTTTTCCGCGACCTCACGTGCCGGCGCAAGCAGTGTACCGAAGTTCAGGATGGCGACCTCTTTACCTTCCTGAATCACACGGCCCTTGCCGATCGGTAGTTCATTCAATTCCTGTTCGATTTCCACACCCGGGCCGGTACCGCGAGGGTAGCGTACCGCCGCGGGGCCAGGGTGCTGGTAGGCGGTGTACAGCAGCTGGCGGCATTCGTTTTCATCACTGGGCGCGGCGATCACCAGATTTGGCAGGCAGCGCATAAACGTCAGGTCGAAACTGCCCGCGTGGGTGGGGCCGTCTTCGCCGACGAGACCGGCGCGGTCGATGGCGAAGGTAACGTCCAGATCCTGGATCGCCACATCGTGCACCATCTGGTCGTAGCCGCGCTGCAGGAAAGTAGAGTAAATCGCCACTACCGGTTTCTGGCCTTCACAAGCAAGGCCGGCAGCCAGGGTCACTGCGTGTTGCTCGGCGATGGCGACATCGTGGTAGCGCTCGGGGAAGCGCTCGGCAAAGTCCACCATGCCAGAACCCTCGCACATGGCGGGGGTGATGCCGATGAGTTTGTCATCCTGCTCCGCGGTGTCACACAGCCACTGGCCGAAAATATCCTGGTATTTGGGCCCTTTCTTTTTCACCTCTGCCGCGGCGACCTGCACCTTGGGTTCCGGTTCGAGCTTGTTCAGCGCGTGGTAACCCACCGGGTCTTCTTCCGCCGGGCCAAAACCTTTGCCCTTGGTGGTGACGATATGCAGCAGCTGCGGGCCGCGCTGATTGCGCAGGTTGCGCAGGGTATGCACCAGGTCCTGCATATTGTGGCCATCCAGCGGACCCACATAGTTAAAGCCCAGTTCTTCGAACAGGGTGCCCGGGGTGATCATGCCTTTCACATGCTCCTCGGTGCGCCGCGCCAGCTGCCAGGCCTTGGGGATGGCAGACAGGATCTTGCGGCTGCCCTCGCGCATGTTCAGGTAGGTCTTGCTGGCGAGGATGCGGGCGAAATAGGTTGCCAGACCGCCGACATTCTTGGAGATGGACATGCGGTTGTCATTCAACACCACCAGCATGTCTTTGCCGGTGTGTGCGGCGTGGTTCAATGCCTCGAACGCCATACCCGCGGTCATGGCACCGTCGCCGATCACCGCGACTACCTTGCGCTCGTCCGGTGAGCCCAGCGCCATGCCCAGGGCGGCACTGATGGAGGTGCTGGAATGTCCCACGCCAAAGGTGTCGTAGGGGCTTTCGCTGCGCTTGGGGAAGCCGGACAGGCCGCCCTGCTGGCGCATGCTGAGCATCTGCTCGCGGCGGCCGGTGAGAATTTTGTGCGGATAGGTCTGGTGGCCAACATCCCAGACCAGACGGTCTTCCGGGGTGTTGTAGATGTAGTGCAGGGCGATAGTGAGTTCCACTACGCCCAGACCGGCGCCGAAGTGTCCGCCAGTCTGGCCGACACAGTAGAGCAGGTATTCGCGGAGTTCTTTTGCCAGTTCTGGCAGTTGTTTTTCCGACAGGGCGCGCAGTTGGGCCGGTTGGTCGATCTGGTCGAGCAGCGGAGTATGCGGGCGCTGGCGGGGTATCTGGTCGAACATCAAGGGTCCTGAATTCGGGCGTTTTGGGCCTGTCTCCGGCGGGGAGAGGAGTGCGCGCAAGTGGCACTGGGCCCAAAGTATCAATTGCAACTGATAATGGTAGGGGATTGTATGCCCAAGGGCGCCAGATTGCATCCTGTGGGGGCAGGGAGGAGAAACCGGGATCAATGATCCCGGTGAACGATATAGTCCGCCAGCTGCCGCAGTATCTGGGTGTTGCCACCCAGTTGTGCCAGGGCGTCGCTGGCTTCCCGGTGAAGTTCGTCGGCTTTGGCGCGGGCGCCGTCAAGGCCGAGTAGGGATACGTAAGTCGGTTTGTTGCGGGCGGCATCAGCGCCCTGGGTTTTGCCCAGGATCTCGGTGTCGGCGGTGACATCGAGGATGTCGTCCTGTACCTGGAAGGCCAGGCCGATGGCCTCGGCATAGCGGGTGACGGCGGCCAGCTGTTGAGGATCCGCGCCGCCGATCAAGGCGCCGATTCTGGCACTGGCAGAGATAAGGGCACCGGTTTTCAGGCGGTGCATTTGCTTCAGCTGTTCCAGCGACAGCGCCTGGTCCACCGCCGCCAGGTCGATCGCCTGGCCGGCCACCATGCCGCGGGCGCCGGAGGCCTGGGCGAGTTCGCGGATGACCCGAACCTTCAGCTCGGCATCGAGAGGGGCGTCGGCCAGAAATTCAAAGGCCTGGGTCTGCAGGGCGTCGCCGGCGAGGATGGCGGTGGCCTCATCAAACTGGATATGGCAGGTGGCGCGGCCGCGGCGCAGGGCGTCATCGTCCATGGCCGGCAGGTCATCGTGCACCAGAGAGTAAGCGTGTACACACTCCAGCGCGGCTGCAGCCTGGTGGCTATTGTTGGAGGCGGTGTCGCCGCCGAGAGCCTTGGCCGCGGCGTACACCAGTGCCGGGCGCAGGCGCTTGCCGGGGCCCAGGGCGGAATAATTCATGGCGGCGAACAGGGCGTCTGCCGGTGACTGGTCGGCGAGGGCGGCCTTGAGGGTCTGCTCAACCTGCTGGCTAGCGGTCTGCAGGAATATCTTCAATTTTGCGGGCATGGCCACGGCAGTGGTGGAAGCGCTCACTTACTCCGCATCTCCGGCGAAGTCGTCGGCCGCGTCGAATGGCAGTTCCTGGACCTTGCCGTTTTCTTCCATCAGTACCTTAACCTTCTGCTCGGCGCTGGCCAGCTTCTGCTGGCACTCGCGGGTGAGCTTCACTCCGCGCTCGAAATCCGACAGTGCCTCGTCCAGTGGCAGATCGCCGCTTTCCAGACGCTCAACCAGCTGTTCCAGTTCTTCCAGTGCGCTCTCGAAGGTAGAGGCTTTCTTTTTGGCTGCCATGGGGTCACTTCTCTCTAGGGCCTTGTTCACTGCCGGGCAA
The DNA here is from genome assembly GCF_023156515.1 of Microbulbifer sp. CAU 1566. Lineage (NCBI taxonomy): Bacteria > Pseudomonadati > Pseudomonadota > Gammaproteobacteria > Cellvibrionales > Microbulbiferaceae > Microbulbifer > Microbulbifer sp. CAU 1566. The sequence goes on along the minus strand of NZ_JALNMG010000001.1, from coordinate 763,145 downwards.
CCTTAGCCGCTGGCGGTATGGCGGTCAATTGGCGCGCCGCTGGATATCCACAGCCGCGCAAGCCGGGATTTTCAGGAAACCCCGGGGGTTGTGGATAAGGTTACGGCAGGTAGTTCAGCAAATCGCCGCTGGCCCCGTCGGCTTTGACTTCCCGCTCCATCAGAAAGTGCGCCAGGGCTCGCTTCTGACTGTTACTGAACCCGTAGTTGGGCATTGGCGGTGTCGGGGTGTCAAAGTAATCGGCCAGTTGTTTCAGGGTATATTTGCGGCTCAGGTCCTTGAGCGGCAGTTGCTGGTGGCACTGGGCGCAGTCCCGGCGCTCGTAAATCAATGCACCCTGGCGGGCGGCGTTGCCGTCGATGGCCAGGGGCTTTTTCGGCGCGCTGATGGGGGGGCGATTGGGGATAGGCGCATCGCTGTCGCTTAAGGTTCCAGAACCGGGCTGTACCCGGTAAATAGCACCGGCGTAATCATCGGAAATATAAATATTGCCGCGCACGTCCTCCGCGACATCCACCGGGCGACCGTATACCGTGCTTTTATCCTTGCCGAGAAAGCCCCACATAAAATCCTCGGCGTAAATGCCGCCATTCTCTCCCCAGTGCAGCGACACTACTTTATAGCCATCTTTCACATCGCGGTTCCAGGAACCGTGCAGGGCAACCAGCGCAGATTCCCGATACTGATCCGGTTGCTCAGGGCTGCGCAGAAAGCGGATGCCCAGGGGGGCATTGTGGGCGCTGAATTCGTACACCGGGGAAATCGAATCGGCGATTTTCTGGCGCACCGCGGCATCGGCATTCACCCCGTAATCCGGATCCGGCACTTTCTGACCATTGGCGTAAGGCCATCCATAAAAATGGTCTTTCTCGACGCGGTTCAGTTCACAGGGCGGAAAGTCGTTGCCGAGCCAGTCGCGCCCGTTATCGGTGGCGTATAGATCGCCGTCTTTCGGCGACCAGTCCAAACCGACACTGTTGCGCAAACCGGTGGCGTAAATCTGGAAATTGCTGCCGTCCGGACGGAAACGCATAATGGTTGCGCGCTGGGGGTCTTCCTCTACACATACGTTGCAGGTAGAACCACTGGAAAGATACATCCAGCCATCCGGCCCTATGCCCAGGGTTTTGGTCCAGTGGTTGCCGGTATCCCCGAGGTTGCTGACGATTTTCTGATAGCTGCCGGCTATGCGTCCGTCGGAGTGATCAAAGGGAATGCGTCCGACGCCATTGCTCTCGGCGATGTACAGCCAGTCTTCAAACAGCGCCAGACCGTGGGGGCGTTGCAGTCCATCGATGAGAATCCGCTGCCCGTCAGTTTTGCCGTCCCCGTTGCGGTCACTTAACAGCAGGCTGACCTGCCCGAGTTTGGGCTGGGACACCAGCAGATCGCCGTTGCGTGTTATCGCCATAAAGCGTGCGTTGGGGACAGCGTCACTGAAAAGATCCAGCCGATAGCCCGGCGCTACCTGCAATTGACGTTGCACCACCTTGTCATCGGTATTGGCGCCGATTAATTGTCCCCAGGGGACATTGATGCCCGGAATCAGACCCGCGACAATCGCTGCTACTAACAGAATCAAGACGATGGCGGCAAATACCGCAACCCGGCCAAAAGTTAGCGCGTTTTTCGACGTAGTTCTCACAATTGCCTTGATCCCGTAACAGAAGTAACTATAGTTAGCCGCTAAATGTCGCACAGTAGTACCAGTTGCGATACGCGCCACCTCCCTCCTGACGTCCCGTCCAGGTGAAATGTGACGACGGTCACATGCTTGTAAGACATCTCTTACAACAACTTCAGCACTTTCCCACTACCCTAATTTTCCCCAGCGACCATAATGTATTTGCAAGGACGGAGAACGGATTGCAACGGCGGCAAGGACAGGTCCCCAAGGAATGGAGACCGCGCTGCCAAGCCTGAAAGGATTTGGGCACCATCCTGTGAGACGCACCGCTTGGGCTGGATTGCCTGAGCGGTGTTTTACGTTTGGGGGTTTGTAAAAGTGCCGTCTCAAATGGCACGGTACCTTCATGGCCTTTGCGCCTCCTTCATCTCTGCTTGTATATACCGCCTGATTTTCACACCCATCTTACTGGATATGCTGTTGCCCATATAAACAGCCTTTCTGTCCTTCACGCCATTCAGGGTTTTCCTGCGCATAGTAATGTTTTAGAGATTGCGTTCAATAGCGCTTCAATCAATGAGATATTACCGTTCCTACAAAGTAGGCGTATAGATGGCAGGTTGTTAGAGAAGAGAGTGGGTGGTTGGGTAAACATATAATTTTTCATCGCAGAATTCGTCGGAAATTACATTTCTGTCTGGTCATAGGGCTCTTTCTGACGGCTTGTGCGAGAGAGCAAGGCGGGGCCTCCGAATTTTCGCTCGATACAAATAGTTTTTCGGTTGATGCGGAAGGAAGAGTTTCGATTGGCGGTGTTCGGATCCTGCTTGGCGTAGACCGGATGGACGAAATGGAGGCGTTACTCGGTAAGGCTCCACTAACATCTGGAGTAATGAAGTCTTGGCCAAATACGGGGTTATCGGCAGTTGAAAAGCACGGCTGCTTGCAATCTATTATGGTTGCGTTGCGTCCAACATCTAAGTTGGCCCTGGAGCCTGTAGCAAAAATGGTAGTGATTGAGCCCTTTAAAGGGGATATTGCTGTTGTCGATTTGACGATCGCAGCCGATAGATCCATCAGGGAGTTAAACGCCGCTTCGGAGATTAAGTTTTCCCAGTTTGGCCCTCATACTGTTCGTTACAGCATTCCGGGTAGTGATGGGATCAGTGTTTACTTATATTACGGTGAGCATGAGAACAGCGCGTCGAACTTACAGTTCAGTGTGTCGAAAGATAAGTACGACTGCCGCGCCATTCCCCCTTTCCCAGCCAGCCTTTGATGAGGATTTAACTGGGTTTTGTAGAAGGTATCTGGGCTCAGAAGCCCAGACCCTGTTTTAAGCTTGTGTTTTTAGAGAAGTGCAGCAGACCGGCCATCAAATTATCGAGCTGATCATCTTTTACGTTAATAAAAAACCCGAGATCACCTGCACCCTCAACCATGACTAGCTTGCCCGGGGAAAGGCCTTCGCAGAATGTCGAAGAGAAGGAGCCGTCTGTATCTTTGACTCGAATGGATTTAATTTCATCCAGGTTCATGGCGAATTGGCCCTTTCGCCATTCTTTTTTGGTGGTAATGCTGACCGTGTTTGTGTTGCTTAAAACGCGAACCCCAGTAATTTCAGCATTGGCGACAAATTTTGCAGCGAATGTGAGGGTTCCGTCCTCTTGTACGGATAATTTATCGTGATCTTGGAACCCGGATGTCATTTTTAATCCGCCGATACAAAAGCCTCCACCGTATTCAGATTTTGTCAGCAAAGTAGATAAAAGCTGTTGTGCCGCCTGATCGTTTAGCTCAGCCATTCTATTTTTTGTTTGTTCCGTGACCGTATAGCTCGATGCACAGCCAATCAGAAGCGCTGAAAGTGCTGAGATCATTAGGCTGGTAAGTGAGAATTTAGACAAAATCAGAGTCCCTTTTTAGTTGAAAAGTTTTTTTTCATTATGATTATTTTGCTCCATACCGTAGTTTGGGCGGTTAGAGAGTAAGTAACTTTAGATTAAAAGTAAAAAGGCTAGAAAATACGAAGTGGTGTCTATAAAAATTTACCAACAAATCGTTTAAATCACATTGGGGAGATAAAGGCAGCCTTGTTGCTGTCGGCATGATTTCTGTGGGTAATAAATAGCGATTCGGCGCCGACCTATTTCTAGCTGGTTGAAAATCAGGCGGCGCTTGAAGCAGGAATTACATTCAGCTGCGGATTTCTGCATCAGTGAGTTCAAGAGCAAATCGTTGAGGCTGTTACCGGAGAAATGGCCAGTTTTCTACTGAGGCGCGTATTTCCTCATCTTTAGGGGCCGCGGCAGCACGTAACCCTGGGCCGTGGCTAGCTACTTCCCGGGGTTGAAGAAAGGTATCTTTTTTAGCCTCAGTCTGGAAAACGTCACAATTCTCCGCTTTAATCAGAGCAAGCCGGTCCAAATACTGTGACCGTGGAGGATGAAGCATTCAGTAATTCAATGCTGTACCCGTTTGTAATGCAACCACCTTTTCATCATTGGTGGTCGAGTCTTCATCGCCCCCGAATTTCGCCGCTTTCCTCCTGCGCTCCCCATTCCCCTGATTTTCTCCGCCGAATTTTCTCCGAAGTTTTCCACACGATTTCCAATGTCCTGAGCCCCACCGGATTGTCCTTGGGGCTTTGTTGTTTTTACGGTTCGCAGATACGGGAGGTGAACGCGTGCAAGCACAAATCCTGAGGTTGAATCTCGCGGGGCAGCCACTGGAATGGCTGAGCTGGGAAGAAGCCGCCTGCCTGTATGTGCGGGAGCTGGTTACCTGGACTCTGGGAGGTGTGGTGCAAACGGTACACGGCGGTATCAACCGCCAGGGCGAGCGCTCGACACTGGAGCTGGCTGCCATCATTGCCTGTGGCGGAGAGCGTATGGGGCGTCCCCGCAATCGCCCGCCGCTGAATAATCGCGCCCTGTTTGCCCGCGACCAACACACCTGCCTTTACTGTGGCAGCTGGTTTCCGGTGCGGGAATTGACCCGGGACCATGTGCACCCGGTTTCCAAAGGCGGGCGGGATATCTGGGAGAACGTGGTCACCGCCTGCCGCCGCTGCAACCAACACAAGGGCAATCGGCTGCTGGAAACCATCGAAATGGACCTTCTGGCACTGCCATTTGTACCCAATGCGGCAGAGTACCTGGCGCTGACCAACAGCGCGCGGATTCGTGGGGATCAGATGGAATTTCTGCGCGGCCAGTTTTCACGGCCGCGGCAGGAAGGGTGGCTGTCTGAGGCTTTATCGCAAGCCAGTTAAGGTCAGTGCGTGGGTGGCGCAGACGCAAGATTCGATTAACTGACGGCGCCGCGAATTAACGCACTTAAATAGGTACAGAAATCGTGTCCCTGATTCTGCAACATCTTCGGGAACATGGAGATGGAGGTCATGCCCGGGAAGGTGTTCACCTCATTGAGATAGATCTCGCCGTCATCGGTGAGGAAGAAATCGATCCGCGACAGGTCTTTCAGCTGCAGGCCGATAAATGCCCGTTTTGAGGCCGCGTGAATCCAGCCCAGCTGCGCATCCGACAGCCCCTCTGCTACCACGTGGGTCTGGGCGCGACTGTTGTCGGCGTACTTCTCTTCATAACTGTAAAAGGTATCCGTGGGTGCACAGACCTCACCCGGAGGCGTAATCACCAGCTCACCCTCGTAGGTGTAGGCGGCAACTTCCAGCTCGCGTACCGTCAGGCACTTTTCCACCAGCACATAGGGCGACAGAGTAAAGGCTTCCTTCAGCGCTTTCTCCAGCTCTTCGGCACTGCTGACCTTATAGCAGCCCACGGACGAGCCCTGGTTGGAGGCCTTCACAAACACCGCGCCCCAGTTCGTCAGTGCATCCTGCGCCTTGGCAATTTCTTCCGCGTTGTTCGCACACAGGAACTGGTAGGGGGTATTGTCGATGCCCAGTGCCGTCAGCCACAGTTTGGTGGTGATCTTGTTGAAACAGGTTTTGCTCGCCTCGGCACCGCAACCGTAATAGGGCAGGCCGAGAATCTCCAGCTGCGACTGCAGGTCGCCGGTCTCACCGGGGTAGCCGTGGATCGAGGGGATCACGTAATCCACCGGCTGTGCGCTGCCTGAGGCGCTGTACAGCAGCTTGTCCGAGCGCAGTTCACGCACCAGGCCGTCGCTATCCAGTAACTGGCCATCGGCGTTCATGGTGACCCGGGTGAGGACGATATCCTCGGCTTTGGCCAGCTCGCGCTGGATAAAATCGGCAGTGCGCAGGGAGACATCATGCTCACTGCCGCCACCGCCGCAGATCAGCAGGACCTGAATTTTGTTGGGGGCCTTATCGGTCATCGGGCTCTCATCAATTTGTTACGGTTGTCTTTTTACTGTTGCCGTTTTTACTACGGTTTGGCGGCCGGTGCCGTCAGTACCTGTGCGCACTGGGTCGGCATTTCGGGCTTCTTCGGCGGTTTTTCCGGTTTCGGTTTTGGTTTTGTCGGCGCCGTACCGTTTAGGATGGCGTAAAACTCATCGCTAAACCACCAGTCGAGCCCGCCTTCGCAGGGTTTGCCCCGTGGTGGCGCCTGCGGTTTGCAGTTTTTGTCTTCCGGCGGACAGTTCAGGCGCACATGGAAATGATAGTTGTGTCCCCACCAGGGGCGCACTTTGCGCAGCCATTCGTTGTCGCTACCGGCGATGTCGCACATCTTCCGCTTTACCGTGGGGTGCACAAAAATACGCGCTACCCGTGGGTCTTCGGAGGCAATCCGCAAGATGTTGGGGATCCGCGGGTCCCAGTTTTTCTCCAACAGTATATGCTTGCGCTCGTCCGCCATGGGGATGGCCGAGATATTATCCCGCTCCCAGGATGACAGCGGCCGCTCCGCCGCGCGCTCATCCTGGGAAAACCAGATATCCGCATCCAGGCCCATCTGGTGGCTTCTGTGGCCACTGCTGAATGGCCCGCCGCGCGCCATGGACATATCCCCGATCTGCAATCTGCCGAGCTGGTTTTCTTCCACGGCGTTGGAAAAGTCCTTTAAAAACTCCACCAGGTAGGGATTGCCGTAGTGCCGGTCGCGCCCGGTGCGCACCAGTTGAAACCCTTCTCCCCGCAGTGGCATTTCCTCTGCGCCGCTCAGGCAGCCATTACTGTAGCCGCCGATACTGGCAGGGAGCTGGTTGGAGGGCTTTTTCACTGCCTCCCAGGGGTTTTTGGCAAAAGCTGGATGGGATACAGCCACAATCAGTGTGGTTGCAAGTAATTGAGAGAGGAGCTGGGCGATAGGCGACATGGTTTACTGCAGTTGCGTCGGTTTCTGGATTAGTGCCCGGGGAATTATAGAGGTTCCCGAAGGAACCTCTCTGGACTGGCTCTCGAAATCGATGCGGACCGCGCTTACAGAATGGCTCGACAGGCTTCTATCAGTGCATCCATCTCCTCATCGGTACCAATGCTGATACGCAAGTACTCACTAATCCGTGGCTTGTTGAAGTAGCGCACAATGATGTTCCGCTCGCGCAAGGCCTGGAAAAGTGCCTCGGCTGAAATCTTCGGCGGTTTGGCGAAAATGAAATTGGCGGTCGAGGGCACGATGTCGAAGCCCATTTCGGTCAGCGCAGCACAGGTGCGGTCGCGGGTAGCGATCACCTTGGCGCAGTTGTCCGCCAGCCACGCGCGATCCGCAATCGCCGCCGTCGCCACCTTCTGGGCAATACCGTCAATCGGGTAGGAGTTGAACGAGTTCTTCGCCCGGTTCAGCCCCTCAATCAAATGGGTCTGACCCAGCGCATAACCCAGGCGCAGTCCCGCCAGCGCATGGGATTTGGACAGGGTGTGGATAACCAGCAGGTTGGGATAGCGGTCAATCAGCGCAATAGCACTCTCACCACCAAAATCGATATAGGCCTCATCGATCACCACCACCCGCTGCGGATGCATCTGCAGCAACTGCTCGATATCGGCCAGTGGCAGGTAGCGACCCGTAGGCGCGTTGGGGTTGGGCAGGATTACGCCGCCGGTGTTATCGATGGCGTAGTCTTCCACCGCAATGGCGAAGTCGTCCCGCAGCGGCAGAGTGTGCGCCTTGATACCGTAAAACTGGCAGTACACCGGGTAAAAGCTGTAAGTGATATCCGGGAACAGCAGAGGCTCGGGGCGCTGGAAGAAGCTGTAAAACGCGTGCGCCAGCACCTCATCGGAGCCGTTGCCCACAAAGACCTGCTCCGGCGCCAGATCAAACTGCTCGGCGATGGTCTTACACAGCTGGGTGGATTCCGGGTCCGGGTACAGCCGCAGATGGCTGGCGAGGCCCGGCTCCTGAAGCACTGCCTGTGCCTTGGGAGAGGGCGGGTAGGGGCTCTCGTTGGTATTGAGTTTGATCAGCCGCTCGGTGGTCTTCGGCTGCTCGCCGGGGACATAGGGCTGAAGTTTCGCTACCGCGGGGCTCCAGAACGGGTTGCCTGGGTTCTGGTCTCCAGTTTGATCACGCATGCAGTCACTCCTTGTGCCGGGCAGATTGGCTCAGCGGGCGGAGATTTTAGACCCTGAGGGCGCAGACTTCGACGGTTAACTGTGGCTAATTGCACTTAACGACGCTTAACGGAGCGGGCCGCTCTCCTTTATTCGTCGCCTTACACGTCGTCCCCTTCCGGCATCTGCTTATCGGACGCCTTTTTCTTCGCTTTTTTGTCCGCTTTGTCTTTTTTCCCTTCTTCATCCAGCGAAATATCAAACAGCGCCGGTGCATCCGCGAGGAACTCTTCCTGGGGTACCGGCTTGCGCCACAGCATCGACTTGAACTTCAGCTCCTTGGAAACCTGGGGTGACTCGCTGAACTCACCGATGTTGCCGATTTCCACCGCAGCGGCAAATCCGAGGAAACACCAGGGCAGCAGTATCGAAGCCGCCAGTCGCCAGTGTGGTGCCAGGTTCAGCGCCAGGTAAATAGCGCACCACAGCATGAACGGGATCAGGGCGGCGAGTACCAGAAGGTTCAGCAGCGGCATCACCTGGCTCAGGGAGAAATTGAAATTCAGCAGGGTGCCGAACCACTGCCAGGCGGCGTAGCCCAGTGCCGCAACGGCGGCAATGGACAGGTGGGCGAGGAAGTGGGCCTCGTGCTTCACCACCTTGCCGATAAACGCCCAGGCTGCGGCGTACACCAGTAGTCCGGTGATGGTGTTGGTAAGCACCTCCACCACGGTGGTCCATTCGAACTTGCCGGTAGTGCCGAGGTAGGTCATCCACAGGCTGAATCCCGCCACCAGCAGGCACAGCAGCGTCGCCATCAGTGGCGTTGCCACGCGGTCGAACACGGTTTCCGCGGAGTGCAGCGGAACCGCCGGGGCCACGCTCATGTCCGTATCGATAAAGCGCAGGCGGCTTTTGCCGATCTGTATTTCGTCGCCGCTCTCGATCAGGTGTTCGCGGATTGCCGTCGGTTTTACCGACTTGTCGCGGAAGTTGCCCAGTAGGCGAATCCCGTTGAGGCTGTTCAGGTCGCGCAGCAGGTAGCAGCCGTCCTCGTCTTTGACGACTTCGGCGTGCACCGGGTCGACGTGGGGGTCCTGCACCATTACCGCATTGTCGTAGCAGCGGCCCAGGGTGGCGCGGTCTTCTTCCATGCGGTAACGGGTGTCTACCCGGTGGGCACGACTGATTTCTTCGATAATCAGTGCCATTGGATTTCGCTCACAAACTTCTGGGTAAAGGCGCTGGCGGATTCCTGGGTAAACCCGGACAGGGTGAAGTGGCTCACCAGGGCGCGGTTACTCTGGTCCACGGTCAGGCTGACGTAAAACACATCGTAGAGTTCCGGGTAATCCTTGTAGCGGCGCACACAGTAGGAGGTGCGCGCGATCACCGGGTCGCGATTGCCATTGGCTTTGGGGGGCGTCTGCTCCGGTGCGGCTTCACTCTCGGCGGATTCGGCGTCCTGCTCCTTGCCGTGCCCGTTTCTGGGGTGGATGGTGAACTGCTGTTTGCAGTTGAAATTGGTGACGTCATCTTCGCCAGCGCTGTTGCCGGGGTAAAACCCGCTCATCTCATCTTCGTAGGCGCTGTAAAAGCGCGCGGAGGAGAGGCTGTCGTCGGATTCCAGCCAGAAGAACTCGTATTCCACCCGCCCGGTATCAAATTCCTCGGAAAGGTAAACCACGTCCTGGCCGGTACAACCCTTGGCGATTTGCGTGACTGGCTCTTCATCGTCGTCGCTGGTGTTACCCCAGCACTGTACCGAGGGCACAATTTCACCGACCACCAGCGCATCCCCCAGCGGGCGCAGCTTCCAGTCGGCGGCGAGAATTTTGTCGATGATGCGCTGCTGGTTTCTGTGCAGTTGGCGGTTGATGACCGGTTGCAGCTCCACCGCGCCGTTACCTTCGCCGGCATCCTGTTTGAAGTCCTGCCATAGCGCCACCAGCTTGTTCACCGGTACCAGGAAGCTGATCTGGTTACCCGCGGTGGCCACATTGATACCCACCACCTGGCCATTGCGATTGATTACCGGTCCGCCACTCATGCCGGGGTTGATGGAGCCGGAGAAGTGAATACGGTCGTAAAAGCTGCCGCCGGCAATGCCGTTATAGGTGCCGGGCACGATGGTCATACCCAGGTCCAGCGGATTGCCCATGGAGACGATGGTCTCGCCCTTGCTGGGGGATTGTGCGGCCAGCTGCAGGTGATCGGCACCGGGTTTGCCCTTCTGGCGCAGAATGGCGAGGTCGTTGATCACGTCCACATCCAGCAACTCCAGGTCGCCTTCTGCGCCGTCGACGGACAGGTATTTCAGCTGGTATTTGTCCGGGTCGTGTACCGCTTCCGATACCACGTGGTAGTTGGTGGCAATCAGCCCATCGGCGGAGATCTGGAACCCGGAGCCCAGCCCTGTTTTGGAGTTGGAAGACTGCTCGATCAGGCGGATCTGGTACAGGCTGCCGCGATAATCGCTGTACAGCTGCTCGTAACTTTGCGCAAGTGCAATATTTGGCGCCAGTGCAGTGCTGGCGGCACACAATAGTAGCGAAGCCAGCAAGTGCGAAAACAGACGCTTAACAAGGTTGGGCATATCGCGGTGCTTATCCATAGCGTGCCAGATGAAAAATCCCTGGCCGGTAATAAAAATTCTGGCGTCAATTAAAGCGAAATTGAACCGCAAATCGGCTGATTAAATTGTGGCCGAAATGACGGCCGATATTACGGGATCGGTCACAGGGCAACAAGCGACCCGCATGTTCTACCCGTCCATTCCACGCTGTAATCGAACACCCTTTATTGACTGTTGAGTGTAGTGAAACCCTTTGTGTCTTGCGCTTTATCTGCTGGGTGTAAGTGATTACTACCGCGCTTTGCGGCGTTTTTTCTGGGGTTGGGGGTGAGGGCTGCCTGAAAACACTGCGCGTGTAATGGCGTGTAATGGCTTGTGATCGAAGTGTAATGGGGTTCTGCGTAGAGTAGCGCTCAAGGTTGAAGGACACGCGATGCCCGGCCGTCACAGGAGCCGAGGCAAGGTGGATTGCAGACACCCTGTTACCAGTGGGCCGTTAAGGAAGACGGAACACGGCAAGCGATGGATTCGCTTGCCGCACCGGTAACAGCAGAGCGCACTTCGACCAGTTGCCAAAGGATTGGTAGCCGGGGATTTCAGCAGGATTTCTTAAGCAGGCCTCTTGTAGAAGCCCCCGGCAATTCAGGAAGACTTCGGCGCAAGCTGAACCGTCAGGCCGGCCCGGTAACCACAGAGCCTAGGAAGCCGGGATTGTGGAAGGGCCTGACAGAGGCACGGATGCCTCATTTCGCTCTTGATAGTGTTGTTGTAACCGTAGATGGCTGGGACCATCTGATTCATACCGGCAGTAAGCTTGCTTACTGCCGGTTTTTTTTCATCAAAACACTATGGAATTTGGCTTGGCGGTTGCAGTAAGCTGTGTGACGCAGTTCTCGTTCTGAGTCTGTGTTTGATGTTCAAAACTTTTCAAGACCATTGAATGCCCTGGGCGGTTTGCAGGGAAGGTGAGTATTGGCTCACTGATTACAACTATAGGGATGACAACATGAACAAAGCAGAAGTAGATAGTTATTGCGATACGTTGCCGGTGCTGGATATTCAGGTGCCTGCGGATGGTATCGAAATCGATATGATGCTGCGCCCGGTCGAGCCGGATAATGGCGTAGCGCAGTACTGGCCATTCTATGAAACCTGCAACCCGAACGAGCTGTTCGGCAATATGGGTTTCCACTTTGGTGGCCGTGGGGGCAAGGTGAAAATCAAGCTGACCCTGGATCTGTCCGCCGTGCCGGAGCGGGATCTCGAGTTTGCGCTGAGTACCGGTCGCAAGTTGGATGGCTTACTGGCGCTTAGTCCGGATTTTAAACATCAGTTTAAGGCAACTGCCAAGCGGGTTGACGGACGCTATACCCAGCTGAATATCACGGTTAAAGATCAAGATAATAAACCCGATAACTTCTCCTTCTACTGGCTGTGTGAGTCTGTGGACGGCGGCATGCATTTTGTTTCCGGTGATCCTAAAATTGCTGTGCGCCCAGACTGACTAGAGGCAGGTTGATTTTAGGGCTTCGGTATGAGTGCAGATTTCCTGAAAAGGTGGTAGTGAAAACCAGTCTGTGCTCATTCCTTGCTCTACCAGTTGCCCCATATAAATTGCTGCAGATTGATACTCTTGGGCTAATGAATAGATCTGTGCAGATGCGTATTTTATATTTGTGTCATTAGGTGTGTCCTTATTTAATTGGTAAATTTCATTTATCGACTCCGAGGTTTTTCCTAGGTATGCGAGTGATAGTGCTCGATACATTCTTGATTCGATATCGGACTTTGAATTAGTTAGCTCAAGTATTTTTTCGTATGTAGCGGTATATCTCTCGGTGTCACCCGTTGCGACATATACTTCGGCAATATTGCCTAGGGATGTGAGATTGTTAGGGGCAATATTTGCCGCAATTTTGTAGTTTTCTAAGGCTGTATTGTATTTTTTTTGAAGGTAGTTTGCTACGCCTAGGTTTGTATGATCATGCCAGCTTCTAGTTTGATCTGGAATGCTATTTAAAAACGACTCTGCTTCTGCGTAATTTCCATTTTCTAGATAAATTCCACCCAAGAGTCCATATGAGTTCCAGTGTGTTGGATACCTCTTGATTAGGCTTTTAAGGTTGGATATTGCTGAAGAGTATTTTCCTTGCATATACAGATTTAAGGCTAAAGTATAGTAGCTTGATTCTGACGAATGGTAGCTTAAAGATTTTTCCGCATATTTTTGGCCTTTAACGTACTCCCCTCGGTTGTATAAGAACCTGGCATATTCGGAAAGTATTTCGGCGGGAGGAATTTGGATTGCTTCAGCTTTTGATATAAGGGATTCGAAATCGCTGTAATTTTTGTTGTGAGTTTGTAGCTCAACTTCCAGTTTTAGTATCTCTTGAGTGCTAATTTCTGTGCGTTTAGCTCGATCGAGGGCAGCGGACCCTAAGTTCAGGAACTTCTGTTCGTTGGAGTTTAGAAAAAGACCTATCGCTACTTTGATGAAGGTTCGATATATATTGATGTTTTTGGGGTTTTTTACCGAAAGGTGTTCTAGCGTATCCAAGTCTTTTGGGGAGAATACGCGATTTTCTGCGCGATCAGCAATTTGCAGATACACTTCGTAATCACTTTCATCAATGATAGCTTGTTGAGTAAATTTTTCGAGTAGAGCTTGCTCAAAAAGCTGGCTAGTAGTGTTGGTTATGCTATGGGCAGATTCTTGCCTCATGTTGGAAAGAATCGTAATATTTTTTTGCTTTACTATATGGCTATTTAAAGGGGATATTCTTTGTATCTCAGTGTTACAACGGGTTTCCGCACACGTTAGATGTGCAAAGAGTGCATCGGTAGCTCCTTTATTTCGCAATACCTGCAACTGCTCCTCAAAATCCATCCCTTCTTTAGGCTCAAAACTCACTAACGCACTCGCCTTCAACTGCGAAACCGAATTCATCAATGCCTGCCGCACCATAGTGCGCGTCAGTGTCTTGGAATTCTCCTCCCCACGAATCTCCCCGTTAATCTCCACCGGCATCACCGCAATATAATGCGGCTCTAATCGCGTAATCTCCTTCCAGCCCCAGTAACCCCCTGTACTCAAAAGTAATGCAGCGGCCACACCAGCCAGCACATGCTGCCAGCGGCGGCGGCTTTTGACTTTGTGGTGGGTAAACAGGTCGGTCAGTGTTGCGGTGTAATCGTCGGTATCGGATTCCAGCCCCTGTTTGTACAGCAGCTCAAACCCCTGATACACAATCAGTGCACTCTGCGGGCGCTGGGCCGGGTCTTTGGCTAGGAGTTTGTCCAGCAGTACCGCCAGTGGTTCGGGAATTTCCACCCACGCCTGCTGCGGTGGGGTGTGCGGTTCGCTGGTGATGCGGTTGGCCATGGCCAGGGCGCCGGCTTCGTGTTTGGCGAAGGGGCGGCTGCCGGTGAGCAGTTCGAACGCAATGGTACCGAGGCTGAACAGATCGCTGCGGGCATCCAGGGTTTTGCCGAGGATCTGTTCCGGCGACATGGCGGTGATGGTGCCGGCGAGCTGGTTTTCCAGGGTAAGGGTTTTCTCGTCCAGCTGCTGGGATTTGGCGATGCCGAAGTCGGTGATCTTGGCCACCGGTTCACCCTTGGTATTTTCGGCGATGAGGATGTTGTCGGACTTCAGGTCCCGGTGAATGATGCCGAGGTCGTGGGCCTGGGTGAGGCCCTGGCAGATCTGCATCAGCAGGCTGAGTTTCTGCTGCAGGCTGGGGCTGCGCTCGCGCATCCAGGCGCGGAGCGTGGTGCCCTCGATATATTCCATCACCAGCGCAACGCTGCTGCTGCCGTTTTCCAGAGACTCTTCCAATACATCGTGCAGGGCGACGATATTGGGGTGGTTGAGCTGGGCTAATAATCGGGCTTCTTGCTGGATGCGGTCGCGGGCGTTCTGACTGGCGACATCATCCCTGAGCTTTTTGATCGCCACCTGGCGGTGCAGTTTGAGGTCGTCGGCGAGGTAGACAATTCCCATGCCGCCGGCACCCAGGGTGCTGTTTATGCGGTAGCGCTCGCTGCCGTTGCCCGGTAACTCCGTGGCGGATTGACTGGTACTGGTAGCACTGGTCTGTTGGCCAACTTCTGGATCTGCAATATCCATCTGCGTGTTCTTTTTGTTAGAGCCTATTGAATACCCGGGTCTTACCCCTGACCAGGGTGTTCGGCGTGCCGGGTTGGCTCCAACCGGAGGTTGCCGGTTAAAGGTTCACGTTGGCATCGCCGCTGCTGGCAATCTGGGAATTGCCTGCGTTGTTTTTGTTTCCTGTACCGCCGCAGAGCCCCGGGTATTGCTGCCGCAGGTCGTTGAAGGCGGGAATATCGCAGATTTTGACAAAGCGCGCGGTGCAATACCAGATGGGAGAGAATCCCTGTTCCAGGGTTTTGCGAATATGGGCCTTGGCGGAGAGCAGGTCGCCGGTGGTGATATACACCTGGGCGCGGGCATAGTTGACGTAAATATCGTCCGGCGCATCCCGGCGAATCCGGATCAGGTTGTCCACGGCTTTTTCCGCTTCGCCGAGTTCTGCATAGGCGCGGGCCTGCAATAGCAGGGCTTCCCAGTCGTCGCGGCCCTGGGTGATTTGCAGGGCGCGCTGGGCAAAGGCGGGTGCCTGTTCCGCCTGCCCCAGTTCGTGAGCGATTTCGGCGCGGTACAGCAGCGGGTCGGCGTCGTCCGGGGAGAGGCGGGCGAGGCGATCGAAGCAGCGCTGGGCCTGGCGGTAGTGCTTTTCGATGTAATAACCCTGGCAGAGATTGTACAGGTCCAGCGGACCCAGGCTCTCGGCGCCGACCTCGGTCAGCAGGCGAATGGCTTCCTCGGGTTGGCCCAGGTCCAGCAGGTTGCTCGCCAGCAGCGAGTTGGCATCGCTGAAACCGGTGTAGCGGGTCATGGCTTCCCGCAGTACTTCGTTGGCCGCAGGCATGTCGCCCATCTGGGTCAGCGCCAGCGCTTTCTGGGTCAGGTAGACATAACTGGTGCGCAGGGCCAGGGCGTTGTTGATCTCTTCCAGTGCCTGCGGGTAGGCGCCGCGCCGGTGGTGGTAGAGAGCGCTGAGAAAGTAGTAACTGGCCCTGTCCGGCAGTACCAGTTTCAGGCGTGCGAGCAGCGCTTCTGCCCGGCCCGCGTCGTTCACATGGATTGCCAGCCGCAGTTCGCCGATCAGTAGTTCCGGGGTGTCGGCCAGCGAGGCCGGTGCCTTGCGCAGGAAGCTGGCCAGGCGTTTATCGGCATCTGCTGCGCGGCTGTTGGCTTCGCGATCGATCACCATGGCCGCGTAGAGTTCGTACAGCGGCGCAAAGGTGCCTGCGGTTTTTTGCAGCTCCTCCAGCTGGTCCAGCAGGGTTGCCTGGTGTAGCTGGTCACTGCGTTGCTCGTAGATCTCCAGGTAGGTCAGGTAATCCGCATCGCTGATATGGGGTGGCTGGTCGTTGCCGCGTGCCGGGTAGTCCGGCAGCAGGTGGTTGACCTGGTGCAGGGTGCGGCCGCGGCTTTCCAGGCCTTCTTCCACCACTGCCAGGCGGGTACTGCGGCTGGCAATGACCGCGAGGGTGTCGCTGTCGAGCAGTTCCAGCGAGAGTTCGCAGCTAAGAGGATCGCAGTCGAACGCCGGCACCAGCAGCAGGTCGGCACTGAGGGACTTGGCCTGGGCTGCCAGCGGTTCACCGCGCAGGCTGCGGGATTCCGCAAAGGAGATCAGGTTGAGGCCGCTGCGGTTGGAGAGCCCCTGTTTGAGGGCATTCTGTACGTTGCTCACCAGCAGGCGCTGCTCGCGGCTTAATGCTGCTTGCTTGTCGCGGTCCAGCGGTTCCAGTACCGCAATATATTTACTCGCTGCGGGCGCGGTGCTTTTCGAGAGCAGGTCGCTGTTGAGCAGGGCGAGGGTGGCGGCTGCGAGAAGGCCGGTGGCAAGGGTGCCGAGGGCAATGTGTCGCAACAGGCGTGGACGATGGCTGCCCTGCTGGTAAAAGCTTTCCGCGGTAACCGTGGCGGTGATTGTGTGGGTGCGGGTAAAGCTGCCGCTGCCCTGGATCGCGATCAGCTGCTGGTCGAGCTCGGCGGCGACCGCGGCGGCATTGATGGGGCGCTGCTCCGGCTGTTTGGCCAGCAGCTGGTCGAGCAGTGCGCAGAGTGCCGGCGGGAGCTCTGGAGCCAGCTTGGACGCCGGTGGATGCGGATGTTTGACGATGCGGTCGACGGTGACATAGGGGCTGCTGTTGTCGCCGAAGGGATTCTGGTCGCACAGCAGGCGGTAGGCCACGACCCCCAGGGCGAACAGGTCGCTGCGGTTGTCCAGGGGCTTGCCCTGGGCCTGTTCCGGCGACATGGCACCCCAGCTGCCGGCCACGTGCTGCTCACGGGTAAGGTCGCTGTCTTCCTGCAGGTTTTTGGCGATGCCGAAATCGGTAATCTTGATGGTGCCGCTGCTATCCACCAGGATATTTTCTGCTTTCAGGTCCCGGTGAATGATGCCGGCGCTGTGGGCGCGGGTGAGGCCGGCACAGATCTGCTTCAGCAGCTGTAGTTTCTGCACCAGGTCCGGGGAGCGCTCCCGCTGCCAGCGCTGCAGGTTGCAGCCGTCCACATACTCCATCACCAGCGCAATATCGTTCTCGCCCTCGACCACATCGTAGAGCTGAACAATATTGTTGTGATTGAGTTGTGCCAGCAGCAGCGCCTCGCGACGAATGCGCTCACTGGCATTGCTGCTGTTGGGGTTGCGGAGCAGCTTTTTGATCGCCACCTGGCGGTTCAGGCGTTCGTCGGTTGCCAGGTACACCACGCCCATGCCGCCGGAGCCGAGGCGGGCGGTAGCGTGATAGCGGCCGATGTAAAAAGGTAACTGCTCTGTTTGCATGCTTCTGACTGCGGTAAAAAACTACGGGTTAACCGCCGTCCGTGGTTTTTGGCCCACTCCCTGTGGGCGCTGAACATTAATCCAGCCGTGGCTCAAACGGGTTCGGGTACTTCTGAGCCGGTGGTCGTATTGATAATGGGGTGTTCGTCACTGGTGGCTTCCAGGACTTCTTTCTGCGACCCCTTGAAGATATCCAGCTGGTTGCACCCGAGGCGCATTTCATAGGCGCGGCGCTCTACCAGGCGTGATGTGTCGATGGCGTCCGGCAGACTGTCGGCAATCTGTTTGCGCGCGCGGAATATCTGGGTGTTCAGATGGTTGACGGTAATACCCAGCTCGCGGGTGGCCAGGTCAATGGCGACCCAGCCCTGGTCGGAGTGGTCGACTTTGCGCTGAATATCGCGGATACGGGCGCGGGCCAGGTAGAGCAATAAATAATTGTGGGTGCGCGCCGCCAGGTCGAGTTTCATGTCGTCTTTGGCCAGCTGCAACTGTATGTGTTCTTCGTGATGGCTGACGCTAAAGCGCAGGCGGAAATCCGAGACACAGAGGTTGTTGATCGACAGTTCGGTGGTGGTGCTCTGGCTATTGCCGAGGAACAGCTCCCAGCTGTTGTGGGCGCAGTCGATGCGGCTGCCGTGGTTGACGACTCTCGCGCTTTCGCTGTTTTCCGCGCTCTCCAGCAGCTCGTAAATCCACACGCCATTGATGGGATTGAAGTGCAGGCTGGCGATGGGGTCGTGCTCATCGGGCAGCAGGTGATAGGACTCCAGAGGCTGGCTTTCACCGCTCTCGATGTCGATCAGCAGGTTTTCCGGTGGGTCCAGGTTTTCCATTCGCCACACCGGGTTGTTGGCGCGGCCGAAGGTAATTTTGTCGCCCACTTGCAGCTGCTGATTTTTGGCGGGGATCAGTTGCTGGCCATTGACCCAGGTGCCATTGCGGCTGAGGTCGCGAATAACCCAGTGGCTGCCGGTCCATTGAATGGCGGCGTGAATACCGGAAATTTCCGGCAGAGTGATGCGCGTGTCGGCGACACCCTGGCGGCGACCCACAGTGTGGTGTGCCATCAGGTAAACCGGTTGATCCCGGTCAGGATGTTGCAAGCAGGCCATGTTCAGTCCCTTCCCCAAATAAGACCACATCGCAGTGACACAGTGAGCCCGCAACATTTCGGCTTTGTGTGCGTGTGGAAATGATCAAGACAGGGCGGCCGGATTGCTTCTCGCCGAGCACAGCCTTGTGCACGGCCAATGCGGCAGTCGCCCGTATAGCAATACGGGTCTCTGCCAGGGGCCAATTGTTTTTACCGGGTTGCGGTCGCGGGGGCCGAGTGGTTCAAGCATGTTCCGGTGGGGAGATGCGTGACGCACTTCTCATCTTTTTCTGCCGCGACAACGCAAAGCGCCGCTGTCTTGAGTCAGTGAACGCTTACTGATAGTCGCGCGTCCACTTTAGTGTTGTTGCCCCATTTATACCCGACTTCGGCCCGATTGCAATGATTGGATGCGAATTGTTAGCAACGGGCGAACAGCTTGTACCGGCGTCTCGGTCAAGCTTGATTCCGGGTTGTACTCGGGTGCTTTAAAAGAGGGGCGTATTGGTACTCCGCCCTTATTTCGGCTCGTCCTGCTCTGGCAGGTTGCGGCTGTCCTTGCGGTCGAGGTCTCCCACATCCAGTACCGGCGAGGCGTCGATATGTTCCGCATCCATCATTAGTGCCACCCGCTGCAGGGACGAGATGATCATGGATTGCTCCCACTCCCGCAGGTCGCGGAACTGTTTGACGAAGTGCTCCTGTAGCGGGGTGGGGGCGTCGCGAATGATGTCTGCGCCTTTATCGGTCAGGTAGGCGTGCACCTTGCGCTTGTCTTCGATGGAGCGCTCCCGATACACCAGCCCGCGCTTTTCCAGGCGGTCGAGGATGGTGGTAACAGTGGCCTGGCTGAGGCTGATTTCTTTTGCCAGGGCGCCAATGGTGACCTGACCCTGCTCACGGATAGCCTGCAGCAGCAGTAGCTGCGGTGCGGTCAGCCCGGCGGTCTTCACCAGCTGCTTGGAGTGCAGGTCGGTGGCGCGGATCAATCGGCGCAGGGTGATCAGTACTTCTTCAATTTTGTCCATCAGCAGCAGGCTCTTGAAATCAGGGTGGCAGGCGCGGCGGCTTGTTTGCCCGCGCCCGACTTTAGGTCCTGCGGCGCTTTTGTCAATTGCCTGCCCGCCCTGAGTCACATTTTCGTTCACCTCCGTGCCAATTCGCGACTTTTCTCCGGGTGCCTCTGCCCGTGACCCGGTGCGGCCATGGGCTTCCCTGTGGCCCCCGTGTTTACTGGGCTCGGCGTAATCCAGCGTGTCGTTTTCGGGGTCGAAACTGGTCGCGTTCTGATCAAATTGCATGAGGCTTGGCCTTGCGCCCTCGATAATGTTTAGAGTACGATGTATTTAAATATTTAGAGCAGTAAATAATTTTTTAAAGAAAAGGTCAAATTTCAAGCGAAAATAAGTGGTGATGACGTAATGTCGCGTTTTCAAAGCTTTTTTACATTCATTTGATATAGATCTAACAATTTGATGACTAAAGGTATTGGTTTGAGCGCGACAAGCGAACAGAAAGAAGACGACTCAATCGACGACAAGGTAAAGCTGGCGCAGCCGGCCAGTGCGCCCGAACAGGGTGCGCAAGTGCTGCTGCGCCGCCCGGTGAGCGAAGACGGTGCCGCAGTGCACCAGCTGATCGGTGCCTGCCCGCCCCTGGATACCAACTCCCTCTATTGCAACCTGCTGCAGGCCAGCCACTTCTCAGCCACCAGCGTGGCGGCGGAACTGGATGGCGAGCTGGTGGGTTTTATCTCCGGTTACCGGATTCCCGAGCGCCCCGACACCCTGTTTGTATGGCAGGTGGCGGTGGCCGAAGCGGGGCGCGGTATGGGCCTTGCCGGCCGCATGCTGCGCGAAATCCTCGGCCGCCCGGCCTGTGGAGCGGTCACCCACCTGGAAACCACCATTACTCCGGACAACGACGCCTCCTGGGCGCTGTTCCGCAGTCTGGCGCGCAAGCTGGGCGCTGGTTGTGTGGATTCGGTGATGTTTGACCGCGAGCGCCACTTCAAGGGTGCCCACGACAGTGAAATGTTGCTGCGTATAGGTCCTTTCACCGCGGCCGCGGCCGAACCCGTTGCCGAGACGGCTGCAGCTGCAGTTGGCTGAGCGCGCGGTACCGGTTTTGCGGCCTGTTTTCTGTTTCTCCTTTTACTTATTTAAATCAACCATTCAATAAGGGTGGCCTGTATGAAAATTTTTGACGAAATCGAATCTGAAGTAATGAGCTATGCCCGCGCTTTCCCGCGGATTTTTAACAAGGCGCAGGGCGAGTACCTGTACGACGAAGACGGTAACCAGTACCTGGATTTCCTCGCCGGCGCCGGCACCCTGAACTACGGCCACAACAACCCGCTGTTCAAGGAAGCGCTGCTGGAATACATCCAGCAGGATGGCATTACCCACGGCCTCGACCTGCACACCAAGGCCAAGGGCCAATTCCTGGAGGCCTTTTCCGAGAAAATCCTGAAGCCGCGGAACATGAGCTACATCATGCAGTTCACCGGTCCGACCGGCACCAACGCGGTTGAGGCTGCGCTGAAAATCGCGCGCAAATACAAAGGCCGCGAGAACATCATTTCCTTCACTAACGGCTTCCACGGCTGCAGCATGGGTGCGCTGGCGGCGACCGGTAACTCTCACCACCGCGGTGCCTCCGGCGTGAGCATGAGCGGCGTATCGCGCATGCCTTACGAGAACTATCTCGGTGACGACATCGATACCACCGCCTACCTGGACAAGGTCCTGAGCGATTCTTCCAGCGGTATCGACCACCCGGCAGCGGTGTTGGTGGAAACCGTACAGGGCGAGGGCGGTATCAACGCGGCCAGCGTCGAGTGGCTGCGTAACCTGCAAGATGTGTGCAACAAGCACGACGTATTGCTGATTGTGGATGACATCCAGGCCGGCTGTGGCCGTACCGGCAGCTACTTCAGCTTTGAGGAAGCGGGCATCAAGCCGGACATCGTTACCCTGTCCAAATCCTTGAGTGGTTACGGCCTGCCATTTGCGGTGGTACTGATGAAGCCGGAGCTGGATCAGTGGAAGCCCGGCGAGCACAACGGCACTTTCCGCGGCAACAACCTGGCCTTCGTTACCGCCACTGCAGCCATCAACCACTACTGGAGCGACGACAAGTTCGCCAAGGAAGTGCTGCGCAAGGGCGACTACATCGAGCAGCGCCTTTCCACCATCGTTGAGAAATACGGTGACGGCAACATGACCACCCGCGGCCGCGGCATGTTCCGTGGTCTCAACTGCGTCAGCGGTGAACTGGCGGACAAGATCACTACCGAAGCCTTCCGCAATGGCCTGGTGATTGAAACCAGCGGTGCCGACGACCACGTGGTGAAAACCCTGTGCCCGCTGACCATCAGCGACGAGAACCTGACCAAGGCGCTGGATATTGTGGAAGCGGCCGTGGCCAAAGTGCTGAAGGGCCAGGATGTCCCGGAAGAGCACGATTTCTTCGCGGACGAGAGTGGTGCGGAATCCGCAGAGAAAGTATTGGCGGGTGCGGCCTGATACTGGCCGCCACTTTTCAACACGAAATAGTCAAAGCCAAATTTTTCAAGACCAGAACACGAATTTAGAAAGAGTTAGTAAAAGCAATGATCGTTAGAAAACTGCAAGAAGCCGAAAAAACCGACCGTCGTATTGTTTCCGAAGGCTGGGAGAGCACCCGCCTGCTGTTGAAGAATGACAACATGGGCTTTTCCTTCCATATCACCACGATCTATGAAGGTGCTGATCTGCACCTGCACTACCAGAACCACCTGGAATCGGTGTACTGCATTTCCGGTGAAGGTTCGGTGATGGCGGAGGCTGATGGTGTGGTGCATGAGATCACCCCGGGCACCATCTACATCCTGGACAAAAACGACAAGCACGTACTCAAGGCCAAATCCGAAATGAAAATGGCCTGTGTTTTCAATCCGCCGCTGCACGGCAAGGAAGTGCACAACGCAGAAGGCGCCTACGAGCTGGATGCCGAAACGGTACAGGACGAAAAATAATCCGACCGAGCGCAGCAGTAACACGATGTACGAAGCAGCCATTTACAACAGGGCGGCAGAGTTCTGGGGCACCAGTCGCAAATATTTTGCCGGTGCCTCACATCTGAAACTCGAAAACGGTCAACGCAAGGATCCCATGAAGACCCATACGGTAGAAAAAATTGGCGGTACGTCCATGAGTGACTACCGCGCAGTACGTGACAACATCATTCTGAAAAACGGCAGGGCGAAAACCGAAGGACTGTACCAGCGTGTATTTGTGGTTTCTGCCTACGGTGGCATTACCGACATGCTGCTGGAGCACAAAAAATCCGGTCGCCCAGGGGTATTTGCCCTGTTTGCCGGCGCCGATGATGAGCGCGAGTGGTCCGATGCGGTGGCCGGTCTGCGCAAGCAGATGGAAGAACTTAATGCATCGCTGTTTACCGATCAGGTGATGCTGGCCAAGGCTAACCGTTTTATTGGTGAGCGCCTGGACGATGCCGCCAACTGCCTCGGTGACCTGGAGCGGGTTTGCCAGCACGGCCACTTTGCCCTGGAAGGGCACCTGGATGTGGTCAGTGAAATGCTGGCCAGCCTGGGGGAAGCGCACAGCGCCTGGAATACGGTACAGCTGTTGAAGCAGGAAGGCATCAATGCGCGCTTTGTCGATCTCACCGGTTGGCGCGATGGCGAACACATGACCCTGGACGAGCGCATCGAGCGTGCCTTTGCCGATGTGGATTTTGCCAGCGAACTGCCGATTGCCACCGGTTATGCCCACACCGCCGACGGTCTGATGAAGACCTTTGCGCGCGGTTACAGTGAAATGACCTTCAGTCGCATCGCAGTAAAAACCGGTGCCAGTGAAGCGATTATTCACAAGGAGTACCACCTGAGCAGTGCCGATCCGCGCCTTGTGGGCGAGGAGCAGGCCGTGCCCATCGGCCGCACCAACTACGATGTGGCGGACCAGCTGGCCAACCTGGGTATGGAAGCCATCCACCCGCGCGCGGCAAAAGGATTGCGCCAACAGGAGATTCCCCTGCGGGTGATGAACACTTTCGAGCCCGAGCACCGCGGTACCCTGGTAACGGGCGACTATGTAAGCGACACACCGCAGGTAGAAATCATCGCGGGGCGTAAAAACATCTATGCTGTTGAATGTTTCGATCAGGACATGATGGGCAGCATGACCAGTTACGACCGGGCGATCAACGAAATCATTGCGCGCTTCAAGGGCAGCGTGGTGACCAAGGATACCAACGCCAACACCATTACCCACTATTTGGGTAACAACCTGAAAACCGTCAAGCGGATCAAGAGCGCGATTGGCGAGCTATTCCCCGACTGTGACATTCAGGTACGCAAGGTGGCGGTGGTTTCCGCGATTGGCAGCGACATGAAAACCTCCGGCATGCTGTCCCGTGCCGTGAGTGCGCTGGCCAACTCGTCGATCAGCATCCTCGCGGTGCACCAGTCCATGCGCCAGGTGGATATGCAGTTTGTGGTCGATGAAAGCGACTACGAAAGTGCGGTCAAAAGCCTGCACGCGGCACTGGTGGAAGTGCACGAGCATGGCGACGCCATATGCGCAGCCTGATACCTGCCAGGATGTTCCGACTGCCGCCAGCCCTGCTGGCGGCAGTGTTGCTTGTGGCGGTCGCATTTTCGGTGATCACTGCTCCGGTTAATGCACAGGACGATGCAACCGTAGCGCCACCGGTGATTACGGAAAAAGAAAAAGCAGAAAATAAAGAAAAGCTGGCAGAGCTGGAAAAGCTCTCCGATGCCGCGGACAAGCTGGAAAAGCCACTTTATTCGCCCTTCATCGAACGCTATGTGCTGGATGAATTGAAACAGCTGCGGGTGGACATGGCCGCGCAGAAAGTCTCTCTCACCGAAAACATTGTCGACCGACAATTGAGCGCCGCCGACAAGGCCATCACCTACGCGACCGACACCATCACCTATTTCTTCTACCTGATTGCCGGCTTCAGCTCACTACTGGTGATCATGGGCTGGACCTCTATTCGCGATGTGAAAGAAAAGGTGCACACCCTCGCCAACCAGGAAATCTCAAGCCTGGTAGAGCAGTACGAAGAGCGCTTGCGCAGCATCGAAGAACAACTGTCGGAAAAAACCCAGCACATCGAAAACAACCGCGACGAAATCGAATTGACCCAGGAAATTCACTCCCTGTGGTTGCGCGCCGGTCGCGAGCAGACCCCCAGCGGAAAAATTGCGGTTTACGACCAGATCCTGAAGTTGCGCAAGGACGACGGCGAAGCGCTGACCTACAAGGCGGATGCGGTGCTGGAACTGGACGAACCCCAGTGGGCCATCAACCTGTGCCTGCAGGCGCTGCAGATCGACAACGAAAACGGCAACGCCTACTACCAGCTGGCCTGTGCCTATGCCTATTTAGAACAGTGGGAAGAGTCCATCGATTACCTGAAGAAAGCCCTGGATATTTCCTCGGCCTACCGCGACGAAGCGCTGGAAGACTCCGCATTTGATGGCCTGTACAACTCGGCAGAATTTACCGCACTGATGGGTATCCAGCCCGATGGCGCCACACCTACACCAGGTAAACACTAAGCCCATTGCGATTGATAGATTTCATAAAAAGCATCGCTGTAGAAAACCAATAACGCATTAAAACAATATTTAGGGGGGAGTATCCGTGCTGATCAGTTTCCTGTTTTTTCTGGCTTTGTTTGCTGCGGTAGGCATCAGCTCTTACCGCAAAAGCCGCGGTACCAAAAAAGATTACTACCTCGCCAGCCAGGATATTTCGCCCATGCTGGTGGGCCTCTCTGCGGTAGCCACCAATAACAGCGGTTACATGTTTATCGGGGTTATCGGTTACACCTACGCTACCGGCCTGGCTTCCATCTGGCTGATGCTGGGCTGGATTCTGGGGGATTTTCTCGGCTCCCTGTGGATCCATAAAAATCTGCGACAGGCGGCAAAGCACAGCGGTGAATCCAGCTATGCCGGTGTACTGGCCTGCTGGCAGGGCACCCGCTTTGGCGCCTGGCAGAAACTCGCCGGTATTCTCTCGCTACTATTCCTTCTCGCCTACGCCAGCGCGCAGCTGGTTGCCGGCAGTAAGGCGCTGTATGTGGTACTGGACCTGCCGATCTGGAGTGGGGCGGTCATCGGTGGCGTCATTGTTGCGGCCTATTGCCTGGCCGGCGGTATCCGTGCGTCCATCTGGACCGATGCGGCGCAGTCACTGGTGATGGTGGTGGCCATGGGCATACTGTTGTATGTCGCCACGCAATCTGTCGGAGGCCTGGGGGCCGCCTGGCAACAGATGGGGGAGGTCGAGGGCTTCCTGAACTGGTATCCACAGGACTTGCTGTTACCGGGGGTTGCCGGTGGCGTGTTGTTTGCGCTGAGCTGGCTGTTTGCCGGCATCTCCGTTGTCGGCCAGCCCCATGTGATGGTCCGCTTTATGGCCCTGAACGATTCCGGGCGCATGATCCAGGCGCGCTGCTGGTATTACCTCTGGTTCACGATTTTCTATTTCATGGCCACGGGTGTGGGCATGCTGTCGCGTATTCTGCTGAACGATCCCGGTACCTTTGACGCGGAGCTGGCGCTGCCGATGATGGCGATGGAATTATTGTCGCCGGTGTTGGTGGGTTTGATTCTTGCGGGGATTTTTGCGGCCACCATGTCGACGGCGGATTCGCTGGTGCTCAGCTGCTCCGCGGCCCTTACCCATGACCTCCTGCCGCAACGCACTGAAAACACGCGCCTGCTGAAAATCGCTACGCTGGGTATAACGACCGCGGCAGTCGCCTGGGCACTGTTAAACAAGCAGAGCGTGTTCAGCCTGGTGGTGATGAGCTGGTCCGCCCTGGCTTCGGCCTTTGCGCCACTATTGATGGTGTTGGCCGCCGGCGGCAAACCCTCACAGAAGCTGGCGATTGTGATGAGTGTACTGGGACTTGCCACCGCACTGATCTGGCGCTGGCTGGGTTGGCATGCACATATTTACGAGGGCATGCCCGGGATTCTTATGGGGCTTGTGGTCTACGCTGTGGGGCACTTTTTGGCTCGCGAGCCCGTGAGTCGCACAGTGAATGCCTGAATACAAGAAACCCGGCACTAGGGCCGGGTTTCTCGTCCATCCTGTGAGACGGAAAATGGGTTGGACGGAAGGTTACTGACGAATACCTTCTACATCCAGAATCATTTCAACGGTCTGGGAAGCCGGACCCAGGTCGTAATCGATACCGAAATCTTTCAGCTTGAATTCGGTCTTGCCGGTGAAGCCCTGACGGTAGCCGCCCCAGGGGTCCTTGCCGCCACCGATTTCGGTCACGTCGATGGTGATCGGCTTGGTTACACCGTGCAGTGTCAGGTCGCCTTTCAGCAGTGCTTTGCCGTCGCCATTGGCTTCAAACGCGGTGCTTTTGAAGGTGGCGGTGGGGAACTTGTCCACGTTCAGGAAATCTTTGCCGCGCAGGTGCTTGTCGCGCTCAGCGTGGTTGCTGTTCAGGCTGGTGGTGTCCACGGTGACCTGCACGGAAGAGGCTTCCGGCTTGGCTTCATCGTAAACAAAGTTGCCATCGAACTTGTCGAAGCGGCCGTACAGCCAGCTGTAACCCAGGTGCTTGATACGGAACTGGACAAACGCGTGGGCGCCTTTGGTGTCGAATTTGTAGTCCGCTGCCTGGGCAGCAGTAGCGCCGATCAGGGAGGCGAACAACAGAACTGCGAGCTTTTTCATAATCTCTTCCTGCGAGTGGGTTAAAATTTTCGGTTAAAACTTGAGCTAATTTGTTCGCGGGCCGAGGCCCAGCATTTTTTTCAAGGTGCTATCCCGATTGACGAAGTGGTGCTTGAAAGCCGCAAGGCCATGCAATAACACCAGACCCATCAAACTCCACGCCAGCCACTTGTGGATAAGTCCAGCCACATCTTCCTGGTTCTCCAGCCCGTCGAGGGTCGCCGGGACACTGAACCAGTTGAACACCTCGATCGCGCGCCCGTCCGCAGTACTGATCAGATAGCCGGAAACTGAAATCGCCAGCAGCAGCCCATAAATGATCCAGTGTGCCGCACCGGCAGCCCGTTGCTGCCAGCGTGGGGCCGGTTCCGGCGACGGGTTCACATTCAGCCAGCGCCACAGCAAGCGGAGTAGCAACAGGATTAACAGCAGGATACCCACTGACTTGTGGATATCCGGCCCCTGGCGATACCAGGGGTCGTAATAAGACAACCCGCGCATCCACCAGCCAAGGGCAAACATACCGATGATGGCCGGGGCCATCAGCCAGTGGAAGGCGACGGCGATCCAGCCGTAATGGGATTCACTGTTGCGGGTCTGCACTTCGGACTCCGTCGGTGTCTGCCAGGGGGTACCCAGGGGTTGTCGAATGGCACGCATTATAAAAATTTTATGGCGCGGTAATAGCGCAAAAAGCCGGCGCTATTTTTCGAAAAAATCGCACAGGATGCAATTGCTGCAGGCTATGGGCCGGGAAGGCGTAGGGGAAGGCATAGGGGAAGCCGAGAGGAAAGCTGGAGATGTAAGGCGTCAGTGATGGCTGGCGTGCTGGCGCTCGGCGGCGTTGAGTACCTTGCCCAGCAGGTTGAGGTCCAGCTGGCTGCGGTCGCTGAGCTGGTGGGTCAACCAGTTCAGGTCGTGGGGTTGTTGGTCGCTCTCCTTGCCGTTTTCCATGGCGATCTGTTCCAGCTGCCAGATGACATCCAGCAGCAGGTCGGGAGCCAGCGCCTGTTCCTCGTCTTCGGTGAACAGGTGATTTTCCAGGCGATCCAGGTCCCGGCGTTTGACCACCAGCTCGGCGTAGTTGGGATACCAGCGGCTGCTGAAGGGTTCGGGGCGGCGGCTGAAGTCGAAGGTGATGCGCAGGCGGTTGCCGTCGCTATCTTGCAGAACCGGCGTGTCGTTCTCTTCCGCGGGCAGGGCGGGGTGGTGGCGCAGTATGCCGACGATGGCACGCCAGTCGCTGCTGTGTTCCGGGCAGAGACGCAGGGGCTGTTCGAGTTCGATGGTGGGGGCGCCGGGTCGGTCGATGTAGGCGAGTTGCTGGCCGGGGCGGTACCAGTAGAGGTCCAGTTTGTGTTCTGCGGCGAGGCGGGCGAGGTCGTCGCTGGTAAGGGGTTCTTCAGACAGGGCACTGAGGTGGTCGACGGCCTGCTGTACGCTGAGCCAGCGCCGCATATGGAAGGGTTTGCTGCCTGATTTCCCCGTTTTACTGCTAGCCGCCGCTGCCATTGTTGCTTTACTTCCCTATGGAGTTTTTTTTACCCATAAAAGGTTAGCAGCTGGCGGTGAATTTGGTCGGAATGTGAGTGGCAGGAAGGGGAATTTTGTGAATAGATTTGTGGCGTCAGTGCTAGCGGGTATGTGTTTGTGAGACACGCCGTAAACCCATCCATGGGGGCTCGGCTGCGGCCGTCCTGGCCGCAGACGGTCTCACAAACACATACCCGCTATCACTGCCTTCGCATCGGAGTTATTTGGCTTTTTATAACCAACCTTTCTTCTTGAAATACAAATAGGGCGCCATTCCCGCCATCAGCATCAAGCCCAGCGCCCAGGGGTAGCCGAGTAACCATTGCAACTCCGGCATATGGTCGAAGTTCATGCCATAGATACTGGCGACCATAGTGGGAGGCAGGAAGACTACGGCGGCGATGGAGAAAATTTTGATGATCTTGTTCTGTTCGATGCTGATAAAGCCCTGGGTGGAGTCCATCAGGAAGTTGATCTTTTCGAACAGGAAGGTGGTGTGGGACATCAGGGTGTCGATGTCGCGCAATATGCCCCAGCAGGTTTCGCGCAGTTCCGGGTCGTCTTTCAGGTGGCGCTGGAGGAAGGCGATGGAGCGCTGGGTGTCCATCAGGCAGAGGCGGATTTTTCCGTTGGAGTCTTCCAGTTTGGCGAGGTGGTCGATGGCTTCTTCCAGGTCGGCTTCTTCATCTTCCAGTACCAGGTGGCTGACTTCGCCCAGTTTCAGGTAGTTGTCTTCCAGGGCGTCGGCGAGGTTTTCGACTTTCTGATCGAACAGCAGGGTCAGCAGTTCCTGGGCGTTGTGGGCTTCTACCTGGTTGCGGCGGGCGCGCATGCGCAGCAGGCGGAAGTCGGCCAGTTCGCTTTCGCGCACGGTGATGAGCCGCTGGGGCTGTAGGATGAAAGCGACGGTGGCGGTGTCGTGGCGGCCTTCGCTCTGGGTGAGGTAGAGGGAGTGCACGTGGATACCGGCGGCGTCCACAAAAAATCGGGCGGAGGATTCCAGTTCTTCGACGTCTTCGGATTCGGGCAGCTCGGTGCGCAGTAGCTGTTCCAGCAGGTCGCGCTCGTTTTCTTCCGGGTCCTGCAGGTCGATCCAGGCCGAGTCGGAGAGGTCCTGGCTGCGGTAATCGCTGCCGGCGTAGGTTTCTTTTATTTTGCCGCGCTGGATTTCAAACAGTCTCAGCATTACCGCTTCCTTGATCTTGGATTTTGCCGAGGCAATGGCCCCGGGGAGTCTGGGGCATGGTGTCAGTCTGTTGGCAACAAATCAATTGCCGCCACTGTCCTGTGGCGGCTTGGGCTGAGGATTTTCGCTTACAGCCACATGGGCAATTGCGCCCGTATCTGCTCGGTATCGCAGGTGGTCAGGTTTTTGCGGGACTCTCCTGCAATGGTGGCCAAGCAGGGAGACGACATGGACTGGCGCAGGCTGCCGGCCATGGAGGGTTCTGCGACGATATACAGGCGATCGAAGCGCCCCTGTTGCCGCCCCTGTTCCAGGGTGTGGGCGATGTCGCGGGCAAATTTTTGCGCGCCCTGTTTGCGCAGGCTGGTGGGCTCCGACATGGCGTGGCGGCCGAGGCCATTGCTGTCGAAGGATCTGCCGGGGGCGTCGCTGAGCAGCTCCTGCCCTTTCATGCGGCCTTCCGGGTAAACAAGGGATTCTATTTCATTGAGTGTGCCCGCGCGTTTTTCCGCCTCAAACACGCGTGCGTGAGTATGGTTGGCTACCAGAACCCAGGCTTTTGACATGGTCGTTCACCTCTGTTTTTGCTGCGAGTTACCGCATTGGGTTTACTGCTGAATGGTAGGCCGGAAGCAGTCGTGTTCCTAGGCAATACACGGCTCTCACTCGGGTTGCCGCTCACTATCATGTCCTCAGGGCACATTATTTATCGTCGGGTATGTCGCCGGACGGGAGCTTTGAAACGGGAGCTTTGAAACGGGAGCTTTGAAACGGGAGGTGTGAGATGAAAGTCGAACAAGCCATGCACCGGGGCGTCACCTGGTGTTCACCGGATACGCCGCTGCAGGAAGTGGCGCAGCTGTTGCGGGATCACGATGTGGGCGCCATTCCGGTAGGCGAAAATGACCGCCTGATCGGTATGGTCACTGATCGCGATATCGCCTGTCGGGCGGTGGCCGAGGGCTGGGACCTGCGCAGTAAGTGCGCCCGCGACGTGATGACAGAAAACATTGAATACTGCTACGCCGATGAAAATATGGAACAGGCAATCGAGCATATGGAGCATATGCAGATCCGCCGCCTGCCGGTGGTGGATGGGGCGCGGCGCATGGTGGGCATGTTGAGCATGGGCGATATTTCCCACTCGGTGAACGACGACAGTTGCCACCGCTATGCCGCCGCCGTTTCCGCCCATCACTAGGGCGGGAGCCGATCGCTAAAAAAGTGCGTCCTTGCACTCTTAAACGCCAGCCGGTGGGCGTATAACACCGGCTTGTCCCTGGGTTTAGAGATGCGGTTTAACCCGATGGAAAGCGCATCCATGCGCTGCGTACTCGAAGCGCGCGTTTGGCGTCCGCCTGTGAAACCGGGCGCCTGCGCAGTCGAAATTTTGTGTCGTCGTAGCTATTGGCCTATCTACCTCTTTACCTGTCGATCTCTCTGCCTACCTGAGTGGGCAGAGTTATATCAAAAACAAAGGCAAATGCGAATACTTATCATTTAAATATTGTGAAGTTTGTCGTCATCGGTTTGTCATGGAACGTACATAGACTGCCGTTCAATGACCGCTGACCAGATTGTCCAATGACCCCGCTTCTTTTTACCGACCGCAAAGTGCACCTGGCCGCACTGGCGCTTCTTTTTGCTGCCGGGGTGGCGCTGTGTCTTTGGCTTTCCGCTCACACAGGCACGGTGCCGGAGACGGGGTACTACCACCTCTACCAGTGTGAAACCCGGGGGCCCGCAAAGCGTGCGGATGGCGAGGGCAAGCTGTTTTTTTCTGTGTTGCTGGTTTCTTCCTCTCATGCCCGGGAAATTGCCGATAACCTCTGTAAAAATCCGGCAATGGGGCGGCACTACGCCGGTGTGCAGGTTTCGTGGAAGCCCCGCAGCCACCTGGCGGCCGAAGACATTCTGAGTGAGGCCTACGACCTGATCTGGAGCCGCACCCATTCAATGGCGGGATTGCTTCCCGAGTACGGGGACTACTACGAGCCGCTGCTGCGTTACGACCACTACCGTGTTTACTGGTTCAGTCGCGGAGCCGAGCCCGAATTAACCGCGGAATACTTTCACGGCAAACGCATTGGCCTGCTCAACGACAAATTGAGCCACACCCTGTACCTGTTGCCACTGGCATCGCTCAAGGATGCCGGGATCGAATTCAGTGCGGAAAACCTGATTTATTTCGACGATGCCGTGAGCCTCTACCAGGCCTTCGCGCGGGATGAACTGGATCTGGTGAGTGGCGGCGACTATGTGCAGCAGGATCTGGATATCCCACTCTCCCGCACCCTGATTTCCAGTGACGCCAACGCCGCGACCCTGTTTGTCAGGCGCAAGCGCGCCCCTGGTATCGAGTGTGCGCTGGTGGCCGCCTTCAACGGGTTTGCCAACGATTATCTACAGGGGCAGCGGGTGTTTGAGGGAGGAGAGCGCTGTGCTCCCTGATCGAGCCAATCTTCGCCCGGTACTTTTCTGGGGGCTGCTGTGGGCGCTACTGAGTGTGTGTTTCTGTGGGCTGGCCGCCTGGCAATCCCAGCGCACACTGGTACAGGATATTTCCACCCAGCTCGACCGGCAGCTGCCGGAAAAACTGGCGCTCGCCCTGCAGGCGCGGCTGACCGATGGCGACCTGGGGCAGTGGGTGTCCAACCGGCTGGAGCAGGATCTGCAAAAAATCACTCCGACGGGCGGATTGCCGAACGTAAGCAGCTGCTCCGCACGTGTGATCCAGTTGATTGGCGATGAAGGCTCGGCGCCGGGAGGCAATATTCAGGTGTCGTGGCACATCGGCAGTGAGCCGCGCCATACCTTGCTGTCGTTGGACTGCCAGTACAACTGGCCGTTGCTGATTGCGAGCCAGTCCCTGCTGGCATTGCTTCTGGTGATGGTCATTGCATTGTTGCCGCGGCCACTTTCCCGTGCGCAGCGTGCGCGCATTGCACAGCTGGTGCAGCGGGGCCTGCCTTCGGGCCAGGCGTACAGCCTTTCCGAAACACTGACCGACCAGCAATTACAGTGGTTTGACTGTGCCATGCGCGCGAATGGTGGCAACACGGAGCAGGCGCTTGTTGTCGCCGCCACGGACAATCGGCTGGAATTCAACTGCACCTCGCTACAGGTTCGCGTGCACGGTGTTGTGGTGAAGTTGTCAAAGACGCCTTTCTTTTATTACCTCTGGTATGCGCTGCAACGGCAGGGCGATGAGCGCGAGGGCTGGTTTTTGAACCCGCCCGTCAATCGCCCGGACCGCGCTGCTGCCGAATCCCTGATCGAATGGATGGAAGCCCACGGCGGGCATAACAAGTCCATCAACGATCTCAAGGAGAACGGACTGCGCGCAAAAACCCTGGATCAGAATCGCAACAAAATTCGCGACGAACTGGTCTCCGCCCTTGGCGAAAATCTCGCCACTTCCTTCCTGTTCGAGTCAGAACGCGACCTGAAAAGCGGCCGCTATCGCCATCGCCTGTCACTGGGTTCGTCACAGATCGAAGTCGTAACTGACTGATTTATCGATACTTTTTCTTTTAGAGATATCTCTTTTGGGGGCTGAGGCCTCCTTTTAACCTGTTTGTCACACGCAATTTTGATCATGCGCTCCGAGCGGCCCGGAACACACATCGGGCCTTATTAGGATCTCGACAGGATCTCGACAGGAACTCGACAGGACCTCGATAGGACCTCGATAGGACCACGGTAGCAAACCACTCGAGCATCGACTTCTACACCGATACCGAACCGATTCGGAGCAAAACAAATGATCAATCTTGAGCGCAACAAACTGTCTCTGCTGATTTCTCTTTCTCTGGCCGGTGCAGCGGCACCGGCTCTGGCGCAACAGGCGGTGGACGCCGGTCAGCTGGAAGAAGTGAGCGTAATGGCGCAGCCGATCCGCGATAGCCAGAAGGCCGCGATCGACGCCAAGCGCGATGCCGACAACACCGTCGACATTATTTCTGCCGATACCATCGGCCGCTTCCCCGACCAGAACCTGGCGGACTCCCTCGGCCGTGTACCGGGTCTGGCCATCGAGCGCGACCAGGGCCAGGCGCGTTACATCAACTTCCGCGGTGCACCATTCCGTTACACCTCTCTCGCCATCGACGGCCTGAGTATTCCGGGTGCGGAGAATGGCCGCGTACCGCGCTTCGACAGTTTCCCGTCGGTAATCACCAGCCGCATTGACTCCAACAAGGCGATCATGGCGGACATGCCCGGCAGTGCAGTATCCGGACACATCAACATCTCCACCTTCGACCCGTTTGTGAAAGAAGGCTGGGCTTTCTCCACCGACGTGGGCATGGGTAACCAGGAGTTGGGCGACGGCGACATTGAAAAGCTGGCCCTGCGCACCTCCTGGTCCAACGACAACTTCGGTTTCTCCCTGTTCACCTCCGAGAACAGCCGCGAGCAGGTCACCGACAACCGCGAGTACGACATCGAGCGCACTGATAGCGGCGAAGTGCTGGTCAACGAGCTGGACTTCCGCAGCTACAAGGTCACCCGTGAAGACCGCGCCTACGGCGGCCGCTTTGAGTTCCGTGGTGACGGCGCGCTGGAGCGTGTATTTGTATCCACCCTGTACAACGAATTTCAGGACTTCGAAGAGCGCAACCAGATCGTATTCGACTTTGCTGGCGGTGCTGAAGCCGTGGGTGCGCCGCAAGCCACTGGTGCGGTTGCGGAAAACCAGTTCGCCCTGGCCGGCCGCGCCCTGGAGTACGGTCTTTACGAGAACTCCACCTTCACCAATACCCTGGGTGCGGATTTCACCCTGGGTGATTGGCATGTCGAGTCTCGACTGAATTTCACCGAAACCGAAAACAATATGTTCCTGCCGATGCCGCGCAGCGCAGGTGGTTTCGTGATGGCGAGCTTCGATGTGAGCGATCTGCTGGACCCCGCCGTAACCGGGCTGTTTGATCCTCGCGCCCAGGCGCCGATCGACGTCAATGAGATTAACTATGCCGTTGACCTGGGTATGCTGATCGGCACTGAAATGACCATCGATGCCACCAAGTTCAAGCTGGATGCCGAGCGCGAAATGCAGTTGTTCGGTCAGGACGCGGTGGTAAAAACCGGGTTCGAGATGGATGCCCGTGAGGCTGATGGCTTCGGCATGGTATTCGCTTACGGCGGCTTCCCTTCCGATGTAAACATCAACGACTTTGCCACCAGCGAAGCCTGGGAGAGCCAGTTCAGCAACGGTATCGCCGGCGCTACCTACTACGACAACAAAGGACTGCGCCAGGCGTGGAGTGCTGCGGTCGGCGGCCTGACCCTGACCCCGAACGATTCCCAGGCCATCCGCTTGGAAGAGGACATCACCGCGGGTTACGCCATGGTGACCACGCACTACGACTGGGGCAACCTGGTACTGGGCGCGCGGGTAGAGAACACGGATTACCTGAGCGAAGGCCCCACCGGCAACTTCGAAGACAGCTTCACCAACGTACTGCCCAGCGCACACCTGAACGTTGACCTCGCTGAAGACGTAAAACTGCGTATGTCCGTGTCCACTGGTGTCAGCCGTCCTACCTACGCAGAATGGCGTGGCGACGACATGGTCGACTTTATCCAGAACAGTGTGAGCGCGGGTAACCCGGCGCTGGAAGCGGAAGAGTCCATTGGTGCGGACCTGTCCCTAGAGTGGTACGCCGGCGACGCCAGCCTGCTGAGCGCCGGCCTGTTCTCCCGCAGCATCGACAATGTGATTTACGCGCAGAGCGATGTGATAGCGGGCAGCGCCTACCTGCCGGAAGTGGGTGCCGACTACTGGGTTTACACCCAATACGTCAACGGCAGCAACGGCAAGATGCGCGGAGCCGAGTTCAATGCCATTGCCCAGGCTGCCGATTTCCTGCCGGCCCTGGAAGGTTTTGGTGTCAGCGCCAACCTGACCCTGCTGGACAGCGAGTTTGAAACCCTGGACGGCACCCGCCACAGCCTGCCGGGCACCTCCGAGAACATCTTCAATGCCTCGGTGTTCTACGAGATGGAAGGCTTCTCTGTTCGCCTGAACCACCAGTACCGCGACGACTGGCTTTCCACCACCGAGAACGTCGGCATGAATGATTACTGGGCCGAGCAGAAGCGTGTGGACCTGTCTGTGAGCTATGACCTGCCGATGGATGTATTCGGTGCGGGCGTCACTCTCTACGCCAACGCCAATAACCTGACCGATGAGCAGGACGTGCGCTACACCGGTGACGAGAGCAACCCGAACCAGGTGGAAAGCTACGGCCGCCGTTACCTGGCCGGCTTCCGTATGAATTTCTGATCCAGCGAATGAACAACTGCCCGCGCTGAATTGATGCAGCGTGGGTCCGTTTACCCAACCTTTTTTTACCCAAACTTTTTTGCAACTAATTTTTTACGCAAATAATTTTATAGGTGCACCATGCAAAGCAAATTCGTATCTAGCCTACTCGCAGCCGCTATGGCGATGACCCTAGGTGGTTGTGCGGCCACTGACTCGCTGAACAGCAACGCCCTGAACGCCAGCGCCGAAGCGGCTAGCGTTCAGGCTGGCGTTCAGTCCAGTGTTCAAACGGGTGTCGAACAGACCCGCGTACTGCCCCTGGAAGGCGGTCGCAACTTCCGTGATCTCGGCGGCTATGAAACTACCGACGGCAAAACCGTAAAGTGGGGCAAAATGTACCGCTCCGGGATACTGACCAACCTGACGGCGAAGGACTACGAGTACCTCAGCGATCGCAATATCAGCACTATTGTGGATTTTCGCTCAACCAAAGAGCGCACCAATGAGCCGGATAACTGGCGCGGGACCAGTGCGATCACCCTGGAATGGGACTACGAGATGAACTGGGAAAAGGACTTTGCCAAAATATTCGCGCAACCGGATTTTGACAAGCAGGACCTGGTCGAGCTGATGGACAAGGGTTATGCCGATATGGTTACCCAGCAGGCCCCGGCCTACCGCGCCATGTTCCAGAAACTGATCGAAAACGATGATGCGTTGTTGTTTCACTGCACCGCGGGCAAGGACCGCACCGGTATTGGCGCAGCGCTGATTCTGACCGCGCTGGGGGTTGATCGTGAGACGGTAAAACAGGACTACATGCTGTCCAACAAAACCCTGGCGGGCGTGAAAATGATGGAACTCCCGGAAGACGCCAGCGAAAAGGAAAAGCGTATGTACGCCTTTTTCGCCCAGCTGCCTGAAGATATTCGCGGGGCCATGTCGGGTGTTGAGCTTTCCTGGCTGGAAAGCGCCTTTGCCGAAATGGAGCGCCAGCATGGCTCGGTTGAGGGCTATATCGAAACCGTGCTGGACGTCGACAGCCAGGAGCTGGCGCTGCTGAAGGCTCGCTACCTGCAGTAATCGGCTGCTTCGTATGTCCGCATGTTCGCATGTTCGAATGAACGGCGGATAGTGCCCAATCAGAGGCCGCAGCTAGCCTGCAAACCTGTTCCGCGGAAAATTCTGCAAGTGGCAGGTATTGCAGGTGATTGTCCGGCCTCTGATATTCCGATCATCCGGCTTGTTCAGTTAATCAACAAATTCAGGCGATAGCAGCAGCAGAGACCGAGTTTTTTCTGGAAGTGGCCCATTGGTTGCAGGGGAATTCTGGTGCGCCCATCTTGGGCACGGATCCACTCAATCAGGAGCTCCCGGGAGTTACAGCCCATGCCTGCCGATACCGACTATTCTCCGCTAATTATTCGATTCCCCTTAACCGGTCTTTTCCGTCGAGTCCGTCGAGTCCCACAAAGCCGACGATTCCGCCCGTTACTTGTCGCTGGGCTCGCCTGGCTTACATGCTCTTCGACGACAATGGCCGTCGCAGCTGAGTCAGGGAATATCGCTGGCTGGCCGCTATTTGCTGACGGTGTCCCTGCCATTCACCTTGCGGTCGCGCCGATGGAAGTCACGGTCGAGGCGCCCACGCCGCTGACCGGAAACAACCTGCAATTACTGCTGGCCTTGTCGGGCAGTAATGGCGGCCTGGGGGAAATGAAAAACAAGGCGATGCAGGAATTTGCCCAGCACCTGGAGCAGCAGGTACAGCAGCGCTTCGGCGAATTTTTTGTCGATGAAAAGGTAAAGCTGGTGACACAGGGCGCGCCCTTGAGCTTGCATACCAAGTTCACGGTTGTCATTCGCCAGCGAATGAATGACATTTTTAACGGGGCGGATTACGACCTTGAAAAAGGCACCATGAATGCCTACGGCAATTTCCGCTACCAGTTGCTGGGGTTTGACCGGACCGGTAAAGAGGTTCCGCTCAAGCAGGGGCGGGTGGATATCGCGGACCTGCGCCTGAAGGCCGACTATCGCACCCGTGCGCCAAAAGATGGCGGTGTGGTGGAAGACACTACCCGACAGGCGACCGAGCGATTGTTGGAAGAGATTGCCGAGGAAGTGCTGGATAAGGTGGAGGATGACCTTGAAGCGGGTTCTCTGCTGAAGCTGGCTCGTCTCTGAGCCAGCTTCCGCATTCCAGAATTACTATCCAGCTTTGCTATCCAGTTTTCTATTCAGCTTTACTATCTAGCTAGCTTTATTTTAGTGAGTAGCACCGGTCAGTTGAGCACCGGGTGACCGCGGTACATTTTGCGGGGTGCAATGGTGGCCCCGCGACCATCGTGTAATGCCAGCTCCTCCCCGTAAATCATTTCGTAAATATTCTTTTTTCCCGGCTCCTGCAAAATTTTCTGGCCGCGATAAAGGCGCTCCGGTGGTTCGTCACCGGTCAGGAAGGGGCTGCCCTTGAGGGTCTCCAACTGGGCGATCAGCTTGCGGGTGTCGCTGTCGACGGTGCGGCTTTTTACCTGCGCCAGCTGCTGTTCAAAATCAAAGTCGGAAAAGCGCAGGTTCAAACCGAATTCGGCCTGCAGGCGCTTGCGGAGTTTGCGCAGGGAGTTGAGAGCCTGGGAGTTCATCAACCATTGGTGATCGTTCATCGTCATTGAGCCTTTGTTGTCTTTTTACCTCCACTCGAGCAAATTGCGGGCCAAGTTTTAGGCGGGGCTACTATCTAGAGAAGGGAGGAGAAGGGAGGAGAAGGCAAGAGAAGGGAAGAGAAGGGAAGAGAAGGGGCGAGGTGAAACCCGATGCGATGACGGTGATCGGATATTGTTAGCACCAGCTGTGTGCAAAAAAGCGCCGGACTGTGTGCCGGTGAGTCAAGGTTGTGCCGGCAGAGACAGCGGACAGCCCCTGATCTGTTAAGCTAGTTGCCAGATTCGGCCGAGCCGACCAAGTAATCCGTGCGGATAAGTTTAGATAGAAAGAGGAATATTCATGTCTGCAGAGACCATCAAGTGTAAAGCCGCTGTGGCGTGGAAAGCGGGCGCGCCGCTGTCGATCGAGGAGGTCGAAGTGGCACCGCCGAAAAAGGGCGAAGTGCGGATCAAACTGCTGGCCACCGGTGTGTGTCATACCGATGCCTTTACCCTGTCTGGTGACGACCCCGAGGGCGTTTTCCCTGCCATTCTCGGGCATGAAGGCGGCGGTGTGGTGGAATCTGTGGGCGAGGGCGTCACGAGTGTCGCGGTGGGCGACCACGTGATCCCGCTGTATACCCCGGAATGCGGTGAGTGCAAATTCTGTCTGTCCGGCAAGACCAATCTCTGCCAGAAGATCCGTGCGACCCAGGGCCAGGGCCTGATGCCCGATGGCACCACGCGTTTTTCCATAAACGGCGAGCCCATCTACCACTACATGGGGACTTCGACCTTTTCCGAATACACGGTACTGCCTGAAATTTCCGTGGCCAAGGTGAACAAAAACGCCCCCCTGGAAGAAGTCTGTCTGCTGGGTTGTGGCGTCACCACTGGTCTGGGGGCGGTGGCGAATACGGCAAAAGTGGAAGAGGGCGCAACGGTCGCGGTATTTGGCCTCGGCGGTATCGGCCTGGCCACCATCATCGGTGCGCGCCTGGCCAAGGCCTCACGGATCATCGCGGTGGATATCAATGAAGGTAAATTCGAGCTGGCGAAAAAGCTCGGTGCCACCGACTGCATCAACCCGAAAAACTACGACAAGCCGATTCAGGAAGTGATTGTCGAACTGACCGACGGCGGTGTGGACTACTCCTTCGAGTGTATCGGCAATGTGAATGTCATGCGCTCGGCGCTGGAGTGTTGCCACAAGGGTTGGGGTGAGTCCGTCATTATCGGTGTTGCCGGCGCCGGCCAGGAGATTTCCACCCGTCCCTTCCAGCTGGTGACCGGTCGCGTATGGCGCGGTACGGCATTCGGCGGTGTGAAGGGGCGTTCGCAGCTGCCGGATTATGTCGAGCGCTATCTCGCCGGCGAATTCCAGCTGGATGACTTTATTACCCACACCATGCCGCTGGAAAAGATCAACGAAGCGTTTGACCTGATGCACGAGGGTAAAAGTATCCGCAGCGTCATCCACTACCAGTAAGGTGCAGCAATGACCATGGAACTCGTTAGCAAAACCCACTGTTTCGATGGCACCCAGTGCCAGTATTCACATCGCTCCGAAGTGCTGGATTGCGATATGCGCTTTTCCATTTTTCTGCCATCCCAGGCGGAAAAAGACCAGCAGTTTCCGGTGCTTTACTGGCTGTCGGGCCTGACCTGCACCGATGAAAACTTTTCCCAGAAGGCCGGTGCCCAGCGCATGGCGGCGGAACTGGGCATTGTGTTGGTGATTCCGGATACCAGCCCGCGTGGTGACGATGTGGCAGACGATGCGGGATATGACCTGGGCAAGGGCGCGGGCTTTTATGTCAACGCCACCCAGACACCCTGGAAGCCGCACTACCGGATGTACGATTACATCGTCGATGAATTGCCGGCACTGATTGAGGAAAATTTCCCGGTCAGTCAACGCCGTGCAATTTCAGGCCACTCGATGGGTGGCCACGGTGCGCTGACCATCGCGTTGAAGAATCCGGAGCGCTTTACCTCGGTGTCGGCCTTCAGCCCCATCTGCAACCCCATTGCCTGTCCCTGGGGTGAGAAGGCCTTCGCGGCGTATCTCGGTGAAGATCGCTCGACCTGGGAGGAGCACGATGCCTCGGTATTGATTGGCCGTGCGGTAGAAAAACTGCCGATGCTGGTTTCTCAGGGGGAAGAAGATCAGTTCCTGGAACAACAACTGAAACCCAATGCACTTAAAGCGGCAGCGGAAGCGGCGGGATACCCGGTGAAGATCGAGTACCACGCAGGCTACGATCACAGCTATTTCTTTATCGCATCGTTTATCGAGCAGCACCTGCGCTTTCATGCAGATTATCTGTTGGCGCACTAGTCCGATAGTGCGCACTCGTTTAATAAAAAGGCCGGCATATGCCGGCCTTTTTATTTCTGCTCGTTTATTTCTGTTTATTCATTGCTATACGGCAATACCCACCTGCAGCGTCGCGACATAGCCATTTTCAAGATCCCCGGTAACGTCTGCCAGCTGGTAGCTAACGCCGTCACTGAACACATTGTCTGAGGCGAAACTGCCCACCGAGCTGTTTTGCCCCTTGTCCGCGTAGAGTGTTGAGTCGTAAACCGCCTCAGTGATTTCTTGCGGGAAAGCGATCTGCGAGGTGGCGGTCGCGGTGCTGCTGCTGAACAGGAAAACCTGGAAATGGATGTGGGTAATCCGCCCGCTATACCACCCGGGGTAAATGGTTTCGAACAGCACCATACCGTCGCTGTCGACATCCTGAATGCCGCGGCAGTAGGTTGTTCCCCGTTCGTCTGCGCCCGGCTGCGAGTAGCCAGAGTAGCGCCCATCTTTATCGCAGTGCCAAACGTACACGCTGGCATTGGTAATCGGTGCGCAGTCGTTATTCACGTCGACCAGATTCAACACCAGCGTCAGCGGTAACCCGGTTTTGCCCTCGGTAATATCGGAGCGCGCCATGGCGGAATTGCTCAATACGGCGGTGAGCGGGTAGGGACCTTCGGTCTCTTGTGGAATCAGGGTGCAGGTGCCAGTCGTACCGCCGGAGCTGCTGCCCGAGGAACTGCTGCTGGAAGATCCGCCAGAGGACGACCCTCCGGATGAACTGCCCGAATTGGCGTTGCCACCAGAAGAGCCGCCGCTATTGCACCCTGCGAGCAATGCCATACTGGTCATGCCCATCGCGGACAACATCTGCCGGCGATTCAGGTTTTTTGCGTGTACATCCCCGTCAGCATTTGTGCCGACTTCCTGTGGTGGACTTTCTGTTTCTCTATGCATTTTTATACCCTGTGGTTCGGTTTCCGCTGTTGATCGCACCAGCTTAGCCGGCACGGCACTCTCCCCGGATCTCGACGGAACCCTGCAGATTGCTCTTCTCGATCACAAACCAGCCGTGGGGGCAGTATTGGGTGGTGGCGAGGACTTCTTCCAGACGTTCCCCTGCGGCTTTTTCCGGGTTTTCCCGCATCTTGCCACTCATACCGCCACCGCCGGGGCCACCTCCCATTCCTCCGCCGGGACCGCCGCCCATACCACCACCGGGACCACCGCCCATGCCACCACCACCGCCAGGGCCGCCCGGGCCACGTCTGCCGCCACCCATACCACCGCCGGGGCCGCCGCCCTCACCGCCGCCATTGATCGTGGCGGTATAGGTGAACATGCGGTTGCCCTGTTCGGTGATATTGGTGATGAAGGATTCGGAGAAAACCGGCGGTGCCTTTGGGGTACTGGCACAGCCGGTAATGGTGGTGATGGCCGCGAAAGCGGCCGCGGTGTAGAGCGATTTCATGGTGACTCCAGTGTGTTGTAAGCACTATGAGACCACCACGGTGGTTTGGCGTTGAGTCCTGACGGGTAAAGATTGGTTAACGATTGTTAAGCCTGGAACTTGCTCCTGAAGCTTGCCCCTGGAAATTGCCCCAGGAGCTTGTCAGTAACCCCAGGGTGTCGGCGGAAGTGCGACCGGCTTTGTCAGGTCGAACTGAACACGAAATTTGCGTCCATTAGGGCGTGTCAGCTCGTAAACAAAATATTGTCCCGGATGGATCTCCATCGCCCAGGTGTTCTCCAGGGAGGCATTTAGCCCTTCGCGGGTAAAGGTCGAAATCGATTCCTGGTCCACAGGGAATTCCTGCCGGTTTTCAGTTCCCGCGGCCTGGGTATCCCCGCCGTACATGGTGACTGCATCCTCACTGCCATCTTGGTGGCGGTGATCGTGTTTCAGGCGCAAACCCGAGTCGGTGCGCGTGAGTATCCAGGTGCGTGAATGGTCCTCTCCCACATGAAAGGGGATGCGGATCTCACGGCTGGGTGCGTCGCAGCCCCGCACATGCATGACCAGCGGCTTGCCAGCAAAGGCATCCGGCTCCGGTGAGCGCGGTTCGTTGGCGGTAATCTGGCCGGCAAAGGCCTGGCCACAGTAGGCCGCAATCTGCGTCAGGAACTTGTCTGCTGGTACTGCCTCATCGGCAGAGGTGCCAGCGGAGTTACCGGTAGTGTCTGCGCCGCAGGCGGTCAGCAATGTGCTGATCAACAGCGTACTGGTCAGCAGGGCGCTCATCTGGCGTGGAGCAGACAGAGGCGGCGCGACCGCTGACTGGGGGTATGAGGGTAGGGGCATTATGGTGCTTTCCTGTGGCGCTTTTGTCCGATTGGGAAGCTAAAGGTAGTTTGGCGCGGTGCCCGGATCAATCCCGGTGGGCGGTGCCGTCGAGCCAGCCTGTGAAAATATCTAACATTTAATTTCATATTTGTTGAAAGTTATTTTCCCAGTTGGTATGTTTCTCTCATGCGCTGGTATCACCAGTCCATTCATGATGTTCACCTTGTACCGCTCGCAGTCGGGACTCCCACAGGTATTGCCGGTTTGGGGAGCTCCCGGAGCATTTTTTGCACTGTCTGTTTTTAGGAGCTGGGGTGTGGAAAACCAGGTACTGAATAGAGGTACTCAATACAGGTGTTGAATAGATACTGGGGCCGCGCGGGGCTTTGAGGATGCGACTATAAAGAGGGCACTGGGCAGGGATTGCCAGGGGTAGTGCCGTCATACCAATAAAAAGATATACACCACCGAGGGTTAGCCATGCCAAGGAAATTCAATCCCACTTTCAATCGAAAATTGCTGAGTGTCGCTGTGTGCGGTGCGGTTTACGGCCTGCTGCCAGGGCAGCTGGCGGCGCAGGAAGCAGAACAACTGGACGATGCACTGGTAGAAGAGGTCGTGGTCTACGGTGATATCCGCGCGACACTGCAGTCCGCACAGTCACTGAAACGCGACGGTGACACCGTGAAAGACGTGATCACCGCATCGGATATAGGTGCACTGCCAGACAAGTCGGTCACCGAGGCCCTGCAGCGGGTGCCCGGTGTCAGTATCGAGCGCTTCGCCGCCTCTGACGACCCCAACCACTACGCCGACGAAGGCACCGGTGTACTGGTGCGCGGTCTCGATCGCGTGCGCAGTGAAATCAACGGTCGCGACTCTTTCAGCGCTACCCGCAGCGGCGGTCTCAACTTCGAAGATATTTCCCCGGAGCTGCTGGGTGCGGTGGAAGTGGTGAAGAACCAGACCGCAGACATG
This sequence comes from Microbulbifer sp. CAU 1566, assembly GCF_023156515.1. Classification (NCBI taxonomy): domain Bacteria; kingdom Pseudomonadati; phylum Pseudomonadota; class Gammaproteobacteria; order Cellvibrionales; family Microbulbiferaceae; genus Microbulbifer; species Microbulbifer sp. CAU 1566. The sequence goes on along the minus strand of NZ_JALNMG010000001.1, from coordinate 718,569 downwards.
ATCGCCGGGGGCATCGCCGGTACCGTAAACCTGATCACCCGCAAGCCACTGGACAGCGGTGAGCGCATTGTCGCCGGCACCGTGAAAACCAATTACGGCGACTTCCGCGAGGAAGCGACGCCCACCACCTCCGGTCTGTTCAGTGACGTGTGGGAAACCGATGCCGGTGATTTCGGTTTTCTGATTTCCGCTTCCCATTCCGAACTCGCTACCCGCGGTGATGGTATTGGTGTGGCCAACTTCTATTCCCGCGGCGATGCGCACATCAACGTGCCGCCCTCCTGGGACCCCAATGCGATTGGTGGTACAGCGCCGAACTCCCCGCTGGAAGGTCCGCCCGCGTTTGCCGATCAGCCTGCCGGCTCCACTTACTATATTCCCGGGCAGTACTCCCTGCGCAGTGCCGAGAACGATCGCGAGCGCACCGGTTTCGCCACCTCCTTCCAATGGCAGTCTCCGGATGACAGCGTTATCACCACACTGGAATACCTGCGTTCCGATGCCTCCCTGGTGTGGCAAGAAAATGTAATCGGCCCCCAGGCCCAGGGTTTTGCCCAGGGGCAGTGGTGGGATTCCCGTGTGCGCACCGACGTGTCGGAAGACATGATGCCCACCTGGGACGACAACAATATGTTCACCAGCGGTGTAATCAGCTTCGGCCCGGAAATGCCGATGCACCTGTCTTCCCGCTACAACGAAACCGAAACCTCGGTTGAAGATGTCTCCTTCAACATCAACTGGCAGGCCACCGACCGTTTGAATGTTGGCCTGGATATCCAGCGGGTGGACGCCACCGAGGAGATGATCAATAACGGCATCAACGCCCGCGCACAGCACACAGTTTCCGATGTTTACCTGGATCTGCGCGGCAGTCGCCCGAGTATCGAGTTCCTGAGCGACCGTCTGTTCGAGCCGGACTACACGCCCAACTGGGATGGCATGCGCCCGGATGTACTGCTGGCCACCGCACTGGATACCGCCATCGACTCCGACGCCAGCATGAACGCGGTGAAACTGGATCTGGAATACGAACTGGGCGATGGTTGGGCGCGTACCCTGAGCGGTGGTGTCTACAGTTCCGACAAGGACCTCACCGTGCGCGACACCGAGTACTCCAACTGGGGTGCGGTCAACACGCCGTGGAACACTGCCCTTTCCATGAACGGCGATTACAATGCGATTGCCGGTGAGTTCGAGCGCCAGAGCTGGGGCGATTTCTATCAGGGCGGTATTCTCGACGGACGCGACGATTTCCTGTTTATCAAAATGGCGTCGGCTAAAGATTTCGCCAACTTTATGCGTCGTGCCTGTGACGCCGGGTTTAACACGGCACCTTATGGTGAAACCAATCCGGGTGGCGCTTCCGAAGTGGGCCAGAGCAACCCCGAGTGTTACCAGGCCATGGTGGACATGGCCGGTCGCGTAGCCCCGGGCAGCCCCTTCGCGCCCCACGACATCACCTCCACCAATGAGAAGCGCCAGGAAGCCTATGTGCGTTTCGACTTCGCCGATGACACGTTGGCGATGCCCTACCGCGGCAACTTTGGCCTGCGTTACGTGAACTACCAGCTGGAGTCCACCGGCTATGTGGTAATGCCCGCACTGGGCGGTGAGGGCGCCGAGTTCCTGAGTGAAAACCTGCAGGCGTTTGCCGACGGCCTCGGCGCGGTGAGCACGGTGGACGGTACCGATTACAGCACGGTATTGCCGAGCTTCAACGTAGCGGTGAATGTGCAGGAAGATGTGATTGTGCGTTTCGGTGCATCCCAGAGTCTCTACTTCCCGAACCTGCAGGACACCCGCAACTCACGTATCGTGACCCTGGAATATGAAGTGCAGCGCGACGGTGAGGGCGGCCCGGTCACCGGCATTACGCCCGGCAGTGTGCAGATCAATGGCACTGCGCGTAATCCCTACCTTGAGCCGGAAGAAGCGCTCAATATTGACCTGACCACCGAGTGGTATTTCTCTGATACCGGCTCACTGGCGCTGGCCGTGTTCCGCAAGGATATCGATAACCTGTTCCGCGAGCGTCCCTTCCTGGCGGATGTGACCAACCCGCGCACCGGTGTAACCGAGTCCGTTTCGTTTAATGGTCCGGCGAACGACGGTGAGGGCTCTATCCAGGGCTTCGAAATTTCCTACAGCCAGTTCTTCGATAACCTGCCGGGCGCCTGGAGTGGCTTGGGGGTGCAGATGAACTACACCTACATCGACCAGAATGATCTGAATGATCCGATGAGCGATGAACAGCTGGGTGCGGTGCGCTTCGATACCACTGGCGAGCCGATTTACGATGGCCGCAACAGCTTCCGCGCCTTCACTAACCTGCCGCTACCAGGCTACTCCGATGAGAGTTACAACATCGTGGGTATGTACGAGTATGCCGATCTATCGATGCGTCTGGCGTACAACTGGCGCTCCGAATATCTGGTTACCCGCCGCGACTCCAATGAATTCGCGCCGGTGTATGCGAAGGCGGCGGGCTTCCTCGATGGTTCCGCTTACTACGACATCACCGACAATATCCAGATCGGTCTGGAGGCGAGCAATATCCTGAACACCGAGACGCGCACCGAGTTGCAGTTGGATCAGGATGGCACCCGTACCGATTCTCTGAACTTTGTTACCGATCGCCGCTATGCCCTCGGCCTGCGCGCCCGGTTCTGATTCGGGAGCCGGATAACTTACCGGCCTTCTGAACTGGAAAAGCCCACCTGCCAAAAGCGGGTGGGCTTTTTTTGTTTGGGTAGCGCCGCCGCTACCCAACGACTTCAGCGCTCGACGGAAAACTGCTCTATAGCCCCGCGCTGCTGCATGGTCACGTACCCGGTGCCGCTATCCGTGCTCAGTGCAATATTGGTCGGGTGTTGTCCGCTCAGTTGAATGGTTGAAAGCACTTCGCCTGCCGGGGAAACCTTGAGAACTACACCGGCTCCGTATCGGGTGATGTATAAATTCCCCTCCGCATCCGTCTGCATCCCGTCCATGCCGAAGTCATCAAATGCCATCAACAGCTGTTTATTGGCGAGATCGCCATTGTCCAATACGTCGTACACCCAGACCCGGCGCTGCACACTTTCATTGAGGTATAGATTCTTGCCATCCGGACTCAGCTCAATACCGTTGGTGGTGCCCATGTCTTTTTCCATCAGCGCAAATGTCCCCTCTGGCGAGATTCGCCACAGCTGACCGCTGTTATTCGCCCAATCAGGGTCGCTGGCATAAATGGTGCCACTGGCGGAGATAGCGATGTCGTTGGGCTGGTGCATCTGCGGGTTATGGAACTTGTGGATAACTTTTTTGCTGGCAGGATCAATCTTCAACACATTGTGGCCGGTGTAATCCGCCACATACAGAAACCCGTCGTGAAAACGCAGGCTATTGCCGATACTGCCTTCCGGCAGTTGCAGCCAGACTTCACCACTGTCTTTTGCCGTTACCCGGCCAATGGTGCCCTGGCGGGCAAAGTTCACCGCGTAAAGGCTGCCATCCGGGCCGACAACCGGGCCTTCCACACCGCTGGTAAAGCTGCCTTCCGGCATCCAGTCGGTGGTGTCACGCGTGACGGAAGCGACCGCAATGCAGGAAATTGCCAGTGCAAGTATCGAGGTGCCCAGTAAATTAGCCATCTTGTGCATTTGCCCTTATCTCTTAGCTATGTCTGCGTTGTTGCCTGAATATTGCAGGCTATCCATCAATCGTTCCAGCACGTAGACCGCCGGCAGCACCACTTCCCCGTGCATCCCTTTGAGGGCTTCTATCTGACGGCGAATATCAACGGCCTCACTGTCGGAAAATGCCTGTTGGTCCATATAGCGACTGGCAATCGTGAAGGAAAGTTCCATCTGCTGCCGTACCCGTTCGGCGAGCAACTGGACATCCGCCGGCAGTTGTTCGCGCTGTTTGAGCAGGGCTTCGGCAGCGACGCCAGCGCGCCACAGGGGGATCAGCCCGGAGTGCAGGCGCGCGCGGTTTACCTCTACAGCGGGATTGGCCGGCAGGTAATCCAGGAGCTGGCGGAATTCGCGCAGGGCTATACTTTCCGCTGGCAGGCTGTCGGCAAAGCGGTTTAGCGGATCGCGACGGGAGTAGCTTTCTTTGGCCGACTTTTCATGATGGCGGTGATAGTAGTGCGCCGGCTCCAGGACCGCAGAAAAATCCAGGGCCTCGGATTGCAGCTTGTCTGGAAACAGCGTTTGCAGCGCCACTTTCTGCTGGGACTTGTTCTGCAGGCCGACGGCGGTTTCTGCCCAATGATCGATTTCTGTCAGGCGTTGGTAGAGAAAATCCTCATCCTGAAGTTCTTTCCCGGACCACAGGCGCTCTGCCACGGCAAAAGCCCGCGGCCACAGGCGCAGGTCGATGTTGTGCTCATCGATCATTTCTGCCCAGAGTGCCACTTCGCCGCCGAGGATATTTTTCTGCTGCTCGTCGCTTAATCGTGGTTCCCCGGAGCCCAGGTAGCCGGGTTCACTTTCGAGGCTGCTGCTGCGAAACAGCGCGCCGCTGGAGTGGTAGGACGTATTGCCTACCAGGAAGTCACCGCTCAGGGACTTGTCTTGCAGCAGAAGGCGCGCGCGCAGCGGTCCCATCCAGGTGTCCAGTTTGAATGTGGTGTAGGGGCCCGTGCGCTCGATATTGTGTAGTAGCTGTATCGCCTTGCCTTCGAATTTGATATGGCCACGCAGCTTGCCATCCGTCGATTCCACGATGGTAAAGGTACCCGTCAGTGCGCTGCCCCGTTTGCGCGGTGCGCTGAAATACCAGGACTGCCACGGTTCGTTGTTTTTGATCTGGGTGAATGTTCGCTGTTTGGGAAGAATGTGATTGCGGTAGTGATAGCTGCTGTACTGGGGCTGGTCCAGATAGAAACCGGTGGAGAGAATACCGTAGTGGTCGGCGCGGGCGATTTCCTTGAGGGCGTCGGGACCGCGCCAGGATTGCACCGCGGCGGTCTGCGCCAGACCCGGGTGCAGGATTTCATCCCAACCGATCATTTTGCGGTTCAACCCTGCAAGGATTTGTGCCAGCCGGCTGTTGAAATAGTTGTGCAATGCGTGGCTGTCTTGCAATTGTTCTGCCTGCATAAACTGTTGGATTTCCGGGTTGCTTTCCCAGTGTTCCGGGTCAACCTCGTCGCCACCGATATGCACATATTCAAACGGGAACAGCGCGACGACTTCCCCGAGAATTTTTTCCGCAAAGGTATAGACCTCCGGGTTGGCCGGGTTCAGCAGTGGTTTGTGTACACCCCAGCGATCTTCCGGCGCATAGGGACCGGGCGCGGACATGAGTTCCGGGTAAGCGACGGCAATGGCGCTGGTGTGGCCGGGCATATCGATTTCCGGTACCACCACAATACCGCGTGCCGCGGCGTAGGCGACGATGTCGCGCACCTGTTCGTGGGTGTAAAAGTTTCCGCCGGGGGCTGTTTCGTGGAGTTTCGGGTAGGCGTGACTCTGCAGGCGCCAGCCCTGGTCGTCGGTAAGGTGCCAGTGAAATACATTCAGCTTGGCTGCGGCCATGCCGTCCAGTTGCCGTTTAATGGTCTCTACAGAAAAAAAGTGTCGCACCGAGTCCAGCATCAGGCCGCGCCAGCGAAAACGCGGCTGGTCTTCGATCTGGATGCCGGGCAGCATTTCGTATCCGGCGGTGACTCCGCTTTTATCGCTACCGATATATTGCGACAGGGTTTGCAGACCGTGCAGCAATCCGATTTCCGTGTGTGCACTGAGCTGTACTTTATTTGCGGTTACCTGCAGGCGATAAAAGGCCCGGTTTCCGCTGAGTGCCGCCAGGGTGTTTTCATCTGCATAGTCAGGAGACGTAAGGACAAGTTCGATCCGGCTCCCGACATCACTGTCAGGAATTTCCGCACAGGGTCTGGCAACGGCCAGCTGGATATTCTGTTGCCGCTGCAGGCGTTCGCGGAAGCGATCAGTGGCGTCGTTCAAGCGCGTTGATGCCGCCGGTGGCAGGCAAATCTGGCTGCTGTCCTCCAGGCGCATGGGGGCAGTGGGTTGGACGTCGACTTGGTGGGGGTAGGGCATCATCGCCGGTAGTCGCGCGTCGTACTCTGAGTATTCCGAGGATTTAGCATTGGCGAAAGGCGGCAGTATCAGAGTGACTGCCGCGGTCAGTGTGAGTATGTTGGATCTTCTATTGCCCATGGCTTTTCTCATTATTCTGTTATCGGAATCCAGCATCAGAAAAAAGTGTCCACGCTTTCGAGCAGGTTGTAGTCATCGTCGATCACCCGTATCTGCCGCCATTTGTCGAAGGTAAGGCAGGGGTGCGAGGTAGAGAGAGCGATGATATCCCCAACCTGCAAATCGCAATTTGCGGGAGTCCGCATCATCGCGTGCTGGTCCATGATCGCGCTCAGTGTCCACTGCGGGTCCGCGTTTTGCGGCACTGTGTCCCGCCCAGGACGAAAATGCAGTTCTGGTTTTGGCAGTCCCGCATCAAAGGCCGCATCCCGTTTGCCGAAGGCGAGAATCGCCATGCCGGCTTCGGGAATGGATTGTACATAGGCCCAGATTTCCAGGCTCGACTGCAGGTCGTCCGATGGGCTACAACACTTGTCCTCTTCCAGCCGCTGCATAACAGCGGCCTGGGCGTCTGCGTAGATACCGCGGTCGTGGATCAGGTAGCAGCCGGGGCGGATCAGCGGCACCAGGCGCGGCTCGTTATGATCGGTAAACACGACGGTCACCAGATCGTACCAGGCGGAACCGGCGCCGCTCAGGATCACCTGCTGGGTGTCGAAGCGGTTTTCCGCGAGCAGGGCGAGGCAAAGTTCGCGGGTATTGATCAGGTGTTCACGCACGCGATCCTCCACCGTGTCGTCACTGGCGTCGCGGCCGTGAATCAATCCCTCATAGGTCTCAATCCCGCCCAGCTGCAGTTGTGGCCAGTTGGCGATTTCGTCACACACGACGCGGGCCTGCTGTGCATTTCGGCAACCGGTGCGGCCTCCGGGTACACCGAATTCCAGCAAGAGCTTCAGCGGCTTTTCCTGTTCCGAGAAGTAGCGCCCGAGCTGACGCGCATTTTCTGCGGAATCCACCAGGCAGAAAAATTCCAGCTCGGGAAAGTCCCGCTGGAGTTTTGCGATCTCGGCGAAGTTCGGTTTTCCCACCAGCTGATTGGCCATCAGTATCCGGGAAATACCGGCTTCCGCGGCGACCCGGCACTGGGCGGGATTGGCCAGGGTCATACCCCAGGCACCGGCCTGCTGCTGCAGCTTGAAAAAGGCGGGGACCATGGTGGTTTTGCCGTGGGGCGCCAGCCCAACATCCCGTTCATCGGCGAAGCGCTGCATCCAGTTGAGGTTGTGCATCAGTCGCGAGCGGTAGATCACGGCGGCGGGCAGGGTTATCTCTTCCCGCAACAAATTGGGTGTGTGTGTGTGCATCAAATCCTGTCCCTGCTGTTCTTCACCAGTCTTCGTTATTTGTCTTGGTAGAAAATACCACAAATTTAAATCAAGTGTTGAAAGTAACAAACACGATACCTATACTGGCCCGACTTACGTACCATCAATATCCGAACCGCCCGGCGGCGGTTGTCCTCCAGAAGCAGTCGCAAAACAGGATAAGTCATCGTGAGTCACGAACCGGATATTGTGTCGAAAATAAATGGTCACTACGGCCAGCTGCGGGATGCAGAACAGAAGATCGCCCGTCTGGTGGTCGACGATATCAGCTTCGCCGCCCACGCCAGTATCAGCGAGCTGGCGGACAAGGCCGGGGTCAGCGAGGCCACCATTACCCGCTTTGCCAAAGCGGTGGGTTGCAAAAATGTGCGCGACCTGAAACTGCGCCTGGCCCAGGCGCTGGCCGTGGGTCAGCGCTTTTACACCGAAGTAAAGACAGAGCCCGGAGCCAACTACGGGGTTTACGATGAAATTAAAGCGGCGCTGGATCACAACGCGCGGCTGATTACCGAAGCCGTCATCGAACCGGCCGTGACGTCCCTGGTGGGGGCGCGGCAGATTTTGATTTTTGGTGTGGGTGGTGGTTCCACCGTGATGGCGCAGGAATGCCAGCACCGCTTTTTTCGCCTCGGATTTGCCGCTACCGCTTATTCCGATCCCATGCTGATGCGCATGGCGGCCTCGACTATTGATAGCAGCGATGTGGTGCTGTGCCTCTCCCTGGGCGGTTACAGTCCGGATGTTCAGGAGGCAGCAGAGATTGCCCGGGAATACGGCGCGACCATTGTGGGTGTAACCGTTGCGGATTCTCCCCTGGCGAAAGTGCTGCATCACCTGGTGCCAATGGAACCATTGGAGACCGATTACATTTTCAAGCCCAGTGCCTCGCGTTACGTCATGTTGGCGGCGATCGATGTGCTGGCCACTGAGCTGGCCGTAAAACAGAAGCGCAAAAGTCGCGAGGCATTACGCCGGCTCAAACACACACTGGATAGCCACAAGCACGGCGAAGATCGCCTGCCTCTGGGGGACTGACCAGCACCGCAGATTTTGGCGCACAGGATAGTGGATGACTTTCGATACGGTAATTCGCAATGCCCAGGTTATCGATGGCAGTGGTGCCGCAGCGGTTTGCGCAGACCTTGCCATTAGCGGGGGTAACATCGAGCGAATGACCGCAGTGGCGCATGGTGGCATTCGCGAATCCGGGCGAGAAGAAGTGGATGCTACCGGTCTCTGTCTGACGCCGGGGTTTATCGATGTACACACCCACGACGACCTGGAGGTTATCCACAACCCCAAAGTGCCGGCCAAGATCAGCCAGGGGGTGACCACCGTCATTGTGGGTAACTGCGGTATCAGTGCCAGCCCGGTCACCCTGAAAAGCGATCCCCCAGATCCGCTCAACCTGCTCGGCGGGCGCGAACGCTTCTCCTACCCCAGGTTTTCCGATTACGCCCACGCCGTGCAAAAGGCGCGCCCGAATATCAATGTGGCCGCACTGGTCGGCCATACCTCCCTCCGCAACAACCATATGCCGGACCTGCAGCGCTCGGCCTCGACTGACGAACTCGCAGCCATGCGCCTGCAATTGCGCGAGGCGCTTCAGCAGGGCGCCATCGGGCTCAGTTCTGGCCTTGCCTACGGCAGCGCAAAATGCGCGGATACCGCGGAAGTGTTGGAAATGGTTGCCGAGTTGGCGGCACAGGGCGGGGTCTACACCACCCATTTGCGCACCGAGTTTGACCGCATTCTTGAGGCCATTGATGAGGCGTTGATGACGGCCGGTGAGCATCGTGTGCCGCTGATTATTTCCCACCTGAAATGCGCGGGCCGCGGCAACTGGGGCCGCAGTAGTGAAGTGCTGGAAAAACTGGACCTAGCGGCGCCACACCAGAAACTGGCCTGCGACTGCTACCCCTACACCGCCAGCTCCAGCACCCTGGATCTTGCGCAGGTGAACGACGATATCGAGATCTTTATTACCTGGTCTGAGACATTTCCGGAGCAGGGCGGGCGGCGTTTGGCGGATATCGCGCGGGAGTGGAGTCTTTCCAATTACGCGGCGGCAGAGAAGTTGCAGCCGGCGGGTGCGGTATACCACTGTATGAGTGACGCGGATGTACAGAATATTCTGGCCCATCCGTTGACGATGGTGGGCTCGGATGGTCTACCCAATGACCCGCATCCGCACCCGCGCTTGTGGGGAGCTTTTCCACGCGTGCTTGCCCATTACGGACGAGACCTGAAGCTATTCGACCTGGCCACGGCGGTGCACAAAATGACCGGACTTTCCGCGACCAATTTTGGTTTGGCGAACCGGGGTTTTATCCGCGAGGGCTATTGTGCGGACCTGGTGTTGTTTGATTATGCGCGGCTGGAATCCATGGCCGACTATTCGCAACCGCAATTGCCTGCGCGGGGAATTCGGCGGGTCTGGGTGAATGGGGTTTGTAGCTATTCCGATGGTGACGTTCTCGACGCTCGCAGTGGTTCTTTTTTGTTTCGCGCGTGATTTTTAGTGTGTTGGTGCTCTGTTCTCCTGCGGTGGCGGCGGAGCACCGGGTAAAGCTTTTCGGGACCGCTGTGAACCCATCCCTGGGCGCTGCGGCGCAAACATCCTGTTTGCGACGCTCCCGAAAAGCTTTACCCGGCACTCCACCTTAATATCGGGCAGATTGACTTCGAATAGAGAGAGTGACTTTTTCAACAGTCTATTCGTCGTCCTGAAGGCGCAATTTTTTCTTACGAAGTGGTAAAGCCAGAATGGAAGGAAGAGCGTCGGGCAAGGCTTTTCGAAAGCGTGAGCGACAGGGACGTCGCTCACGCAGCGTACAGGGATGTATTCACAGCGGTTTCGAAAAGCCTTGCCCGATGATCTTCCGCCACCAAATCCAAATCAAAGCGCACCACCAAACCAACGACAGGGTAGTAACATGATTCAGAGATTCGGCGTCGAAGGCGGTACAGGTACCGGGGGCCAACACCTGCCATTTTCCAGTGCAGTGGAAGCCGGTGGCTTTCTTTATGTCTCGGGCCAGACCCCAATGCGCGATGGCGAAGTGGTGGAGGGCGGTATCGTCGAGCAGTCGCAACTGGCGATCGACAATTGCTTTGCGATCATGGACAGGGCGGGTTACGGCGTCCAGGACGTGGTGCACGTAACCGTTATTTTGACCGATGCGCGATACTTTCAATCCTTCAATAAAGTCTTCAAAGAAAATTTCGGGGACAACCCGCCCGCGCGCATCTGTTCCGTGTGCGATCTGGTAGTGGACTGCAAGGTGGAAGTTGGCATAGTTTGTTACCGTGATCCGGCAAAATAAACGCTATGTCTGAAACAAGAAAATAAACTTAAAAAAACGCGTTCAACAAGAATAAATTCCCAATATGAATGCAGACTATTTCCTGGCCGCGTTCGGCCTCTACATCGTATTCCTAATTGCCATCGGCTGGTTTGTCAGTCGTCACCAGAAAAGTGGTGACGACTTTTTACTGGCCGGTCGCAGTCTGCCCATCTTCCTCACCGTAGGCACCACCGTGGCCACCATGGTCGGCACCGGCTCCTCCATGGGCGCGGTGGGGTTTGGCTATGGCCACGGTTGGGGCGGAGCGCTTTACGGTGTTGGCGGTGCGGTGGGTATCCTGCTGCTGGGAATCCTGTTTGCGCCGGTGCGCGCGCAGCGCTTCTCCACCATGAGCGAAGAGCTGGCGTCCTATGTGGGAGACCAGCCGCTGGTCAAAAAAGTCGTTGCCCTGCTGATCTTTATTGCCTGCCTGGGTTGGCTGGGTGCACATATTCTCGGTGGCAGCCTGTATCTGGCCTGGATTGCGGGTATCGACCTGCAGCTGGCCAAACTGCTGGTGGCCCTGGGCTTCGCCGTTTTTGTGGTGATCGGCGGTTACCACGCGGTAGTGTGGACCGATACCCTGCAGGCACTGGTGCTGTTTACCGGTTTTATGCTGATGGCCGGGTTTGCACTGCACCAGGTGGGCGGCTGGGAGGCAATGCTGGCGGCGCAGCCGGCATCGCACCGCAATCCACTGGCTGCAGACTCCATCGGTCTTCTGCCCTCCATATCCCTGGCGGTCGTTATCGCGGTGGGGGTTCTGGCAACCCCTTCCTTTCGCCAGCGGATCTATTCCGCGCGCAGCGTGGCTTCGGTGCGCCGCTCCTTTTTTATTTCCGGCTCCCTGTATCTGGGTTTTTCCCTGGTGCCGGCGATCATCGGTATGTGCGCCTATGTACTGAGCCCCGAGCTGGATAACCGCAACTATGCATTCCCCTTTCTCGCCATCGAGGTACTGCCACTCACCATCGGTTTGATTGTGCTGCTCGCGGGGCTCTCCGCCACCATGTCCAGTGCCAGCTCGGACGCCATTGCCGGGGTGTCGATCCTGGTGCGGGACTTTTCTCGAGACTTTTCCCGCCCCCCTGCCCGGAAGCCTGCTCCAAACCCTGCGCAGCCGGAAACGGGAGCGTCTGACTCCATCCGTCGATCGCGTATCGGGTTGGTACTGGTGATTGGCGCCGCACTGGGGCTGGCGATGCTGTCGGATGACCTGATCGGCTACATCGGCAAGATGATTTCCACCGTGATGGCCGGGCTGTTCGTCTGCGGCATGCTGGGGCGTTTCTGGCCCCGGTACACCTGGCAGGGGGCCCTGGCTTCATTGCTGGCGGGGGCGATGGCTTCGATATTGGTGATGGTTACCGCCAATGAATATTGGGGCAACCCCATATTGCCTGCGGTATTCGCCGCGCTGGTCGCGGGAGTACTGGTGAGTCTGGTTACCGGTGCACCGCGCGCGGTTGTTGAATCAGACCCGGAGTTCGACGCGGGCTGAGGTCGCATCGCCGCAAATTCTGGCACTGAATACCCCCTCGCTCTATTATCTCCCGATTGACTCGGGGGAGCTGTACTGCAGTTTCCGATACAAATTCAATAAATACATTTTATAAATACGAGAGACTGCATGAAACGGAAACTGTTTTTCCTGTTGGCCTGCACTTTTGCCGGGCATTCTTCTGCTGAACAGCTCACTATCGATAGATTGTTCTCTGACCCCGCGTTGAGCGGTACCAGCCCGCGGGCGCTGCAGTATTCGCCGGACGGCAGCCGCGTCACCTTCCTCAAGGGACGAGAAGAAGATTACAACCGCTACGACCTGTGGGAATACAGTGTGAACGACGGGGAAACCCGTATGCTGGTCGACTCCGACAAGCTGCACAGCGGTGAAGAAAAACTTTCCGACGAAGAGAAGGCTCGCCGCGAGCGCCAGCGTATTTTCGGCAGCGGTATCATGGAATACAGCTGGTCCAAAGACGGTAAGTCCCTGCTGTTCCCCCTCGCAGGCGATGTGTTCTTCTACGACGTGGCCAAAGCCAAATCCAAGCGCCTGACCGAAACCGAAGCCTTCGAGACCGATGTGCGGGTTTCCCCCAAAGGCCATTTCGTTTCCTTTATCCGCGACCAGAATATTTTTGTGGTGGACCTGAATACCGGTAAAGAGCGTCAGCTCACCACCGATGGCAAGGGCCCGATCAAGAACGGTATGGCGGAATTTGTGGCCCAGGAAGAAATGGACCGTATGACCGGCTACTGGTGGTCGCCGGATGAAAAACGCATTGCGTTCCTGCAGGTGGACGAGAGCCCGGTTGATGAAGTGACCCGCAGCGAAATTTATGCGGACCGCATCGATATGATCCAGCAGCGCTACCCTGCGGCCGGACGCCCCAATGTCAAAATCAAACTGGGTGTACTGGACATCGCCAGTGGCAAAACCCAGTGGCTGGACCTCGGCAAAAACCAGGACATTTATATTCCACGGGTAAAATGGGCGCGGGATAACCTGCTGTCCTATCAATGGCAGAACCGCAGCCAGCAGAAACTGGAACTGCGTTTTGTGGATATCCCCAGCGGAAAGACCCGTACCGCACTGACCGAAACCAGCGATACCTGGGTTAACCTGTTCCACGACCTGCGTTTCCTGAAAGACAGCGACCGCTTTATCTGGGCGTCGGAAAAAGGCGGTTTCAAACACCTGTACCTGTACGATTTCAACGGCAAGCAGCTGGCACAGCTTACCCGGGGCGACTGGGCGATCGACCAGGTTGAGGCGGTGGATGAAAAATCCGGCAAGGTTTATTTCACCGGCCGCAAAGATACGCCGCTGGAGCGTCACCTGTATGTGACCAACCTCGATGGAAAAGCGGAAGCAGCGAAGATTTCCAGCCGCTCCGGTATGCACAGCATTGCCTTTGCGGATGATGCATCCGGTTATATTGATCGCTACTCCAATCCGACCACGCCAACCCAGGTCAGCCTGCACGGTATCGATGGCAAGCGCATTACCTGGCTGCAGGAAAACAAGGTTGAGAAAGGGCACCCGCTGTACCCGTATATGAGTGACTGGATCACTCCGGAGTTCGGTGAGATCAAGGCGCCGGAAGGCCACACCCTGTATTACCGCATGTACAAGCCGGCGGGCTTCGATCCGAAGAAAACCTATCCGGTAATGGTATTCCTGTACGGCGGCCCGCACGCGCAGCTGGTCACCAATAGCTGGGACAGACCGTTCAACCAGTTCATGGCCCAACAGGGTTATGTGGTCTTTACCCTGGATAACCGCGGCTCAGCCAATCGCGGTAAAAAGTTTGAAGATCCCATTTTCCAGAAAATGGGTAGTGTAGAGGTGGATGACCAGGTCACCGGGGTGAAATTCCTGCGCAACCTGCCGTTTGTTGATCCGGAGCGTATTGGTGTTTACGGCCACAGCTACGGTGGCTATATGACGCTGATGACCATGTTCAAAGCGGGAGATTACTTCAAGGCGGGCATCTCCGGTGCACCGGTAACCGGCTGGGAGCTGTACGACACCCATTACACCGAGCGCTATATGGGCAACCCGAACCAGGTGCCGAAAGCTTACGAGGCATCGTCGGTATTCCCCTATGCCAAGGACCTGAAAGGCCCTCTGCTGATATATCATGGAATGGCGGATGACAATGTGTTGTTCACCAATACCACCAAGCTGGTGAAGCAGTTGCAGGACAATGGCCAGCAGTTCGAGTTGATGACTTACCCGGGCAAAAAACACAGTATGCGCGGCAAGGAAACCGGAAAGCACTGGCATCAGATGATGAAGGACTTTTTTGATCGTACGCTGAAAGCGACGGACTGAGTTCGCCAGGCCAGATTGAAATAAGTTGGAATACGTTGAAATAAAAAGGGGCTTCCACTGGAAGCCCCTTTTTTAATGCCGGTTACTTCAATTCCCGCAGGTGCCCTGCAAACGCAGCAGTGGCCCCTGACCAGTTTCCTTGGAGGTCATGTCCACACCGTTACTGCCGCTTTCGGCGGCGATGACCAACCCGGTGTTGCTACCGCTCAGCCAGGTTTCCACGATACCCGAAGACAGCAGGTCTACCTGGAAAGTGCCGGTACCGTTGGGGACAAAAGTGGCCAGGGGATTACCGAGGATGCTGCTGCCACCCACGCTGTTCCAGGTGGCCGAATCTTCCTGCCAGTCGCTATTTGCCCGATAGAAACCGAAGGTGTTACTCGAGCGGTTGGTGACATTCAGCTCAAGCAGGGCCTGGGTAAAGTTGCTGCAGGTTTCGACACCGGCGAGATCGAACTTGATCAGGGTGTACAACTCGCCGTACTGGCGATCGCTGCCATCGGCCAACAGGCCATCGCTGTCGCCATCAAAGTTGGTGCCGCTTTGACCCGAACCCACAAACACATCATCAGAGGCCGCCTGCACCAATGGCTGGCTGCTGCCCGAACCGGACGAACTGCCAGAAGAGCTGCCTGACGAGCTGCTACTGGAAGAGCCGCCGGAGCTGGAAGAGCTGCTGGAAGACCCGGTGCTGCCGCAGTCGGCATCCAGATACAGTACCGGGGCCACACCGGTTTCCTTGGAGCTCATGTCTACACCGTCGCTGCCACCCAGGGACGCGATCACCAGGCCGGTATTGCTGCCATTCAGCCAGGCATCGACGGCACTACTATCGAGCGCAATTTGTGTCAGGCCGGTAGTCGCGGGGGTAAAACTGGCCAGCTGGCTGCCCTGGATACCGGTGCCGCCGATGCTGCCCCAGGTCGCAGACGCTTCCTGCCAATCGCTGCCGGCAACAAATACGCCGAAACTGCTGTTGGAGTAGTTGGTGACATTCACTTCGAGAGTGACGTTGCTGAAATTACTGCAGCTGGCGACATCGTCCAGATCGAATTTCAACAGGGTCATCATCTGCCCGTAGGTGGTGTCAGAACCGTCTGCCAGCAGACCTTCGTTACTGCCGTCGTAGTTGGTGCCCGTCTGGTTGGCGGTGACAAAGACGTCGTCGCTCACCGCAAGGGCGTACCCCTGGCCACCGGATCCGCTGGAGCCACTGGAGGAGCCGCCCGAACTGCTGGAAGAGCCGCTGGAGGAACTGCCGTCGCTGATCACGCTGCGGTTGCTGGCGTTGCGGGTGAGGGTCATGGCTTCGCCCACCTGGTTGGCGCTCCACCAGTTGACGTTGCTCGGCAGTGCCAGTGCATCTGCCGCGCGGTCGCTGCGACTCAGGGTGCTGGCAGATGTATCGAACTGCGCAGTGCGCACGGTCAGTTCACTGGGGCTGACCTGGATGACCTTGAACTGCTGGATACTGGCCAGGTCGATGGTCCAGGATTTTGGATCGTTTGCGGAGCGTGCCGGTGCCCCCCAGCTGCCTTCGCCCACATACACGGTGCCGCCGTTTGATGCGGTGACAAAGCCATTGCCACTGGGCGCAACCGCCTGGGTCAGCTTGGTCATGTGGGTGTCGGATTCCACCACCAGGTTCATGCTGTAGTCGTAGAAATTTTGCGCCCACCAGCTGTGCAGTGTGAGGTTGTCAGACTTGCCGGTGTAGTGCGGGAACATGGGTTTGTGGTACTGGGCAAAACGCCACTGGGCACTGCCGCCGTAGCTGGCGAGGTCGCTCTGTAGCCAGTTGTTCATGGCCGAGGCGTAGGAGGACCAGCCGCTGTTCTGGAACTGGCTGTTTAGGGTGTAAACCCGCAGCAGTGGGGAAATTTGTACCGCACCGTAAGTGTCACTGGGATTGCAATTGCCATCGCCATTGAAGTCCGCGCCGAATACCAGGCACAGGGTGGAGTAATTGTCGTCCTCGTGGTTGCCGTGGGTGGGAATCAGCGGATAAATACGCTTGTAATCCAAACCGTCGATCTGGTCGCTGGAGTAGGTGAGTTCCCAGTCGTCCAGAAAGGCACTCATCTGCGAGGCGCTGTTGGCATCGGTAAAGTCGCCGCCGTGCATCACCGCCAGCGGGCGGATTTTTGCCAGCAATTGATTGCCCTGGCGGCGGTTGGTGTGGCCGGTGCGGGTATCGCCACCGGCGATCACCACGAAGGGCGAGTTGTCATTGGGTGCGGTTTTAAACCAGAAGCGATCGCCGCAACCGTCCTGGTCACATACACGGTAAAACACCTCGGAATCTGCCGGCAGGTTTTCCAATCGCACAAAGTGGCTGCTGATACTGCCGTCGAAGGTGCGGCTCGCATCCACGCCGGCACTGGTCCAGGCGCTTTCGTCGGTGGAGTAGCCGTAACTCACATAAGGATTGGAACTGTTACCATCGGGTGAGAAGCCGATGACGGCACTGTTGCGGCCGTCGTTGTCCCAAATCAGGCGGTGGTGTTTGGTGGCTGCATTGATGTCGGTTGCCGCAAGGCCCAGCAGCAGGCCGGCGGTACCGGCGATTGCGCGCATCGCATTTTCGCGGGCAACACGAAAATGCTTGTTTCCCAGAAACTCTTTCATGGGGTTTTCCCTGGTCGAAGGATTATTTTAAATGTGGACGTTCGGAAGTTACTGCGCGGGGAAGTGTGCGAGGGATAAGTGACAGCTTGTTGAAGATTCCGAAACCAGGCGCACAAAGGCCGCATTGCGGTGTGGAATTGTGATCGGTTGCCCATCCACAAAACTGATGGCAACGGCACTCCCGTCCAGCGCTTTGTAAACATCCTGTAACGGGACTTCCTGTTTTGAAGTCCAGTAATCACCGCGTTTGGTTTTTGGGAAAAAGGCGGTGTCGATAGTGGGCTGGCCCGCTTTGGCTTCGGTGTCCACCAGCGTGCGCATTTCATCGGCGCTGGGCAGGCGCCAGTCCTGTTGGCCACACAGCTGCTCCTGGCGTGCGCGTCGGATCAGATCCGCGGTATCACAGCGTTCGTCTTCAAAATAACAGTCGCCCCGGTTGGGGGTGCCCAGTGCGGACTCTTTCCCCGAGTTTTCCCCTGGTTCCCTGTACCAGGAGTAGGTCCACAGGCCATCGTGAATATTTTCACTGTCGGTTTTCACTTCCCACAACAGCCCGCTGCGCTGGTCGCACACACAGGGCCAGGGGCCGGCCCAATGGGGCAGTGGCTCGCCGCTGCCATCGATCTTGGTGAAGTGGTGTTGTGCCGGTTGCGGGGATTGCGGTTGGTGCAATGCTGCGGCCAACAGTCCCACAGTTGGCACGCAAAATACGATGAGTGAGCGCTGCCAAATGTTCATCGGGACAACTCCTGAGGAAGCTGCAGGCGGATCGCGCGGGTGTGGCGGGTGTGCGCCACCTGCGCATGGTCGAAGGCGGAAACCCACAGACAGGTGCCATCGACAATGGGAACATCCAGGGCGGAGCCGGTAACCCGCTTGCGCACAAATTCCAGGTTCCAGTAACCATCCCGCCACTGCCCGCGGGCGCGCACATCGGCGCGGTCGCCCTCGAAGCGGTTGGAGTTGTACATCACCGAAGGCATCACTGTGCCCTGTGGATAGCGTATGTCCTGCTCCGGCGAGTAGGGCTGGTAGTCGAACCAGGGAATGACCCAGTCGCGCGCGCGATTTGTTGGCAGCCCAGGATCAATGCCCTGCAGTGTTGCCAACTGCGCGGGGTCTGCCGGCAGGCGTTTTGGGACGATTACTTGCGGCTTGTACCACTGCCAGTTCATTACATAAGCGCCGGACTCCTTGCCGTCCTGCTGGTAGCCCGCGGTAAAGCGGCGCTCGCCCGGGCGCTCCTTGTCTGGCGGGCCGATAAAATTGTCATCCGCCAGGTACATGTCGTTGGTGCGCACCGCTTTCCAGTGCCACAGGTCATGCAATTGCCCGTCGCTACTGTAGTGGTACCCCTTGCCGTGCCAGTTGGCGGGGCGCTCGGCCAGCGGCTTGCGCCCCAGGTGCGCGGTACCCGCGGCCGCAAAGGCGCAGCTGGAAGAAAGCAGTACCGCGAATTTGTCTTCGTAGAAACGGGTCTCGTCAAAATTGTGGAAGCCTTGTTGTTGTACTTCCCAGCCCTGTGCTGTTTTCAGCAACGGCAGGTGCACCAGGCTTTGGCTGTCGTCGCGCCAGCGGGCCGATAGATAAAATTCCTCGCCGTTGCTGAGTGCCCGCAGGGTGACTTCGGTGGCGCCTTCGTCAAAGTTGGCACCGCCATCGGTGTAGACAGTAATGGGCATTGCCATTTGCCACTGCGGCTCGTCCGCGTTGCCGTCAATCTCTATGGGCGCGTGATCCGGGTCGAGCAGTGGTATAGCGGTGACTGCAAGCCGGAACTGGCTTTGCTGACTGGTTAAAAGCCAGGTGGCGGTGAAGACCAGTACAGCAATCCCGAGCAATGCGCCGCCGATCCATTGCCGGTGCCGGGAGCGATGGCCGGGCCTGGGGATGGCGACCAGTGCCAGGGACTGTCGCCCCCAGCGCGCCAGATACAGTCCGGCGTGGAGCAGTAGATAGAGCAGGGCGCCGAGGGCCGCGAGGAAGTGCCAGTCCCGCGGGTTCAGCCCGATTCCCCAATTTCCCCAACCGTAAAAGAGCAGCCAACCACTGAGCAGTGACAAACCCAGCAGCGGGTAACCGGCGCGAATGATTGCCCGGTGCCAGCCGGGCCAGTGTAGGCCACGGGCCTTTTTACTGTCGGTGGAATTTGTGCCGGCAGTCCGGTGGGCATTACTGGGAAATACGCGATAGGCGATGTAAGCAATCACTACCAGTGAAAACACCACGGCGCTGACGAAGTGCCATTGGATGACCCCGCCCTGGGGCAACAGTTCTTCAAACAGGCTTACCTGCGGGCGGGTGAGGCTGGCGATACGCAGTCCGGTCAACAGGCTGCACAGCAGCGCAGCTGCGGCGCAGGTGTGCAGCAGTATCCAGCGCAGGCTTTTGCGGTTGGCGGCCACCGGTTCCCCCGAATCATGGTGTAAAAGCGTGCGAGGTTAAGTTGGCGCGGTGGCAGTTTGATGACATGGACGACCGGTGGGACGAACGGGTGCACATTACGGTCAAATTATCCGCGCCTACTCCTAATCTCCATTAATCTAAATGATAATTGGTTGCATTCGCATGGTTCTGTCCCTAGACTCGCGCCCCAAATTCAAGGGGTAATTCTGGGGACTCGAACATGCCATCCACGCAACACCTGTTTGCCAGCTCTGTGCTGGCGGTCGCTCTCACCGCGGCCAATGCCGCCATCGCCGCGGAAGGGAAGTCTGACAAGCTCGAGAATGTCGAGGTAGTCGGCGAGCAGGTGGATTCTTACCTGGTCGAGGATATGGACACCGCTACCGGCCTCGGTCTGTCGATCATGGACACCCCTCAGTCCGTCTCCGCGATTGGCAGTACCCAGCTCGACGATTTCAACCTGTACAACCTGAACGACGCGCTGCTGGCAGTGCCCGGCATTCAGGTCGAGAGTGTGGAGACGGATCGCACTTACTACTCCTCCCGCGGCTTTGACGTGACCAACTTCCAGGTTGACGGCGTCGGCCTGCCGTCAACCTACGGCAACCGCAGCGGTGAGACCGACACCTCGATCTACGAACGTATCGAAGTAGTGCGCGGTGCCAACGGCCTGATGAGCGGCGCGGGCAACCCTTCTGCCACGGTCAACATGGTGCGCAAGCGTCCTACCGATGACCTGCAAATGTCGTTCAGCGCTATCGTCGGCTCCTGGAGCAGTCTGCGTCTTGAGAGCGACATCGCCGGCACCCTCAGCGATGGCTTGCGCGGCCGTCTGGTGCTGACCAAGGAAGACAAGGAGTCTCACCTGGACTTCTACGCTATGGACAAATCCGTGGCCTACGGTGTGCTGGAAAAAGACCTGGGTGCATCCACCCTGCTGACCCTGGGTGCCAGCTATCAGGCGAGCCTGGCAGACAGCCCGCTGTGGGGAGCCCTGCCACTGGTGTACTCCGATGGCTCCGCCACCGATTACGATGTGTCTGCCTCGACCTCTGCCGAGTGGGCCTACTGGGACAATATCGAGCAGGAAGTTTTCGCCGAGCTGAAGCACCAACTGGCCAATGGCTGGGAAGTTAAAGGCTACTACAGCACTGCAGATGTCGAAGGCGACAGCGAACTGCTGTACATGTACAGCCTGCCAGATCGCGGTACCGACGAAGGCCTGATCGGCTACGCCAGTGGTTATACCCTGGATGCCAAACGGGATGTGTTTGACCTGCGTGTTTCCGGCACCTACAACCTGCTTGGGCGCGAGCACGATTTACTGTTCGGATATAACTGGTCCGAGGGCGCCACTGAAGAAGTGTCCCTGTACGATTACACCAATGGCTTCCCCTGGATCGGTGATTTCACCCAGTGGAATGGCCAGACTCCGGTCAAGCCGGTATTTACCGACGGCCTGACGGGTAGTGACTTCAATGAAGCACAGAGCGCCGTATTTGCCGCTACGCGCTTTCGTGTGATCGACGCCCTGAGCCTGGTGGGCGGCGCGCGCATGGTGAACTGGGAAGCCGAAGGTACCGGTTATGGCACCAGCAAGCTCACCGAGGTCGATGGCAAGGTGCTTCCATACGCGGGTGTGGTGTATCGGATTAACGACAACTACTCCCTGTACGCCAGCCACGCTGAAACTTTCGCTGCCCAGGACGATGTCGCCCGGGACCTGACCTTCATCGACCCCACCGAAGGGGTGAACGACGAAGTAGGTGTTAAGGCACAGTTCCTGGAAGGCAAGCTGATGGCAACCCTGGCCTACTACCAGACCCAGCAGAACAATGTGGCGGAATTTGCCGGGCAGGTGCCAGACCCGGACAACGACCAGATCCTGATCGACTACTACGAAGGCCGCGATTACGACAGCGACGGCTTTGATCTGACTGTCAGCGGCCAGCTCGCCGATGGCCTCAATATGGAATTCAGCTACGCCAAGGTGAATATCGATAATACTGCGGACAATGGTCTCGACCGCGACTTTATCCCGGCCCAGACGGTGCGTTTGTATGCGAGCTACCGTCCGCCCATGCTGGACGCGTTGAAAGTCGGTGGTGGTCTTAACTGGCAGGATGATATTTCGCGGATGCACGCTGCTGGTCACGTCATTGAGCAGGAGGCCTACGCCACTCTGCAATTGTTTGCCAACTACAAGGTAACCGAGCAGCTGAGCTTCTCCCTCAATGGTGAAAACCTTACCGATGAGAAGTACATCAGCAGCCTGTATTGGGATCAGGGCTTCTACGCCGCTCCGCGCAGCTTCAGCGCGTCGGTGAACTGGCGTTACTGATTGATCAGTGGCATCAGAGAAATAGCTTGCGTGAAATAGCTATTCAGAAGGGCGCCGGACTGTTTCAGTGCGGCGCCCTTTCCGTATAACCTAAATGATAATCTGTTGCATTTGCATGCACCTGTCTTTAGACTCCCGTCCCAAATATATGGGGCCACCTCTGGGGATCGATGAAGATGCAATCCAAGCAACCAATGTTTACCCGCGCACTACTGGCAACCGCACTGCTCGCGGCCAATTCCGCCATCGCTGCGGAAGCGGAGAGCGAAGCCGCGGCAACCGCCATTGAAGAAGTCGCCGTTGTCGGCATACGTGAAAAGCGTGTCAGCCGCGGTGCTACCGGCCTCGCCCTGGCCATCAAGGACACCCCGCAGTCGATCAGCATCGTCGACCAGCAGACGATGCAGAACTTCGGCATCACTGGCGCCAACGATGCACTAGAGCTGAGCACCGGTGTCAACGTCGACCAGTATGAAACCAACCGTGCCACCTTCAACTCCCGCGGTTTCGAGATCCAGCTGACCCAGGTCGATGGTCTCGGCATGACCAATGATTTCGGCACCGTAGTAGGCCAGCTGGATACCTTCCTGTTTGAAAAGATCGAGCTGATCCGCGGTGCCAACGGCCTGCTGACCGGTGTCGGCAATGCCTCCGGTACCATCAACTACGTGCGCAAACGCCCCACCAACGAATCCGGTGGCATGCTTGATCTGCGCGGCGGTTCCTATGGCTACAAGCGTGTGGCCGGTGATTACAACCAGGTGCTGACCGAAGATGGCAGCTGGGCCAGCCGTGTGGTGGTGGCCTATGAGGACAAGGATTCCCACATCCGCGACCTGCACGACGAGAAAACCTCTGTGTATGGTGTGATCGATGGCCAGATCGGTACCAATGGCGTTCTGACCGCCGGTGTCACTGTGCGCAACGACAAGCAGGATTCCCCCATGTGGGGCTCCCTGACCCTGTACTATCCCGACGGCAGCATGGCGGACTTCAGTCGTTCCTCTTCCACCTCGGCGGACTGGACCTACTACGACACCGAGGCCACAACGGCGTTTGTCGAGTACACCCACCAGCTGGCGCGGGACTGGGAAGCCAAGTTCACCTACAACCGTCACGAAAACGACACAAAGTCTGCATTGCTGTACGCGTACAACACCGCAGGCAATTTCATTTACGAAGACGGAAGCGGGCTGATTGGCTGGCCCTACATGGGCTACACCGAGAGTACCAACGACCTGCTGGATGCCAATCTCAGCGGTGCGTTCAATGCGTTTGGTCGTGAGCACAGCCTGATTGCCGGTGTGAGCCACTCCATGAAGGAAACCGCTTCCGGCAACGCCAGCGTACCCGGCGAAGACATGTTCCTGCCGCTGTCCCTGCCCTACGGCGGCGACGCCTACCCGGAACCCAACTGGGGCGGGATGGCACCGGCCTCTGCCGGCGAGCAGGAGTTGACCCGTATCTACGCCGCGACGCGCCTGAGTATTACCGACGAGCTCAAGGCGATTGTGGGGGTGAATGCCATCAAGCTGGCGCGGGAGGGTAGTTCCATTTACGGCTCCGGCGTATCCCAGACCATCTACCCGGACACTGAAGAGACCAGCCCCTACCTGGGCCTGACCTACGACTTCAGCGACAACATTCTCGGTTACGTCTCCTACTCGGATATTTTCCAGAATCAGGACCAGACCGACATCAACCAGGTTTACCTGGACCCGATGAAGGGCGTGAACATGGAAGCCGGGGTCAAGGCCGAGTGGTTTGATAACCGCCTGCTGACCACCGCTGCCGTCTTCAGCGCCGAGCAGCAGGGCCTGGCAACCTTCGGCGGTGTGAGTGACAGCGGCACCTACTGGTATGCCCCCATGGATGTGAAATCCGAGGGCTTCGAACTTGAAGCGGTTGGCCAGATCAGCGAAAACGCGAATCTGACCCTGGGCCTGACGCGTCTCGACCTGACCGGCCCGGACGGCAACGATATTTACGAATGGGTGCCGCGCACCACCGCATTGGTGCGCTACGACACTCAATTGGAAGCACTGCCGCAACTGCGCCTGGGTATCAACGGTCGCTGGCAGTCCGATATCGTCGGCAGCTACGCCAAGCAGGACGCCTTCTTCCGTGCGGACGTGTTTGCGTCTTACGAGCTGAGTGAAGCCGCCAGTGTGCGCCTCAACGTCAACAACCTGTTCGATGAGAAGTATGTCGAGGGCCTGGCCTATGGTGCCATCTACGGTGCCCCGCGCCACGGTCAGGTTTCTGTCGAGTACCGCTTCTGATTCGCTGAACGTAGGTTTTAGTGCGTAAACACATTGCGCGTAAATAAAAAAGGCCGGGCGAACCTGAGGTTCGTCCGGCCTTTTTTGTTGTGGCCCGAAAGCCGTCGCGCAGATGGGGTTGCGTCTGCGCGCAGGATTTAACGCTTTTTGCGCTTCTCGGTATTTTCGTCACACAGGCCGATGATGGGCAAATACCGCAGCACCTTCATTTCTGGATCAATCACCACATGGTCGTCTGCAGAGGCGGCAATGGTGATGGTTCCATCGACCGGCTGGTATACCTGCAGTTGTCCGTTCACCGATACCGGCACGGGCATCGGGAAGGGCAGTTCGTCCGGGGTTTTCCAGCTGAGGGTGATGGACTGGCCTTGTCCCTGTTCTTGCCCCTGTTCTTGCCTTTGCGTTTGCTGGACCAGCTCTGGCAACTCGGCCTGTTTCAGGTACATATCAAACAGCCACTGGTAATCTTCGCCCGTCAGTTTGTTGACGATACCGATAAAATCCTGCGTATTGCGGTAACGCGGCGTAATGGGGTAGGTCAGGGAGGTGGTGTTGTCGGTGCCGTACAGCAATTCCCGGGTTGCCTGCCAGAACAGTTTGTCGCCGATCAGCCAGCGCAGGGTGTGCAGGGTCCAGCCCCCTTTGCCATAAATATCGGAGTTGAATGCCTGTTCCGAGGTGATGTCTCCCTCCAGCACAATGGGTTTGCAGTTCATCAATCCCAAATAGGATTTATACATGCTGTGGTTGTAAGCGGCGCTCCCAAAATGGTCGAGGCTGTAGGCCGGCTGCATGTATAAACCGAAGCCCTCATGTAGCCAGGCGTCATTGAGTTTTTCGTGGGTAATCAGGTTGCCGAACCATTCATGGGCCAGCTCGTGTTGCAGCAGCCAGTCAAATCCGTAGTCGTCGCGTTTGTATTTTTTACCGTAGGCATTGATGGTCTGGTGTTCCATGCCCAAGTGGGGTGTTTCCACAAAGCCCAGCTTCTGGTCGCCCCAGGGGTAGGGGCCCAACTGGCGTTCGAAGAATTCAATCTGTTGCAATAAATCGTTGTCGATCAGCTGCTGCGCCTTTTCGGCATTTTCGTCCAGGGCCCAGAATTCAATCGGCACCTGGGCGCCGTTGATGCTGGTATAGGTTTGCTGGATTCTGCGGTAAGGGCCGATATTCAGGGCAATGTTGTAGTCGCTGGCCGGAACAGACAGCAGCCAGTCGAACTGAGTTTTGTCCTCTCCCACCGGGGTGATCCCCTGCAGCACACCGTTGGTCACCGCACTCAATCCCTTGGGTACCGTAAGGCGAATGCGCATGCTGTCGGCCTTGTCGGTAAAGTGGTCCTTGCATGGCCAGAATAAATCGCAGCCTTCCCCCTGTACCGCAGTGGCAATCCACGGCTGCCCGTTATCTGTCTGTTTCCAGACGGTGCCACCGGTCCAGGGGGCATTCAGGGCAATATGCGGCTTGCCGGAATAGTACACATCGACCGTCACCCGCTCGCCCGGGTGGAAGGTTTTGCCCAGTTCAATGGTCAGAATACCGCCCTGTCTCTGGAACTGCGCGGCCTGATCGTTTACCCGAATCTGTTCGATATCGAAGCGGCTATCCAGTTTCAGTTCCACCTGGGCGCTGTCTTCCAGCAGCAGGAATTCCGTGCGTCCTGATCCTTTGATGGCTTTTTTATCGGGAAATATTTCCAGGCTCAGGTCGTAGGTTTTGACATCGGCCCGCTGCGCTATTTCGGACAGGGGTTGCCCGGTGTCGCCAATCAGCGGATCCAGTGGCGGGGGGAGTTGTTGGCAGGCGGCCAGGCTCAGCAGTGGGAGCAAGCGCCACAACGGGCTCTTTATTGCCTGGGCAAACGTCAAAAAGCGCATCGGAATTCCAGAAGGTTGATTATGAGTTATCCGGGGATGATGGCACAGATTTACACGGCCAATCCATGGAGGGGGGGCAAGTTGACACTTGTGGAGGGCGACCCGAAGTCATGCATCGTCAGTGTCCATATACATTTTGTATGACGCTGATTAATAAAATCTAAATGAGAATTCGTTGCATTTACTGTGCGGGGTGACTAGACTCTCGTCCCAGTTGTCTCTGGTTCTCCCCTGTTTTCCCTGGTTCGGAGCGGAGGGCGGATGCAGTGTCTATGCCGTGGCGGTCTTTCCGCTATCGGTCGAAAAGCGCGTTTCTCACTACCGTTTCTCATTACCAAAGAATCATGAATAAAACCCTGTTCAAACTGCACAG
This sequence comes from Microbulbifer sp. CAU 1566, assembly GCF_023156515.1. Classification (NCBI taxonomy): domain Bacteria; kingdom Pseudomonadati; phylum Pseudomonadota; class Gammaproteobacteria; order Cellvibrionales; family Microbulbiferaceae; genus Microbulbifer; species Microbulbifer sp. CAU 1566. The sequence goes on along the minus strand of NZ_JALNMG010000001.1, from coordinate 692,036 downwards.
CTGGATGGCGCTGGCCGCCTTTGTCCCACTGCTGGTCATCTGTATTACTGGCAGCATCCTGGTGTTCAAGCACGAGATCGACACCCTGCTGGCGGCAGACGTGGTACGGGTAGATTCTGCAGGGCGCGAGCGCCTGAGCCTGGACGCGCTGGAAGCGTCGATGCACCGCAACTTCCCGGATTACGAAGTCACCGGCTGGGCGCTGTTTCAGGACAAGGACCGTGCAGACGTGGTCTACACCATGAAGTACGGCACCGACGAGTGGACCTTTGCCCTGATGGACCAGTACACCGGCGAGCCCCTGCGCGGTCCCACCGGTTTGACCGCTGACCTCACCAACTGGCTGCTGGACCTGCACTACACCCTGCTGATGGGCGACTGGGGCATGCTGGTAACCAGTATCTTCTCCATTCTGCTGTGTGGGCTTGGTATCACCGGTTTTATTCTGTACCGCAAATTCTGGAAGAACTTTTTCACCCTGCGCTGGAACGCGCGCATGATCGTGTACTTCTCCGACCTGCATAAAATGACCGGCATTATCGGTGCACCCATCCTGCTGATCCTCGGCTTTACCGGAGCCTGGTGGAACATCACCCACTTTGCCCACGAAATGGAAGAACACGCGGACGGCCACGAGCACTACAAAATGGCCGAGCGTCTGTACAACGACGACCTCTCCCTGCAGGGGCTGATGGACGATGCCGGCATTCGTATCCAGAACTTCGAGACCACCTACGTTTCCTTCCCCTGGGAGCCGGGTGCCAACTTCACCTTCTGGGGCGATGTACACAGCGGTAACCCGCTGATCAGTGAGTACGCCAGCAACGTGACCTACAACGCCCAGAGCGGCGAGCATATGCTCAGTTACGATATCCGCGATGCCTCCGCAGGCGCGGTGATTGTGGACAGCTACCGCCGCCTGCATTTTGGCAACTTTGCCGGTCTTGTGAGCAAGATCCTGTGGTGTGTCATCGGCCTGTCGCCGCTGCTGCTGTCCATTACCGGTGTTTACATCTGGTACCAGCGCCGCGAGAAACGCCGCAATGCACGCGAGAAGAAACGCGCGAAAGCGGCGGCACTGGCAGGGGCTGCTGCCTGAGCACCGTGACAACCAATGCATTCTTTTGAGCCGGGCGAGTCCCGGCTTTTTTGTGCCTGCGTTTCCGCAACTTTGTGCCTGGCACTTCCGCAACGTGCCCCATAAAGTGACTGGCAGCGACCCAAAATGACCAGAAAATGTCCCGGCAAACTGTGACGGTCGTCCACTGTATGGAGGGCGCCTCTGCTTAGAATAAGTGGATAACCGGCGCCCGATCTGGATGCCGGACCGATCTGTGGCCAGCAAAACAATAATACGGAGCTGCGATGCGCTGGGTATGCCTGGCCTGTTTCATCCTGATGGGGGTGCCCGCGGTTCAAGCGGAACCGGCGGACTCCCTGTCTCTGAATTCCCAGGCACTCAATTCCTTTCCACCGAGTTCCTTGCCGCTGGAGTTTTCCCCGGTGGGGGCGACCCGCGGGCTGGACGTCAAGGTGGCCACCTCGGTATTGGTCGATCGCAATGGCCTGCTGTGGGCCGCCTCGCGGGAGGGCTTGTACCGTTTCGACGGCTATCAGGCCACTGCCCTCAAGGTCGGGGACGGAGGACTGCCGGACAACGACCTCCGCGCGTTGTATGAAGATCGCGCCGGCAATATCTGGATTGCCAGTAACACCAGCGGGCTTACCCGCTACCAGCCCGCTGAGGATCGCTTCACCCACTTTCGCCACCAGTCCGCCAACCCCGACTCACTCTCCCACGAAAGTATTTACGGCATGGCAGAAGATGCCGATGGGCAGCTGTGGGCGGGCAGTCAAATTGGTCTGAACCGGGTAAACCCGGATACCGGGCAGGTAACGCGCTTCCTGCACGACCCGGCACAGCCGCGCTCCCTGTCGCACAACTATGTCTACGATGTGCTGGCGGAGCCCGCAGGGGATGCGATCTGGGTCGCCACCATTGGCGGTGGCGTCAATCGCTGGCGTGACGGCGCCAGTGGCTTTGACCACTTTGATCTTTCCCGGTTAACCGCGGCCGAGGGCGAACTGAACAGCGTATTTGCCTTGGCGCGCTACGGTCGCGACCTGCTGTTTGCAGGTACCCACGGGGGGCTGGTGGCGCTGGATATCCAGCGTGGCGAAGCGCGGGTGATCGATTTGGGCGGTGATGTGCCACCGGTGATCCCGACGCTGGAGTGGGGCCCCGACGGGCGCCTGTGGATTGGCACCATGGCGCGCGGCGTACTGGTCTATGACCCTGTCACGGGGGCGGTTGCGGCGGCAAACCCCAAGCCCCTGGGAGAGGAGTCGCAGTTGCCGGCACTGCCGCAACTGTCGCTGCAATTCAGTGGTGGGCGTCTGTTCGTGGGCACCTGGGGGAGCGGTGTGTATATGGCGCGTTTGCGCCGGGAAGGCTACGGCTGGATGCGCGCAGGAACAGAGCCGGGGCAGTTGCGCCATCACAATGTGACCGCAGTGGTCGCCAGTCGCGGGCAGCTGCCCTGGATGGGCTCCTTTGGTGGTGGCTTGCAACCGCTGCTGTCCGGGCAGCGTGCGGGGACAGGCCCCGGGCAAGCGGACGACGAGATTTTCAAAGACGGCATACTCACGATTCTCCAGCGCCGCGACGGCCAGTTACTGGCGGGCAGTAACCACGGGCTTTGGGTGATCGAGCAGGATGATAGCCACCGCCTGATCAGCGGGGATTCCCCCGAAGGATTGGGCACGGGGTATGTGACCAGCTTGTTGGAAACGGAGGGCGGCGACCTCTGGGTGGGCGTTGGTGGCAGTGGCCTGTTTCGCCTGCCCGCCGGCAGCGACCGCTTTCAGCGCTACGCGCATACGCCGGGGCAGGGGCACTCCCTGAGTGGCAACTACATCACCACACTGCTGCAATTGCAGGAAAACCGGTTGCTGGTGGGCACACGCTCCAGTGGCCTGAACCTTTGCACCATGGCCGCCTGGCAGTGCCAGCCATTTGGTCGCGAGCAGGGGTTGGGCCATCACAATGTCACCGTGCTCTATCGCGATCGCGCGGGCGATATCTGGGCGGGCACCGATGGTGGCGGCCTGCACCAGCTGCAATTGGATACCGCAGGCCGGCTGCAATTGCAGCGGCGCTGGACCGCGGAAGATGGATTGCTCGGCGCCAGTATCATGGGGATCGTCGAGGACGATGACGGTTCACTGTGGATAAGTTCGCGCCAGGGCCTGTCGCGATTGCGGCCGCAGGATGGACTGCTGGTGCATCATGTAGCGGAAACCGGCTTACCGGTAACTCACTTTAATGCACGTGCGGTTGCCCGCGATGAACACCATCTCTACTTCGGTGGTATTGGCGGCCTGGTGATCATACCGGCGGGGACGGAAATGGTGCTGCGCCAGGCCAGTCCGGTACGCATGGTTGACGTCTCGCGCCGTGCAGGCAGCGGTGGTGGTGGTGACTCTGGCGGCGACACGGCTGGTGACCGAGGCATCCATACCCGCCCGGCTACGGCCCTGGAGCGTATCGACATTGGTTGGGGCGAAATGCTGTCGGTGTCTTTTGCGGTCCTCGATTTTGCCAGTGCACCCCATCAGTACCAGTACCGCTTGCGACCCACGGAAGCCTGGCAGTCTCTCGGCCCCAGGCGCGAGCTGACCCTACTTGAGTTGTCGCCGGGGGAGCATCTTCTCAAGGTGCGCGGCCGCGATGTGTTTGGCAGTTGGAGCGAATCCCCCGCACTGTTGCTCAATGTGGTGCCACCGTTCTGGATGACAGGCTGGTTCCGTGCTGTTGCGGGCGCGATCATTTTGCTGTGTGGATTTTCCTTGCACCACTTCCGTTTGCGCGGCCTGCGTCGGCGCAATCGCACACTGGAAAGTCTCCGTCGCGAGCGCGAACGCGCGCTGGAAAAAGCGGAAGTCAGCGGCCGCGAACTGGCACAGGCCCACACCGGCCTGCGCAATCTCACCGCGCGGCTGCAGTCCGCCAAGGAAGAACAGCGGCAACAGATTGCCCGCGAACTGCACGATGAACTGGGGCAAACCCTCACAGCCGCCAAACTGTCCCTGCAGCGGGTCGGGCGCGCCGCGAACGCAGAGGAGCGCAACGTGCGCGTTGGCGATTCGGTATCGATGCTGGACAAGATGATTGCGCAGGTGCGCAATATTTCCCTCACCCTGCGACCACTGTTGCTGGACGAGGTGGGGCTGGTGGAAGCCCTGAAAGTGCACCTGGACTCGGTCTCCGACCGCACCCAGGTCGATATTGTTTTGTGCGCGGACGGTGAGGTAGGCAATGTGCCGGAAGAATTACGCACCACCATTTTTCGCCTGACCCAGGAGGCGGTCAATAATGCACTGCGCCACGCGGGATGTCGGCGCATTCTGGTCAACCTCCATGGCGACAGCGCCAAGTTGTCGCTTTGCGTCGAAGACGACGGCTGCGGTTTTGATCCAAACCAGGTGTGGCAGCGGGTATTACGCGGCGAGCATCTGGGATTACTGGGTATGCTGGAGCGGGCGCGCAGTGCCGGTGGGGAATTGCATTTTGACGCAGAGCCCGGAAGAGGTAGCCGCATCAGTGCGGTTATTCCCCTGCACGGGCAAACAAGCGAGAGCGCGGCTGACCATACTGTCCCGGATTTTGCTTGAGAAAATGTTCCGGAATCATTTTATGCGGGAATAAAAATGACAAAACGCATACTGCTGGTGGATGACCATTCATTGATGCGCGCAGGAATTCGCGCGTTGCTGGATGAGCTCGAAGGTTTCGAGGTGATTGGTGAATGCGGCAACGGCCTCGAAGCCGTGGAACTGGTGCACCGCGAGGAACCGGATCTGTTGTTACTGGATATTTCGCTGCCCGGATTGAACGGGCTGGAAGTGGTACAGCAGCTGGGCCAGTCCCATCCGGACCTCCGGGTACTGATGCTGTCGATGCATGCCGGGCCGGAATATGTTGCGCGCGCCCTGGGCTCGGGAGCGTCCGGTTATCTGTTGAAAGACTCTGCCTTCGATGAACTGGCGGCGGCGCTGCAGGCGGTGTGCAGTGGTCGCGACTACCTCTGTTCTGCCATCGACAGTGAAACCGTGCAGCGTTTTGTGCAGGGTGTGCCAAACGGGCACTCTGCGCAGGAAATTCTGACCCCGCGCCAGCGGCAGATATTACAGCTGATTGCCGAGGGTTGCGGACCGCGGGAAATTGCCACCAATCTCAATGTCAGTGTAAAAACCGTAGAGGCCCATCGCGCGCAATTGATGGAGCGGCTCGGGATTCACCATGTCCCCGGGTTGGTACGCTTTGCCATTCGGGTGGGAATGATTTCTGCCGAACCCTGACCCATTCTGGTGCCATGACTTTTTTGGCGACAGTTATGTGCACCAATTTTTTTCTTGGTGCTATTCCAATATGACAACCACTTCACACTAACTCGAATATCGGGGTTTCCCCTATATCCCGTAATCGAGCGCTCTCATTAAGTTTGATGGGTCAATTTATTGGCCGGGTCGAAGCGTGAAACTGCATCGACTCTCCTTATCGACCACCGATCAACAACAACGAGAGGAATGCAAAGTGTTGAGAAAACTTCTCCAGTACCGCATGCCCGTAGCCAAACTGGCGGCGGCACTTCTGGTGATGCTGTCAGTGCCAATGGCACATGCCACCAAACTCAAAACCCAGAACCTTACCCAGTTGATTCAGAGCGCTGAGTCCATTGTTGCGGGTACGGTTACCGACGTGACCGATGGCCTTGATGCCGCAGGTGTGCCTTACACTGAGGTCACCATCGCTGTGGGCTCCGTGGCCAAGGGCAAAGTAAAAGAGGGCGAAAATTACACCTTCCGTCAGTTCGGCCTGCTGAAGCCGCGCACCTCCGCCAATGGCCACCAGATGCTGGCTATCGCCCCGGAAGGCTTTCCGCGCTGGCACAAGGACGAGTACGTGGTTGCGTTCATGTACAAAAAAGCCGGCCGCACCGGTCTGCAAACCACCGCGGGTATGGCCCAGGGTAAGCTGAAAATGATTAACGGCACCCTCGTCAATCAATTCAATAACGCTGGCATGTTCGATGGTGTTGAAATTAACCAGCAATTGCTGAGCGCCGAACAGCAAAACATGATTACCGCTCCCGGTGCCGTTAATGCGACGGCATTTATGGACCTTGTTGGCCGCGCCGTCGCGGAAAACTGGATTGCCAAAGGGGAGATGAAATAATGAAAATTTCAAAATTGACCATGGCCATCGGTCTCGCCGTTGCCGCCAATGCCGTGCACGCGGGTGGCCCCCTTTACACCACCGATGGTGACAACCCGCAACCACTGAAGTGGGATACCAGCAAGGGCACCATCCCGGTTTACACCGATGGCGGTGAGGCATTTACCTTTGATTACGATGGCGAAACCCCGTTTCTGACTATTCAGCGCGCCAACGAAATTACCGCACACGCCTTTGCCAACTGGAGTGATGTACCCACTTCGACTTTTTCCGCAGAAATCAGCGGCACCATCGAGGAAATGACCGGTATCGCCGATGTTACCGGCGAAAATGCCGCCGAGATTTATAACAAGGAAAACGGTTACGGTTTCTGGGTGCTCTACGATACCGACGGCTCCATCCTGGAAGAATATTTCGGGGTGCCAAAAGAATCCGTATTGGGTATCGCCTTCCCGGAATGGGCGGACGAAGACAACAATATTATTGAAGCCACCGCGGTGATGAATGGTTGGAATGTGTGGGAACACGATACCGAGGGCAACCAGGTTGCCGGTGTGTTTACCCATGAATTCGGCCACGCCATCAACCTGTCTCATAGCCAGGTCAACGGTTCCATGGCGTATATGAGCTACACCTACGCACCGAATTATCCGGGCATTGAAGGTTGTGGTGTGGAGGCAGTGCACCGCTACGATTACCCGTCGGCTTACGGGGCGAATAATGCGAACCCAGCCATTATTGAAACCATGTTCCCGTTTATCGACCACAGCGGCCAGGCGGGTGTGGAACAGAGCACCGTGGACCACCCGGATGACCGCGCGGCAATTTCCAATATTTACCCGACCGCGGATTACGCCTCCACCACCGGCACCATTACCGGTGTGTTGCGCCTGAAAGACGGCGTGACCGAATACAGCGGCATCAACGTGATTGCGCGCAACGTCAACAATCCCATGTTCGACGCCGTGTCGGATATGACTGGTTCCGCCACCCAGGGCAAGATTGGTCCCGACGGCCGCTTTACCATCCGCAATCTGACCCCCGGTGAATCCTACGTACTCTACCTGGAAGAAATTGTTGCCGGTGGCTATCCCACTACACCGCAGCGCCTGGCTTCCGTTGGTGAATACTGGAACCTTGCCGAGAGCAGCGATCCGCTGAGCGATGACGCCTGTGAGGCAACGCTGATTGTTGCCGAGGCCGGTGTCACCAAAGAAGCGGATTTCTATTTCAACGGCTTTGAAGATGGTGTGCAGGTGACCCCGGTGGTGGCTGCATTTATCCGTGATATGTCCAAGAGCGGCAAGGTCGCTGCCGGTGAAGTGGGTTCCACCGCATTCATGTGGTACCCCGATCGCGGCTTTATGGTGTTGCCGCCGGAATATGTTCCGGCCAATGGCGCCATGAGCCGTAACGGACAGAAAATGCTGGTGCATAAAGACATCAACGGCAATGGCATTCAGGAGCCGGTGATCTGGAGCGCGAAAGGCGACATTGCCCTGGGTGACCTGAATGGCAACAGCTGCGGCGGTGGCGGCTCAACCGGTGTGACCGCCGCGAGTGGCTGGGACATGGATGACGCGGGTAAAACTGCCATCGGTCTCGCCTACAAGGATACTGACGGCGACGGTGTGTGCCAGGGCTCCTTCAAGGGCGAGATCGTGCCCTGGGTGTGGACCGAGAAGGACGGCATGCAGGAGCTGGACACTTCCGCGCTGGATAAGAGTAAAACCCAGTTTGTGCGCGCGCACGCTATCTCCGGTAACGGCAACGTTGTTCTCGGCAGCAACTCGCACAGCAAAGCCGTGGCCTGGGTGAACGGTGGCTCGCTGCTGGATCTGGGCACCGCCTACGGTGCTTACGAGACCTATGCGGCTAGCTACGATGGCACAAAGGTCGCGCTGTCGACGCGGAACGGCGTCCAGGTGTGGAACCCGCAGAAGGGCCTGGGCTCAGACGCGGTGACCAATGTCGGATCCCTGCGTTGGTGTCACGATATGCCGTACAACTATCTTGGGCGGGATTTCTGCGCACTCCTCGGCGAAGATGCCATCACGCAAGCGGTGGGTTCGGTACCCCTGACCGTGTTTGACATGAGCGATGACGGCACTGTCATGGTCGGTCGCGCCGGTAGCTTCTTCCTCGGCCTGGCCGGCGGTCTCTGGGTCGAAGGTATCGGCTGGATGCACTTCGCCGACTTCCTGAAAAAACAGGGCGTGGTGGAAATGGACAAGCTGCCGCTGGACAACCCCATCTCCATCAGTGCTTCCGGTAAGGAAATTGCCGGTGGCCTCGCGGGTGCTTCCTTCTCCTGGCACATTGACTTGAGCCAGGTCCACGTGTGCAACGGTGGCGTGACCCAGCAGACCGGTTTCCCTGGCGGCCTGCGGGATGCGGTTGCCGCGGGTGCCCAAGTAGGACGTTGTGAATTCCTTGATTGATCGTTAGCAACCCTTGGTTAACAGCCCCAGGTTAATAGCCCTAGGTTAACAGCCGTCATTGTTGCTTTCCCCGGCCTTGCGCCGGGGTTTTTTGTTTATGGGGGCAGCCCTGAATGGGCAGTGGGGGGAGCGGGTTCCACCGGCGGAGAGACTCTGATAGCATCGGTTTGGTATGACCAAATAATAAATCTGCCTGACAGGGTTTAGTATGAAATTTCGCCAATGCCTGTATGCTGTTATGGCCTCGCTGGTGGTACTTGGGGGCTGTTCCGGTGATTCCAGCGCGCAAGAAGATGCGAAAGACGGGCTGCAGCCGGCAACATCGATGCAGGAATACCAGCTACTCTCAGATCACTTCCGGTCACTGGATGAAAAGGCGCTGCAAGCGGAGCTGGAGTCCATCGGGCAGAAAAAAAGCACCAAGCCCACCAAGCACAAGCTGTTTGGCTTCGATGTCAAAAAAGCGCTTTACGACCGCGACTATATCGCCAGTGCAGAAGGCAAGGCCCTGGCGGACAGCCTGCTCACTTTCCAGACGCCGTCCGGCGGTTGGTCAAAACGCACGGATATGCAGTTGCCCCGGAAACCCGGCCAGCATTTTGGTACCGAAACAAGTTACGTTCCCACATTTGATAACTACGCCACCACTACCCAGTTCTGGGTGATGGTGAATGCTTGTAATGCGCATCAGCTTGATCGCTTCTGCGATTCCGCCAGCCGTGCACTGCGCTATATCTTGCTGGCCCAGTATCCCAATGGCGGCTGGCCACAGACCTTTCCCCTGCGCGGTAAATACCACGATGACATTACCTTCAATGACGACGCTATTGCCAACCTGTTGAAAGTGGTGGCTGCGGCGGCCGAAGGTGACGAGCGACTGAATTTTCTCGCGGACGAGCTGAAAACACAGGCAAAACACAGCCTGCAGAAAGCACTGGATATGCTGGTTGCCACACAGGTGGAGATCGATGGCGAACCCACCATCTGGGGCGCCCAGCACAATGCGAAAACCCTGGAGCCGACAGCCGCCCGTGCCTTTGAGCCGGTGGCGCTGGCCACCAGTGAAAGTGCCGACCTGATGCTGTTCCTGATGACCCTGAAAAACCCGCCGGAAAATATCCGCAGGGCCATTGAACGTGCGAATAACTGGTTTGAAAAACACCAGATCGACGGCCTGCGCTACCGTCGCGGTGATCAATTACCCGCGCTGCTACCGCAGGAAGATGCCGACCCGCTGTGGGCACGGTTTTACGATATCGACAGCGATCGCCCGGTATTCGGTGATCGCGACGGCAAGGTGTATTTCGAGATAGACAAGGTGTCGGCGGAGCGCCGCGCGGGTTACGGCTGGTATACCGAGCGCCCCTACAAGGCGCTGAAGGAATACCGCAAATGGAAATCGTGATCGACCGGTTTTGCTGAATTAAAAAGCCCGCGCTGATGAATACAGTGCGGGCTTTTTTTGTTTTAAACGACGTTGTTAATGATAGTGCAGCTCTGTGGCCTTGCCGCGAAATACCCGGTACGACAGCGCGGTGTACAGCAGAATGACCGGCACTACGATCACCGCACCCACCAGAATGAATTGCAGTGACTCGCGCGCGCTGGCGGCTTCCCAGATGGTCAGCTGGCCGGGAACAATTTCCGGGTAAAAGCTGAAGGCGAGGCCGGCAAAGCACAGTAAAAATACCAGCAGCACATTCACGAACGGAATCCAGCAGTGGCGGTCGTCCACCTTTGGCAGGCGCCGTAGCAATATCTCGTTGGCAGCAAAAGCGAAGAAACACAGTATCGGCACCAGCAACACAAACATCACCAGCGGAAAGGTAAACCAGCGGTCGAACACACCGGGGTTGACCAACGGGTTGACCGCGGAAACCGCAACCACACCCACAAACGCCGCGCGGCCGGCCCGGCGTGTCCAGCGGATTGCCCGGCCCTGTAGTGCGTCTTCGGTTTTCATGATCAGCCAGGCGCCGCCGATATAGGTATAAGCGGCTGTGACGCCCACGGCGCTCAGCGCGCAGAACACCTGCGCCGGCCAGCTGGAATCAAATCCCATCACGTATTGGCCGAGCATATAACCCTGGGTCAGGCTGGTGAGCAGTGAGCCCAGTTTGAAAGTACGGTCCCACGCCAGCTTGTGATCCACCGCCGCCTTGGCACGAAAGTCGAAGGCCACCCCGCGCATGATCAGCCCGATTAGCATGATGGCCGCGGGAAGATACAGGTTGGTCAGCACAATACTGTGGGCCACCGGAAAGGCGATCAGCAGCAGGCCGATGGCCAGCACCAGCCAGGTTTCGTTGGCATCCCAGAAGGGGCCGATGGAGGCAATCATGGTATCCCGCTGCCGCTCATCGGCCGCGTCCATGGGCAGCAGGATACCCACGCCGAGGTCGTAGCCGTCGAGGATGGCATAGACGATGACTGCCAGCCCCATCAGGCCGATAAAGACGACCGGCAGCCAGTCGCCATTGGCCATTTCTGCAAAACTGCTCATTGGTTACCTCCCTGAGCGTCGTAGCCGTATTCGCTGGATGTGTTGTCGGGCAGGTTGGTGAGGCTGCCATATGCGGCGGGCTCGGTGGTTTCAAACTCTTCCACTTTCACCGACTTCAGTGCCATCACTTTCAGGGTGTGGATATAGGCCCACATCAGCACCACATAGGTGACCAGATAAAGCGCCAGTGACAGCCCCACATTGGACGCTGCCACCGGAGTGACCGCGTCCGCCGTGCGCAATACACCGGTCACCAGCCAGGGCTGGCGCCCCACCTCGGTGACATACCAGCCCGCCAGCGTTGCTACCCAGCCGGAAAATGTCATGCCTACGAGCAGTTTCAGCATCCACGGTGGCAACTCCTTGCGACGATGGAGCAGGAAGCAGCCGGTCCAGGCTACCGCCAGCATTAGTAGACCCATGCCAACCATGATGCGGAAGCCGAAAAACAGCGGCTTGACCGGAGGGTGGTTACCTTCGAACTCGTTGAGCCCGCGGATGGTGCCGTCGGTTTTGTGGGTGAGAATCAGGCTCGCCATATTGGGAATGCCGACGCTCAGGTGATTGGTTTTCTGCGCTTCATCCGGAATCGCAAACAGCAGCAGCGGCGCGCCCTGTTCCGTTTCCCATACGCCTTCCATTGCGGCGATTTTCTGCGGCTGGTGCTCGAAAGTGTTGAGCCCATGCAGGTCGCCCACAAACGCCTGTACCGGTGCCAGGATGGCCGCCAGTACCAGGCCGGTTTTCAGTGCCAGGCGCGGCGCCTGTTTGTGGTCGCCTTTCAGTATCCGGTAGGCGGATAGCCCGGCTACAAAGAATGCCGCGGTCAGTCCGGACGCCAGCAACATATGGGTAAAACGGTAGGGGAAAGATGGGTTAAAAATGATTTCCAGCCAGTTGCTGGCGTGTACCACGCCGTCGCGTATTTCGTAGCCCGCCGGTGTCTGCATCCAGGAATTGAGCGCGAGAATCCAGAAGGCGGAGAGAGTGGTGCCGACGGCCACAATCAATGCGGACAGGGTGTGCATGCGGCTGGAAACCCGATTCATCCCGAACAGCATGATGCCGAGGAAGGTGGCTTCGAGGAAAAACGCCGTGAGCACCTCATAGCCCAGCAGTGGACCGGCAATATTGCCCACCTTTTCCATAAAACCGGGCCAGTTGGTGCCGAACTGGAATGACATGGTGAGCCCGCTCACCACGCCAAGCGCAAACGTCAGGGCAAATACTTTTACCCAGTAGCGGTAGGCTCGCATCCACACCGGGTTTCCGGTGCGATCAAAGCGCAATTTGAAAAAGAACAGAATCCAGCAGAGCGCAATGGTGATGGTGGGGAAGAGAATATGAAAGCTGATGTTGGCCGCGAACTGTATGCGCGACAGGATCAGTGTATCCAGCATGAGCACCTCGGTTAAAACGTGCCGCTCCGGAAGGAATGTGCTGAAGCGGCCTACTTCCTGTTACAAACTATTTTTTTCCGGTCTTGGTTTCCTTTTTGATGGCACTGCCCGCCCTGGATTTGAGTTCCAGCAATTTACTGAGGCCGGAGCCCAGTTTCATCAGCTTGAGCAGGTCTTTTTCATCCAGCTTGCTGAGGGTATTGGCAAACTGGTCGAGCATTTCCAGCAGGCTGTAGACCTCCTGGATTTTCTCCTGGGCTGCGGCTTCCTGTTCATCCCGGGGATCGTTCAGTAACAGCTGGCGCAGCAGGGTGAGGGTGGGATCCAGCTCGCGCTTGCGGCGCTCTTCAAACACGGTGCGCGCCAGGTCCCAGATGGAGCCGGCAGCGGTGAAGTAGTCCTTGCGGTCACCGGGCTGGTGGTGCAGTTCGATCAAACGCCACGCCTGCAGCTCCTTCAGGCCCATGCTCACATTGCCGCGACTGATCTTCAGCGCCTCCGCCAGCTGGTCGGCATTCACCGGTTCGTTGTGGATCGTCAGCAGGGCAAACATCTGGCCCACGGTACGGTTGAACCCCCAGCGGCTGCCCATCTCGCCGAAGTGCAGCACAAACGCCTGTGCCTGATTGGTGAGTTTCATTCTTTATGGTCTTTTCTTAACTTTCAGAAATTTCTGAAAATTGTAAATGCTATTTGACCGGTGTCAAGTATGGAGAGCTGTATGGGTGCTAGCGCTCGCGAGATTGGATTCAGGTGCGAGCCAGATGTTGGCCGGATGTTGGCCAAATGCTGAGGTGTTCAGGCGCCGGATGGGGGCAAATGCGCTCCCTGACAGGCACGACTATACCAGTCGTCGGGAACCAGAAAGCCGCGGCTCAATTCGCCACTGTGATCGCTGGCAGCAATACATATTGGTCCTCGGGCTTGTAGCAGGGTCCGGACTTCGTCGCTGTGGTCACCCCTCGCTCCTGCGGTCAGGGCCTGCTCCGGGGTGCCCTGGCTAGAACCAAGTGGCGCCAGCCAGCAGGGCTTTGGCAACTGGTGCCAGTGCCACTGTGTTCCGGCAAAGGTGGTGAGGAAGGTTGTCAGATTCGCCCACCAGTAGTCGCCAGCGGAGGTCGCTGCTGCTTGACGTTGCTGGCCAGCCGGGGGCAGGGCGCGAAACAAGCGACCGGGCATAAGAGTCCACTGTCGCTGGATATGAATGCCCTCTGCCTGCAACTGTGCCTGAGCAGTCGAGTGGTGAATGATGGGCAGCTGGTGATCGCAGGTGTGGCTCAGCTTGATGTCCAGCCGATCCTTTAGTCCGGGTCCCACCCACAGGTCGCCCACCTGCAGGTAAAATTTTACCGCCAGCTCCCAGTGCTCAATCGTGTCTTCAGGCAGGTGGTGCACCACAAAATCCAGTTCGCCCAGTGTTTTTCCCTGATTGCGCAGGGGCAGGTTGCGGGCGATCAGGGCGTAGTCCGGGTGATACTCGAAGGCGAACGCAAACAGGTTTTCGAAGTAGATACCCAGCCGTCGGCTAGCGTTGGCTTCGATGGATTGCAGTAGAAGCGGGCGTAAATATTTCCGCGAACCCGCCGTAGAAAAGTAATCGTGGAGGCGTTGGCGGCGAGATTCCGGTAACCAGGGGAGCGCAGTGTTTTGGGTGATGTCGGGGCTGCGGAGCGCCCACAGCAGATTGTTCCAGTGGTCGGGCGTCGCCTGTGGCAAAGAAGGAGTAGAGACTGCGTGCATGGCGCCAGTATAGGTAAATTTTTGCCCGCCGTTAACCGGTGCAAGGTGAGATTCGTCTCAGTCCGGCTTACTCCTTGTCAAATTCAGTTTGCCTGTTTATTTTTCACCTGTTTACCTCACGTCAATATACCTTTCGCGACTTACTGCTAGTTACTCGCGATCAGCTAATTGTCAGTTACCATTTAAAGCGAAAACCAATGGTAAATTGCACACTGTCACTATCGCCGAAGTTATCCAGACTGCTGGCATAGTCGACTTCGCCGTATACGGAACAGCGGTCTCCACACTGGTCGTAGGTGGCACCCACGCCGACCTGCCCCCACCATTCATCCCGGGCCTGATACAAACGCGTCCCGGAAATATTCACATCGGTCTCATCGTCAAAGTAGTAAAATGTATTGGCGATGGCGTAGAGGCCAATACGCTCCAGCAGCAGATTGCCATACATATTGCGATTGATACGCTGGCTCAGGCGCTGTTCAAAGGCGAGTCCCAGACGCGCAAAGCTGGCCTCGTTTTCGGCATCGGTAAAGGTAACGCCGTACTGGTCGAAATTATCATCGATATCTTCGGCAATATAAGCGACCTGAACCTGAGGTGTGAGTGAAAAGAAATCACACAGCTTGAAACTGTGTCCGGCTTCAACGGAAAAATTGAATCCCATCGCATCGTTGCCGGTACCCAGGTAATGCAGCTCGTGGGAGTAAAGGTCTGAGTCAAACCAGTTGAACTGCATTTGCAGGTCGGCGTAGCTACCCTGGCTACCGTACCAGGTGAGCGTGGTGCCGATACCAAAGTTTTCGGTATCAATATCACCGTGACCGAAGAAACTGTCGAGCTCGGTACTGCCATAGGCGTACTGCCCGAAAACGCCCAGTATCAAGCGGCCACGATGTACCGCCGGGTCGAATGAGAAGTCGGCGCCGACCTGTACCTGGCCGAAGTCCTGCTGCCACTCTGCGCGAGTGGTGGAATCGTCCGGCACATTGTCGTTGTATTCGGAAGTCAGGCGCATCCACAAGCCGCCGCCGTCGATGGTCCTCTCCACGGCATTACCGTAACAGCAGATACCGCGATCCTTGAAACTGGTGCCGGCCCAGAAACGGTTGCCGACCCGTTTGCGCAGGGTGGTGGGCTGGTTCATGCGGCGGATTGCCTGGGGGTAGGTTTCGTAAAGCACGGCCCCGGGCTGCCAGCGGGGAAGCAACTGGCCACTGCCATCAAAGGGATCGGGCAAGACTGAACGCAGATACCAGTTGCCGTCGTTGATACTGGATTCGCTCAGCCCGCCGTGGTGCAGGGTATATCCGTAGGCGCCGCCAACCGTCGCTCGCCGGCCGTCCTGGCCGATGTATTCACCATCCAGTGCAAAGGCATCGCGGGGTGAGTTACCGCTGATGGTGATGATCTGTATTCCATCGCCGCTCGTCTGTGCGCCGGTACCATTGCGGTTGTACACGCGCACAGAGGTATGGCCGCGTGCATCCCCCTCGATGTTGAGTAAATCGGTAGGTGAGTTGTCGGATCCCAGCTCGGTGTCTATCCACAGGCGGCCATCGCGGCCGGTATAGTCCCCATAGCGGCCGTTGCTGTGTTGGGCAATATTCAATGTATTGAAGCGGTCGTCCTGCAACCAAAGCGTGCCGGCATTTACCACGTCACCGGAGATGGTGTAGTTCTCGGGCGTAAATGCCAGAACACCACCGAAGCGAATATCCAGTCCCAGCCGCTGGCGGCCTACCGTGCCGCCACCGACGGCAAGGGCGCCCGACAGTTCAATTTTGGAACTGCCATTGATGATGATGTGTTCCCAGTTTTGTAATAAGCCGCCGTCAATCCGGTGGTCGAGTTTGAACCTGAGGGTATCGATATAGCCGTCATCGGCATCCAGGTCGTCACCGCCATCGAAAGTGGCATCGCCCTCATAGGCATAGGCGTCGATTTCCAGGTAATCGGAGCCATCACCGGCATTGATCAGTGATACGATGCCTTCGTCCCAGTAGATGTAGTCATCGCCACTACCGGTGTCGAGAAAATTAAAAATAAAGCCGCCGTCCAGGATGACATCGTCGTCGCCATCGCCCGTCAGCAACTCGAACACGATGCCATCGTAAATTTCGACGCGATCGTTGCCGGCACCGGTATCCATACCGCCGCCAAGGAAGCCTCCGACTTCGGAGTCTCGGTTATTCATGATGACGGTATCGTTCCCGTCACCGGTAAGCAGGTTGGTTTCTACTATGGCGCCGTCGATATTGACCTGATCGTCGCCGGCGCCGGCATCCAGTGTGCCGATGGTGCCGCCGTTCAGGTCCAGGGTATCGTTGCCGCCAAGGCTGCTGACGTCAGCGCCTTCTGCGTTGTTGTCTGCATCACAGAGGATCTGGTCTGGCCCCTCGGTGCCGATATTGCCTGGCGTACACTCCGCCAGAACGCCCTGAGGGAATGCTACGGAAGCCAGCCCGATCGCAATCCAGAGCCCGGTGGAAAAAGCCGGCGTTGCCCCGGGATTCTTGCGTTTAGAACTCATAGGTAATGCCCAGATTCAGGGTCCAGGGATTGACCTCGAAATCCGAATAGAGCCGCTCATAGCCGTCGCTGGTGGGGAAAGTCACTTCCGTATCGGAATTGGCATCGGTGTAGATAATCGCGGCATTGATCAACCAGGAACTTGCGATACCCCGGCCCAGGCGCCAGTCGATACCCAGCTGGGCGCTGGCGCCCCAGGAGTGCGTCATACCGAACGCCGCAGCGGGTCGCGTCGCCATGCCGCTGCCGAACAGGTAGTGATTAAATTCCGGGTAAATGTCGTCGTCGTAAAAGTCGGAATAGTTAACGCCAATACCAATGTAGGGTTGTCCCAGGCAATCCAGATCCGTCATGTACCAGTTGACGAACAGGTTGGCCGACGAAGCACTGAAACGACCGAAATGAATATTGTCGCGGCCGGGCCGTCCACGAAAATTTTGTAGCAGCAGTGAGTGATCGGAATCCCCGATATACAGCAATTCAAGACCGAGATAGGGTAGTGGGCGCCACACGCCCGATACATTCCAGGTGGTATCGTCCTCAATTTCCCAGTGGGTCCGGTACAGCTCCCAGTCCTGCAACAGGTAATATTTCAGGGTGGTATTGTTGTCATCCGGATATACGAAACTGGCTCCTGCCCTGACATAAAAGCGGGTCAGGTCGACATCTGAAACAGGAATCTGCGCTTTTGCCAAAAGAGGGAACAAAAGAACCAGGGTTGCGGCCAACTTGAGCTTTTTCATGGTTAACTCCGTTTAACCCCGTTTGCCACGGGTTGACCTCAGCGACCCTGCTTATGCTTGGATAGTCACCTTATCGGTCGAAAGCTTTGTTATGGCGCGGCAATTATTGATTTGGAAAACTGCCGGAAAATTCGAGATCACCAGTAAAAGTAGCAGGAAGTAGCGAGGTTGCATGGGGATCGGTGACCCCGGAGATAGGCCGGGTATCCCGCCCCTGGCCGCTGCGGTTGATACGCGCATTCGTGGACTTGCCCAAATTTCCACCATCGGTTATTGTGGCGCCAACTTGAGGAGGACGACCTCCCCCACTCTGGGAAAAGATGCCGAGGACGACCTGGCCCTGTTTGAAAACGGAGCAGTCAATGTCCCCCTGGATCTACCTTCTCGTCGCCGGCGCCCTGGAAGTTGTTTGGGCTTTCTCCATGAAGCAATCCCACGGCTTCACCCGGCTAGTACCCTCTCTTATCACTCTGGTCACCATGCTGGGTAGCTTCTGGCTGTTGGCTGTTGCCATGCGCAGTATTCCGCTCGGTACGGCCTACACCATCTGGACGGGTATTGGCGCTATCGGCGCTTTTCTTGTCGGGATTGTGTTTCTGGCGGAACCGGTAAATGCCATGCGGATCACCGCCGCAATTCTCATTGTTGCGGGGCTGGTAATGCTGAAACTATCCAGCAGCTGAGATCCGTCGTTTTTCAAGTGTGTTCAATCTCCATTTGAGAAAACCGCCGAGCTTGCGCCTGGCGGTACCTCAAAGGCTTTATCAAGAATGGTTATGTATTCCAACGCATACACCCGCCTGCGCGATCAGGAACTCGCGAAATCCACCAAGCCATTCCAGGCCAAAGGCAAAAGCGTCAAACGCTGTCGCGACTGTCAGATGGGCGAGTTTGCCTGTCTGTGCGAGTGGCGTCCGACCGCGGACAGCGCACAGGGCTGGTCACAGGAGGCTTCCGTAGAATTTGTGTTGCTCATGCACCGCAAGGAACTGTTCAAGCCCACCAATACCGGTCGTTTGATCGTTGATGTGTTTCCGAATACAAGGGTGTATTTGTGGAACCGGCTTGAAGCACCGGAAGAACTCAGGGAGCTATTGCGTGACCCACAGCGGGAGTGCTTTGTGGTGTTCCCCGGTGAAGATTCAGTAGAGAACCCGCGGAAGGTCGTTCAATCGCTGCCCGCGACCGCCAAAAAAATTACACTGATCGTGCTTGATGGCACCTGGAAGCAGTGCAGCCGCATGGTGGGTTTGAGTCGCTGGCTGGACGGTACTCCCTGCCTGAGCCTGCCGAAAACACTGGTGAAGTCCTACGCCGTGCGCGACTCGGGCAGGAGTGATCGCTTCTCCACCGCGGAGGCGGCGATCAGCTGTCTGGTTCTCGCCGGTGAAGATAAACCTGCGGATATGCTGCGGCACTACTTCAATATTTTTAACCAGCACTATCTGGCGACCAGAGGGCTTCGGACATCGGAGCCTGGTGAGAGTCATAATGCCTTGCAGGCGCTGCTGGAGAAATGCCGTGGTGGGAAAGGCACATAACCAATGCCGAGCAGCAGTGATCAGGTGGCAATGATTAATTAACCAGTCAGTTTTTAACGAATTTTTTTTAAAAAAAGGGAGGGCCGAGGCCCTCCCTTTTTGTTCGGTGGTTTAGAAGTTGTAGGTCACCTTGCCGTAAACAAAGCGACCGCGCGGATCGTGCTGGCTGGATACGTAGCCGTAGAGATCGGAGTCACCGTCGCCGATGGCGAAAGGTGGCTCCTCATCCAGTGCATTGTCTGCACCGAGGCTCAGCACCATATTTTCGAAGCCGGTATAACGGGCCTGCAGATTCATGGTCATGAATGAATCCACCATGCGGGATCTGTTGGTGTCGTAATCCAGGGTACCGTCAAAATCAATGTCCGGCGTATCCTCGAACTCACCGATATAGTTCAGCCCCAAAGTGAACGCAAAGTTATCCCGGGCCCAGTCGGCGGAAGCCGCCCAGCGGTGCTCGGGGTATTCATACTCGCCCGCCAGTTCACGGCTCAGGAAGGCATCGCCCGCGGCATTCAGTTCCACCCGCTCAAACTCCGACAGGTAAGAATAATCCAGGCGCAGACCGAGATCGCCACCGGCGACGGTCAGTGCGGAGTAGACCAGGCTCAGGTCAATGCCGGAGACCGTCTGCTCGCCGATATTGATAAAGCCGCTGTTGATCGACTGCAGGGAACCGAGGGATTCGCCGGGCAGCGGCGCGGAACGGACACAGACAGTACTGTTTTGATCATTACAGAACTGGCTGTACAGGTAGCCGAAGGGCACCTCGTCGATCTTGCCTTCCTGGGTGATGCTCCAGAAATCCAATGACAGCTGCATGCCGTCTATTGGCTTGACCACCGCCCCCAGGTTATAAGACTCCGACTCTTCCGCATCGAGGTCCGGGTTGCCGGAAAACACGATGTTGTAGTCGGTGCTGGCACAGTAGGCGTCGTTGATGTTACAGCCGTAGCTGTCGATAAAGAACAGGGATTCCTCCGACGGGCCCAGGCCTATCTGCGCAAGCGAGGGCGCGCGGAAACCGGTGCCCCAGGAAGCGCGCAGAGAAAGCTGTTCACTGGCGGTCCACAACAGATTGACCATTGGGTTAGCAGTGCTGCCAAAATCGCTGTAGTCGTCGTAGCGGCCTGCCAGGGTCAGATCCAGATTGGCCGGCAGGGGAATCGCAAACTCGACAAATGCGGAATTGATATCCCGGCTGGCGGAAGCGGATACCGATTCGGTACCGAAAATCAGCCCGCGCTGGAACTGATCATCGGGGATGTCGGAAGCGCTTTCTTCGCGGTGCTCCAGGCCCGCAGCCATGGCAATAGCGCCATTGGCGGTATCAAAAAGTTCACCGCTGATGGTGAAGTCCAAACCGCGCAATTCGGATTTGCCCTGGCGCACCAGGCTGGTGGTAATGGCGTCGATCACCGACTGCGGGTTTTGCACCCCGCCGAAGGGGTTATAGCGACCCGCATCAATTTCATCCTGCAGCAGGTCGGTGCGGACCCAACCCTGGGAGCGGTCGCCGGTCTGGGTGGATTCGC
Organism: Microbulbifer sp. CAU 1566; assembly: GCF_023156515.1. Lineage (NCBI taxonomy): Bacteria > Pseudomonadati > Pseudomonadota > Gammaproteobacteria > Cellvibrionales > Microbulbiferaceae > Microbulbifer > Microbulbifer sp. CAU 1566. Next base: position 671,366 of record NZ_JALNMG010000001.1, on the reverse strand, counting down.
TGCGCGAACGCTGCGCCGAGGCTTCCCAGTCCCAGTCGGCAATAGTGCCACGCAGGCCAAACACACCGCGCAGGTTATCGGTTTCGATATCCCACTGGCGCGCGCCGGCATCAACGGTGCGGTAGCGGCCCACATCGATACTGCTGGCTCCGGTGAAGGGATTGTTGGGGTGGTCGATGGGCACGGTGAGCCCGGCGGCTTCGTCCAGTGGTGTTGGCGCGCCCTGTGCTATGGAGGTGTTGTGCTGTACCGTCAGCTCACTAAAGAACTCGATGTTGTCCGTCAGCTGGGCGTGACCGAGCATCAGCACACCGGTGCGCTCGGCTTTCGGTGTCAGCAGTGTCCAGGGGCCATAGTCGTATACACAGGTTTGACCGGAAGCACTGTCTGCAGGGCAGCCCGGGTCGATGGTGGTTTCGCCATCGACAATAAAGCGGCCCGGGTAGCCGCGGGATGAGCGGAAGTCCATGCCGCCGCGGAAAGACTGGTCGGCGGTATCCAGCCCGCGCCGCTCGACGCTGGCGAGGGTCGAATTGCTGCGGTGATCAAAAATAAGCGTCAGGTTTGAATCGTCGCCGTTCACCCCCCACACCGCGGAAACCGCCTGCTCGTCGTAACCATCGGCACCACCGAAGTCGGCGGAGACTTCTGCCCCTTCAAAGTCCTTGCGCAGTACCAGGTTGACTACCCCGGCCACGGCATCGGAACCGTAAATAGCCGAAGCGCCGTCTTTCAATACCTCGACGCGCTCAACCGCCGCGATCGGAATACTGTTGATGTCGACGAAGTTGGTGGTGATGCTCTCGGCAAAGGCACTGATGGCAACCCGTTTGCCATTCACCAGTACCAGCGTGGCGTCGGCACCCATACCGCGCAGGCTGACCGCCGCGGCGCCGTTGGCGGTCGAGTCCTGGTTATTGCCGCGGGTGGAGAAGGTGCCGTTACCCGCGGCCGGGTTCTTCTCGAACATCTGTTGCAGGTTGGTAAAGCCAGATTTTTCGATGGCTTCACGATCCATTACCTGAATGGGCGTCGCTGTTTCAAATTCTGCATTGCGCTGAATGCGAGAACCAACGACCGCGATTTCCTCCATGGTTTTTTCATCGGCCGCAAATACTCCTTGCGGCGTGCTGGCTGTGATCACGGATAAAATGGCGCCCGATAAAACATTTTGGCGTGATATAAATTTTTTCATTAATTTGCTCGTCCATTTGCCATCGTTATTGTTAAGTGACTGAATCGGCGAGGCCGTTCAGTAGCTCGAAAACACTATCAATGGTCCGGAGGCGAGGCAATTAATATGAGGTGAATTGTCGAGAAGCAGAGATTTGTTGAATGGCTTTATCAAATGGACTGTGAAGGTATATCCAAATTCAGCATTAAATTATTCACGATCTTTTTGCGTTGGGTTTTTTCCCTGAATCAACCGGCAAGTAAGTGGCACTATCGTGCATTTTTGTGGGAGAGAAGTAATGCGGGCGAAAACAAAAAAGTTATCGCCCATGTTAATTGTGGTTTCTTAGTTAACGCGTTCGACTTCGCTTGGTTGCCACTGTTTGCTAAAGAAAGGTTCCAGCGGACTGTATAGGCGCAACACGGGGAAAAAACTTTTGCCGGGCACGGTTTGAACCCAGTTGCCCCGTGCCACGCCGTCGGGCTGCTCGGGTGCAAAATAAACCGTAATCGATCCATCGCCGGCCGCTTCCGCCGCTGGTGACGGGTAGCTCTGGCTGCCGGCTCGGGGATAGCGCTGAGGCGTGTCGAGCATGGATCGGCTCATGGTGTCATACAGGGTCCACGACCAGAATTTCTCGGCGGGGACATTCTTCGGTAGCGTCACCTTGTAGGTTTTGGCGCCGTCGAAATAGTTGTTGTCAGAATCCACCATGGTCCAAAGATAGGTAGAGCCGATGCCGGTCAGTCGCATGGCCATGGCCGGAGTAATACCGGTGACGCCATAAAAGAATGCCTGGCGCGCATCCAGTTTCCGATACCCGGTAGCGGGAAAAGGCTTGATGCCTTCCCTGGTTATCATGGGAATGGGTGTTTCGAATTCGTAGCCGGTGTCGAACAGCATATTCTGCCAGTTGGAATTCTTGTAATAGAACCAGGACGGCGCGCGCGGGCTCATCAGCAGACTGCGCGAGGTGGCATTGGCAATCGCCAGCGCGTCGTTGAGAATTTTCTTCATCCGCGCATCCGGCGCGAACGGCTTGTCCTTGACGATACCGATGGCAGCGACCGGCCCCATCAGCTCGGGATCGAGCGAGGTGGCGGGCTCTTCCTGCACTATCTTGTTCAGCATCTCGTAGTAGGACATGTCATTGGGCGGGACCGTATTCATGACCTTACCGCTGCCCTCATGGAATACCGTAGCGGGGGGCTTGGTTAGTTTTCCCAGCTTGGCCTTGCCATCGAGAAACTCTGCCACCGAGGTACCCACGCCGCCCGGGTTATACGGGTAGATCTTGGTGAATTGGCGGATGCGTTCGGCGACGGGCTTTGGATCCTTGCCATCTTCCAGAAAGGCACGCGCGAACCAGGCGCCGTGCACGGTTTTGGCGTGCGCAATATTAAAGCCGCCCTGGGGCAGGGGGCCGTCGTAGCCCGGTGGCACAATCAGGTATTTACCACCCTCGCCGCGATCGGGCCCAGGCAGGCCGACATCGATGACCCAGCGGAACCACGCGTCCTGCACCGTACCCAGAACCTGTGGTGGTACCTCCAGTACCACAGGGCCATTGCTGAGGTCGAGACCGCCGATGACGTATACCGTGTCCGCATTGGCCGTCAGGAAAAGTGATTTCGCGTCCATCAACTCTGAAAAGACAATCACCTCGTTATCCTTCACGCCGATATCGCGCAGACCCTTGCGGATCGCATAGATACTCACGCCGCGCAGATTGTCGGTAAAGGCGCGCACCGCATAGGAGAGATCAAGGTTGTCGTAGACCTTGTTGAGGGTTTCTTTACTGGGCATGCCGTCGTCAAATTCCAGCGTGCCTATACGCGTCTCCACTTTGTCGGGCGTGGTGATTGAAGGCGGAATGGCGGCATTCGATTGAGCGGTGGCGATATGGTTGGCGGTAAACAGGATAAAAACGGCAGATATACCGACGAGCTTGATGAGTCTTTGCATGGTGCACCAGGTTAAATTCGCACTGTCGGAAAAAATTCTAGCAGGGTGCGCCTTTAACCGGTTGCTGGAATCTTAGAACGTCGTAAAAAATCGGGACTCCAGTGAAGCCCCGGTTTTTATTTTCACAGATTAATTCCCCGCCGCTGCTCGTTGCGCGCGTCGGCGCAACAGGATCAGCGTGAACAACATCAGAATCAAAACCGGCCCCGTCGACCCGCCGCTGCTGCGCGGATAGGAGCGGCTGCTGTTAAAGGCCGGTTGCGCGCTGTCCTGGCGGTTGTCCTGAACCGGTGCTACGGCGCGGTTTTCACGGGCAGTCCTCTCCCGTTCTACGCGCGCCTTGTTGTTGCGGGCGATACCCTGTTGTTCGAATACCTGCTCCTCAACCACCACCATCGAGGTGTAGGGTGTTACCAGTCCATGCTCCACCGCGAGATCGACAATGGCGTCTTCGCTGTCGCTATCGTGGCCCAGGTAATCCATGCGGTTCTGCAGGTCTTCAATGGTGGCGTAAGCCCACAGTCGCTCCAGTTCCGGGTTGCGGGTATCGGTGGCCGGGAAATTCAGGTCCGAACGGTAGTGCACCTCGCGGCCGGACACCTTGCCGTTGATCTCGAGCTTGGCCTGGCCATCGCCCCAGTAGTGTCCGAATACGATCAGTTGCTGGCCGCGGTACAGGGAGCCGATCTGCGCGGGACTCATATCGCGCACCTTGATCCCGGACTTATTGCCGGAAATGCGCAGGGAGATATCCCGGTAGGCTTCATGGCGCAACTGGTCCGCCGCCTGTACCAGGCGCCCGGAGATGTCATCGCTGTTGGAAATACTCATGGCAAAGCCATTGGATACCTTCGCCATGCCTTCGAGTAAAGGTCGGTTGGCACTGTTACCCATCACAAAGGTGAACAAGCGGATATCGTGTTGCTCGAGCAGTTCCAGGAAGGCCTTCTTGGCAACCACACCCACATTGGCAACGCCGTCCGTCACCAGAATTACCGCACTGGGTCTGTCGGAATCGAGCCCGTTGTACGCGGCTTTCAGGCCCGCGAACAGGTTGGTGCCACCGTCAGGCTGGGTCGACTCCAGCAACTGCAGGTAGTGGTTCACGTTGGCGTCATTGACGGCGACATAGCCGTTGGTCAGCTCGCGGGCCTGGTCATTGAACAGCACCATGCGGAAGCGATCTCCGGGCTGCAGCTTTCCCAGTCCCTTGCGCACACCTTCCGCCAGGCTGTGATATTTCCCGGCCATGGAGCCGGAGAGGTCGAGTACAAACGTCCAGTCGCGACCCTGGGATATTTCACCCAGGTCATCCCCCGGTGTCAGCGTCAGCATAAAGGTGCCGCGATCGCTGCCCTCGGGGCGGTAACTGATCATATCCACGGCCCCGGGCAGGCCAGGCTGATGGCGCCAGTAAGCGACGATGTCCTTGTCCAGGGTAAAGGCGCTACCGGTGGACGTCGCTGTCGCAGCCATCGATGTCGGCGCCTGTTCCTCAACATCGGCAAACGCCGTGGCACCCGCGGAGTTTGCGAATGACACCTGCCATTCCTGATCCGAGGAGCGCTGTACCTGCGCCTGTGGGTGTGCGGGCATCAGGAACTGGTCGATGGGGTAGGAGGAGCGCATGGTCAATTTGAAGCTGAACGCTTCCTGCACGTGTTCCTGATAGGTGAAAAACGCCATGCGCTCCTCATCCACACCGCCTTCTTCCAGCGGGTATACGTAGCGCCCGATACCCAGTTCCGCATGTACCGGCTGGATATACACCAGGCGGATACGCACGGTGTCATTCGGTAATACCGGGTAAACGCGGCTGTCGAAGCTGCGGTATTCATCCTGTTCTGTCAGTGCGGTGCGCCGGCCCTGGGACTTTTCCTGTTCGTACAGTGCGCGCGCCTGCTGTTTGCGCATGACTTCTCCGGTCACCGGCTTGCCGTCGATCCAGTAGGTGAATTCACCCACCGAGGCCTTTTCCGGAACCGGGAAGGAGTAAATGGCTTCCAGTTCCCGGTCGTGGGGATTGGCAAACGTCTGGTCCACCTCGGTGATGGCATAGCCGTCCTCGATCACCACATTGACGTGGTGCTCCTTGATCTCCAGCTGGGGCAAGTTGCTGTTGGCCGGTGTCAGCAGGCCCGCGGCCATCGCAAGCCCGGGCGCCAACGCGCCCAACAATAAACACACACTCCAGCCGATGGTATTGCGCCATAAACCTTGCATTGTCGGTTCCTCCATATGCCAACTGGGGCTGATTGGGATTGCATGCCACCAGGCACGCGCCGAGGGGGAATCTATCGTCAAAGGATCGCAAGGGTCACCCGAATCCGATAAAGTCGCGTGAACCGGACCAGAAAGTATCAGCTGGTGATACCTTGGTGCTTCTGCAGGACAGGGTTTGGGGACAGGGTTTGAGTGCAGGACTTTAAGGAGGGCGGGGAATGAGCCAGGTACAGGCACTGATGAAGACGCTGAAGCGCGAGCTGAAGGCGAGGGGAGTTACTTACGTGGAGATTGCCCGGCAACTGGATCTGTCGGAAAGCAGCATCAAGCGGATGTTCACCGGCGGCACTTTATCCGTTGCGCGGCTCGAATCCCTGTGCCATATCGCCGGGCTGGATTTTTCCGAGCTGGTGCGCAAGGCCGCAGAGGCAAGGCGCGGCATCGCCACCCTGAGTGAAGAGCAGGAGCGGGAAATTGCTGTGGATCCGCGCCTGTTGCTGATGGCGGTGTGTGTACTCAACCACTGGACCATCGAGCAGATTCTGGAAACCTACGAACTCAGCGAAGCCGAAAGCATTCAATTACTGGCGCGCCTCGACCGACTGAAACTCATCGAACTCCTGCCGCTCAACCGCTACCGCTTAATCGTCGCAAAAGAATTCCGCTGGCTCCCCAACGGTCCGATCCAGCAGCTGTTCCAGAAGGAAATACAGCCAGAGTTCCTCGGCTCCAGTTTCTCCGGCCCTGGTGAAAAACTGGTGTTTCGCACCGGCATGTTATCGCGGGCGGCCAATGCCGAGCTGATGAAAAAAATGGATCGATTGCTGCAACAGTTTGACGAACTGCACGATGCGGACAGCGCGCTGGCGCTGGACGAGCGCTACGGTTCCAGCCTGTTGGTGGCGTTACGCCCCTGGGAGCTGCAGTATTTTAGTCGCCTGCGGCGCGGCAATCGGGAAAAGACCTTTCCCGAATAATGCCGATGCCGCCGGTAAAGTGTTTATTTACTGCGTTTGCGCGTCCGGGGTATACCAGATTGGCGATGTCCAGGCGCGCTCCTGAATGCTCACTGGCAGGTCGTCCGGCCGCTCGAGATTGTTTCTCACCGCATCGTAGGTGGACCAGCGCGGCGTGGGGATTTGCAGAACACGCGCGTAGTACATGGCCGGTTGTGATGGATCGAATTCGGGATCGGTCCAGGTTGCCATTAGTTGGTTGTCACCGATGGTGTTTTGATAGGTGGCATCCTTCTCATTGACGGTGTCCCCCACCGGTGGGATTTTTCCGTCGGGACCGGGTTTGCGATCGTCGGATAGGGCGACGTCGTAAATTTTGGACTGCTGCTCACCATCCTTATCGATCCAGCCCTTGATGATCTGGATGCGGTCGAGGTTGGCGCCGTCCGCTTCCTTTAGGGCCTGCACGATGAAGGTCGGTGCCTTGCCACCTCCCGCTGGTGGTACGGGCAGGTCGCCACCCATCGGAACACCTTTCGCATAGGCCTGCTTCACGCCGTCTTCCGAACCCAGCGAGACCCCGGACAGTTCGAAGCCACCGAAGAAGCGCACCATTGGCCGCGGCCCTGAAGTTGCGTAGGTCTCCTTGCGCTTGATCGCCTCAAAAATCCCATCGCGGGTATTACTTTCGGCCCACACTGCGGCCACACCACCGGAACTGAAATGGCGCACCTGCTTGGCTCCTTTTTCATCCACGCCGGGCGGTCCTTCCAGCCGGTGTTTGGGGTCTATTTCGAAGCCAAACTTACCGGTGTAGTTGTCTTCCTCGATTGCAGACACACCGTTGTGGGTATCGGAGTCGCCGATAAAGCCGTACTTGAACGGGTTACCCTTGCCTTCACTCTGGAGCTTGAGGCCGCGAATCAGCGCCTCCCGCACATAGCCACCCTTCTTGTGCTCCGGAGGTGTGGCGGTGGGAGCGAGGGTGTAATCCCAGAGTTCGAAGCTGCCGAACTCGTCATTGGGGAAAAGTGCAGGATAGGTTTCCGAGGTGCCCTTGATCTGGGTGATTTCATACACCGGCTCGTTGCGCATGCGCGCCGCGGCGTATTCCTTATCGAGGGCACTACCGCCAAAGGATTTATCCACAGGAAACATGATTCCGTCGCTGGCATTACCGTTGTGCGGAACCGCGAGGAGGTCGTTGCCGGCGTCTCGCTGCGAATCCATCCAGCGCCACAGGTCTTCCGGCTTGCTGGAGTCGAGTGCAGAGAAAGGTGCATCCGGCACCTTGGCACTGTCGCGGAAAATCACTACCCGATGAATATTTCGCCAGTCCGGTGCGGAAGTCCATTCGTAGCCTGGCATGGTAGTGAATTTGCCCGGCTCGTAATACTTGTCGGCAATTGCAACCACTTCAGACCAAAGGGTTCTGGCGAGTTCTTTACTGCCGAGGATCGGATCTACTTTTGGCGGATTGGAGTACATGCCGTCACTGATCGTGCCATAGGCATCGAAGGATTTTTTCGGGTCGTCACCGGTGATATCCGCGGCCAGGGGATGTTTGCTGATAGGGCTTTGTTGGTCTTCCATGAGCGGGAGTGCACCGAGGTATTCCGCGTGGTCGGAAACGATATACCAGTCCAGCGGCCGTTCTATTTTCAATGGTTTCCCAACGTCACCGCCGCCGGTAATTTCTTCGCCCATGGCCCAGCGGTAAGCATCTTCGGGGTTTACCCATGCAGCGTTGATATAGGCATCGAAGGACCAGCGGGTGTGCACATGCAGGTTGCCGAAATAGACATCGCGGTTGGGGTTGGGTTTTATACCGGTGTCAGCATCTGTCGTCATTGCATCCGCTGTTTCTGGAGCAGCCCAGTCCCCCGATTCTGTTGCTGAAAGATCTTCTGTCACTGCCGCGTCAGGTGTTTTTCCTGCGTCCCGTGAGGCTTTTTTGTCTTGCTCCGCGCCACAGGCTGCCAGCAACACAATGAAAATCAGGGAAGAGCGTGGAAGTCGCATAAGCTACTCACTAATTGACTGAATCTGATGGAATTCTGGGTAGTTTAGTAATAGTTGAAGGAGGGCTTGTGTGCACGATCGGTTGCTCGCTTGACGCTAATTACCCTTTTAAAATGACCGGAAATTCGGATCCATCACTTATGAGACGGGGAAGTCGACAAGGCCAATATTGACGCGGTATTGAACCGGTAGCGAATCCTTGTCAGGTAATCGCACTATGATGCGGTGTGGTGTCAGGGCTTTAAAGTGCGAAAAAAAAGCCCATCACCTTGCGGTAACGGGCTTTTATCATTCAAGACTGCGGCAGGTTCTTGGTGAACTGCTTTGGCTTCTACCCGGCCAGCGCAAGTTCTATTTTACGTCGTTCCATATCCACGGCCATCACGCGTACCTTGATTGCATCGCCGATAGTAAAGCTGCTATTGCTTCGTTCACCGACAAGCCGCTGTGCAGCCGCATCAAAATTGTAGTAATCGTTTTTTAGCGCCGATATGTGTACCAGCCCTTCCACCAGTGTCTCACTGAGTTCAATGAACAAGCCAAAGCCGGTAACGCTGCTCACGGTGCCGTGAAAGGTATCGCCGATAAAGTCCTGCATATACTCGCATTTCAGCCAGGCTTCAACGTCCCAGCTCGCCTTGTCCGCGCGGCGCGAAGCGGCAGAGCACTGTGTGGCGAGGGTTTTCATCGCCGCATTGTCGTAGGGGTAGCTTTTACCGGGGGCGAGAGGTTTCGCATTTTCAAAACGCTGCACCGGCGCATCGCCGGCGCCGAGCACAAACTTGAGCGCGCGACGCAGCGGACTGCGTTGTGTTTTCCGGCGGATCACCGAGCGGATGGCGCGGTGTACCAGCAGGTCCGGATAGCGGCGAATGGGCGAGGTGAAGTGCGCATACGCGGAATACGCCAGGCCAAAGTGGCCTTGGTTATTCGGGCTGTACTCCGCCTGGCTCAGGGACCGCAGCATCATGGTACGGATCGACTGCGCGTCCGCGCGACCATCAAGACTGCGCAATAGCTGGTCGTAGTGCGCGGGCGAGGGCTTGTTGCCACCGGCCAGCTTAAGCCCCTTGGCATTCAGAAACGCGCGCAACGCCGTGAGCTTTTTATCCCGCGGACCGTCATGCACGCGATACAGCGCCGGCATTTTCTGACGATTGAGGAAGTCTGCGGTGGCCACGTTGGCGCTCAGCATGAACTCTTCAATCATCTTGTGCGCATCGTTGCGAATGACCGGTACGATGCGCTCGATCTTGCGGTCGTCGGTAAATTTGAACTGCACTTCCGGCTTCTCAAAATCCATCGCCCCGCGTTTGGTGCGGGCGGCTTTCAATACCGCGTAAAGCTGATGCAATGCATGGATATGGGGTGCGGTATCGCCGAGGCGGCGTGCGGTCTCCCGCCCGAAACGTGAATCCGGTGCGGTAATGAAGGCATTGACCTGGTTGTAGGTCAGTCGGGCATGGGAGTGGATCACACCTTCGGAAAAGGTGTAGCTGGTCATTTTGCCGGACTTGCTGATGGTCATCTCACAGACCATTACCAACCGGTCGACCTGCGGGTTGAGCGAGCACAATCCGTTCGACAGTGACTCCGGCAGCATCGGTACAACGCGGCCGGGGAAGTACACGGAGGTTGCACGCTTCTGCGCTTCCAGATCCAGTGCACTGGCAGGCGCTACATAGTGGGAAACGTCCGCAATGGCCACAAACAGGCGCCAGCCACCGCTGGAGTCCCTTTCACAATACACCGCATCGTCAAAGTCCTTGGCGTCTTCACCGTCGATGGTGACGAACGGCAATTCTCGCAGGTCGGCGCGGTGCAGTTTGTCGGCTTCGGGTACGCTGCCGCCTAGTCGCTGTGCGGCTTGGATCGCCTCTTGTGGCCAGGTATGGGGAATGTCGTGGCTGCGGATGGCAACATCGATTTCCATACCGGGCCCCATGGAATCGCCGAGCAATTCAGTCACGCGACCGAAGGCGTTGTAGCGGCGGTTAGGGAATTCGGTGATCTCGACAAACACATACTGCCCGGGCTGTGCGCCCATCAGTTCGTCACGGTCGAGGTCAATTTCATGGGTAATGCGGCTGTTTTCCGGCTTGAGGAAGTAGTGATCCTCCTCAAACTGTAACCGACCCACCAGATGTGTGGTGTTGCGTTCCAGCACATTGACAATAACGCCGGTCTTGCGGCCGCGGCGATCAGTACCGCTGATGCGGGCCTGCACGCGGTCGCCGTCGAACACGCTTAGCATTTCGTTATCGGATAAAAACAGGTCTTCGGCGGAGTCATCACTGGACAGAAAGCCGAAGCCATCCGGGTGACCGATAACACGGCCACTTACCAGGTCTTCCGGTTTCACCAGGCTATAGCCTCTATCGTGATCAAAAAGAATTTGTCCGTCGCGCTCCATGGCGCGTAAACGGCGGCGCAGCGCTTCTTTCTGCTCATCGCCAGAGAGATGCAGGACTTTCGCCAGTTGCTCCCGGTCGAGTTTTTTCTTGTTCTTTTCCAGCAAGCTCATAATGAACTCGCGTGCGGGAATAGGGTGGCTGTATTTTTCAGCGTCCAGTGGATTAAACGCAGCTATTGGGGATTTGCTCATGATTTCCTCTTGGGAAAACCGCCAATAAGATTGCGCTTGGTAAAAACTGGAGTGGTGTGTCAGGACAGATCAGGTGTTACTCGGCAAGATATGCAGGCGGATATGACTCAACAGTGTTGAGGGATGTTGCGGTAGGGCATGCACACCAGATTTAGTGTGGATGCCCGACTTTCAGATTGCGCGACCCAAGGGGGCGGCGCAACCAGAGTGGCACTGACGGCCACTCAGCAGTAAACCAGAGTCTGGTTCACTACAGGTGTGAGCGTATTCGCTCAGAGGCAAACGATTTTTTCAGCTTGCGGACCCTTCGGGCCTTGCGCTACGGAGAACTCAACAGCCTGGCCTTCGGCCAGGGTTTTGAAACCTGAGCTTACGATTTCACTGAAATGTGCGAAAACGTCAGGACCAGATTTCTGTTCAATAAAGCCAAAGCCTTTGGATTCGTTAAACCACTTAACAACGCCGGTAGTTGTGTTAGACATGATAATTTCCTGTAAACAAATAGGGGTACGCCTTCATGAGGCATGAATAGCAAAAAAAAGACTGGAATTTAGATGCTACAGGACGAAGAACAACGACTACGACGAAACTGAGGATTTAAACAAGAGACTTACTTTTTAACTAGGGGCACTGTATGCCCCTCTGTGGGCTAAGTCAAAGCATTTCTCATCAGTGGATCCTACGGGGGCTGGAAAGGGTGAAGTGTAGCGGTCAACTCTTTTTGGCCACCGAACTCTGAGCATTCCAATATTTCTCTTCTGCCGCATTTGGTGGCATCCCATACCTAACTGTAGTTGAGAGGTAGGATGGCCGGCGCAAATGGGAACTTGCCAGTCAGTAGCTGTGTTCCATAGCTTCCCCTATGGTGATTAGCTCGTAAGCCGGATCCAGCAAGAAGCGCAGTAGTAATGAGTCCACATTTTTTTCGATACTAAGGGGAATCACACACGTTTTTGACAAACAACAAGGGAAAGCTGGCCACTCAATGGCTTGATAGGTGAAATCGCGCCCGTCCTTCTTCCTGGAGCAGAAGGGCTCGGTGATCAATCTAACCTGACTATCTTACCTGTTAAGTGAGCTGAGCGCTGAGTGAGTCTGAGATCAAGTGGGATTTGACCGCGGAACTGTCGATGGATTTTGTGCCCATATTCGTAGGCGGCACGCGAGCGAGGAATCACAGAAATTACCGTAGACTTTATCGAGGAAGTCCGGAAAGAAAAAGATCGCTAGATCGGTTATCAACCCGCTCATGACCCCCGTGCCACAGCGCATCGGGGTTCATCAGAACAGAACGATGGTGCCTATATGAATCAACGCCGCGATATTAACCGCCAGGTTACCTTGGCATCTCGCCCTCATGGCGCGCCTACACCAGATGATTTCAAACTTGTTGAATCCGCGGTGCCAACCCCGGATGAAGGCGAAATCCTGTTCAGAACCATCTATTTGTCACTCGATCCGTACATGCGTGGGCGTATGAGCGACGCGAAGTCCTACGCAGAACCCGTAGCCATTGGCGGGGTGATGGTTGGTGGCAGCATTTGCTGCGTTGAAGAATCAAAGAACGCAGGCTTCGAAAAAGGCGACCTGGTGGTGGCATTTGGCGGCTGGCAAGACTATAGCCTGTCGAATGGCGAGGGTGTGATCAAACTCGATAAAGCCATGCCAAACCCATCCTATGGTCTGGGAGTATTGGGTATGCCGGGGCTAACCGCATACATGGGGCTGATGGACATTGGTGATCCCAAAGCCGGTGAAACCCTGGTAGTGGCGGCAGCGACAGGTGCTGTGGGCAGCCTGGTTGGCCAAATTGGCAAAATCCAGGGCTGTAAAGTGATTGGTATAGCGGGCAGCCAGGAAAAATGCGATTACGCGGTGAATGCGCTTGGGTTCGATGAATGCCTTAACCACCATGCCGATGATCTGGATCAGCAACTTGCTAAAGCATGCCCGAAGGGGATTGATATTTACTACGAAAACGTCGGCGGCAAGGTGTTTGATGCGGTATTGCCATTGTTAAATCCGAAAGCGCGTATTCCGCTGTGCGGTTTGATAGCTCAATACAATGCAACGGATTTACCGGCAGGCCCAGATCGCATGCCGCTGTTAATGAGCAGCCTGTTGGTCAAGCGGATCAAAATGCAGGGCTTCATTGTCTTTGATGACTATGGCCATCGTTATGCTGAGTTTCAACAAGCCATGGTGCCTTGGTTGACGTCGGGTCAGATCAAATATAAAGAGGACAAGGTCACCGGCCTTGAAAACGCGGTATCGGCCTTTATTGGCCTATTGCAAGGTGAGAACTTTGGGAAGCTGGTGGTAGAAGTTGGCCCTGAGCAGTTAAGTTGAGGGTGTTTAGATAAACGGCGCCTTTCCTCGGCTACGGAGTGCGCCGGTAGCAATTGCGGGCTTCAGCTGCATGATCGCAGTGAGCCCGCTTCACTTCAAGTTGGTGCGCGGGTTTAAAGGTGCCGCTCGAAGAATGGCAGGACCTCAGCCATCGTCAGTGCTACAGGCTCGGGTTGGTCGTATAAGTCGTAATGAGAGTAGCCCTCTGCCACTAAAATCTGCTTGTCTTTCGACGCCGCACGCCCGTAAATTTCCCAGCCATCCCGATAGGCACCGAAAGCGCCGGGTTTATCACCGATGACCACTAACAGTGGCTGCGTCAGCAGGCTTTCGGCGTTGAGGAATGCATCCCAGCCCATGGCGGCGCTGTTAAACGAAAACAGGCCACTGGTTGCACCGTTCGGCGTTTGACCGCGCGCGGTCTTGTAGTAGTCCGTCGCTTCCAGCACATCCCTGTCGGTGATGCCATTGGCCCGGCCTTCTTCCACCGAAGCTGGTAGGTAGTCAATCACGTGGCGCTCTGCACCCTGCGCTTCGGCGGTGCGCTGCTTGCCCATGGCCTGCAGGGCAGACACGGGATCGAATTCACTAAACCCTTCGCGAATCAGACGTCCAAAGTTCACGCCGGTAATGGAGGTCAGCGCCTTGATGCGGTGATCGGTAATCGCCGCGTGAATGGTGTATCCGCCTCCGCCGCAAACCCCGATGGCGCCGATACGCTCCGGATCCACATACGGCAGTGTTACCAGGTAATCAATCGCAAAGCGGATGTCGGATGTGCGAATCGAGGGGTCCTCGATAAACCGCGGGGAACCTCCGCTTTCGCCCTGAAAGCTGGCGTCAAAAGCAAGAGTTACATAGCCAGCCTCCGCCAATGCCTTCGCATAGATGTTGCCGGAAGTTTGCTCCTTGCAACTTCCGATCGGGTGCGTACAGACGATGGCCGGGTATTGTTTAGTGTCATCAAACTCTGGCGGCAGGTAGAGGTCAGCTGCCGACGGCCATCCCAGGTTCTGATAATTAACGTTTTGTACGTTTACGTTACTCATTTACATTACCTCGAATTTCGAATCGGGGCACACTCAGAATGTGCCCCTGTATTCCAAGGATTAAATTCCGTTACTTCAGCGTGCGCGCGAAAAACGGGGTCAGTACGGATACCGCTTCGTCCACATACTCAGGCACGTCGTACAGTGACATGTGGTTCGCACCTTTCACGACATGCATTGTTTTGTCGCTGCTGGCTGCGCGGGCGATCAGGTCATCACTCATCCATTTGCTACCCGCCTGGTCGCCGGCAACGGTGAGCACCGGTTGTGTCAGGAAGGCCTCCGCCAGGTTGTAGGCGTCATAGGTGATGATCTGGTTCAGGCTGCGGGCGGTCATAAAACCGGGCGCATTCGGGTGCTGGCAACGATCGGTGTGGTAGTACTCCCAGGCCTGGCGCAGCTCTTCATTGGGCGCATCCTCCTCCTTCATTGGGGCCAGAGGCAGGGTGCCCAGTTCATCGCTGTTGGCGTCGCTGGTGCGCGCTTCGGAGCCCGCCACAACATACGGCAGTGCGTCGGCATCCTTGACGCTGTTCTCCCAGCCGTTGCGGAACATCTGGCCGATGTTTACCGCACTCACGGTGGCCAGGGATTTAATGCGACGGTCGGTGATCGCGGCATTGGCGGAGTAGCCGCCGCCAGCACAGACGCCCATGGCGCCGATGCGGTTGTTGTCGACGTATGGCAGCGTGGTCAGGTAGTCGATCACCGCACTGACATCCTCGGTGCGGATGTAGGGGTTCTCCAGCTGACGCGGGGTACCGGTGCTCGCTCCCTGGTAAGAAGCGTCGTAAGCAACCGTGACCAGACCGCTCTCTGCCAGTCGCTCGGCATAGAGGCCCGCGGTCTGCTCCTTAACACCACCACCGGGGTGGGATACCACGACTGCGGCGTACTGCTGGCTTTCATCAAAGTCGGCAGGGAAGTACACGTTGGCGGCGATAGTGACGCCCTGGCCGTTGAGGTTCTTGATGCTGATGCTTTTCATGCTGGAGTGGTTCATGACGGTGCCCTTCATGTTGGTAGCTTCGGTCTCAGTGTTTTTCTGAGCCGTTGTGCTCAGACAGGGAAAATATTAATGGCGGGCCTTATTTGGAAAAGCGTGCTAAAACTTAAATCAGTGTTAAGTACAGGTTAACAATATGGCCGTCGATCCCTCGTTGTACCCATCTCTAGTGTGGTTTGTGCGTATCGCGCATCACAGCAGCATTACTAAGGCCGCGGAGGAGGGGGAGGTATCACGCGCAGCCCTGTCGCAGCACCTGAAATCGCTGGAACAGCAGCTGAATGTGCGGCTGCTGAATCGCAGTACGCGCAGCATGTCGCTAACAGAGGAGGGGCAGCGACTGTTTGACGTTCTTACCCCGGCCATTGAGTCGGTCGACCAGGCAGTCGCTGAGGTGGGGGAGTCGCAGGCTGAGCCATCTGGGGTAATACGGATCAATACGTCGCGGGTGGCTGCCAGGTTATTGCTGGAGCCAAAGATGGAAACCTTCCTGGCGCGCTATCCCAAACTAAAGTTGGAATTGATCCTGGATGATGGCCTTTCCAATATCATTTCCAGTGGCATGGATGCAGGTATTCGCCTGGGGGAAAGTCTCGCTGAGCATATGGTGGCTGTGCCGGTAACACCGCCGATGTCGATGGCGATCGTTGGCTCCCCGGAGTATTTCGCGAAGCACGGCACTCCGGAAACGCCGGATGACTTGCTGCAGCACAACTGCCTCGCCTTTCGTTTTACCTCCAGTGGCATCATCGACCGCTGGGCGTTCACATCGCCTGATGCTGACAAGCGCACTCTGGTGTTCGAGCCGAAGGGTAATGGGGTATTCAATGATGACGAAAGTATGCTGCGCGCAGCGCTTAATGGTGTGGGGGTCGTGCAGCACCTAGATCTGTGCGTGCAGCAGTATCTTGATGATGGGTCGTTGGTGAGGGTGTTGCAGAGCTGGTGTGAGCCTTTTCCGGGATTCTTTTTGTATGTGCCTTCGAGGGCGCAGATGCCGGCGAAGATGCGGGCGTTGATTGATTTTTTGGTTGAGCAGCGGGATGAATTTTTGAGGGTTTAGTGACCGAGTTTTGCTGGTGCTAATTTTGATGATCAACCAATCGAATTACATTTTTTGACTGCAATATCGGTTAAAATAACTATGCCGGTTAACTCTCGGTAACAGGCATAGTTAGATCAGCGGTTTACTGTTTTCTCTCGGTTTTTGGTGGCCAGGTAAAATTTCCTTACATTTGACCTAGGCTCGCGCCTCGTATCACTTGTCCTGCAATCCGGCTGCAACATCGCGGAAGGCGGCTAGTGCTGCTTCCAGGTGTTCAATTATTTCCTGCTGAAGTACATCTGGTGGTGGCAGATCTTCGAGGCTATCCAGGCTGTCATCATTCAGCGGTAAAAAGTCGAGATTGGCCTTGTCGCGGGCTATCAGTTCGTCGTAGCTTAAAAACTTAAAGCGCTCAGTGGCAACTCTCTCATGGCGATTCTCTGGGTTGTAGCAGTTAACGAAATCTTGCAAATCGTTCAGTTTCAGTGTGCGCGTTTTAAGGGTGAAATGCTTGTTAGTGCGGAGGTCATAGAACCAAATTCCCTTGGTATGAACCTGGCCATCTTTGGGCTTTGCATCGAAGAACACCACGTTCGCCTTTACACCTTGTGCGTAAAAAATGCCGGTGGGTAGGCGCAAGATGGTGTGGACGTCGCAGTTCTCCAAAAGCTTACGACGAATTTTTTCACCGGCGCCACCTTCAAATAGGACATTATCCGGTAGCACCACCGCGGCCTTGCCATCCACTTTTAGCATACTGACGATGTGCTGTAAAAAATTGAGCTGCTTGTTCGAGGTGGTTTCCCAGAAGTCCTGCCGTTCGTAGGTGAGAGCCTCTTTGTCTTCCTCGCCATCTTCATTGGTGATGGTCATGCTGCTTTTTTTGCCGAAGGGTGGGTTAGCCAGCACATAATCCACTTTTTGTTTCGGCTCGCTGATGAGTGCATCAGACCGCTCTACCGAAGGCTCACCTTCAAGCTCGCCGATATTATGGAGGAACAGATTCATCAAGCACATACGGCGCGTGTTCGGCACAATTTCATTGCCGTGGAAGGTTTGGTCACGCAAAAACTCTTTTTGCTTCTTGTTGAGCTTAGGTAGATCGCGATTGAGCCAGGATTCGTTATCTTTAAGCCATTCCCCTGTTCCCGAAAGCCATTCATTGGCAATCAGGAAAAAGCCTCCCGTGCCACACGCTGGGTCGGCAATGGTCTTCAGTGGCTGCGGGCGAATACAAGCCACCATGGATTGGATGATGGCGCGTGGCGTGAAATACTGGCCAGCACCGCTTTTGGTGTCTTCGGCGTTCTTTTGCAGCAAGCCTTCGTATAAGTCCCCTTTAGTGTCGGCATCTAAACTGATCCAATTTTCTGCATCAATCAATTGCACCAAGCGCGAAAGTTTGGCCGGGTCCTGGATTTTATTTTGGGCTTTGAAGAATATGGCCCCTAGCATCCCAGGCTCTTGCCCAAGCTTGTGCAAAGTAGCCAGGTAGTGGGCTTCCAATGGCTCACCCACCTTGGCGGTTAAGGTTGGCCAGTTGTACTTTTTAGGGATATGGGTTTCGCGGTTGTACGGCTCTTGCGAGTATTCATGCGCGAGCTTTAAAAACAGCAAATAAGTGAGCTGCTCCAGATAGTCGCCATAGCCAACACCGTCATCGCGCAATGTGTGACAGAAGTTCCAGATTTTCTGAACTAGTGTGCTTGTATTCATAAAAGGGCCTCTACCCAAGTTTTTTCTCTATGTGTGCCGATGGCTGAACGGAAAAAACTTGAGTACTCTTGATCTGATGAAATATATTTTTTTAACTCTTCGCTAACAGCTGCACTTTCTGTATCGCCAACCAAGTTCAATAGTGTGGCCAGAGTCTGCCATCGGCTGCGTTTATCTTCCGGGGTATTCCATTTATTGAACCCGAGAAGCTCAATGGTGTATCGCGCGCGCTGGAATTCCCATGTGTCTGCAATAGCTGCTGGTTTGACTTCTCCATCAATGCCGTGCGCGAGCAATTCGCCATCCTCTTTCACGCAAGGGTCGAGTAATCTGGGTAGCTCCGCGTTTAATGCGCCTGTAGGTATTGCACAACGCTGTGCTTCATTGAGAATGGGGAATTCATTGGCCTTGCCGTGTAGTGTCTCGGTGTCATCTTTTTCTGGCCGATTGCACCTTTGGCATGAAAGCCGAAAATTCCACCATTCATAGGCGAGCCAGTAGTATCCGTTATGTCCTGTCAGCTTTTCGCCATCCACCGTGATGCCCAACTTTGGACGAAAGTGATCGACGTCAAACGGCGCACGCGTGCTCTTCGATTCGCAATACCAGCACTTGTGTCCGCTGGTATTGGAGAGCCATTTTTTGAGTAAGACCCAGCTGCCGCTTTTTTTAATGTAATTTGCACGGTCAGTATGCGTTCCCAAAGTGCTCACCGTCGCAAATCTCGCGGCATAAACCGTAGGCCAGCGTTTAGGAAAATGTGGGGGTAATGGAACTTCGATAAATCTCAAGATTGCTCCTCCTGCAAACTTCGCAGCAGGCTTTGCACTAAGGCATCGAGAGCCATTTGTTTGTTCTCCGGCGTTATGATGGCTCCGTCTACATCGCCATTCGCAGCCAGATCAAATCGAGCACGTAGATACTCTTGCTCCAGCCTATCTCTTGACCCAAAATTGAAATCCAACTTTTCAAGGCGTGTGCGAATTTCAATCAATCGTTCCCGGTCAGCATCGCTTAATTGAGTTTTTTGGGTGGAGAGCTGGTGCAATGCAAGCAGATCTTCATTTGTGGCCTTATCCAGACTGGTGCCCAAGCCAAACATATCACTGGTTACAATGCCAGCGAAGCCCATCCCTTTCGGATCGACTGCCGGGTTTTCTGCCTTCACGGTGCGACTGCCTGCTTCACGATACAGAATCTGAACCTGCTCTTTCACCAGCTCAGCAATAGCCAAGGGGTTATGGGTCGTCAATACGATATGGCCGTTGCCCTGGTCCTCGCTGTTCTGCCCGATAAAGAATTTCAAATAGTGCAAATAGTCCACGCTCCAGCGCGGATTCAAATGGGTATCTGGTTCATCCAGTAAAAACAGGCTTTCATCTTCCGCTGTAAAGTGCAGCAAACCCAATACTGTAAGCAATTGCTGCTCGCCTTCACTTAGCTCCCGGAAAACGACGCTGCCGTCATTTTTTTTCAGTTGAACCCTTATGTGTACGGCTTCGATTAAATCCGATACAAACGTGCTTTCCAAATCACGGAAAAACTCTTTGCTTTGCTGATTACCCACTAGTTCTCTAAGGGATTCAATATCCTTAATGTAAAGATATTTATATTCATTTTTAGTGCTATTTTTGTTCCAAATTGACTTTGGAACTTTTCTCATTATTGTTATGGGCGCTAAGGACACATTCATCAATCGGTCCAGAAAACGTTGTGCCAATCCACGCGAAAACCAAAATCGTTCGTCACCTTCTTTAGAGTTCCATTTTGGTTCGCGCAGCTCAAAAAGAACGGATTCAATTCCAGTCTCGAGGTCGATACCAAGCTCTTCTCGGAAAAAATCTTTTGTTGAGTCTGTTGGGTTAATAAGAAAAGCCAATAGCACAAATTGACTGTGTACTGGCAATGCATAAAAAAGACGTTTGGGTTCCGGGTCTGTCTTTGATCGCACTAGCTTTTGATAATAGTCCTTTAAATAAGGCTCAAAAATATCATACATTCGAGAGCCTTCGCCGGAGTAGTAACTGAAGACATATCGCGGCAAGTATTCACTATCGGACTTCAAGAAGGTGGTGAGCTTGACGGGCTTGCCGCGCAGGACCGATACAGGCGGTTCGCCATCCATAAAAGAAATCAGCGTGCCTTCACCACGAGCTTCGGCATCTGTGGCTACGTGAATCGTCAATGGCTCTTTGTCCCGATCCGGGTCCGCATCAATATAGATATGGCGCAGGCTCTCGCCTGAGCCCATACGATAAGCCAACTGAAAGGCAAACGCGGGTTTACGCTCCTGCGCGATCAGATCCCGGAAGATAATGGCCAGCGCTTCGAGCACGTTGGATTTACCGGTTCCGTTCCAGCCTATCACGACCGTCACCCATTGGTCTTGATCGAAGTCGATGGTGACGTTCTTCAGGTTTTTGAACTGGTGGGTCGGGCTGTCCTTCGCGCTGCCGATGGTGAGTTTATCTAGCCGCATGCTTAACCTGCCAACAGCTTGATACGGTCACCGGTCTTGCGACCTTTTTTATCGGTGATCGCTTCCACGGCCAGACGGCCCTGCTTATCCAATTTACGCAGCTCAGCATAGAGTTCTTCAATGCGCTCGGTCAGCGTGCCGTCGGTCACCCCGCAGCGCCGGAAGGCTTCTTGAGATTCCAGCCAGTCGCCCGCTTCGGCGAGTACGTCGATCAGTTGGTTCACCACGGCGGCGATCTCCTTTCTTTTTTTCGGTTGGCGTTTTTTGGACAGCTTGGCGCGTTCCGCCCGCTCGGCGCGAATGCGCTCTAGCAGCACGCCAGCCAGTTCGTCATTGGGGTCTTGCGGCACCAATTCCCCGGTAAAGGCGGCGCGCAGGATGTTTTGGCGCTGGGCGGTGGATTGTTTGAGGGAGAGATCGATCGATTTCAGTTGGTCTTCAATCGAGGCCTCAGCATCAACTAGTGCTTTTTCAATTTCCCGCTGTTCTTCCATCGCACAGATTGCCAACGGAATCGCTCGAATATGGCCGAGATTCACGCGAGGTCGCCCAATTCCCTTGACGAATTTTAATACGGCATCACGAACAGGTTTTGAGTTAAGTTGCGACATTGCTACATGCGGGATTGCGAGGTCTTTATTCAAACGTACCCTTGCGCAATCAGCTTTTACAATAGCTGGAGACACTCCTGTCGGAATAATGCAGGCCCTCGGAAGTACCTCTCCAAGCATCGCTACGACAAGATCGTCTTTCTCTACTACATGTTTCGCGAGTTGCTCATAGTGATCTTGCGAAATATGGGCTTTTGCATCAATAAATACGCCGTCACCAATGTTTTGTAGTCGAATTACTCGAGGCCCGGTCTCCTGATAATGCGATGACTTAAGATTCGAGCCAAATGGCCCGTCAGTGATGGCTGACTCATCTAGCGAACATTGATCAACAGTCGCCCACACCCAGCCCTCCGGCAGAGGCGGTAAATCGCTGGTATCTGGTTGCACCGGTTGGGGGTATTTCTTTTGCCAGTCTTTGGGCGGCTTTTTGCCTTTTTCTTCGAATTTGGCGAGTTGCTTGGCTTCCCAGCGGCTGCGGCGCTCGGAGAGGATACGTTCCAGCAATTGCGCGCCGGTTTCCGCTGGAGTGTTGTTGGCCCGCCACTCGGCGGTGAGTGCGCCTTCTACAGCAGTCTTCAGCAGCGATTGGCGATATTGCCCCAGCTTTTTTTGCGCGGCCTTGAGTTCGGCTACACCGGCATCGAGGTCGGAGAGTAGTTCTTCGAGTTTGGCGACGATTCGGGTTTGTTGCGCTGGTGTTTCGAAGGTGAAGCTGAATGCAGCTATGTTTTTCGGTCGTACTGCGGGATAGAGTGCACCCTGCACGAGGGCCGACATTTCGTCGACAAAGCGCTGAGATTGAACCAAGCGAAACAAGAACTCTGAGTGCAACCAGCGGGACCTTAGAACATGAAAGCCTGTGGAGCCGATTGCACCGTCAAGCTGTTCGGGAACAAGTGCGACTGCATTCAGATTAGGACGAGTCATTGAAACCAGCACGTCACCAGCACGAAGAAGCTGCTTGGCTCGACTCGGAGCTTGCGATAGTGCCAACGACTTAGGTTCAGTGATCTTTTTGGTTTCTCGGTCAATACTGCTGATATCGACATAAACGAAATCGCTTGCCGGCCCTGTCTGTTCTGCAGGTTCGTCTACTAATTCACCGAGGGTGGCAATCAAGTGCTGATTCAAATCACTCACGCCACCAGCTCTCCATTCATTTCATTCATCAAGTTATCCAAGTCTTTACCAAATAGCCCCCAGGCTTTTTGTAAACCGCCCTTGTCGGCCAGTTCGGCGTAGTCAAAATCATCGCGGTTAATAGAGCACGAGCTGGCGATATGGTCTTTCATTAGGCGTAGCCAGTCGGTTTGTTCGGGCGTAAAGGCCGTGCCGCGCTGGGCGTTGTGACGGAAGATCCAGGCGCGAAAGCGTTTGTCCACTTCCTCGGCAAATGGCTTGAGTTCGCCGTCCATGCCTAAGGCAAAACGCACAAGCGAAACCAAATCGGTAAGTTGGCGTTTTTTATCCGCACCTTTCACGGCACTGGTTTGCACCCGTGCATAGGCGTTCCACAGGCGCTCAGTGGTGAGCATCAGCGGTGGTTTGCTTAGGTGCTCGTGCAATTCTTCGAGCATGTCGAAGGTGAGGTCGCGGCGCTGGTAGGGCTGCTGGTAGAAAAAGCCGAGTGCGGCAATTTCGTCTTTGTGGGCGGCAATGTAATCGGCAAAGCTTTGTATTACTGCCTTGGCCTGCGTTTCGGCCTGCTCGGAAAAGCCCGAGTAGGTGACCTGATCGAGGTTGATATGGTCGATGATCTGCTCGCGCTCTCGGCGGGCGTTTTCGATTTCATCGCGCAGTTCCGGTTTATCAAAGGGTGCACAGGCTGCAGCTACGCGTTCGGCGCGTGCGGCGGCGATTTCTTCGGGCAGCAAGGTGTCTTCACTGCGGGTAATACCTTTGGCTTTTGCCGTGGATAAGGCCGCTTGCACAATGGCGTCGGGGTCGAGCGCGGCAATTAAGGATTTTCCGAGTTCGCCTACCGGAATGCCACCGCTGGCTTGTTCAATACGGGCTTGGGCTTTGTCATCCAGCTGTTTGGCCAGGCGCACCAGCCGGTTAGCGAGCGAGAGCACGGTGTCATCATCGCGGCTGCCCATGGCGACGCCTTGCAGCAGATTTGTCAGTGCTATGCCGGGTTTCTTTTCCAGCGGGCGGCTTTCGGTTTTTAATGATTTTTCCACGCCGACGGCGTCGATCAGCACAAATCGCGTTTTGGCACCGTCGGCACTGTTACTCACGCGCTTGAGACTGTCGCTATCGAGGCTGCGCACGCCGCGGCCTTTCATTTGCTCGTAGTAGCCCTTACTGCGCACATCGCGCATGAACAGCAACACCTCCAGTGGCTTCACATCAGTGCCGGTGGCGATCATGTCCACGGTGACGGCAATGCGCGGGTTGTAATCGTTACGAAAGCTCGAAAGGATGCTGTCGGCATCTTCCTCGGCGCGGTAGGTGACCTTTTTACAGAAGGCATTCCCCTGGCCGTAGACCTCGCGCACCATATTGATGATGTCGTCGGCGTGGCTGTCGGTTTTGGCAAAGATCAGGGTCTTGGGTGTCTCTTTGCGGGCTGGGAATATCTGTGTTTCCACAGCGGCCTTCATGGCCTTAATCACTTGGCGGATTTGGCTGACATTTACGACGGACCTGTCCAACTCTTTACCGCTGTAGGTGGTATCGTCTTCGGTTTCGGCCCAACGCTTTTTTCGGGTGGAACGGTCACGGTGGTCTACCCATTCTTTGGCCTTCAGTGCGGCGCCCTTTTGGGTGATATCGGTTTCAATTTCATACACGTCATAGCCGACGTTAACTCCATCGGCGACGGAGTCTTCGTAGCTATATTCGGCGACGATATTTTCGTTGAAAAAACCGAAGGTGCGTTTGTCGGGCGTGGCGGTAAGGCCGATCAGGCTGGCATCGAAGTAATCGAGAACCTGCTTCCACAGGTTGTAGATGCTGCGGTGGCATTCGTCGATGACGATGAAATCGAAGGTTTCCACGGGCACTGCCGGGTTGTAGCGAACGAACTTTTCCTGCTTGGAGGTTTGCTGTACTTCATTGAGCGAAACGTCTTCTGCAGACTCATCAATCGGTTCGCCACTTAAGATGGAGTACATGCGCTGGATGGTGCTGATGCACACCTGCGAGTGAGGATCGATATTGGGCGAGGCCAGTCGCTGCACGTTGTACAACTCGGTAAATTTGCGACCATCGTCCGGTGGTGTGTAGGCCATGAATTCCTGATGTGCCTGCTTGCCGAGGTTGCGGGTATCGACCAGAAACAGGACGCGCTTGGCGCTGCCGAACTTGAGCAGGCGGTAAACTGAGGTGATGGCGGTAAAGGTCTTACCGGCACCGGTAGCCATGTGCACCAGGGCGCGGGGTTTGTTTAGCGCCAATGATTTTTCCAGGCCGGTCACAGCGCTTATTTGGCAATCGCGCAGGTTGCGTTCGGGGAGCGCAGGCATTTGTTCGGCCAAGCGGCGGCGTAGGGTTTCTCTTTGCGCCAGCCAGGTGGCGAGTGTCTCCGGCTTAAAGAAGTGGAATATTTCACGCGAACGCGGCACCGGGTCAGCACCATCGGTGTAACGGATGATTTGACCGGTGGCCTCAAATAAAAAGCGCAATGGAGTGTTGTCTGAGCGCCATTTGAGTGTGGCGTTGGCGTAGCGTTCGGTCTGATTTTCGGTAACGGTGATGTTTTCACCAGCCGCATCCTTTTTGGCTTCAATCACACCGACAGCCGTTCGATCTACAAAAAGCACGTAATCCGCCGGGCCGGTGTCGGTGGGATATTCACGCACGGCAATACCTCGGCCCGCCCCCAGGTTTAGTTGCTTCATGTCCTGAATGACCCAGCCGGCTTGCTCCAGCTTTTGGTCAATTTGCTGGCGAGCTTTGGTTTCCGGTGTCATGCGTGATTTCCCTTCACTATGAGTAGCTCTATCGCCCATACGCTAGAGATTTTGGTCGATATAACTCTTTGATTTATCGAGCCTCTAGAGGTATATCGCCCACTTTCTATCACCCAGCAATCGCCGATATCGGTCTGTTTGTCCGATAGGTGGTTCATAGGACTGCCCAATAACGTCGCCAGCGTTTGTCACCTTCAAAGCGAACGTCGCCGCGTTCGATCAACTCATCCAATGCGCGCTTAACCTGTTTCGGGTGGATCTCGTTACCAATGCGTCGGTTGATGTCGCTAATCGCGGACTCTGGGTAGCGCTGGAGGTCTTCAAGAACCAGTGCAGCCAAGCGGTGAGGTTCGATGCGCTTGAGTGTGGTTTCTCCAGTGAAATTAAGAGTGCGCAGGAGATTTGGATCAATAAAGTAGCGTGTGGCTTGTGTTCGGCCGGCACTTTGCACTAGATGCCAATCCAGCAGTCGTTTGAGCCACGGCTGTAAGGCTTCGACGGTCGGCAATTCCAGCGCGCTGGCGAGTTCCCGGGCAGTCAGTGCGTCATGTTGTGCCAGCAGGCCTAGCGCAATGCGCTCACGCTGGGTGAGCTGATAGGTTTGATCAGCCTTGGCAATGAAATCGATGATTTCGGGCTTGATGATGCGGCGGCGTACAGTCACCTGCA
Source organism: Microbulbifer sp. CAU 1566 (assembly GCF_023156515.1). Lineage (NCBI taxonomy): Bacteria > Pseudomonadati > Pseudomonadota > Gammaproteobacteria > Cellvibrionales > Microbulbiferaceae > Microbulbifer > Microbulbifer sp. CAU 1566. Next base: position 645,577 of record NZ_JALNMG010000001.1, on the reverse strand, counting down.
CTCGATCATGGGTTTCGATCAGTTCCGGCGCTGGGCGGCCTTGAGACAGTAGTACTTCGAATATTTTGTCGAAGCCACTACCTTCGCGTTCCATCAATTTTAAATCGTGAAAGAGGCGGGCAAGGTGCTCGTTGCGGCGCACGGTGGTGTGCAGCACGTTTTGTGGTGTGACCCCCAGTGGCAGCGGGCCGGGGTTGACCACTTCCAGTCGGTCCGGGTGCAGGTTCAGAAAGATGTCGCCGCGCTGGGTGTAGGGGCGATGTACAAGAGCATTGACCAGTAGTTCGCGCACCACGATTTCATCAAAGGCGGGCACGTTCTGGCGGTACAGGCCATCGGGCAGTTCGTAGCGCTCACGAAAGTCGGGAACTTCCAGCCAGACAGCCTCGACTAGCTCAATGGGACTGAGTGTGTGGTCGTCCCATACCAGCTTGTTTACTTTCTGGCCGAGGTCGTCGTACTTGATGAACTGAATCACCGGGGCTGTGGTGAGTTGGGCGCGGTGATGTTGGTGGCCTAGGCAGAGAATGCCCAGGTTGGTGAGGGATTGCTCTCGCGTGAATTGATAGTGATCAAGTAGCTCATCATCAGTCTTTTCCTTAACCGATGCCTTAACTCGATCGGAGGCGCGAAGGGCCTGAAGCAGCTTGTCACGCTTTGCCGCATCTACCTCGGTGCGTGGTATATGCAGGGTAGTTTGGGTTTCCCACGGAAGTGCGGAACGTTCATTAGCCAGACGCATTACGTCATCGCCTGTGACCGGCTTGCTTTGATCGGCTATACGCAGGAAATATCGGCCATCTGTGGTAGAAGCTACGGCTATGGCACGTGGAATGCGCAATTCGATGTACTGACCACCATTCGAGGCGGTGACTACATCCGGTAACACGGTAATGTTGACGGTACGCTCAGCCAGCTTGCGCCTAAGAACATCAGGCAGCTCAGTTGGGATCTTTTGTTCGGCTGGCGGCGCATCCTGGCCGTCCTCAATGCCCAGCAGCAAGCGACCGCCGGTTGCATTGGCGAACGCAATACAATCTTTGGCGATTTCATTCCAGTCTGCCGTTTTGCCCGTTACCGCTCGCAATGACTTTTTGTCGAGGAGTTGTCCTTCCTGGCTCACGCGCTCTATTTCCTACAGTGCATTATTTGGGTTTGGGACCATTTTCCGGTTCGTCATCGGCGCCGCCTTCGCGAACCCATTCGTCCACTTCTGACAGCTGGAATTTCCACAGCCTACCGATTTTGTGCGCGGGCAGCCCCTTGCGTTCGCGCCAGCGGTAAATGGTGTCCTTCACTACGCCCAGGTGTTGGGCGACTTGCTCGGCAGTAACCCACGGTTCAGCAGTCATGGCAATTGCATCCAGCTTAAAGCCCTAAAGTCGTCTTAAGTCGTCAGCAGTCTAACGAAAAGTTGCTTTTGCAGCCAGTATTGGGGCTTGATCCTTGGGCGTGGAATTTGTTGGGAGCTGTGCTGGGAAATTGGTGTTATGCAAATGGTGGGAGTAGCAAGATTTTCGTGTTCTGCGAGTCCGTATGGCGGGAGTGATTCGGTGCTTTGCACCTCACCCCTTCGGGGCAGCCTTCGGCTGTCTTAACGCGCTTTGCGCGTTGATCGAACCCGGCGCTGTTGCATTCCACTCGCGACAGCTCTTCCAAATTAAAAAGGCCCGTTACCTTGCGGTAACGGGCCTTTTTAATTTGGTGGAGATGGCGGGAGTCGAACCCGCGTCCGTCAGCACTCTGCCAAGAGCTCTACATGCTTAGTTCCGCCTATTGATTTAACTCTCTACAGCCCAGCGGGCAGGACGTGGAGAGCGAACCTGAATAAGTTTTAGGCCATCCGCGTCAGGCGCGCTTCAGGACGATCCAGTTCTATATGACAGCCAGCAGCGCGGTACTGGAACCTTGCTGAAGGCCGCTAAGGGCGAACCCTTAGAAGTGCTTTACGGGCTGCTTACGCAGCCAGTTGGGCACCGTAGTTGTCGTCGTTGGCAACTAATAAAATGCAGCTTTGGATTTACGTGATTCGCTACCCTCACGGCATGCACCCATGGTTTCGCAACCAACGTCGAATCCAAGTCATCCCCGGAATCTACGCAGTGAACAGGCTTTGTCCACTGGTCAGTTCGAAACGCATTTGCGTGGCCGGGAGTATACCTGAAGGTCACGGGCCACCATAGGGCGGCGGATAAATTTTGTGACCATCTGGTGTCCTGTCGGTTACTCCCGTTCAAACAGGGCAATGGACTCCACATGGGTAGTGTGGGGAAACATGTCCATTACACCCGCCTTAGTTAGACGGTAGCCCCGCTGCAGAAGTTCCGCGGTATCCCGGGCCAGGGTCGCGGGGTTGCAGGAGACGTAGACGACACGGCGGGCACCGAAGTGCGCGATGTTACGTACCACTTCCAGCGCGCCGGTGCGGGGCGGGTCCAGCAGGATTTTGTCGAAACCGCCTCTTGCCCAGGGGCTGGTGGAAAAGTCATCGGTCAGATCGGCGGCCTGGAATTGCACATTGTCGAGCTGGTTGTGCTCGGCATTTTCACGGCCGCGGCGGGTGAGGTCGAGGGCGCCCTCAACGCCCACCACTTCGGCGGCGCGTTTGGCCAGCGGCAAGGTGAAGTTGCCCAGGCCGCAGAACAGGTCGAGCACACGCTCGTTCGGCTGCGGGTCTAATAGTTCGATCGCGCGGTGCACCATCTGGCGGTTGATGGCGAAGTTCACCTGCACGAAGTCCTGGGGATGGAAGTGCAGGGTCAGGTCGAATTCCGGCAGGGTGTAGCTGAGCCTTTCCTCGCCGTCTGCGGGCCAGATTTTGTGCGGGGTGTTTTCCGCCTGCAGGTACAGGTGCCAGCCGCGCGGTTGTACGAAGTCGAGCCACAGCTGGATATCGCCTTCCGGCAATGGCTTCAGGTGACGCACCACCAGTGCAATGTTCTCTTCGCCCGCAGCCACTTCGATATGCGAGATGTGGCGGCCTTCGCGGCACTGGTCGATTAGCTGGTGCAGTTGCGACAACTGGCTGGAAAAGGATTCCGGCATTACCAGGCATTCGCGAATGTCGGTGAGGTTGTTGGAACGTTTTTCGCGGAACCCCAATACCAGTTTCGGTTTGTTGCCTGCGCCTTTCGTATGCGCTTCTTTGACATAGCGTACCCCGAGGCGGGCCTTGCTGCGGTAGCCGGCAATCTCGGCGGTGAGTGGCGGCAACACCTGATCCGGGCTGACTTTGGCAAAGCGTTGCAGTTGATCCAGCAGGATCTTTTCCTTGGCGGCTATCTGGGCCTCCGGCTGCATATGCTGGAGTGCGCAGCCGCCGCACAATTCGAAATGGGGGCAGGGTGGTGCCTGGCGTTCCGGCGCAGCGTCTTCCACCTCGATGGCGACCGCTTCATCAAATTTTGCCCGTTGCGCCAGGTAGCGGATCTTGACGGTCTCACCGGGCAGGGCGTTATCCACAAACAGGGTTTTGCCGTCCAGGCGTGCGATGCCACGCACCTCGTGGCTGAGGGCGTCGATGGTTACGGTTGGCGTGCTGCTGGAGGGCTTGGCCGGGCGCTTGGACGGGGCACGGCTTGGAGAGCTGGTTCGGGCCTTGTTACGGGGGAATGGCGGGCGTCTGGATGGCATCGTGGCTAGGGCTTCCGGGGCGGGCTTCTGGTTGATCGAGGAATTCGCGAGTCGCGAGGGCGCCAATGATAGTCCGCAGCGCACAGAAATGCGCGTTTATGGTCGGGATAGGCGGTGAAAGAGGGTAGGTGAAAGGCGGGAAAAAGGAGGGCGGAGCAAAGAGGCCGCGGTATTGCCGCGGCCTCAGCAGAAAGTGCTCAGATAATGGTTTGTACGAAGGCGGCCAGGATCAGCAGCGGGCAGGCGATGCGCACATACCAGGGCCAGATCTTCCAGAACAGGGTCTTCTCGATATCCGGGTGACCTTCTTTCAGCTCGCTCAACAGCTGGTCTTTACGGAAGATCCAGCCGGCAAAGACGCACAGGACCACGCCGAGCAACGGCTGTCCGTATTCGGTGCTGATGGAGACCACGAGCCCGAACAGGGTGTCGAAGTTGAAGATGATCACGCTGCTGATGGCGAAGATCACCAGCCCCATCAGCAGGGTGGCGGGGCGGCGTTTCAGGCCCAGGTTTTCAATGGAGAAGGCCACCGGTACTTCCAGCATGGAAATGGAGGAGGTGAGGGAGGCGATGACCATCAGGGCGAAGAAGGCGATGGCCACGAACAGGCCGCTGGTACCCATGGTGTCGAACAGAGCGGGCAGTACCTGCAGGATCAGGCCGGGGCCGGCAATCAGGTCGCCACTGGCGGAGAAAATCTGGGTACCCGCTTCCTGCGCCACGTACATGGCCGGCAGGATCAGCAGGCCGGCGGTGAAGGCGATGCCCACATCGATCAGGGTCACCAGCGCGCCCAGGCGCGGCAGGCTTTCCTGTTTGCTGAGGTAGGAGCCGTAAATCAGCATGGTACCTACACCGAGGGAGAGGGAGAAGAACGCCTGGCCCATGGCGGACAGCAGCAGCTGCGGGGAGAGCTTACTGAAATCCGGAATCAGGTAGGCTTCAAGGCCTTTGATGGCACCTGGCTGGGTCAGTACGTAGGCAATCAGCATCAACAGCAGGATGATCAGCGTCGGCATCAGCAGGGTAGACCAGCGCTCGATCCCCTTTTCCACACCGCTGGCAATGATCAGCATGGTGAGGCCACTGAAGATGGCGGTAAAAGTGAAGTTGCGAGAGGTGCTGTCACCGGTGAGCCATGCCGCGGTCTCCTCGGCACCAAACAGCTCGGCAAAGGGATCTGCCAGATGGGCGACCATCCAGCCGGCGACAATGGCGTAGAAACTGAGAATCAGGGAAGCGACCACAATGCCGGAAAAACCCGCGATGGTACCGACGCCCTTACTGATCGGACCGGTGGAAATACCGCGTAGCGCCTGCACCATGTTCCGGCGTGCGTGGCGGCCCAGGGTCAGCTCCGCCATCAGCACCGGGTAAGCCAGCAGGAACGCCATGATCAGGTAGAACACTACAAAGGCGGCGCCACCATTGGCGGCCACATTGGTCGGGAAACCCCAGATGTTGCCGAGGCCCACCGCCGAGCCGGCGGCGGCCATCAGGAAGCCGAGGTTGGAAGTGAACTGTCCTCGCGGTGCACTCATGGTAAATCCTGTAATTATTCTTTTGCTGAGTTGAGATTTGGTCTTGGTGGCAAATTGGGTGTTAGCGGTTGTCGCTGCGCATCAGGCGCTGCTTCTGCCGGTTCCATTCCCGCTCTTTCTCGGTATCACGCTTGTCGTGTGCGGCCTTACCTTTGGCCAGCGCGATCTCGCACTTGATCAGGTGTTGTTTCCAGTAGAGCGCGGTGCAAACGCAGGCGTAGCCCTTCTGGTTGACCGCTGCCACCAGCTTGGCAATCTCGCGCTTGTTCAACAGCAGGCGGCGGGTGCGGTCCGGTTCGGTGACAAAGTGGGTGGAGGCGCTGGCCAGGGGCTGGACACGGGAGCCCAGCAGCCACGCCTGGCCATCTTTGAACAGGACGTAACTGTCGGTGAGCTGGGCCTTGCCTTCGCGGCAGGATTTGACTTCCCAGCCCTGCAACTCCAGGCCAGCCTCAAACTTTTCCTCAATGAAATAGTCGTGCTTGGCCTTCTTGTTGAGGGCGATGGTGTTGGAAGCCGGGGCTTTCTTCTTTTTTGCCATGAATACTACTTAAGTGCCTGTGACAGGCGGGTGTCCAAATATTGTCTAAATGAAGCTGGTTCCGAAGAACTTCAGCGCAACCGTGTTGATAAAGATCAACAGCAGGATTGCCGGGATAAAGGTGCCGAGGGCGAAGTTAACGTACTTCTGCGACAGGGTGCCGGCAAAGCCACTGTCGCCTTCCTGGAGTTCGGCATCCAAATTGGCCCGCTTCCACTTGTAGATCACGAAGATACACACCAGCAGGCCATTCAGGGGCAGGATGGTATCGTAAAAAATGATTTCTACCAGATCGAAGAAGGATTTGTCGCTGCCGGCGAGGCTGATCAGCTGGGTCAGCCAGTCTGCCATACCGAAGGACATGGCGCAGGCGACCGCCAGAATAAACTGAATTGCGGCCACGGTGTAGATGGCCTTCTTGCGGCTCATGCCGCGCTCGTCCCGCAGGGTGGCGATGGGGACCTCGATGATGGAGACCAAAGAGGTAAGCGCCGCCACGAACACCAGGAAGAAGAAGATGGCTGCCACCGCGCTGGCGCCGAAGTAGCCGATGCCGTCTTGCAGTGACAGGAAGATCTTCGGCAGGAACAGGAAGATCATGCCGGCAGAGGAGTCGCTGAGGGTGGACGGGTCTATCTGCGGGTTGAAGTGGAAAATACTCGGCAGAATCAGCAGGCCAGCGGTGAAGGCCACCAGGGTATCGGTCAGGGCCACGGCTTTGGCGGAACCGGGAATCGAATCCCGCTTCTTCATATAGGAGCCGTAGGTGATCATGATGCCCATGCCCAGGGAGAGGGAGAAGAAGGCCTGGGCCATGGCCTTGCTTACCACTTCAGCGCTGATTTTGGAGAAGTCCGGGATCAGGTAGTACTTGAGTCCCAGCACGGCGTTTTCCCGCGTAAGGACGAACAGTACCAGGCCGACGAGCATCACAAACAGCATCGGCATCAGGGTTTTGGCCGCGCGCTCGATACCGTCTTTCACGCCCAGAGACAGCACGCCGTTGATCATCAGCATCAGCACGATCAGGTAGAGGAAGACCGCTTTGGAATTGATGAACTCGCCGAAATAGGCTTCGGTGGTGAGGGAGATCAGGTTGCCCTTGAAGATTTCCACCAGGTAGCCGAGTACCCAGACGGTGACCACCATGTAAAACACCGCGATCATAAATGGGGTAAACAGGGCCAGCCATCCGGGGATGCGCCAGAGTTTCGAGCCGCCAGAAAGCTGGCGGTAGGCACCCACCGGGTCTTTATTGGTTTTGCGGCCGAGGGCCAGTTCCGCCATCATCACCGGCAAGCAGATGAGGAATACGAAGAGCGCGTACACCAGCAGGAAGGCACCACCACCACTTTTAGTGGCGGCTACCGGGAAAGACACCAGGTTGCCGATGCCGACCGCGGAGCCGGCGGCTGCCAGGATAAAACCGATACGGGAGCCGAAATGTTCTCGGGTTGCAGACATAGTTTTCTCGCTTGCCTTTTATTCTTGTCGTCTGAATGATGGCGACCCTTGCAGTCCGAGATTGACGGTAACAAGGGCCCGGCCCGGAAATGTGCGGGCGCATTTGGTAACAGATTGTTGCAGGATTTATCCGCCTTGAGTAGCGTCGCGGGCAAAATCGGCCCGTGAAACACAGGATAGGCAATAAAACTGCCTGTACCGGGCAGGGTTTAGGCAATGATCCCGTTTTGAACCCGTTAAGCAGTAATGGCAAAAGTGGAACAATGACAAAAATTGAACGCAGCGCACTGGTGATGTTCAGTGCCGAGCAGATGTTTGACCTGGTGAATGACGTCGCCAGTTATCCACAGTTTTTGCCCGGCTGCCGCGGTGCGGAAATCCTGCACCGGGATGGAGAGACCCTGGAGGCGCGGCTGGATCTTAGCCGCGCGGGTATCAGCCAGAGCTTTGTCACCCGCAATCGCCTGCAGCGACCGGAAAAAATGGAGCTGGTGCTGGTGGACGGCCCCTTCAGTGAATTCAATGGCTGCTGGACCTTTACCCCACTTGCGGAAAATGCCTGCAAAGTGGCGTTTACCCTGGAGTTCCGTGCGCAGAATCGTTTGCTGGGGGCGGCGGCGGGCAAGCTGTTCAGCGGAATCGCCAATCAGATGGTGGATGCCATGTGTGAGCGCGCGAAACAGATTTATGGAGAGAGTTGATGAGCGGCCAGAAAACTATCGCAGTGGAAGTGGTTTATGCACTGCCCCATGAACAGCGTTTGATGAGCCTGCTGGTGCCGCCCGGTACCACTGCGTTACAGGCGCTGGAGTTGTCCGGCATTCCCCGGGAGTATCCGGAAGTGCAGCCGGCAACGGCGAAGCTGGGGATTTTTGGTCAGGCCCTGGGCACCAAGGGGTTGGCGGTGGCGGCGGAATATGTACTGCAGCCGGGGGACAGGGTGGAGGTCTATCGGCCACTCATTGCGGACCCCAAAGAGGCCCGCAAGCAGCGCGCGGAAAAGGCAAAGCGGCAAGCGCAGGGCGAATAACCGGGTTGGTGGCTACCCGCGCGGTGGCGGGCCTGGATCAGGGCCAGCCGGCGGGCTGCCAGTCGCCGCTGGTTGCGATCAACAGATCGCCATTGAAGTAAACCGAGAAACGCTTCTGGGTCTCTTCCCCTTTGGGGGAGCGGACGCGGTTGATGTAATCCCAGCGGTTGGGATTGAAGGTGTCTTCCAGCAGCGAGGTGCCGAGCACGAAGCGCACCTGGCGACGAGTCATGCCGGGTTTCAGCTGATCCACCATTTCCTGGGTGATGATATTGCCCTGCTGCACCTGGATACGGTGTACACCGGGAAACTTGAACAGGCTGCAGGCGGTGGCCAGGCTGCACAGCCCGGCAATGATCAGAATTCGTACAACTGATGGCATTGAATGCTCCATCTGAATTTTTATTAGGTCCGTATTTGGTAGCGGTACCGTTTCGGTGCCGGTTCGGCATCCGGGTTGGGTAGGGGCCTAAACCGGGATCGTACCCGGGTTGAATCACCACACCGATCGACAGAATAGTCGCTATTTTGCCGATAAAGTTCCCAAAGGCGTTTCGCCACCTCCCTATTTTCCGCAAGGCAAACCCAGAAAGTGAACAGTCACTTACCGGCTGTGCTCTGCGGTGCAGGCGCAAGGCCATCTATCAGACCGATTGCCCCCTTGGGGTTCCGCTACCTTCGCTGGGCGTGGATAATACCCGAACTGTTCGCCTGCCGACAGGCGCTACACCATTATTACGAGCACACACATCCGGAAAGCAATTACCCATGTCGAACGAAAATCAGGAACTGCGCAAAGCAGGCCTCAAGGTCACCCTGCCGCGAGTCAAAATTCTGCAACTGCTGGAGAGCGCCAGTGAACAGCACCTGAGTGCAGAGGATGTGTACAAGATGCTGCTGGAAGCCGGGGAAGATGTAGGCCTGGCCACCGTTTACCGAGTACTGACCCAGTTTGAGAGCGCCGGCCTGGTGATCCGCCACAACTTTGACGGCGGCCACTCGGTATTCGAGCTGGACCGGGGCGATCACCACGACCATATGGTCTGCACCGATAGCGGCAAGGTGATCGAATTTCACAATGAGAAGATCGAAGAACTGCAGCACCAGATCGCTGAAGAGCACGGCTACGAGCTTACCGGCCACAGCCTGGTGCTCTATGTGAAAAAGAAAGACAGCTGAAAGAGAGCTGAGCAACGCTCAGATTTTGGGCGCAGACCGAAAATCAGAGCGACAAAAAAGGGGAGCCACTGGCTCCCCTTTTTTATGCGTTCCGATACCCGGTACTTAGACGGGCGCCGTGTAGTCTTGCGGGTACTTGCCCACCTTGCCCGCATAGTAATTGCCGAATCGAGCGAGCTCCTTGGCGAGGTTTTCGCCCATTTCCATTACCGGCCCCAGGCCCGCTTCCTTCTTGGCGAAATCGATAAATCCGCAGACCACCGGCACCGCGGCGCCGCGGGCGATGTGATAAAAGCCGGTTTTCCAGCGCTCGGCTTTGCCGCGGGTGCCTTCTGGGGGCACGGCAATCACCAGTTCATCCCGGGTGTTGTACTGGTTGACGGTGGCTTCCACCAGGTTGTTGGCCTTGCTGCGATCCACCGCAATGCCGCCAAACCAGCGCATGGTGCCGCCCAGCGGGAACTGGAAGAGTTTGTCCTTGCCCATCCACTGCGGGTTCACTTTCAGCTTGAGGGCGGCGAGGATAAAGAAGTAGCCATCCCAGTTGGAGGTGTGGGGGGCGGCCAGCAGTACATATTTTTTCAGCTTGAGGGCGCGCTCGTCGGCCACCACTTTCCAGCCGTGCAGCTTGAGCAACAGGCGTGCAAGCAGTCGCAGGCAGGGGGTGAGAATGGGAGTATTGAAAATCGTTGTTTGCATGATAAGACCGAATTCTTTGCCCGTCAGTGTAGTTGGCGCTTTGTACCAGGGCGCGGCAGTATAAAATGAATTTCCTGCCGCTTTCGGTCAATTTCGGTCTGTGGGCCGCCTAGTTGTGACTGGTGGGACTTGCTCCGGGCCGGGCGATTAGGCCCTGCCCAGCATTTCCTCTGCGTGGGCCAGGGACTGCGCGGTGGTCTCCCCACCCAGCATGCGCGCTACTTCCGCGCTGCGCTCGGTATCTTTTAATTCACGCAGGGCCACGAATACGGCCTTGCCGTCACTGTGTTTCTCCACCAGATACTGGCGGTGGGCGCGGGCAGCGACCTGGGCCAGGTGGGTGACACAGATAACCTGGCCGCGCTCACCCAGCTGACGCAGCAGCTTGCCTACCACGTCGCCGGTGGTGCCGCCGATACCCACATCCACCTCATCGAACACCAGGGTGGGGGTGCGGGAAGTCTGCGCGGTAACCACCTGGATCGCCAGGCTGACCCGGGACAGTTCACCGCCGGAGGCGATCTTGCCCAGCGCCCGCGCGGGCTGGCCGGGGTTGGTGGCAATCAGGATTTCCACTTCTTCGAGGCCGGTGGCGGTGGGTTTTTCCAGCTCTGTCAGCGCCAGCTCGACGCGCGCGTGGGGCATCGCCAGATCAGCCAGCTGCGCATTGACGGCCTTGGCCAGTTTGCTGGCGGCCGCGGTGCGCAGTTTACTGAGCTTGCCGGCACTGGCGCGGAAGGTCTTTTCAAGTCGTTCGCACTCGGCGGCCAGTTTATCCAGGGCATCTGGCGCACCGATTTCTTCCAGCTCCTGCTGCCACTGCTGCTGCAGTTCCGGCAGTTGATCCGGTTGTACCCGGTGCTTGCGGGCGATGGAATAGATGGCGGAGAGGCGCTCTTCCACTTCCGCCAGCCGCTCCGGGTCCATTTCAAAACGGTCGATGTGTCGCGACAGGGTGCTGGCGGCCTCGTCCACCTGGATACGCGCACTGTCGAGCATCTGCGCCACTTCTGAAAGTGCGGTGCTTTGCTCCGGCATGGCGCCGACCAGCTGCAGGGCGCGGTGTAGTTGCTCGGCGATATCACCCTCGCCGCCATTGAGTAGTGCGGCCAGCTGGTAGCTGCCGCTCAGGATCTCGCCGGCGTTGGCCAGCTGTCGCTGCTCGCTTTCCAGTTCTTCCAGCTCGGCCGGTTTCAGGTCCAGCTGTTCCAGCTCTTCCAACTGGTACTCCAGCAGGTCGCGGCGGGCCTGGGTCTCTTCGGCGCTGTCTGCCAGCTTGCGGTAGCGGCGGTACTGGTCCTGCCAGGTCTTGTAGTGAATGCGCACTTCGGCGCTTTGCGCCTCGGCACCGGCATATTCGTCCAGCAGGCGGCGGTGGGTCTCTTTTTTCAGCAGCGATTGGTGTTCGTGCTGGCTGTGGATATCGATCAGCTGTTCGCCGAGGGTGCGCAGCTGCATCAGCGTGACCGGCTGGCCGTTGATGTAAGCGCGGGAGCGGCCGTCGACACCGATGGTGCGGCGCAGAATTACTTCCCGGCCGGCGTCCATTTCCTGTTCTTCCAGCCAGGCGCGGGCCTCTTGGTGTTCACCGATATCGAAGGTGGCGTGGATATCGGCGCGCTTGGCGCCAGCGCGCACCAGCTCGCCGTTGCCGCGGTCGCCGAGGGCGAGGCCGAGGGCATCGAGGGTGATGGATTTGCCCGCGCCGGTCTCGCCGGTGAGGGTACTGGTGCCGGGGCCGAATTCCAGCTCCAGCTGGTCGACCAGGGTGAATTGGCTGATAGACAGGTGCAGCAACATGGGATTATTTTCATGGCTATCGGAGTAGTGGTTGTTTATACAGTATTTGAGGGCGCGGTTTCAATCACCCCGGGCGCTGTTTGTGCGGCGATCGATTCCCCGGGGTTGGTCTCGCCACAGCTGCATTGCCACCTTACCCTGTGGTTTGCTCCGCCGCGTGAGGGCCTTGATTCCGGACTGCAGCGGTATCACTTGAAGTGCCCCGGGGCGCCCCCATATAGCCCTTCACCCCCGGTTCGGCGCGGCCGTACCGGCGAGTTACTCATTTGACCTATTGGCAGTAGACCGACGGACTACAGACGGAGAAAGCAGTGGCCAAAGAGCGCAGCGAAGAACAACAGATCGGCGAGCAGGCCGAAATCGAGCAGCCCAGTGCAGAAGAGCAGCACGCCGCCGAGGAGGCTCTGGCGGAAGAGCTGGCCGCCGAAGGTGAAGCTGGTGAAGAAGGTGCGTTGGTAGAGGAAATCGCCTCCCTGCACCAGCAACTGGCAGATCACAAAGACATGGTGCTGCGCGCCCAGGCCGAGGTGCAGAATGCCCGCCGCCGCGCCCAGCAGGACGTGGAAAAGGCCCACAAATTTGGCGTTGAGAAGCTGATCAAGGATCTGCTGCCGGTGGTGGACAACCTCGAGCGCGCTATTGCCACCATCGACAGCGAGCACGAAGCCCACAAGGCGGTGGTCGAAGGCATTGAGCTGACCCAGAAGTCCTTTATCGACACCCTGACCAAGTCGGGTGTGGAAGTGCTCGACCCGGCGGGTGAGCCCTTCGACCCGGAGCTGCACCAGGCCATGGCCCAGGTGCCTAACGGCGATGTAGAGCCGAATACCGTGCTCGAGGTCTTCCAGAAAGGCTACCGCCTGAACGGCCGCCTGGTTCGACCGGCGATGGTCGTGGTCAGCAAGGCGCCGTAAGGCAGAAATAGAAATCCCTGCGCTGGGTGCCCTTGAAAACAAAACGACGGCACCAATATAAGCAGCAACCGAATACAAACGTGCGCCGCCAGGACAGAATCCGGCGCGCAGCAAAGTGAGGAATCAAACCAATGGGAAAAATCATCGGCATCGACCTGGGTACTACCAACAGCTGTGTGGCAGTACTGGACGGCGACAAGGCGCGTGTTATTGAGAACGCCGAAGGCGATCGCACTACGCCTTCCATCGTTGCGTTCACCGACGACAACGAAGTACTGGTTGGCCAGTCCGCCAAGCGCCAGTCCGTGACCAACCCGACCAATACCCTGTACGCCGTCAAGCGCCTGATCGGCCGCAAGTTCAAAGACGACGTAGTACAGAAAGACATCAAAATGGTGCCTTACTCCATCGTTGAAGCCGACAACGGCGACGCCTGGGTGGAAGTGAAGGGCGACAAGAAGGCACCGCCGCAGATCTCTGCTGAAGTGCTGAAGAAAATGAAGAAAACCGCGGAAGATTTCCTCGGTGAGAAAGTAGACGCAGCGGTAATTACCGTACCGGCCTACTTCAACGACTCCCAGCGCCAGGCCACCAAAGACGCCGGCCGCATCGCCGGTCTGGACGTGAAGCGCATCATCAACGAGCCGACTGCGGCTGCGCTGGCCTACGGCCTCGACAAGAAAGGTGGTGACCGCACCATCGCGGTTTACGACCTGGGTGGCGGTACCTTCGATATCTCCATCATCGAAATTGCCGACGTCGACGGTGAAATGCAGTTTGAAGTGCTGTCCACCAACGGTGACACCTTCCTCGGTGGTGAAGATTTCGACCTGCGCCTGATCGACTACCTCGCCGAGCAGTTCAAGAAAGACCAGGGCATCGACCTGAAAGGCGACCCCCTGGCCATGCAGCGCCTGAAAGAAGCCGCTGAAAAAGCCAAGATCGAGCTGTCTTCCAGCCAGCAGACCGAAGTGAACCTGCCGTACATCACCGCAGACGCTACCGGTCCCAAGCACTTGGTCGTCAAACTGACCCGCGCCAAGCTGGAAAGCCTGGTGGAAGACCTGGTTACCCGCTCCCTGGAGCCGGTAAAAACTGCCCTGGCTGACGCCGACCTGTCTGCCTCCGGCATCGACGAAGTGATCCTGGTGGGCGGTCAGACCCGTATGCCGCTGGTGCAGTCCAAGGTCACCGAATTCTTCGGCAAAGAGCCGCGTAAAGATGTGAACCCGGACGAAGCGGTTGCCGTTGGTGCAGCGATCCAGGGTGCGGTTCTGGGCGGTGACGTGAAAGACGTACTGCTGCTGGACGTAACCCCGCTGACCCTGGGTATCGAAACCATGGGTGGCGTGGCCACTCCGCTGATCGACAAGAACACCACCATCCCGACCAAAAAGTCCCAGGTGTTCTCTACTGCTGATGACAACCAGACTGCCGTGACCATTCACGTGGTACAGGGTGAGCGCAAGCAGGCGGCACAGAACAAGTCCCTGGGTCGTTTTGACCTGGCTGACATCCCGCCGGCGCCGCGCGGCATGCCGCAGATCGAAGTGACCTTCGACATCGATGCCAACGGCATCCTGCACGTGCACGCCAAAGACAAGGCGACTGGCAAAGAGCAGTCCATCGTGATCAAGGCCTCTTCCGGTCTGTCCGATGAAGAGATCGAAAAAATGGTACAGGACGCCGAGGCCAACGCCGAAGCGGACAAGCAGTTCGAGGAGCTGGTCACCACCCGCAACACCCTCGACGGCCTGATCTCTGCCACCAAGAAAACCCTGGAAGAAGCCGGTGACAAGGCGACTGCGGAAGAGAAAGCCGCAATCGACGCCGCTCTGGCAGAAGCCGAGGAAGCGGTAAAAGGTAACGACAAGGCGGCCATGGAAGCGGCCACCACCAAGCTGACCGAAGCCTCCGGCCCGGTAGCCCAGAAGATGTACGCGGAGCAGGCGCAAGCCGGCGAAGCGGCCGCGGAACAGGCTGAGCAAGCCCAGTCCGGTGGTGACGACGCAGTGGACGCTGAGTTCGAAGAAGTCAAAGACGACAAGAAAGAAGACAAGTAACTCCGCAAGAGTAACAACGACTTGTCTCAGCCCTCGGGGAGCCGGTAGCCCGGCTTCTCAGGGGCAATAAAAAAGGCGCGGGGGCTCAATCGAGCTTTCGCGCCTTCTGCAGTTTTAAAAAGAACACACAGAGCTATGTCCAAACGCGATTACTACGAAGTCCTCGGCGTCAGCAAGGGCGCGGATGAAAAGGAGCTGAAAAAAGCTTACCGCCGGGTGGCGATGAAATTTCACCCGGACCGCAACCCCGACGATAAAGAGGCGGAAAATAAATTCAAAGAGGCCAACGAGGCCTACGAAGTACTTTCTGATCCGCAGAAAAAAGCGGCCTACGACCAGTTTGGTCACGCCGGTGTAGACGGCCAGGCGGGCGGCGCAGGTGCCGGCGGCTTTGGCGGCTTCTCGGATATCTTCGGTGATGTGTTTGGCGATATCTTTGGTGGCGGCGCCGGTGGCGGCCGTCGCGGTCCCCAGCGCGGTTCCGACCTGCGCTATGACCTGGATCTGGATCTGGAAGACGCGGTGCGCGGCACTACGGTCAAGATCAAGGTGCCGACCCTGGCCAATTGCGGTACCTGTCACGGTTCCGGCGCCAAGGCCGGTTCCAAGCCCCAGACCTGTGGCACCTGTGGGGGTGCTGGTCAGGTGCGCATGCAGCAGGGCTTCTTCTCTGTGCAGCAGACCTGTCCTAACTGTCGTGGACGCGGCACCGTAATCAGTGACCCCTGCGGCAGCTGTCACGGCCGTGGCCGGGTGGAAGAAACCAAGACCCTTTCCGTGAAAGTGCCGCCGGGTGTGGATACCGGTGATCGCATCCGCCTCGCCGGTGAAGGCGAAGCCGGTCCGGATGGCGGACCTGCGGGCGACCTTTATGTGCAGGTGATGGTGCGTGAACACGAACTGTTCCAGCGCGATGGCAAAAACCTGTACTGCGAAGTGCCGATCAGTTTTGTCACCGCGGCGCTGGGCGGCGAGATGGAAGTGCCCACCCTGGATGGCAAGGTCAAACTGAAAATTCCAGCGGAAAGCCAGACCGGCAAACTGTTCCGCCTGCGTGGTAAGGGTGTAACCCCGGTGCGCGGTGGCGCTCCCGGTGACCTGCTGTGCCGGGTAGTGGTGGAAACGCCGGTCAACCTGTCTGCCAAGCAGAAAGAGTTGCTGGAAGAGTTTGCCAATACCTTGAGCGAAAAGAAAAACTCCCCCCGTCAGACCGGTTGGTTTGAAGGGGTGAAGAACTTCTTTGGCGATATGAAGCTCTGATTTTTTCGCCGTTTCAGCTTCCATAAAAAGCCCGGGTTCAAGGACCCGGGCTTTTTACGTTTGGCAGTCAGCGGCGGTTACCACTTGTTTGCAGTGCCTTGTCAGTTTTCTGCCAGGCGGCGCCGGAATTCCTCGTGAAACTCTCGCTGGATTTTCTTCAGCTCTTCCAGCTGCTCCGGGTTCAGGATTTTGACCATTTCCGCCCTGGTCGCTGCCCGCGTGGCAATGATCTTCGCATCCAGTTCTTCTTTCTGCATTTGCGTCAGCTTGGGCATTTTGCCGTCGGCAAAGCCGTAATCTTTGATGATCATCAGCTGCAGCTCGAAGCTTTTTTCCAGCAGGGGCAGTGCCTTGTCTTCCTGCTCTGGCGTCAGTTTCAGGCGCAGGGTTATCCAGTCGGTAATATCGTCGTATTTTTCCCAGAAATCATCGCCCAGCCCGCTGTTGTCGACTGCTTTACCGGTGGATACCACGGTGAACAGCAGGAGCGCGAACAGGGCGGCGGAAAGGGAAGACCAGAAAGGATTGCGGGACTCCGGGGACATGCGTGGCGCTCCGATCATCAAGATAATTAAAGCCTAGTAGAGGAATCTGGCGCCGCAAGGCGTACCGGGTGGTCAGTGGTCTGTTATGTTGTCTGCAGTTGTGGTCAGTACCCGGCTGTGGAGCCTGGCGTGCGGGCTTCCGGTATGGATTGCGGTATTGCCCGTCGTGAAAACCGGGGTAGAATCCGCGCCTTTCACAGCCCGGCCGAAGGAGAAGAGACATGGCGGTAAAAGTAGCAATCACAGGATTTGGTGGCCGTATGGGGCGCGTGCTGGCGGAAGCGCTGGCGTTTGCGGAGCAGGATGGCACTGCCCGGCTGAGTGCGGCTATCGTGCGCCCGGGCTCCAGCCTGGTTGGCGCAGATGCCGGTGAGGTGGCCGGTATCGGTCGCAACGGCCTGGCAATCATCGATAGCCTGGAGCAGGCGGAGTTCGATGTGCTGATCGATTTCACTGCACCCCTGGCTACGATCGAGAATGCTGCTTACTGCGCGGAGCATGGCAAGGCCATTGTCATCGGCACCACCGGCTTTGATCCGGAGCAGAAGGCTCAGATGCTGAGTGCCGGCGACAAAACTCCGCTGTGTTTCGCGACCAATTTTTCCACCGGTGTGAATCTGTGCTTTAACTTACTGGAAACTGCAGCGCGGGTTCTGGGCAACGATGTCGATATCGAAATTGTCGAAGCCCACCACCGTCACAAAGTGGATGCCCCCTCTGGTACTGCGCTCAGCATGGGTGAAGTGATTGCGGATACCCTGGGGCGCGACCTGTCCAAAGTGGCGGTTTACGGCCGTGAAGGGCAGACTGGCGAGCGCGCGCGTGAAACCATCGGCTTTGCCACCGTGCGTGGCGGCGATGTGGTGGGGGAGCACACGGTATCTTTCCTTGCCGATGGCGAGCGCATCGAAATTACCCACAAGGCCAGTAGTCGGCTGGCATTTGCCCGCGGCGCCGTACGCGCCGCGGTCTGGTTACATGGCCGTGCAGCGGGGCGCTACGATATGCGCGACGTTCTGGCCCTTAAATAATCT
Source organism: Microbulbifer sp. CAU 1566 (assembly GCF_023156515.1). Lineage (NCBI taxonomy): Bacteria > Pseudomonadati > Pseudomonadota > Gammaproteobacteria > Cellvibrionales > Microbulbiferaceae > Microbulbifer > Microbulbifer sp. CAU 1566. Next base: position 627,871 of record NZ_JALNMG010000001.1, on the reverse strand, counting down.
GGTCCTTAAACAAAGGCGACCACCTTGTTCGGGGTCTGCTTAGGAGTCTGTGTTGGAAAAGAAAATCATTGTTGGCAGTGAAGAGTGGTGCGCCTTTCCTGGGCTGGGTATTCCCGCCATCAAGGCGCGAGTGGACTCCGGTGCCAAAACCTCCAGTCTGCACGCTTACAATATCCAGCCGTTCAATCGCAATGGCGAACCCTGGGTAAGCTTTGAGGCGCATCCGCTGCAGAACCTGCGTCGTCCGCGGGTGCGTTGCGAGGCGCGGGTTTTGGACAAGCGCACCGTGCGCAGTTCATCCGGCGATGCGGAAAAGCGCATCGTCATCAAAACCAGCCTCAGCATTGGTGGCAGTGTCTGGGATATTGAACTGACCCTGACCAATCGCGACACCATGGGTTACCGCATGCTGCTCGGCCGCGAGGCGATGATGGGGCGGATGCTGGTGGATCCCTCCGAGAGCTTCTGCCTGGGTGAAATTCCGCCGAGCCAGCTGGAGGAGTACTACCGCGACGAGCACCATATTGCCGGCACCGGGCTGCGTATCGGGGTACTGGCATCCAATCCGGACCTATACAGCAACCAGCGGATCATGGAAGCGGGCGCTGAGCGCGGTCACCGTATGACCTTCCTGAACATTCGCCAGTGCTATATGAAGCTGGATGCGGCGGAGCCGGAAGTGCACTACCGGGATGGGCGTATCCTCAACAACCTGGATGCGATCATTCCGCGGATTCGTCCCAGCCAGACGTTTTATGGCTGTGCGCTTACCCGCCACTTTGAAAGCATGGGGGTCTTCGCACTGAATGGCTCCCAGTCCATCAGCCAGTCCCGGGACAAGCTTTACTCCCTGCAGTTGCTGCAGGAGGGCGGATTGAACATCCCGATCTCGGGTTTCGCCAACTCGCCGATGGATACCAACGAGCTGATCGACATGGTGGGCGGTGCGCCGCTGATCGTGAAACTGCTCGAGGGCACCCAGGGGCGCGGCGTGGTACTGGCGGAAACCCGCAAGGCCGCGGAATCCGTAATCAATGCCTTCAAATCCCTGAAAGTGAACCTGCTGGTGCAGGAGTTCATCCGCGAGGCCCAAGGCAAGGACCTGCGCCTGTTTGTGGTCGATGGCAAAGTGTTTGCGGCGATCCAGCGGGAGGCGGCACCAGGGGAGTTTCGCGCCAACATCCACCAGGGCGGTACCGCCTCGGTGGTCAAGATCCTGCCGGAAGAGCGCAAGCTGGCGATCAAGGCGGCCAAGGTGTTGGGCCTGAAAGTCGCCGGCGTGGACATTATCCGTTCCAAGAAAGGCCCGCTACTGCTGGAGGTGAACTCCTCCCCGGGTCTGGAAGGTATTGAAAGCGCCACCCGCAAGGACGTCGCCGGGTCCATGATTATGGCCATCGAAAAAGCGCTGAAGTGGCGCCCCACCATCAAGCCGGTGGAGCTGCCAGACAGCGAGTGAGTCGCCACTGGCCTTTGGCTGAGAAGTGCGGAGCTGACTGCTGAGAAGCGGTCAGTTCCGGCGCTAGATTCTGGCGCGCAGCTGCTGCCTTTCCGTTGGTGGCTGCGGTTGGCCGGTACTAGTCTTTTGGGGTGCACCGCCCGGTTCAGGTTTTCACACTTTGTGAACTCAAGTTGTGAACTCAATTTGTGACCCCAAAAGATGTTGAAGTCAGAAAATAAAGTTCCTGCCGCCAATCCGCTGGCCGTTTCTGCGACGGGGGGACTTTCCCGCATGCCCGTCCGCTTCCGTCCCGATCGTCTCGGTTTCCTGCTCCTTGTCATGCTCGTGTGCCTGTCGCCACTGTCTCCGCTGAAGGCCGCTGCCAGCGAGCACCTGTCGGACAGCGATCTCGGGCGCAAGGTGATGGTGGACTATATCGTGCATTTCGCCCATCACCTGCAGTGGCCCATTGATGTTTTCAACGGGACCAACGCGCCCTTCCGGATTTGTGTCATGGGCGAGGATGAACTGGTAGCCCCGCTGACCGCGCGGCTCAACCGGCACCGGGTGCAGGGGCGCCTGGTGGCGTTGGAGGAAGTCCACGACGGTGAAATGCTGCGCGCGCGCCGCTGCCAGATCATTGTGATGGGCGATATGAGTGCTGAGCAAATGCTGAAGGCGGTGGGTGCACTGGAATTCTTCCCGGTACTCACGGTGAGCGATTTCAGCCGATTTGCGGCCCTGGGCGGTATGGTCGAGTTTGCCGGTAGTGGCGGCAATATGGCGCTGCAGCTAAATAAGACCCGGTTGGAGCGGGCTGAATTGAAAATGGGCAACAGCCTGTTCCGGCTGAGTCGGCAGGTGAATTGACTGACAGGTTTTGTGTTCCCCGGCGTTTCTCTCGGTTTGCTGTCGCTGCGGTCGGATTTGACGCATATTTGTACTGGCGGCCGGGGCTGTTTTCCCGTAGAATCTGCGCCCGGCTTGGAAAGGTCCCTCCGCTGTCGCCCGGCGCCGAAAAGTGCATTTTGATGCCATTCTGTGTCCTGGGCCTGAGGCTTTCCCGCCAAGATAAGTGCCGGTGGCAAGCACCGCACACGCAGTGAGAGCCCAAGTGAGCCCTTTAAAAACCGCGCGTGAATAAATTTATAAAAAAGCGAGATGAAGCAGACGTTTCATCTCGCTTTTTTATAAAAGGCACCCGGTAAAAAAGTTGCAGGTGAAACTGCTGCTGACTGTAGGCCCTCTCACCCCGCCCGGAAGCTGTTCTGACGATTGGAGATTGAATTGAACAACGCTGTTCCCACGCCGGAATCCTTGATGCCCAGCACTACCCCGGCTTTGCTGGTGCTCGCTGATGGCAGTGTTTTTCACGGCCGCGCCATCGGCGCCGAAGGCTCAACCGTAGGCGAGGTGGTATTCAACACCTCCATGACCGGTTATCAGGAAATCCTGACAGACCCGTCCTACGCCCGCCAGATCGTCACCCTGACTTACCCCCATATCGGCAATACCGGTACCAACTCTGAAGATGAAGAGTGTGCCGAGATCTGGTCTGCCGGTCTGGTGATTCGCGACCTGCCGCTGATGGCCAGTAGCTTCCGCAGCGAGCAGTCGCTGGAGGACTACCTCAAGTCGCGCAACATTGTTGGTATCGCCGATATCGACACCCGCCGCCTGACGCGCATTCTGCGTGACAAGGGTGCGCAGAGCGGCTGCATCGTGGCCGGTGCTCGTGAAGGCGAGAGTATCGACGAAGCCGAAGCCCTGAAAAAGGCCCAGGAATTTGCCGGCCTCAAGGGCATGGACCTGGCCAAAGTCGTCTCTACCAAAGAGAAGTACGACTTCAACGAAGGCAGCTGGGAGTTGGGTCAGGGCCACAAGCCGGCACCGGCGGCGCAGCCCCACAAAGTGGTGGCCTACGACTTCGGCGTGAAGCGCAACATCCTGCGCATGCTGGTGGACCGCGGCTGCAGCATCACCGTGGTACCGGCGGAAACCCCGGCCTCTGAAGTGCTGGCGATGAACCCGGACGGCGTCTTCCTGTCCAACGGCCCCGGTGACCCCGAGCCCTGCGATTATGCCATCCAGGCGATCAAAGAGATTCTCGACACCGGCCTGCCCACTTACGGCATCTGCCTGGGGCACCAGTTGCTGGGCCTGGCAGTCGGCGCCAAGACCGCAAAAATGAAATTCGGCCACCACGGCGGCAACCACCCGGTGCAGGACCTGAACTCCAGCAAGGTGATGATCACCGCGCAGAACCACGGTTTTGCGGTGGACGTGGACACCCTGCCGGACAATGTGGAAATCACCCACAAGTCCCTGTTTGACGGCACGCTGCAGGGCATTCGCCTGAAAGACAAGCCGGCTTTCAGCTTCCAGGGACACCCGGAAGCGAGCCCTGGCCCGCACGATGTGGCGCCGCTGTTCGATCAGTTTATCGAGATGATGGAAGCGCGCCGTTAAGCCGCCTCTACTTGAAACGAAGACCAGAATTTTATCCACCGGCTGCGGCCGGCTAGATACGGAAGAAAGATGCCAAAACGCACAGACATTAAAAGCATTCTGATCATCGGTGCCGGCCCCATCGTCATCGGTCAGGCCTGTGAATTTGACTACTCCGGCGCCCAGGCCTGTAAAGCCCTGCGCGAAGAGGGGTTCCGGGTGATCCTGGTGAACTCCAACCCGGCCACCATCATGACCGACCCGGCGATGGCGGATGCCACTTACATCGAGCCGGTGGAGTGGAAAACCGTTGCCAAGATCATCGAGAAAGAGCGCCCGGACGCCATTCTGCCTACCATGGGCGGCCAGACTGCACTGAACTGTGCGCTGGCGCTGGACAAGCACGGCGTGCTGAAAGAGTTTGGCTGTGAGCTGATCGGTGCGGACAAGAACGCCATCGAAAAAGCGGAAGACCGCAACCTGTTCGACAAGGCGATGAAGGCCATTGGCCTCGAGACCCCGCGTGCCAAGATCGTGCACTCCATGGAGGAAGCGAAAAAGGTGCCGGAGGAATTTGGTTTCCCGGTGATCATTCGCCCGTCCTTCACCATGGGTGGTTCCGGCGGCGGTGTGGCTTACAACTGGCCGGAGTTCGAGGAAATCTGCAAACGCGGCCTCGACCTGTCGCCGACCAACGAACTGCTGATCGACGAATCCCTGCTCGGCTGGAAAGAGTACGAGATGGAAGTTGTGCGTGACAAAAACGACAACTGCATCATCGTCTGTGCCATCGAAAACTTCGACCCCATGGGTGTGCACACCGGTGACTCCATCACCGTGGCCCCGGCCCAAACCCTCACCGACAAGGAATACCAGCTGATGCGTAACGCATCCATCGCGGTATTGCGTGAGATCGGTGTTGAGACTGGCGGTTCTAACGTGCAGTTTGGTATGGATCCGAAAACCGGCCGCATGGTGATCATCGAGATGAACCCGCGGGTGTCCCGTTCCTCCGCGCTGGCCTCCAAGGCCACCGGTTTCCCGATCGCCAAGGTCGCGGCCAAGCTGGCGGTGGGTTACACCCTGGACGAGCTGCAGAATGACATCACCGGCGGTGCGACCCCGGCATCTTTCGAACCGTCCATCGATTACGTGGTTACCAAGATTCCGCGCTTCACCTTCGAGAAGTTCGGTGAAGCTGACGCGCGCCTGACCACCCAGATGAAATCCGTGGGTGAGGTGATGGCGATCGGTCGTAACTTCCAAGAGTCCATGCAGAAAGCCCTGCGCGGTCTGGAAGTGGGTTCCTTCGGTTTCGAGCCGAAACTCGACCCGGCAGAAGTGGGCTCCATGGAGAACCTGCGCCGAGAGCTTTCCGTACCGGGCGCCGAGCGTATCTGGTACGTGGGCGATGCCTTCCGTATGGGCCTGAGCATCGACGAGGTTTACGAGCTTTCCGGTATCGACCCCTGGTTCCTGGTGCAGATCAAGGAACTGATGGATATCGAAGAGCCGCTGAAGTCCATGCCGACTTCTGCGCTGGATGCCAAGACCATGCGCTTCCTGAAGCGCAAAGGCTTCTCCGACAAGCGCCTGGCCGACCTATTGGGCGTAAGCCAGAAAACCGTGCGTGAATTCCGCCACAAGCTGGGTGTATTCCCGTCCTACAAGCGTGTGGACACCTGTGCGGCCGAGTTCGCGACCAGCACCGCTTACATGTATTCCACCTACGATGAGGAGTGTGAAGCCGAGCCGACGGACAACAAGAAAATCATGGTACTCGGCGGTGGCCCCAACCGTATCGGTCAGGGCATCGAGTTCGATTACTGCTGTGTACACGCGGCACTGGCCATGCGTGAAGACGGTTACGAGACCATCATGGTCAACTGTAACCCGGAGACGGTTTCCACTGACTACGACACTTCCGACCGCCTCTACTTCGAGCCGGTAACCCTGGAAGACGTGCTGGAAATCGTACGCAAGGAAAAGCCGGTGGGCGTGATCGTCCAGTTCGGCGGCCAGACCCCGCTGAACCTGGCGCGCTACCTGGCCAACGAAGGTGTGCCGATCATCGGTACCACCCCGGAGCAGATCGACCGCGCCGAAGACCGCGAGCGCTTCCAGCAGATGATCATGCGCCTCGGCCTCAAGCAGCCGCAGAACGCCATCGTGCGCTCCGAGTACGAAGCGATTCAGCGCGCGAAGGAAGTGGGTTACCCGCTGGTGGTGCGCCCGTCCTACGTACTGGGTGGCCGCGCCATGGAGATCGTCTACAAGGAAGACGAACTCAAGACCTACATGAAGGAAGCGGTAGAAGTTTCCGAAGATGCACCGGTACTGCTGGATCACTTCCTGCACTCCGCCATTGAGGTGGATATCGATGCGGTATCCGACGGCCAGGATGTGGTGATCGGTGCGATCATGCAGCACATCGAACAGTGTGGCGTACACTCCGGTGACTCCGCCTGCTCCCTGCCGCCCTACAGCCTGCCGGCGGATGTACAGGACCTTATGCGCGAACAGGTCAAAGCCATGGCCCGCGAACTGGGTGTGGTTGGCCTGATGAACACCCAGCTGGCCTACCAGGACGGCGAGATCTACGTGATCGAGGTGAACCCGCGCGCTTCCCGGACCGTACCTTTTGTATCCAAGTGCATCGGTACTTCCCTGGCGAAGATCGCCGCGCGCTGTCAGGCCGGTATCAGCCTGGCGGAGCAGGGCTTCACTAAGGAAATTGTGCCGGATTACTACTCCGTCAAAGAGTCGGTATTCCCGTTCAACAAATTCCCGAAAGTGGACCCGATCCTCGGCCCGGAAATGAAATCCACCGGTGAGGTGATGGGTGTAGGTGAAACCTTCGCCGAAGCCTTCGACAAAGGCTTGATCGGTGCGGGTGACGCACTGCCGGAGTCCGGCAAGGTGTTCATCTCCGTGCGCGATGTGGACAAGCCCGGTGTGGTGGATGTGGCTCGCGAGTTGTCCAGTCTGGGCTTCGAGCTGGTGGCTACCCGCGGTACCGCTAAGGTCTTGCAAGATGCTGGCATTACCGTTACAACGGTCAACAAGATGAGCGAAGGTCGCCCGCATATCGTCGATATGATCAAAAATGACGAAATTGCGCTGGTGGTCAACACCACCGAGGGGCGTCAGGCCATTCGCGATTCTGCAGATATCCGTCGCAGTGCCGAGAACCATCAGGTGTGCTACACCACTACGCTGGCTGCGGCCCGCGCCATGGCAATGGCCATGCAGATTGCGGAACCGCATCAGGTGCGTAGCCTGCAGGATCTGCATCAGCGGGTCCGCCACCTGCAAGGCTAGTTGGCATCTTTCTGCTGCTCCTTGTATAAAGGGGCAATAAAACCTTAAGTAAAAAGCTTCGCCGTTTGGCGAAGCTTTTTCGTTGTGAAATGACCATTTTGGAGGTTCCCTTGAACCGCGTACCCATGACCGTAGAGGGCGCAGAAGCCCTGCGAGCAGAACTGGACAACCTGAAGAAAGTAGAGCGCCCGGCGGTAGTACAGGCCATTGCCGAAGCCCGTGAACACGGCGACCTGAAAGAAAACGCCGAGTACCACGCGGCCCGTGAAAAACAGGGTTTTATCGAGGGTCGCATCCAGGAAATCGAAGCCAAGCTGTCCATGGCGCAGGTCATTGATGTAAAAGCGATTGAGCCTAGCGACAAAGTCATTTTCGGCACTACCGTTACCATTATTCATATGGAAAACGATAGTGAGGTGACTTACAAGATCGTAGGTGACGATGAAGCCGATGTGAAAAACAAGAAAATTTCCGTGAACTCCCCGATTGCCCGCGCGCTGATTGGCAAAGAGGTGGGTGACATTGTTGTGGTCAATACCCCGTCGGGCGCCATCGAGTATGAGATTGATGCGGTAGCGCACCTGTAATCTCTGGTTTATTTCCAGAATTGAAAAGGCGGCCAAAATGGCCGCCTTTTTGTTTTGAGGGTAACAACGTTCTTACTGCAGGATATTCGCGTGGTTCCCTGAACCAATCTGGGTAATGATCGCTTCGTTCGATGTGGAACTTTGCGAGATATACGCCCGATTGAGATTTCCGTATTGATTCACGATCGCGGAGTTTCCTCCTTGAACCTGCGAGATCACAGCCATATTGGCTATCCCACCCTGATTTATCAGAGCGGTATTATGGCTCGAAGCCTGCGTCACCACGGCAAGGTTGCCAATACCATCCTGGACAATATCCGCATTGTTGTACTGACCATGTTGCGTAGTGTGTGCATTATTGCCGAACCCACTCTGGGTGATGGCGCTGTAATGACCACTGCCCACTTGAGTGATACTGGCAATTTGCCAGCTGCCGAACTGCAGAATATGTGCTTCGGAGTCGCTTGCTCCGTACTGGCCAATAAGACCGTAGTGAACGTCACCGTATTGTTTGATGGTGGCCATGTTGTCGTAACCGCCATACTGAAAAATACTGGCGACATTACCGCTACCTGCTTGATCGATCAGAGCGTCACTGTTGACAGTGTCAATTTGGAAGGTGCTCGCCCAGTTGTGCTGGCCGACCTGATAAATTGTTGCACTGTTATCCGCGCCACCCAATTGCAGTGAGTAAGCATTGTTTAATTGCCCGTACTGCGAGTGGTGCACCAGTCCGCCTAATGAGAGCACATCGGAGCTGTTCTCATTCGATCCACCATGCTGGGTAATGATAATGACAGAACCGTTGTCAGCGGTCTGATCAATCAACGCCTCGTTGCCATTCCCGGTTTGCGTCAGGATGGCCGTATTGTTGGATGCTATCGCCCAGCCACTACTTGCCAATAGGACCGCAGCGGATAGAGCAGATAGTAGGGAGGGTACTTTCACTGGATGCTCCCTTATATGAAATGCAAAAAAGGAGTTTACGCACAGAGGTTAATTTCTGGTGCCGTAGGTATAAGCTCCGGGTGCCTCGAAAGCACCCGGATCTTATCGCTCGCGATGTAATTACTGGACAATTACACCCAGGTTGCCACCACCGGCTTGCAGACCGACCGCAACGTTATTGTCGGTGAATTGAGTGGTGTAGTGTTGGTTGAATAAACCCACTTGAGCAGTCAGTGAGAAGTTGTCATTGCCGTACTGGTTGGTGGAGGCAATATTCAGAATGCCGCCTTGCAGAGTCAGCTGAACGTTGTCTTTACCGGACTGATTCACATGCGCAATATTCGCGATACCAGCTTGACCAACAAACGAGGTGTTGTTTTTGTTGGACTGCATAACATCGGCATAGTTACCAATACCCGCTTGCAGGATGTCGGAATCCTGGCTGACGCCGGACTGGGTTGTATGAGCCATGTTGTAGTCACCCAATTGGGTGGTGCTCGCATTGGAGCCAAAGCTGAGGATTTGCGTGGTGCTCTGCTTGTTGGATTTACCGATTTGCAGGACATTGGAATGGTTGCCGGCACCGAAGGTTTGCAGGGTATAGGACTTGTTGCCTTTTCCATACTGATCGGTATATGCATGGCTGAAGAATTCAACCGCTTGTACAGTATCGGAATCGTTGCCAATACCAACCTGTAGGCTGCTGCTCATATTGCCGATACCAGCAACTTGAGTCGCTGAAGCCTTGTTGTAGATACCCAGCTGAACCTGATAGATCTTGCCGCCAAGATGGAATGCTTGGGTAGCATCCGCCTTGTTCACAAAGCCGATCTGAGTTTGGCTACTGAGGTTGTACGCAGCAAAAGTAGCCTGGTCGGAGGTGGCATGGTTGCCGCCGCCGAGTTGGGTTTGCAGGGCAGTGTTGTTGTCTGCCATTACAGTACCGCTGGCGGCGATCAGGATGGCTGCGGCGATCGGGGAAAACGTCTTCATGAGTTGCTCCTTTACTTCGGACGTTAGTACAACCAGCCCCGTGAGACTGGTTAACGATGGCGCAATGGAAAGCGCCATGTTCCATAAGGTGAAGCTCTGTGAGTGGCGTCATTGCCTGCTCGGTGGGGCTTCGCTACCTGAATCGTTGAGTGTCTAACCTGTGGTCTAACCCCTGTCGGGGCAGTAAACGACCATGGTGAGTGCAATTTGATCTTTCGGGTTAAAAAGTGATCATCTTGGTATTGAGTGTTGCTTGCTCATGGGTGGGTCGCTATAGGAGAGAAGTCATGAAAGACTAGGAAGAAAGTACAGTTTTTAATCAGTATTGATTCCGGAAATACCGATTTCATAACCGAATGGATGGGAGGTGTCGCAAAAATTCATTTTTTGACACGAATTCCAGCATTATTGATGCTGTTCTGGATAACCGTTGCGCTTTTAACGAGCAAAAATCACTGGCGTATGATTTAGCTGGCGAGTAGAAGGTAGCGGTGAGAGAAGTTGCCAGGGAATAGTGATTGGCGGGCGTAGCTTGAATTACGCGTATAAAGTCACAACAAATCCGCGGGCTGCTAGGTAGCTGGTTTACTGGGTTAGAGAAACCGAATTGCCATTGCCGAATTGCGTCACAACGGCCGTAGCAGAAATACCATTCTGGGAAACTGCGATATTGTTCAGCGTACCTATCTGACTGACGATGGACTGGTGACTCCCACCCATACCAAATGACCCGTTCTGAGTAATACTGGCTTGGTTGAGGGATCCGCTTTGTGTGGCCTTGATATCGTTGTTGTTATCTTCTTGAATTAACTCAATCTGGTTTGCGAAGCCTGTCTGGAGTAAATCGGCTTCGTGCAAGCTACCAGACTGCAGTGTGGTAGCTCTGTTGTATACACCTTCCTGGTTGGTTGCGGAGAAGTGCGCAAGGCCGCTCTGGTGAGTACTGGCTTTATTGTCATTTTCAATTTGGCTGACGAAAATGGCACTGTGGAAGCTAGTGTGCTGCGTTAAATTGGCTTGGTTCTCAGCCCCTTTTTGTCTTACCTGCACTCTGTTGAAATTACCATTTTCCTGAGATGCCTCAGCCTCGTTGCCATAGCCACCCTGACGGGTAGTCACTGTGTTCTTGTAGGTGACTGACTGCAATACTGTTACCGAATTTTTAACACCGACCTGTGAACTGTTGATGGTATTCACGCGGCCATATTGTTGCCGCGACTCGATGTCGTTGAACAGCCCGTCCTGAACCTGGACAATGCTGCTGCCAGACTCCTCCTTCTGAATTCCCTCGGCGCTATTTTGATAGCCCTTCTGGCGCTGTTCGAAATCATTGTTCTCGGTGTTTATTTCTGTCTGCCCTGATATCGCGAGATTCTCAATACCGATCTGGTGTTGATAGATGGTGTTCTCTTCGGCATTCAGTTTTTGCGTCGGGAGTGAAATGGCGACGAGCAACGCCACCGCCAATGCCGGAAATGTAGCCGTTACCGGTGAAGATAGGATAACTTCGCTGGCGTAAACATGTGGCATGGCTCTGATTCTCATATACCGGACTATTTGAGTGGCAATACGGTTGTCAGTCGTATTGATTGACGGTTGTTGTCATCGAGACGCCGGTCTGGGTAACCGCGGTGTGCAGGCCGTTGCCGCGCTGATTGATAGTGATCTGGTGGGATAATCCAATCTGTTCTACCTTGGCCGAATTATTGACGCCATATTGTGAAATACCCGCCTTGTGCGCAAACCCAATCTGCTCCAGCAGAATCATGTTCTCGTAGCCCGCCTGAACCAGAATGGCGATATTACTCTCACCGAGCTGGCTCAAGGTGGTGCTATTGGCTTGTCCTGCCTGGGTACTTAACAGAAGGTTGCCATAGCCTGCCTGTTGCACCGTTAGAAAGTTAATGGTTCCGTACTGCTGTGCGGAAACATGATTGAAGTTACCTTCCTGATTAATAATGGCCATATTGGCAACGGAATAACCCAGGGGCTGGTCGATTTCGCTGATCGCGGAAAGCTCGGAACTTCCTAAGTAATTCTGGGTATGCCCTAGGGAGCTGAACAGGCCCAAACATACAGCGCCTGCACAAAGCGTCGTCAATTTTCGCGCGCGAAAGTCACTGCGCCATGACGGGGTTAGGCTATTCATATCACTTGCTCAGCTGTGCAGTTATCGATTATCAGCGTTATAGAATTACAGCATTTTCATTCAGGTAGTACTGCAATACCGGGTTATTGATATCGTCCGGGTTTTGCAGCGCCCAGGAATTATTGACAATTCCCTGACTGATCAGGTGAATAACCGCAGATTCCATCGCAGACAGCATCGCCATCTGAGCGGGCTCGTTGGTTGTGGTGCCAAGTTCAATTTCCAGCAAGCGCTTGAATTTTACATAGCGGAATACATCGGCACTGATTGCTTTCGAGTAAATGGTTTTGGAGGTGAGTACTGTGTGCAGAACTTGACCAGAGCGTATGTCAATGGCACGCAAATTTACGGTGACCTGATCCACCCGGTATTGTTCATCGGCGCCAATACCAAAGTAGCGAGCTCCGGCACCTCCCGTGCGCAAGTTGGTGTCGTAGGCCACTACGCCGCCTTCCAGTAGAACGTTGGCCGCGATTAGCGAGGGCAGCATTATGTTGTTTTCGGGGGCATCTGGCTTGGCCAGGGCGGCGCGAATGATCTTGCGCTCGGTCAGCAGGTTTTGCAGGCCTTCTCTCTCCAGGGGAATGAACCAGCCGGATTCGCTGAGCACGTTCATCAACATGGATGCGGCGCCCTGGGTTACGGCGGTTGAAAAGCTGCTGGCCGGGGCAGGCTTGTACTGTCCCGTTTGATCCCTGAAATTGTAAACGGCGGCCAGAATTTTCCCCTTGGGCTGGGGAAGATTGACCAGGTCCCTGTAAGTACTGACTCGGGGGGTCAACTGGGCGTCGGTAATTCCCGGGCCGAACAGGGCGTCACCGGTTTTTTTTACAACTGTGCAACCACTTACTGCCATCAGAAAGGAAAGGGCGGCGGCAAGTTTAGAACCTCTAATAAACATCTCACTTGACTCCAATATTATTCACAATTATTTAGGATTTAGGTGTCAGTTCTGGGTGCTTCTAGGTGGAACTGATAATAGGTATTCCTTTTGGGTATTTCTGAGTGTGTATGAACGATCAGTTGGTCGGATTCAGGCCACTTACCACGATCTCGCTTTTATCGCCGGTTGCCCTGTCTGTAATCAAAACGGTCAAGACGCCATCGTTGTCGAGAATCTGGACGATAAAGTCATCGGTGACCAGTTCGCCACTATTGCCATCGCCTACGTCGGTCAGTAGCTGGTTGAGAAGCCGGGTTTCCAGGGAATCGGTGAACCTGTCCAGGGCGCTTGGCTGCTCGTAGAGGTCTGCAGGATTGTTCGGATCTTCGTGATCGTCCTGAGACTGAGCATTCTGTAGTAAGAAGGAACCATTTAGCGGATTTCCGCCAAAGTTCGGGTTTGTGGGTTCGTAAATAAGTTCTGTGCCAAGCGCAATCGAGCTTCCAAGGGCGACACAGGGCGATAGCAAAATACCAACTATTTTTTTTCTGTTCATCAGAGTTCATCCTTGCCTAAGTCGAAGTGGTCGGTGAAGGCTGCGCGAATTTTTTCTTGCAATACCATTTCATGAATCATTTGTGAGGCTTGTTCTGCCAAACCTCGAATGTTGTTGGTGCTGGGGCTGATAAATTGCCGGAAAACCGTTTTGTTGTTGTAGGTAATCCAGATCAGGTTGCCCCAGCGTGCGGATGGCCGCTCTTGAATTGTCAGGTTGTAATCACTATCGGGGTACCGCAGGTTTCGGTACTCACTCATGAAGCGGGCAAAGTCATGCCCGGTTCGGGTAATGGTTTGATCGATATTGAAGCCGCTAATTTCATCTTCCAGACGGCCAGTGTCTTCATTGGCTGTCGCGATTGGCTCCAGCTCATCGTCGCTACCCCCTTGAGCCAGGGAATAACTGGAGAGCAACAAGAGAAGTAACACCAGGTATCTCATATCCGCTCGACCTGGAGGTGTAATTTTGCCCAGTTGCTCGCTTGCAGGCGGTTCTTGACGCCGATTTTCCGGAATATGTTGTACATGTGGTTCTTAACCGTGTGCTCACTGAGGTGCAGCCTTGACGCAATAATGCTATTGGGCTCACCAGTGGTCAGCTGTGCCAGGATTTCCTGTTCGCGTTTGGTCAATAAAAAGCGGGAGCGGGACTCAGAATCGTTCTGGACTCGCGAGTTCTGAATGGCAAACCCGAGCTTGCTAATCAGGTCCTTTTGCCCGGCGCGGTTGTCACAGAGAAACTGGAACTTCCGCTGCTCCAGCGGTTTGGTGATATGGCTGGGAAGATCTAGCGGGAAATTAATCAGAAGAACCCTGGGGTGCTCAATATTTTTCAGAAAGTTGAATTCTGCGCTGGGCGTGGACTTTGCGCTCAGGGCAAAGCAGTCAACAATTATGGCGTCGTAGTTTTTCAAACAGTGTTTTTGTCGTCCGAATTCTGATTTTTCCCAGCTGAAATGTAGTTGCTCAGAAACGAGCGAGTAGAGTAAATCCCCATGCAGGCCGGAATCGCTCAAAAAGAGAATCGGCATAAGTTGCCCCATGTTTAGTCATTGAAGACCCCAGGTAGAGATTCCGGCGCCTATCGCTACAGTGAATGTGCCTCACTGTATTTCCTCTTCTAACTTCTTTTTACGAGCGACTGCTTTTATCTGCCCTGATTTGAGGAAACTATGTCGGCCCCATTAAGTGGAAAATCTCATTCCTTGAGAAATTTGTATGGAGTGTAGACGTGATTTCTGGGGCAACTGAAGATTAAAGTGACAGACCTCACATAATATTTTTTCTTAAGAAAAATTGTTTTAAGAAGAAAATTTCCAGAAAAACGGTTTTTTATAATTTCCGGCAATAAATTCCTTGGTTGGCTGTTTACTTGGAACGATTTTTTGGTTTTGGCGCTGGATTCAGTGGAAATCGCAATCCGGAGCGGAACCAGCGATGGCACTGGAACGACGGCGGACGCGATGAATTGGCGATGTAACGGATGGTGTTCTGGAATTTGAACGCGAAACCCTGGGTCCGATTAACAGCGTTGTGCCTTGTCACGCTCGCTTGCAGCCAGCGGGAGGAATCGGCTTTGGGGACGCTTGAGTGGGATCGAATTGCGCTGCCGGCGCCGGTGGCGGAAAAAATTATTCGCATCTCCGTTCGGGAAGGTCAGCGTGTTACCGCGGGGCAGCTTTTGCTGGAGCTGGATCCGTCGCAAACCCGTGCGCGACTGAACTCCCTGCAGGCGGCGGTCGCGCGCCAGGAAGCCGAACTGGAAGAGTTGAACGTCGGGCCCCGGGTTGAGGAAATAGCACGCGCCAGGGCGAGCCTGGACGCGGCGGAGGCAGAGGCGCGGGACCGCGCTGCGGAGTACCAGCGCCTGCTGCCGCTGTCGTCGAAGAATTACGTTTCAAAGTCTGATCTGGATCGGGCCAGGGCCTCCGCAGACAGCGCCAAAGCCCAGGTGCAGTCCGCCCGCCAGCAATTACTGGAGCTGGAACGAGGCACGCGCAGTGAGGAGATTCAACAGGGGCAAGCGGCACTTTCCCAGGCGCGGGCGGAGGCCGATGCCCAGCGGGTGTTGTTGGAAAAGCTGGCGGTGCGCGCACCCAGGGCGGGAATCGTAGACAGCATTCCATTCAAGCTCGGGGATGAAGCCCCTATAGGCGGGTCACTGGTAGTAATGCTGACCGGTGATACGCCCTACGCGCGGGTGTATGTTCCGCAACCCATGCGCCTGAAGGTCCAGGTGGGCGGTCGCGCACAGGTTACGCTGGAGCAGCTTGCGTTTGCCGAGAATGAGATGGAAGGAAATGAGGTAGAAGGAAAAAGCCATCCCCGAACCTACGAGGGCAGGGTGCGTATGGTACGTAACGTGCCCAGCTTCACTCCCTACTACGCACTGACTGGCGATGACGTCAGCCGCCTCAGTTACCTCGCCGAGATCCAATTGCAGCGGGACGCTGCCGGGTTGCCCGCGGGGCTGCCATTGCGGGTGGAATTTGTCGCCGTTGCCGCTAACCGCCGCCCACAAGAAGCAAACGCAACGACGGAGCCCGGCGACTCCCTTTCACCCCTAACTCCCGCATCCGGCGAATTGCTGACACCGGATCCACCATCCACGAATGACTCTGCCGTTCAACCGGAACACTACGATGGCGGAAAGTGAGTTTGCCATTCGCGCCCGCGGGCTGAGCAAAACCTTCGGCAGTCTCAAGGCGGTGGACAACATAGACCTGACCGTGGAGCGCCAGCAGATCTACGGGTTTCTCGGCCCCAATGGTTCCGGCAAGTCCACCAGTATCCGTATGTTGTGCGGCTTGCTGTTACCTACCGCGGGTGAGATTGAAGTGCTGGGGCTGGAGATACCGCGGCAGGCGGAAATCCTGCGCCAGCACATCGGTTATATGACCCAGCAATTCTCGCTGTTTACGGACCTTACGGTGCGCGAGAACCTGGAGTTCCTCGCCGCGGTGCAGAATATCCCGGCACGGGAGGCGCGCCCGCGTATAAAGCAGTTGCTGCAGGAGTATCACTTTGACGGCCGCGCGGATCAGCTGGCGGGCACCATGAGTGGCGGCCAGAAACAGCGCCTGGCATTGGCCGGCGCAGTCATACAAAAGCCGGAGCTGTTGTTTCTGGACGAGCCCACCAGCGCGGTGGACCCGGAATCCCGGCGGGACTTCTGGGAGAAACTGTTCGAGCTGGCAGATGCCGGCACCACCATTCTGGTTTCTACCCACTATATGGACGAGGCGGAGCGCTGCCACCGCCTGGCGATTCTCGATCGCGGTCGCCTGGTGGCCGATGGCAGTCCGGCCGAGCTTACCGGTGACCTGAACGGCCGCACCCTGCTGGTGGATACCGCCCAGCAGCGCCGGGCCAAGCAGGCGATTCTTGCCGTGCCCGGTGTGATCAGTGCGGCGCAGATAGGCAATAGCCTGCGGGTGCTGAGCGGCCCGCAACAGGATTGTCGCGAGAAAATAAAGGAGGCCCTGAGCGCAGCGGGGATTACCGCACAGGTAGGACCTGTGACCCCCAGCCTGGAAGATGTGTTTGTGGCGGTGACCCAGCAGCAGTCGAAACACGCCGGGGAGCAGGACGCAACGGTGGCGTCGAGCCTGTGAATGGACGTCGCCTGTTCGCAGTCCTGCTCAAGGAGTTCCGGCAGATGCGCCGGGACCGCATGACCCTGGCAATGATCATCGGCATTCCGGTGATGCAACTGGTGTTGTTCGGTTATGCCATCAACCTGAATCTGCGCAATCTGCCTGCGGCCATTGCGGATCAGTCGGGAACCAGCGCTTCGCGCGCGCTGGTGATGGATATGCTCGCCACGGAAGTGATCGAACCGGTTGCGAATGCGCGCACTCCCGAGCAGTTGATGGAATTGCTGCGCCGGGGGGAAATCAGTGTCGGTGTGGCGATTCCCTATGATTACGAGCGGCGCCTGGCTCTGGGGCAGGAAGCGGTGCAGATACTGGTGGATGGCAGCGATACGGTGGTACAGAGCGCCGCGGCGCAATTGGCCCAGGTACCCGTGGGTGAGCCACCACCGGAAAACAATACCAGCCTGCCTAATCGCCAGTCTTCGATTCCTTTACCGCAGACTTCGGTCAGTATCGTCAGTTTTTACAATCCCCAGCGGGTTTCGGCGATCAATATTGTGCCAGGGCTGATCGGTATCATTCTCACCATGACGATGGTGATGTTCACGTCCGTGGCCATAGTGCGGGAGCGCGAACGCGGCAATATGGAGCTGCTGATTGCCACGCCGGTCAGCAGTGCGGAGCTGATGATCGGCAAGGTGTTGCCCTACGGCATCATCGGCCTGATCCAGACCAGCCTGATCCTGTTGCTGGGGACCTGGTTGTTCAGTGTGCCGATACGCGGCAGCCTGTTGGATGTCTATATCGCGGCGTTGCTGTTGATTCTTGCCAATCTGGCGATGGGGCTGCTGATTTCTACCCGCGCTCAGTCCCAGTTCCAGGCGATGCAGATGACCTTTTTTGTGTTCCTGCCCTCCATATTGCTCTCGGGGTTTATGTTTCCCTTCGACGGTATGCCCAGAGTCGCCCAGTGGCTGGCAGAGTTGCTGCCGCTGACGCACTTCTTACGCCTGATCCGCGGAGTGATGCTGCGCGGCGCCGGCATCTTCGAGCTGTGGCCCGATCTACTGGCATTGATCACGTTTATCCTGCTGATGATGACCCTGGCGATTGCGCGCTTCCGCAAACGCCTGGATTGAGCGTATTTCCTTCTGTGCGTTTGGCGCTAAAAGCATCATTCTCGAAACATTCCCTGCCTTTTTGTTGTCTTCTCCCCCTGTGACTGCGACGAATTGCATCGGAACTGTGATGGCATAAAAGAAACCGCCGCCGAGCCCTGATAGGATAGGGCGGTGATTATTCTGTCATTGGTGGCCTCGGCCGCCACTTGTCCGCTACAAGACTGAGGTCGGGTCTGTACACACGTTAACTGTTGCTGCCTGTCAGCAAGGGAGGAAGCTGTACCATGACCGGAATCTTCCAGAGCCTGCCACCCTGGTTGTGGTTTGTCATTGCACTGGTTGCGCTGTTTCTGGCGCGCAAACCTGTTCACCAGGGAATACTCGCCCTGGCGCGCTTTTTTCACCAATCCCTGCGCCTGGGCGCCAATGCAGTTGCCGCCTCGGAGCGCCGCCTGCAGTTGCGCAACCGCGAGGTACTGCTCGCTGCCGGGCGCGAGGCGACCGAGCGGCATATCGAGCGCGAGTTCGACCGTATCGAAGGGGCGATGAAAAAGGAGCTGGCGCAGTACCCGGCGCTGCATCGCAAATTGTGTGAGCAGCTCACCGCCATCGATGAAGACTATGTGCGCAGTGCAGAAGTGCCACCGGAACCCACCAACTGGGCCAAGGCCATCAAGGCCGTTGCCGAAATTCCCGCCAAGCAGGATCCGGTCGTGGGTGATGTACTGGAAACCATTCACGGTTCCATGCGTAAGGCGGAGGGCAAAGCGCTGGAAGCCTACCGCGAGTCTGCCCGCGAGCGTCACCAGTTGCTCAAGCGCATGATGCCGGCGTGGCGTTCCATCCTGAAAAGCCTGGGCAAGGTGAATAAAACCGTTGCCACGGTGCAACAGCGCTCCAAAGTCGTCGATGGCCATATGGATCGCTACGAGGAAATCCTGCAGGGCAGCGACCGCGCCCAGCGCATGTTGTCGTCCTCATCCCTGAGCCAGTTCTTTATTTCCGCCTTTGTATTGGCCATTGCGGTCGGCGGTGCGCTGATTAATTTCCATCTGATCGCACGACCAATGACGGAAATGGTGGGTGGCACCAGCTATATCGGCAACTTTAAAGTGGCGGACATCTCCGCGCTGGTGATCATCCTGGTGGAGATCACCATGGGGCTGTTTGTTATGGAATGCCTGCGGATTACCCGCTTGTTTCCGGTGATCAGTGCACTGAGTGACAAGCTGCGCACGCGGATGATGTGGGCCGCCTTCGCGCTGTTGTTTTTCCTGGCCACGGTGGAAGCCGGACTGGCGTTTATGCGCGAAATTCTGATGCAGGAAGACCTGGCCGTCAGTGCGCAACTGCGGGGCGCGGAGGTCGCCGCAGTGGACAGCAGCGTTTACTGGATCACCACGGCGGCGCAAATGGGGATGGGCTTTATCCTGCCATTTGCGCTCACGTTTGTGGCCATACCACTGGAAAATTTTATCGCCTCTACCCGCACTGTTATCGGTATTGTTACGGCATTTTTTCTGCGTTTGTTGTCGGTTGTTTTACGCCTTGCGGGAACGGGCAGCCTGCGCATCGGCACCTTGCTTGTGCGACTCTACGATATCGTGATCTTTTTCCCCCTGTGGCTGGAAGCGCGCTTTCTGGTTTGGCGTGAGCAGGCTGCGGAAAAAGCCGTTGTGGCAAGTGCGGTTGGGGAAAGTACGGTTGAAGAATCTGTGCCGGTTTCCAAGGCTAGTTCTCGGTCGCCCTCCAGGCGATCTGCAAAGTCCGCATCGAAGTCTTCAGCAAAACTTCCTACAAACCTGGAGGAGCAGCCATCGTGAAACATTGTCTAACGCTGTGTCTGCTGTTTGTCCTCACCGGTTGTGGAGAGCCGGTGGCCCGCAACCAGGGTGTGTATATGCTGATCGACACCTCGGGTACGTACACCGAGGAGCTCGGCAAGGCGCAGCAGGTGATCAATTTCACCCTGGCACGGCTGAACCCCGGGGATACCTTTGCGGTGGCCAGTATCAATACCGGCAGTTTCAGTGAGAAAAACATCCACGCCAAGGTCACCTTTGACGACAAACCCAGTGTGGCCAACCGGCAGAAGCAGGCTTTCCAGCAGAGCATTGATGCCTTTGTGAAAAGCGCGCAGCCTGCGGCTTACACGGATATTACCGGAGGCCTGCTGCAGGCGGTGGAATTTCTGAATGAAAAGCAGCCGGGGCGCAAAACCATCCTGATTTTTTCGGACCTCAAGGAAGAAATAAAGCAGGGCTACAATCGCGATCTGCCGCTGTCGCTGAACGGATTTGACCTGATCGCCCTGAATGTAACCAAGCTCAACAGTGACAATGTCGACCCCAGTGAATACCTCGGGCGTCTGCAGCAGTGGCAGGAGAAAGTGGAGCAGGGCGGCGGTAGCTGGCGCGTGGTAAATGATCTGGAGCGGCTGGAAAGAATACTGCCGTGATAACGCTTGAACAAACCTGATCACTGGTTGCGGCCGGGCCGCTCGCGTCCGCTGGTTGTTGCCCACGGCGACGAGGGTGGGCGCGGACTTTTTCCGGGCAATACCCTGTTGTACCTGCGCGAGATGGTGGCGCTGGGGGTGGATGCCGTGGAGATGGATCTGCATCTCACCGCGGACGGTCACCTGGTCATGCTCCACGATGGCACCCTGGAGCGTACGACCGATGGCAAAGGCATGGTGGCCAGCAAAACCCTGGCGGAGCTGAAAACGCTCAATGCGGCCTACCACTGGTCCCCGGATGGTGAACGCTATCCCTATCGCGAGAACCCGCAGGCGCTGGCCACCATCGATGAAGTCTTGGCCGAGTTTCCCCAAACCCCGCTGATTATCGAGCTCAAGGACAATGATCACCGTGCGGCAGAGGTTCTGGCCCGGGTAATACAGCGGGCTGGCTGTGAAACGTGGGTAAATGTTTCATCCTTCCACCGGGGCGTGATCCGTAGCTTTCGCAATCTGTGTCCACAGGTTGCTACCGGAGCCACACTGCCGGAGGCGCTGCTGTTTTTTGCCGCCCAGTGCCTGTTTGCAGAAAGACTTTTGCGGCCCGCCTACCAGACCATGCAGTTGCCCTGTCGCTACTACGGCCTGCCGGTATTTACCCGGCGCTTTGTACAGGCGGCACGCCGCTGTGGTCTGCACCTGGCGGTGTGGACGGTGAACGATATTGAAAGCATGAAGAAATATATCAACCAGGGGTTGGACGGCATTGTTACCGACAGGCCCGACAGGCTGTTGTCAATTCTGGACTCTCGATTCAGGAAAGTTGAATGATCAAGCGACTGCTGTTTTTTATCCTGATGGCCCTGGTGGTTTTTGTCGGCTGGCGCTATCTCGCGGCGCGCCCTGCGGCGGATATGGGTCTGCAATTTCCCGCTTATCCGGCAGACGGTTTCCGTAGGCCCCTGGTGATTGCCCATGCGGACGACTCCGGGCAGGGGCTCTACCCGGGGAACACGCCGGTTTTTCTGCAGCAAATGGCGGCGATGAAGGTCGACGTGCTGGAAATGGACCTGCATGCCACCGCCGATGACGAACTGGTGCTGATGCATGACGCCACTGTGGATCGCACCACCGATGGCGAGGGTGCGATCAGAGACATGACCCTGGCGGAGTTGAAAAAACTCAATGTGGCTTACAACTGGAGCCAGGATGGCAGCAGCTACCCCTACCGGGAAAATCCGCAGCGTATTCTCACAGCCGATGAAGTGTTCAAACGGTATCCCAAATACCCCATGGTGATTGAATTGAAATCGCCGGAAGCGGATGCAGCCCTGGCTCTGTGCGGCAAACTCAAGGCGTACAACAAGAGTAATCAGGTGATTGTTTCCTCTTTCCATCAGGGGGCGATCGATGCCTTCCGCAGCGAATGCCCCCATGTGGCCACCGGTGCCGGATCCGATGAGGTGAAACTGTTTGCGCTGGCGTCCAAGCTCAAGGCCTTCCGCCTGCTGAGTCCGCACTATCAGGCCCTGCATATTCCGTTGACCTACGACCGTATTACCCTGGTGGATAGCAGTGCACTGGAACAGGTACAACAACACGGCGTGCGGGTAGATGTGTGGACGGTGAATGACGAAGCGGAAATGCGGCACCTGATCGAGTTGGGGGTAGACGGCATCATGACGGACAGGCCGGACCGCCTTATGCAGGTGATTGCGGAGATGCAGGAGTTTGAGGAAATGAGCCAATAGTGTGATTGCCTGGAAAATAATCCTCGCAATAGCTACCAATTAAAAAGGGGCAAGGTGAAAACACCTTGCCCCTTTTTAATTGGTTTTTACTCTTCGCTCAGTTCTGGATGGCGGCGGCCTCAGGGGCAAGCGATGCATTCTCCTGTGGTTTGCGCACCCGAAACCAGGCCGCGTAAAGCGCCGGTAAGAAGAGCAGGGTCAGCGCGGTGGCCACAATCAGCCCCCCCATGATTGCTACCGCCATGGGGCCGAAGAAGTCGCTGCGGGACAGCGGGATCATCGCCAGTACCGCGGTGAGCGCCGTCAGCACAATGGGGCGGAAGCGGCGCACGGTGGATTCCACAATGGCATCCCAGGCGGACAGCCCCTGCTTGATATCCTGTTCTATCTGGTCGACTAGAATCACCGAGTTGCGCATGATCATGCCGGCCAGGGCAATGGTGCCGAGCATGGCGACAAAGCCGAAGGGCTTGTTGAACAGCAGCAGGAACAGGGTGACACCGATAATCCCCAGCGGCGCGGTCAGAAACACCATGGTGGACAGCGACAGGCTACGCAATTGCAACATCAGCAAGGTAAAGACCACCAGCACAAACAGGGGCATGCCGGCGTTCACCGATTTTTGTCCCCGTGCGGATTCCTCCACACTGCCACCGATTTCCAGCAGGTAGCCCGAGGGAATGGTGTCGCGCAGTGCCTGTAGCTGTGGCCAGATTTCCGCGACAACGGATGCCGGTTGCTGTGTGCCGTAAATATCCGCGCGCACGGTGACCGTGGGCAGGCGGTTGCGGTGCCAGATAACCCCCTCTTCAAAGGCGTAATCCAGGGTGGCTATCTGGTTCAGTGGCACGCGGCTGCCCTGATCTGTCTGTACCGCCAGGTTGCCCAGTTGCTCCAGCGCCTGGCGCTCGCGCTCCTCGCCACGCAGGGCGACCGCAATCAGCTCGTTGTCTTCGCGGAACTGGCCAACGGTGGTGCCGGAGAGTGAGCCCTGCAGAGCCTGCGCCAGTGCGCCGCTGCTGATACCCATGGTGCGAGCCCGCGCCTGATCCACGTCCAGTTGCACCACCTTGCTGGGTTCTTCCCAGTCCAGGTGCACGTTGGAAATGGCAGTATTCGGGCGAACGGTATCCGCCACCTCGCGGGCGATGCGCCGCACCTCACTGATGTGTTCACCGGACACCCGGAACTGCACCGGATAACCTACCGGCGGGCCATTCTCCAGGCGCGAAACCCGGGTACGCACGCTGGGGAATTGTTCGCTCAGGGTGGCGATCAGCCACTGGCGCACTTCCTCGCGCTCTTCGACCGAGCGAGTCAGCACCACGAACTGGGCAAAGCTGGCGGCGGGCAATTGCTGGTCAAGTGGCAGGTAGAAGCGCGGGGATCCGGTACCGACATAAGCCACATAATTTTCGACTTTCGGGTGCTGGGCCAGCAGCGACTCCAGCTGCATTGCCTGCTCCTCGGTCGCCTTCAGGGAGGCGCCTTCGTTCAGTTTCAGGTCCACCATCAGTTCCAGGCGCGCCGAGGAAGGAAAAAACTGCTGCGGCACGAAGCGGAAAAGGGCAATGGCACCGACAAAAACGATCAGCGTCAGCAGCATTACGGTTTTGCGGTAGTGCAGGCACCATTGCAGCAAGCGCCGGAATTTCTCATAGAACGGTTTGTTGTAGGGGTTGTGCTGTGCGTCGTGGCCCTGTGTTTGTGGCAGCAGGCGGTGGCCCAGATAGGGTACGAAGATCACTGCGACCACCCAGGAGGCCAGCAGCGACAGGGTAACCACCTGGAAAATAGAGCGGGTGTATTCACCGGTACCGGACTGCGCCGTGGCAATGGGTAGAAAACCCGCTGCGGTAATCAGTGTGCCGGTAAGCATGGGGAAGGCGGTACTGGTCCAGGCAAAACCGGCGGCTTTCAGGCGCGAGAGCCCCTGTTCCATTTTGATCGCCATCATTTCCACCGCGATGATCGCGTCGTCGACCATTAACCCCAGCGCCAGTACCAGTGCACCCAGGGAAATCTTGTGCAGGCCGATGTTGAAGTAATTCATCAGCGCAAAGGTAATAGCGAGCACCAGTGGAATGGACAGTGCGACCACCAGGCCGGTGCGCAGTCCCAGCGAGAAAAAACTCACCAGCATCACAATGGCCAGGGCTTCTGCCAGTACCTTGACGAACTCCCCCACACTGCTTTTTACCGCCGCTGGCTGGTCGGAGACTTTGCGCAGTTCCAGCCCCAGGGGCAGGTTCTGTTGCAGTCCTTCGACGGCACTGTCGAGGCGTTCACCCAGTTGCAAAATATCGCCGCCGGGTTTCATGGAGACGGCGATGCCGATGGCATCCTGCCCCATAAAGCGCACGCGCGGTTGCGGCGGATCACTGAAGCCGCGCTCGATGGTGGCGATATCGCCCAGCGTCAGGGTGCGGCCGTAGGCGTGAATCGGGAACTGACGGATTTCCTCAACCGTGCGGAATTGGCCGCTCACGCGCATGCGCACCCGGTCGCTGGCGGCTTCCACAAATCCCGCATCCGCCACCTGGTTCTGGTTTTGTAAGGCACCCTGGACTGCTGCCAGCGGAATACCGAGGGATGCCAGTTTGGCATTGGAAATTTCGATCCAGATTTTTTCGTCCTGCAGGCCGAGCAGTTCTACCTTGCCTACATCGCCAACCCGCTGCAGCGCCAGCTGCAGGCGGTCGGCGTAGTCTTTCATCAGGGCGTAGTCAAAACCGTCACCGGTGAGGGCGTAGATATTGCCGAAGGTGGTGCCGAACTCGTCGTTAAAGAATGGCCCCTGAACATCCGGCGGCAGGGTGTGGCGAATATCGCCAATTTTTTTTCGCACCTGGTACCAGAGGTCGGGAATTTCGTGGGAGCGCATGCTGTCCCTGGCCACGAACATGACCTGGGATTGACCGGGGCGGGAGAAAGAGGTGATGCGCTCGTACTCGCCGGTCTCCATCAACTTCTTTTCCACTCGCTCGGTAATCTGGCGGGAGACTTCCTCGGCGCTGGCTCCGGGCCAGAGGGTATTGACCACCATCACCTTGAAGGTGAAAGGCGGGTCTTCACTTTGTCCCAGTTGGGTATAAGAGATGGCGCCCATGACGCTGAGTACGATCATGGCGTAGAGCACGAGCGGGCGGTTCTTCAGCGCCCATTCGGAGAGATTGAATCTCATGGCAGTCATTCCGTGCGCAAGTCGGCAGTGCGAATATTGTTGTAAGCGGTTCTGATATGCGGGTCAGGCCCGGGCGGTCATGGCGTCCGCGCGAGGCTGTTGTCGAATTCGATGGGGCGATTGCGGCGGTCCACCGGGCGCACGCGCTGGCCTTCCTGCACCAGCTGGGTGCCGGCAGCCACCACCCAATCCTGTAGTGTCAGGCCGCCCTCGACGATCGCATTTTTATCGCCAAAGCTGGTGAGGGTGACAGGGGTTTTGCGCAGGGTAAAAGTGTCCGGGTCCATCACCCAGACGTGTGCGCGGCCTTCGTCGGCGGTTACCGCAGCCATCGGCAGGGTCAGGGAATTGCCCTTGGTTGCGCCCTGTACATACACCCGTGCGCTCTGGCCGAGTTCGGCACCAGCATTGCCGTTGTCGAAGGCCACTCTGGCTTCAAAGGTGCGCAGGCCGGACTCGGCAGAGGGGGACAGCTCGCGGATCTGTCCGGGGAAGGGGGCACCGGGATTGGACCAGAGTTCGAGGTTTACCGGTTGGCCCACGGTGAAGCGGGTGATTACTTTTTCTGGAAGATCGATACGCACTTCGCGGTCGCCATCGGCGGCCAGCACAAACGCGGACTGCCCGGCGGCGACTACCTGGCCCGCATCGATCATGCGCCGGGTAATCACACCGTTTTTCGGGGCTTTGAGGGTGGCGTAATCCACCTGATTGGCGGCGACTTTCAGTTGTGAACGCGCGCGCTCCAGCTGGGCCAGACTGTTTTCGTGGCGGGTTTTCACCGCATCCAACTGGGATTCGCCTACCAGCTTGCGATCAAACAGTTCCTGAAAACGGGCGAGCTCGTTGCCGGCATTGCGCTTTTCCGCTTCTGCAGCCTCCAGTTGCGCCTGAGCAGCATTCCGCTGCAACAGCAGGTCCTGCGCATCCAGTGTCGCCAGTGCCTGCCCCTGTGCTACCCGGTCGCCTACTTCCACCAACCGCTGGGTGACAGCACCGCCCACGCGGAATGCCAGCGCCGGCTCATGGCGTGCGCGCACTTCCCCGGGGTAGACCTCAAGCTGGGCCCCGGCCAATGTAGGCTGGACCACGATTGCCGGGCGCGGGGGCTTCTGTATACCGGATTCCGGTGCCGAGCAGGCGCTGGTCAGCAACCCGCCGACAATCAGTGCAAGCCACGGCAACTGGCGCAGTCTGCTATTGGGTGAGCTGTTCATAAGGGCCTCTTTCCTTGTATTTCCGCGAACAAGCAGTGTCTTCAGGGGGTGACTGGCCGGTTGCAAAAGACGTGGCACAATCACAAAAGCTGGTACTCTAGTATTACCAGTGCAGTCAGGCGCCACGAGCGCCTGCTGAATTGTTATACTGGTCAGTATAGTAATTTTATTAAACTCGCGAGTCCACTAATTGCGTGGATGTTTCTCTGTGCTCGCGAGCTGACGATGAATAGATGACGAGCGCGCCATGCCAGAACATACCTCCACCCGCGTAACCGCTTCTCCCGGGGCTGCCACTTCAGCCCGCGGCCGCCCAAAGGACCAGACCAAACGACTGGCCATTCTGGAAGCTGCCAAGCAGTTGTTCCTGACCCATGGCTTTGCCGGTACCAATATGGACGCGGTGGCGGCGGAGGCGGGGGTATCCAAGCTCACGGTCTACAACCACTTCTCGGATAAAGAGACGCTGTTTACCTCGGCCATTGCCGACAAGTGCGGAAGCCAGATGCCGGTGCCCATGTTTGATCTGGAGCCGGGCATGGATGTGGCGGATATGCTGCAGAAAATCGGCGAAGCCTTTCTGGAGATGCTCTACAGCGAAGAGCCAATGAAACTGATGCGCCTGATCAATGCGATTGGTGCGCAGGACCAGACCATGGCGGAGTTATTTTATGAGGCGGGGCCACTGCGCACGCGCGGTGAAATGGTGCGCTTCCTGGCGCGGGCGGATGAACTGCAGCAATTGCGGGTGCCGGATACCATCAGTGCCAGCGAATTATTTTTTGGCATGCTGCAGGGCGGCTGCCGGCACGTGCACATTATGCTCGGTTGCTGTGAGGCGCCGTCGCCAGAAGAGAATCGCGCGCATGTCGCCGAAGTCGTGCGGGTCTTTATGCGCGCGTTTGGTGGCTGATTGGGGGCTTAGGTACGGATCTTGTAACCGGTGCGGAAAATCCACCAGATACCGGTCATGCACAGCAGCAGGAAGAACAGGGTCATCCCCAGGCTGATGCCCACATTTACATCCGACACCCCGTAAAATGCCCAGCGGAAGCCGCTGATCAGGTACACCACCGGGTTGAACAGGGTCACCTTCTGCCAGAATTCCGGCAACATATTGATGGAGTAAAAGGCACCACCGAGGAAGGTCAGTGGGGTAATCACCATCAGCGGGATTATCTGCAGTTTCTGGAAATCATCCGCCCAGACCCCGATGATAAAACCGAACATGCTGAAGGTGACCGCGGTCAGAATCAGGAATGCGATCATCCAGAACGGGTGTGCAATTTCATAGTCCACAAAAAAGCGCGCGGTAATCAGAATCAGGATGCCAATCACCACCGACTTGGTCGCTGCCGCTCCCACGTAACCCGCCACAATTTCAAACGCCGATACCGGTGCTGACAGCACTTCATAAATAGTGCCGGAGAATTTCGGGAAAAAGATGCCGAAAGAGGCATTGGAAATACTCTCGGACAGCAGCGACAGCATGATCAGCCCGGGGATGATAAAGGCCCCGTAACTGACCCCCTCAATCTCTCCCAGGCGCCCGCCGATGGCGGTGCCAAACACAATAAAGTAGAGGCAGGTGGATATTACCGGCCAGGCAATACTCTGCATCAGGGTGCGCCCGGTGCGCGCCATTTCAAATTTATAGATGGCGCGGATGCCATAGGTATTCATTGTCATTACTTCCTCAGTCATCCCGCCTGCTGGCGTTCGCTCTGGTTCTGGTGCACCAGGTTTACAAAGATTTCCTCCAGTGAGCTCTCGCTGGAATGCAGGTCTTTGAACTCGATACCCTGCTGGTTCAGGCTGCGCAGCAGATCGGCGATGCCGGTGTGCTCCCGCTGGGTGTCGAAGGTGTAGATCAACTGGTTGCCTTCGTCGGCCAGTTCCAGTGCAAATTCACCCAGTGACGCCGGCAGCGCCTGAATCGGGTTCTGCAACTGGATTACCAGCTGCTTCTTGCCCAGTTTGCGCATCAGGGTATGTTTGTCTTCCACCAGCACCAGCTCACCGTGGTTGATCACACCGATACGATCCGCCATTTCCTCGGCTTCCTCGATGTAGTGGGTGGTGAGGATGATGGTCACACCGGACTCCCGCAGGCCGCGCACCATTTCCCACATGTCCCGGCGCAACTCCACATCCACACCGGCGGTGGGTTCGTCGAGAAACAGGATAGAAGGTTCGTGGGACAGCGCCTTGGCGATCATCACTCGGCGTTTCATGCCGCCGGAGAGCGCCATGATCTTGCTATCGCGCTTTTCCCACAGGGACAGCTGACGGAGGATCTTCTCGATATATTCCGGGTTCGGTGCCTTGCCGAACAGGCCGCGGCTGAAGTTGACCGTGGCCCAGACACTTTCAAAGGAATCTGTGGATAACTCCTGGGGCACCAATCCGATTTTGCTGCGTGCCGCGCGGAATTCCCGCTGGATATCGTGGCCATCCGCCAGCACCTTGCCGTTACTGGGATTGACGATGCCGCAGACAATACTGATCAGTGTGGTTTTGCCGGCGCCGTTGGGCCCGAGCAGGGCGAAGATTTCACCGGGTTGAATGTCGAGGTCGACGGATTTGAGGGCGGTAAAGCCGCCGGCATAGGTTTTGCCGACGTTCTGGATGGAGATGATGGGTTGCACGCTTTCCCCTTTCGCTGTGTGTCGTGCCCGTGAGGTTGCTCACCGGGGGCGGACATTGTGCCGCGCTGGCACCAGCGGCGCCAGTCTTGGAGCGGGAAAGCGTGCGGCTTTTAAAAAGCGTCGATCAGAATTGCCTATCAACAGCGCTTAGCGATTGAAAATACGCTCGTAGAAGGCGACGGCGCCTTCGTAGGCCTGGTTGGCGGCGTCTTCATTGTAAGCCAGTGGGATGCCAAACTTTTCACCGCGACCAGTGGCGGCGGGGTTGGTAAAGCCGTGTTTGGCATCGGGGAAGCAGGCTAGGTCAAAGCGCACGCCAGCGGTGAACATTTCCTGTACGAAGCGGGTGACTTCATCCGCGGGGATCATGTCATCGCTGCCACCGGTGTACACCTGGAGCTCCGCTTTCACATCACCTGGTTTGATTTTTACATCCGTCTGCAGTGCGCCGTGGAAGCTGACGACACCTTTCAGGTCGAGCCCCAGTCGCGCCATGGTGAGCGCGACGGCGCCACCGAAGCAGTAACCCTGGGCGGCGATTTGGCCGGAGGCGACTTTTTCGTGGCCGTTGATCAGATCCAGCGCGGCCTGGAAGCGGGCGACGGGCGCGCCTTCGGTTTCCAGAGTTTTGTTCATGAGAGCGGCAGCGTCGCTGGGGTTGTCGGCGCCGACCCCAGTGCCGTACATATCGAGGGCGAAGGCGACGTAGCCTTCAGCGGCGAGGCGCTCGGCCTCTTCACGGGTAAAGTCATTGAGACCCCACCATTCGTGTACCAGGAGGATGGCCGGGCGCTCGCCTTCGACCGTTTCGTCGTAGGCCAGGTAGCCGGTGAAGGATTCGCCGTTTACGGTGTATTCGATATCTTCGGTGTACATGGTGTCCTTCTTGAGGGATGGTTTTTACGCTTTCTTCGGTTGGCGATATCTCGGGTCTTGCGGCGGAATGATATCGCCATCTTCGTCCAGTTCCGGGAATGGCAGTTTGTACTGCTCGCAGTATCTCACCATTTTCGGGTGCATCCAGCGGAACAGGATGTCTTTGATTTTCAGATCTTCCTCATCGAGGGTTTTGTTGTCGTAGAGGCCGGCCTTCTGCCGCTGGTGCATGGCTTCCTGCAGGATGATCGCGGCGGCGACACTTACGTTGTAGCTTTCTACCATTCCGATGATCGGGATGGTGACATGATCGTCGGCGTGTTCAGCGGCGTAGTCGCTGAGGCCGTCCTTTTCTGCTCCCATGACGAGGGCGAAGGGTTTGGTGTAGTCGGCTTCGCGGTAGTCGATGGCGCGGTCGGACCAGTGGGCGGCGTATAAATACATGCCACGGTTTTTGAGTTCAGCCATGCCGGTCTGAATATCGGGGTAGACGCTGTTGCCAGTGAAGCGGCCGCTGCCACCGGCGGTGTTGTGGTAGATCTTGTGCCCGTGGGTGGGTTGTACCATATGGATTTCGGGGATGCCGACGGCGTCGGCGGTGCGCAGCATGGCGGAGATATTCTGGGCTTTGTGGACCTGGTCGGTGAGGATGGTCATGTCGTGCTGGCGCTGGCGGAGCACCTGCTTGAATTTCTCGTAGCGGCTGCGGCTCATGGTACTTCTATCTTCGGGGTTCTGATCTGGCCGCGGATTATAGCATTGTGGTTTGTGTCCGGGTTTGTGGTACTTACTTGGGTGATTTGGTGGCGGCCAAGCACCGGGCAGGAGGTTTCAGGACCGCTGTAAACCCATCCCTGGGCGCTGCGGCGGCGACGTCCTGTCGCCGACGCTCCTGAAACCTCCTACCCGGCACTTGGCCTTCGCATCTGGGTTTTTAATGTTCGACTAGTGAGTAGTGCTCTACTTCGGGGAATGGGTCGTAGAAGTGGTGGAGGAGGGCTTTCCAGTTTTGGTATTCGGGGGATTTTCGGAAGCCTTCTGTGTGGTCTTCTAGTTTTTTCCAATTCACTAATAGGATATAGCGATTTTCTTTTTCCAGGCACTTTTGTAGTTGATGGTTGATATAGCCCGGCATTGAGGAAATGATACTTTGTGCCTTTTTAAAGGCACGTTCGAACTCTTCATTCTGGTTTGGCTTCACGTCCAGAATCGCCACTTCAAGAATCATGTTATTTCCACGTAAAACAATGTTGTCTGTAAAAATACAAGATTTGAAGCGAAGGTAAAGTGCCGGGTATAGGTTTTCAGGAGCGTCGGCGACAGGGACGTCGCCGACGCAGCGTACAGGGATGTATTCACAGCGGTCCTGAAAACCTATACCCGGTGCTTTGCCGCCACTAAACTTGCTTACTCGGGGCCACAAAACTAAGCCAAAGGCGCATTAAAAGGCTCCACAGTAACCCAATCCCCAGTCTCACAATCCCCCCCTTCCCGAGGCAAAACAACAAAACAGTTCGCCGCAGCAAAGCCGGATAGAATATGACTCCCCTGAATACCGCGAGTCTCCACCACTTGAATCCCATCCTCATCGCGATAGGTAAACCCGCGTTGATAATCCGTGCGTCCAGGTCTCTTGCGAATATCGTTCAATAACCGCGCGCGAACCTGCAGCGGAGGCTGGCGAAACTGTGCGGAGGTGCCGCGCAATTTTTCCAGGGCGGGAACAACCAGTTGATAAAGCGTGACGATCGCGGAAACCGGGTTGCCGGGAAGGCCGAAGAACAGGGTTTCACCTTGAGTTTTCGGGAGGCGACCGAAAGCGAAGGGTTTGCCGGGTTTGATGGCGAGTTTCCAGAAGCCGATTTCGCCGAGTTCCTGCAAAACGGTTTTGGTGAAATCCGCTTCACCAACGGATACACCGCCGCTGGTGATGACAAAGTCTGCGTTGTCGCGGGCTTTGATGAAGGCCTCGTGAATTTTTTCCGGTTGGTCCGGCCAGCAGCCGAGATCCAGGATATCCACATCCAGCTGTTCCAGCGCAGCCTGCAGGGCAATGCGGTTGCTATCGTAAATGTCGCCGTCACCCAACTCGGAAGCGGGGGTACCGATGGGTTTCAGTTCGTCGCCGATAGAGAGCAGGGCGGCTTTGAGTTTGCGCAGTACCGTGACTTCGGCCACGCCGGCGCCGGCCAACAGCGCAATATGGGGGACTTTGATTTTTGAGCCGACAGGTATGAGGCTTTGGCCGGTGTGCACGTCTTCGCCGCGACGGCGAATGTTTTCGCCGGGTTTGGCGGGGCGGCTCATGGTGAGTTGGTCGCCGTCCAGGGTGCAATTTTCCTGCATCTGTACGCGGTCGGCGCCGGTGGGTACGGCGGCGCCGGTGGTGATTCGGGTGGCCTGGGCTGGCTCTAGAGTGCCGTCAAAAGGATGGCCGGCGAGGCTTTTGCCGATGATGGTGTAGTTGTCATGGTCGCCACTGAGCGCGTAGCCGTCCATGGCGGAGTTGTCGCAGGGGGGCAGGTCGAGTGCGGCCAATACGGGCTCGGCCAGTACGCGGCCGCAGGCCTGACTCAATGGGATAGTTTCGGTCGCGGTAATGGGGTTGATGCTGTCGATCAGCATCTGTTTGGCGGCTTCTACGGAACGCAGGCCGTTTTCTGCACAGGCATCAGTCATTGTTATTGCCTTAAATCTTGTCTGTTTGGTCGAGAAGATAGCTGGCCGGGGCACAGTTTCCAAGTCTTGATACTGGCACAAGTCTTCGGGATAAGGTGCCCGGTAGCGTCACCGCCACAGTGTTGGAGCGGAGCTGGGTGGTACCTACTTGGGTGATAGGGTGGCGGCAAAGCACCGGGTATGGGTTTTCGAAACCGCCACAAGTACATCCATGTAGGCTGCGTCGGCGACGTCCCTGTCGCCGACGCTTTCGAAAACCCATCCCCGGCACTTTGCCTTCGCATCGAGGATTGTGTCTTTCGGTTAAGAGCGAGGTATCGCTCTTAACCGACTGCTACTGCGAGATTGGTATTCAGCAGCGCTGAGATTTCCGGCTTACAGGAACCACAGTTGGTTCCACATCCCAGCAGTTCACCCAGTTCATCAACCGACGCTGCACCATCCGCAATCGCCGCTTCGATTTCCTTGCGGGACACCTGCAAGCAGGTGCATATCATCTGCGCGCCGGCGGGGACGTCGTGTAAGAGCTTTGCGGGGGCGTCTGGCAATGGTTCTTGCAGGGCGTTTTCCAGGGTTTTGCGGTCCGGCAGGCCTTGCCATTCGGCGCTGGTGAAGACCAGTAATTCCATTTCTTCACTGTGCAGCAGCCAGCGTTCGCCGCTGGGTAGTTGCAGTTGTTTGCGATTGAGCTGTTTGCCACTGAGATTGAACAGCTTGTCGGCCATGGACTGCCAGTCCGGCTGTTTTTTCAGGGCCAGTTCGAAACGGTAACCGCCTTCTACCGGTACCCGGTACCAGTGCAGGATGGTTTCGAATAGCTGCGCATCACCGGCCTGCAGGCGACTGTGGAGCTCTTCTGCGGCTTTGGTGCGGAGCAACAAACAGGCGTAGCTGTGAGCGGATAGGGGTTCTATTTTAACTGCCACCTGCTTCAGTTCCGGCTGTCCGGAGAAGGGATCGGTGAAGGCGATCGCCAGGGCGCTGACGGTGGCGTTGTGGGCGAGGCTGTCGCTCCAGTGGATCGGGGCGAACAGTTGGCCGGGTTTCTGGCTGCTGGTGAGATGGGCGCGGCCGAAGAACTGGCCCTTTTCGCTTTCCACACGTACCAGTTGCGCGTCTTCAATACCGAATTTTGCGGCTTCCTGCGGGTGTACGTGCAGCTCCGGTGCTTCGCTGTGGTCCAGCAGTTTGCGCGCGCGGCCGGTGCGGGTCATGGTGTGCCACTGGTCGCGCAAGCGGCCACTGTTCAGTACCAGCGGGTATTCGTCGCGGGTTTCCTGCTTCGGGCACTGGGGTTGTACGGCGACGAAGCGGGCGCGGCCGTTCGGGGTGTAAAAGTCGCCGTCGCTGAACAGGCGCGCGGTGCCGTTGGGATGTTCGGCATTGACCGGCCATTGAACTGGAGTGAAGAAATCGTATTCCTGGTCGCTGATATTCGCCAGCGCGGAAATATCAAAGGCACGGCGGGCCTGGTCGCGATTGTTTTCAAAGCCGGACAGGGCGGCGTGTTCGCGGAATATATCTGCGGGACTTTCAAAGTTGAAGGCTTCGCCAAAGCCGAGGCGCTTGGCAACGTCGCAGATGATTTCCCAGTCGTGGCGGGCCTCGCCCGGCTTGGGCAGGAAGCCTTTCTGACGAGAGATACGGCGCTCGGAGTTGGTGACGGTGCCGGTCTTCTCGCCCCAGGTGGTCGCGGGCAGCAACAGATCGGCGGTGCGTGCGGTGTCGGTATCGCCGACGCAGTCGGAAACGATCACCGTGGGGCAGTTTTTCAGAGCAGCGGCCACGCGGCGTGCGTCCGGCATGCTCACCGCCGGGTTGGTGGCCATGATCCATACGGCCTTGATCTGGCCACTCTCCACCGCGTTAAACAGATCCACCGCTTTCAGGCCCGGGCCCTGTGCCATTTTTGTGGCGTTCCAGAAACGGCCCACACGGTCGATATTGTCTTCGGTGAAATCCATATGCGCAGCGAGCATATTCGCCAGCCCGCCCACCTCACGTCCGCCCATGGCATTGGGCTGGCCGGTGATGGAGAAGGGTCCGCAGCCGGGCTTGCCGATGCGACCGGTGGCCAGATGGCAATTAATAATGGTGTTGTTTTTGTCGGTGCCGGTGCTGGACTGATTGACGCCCTGGGAATAAAAGCTGATGACTTTTTCGGTGGTGCGGAACAGCTCGTAAAACTCAAGTAACCGTTCCAGCTCCACACTGCAGTATTCCGCTACCTTTTCCGGCGTCCACTCCGCTGCGGCGTAGAGGGTGTCGGTAAAATTTTCCGTGTGGTCGTCGATAAACCCCTGGTCCAGCGCACCGAACTCGGTGAGATAGTGCAGTAGACCATTGAACAGCGCGGCATCACTACCTGGCGTAATCGCCAGGTGCATGTCCGCCATTTCACTGGTGGCACTGCCACGGGGGTCCACCACCACCAGCTTGGCATTGGCCGCCTGCATACGCTGGAACAGAATCGGGTGGGTCCAGGCGGCATTGGAGCCGATCAACACCACCAACTCCGCCTCATCCAGATCCTCGTAATTACACGGCACCGCATCCGCGCCCAGGGCGCGTTTGTACGCAGCTACCGCGGAGGACATACACAGGCGGGAATTGGTATCCACGTTGCCCGTACCGATAAACCCCTTCATCAGCTTGTTGGCAACATAGTAGTCTTCAGTCAGCAACTGGCCGGACAGATAAAACGCCACCGAATCCGGCCCGTGCTCATTAATGGTCTCGCGCAGCCGAGACGCGGCAAATTCCATCGCCGTTTCCCAGTCGCACTCTTCGCCGTGCAACTGCGGCTTTAACAGACGTCCATGATTGCCCAGAGTATCCGCCAGCGACGAACCCTTAACGCACAACTTGCCCTTGTTGGCCGGATGCTGCTGATCTCCCTCAATGCGGATCACATCCTCACCAGTGGCCGGACTGGACTCCCGCGTCGCCGCCACCCCGCAACCCACCCCGCAATAGGGGCAGGTGGTGCAGGATCTGTGGGCGCTGAACAGTTCTGTTAATGCCATCTTCGACTGCTTATTTTTGCTTGTTTTATTGATCGAATTGAATCAGAACGTCATCGCCCTCAAAGGCAACCGGGAAGATATCCAGCTTGATCTCTTCCTCTTCCAGGCACTGTCCGTCGGTCAGACGGTAGTGTTGCTTGTACAGCGGCGAGGCAACGGTCAGCTCACCGTCGATCTCCGCCACAAGGCCGCGGCCGATTACGCCCGCGTTGGCGATAGGATCCCAGTTATCGATGGCGTACAACTGGGGTTCCTGCTCGGGTAAAAAAAACAGGGCAATCTGACGACCGCCCACAAGAGCGCACACTCCGGAATCGGCTACAAGATCTGATCGCTTGCAGACTTGCAGCCACTCGGTGCGGGTTATGGCAACTTCGCTCATTCTGGTTCTCCACAAATGGTGGTGGTGAAATTCTTAAAACTTGTGTTCTTTTCCAGCTTCTGTGGGGCTGGATTCCGGCCTGCGCCGGAATGACGCGGGGCGGAGTAAATCAGGTCGATGCGAAGGTGGAGTACCGGGTGTCAGGTTTCAGGAGCGTCGCAAACAGGATGTTTGCGCCGCAGCGCCCATGGATGGGTTCACAGCGGTCCTGAAACCTGACACCCGGTGCTCCACCGCCACCGGACTTCAAAAAAACTTAAGCCGGCTCTGCAATCTTGACGATTTCTTCCTGGGTCGCAGGGCGGCGTTGCTCACGCTCTTCTACGAAAACGATCTTCTCGTCTTTCTCGTCGGTGTTTACGAACTGGCGGAAGCGCTTGACCATCTCTGGATCGTTGATCGCAGTTTTCCACTCACACTGGTAAGTGCCAACCACATTGGTCATCTGGCGCTCCAGCTCATCACAGATACCCAGCTTGTCCTCGATCACCACCTCACGCAGGTAATCCAGACCACCCTCCAGGTTCTCCAGCCACACCGAAGTCCGCTGCAACTTGTCCGCCGTGCGCACGTAGAACATCAGCACCCGGTCGATATATTTAATCAGCGTCACATCATCCAGATCCGTCGCGAACAAGTCCGCGTGACGCGGGCGCATACCGCCGTTACCACACACATACAGGTTCCAACCGTTCTCGGTAGCAATCACACCAATATCTTTACTCTGTGCTTCCGCACACTCACGGGTACAACCGGAAACCGCCATCTTGATCTTGTGCGGCGAGCGCAGGCCCTTGTAGCGGTTCTCCACCGTCAGCGCCATGCCCACACTGTCCTGCACACCAAAGCGACACCAGGTGCTGCCCACACAGGACTTCACCGTACGCAAGGATTTGCCATACGCGTGGCCGGTTTCAAAGCCCGCGTCGGTCAGCTCGCGCCAAATCTCCGGCAACTCCTCCAAGCGCGCACCGAACAGGTCGATACGCTGACCGCCGGTAATCTTGGTATAGAGGTCGTACTTCTTCGCCACCTGTCCCAGCACGATCAATTTATCCGGCGTAATCTCACCGCCGGCAATACGCGGAACCACGGAGTAGGTACCATTCTTCTGCATATTCGCCATAAAGGTATCGTTGGTGTCCTGCAGGCCAACGTGGGGCTTCTCGTGGATATGTTCGTTCCATAGGGACGCAAAGATGGAAGCCGCGGTGGGCTTACAGATTTCACAGCCTTTACCGGAACCGTGCTTGTGCAACAGCTCGTCGAAGGTTTTGATTTCCTCCACCTGCACCATGTGGAAAATTTCCTGGCGGGTGTAAGGGAAGTGCGGGCAGAGGTCGTTGTTGACTTCCATACCCAGGGCCGCGAGTTCCGCATCCACCACGTTTTTCAGCAGTGCAGAACAACCGCCACAGCCGGTGGCCGCCTTGGTGCAGTCTTTGACTTCACCCACAGAGCAGCAACCGCCCTGAACCGCACCGACGATATCGCCCTTGCTGACGTTGTGACAGGAACAGATGGTGGCGGTGTCCGGCAGCGCGTCTGCACCCAGGGCCGGGGCAGCGCCGTCCAGTGCCGGCAGGATCAGTTGCTCCGGGTGCTCCGGCAGATCCATATCGTTCAGGTGGTATTGCAGCAGGGTGTCGTAATCGCCGGTGTCGCCCACCAGCACCGCGCCGCGCAGCTTCTTGCCTTCGCGATCGGTAATCATGCGCTTGTACACGCCGGTCTGCTCGTCGACGAAGGTGATCGCCGCGGAGCCTTCCGCGCGGCCGTGGGCGTCGCCGATGGAGCCGACTTCCACACCCAGCAGTTTCAGCTTGGTGCTCATGTCTGCGCCGTTGAATTCCGCCGCTTCGCCACACAACAGCGAAACCGCGGTGCGCGCCATGGTGTAGCCGGGTGCTACCAGGCCGTAGATAAAGTTGTTGAACAGGGCACATTCGCCGATGGCGAAAATGTTTTTGTCGGAGGTACGGCAGGTATTGTCGACCACGATACCGCCGCGCTCACCCAGTTCGATACCGGCGGATTTGGCCAGGCTGTCTTCCGGGCGAATACCCGCGGAGAATACAATCAGGTCTGTATCCAGGGACTTATCGCCCTTGAAGTTCATGCGCAGGCGGCCGCCGTCCACTTCTTCGATCAGTT
This sequence comes from Microbulbifer sp. CAU 1566, assembly GCF_023156515.1. Lineage (NCBI taxonomy): Bacteria > Pseudomonadati > Pseudomonadota > Gammaproteobacteria > Cellvibrionales > Microbulbiferaceae > Microbulbifer > Microbulbifer sp. CAU 1566. The sequence goes on along the minus strand of NZ_JALNMG010000001.1, from coordinate 589,451 downwards.
CGGTGGCGGTGCTGGTGTGTACGGTCACGCCCAGCTCTTCAATTTTTTCCCGCAGTAACTTGGAGCCGCCTTCGTCCAGCTGTACGGACATCAGGCCGGGGGCGAATTCGACCACGTGGGCTTCCAGGCCCAGCTGTTTGAGTGCGTTGGCCGCTTCCAGGCCCAGCAGGCCACCGCCCACAACCACTCCAACCTTGCCGTCTTTGGCGGCGGCCTGGATTTTGTCGAGGTCTTCGAGGGTGCGGTACACGAAGCACTTTTCGTGCTGATGGCCGGGGATCGGCGGAACAAAAGGATAGGAGCCGGTGGCCAGGATCAGGTGATCGTAGGCAACGGATGCACCGCTGGCGGAGGTCACGATTTTATTTTCGCGATCAATGCCCACGGCGGCGTCGTTCAGTCGCAGGTCGTAGCCCCAATCGCGATACTGCTCCACCTTGCCCATGGCCAGGTCGTCGGCGGTGCGGCCGCCAAAGTATTCGGAGAGGTGTACCCGGTCGTAGGCGGGACGGGGTTCGGCGCAAAATACCAGCACGTCGAACAGTTCCCGTTCGGGACGATTTGCCAGTTGTTCCAGGAAGTGGTGACCCACCATGCCGTTGCCGATGACGACGATTTTTTGCTTAACCATAATCTCTGCCGTTTGAACCTGATTCGTGCGACAGAAGAAAAGCGTTGGGGGAGGGCCTGGTTAGCTTGCGGCTGCACGGGCGTCCCCTCTTCTGTCGAAGAGTGTCAGGCGCCGTTGCCTTGCTAAAAGAATTTCGGATTGTGATAAAAGGTATTCAATCTCTGTGCCAACTTGTTACAGGCGGTATAAGGCGGGGGAAACCATAGGAACTGTGCGGTTTATTGGCGAGTGCGCATCCATTGATGTTGCATTTTGGTGCGCATGGCCGATCTGCGCCCCATGTTGGAACTTTGCGGGGCGGAATGATCGTTGGCGGTTAATCAGAGGAAGTACAGCAGGTGGGAAAGAATCGCCAGAATCGCCACCGTCTGCCAGAACAGCAGTGGATTGCGCTCCATCAACGGTGGCTTCTCCCCGCTGGCGAACTTTTTGTTCGGCGTACTGAGATCGTGCACAAACTCCGACAGAGCCGGGTAACGGTTTTTCGGGTCTGGCGCGCAGGCCCGGCGCAGGGCACCGTCAATCCAGTCCGGCAAATCTTCCCGCTGGCGGCGCGCACTGATATAGCGCAGGCTGGCATAGTTCTTCAGCTGGTAATGATTGCTGCCGAAGCGTTCCTTATAAGGGTAGTGACCGGTGAGCATCTCGTAGGCAATAACGCCGAGGGAGAAAATATCCGAGCGGTGACTGGCGGCATCACTGAAAAAGTATTCCGGTGCGCAGTAGTTCTTGCTGCCCGGCGGTGCACTGTCCTGATAGCGCAGCAACTCCTGCAGCCCTGCCGCATTGGCGCCCCCCAGATCGATCAGCTTCAGGCGACCGGAGGAATCCACCATAATGTTTTCCGGCTTCAGATCCCCGTGCACGATTTCCAGTCGCTGCAAGCGACGCAGGGCACTGACCAATTGCTGCACCAGATTGCGCACCTGATCCAGCGGCGGCTGCGGATTCAGCTGCATCCACTGTCGCAGATTCTGCCCGTCCACATACTCCATTACGTGATAAAGAAACTTGCGCTCCTTGCGCGGCGGAAACACCTTCACAATGGCCGGGTGCTCCAACCGGCGCCCGGTCCACTCCTCGGCGATAAACCGCTCGATATAGGCGGGATCGTCACTGAAGTTTTCCGATGGCGCCTTCAATGCACGCAGCTCATCGGAATCCAAATCCCGCACCAGATACAGATAACTGCGGCTGCTCGCATGTAACTCCTGCAGCACTTCGTAATCATCGATCTTGTTGCCCGGTTGCAGGGGCGGCGGGAAAGGCAGCTGACTCGTCGCCAGCATCACATCGTCCGCCTCCAGTGTCTCGAGCACATTCGCCCGGCACAGCGCCAGGCTCAGATTGTCCTTGCTGCCGTTCTCCAGTGCCGCCGCCATCAATGGCTGCGACGCCTCCAACTGGTGATCCAACAGTAACTGGCGAAATTGCTGGATGGGCAGAAAATCGTGAATGCCGTCGGTGGTTACACAATAAAGATCGCCCGCTTCCAGCGGCTCCTGCCGGTAATCCACCTCAATATGCGCATCCATTCCCAGCGCGCGACTCAAAAAAGTCCGCCCCGGACCCAGCGTGCGACTGTGATCCCGGGTCAGGCAATCCAGGTTGCCGTCCCGCAGCCGGTAAATCCGCGAATCCCCGATATGAATCAGATGGGCCGTAGAGCCTTTGAAAACCACCGCAGAGAAAGTCGTCAACCAACCCCGCTGTACCTCATCTGCACCACCGCTCTGCCGATACAGCCAACCATTCAGCGCATGCAGAACCCGCGCCGCCGCCTGCTTCACCGACCAGGAATCCGGCGTACTGTAATAATCGGAAATAAATCCACTCACCGCAGCCCGCGCCGCCGCACCACCCGCCTCGGCACTACCCACCCCATCCGCAATCGCCGCCAGCGAACCGCGATATCGCAGATCACTCCCGGTCGCCCGATAGATCGCCACCGCGTCGTCGTTATAAGCGCGCTGGCCACACTCGGTGGCGGTGGCAAATTCCAGATTTTCGGAATTGGAAGCCTGTTGATCGGAGTCGGGCACAGTGATGATTTCGCAGGTGGTGTTCATATCAAGCAACGTCGATCAGGGAAACACTACCGTCAGGCATTACCTCGGCCATCTGACCTTCCGGCTCTTCCAGGAACAGCAGCGTAACAAACCCAAGTACCGCCGTACCCGCAATCACCAGAAAGAAGGTCTCGTAAGAAACCATACTCAGCACCGTCAGGTAGAAAACCGCGCCCACATTCCCGTAAGCCCCCGTCATCCCCGCAATCTGCCCGGTCAAACGACGCTTGATCAGCGGCACTACCGCAAACACCGCGCCCTCACCAGACTGCACAAAGAAAGAGCACGCCATCGCGGCAGCCACCGCCAGATACAAGGGCCACTCGCTGTCGATCATACTCATGGTCAGATAACCCAGCGCCAGGCCCGCCGTCAGAATCAGCAGCGTACTCTTGCGTCCAAACCGGTCACTGATCAAACCGCCAGCCGGGCGCGACATCAGATTCATAAATGCATAGGCAGAAGCCAGCAGACCCGCCTTCACCGGATCCAGGGTAAAGGTCTCCGAGAAAAACAGCGGCAGCATCGAAATCACCGCAAGCTCGGAACCGAAAGTAGCGAAGTACAGAATATTCAGTACCGCCACCTGCTTGAACTGATAGCGATGGATCGGTTCCGGCAGCTTCACGAAAATCTCTTTGTTGATGTCGTAGCACTTCTTCGCATCAAACACATAAAGGGCTACCAGGGATACATAAATCACGATCGCCACCGGCATCGCCAGCATGCCAACACCGGCGGGGGACAGTTTCCAGGTCAGCAGCGCCAGTGCCGCGTACATGGGCACTTTCATGATCAGCAGCAGCACAAAATCCGACGGGCTGGAAACTTCCATACCGCCAATTTTTTTCGGCTTGAAGTAGGTGCCGCCCTTCGGGGTATCGGTAACCGAGCGGTAGTAAATCACACTGTACACCAGCGCCATGACACCGGTGAGGCCGATGGCATAACGCCAGCCCTCTTGCCCCGGAGTGTCGCCGCCGAACAGCAGCGCGATGGTGGGCAGGCTCATGGCCGCGGCGGCGGAGCCGAAGTTACCCCAGCCGCCGTAAATACCTTCCGCGGTACCCAACTGCTTGGCCGGGAACCACTCGGACACCATACGGATACCAATCACAAAGCCGGCACCGATAAAGCCCAGCAGGAAGCGGCCGATAGCCGCTGCGGTAAAGCTGTCCGCAATGGCAAAAATAAAGCAGGGGATACTGCCAATGGCCAGCAACAGGGAATAGGTCAGGCGCGGGCCGTATTTATCGGTCAGCATGCCGATGATTACCCGCGCTGGAATCGTCAGCGCCACGTTCAGGATCAGCAGCGTCTTCACCTGCTCGGAAGTGAGCGACAGACTGTCGGCAATGGCCATCAGCAGCGGTGCGTGGTTGAACCAGGCAAAAAAGGTAATAAAGAAAGCAATCCAGGTCAGGTGCAGCACCCGGATTTTTCCTTTAAAGGAAAACAGATTTAAAGAATCACTGGACATGGTCTTATCCCGTTAGTTTATGAATTGGATCTGCCTGCTTCTGCTGCGGCGCGGCCCAAATCGCGGGCATAAAAAAAGCCCACGGGGCAACCTGGCTGCCGCCTGTGGACTTCGGTGTCCGATCTATCGCATCTAGTGAAGGTGCGAGCGCTTCTAAAGCGATTGGTCCCAACCGGGTTGGCTTCCAATCGCGGCGCTTTTGCTCAATTTAAGTATTCAATATTTGTGCCATATCTGTGCCTTTTACCGTGCGGGCACTGTGAAAAGGCGCGAAACTGGTGCAATGGGTGTAAAACGTTAAGGCGTATTGAGTTCCCGATGGCGCATAAAGTCCAGGGTCTGCTGGTAGAGGTCTGAGCAGAAGACTTCCGCGGTATCGCTATCCACCGGTGCGATGTCATTGCACAGGGCCAGCAGTTCGCGGCCTTTCTTTTCCGTCGGGCGGCCGTGATCCGTCTGCGGGTGGGCGAACAGGTGCCAGTCGGGATTCCTGGTCGGGCTCTGCCCGCCGTGTGCGATCAATTCGTCGCCCAAGGAGAGGGCGATGGCAGATTCCGGCAGGTTGAGATATTCGGTGCGGGCGAGAATGCCCACGGCATCTTTGCGCTGGCTACGATCGCTCAGCCAGGCGCAGGCTTCCAGTAATGCGGCGCGCAGCGCCAGGTGTGTAGCGGGGTTGGCCTGGTGCCAGCTGCGGGTGACCGCCAGTACTTTTTCCGGCATGGCCGGCATCAGGGTATTGCTGGGGGTGGCAATCACGCCGATGCCTTCCTGAACCGCGAGGGTATTCCAGGGTTCGCCCACACAATAGCCGTCAATGTCGCCGCGACGCAGGGTGTCCACCATCTGCTCTGGTGGCAGCACCAGGATGCGCACATCGGTATCCGGATGTATCCCCGCTGCCGAGAGCCAGTGGCGTAATTGCAGGGTGTGGCTGGCGAAGGGATAGACGCTGGCAAAGGTCAGCGGTTTGGCATTCTGGTCGCGGGTGTCGATGTAGGATTTGAGTGCCGCGCCGATTTCCGCTGAGTCTGCACCCGCCGGTAACTCCAGCTGCTCGTAAAGCGTACGTGAAAGGGTGATGGCGTTGCCGTTACTGCTCAGGATCAGCCCGCTGAGCAGTTGCTCGTCGCACTGCGGCAGCGTCTGTTTCAGGGTCAGGGGCATGGGTGCAAGGATGGCTGCAGCGTCGGCCGCACCGCCGATCAACTTGTCGCGCAGGGTGGCCCAGGACGTTTCCTGCTGAAGTTCCACCCGCAGGCCATAGCGCTCGAATAACCCCAGTTCCTGGGCAATGATCAGCGGCGCACTGTCGCTCAGGCGTAGGTAGAGAAGTTTCAGGTTGGTTTTTTCTACTTGCAGACTGCTCACGATAGTTCTCTTGGAATTCTCAATATATTTGGGCGTGCACGGGCGGCAGAGAGTGTGTTACTTCGCTGCCGCCTGCAGGTGCGTGACAATTTGTTCCGCCACATTGCGCATGGTGGAATTACTGTTCATGGCCAGGGTGCGCAGGGTCTGGTGGGCGGCCTGTTCGCTGATATTTTTGCGGGCCATCAACAGGCCTTTGGCACGCTCGATAATTTTGCGCTCGTCCAGCTGTTGCTGGGTGCGCTCCAGAGACTGGCGCAGGTGTTGATAGCTGCGGAACTGGGCCATGGCAATTTCAATCGCCGGCGCCACCCGTTCGGCCGACAGCCCCTCCGCCATATAGGCACTGACACCGGCCTCTACCGCGCTGGTAATAAAGTCGGCACCGCCGCGGGCGGAAAACATGGCCACCGGCGTCGGGTTGTGCTGGTTGATCACCGCGAGACTTTCGAGAATGTCGCGGTCGGGAGACTCGATATCAATCAGGACAATATCCGGGCGGTGTTTTTCCACCTGGAACAGGAGTCCCTCTGCGCTGGAGAGTTGCGCGAGTAATTTGTAGCCGGCAGCGGTCAGCTGCTCGGCCACCATAGTGGCGCGCTCGGGCTGGTCATCGACCAGCAGGATGCTGACCGGTGTTATTGCGGGTGTCGTCGTCATCGCTCTTTAGAACTTCAGTTCGAACTGCAGCCAGAACTTGTCCGTATCGCTGCTGAAGGTGTCAGCATCGTAGGTGGCGTACTTGGCGAGCAGGCCGATATTTTTTGTTATTGCATAGGTCGCTACCAGGTCGAGTTCGTTGCCGTACTCGCGGCTGTCGCGATCGCTATAGAATTTATGCAGGGTTGCTGCAATCTTGATGCCAGAAACAACGACTGAGCCGCCAACGTAGTAGTCGCGAATACCGTCCGCGGGTGTGGTCAGGAACTTGTCGTCGTAGCCCTGGAATTTGTGCAGGGTGGCCAGTGGAGTCTGGAATGCCCATTCACCGTCACCGGTGAGCCACTCGGTACCCACATGGCCGGCAAATTTGTATTTTTGTAGCGGTTTTGATCCGATTTCTGCGTTGTAGTACTCCGCCGTGTAATCGATGGGATTGCCGCCAATATCATTCTGGGTGGCGGCACGCAGGTGCCAGCGATAGCACTCGAAGTCTGCGGCCCAGTCAAAGCCAAAAGTGGCACTGGCGAATTGTTCCTGGTCGTGGAAGTCGAGGCTGTAGATAAACCCGGTCAGCTTGTGATTGGGGTTGATCTTGAAGTGCAGGTCGAGCGCATTCACCGGCCCCTGAATATCCGCGTCGGCGCCGTCCGGACCGAAGATGCGGTTGACGTTCCAGCTGTAGAAGTAATCCACGGAAAACGTTTCGCTGAAAGCCCACTCGGTGCGAAGGGCGTCGTAAGTCTGTTCATTCTGGCGCCAGGCCACGCCACCGATAAAACGCTGGTCGTCGAAATTGATGCGCTGGCGGCCGACGGTGATCAAGCCCTGTTCCCGGGCGTAACTGAGCTGGCCGCGGTTGATTTCGCTGTAGTCCGGATCGGCAATTACCGGGTAGTTGGTTTTGCCGTTTTCGGTGTTGTTAAAGTTCTCGCTGCTGATATAGGTGACGTTGTCCCCCTCGATCAGGAACTCCCAGCCATCCCAGCGGGCGCTGGTCCAGGTAGCGCGGCTGCGCAGGGTCCCGGCGGTGGCATGGTGGGGGAAGGCCACGTCGCGCACGTGCTCGTAGCGGGGGCGAAAATTCAGGTTGAAGGTACTGTTGCGGATCATGTCGCCGGCATTCTGGGCGATGTTTTCCTCCGCCTGCACCGCAAAGGTGGGCGCAAGCGTTAGCACTAGCGTAGCGATAGCGGTGTGTCTGGTGGAACACTGTGCTCTTCGGATGCGCTCGGGCATGACATTCTCCGTGGGGTTTCTGCAGGCATAAAAAAAGCCCGGCAGCACTGATTGTGCTGCCGGGCTTCTTTGCCTGTGACAATTAACAATCAAAAGTCGTACCAATTTTTCAAATCTAGCCGAGTGAACGGTATCTTTGGGCGCGGCCAGGTGTTGAGGTCACTTTTCGGCATCAAATTGCACGGGCGGGGTGCAATGGGTGCGAATGACGCTCTCTCGTGGTGCAGTGGGGTCTGTCGAGTGACTGTATTCGGTGCACACCTGGGGAGCTTTGTGCCCGAGCCGGATTGCGTATGGTCTGTTATCGGGCCCGGCTTCGGGTTCGCCACGAATAGGTTAGGATGAATGGAGGATGAGTGAGCAGGTGATAGGTCAGCCGCGAAAAATGGATGAGCCAAGAAGTAGAAGTCAGGGAAGCAGTAAAAAATGACAACTGACATTGATCGCACAGAGTCAATAACCGTTATACCCAAGCGCGCCTGCCCAGTGGTACTGGCGGGTGGACAGTCCAGCCGCATGGGCCGGGACAAGGCGCTGCTAGAATTATCCAACGGGCGCAATTTGCTGGAGCAGGCCAAATGGCTGTTTGAAGACTTGGATGTGCCTACCGGGTTGGAGCTGATGCCGACTCTGGTCAGTGGCAAGCGCCCGGGCGCCATTGCCGACCGGGTACCGGAGGCAGGTCCTCTCGGAGGACTGCAGGCCATTGCCGAGCACCTGCAGCAGTGGGCCTTGCCCTGTGATGCGCTAATAGTGGTGCCGGTGGATATGCCCCTGTTGAGCCGCAGCCTGATCCGCCAGCTGTGTGCGGCCGGGCAAGCGGTGGAGCAGGCAGTGTGTTTTGGTGATTTCTATTTGCCCTGCTGGTTGCCGTTGAATGCCCACTGCCGATCGTACCTGGATGCGGCCGCCGCTGGGCATGCCATCGGTTCCATGCGCGCGCTGTTCGGCTTCCTGGGCTGTTTGCAGCTGCCGGTACCCGATGGGGACTGGCATCTGAATGTGAATCGGCCACAGGATTTCCAGCAACTGAAGCTGTAGGCCTGCCGCGGCGGGTCTGTCTTTTCGCCCGCGGGGATTCGGAGGTAGCGCCCATGGACTGGTGGACAAGGATCCGCGCTCGCATCGTCTGTATGACATCGTGCCTTGCCGTGGGGCTTGCTTTGGGGCTTGCGCTGATACTCACCGGCTGCGGAAGCCGCGACCCGGCCGTCTTGAAGCTGGCGGTGGATGCCAGCTTTCAGCCGGCGATCGAAGCGTTGCGACCGGATTTCGAAGCTTCCTGCGGTTGCCGCTTGGAGATAACCAGCGGCGCCAGTGGCCTGCTGTACAGTCAAATTCGCGCCGGCGAGTCTTTCGACCTGTTCTTTTCTGCGGATAGCGCCCGGCCCGTACTGTTGGAAAAAGCCGGCCTAACGGTTCCCGCCAGCCGCCAGACCTATGCCCGGGGGCAATTGGCCCTTTGGGTCAGCCGTGAAATCTCCGGCGATAAATCTTCAGGTTACTCGACTCTGGCGGCGAAACTGGCGGGCGGCGATGCGGCCCTGACGCCGCGCCAGCTGATTCTGCTGCTGGGGCGGGGCAAGCACAAACTGGTGGTGGCGGATCCACAACTGGCACCAGACGGTGATGCCGCGGTAAAAATGCTGAAGAAGTTCCGCCTCTGGCCGCGCCTGAAAAGCCGCATGCTGTATGCGGGCCACGCGGGGCACGCGCAGATCATGCTGAGCCAGGGGGAGGGGGATATGGGGCTGATCCCCTACGGGCAGGCCCTGGCCTCCGGGAGCAAGGGGCAGTTTATGCGCATCCCGTTTCAGTTCCACCCGCCCATAGAACAGCAGTTGGTTATTCTGCGCAGTACTCGCGAGCGCACCCGCGCAATCCAGTTGCTGCAGTACCTCCGTTCTCAGCCGGTCCAGTTGCGGCTCACAAGGCTGGGTTTTATGGCGGCAGGTGTCACTTCGGGCAATCCCGCAGGTCACCGGTAAATCGATGGGATTTATATCCGGGTATAAACCGTTTCAATAGAAAAGGTTTCATATAAACCTTGTTTATATTTGCTCAAATAATTGGTTTTATTTGATACCTATTCCAATACTGACTAATTACTATTTCAAAGCGTTATTGTTTATTTCGTTAATAGATAAACCCTTTGGAATAGTTAATTAAATATTTGTTTATATGAGCGCAAAATATTCCGAAATCGGGAGCTTGATTATTTTTACGCCAATTTCTTTTGGTTGGCATCAATTGAGCTGTATTTAATCGATTGTCATTAAAGTCACGCGAAAACCCCGACTTTTCGTTACTTGTGTAACTTTTTCTGCTGTTTTTTAAGCAGTTTTCGGCATTTTTAATAAAATTCCACTAAACGAGTAATAAGAATCCTCTATTTCCGTTGCCGAAATTTATTCTCTTTAATGCATCGTCCTACCGAAAAGGTTTTAATTCCTCGGAAAAGTTTTTTTTCCCGAGGGCGCCCGCCTGCACTCTGCAATCGGGAGTCCGATTTTCGGGAATCATAATCAGCGGTATCGATCAGCCATCATCCAACTCTCCTGGAGTGGATGGGCTATATAACAATGAAAATTTATTAACGGGAGCACAAACGGTGATTATTGCCATACCAAAGGAGACGGCGCCGGGCGAGGCGCGGGTGGCGGCAACGCCAGCCAGCGTCAAGCGACTCCAGTCGCTGGGCTTTGACGTTGTTGTCGAACAGGGAGCCGGTGAAGCAGCCAGCTTCCCGGATGCCGAATACGAACAGGCCGGAGCCAAGCTGTGTGCCAACGCAGCGGAGTGCCTGAGCCAGGCTGGCATCGTACTGAAAGTACAGCAGCCGAACGATGCCGAGCTGGACCTGATCCCCAGCGGCGCCACCCTGGTGGCCTTCCTCAAGCCTGCGCAGAACGAAGCGCTGCTGAAGAAGTTCGCCGACAAAAACATCAATGCGCTGGCGGTGGAATCCATTCCGCGTATTTCCCGCGCCCAGAAAATGGACGCGCTCAGCTCCATGGCCAATATCGCCGGCTACCGTGCGGTGATCGAGGCAGCGCACAACTTTGGCCGCTTCTTTACCGGCCAGATTACTGCCGCGGGCAAGATTCCTCCGGCCAAGGTGCTGGTGATCGGTGCCGGTGTTGCCGGTCTGTCTGCCATTGGTACTGCCAAGAGCATGGGCGCCATCGTGCGCGCCTTCGACACGCGCCCTGAAGTACGCGAGCAGGTCGAGTCCATGGGTGCGGAATTCCTCACCGTGGAAATCGAGGAAGACGGCTCCGGCACTGGCGGTTACGCCAAGCAGATGTCCAAGGAGTTTATCGACGCGGAAATGGCCCTGTTCCGCGAACAGGCCAAGGAAGTGGACATCGTCATCACCACCGCGCTGATCCCCGGCAAGCCGGCACCGAAACTGTGGCTGGCGGACATGGTGGATACCATGGCCGACGGTTCCGTGGTTGTGGACCTGGCGGCGGAAATGGGCGGTAACTGTGACTATACCGAAGCTGACAAGAAAGTCGTCAAGAGCGGCGTGACCATCCTCGGTTACACCAACCTGGCGAGCCGTGCGGCGACCCAGTCCTCCACCCTGTACGCCACCAACCTGGTGCACCTGCTGACCGACATGACACCGGAGAAGAACGGCGAGATCGTCATCAACTTCGAAGACGAAGCGGTCCGCGGTGCTACTGTGGTGAAGGAAGGTGAAATCACCTGGCCACCGCCCGCGCCGAAAATCTCCGCTGCGCCCCAGCAGAAAAAGCCGGAGCCGCAGATCCAGGTAGAACCCAAGCCGGAGAAGAAAACTTCCCCGCTGTCGCTGGTGGCCTTCTGGGCCGTGGCCGGCGCGCTGCTGCTGGCGCTGGGTAAATCCGCCCCAGCGGACTTCGTGGCCCACTTTACCGTGTTTGTTCTGTCCATCTTTATCGGCTGGCAGGTGATCTGGAACGTATCCCACGCCCTGCACACCCCGCTGATGAGTGTGACCAACGCCATTTCCGGCATCGTGATCATCGGTGCCCTGTTACAGGTGGGGGCCACCGGTTCTTTCCTGGTGACCATCATGGCGTTTGTGGCGGTACTGTTTGCCAGTATCAACATCTTCGGTGGTTTCTTCGTAACCCACCGTATGCTGAAAATGTTCCGTCGATAAGGAGAGGCAGACATGAATAGCGTAATTTCTATGGCGTATCTGTTCTCTGCGGTGATGTTCATCCTGAGCCTCGGCGGACTGTCCACTCACGAAACTGCACGTCGCGGTAACTACTACGGCATGGTGGGTATGGCGGTTGCCATTATTGCCACCGTCGCCGGTATCACCTCCGGCGCCTACCTGCCCGTTGGCATCGCCATGGGCGTGGGCGCGGTGATCGGTATTCACCTGGCGCGCAAGGTCGAAATGACGGCAATGCCGCAGCTGGTAGCCCTGCTGCACAGCTTTGTGGGCCTGGCTGCGGTACTGATCGGCTGGGGCGGTTACCTGGATCCGCGCATCAATCTCGAAGGTGCGGCGCACATCGTGCACAACTCCGAGATCTTTATCGGCGTGTTCATCGGTGCCATCACCCTGACCGGCTCCATCGTTGCCTTCGGCAAGCTGCAGGGACTGATCTCCGGTAAACCGCTGATGCTGCCGGCGCGGCACTGGCTGAACCTGATCGCGCTGGTGATCTGTGTGGTACTGGGTGCCCAGTTCATCCCGGCGGATGTGAGCAGCGCCACCATCATCAACCTGATGGTGATGACCGGTATCGCGCTGCTGCTGGGTATTCACCTGATCGCCGCCATCGGCGGTGCGGATATGCCGGTCGTGATCTCCATGCTGAACAGCTACTCCGGCTGGGCCGCGGCGGCTACCGGCTTCATGCTGAGCAATGACCTGCTGATCGTGATCGGCGCTCTGGTGGGCTCCTCTGGTGCCATTCTGAGCTACATCATGTGTCGCGGTATGAACCGCTCCTTTGTCAGCGTGATCCTGGGTGGCTTTGGTTCCGACGGTACCGTTGCCTCCTCCGATGGCGAGGAAGAGGGCGAGGCAGTTGCCACCACCCACGACGAGCTGGCGGACGACCTGAAAGCGGCGAAAAGCATCGTGATCGTACCCGGCTTCGGTATGGCCGTGGCCCACGCCCAGCAGGCGGTGAGCGACCTCACCGACAAGCTGCGCAAGGCCGGCAAGACCGTGCGTTTCGGCATCCACCCGGTAGCGGGTCGCCTGCCCGGTCACATGAACGTATTGCTGGCGGAAGCCAATGTGCCCTACGACATCGTGCTGGAGATGGAAGAGATCAATGACGACTTCCCGGAAACCGACCTGGTGCTGGTGATCGGTGCCAACGACACCGTCAACCCGGACGCGGTCGAGAAGCCCGGTTCTCCCATCGCCGGTATGCCGGTACTGGAAGTGTGGAAGGCGGGCAAAGTGGTGGTGCTGAAGCGCTCCATGGCCTCCGGCTACGCGGGTGTATCCAATCCGCTGTTCTTCAAGGACAACTCGCGCATGCTGTTTGGCGACGCCAAAGACAGCCTGCAGAGCGTGCTGGGCAAACTGACCCCGGCCTGATCTGATCAGCCCGGTCAGTGACCAGAAAGGCGGCCCCCGCAAGGTGGCCGCCTTTTTTTATCCAGTCGCTGCCCAGGTCTTGGGGTGAATGGCCGGTGTCGATCATTGGTCAGACCGGTGGTAATCTTAGGTGCCAAAGTATCCATGACTGCCCCGGGTGAGATACGCCCCTGTGCTGCGCAAGTTGTCACTCTAACGATAAAAAGATCTGATCATGCACCTTGTAAACCGCCCTCTCGCCAAGTTGTTTGTCCGCGCCACAGGCGTGGCCCTCAGTGCTTTTGTATTGACCGCCTGTGGCGGTGGTGGAGGAGGCAGTGATGGAGGGAACCGGAATGGTGGCGGCACCAATCCGCCAACCCCATCGGCGTCGGCGGGACTGACCCTGACCGGGGACGAGAGTGCTGTCACCGGGAATTCGGTCGGCATCGTCGCGAGTCTGTCCGAGCAGGGGTACAACCGCTACCACTGGCAACAGCTGTCCGGCCCCACAGTCGATATCATTGCGGGCAACGGCTCCGCCGGTATCAGTTTTGATGCCCAGTTCGCGGGCGACTACCGTTTCCAGCTCACCGCGACCCATCGCGATGGCAGCAGCCTCGAGGATACCTTTACGGTTTCGGTATCCGCCGGTGACACCGGCTCCCGGGTGCAATTGCGGGCGGATCGAGCGGTCAGCGAAGGCGCCGATTTTTCCCTGCGCCTCAATGCCAGCCAGTACGCCGGTGGCGTGAACTCCTGGCACTTTGAGCAGCTGTCCGGCCCCCAGGCAACCCTGCAGGAAGACGACTCCGGTGAGCCGGTGATTTTTGTGACGGCGCCGCGGGTAGAAGGCGGGGATCAGGTGCTGACGTTCCGGGGAACCCTGGAAACCACGGCGGGCTCCGTTACCGATATTGCCTATGTGGTGGTGCAGGATCGCCCGGAAGTGACCAGCGAATACTTCTGTGATGGCGATGGCGACTACTGCGGGAAAAGTTCGCCACTGAACAAGGTTTACAGCTACCGCGCAGACAGCCCCTACCGGGACTTTATTGGTGACTGCGTCTATTCCAATCAGCTGGGCGACGACAACCTCTGTACCCTGGGGACGCTGCCGGTGATCGGCATGCAAAGCAGCGCGCCGACGGTGGACCAGATCATGGATCACGTGGTGGTTTCCCACGACTGGATGGGGAGCAACTTCGAGCGCTTCCTTGAGCAGCTCGACCCCCACAGCGATTTTGCCAACCTGTTGCGGGCTACCACTGCCATTGTTATTTCCAGCGATGTGCGCCCGTCATTTTACTGGCAGCTCACCGGTGCCATTTACCTCGACCCGGACAGCCTGTGGCTGTCGCCGGAGCAGCGCGACGTGATCAATGAGCAGCCGGACTACCGCAGCGGTTTTGGCTCCGAGCTGAATTTTGTTACGCCCTGGCGCTACGTAAAAAACAACAACTACGCCTTCTACAACTATTACATCGCCGATCGCTACAGCCGGCCCTTCAGCGAGCTGGAAGCGGATCTGGGCTCACTGCTGTATCACGAGCTGGCGCACGCCAACGACGCTCTGTCCCAGGCAAAAATCAGCAGCGGCCTGGATCGCAACGATATTTTCTTCAACCAGGCCCAGAGTGGCTCGGTGGTGAACGAATCGGTAACCGTGGTGAACCCGATGGTTTCCAGTGAGCTGTATGCGCTGGCGGAAGTGCGTTCCCGCGGTGCCAAGGCGACCACTACCCAGAAGGCCTACACGCCCAGTGATATATCCGGGTTTTTCTTTCCGGATTCCGCCAACGATTTCTACAGCTACACCACCCCCTGGGAAGATACGGCAATGCTGTTTGAAGAGACCATGATGAGCCTGCGCTACGGCATAGAGCGCGATATCGCCGTTACTAATCGGCCGCTGGCGCCGATGTCGGCGGACGATTACAAAGTGGACCGCGGCCAGCGGGGACGTATCGGTTCCGAACGTCTTCGCGCGCGGGCCAGCACAGCGGTGCAGGGGCTTTTACCGGAAGCCTGGGCCGAGGCCGATGCACATCTGAAGAGTATTCTTCCCATGGCGTTGTGCGCGGGCGAGGGCTGGGGGCAGAACCTTAATCCCGCCTGCGAGGGCCAGTCCGGATTACTGCGCTTTGCCGCGCCGATGCCGAGCGGGGCGGTTCCCATGCCCACCGAGCGTCCGCGGAGCTTTTTACCGCCTACCCGGTTTTAACGACAGAACACAAAAAAGATTCGCGAAAAATAACGCGAAAACAGACGACGAGAGGTGTTATGAAACTATTTAAACAGCTGGCCATCGCCAGTGCCCTCCTGACCGCGAGTGCAACAGCCATGGCCAGTGATTCTGAGACCACCATTTTCATGGCCGGTGACTCCACCATGGCCATCAAGGAACTCAAGGATTACCCGGAGACCGGTTGGGGCGTGCCCTTTGCCGTGTTTTTTGACGACGCTATCAAGGTCGACAACCGGGCCATGAACGGCCGCAGCACCCGCACCTTTATCGAGGAGGAGCGCTGGGCCGGCATCATGGGCGAGCTCAAGGCCGGGGATTACGTGATCATCCAGTTCGGCCACAACGACGAGTCGGAACAGAAAAAAGACCGCTACACCAATCCGGAGCAGTACAAGGCCAATCTGTCGCGCTTTATCAACGACGTGCGCCAGGCCAAAGCCGAGCCCATTCTGATGTCACCGATCACCCGTCGTTACTTCGATGGTGAGCACACCATCCAGCACACCCACCCCTACGCGCCGCTGGTGCGGGAAGTGGCGGCAAAAGAACAGGTCGAATTCATCGATATGGAAGTGGTGACCCGGGAATACTTCCAGGCCATGGGCGACAAGGATTCCGCGCTGCGCTTTATGCATATAGCGCCGGGCCTGCACCCGAATTACCCGGTGGGTGTACGCGACGATACCCACCTGAACCACATGGGCGCCCGTGAGGTGGCTCAGCTGGTACTGGCGGAGCTGCGCAAACGCAACCACCCACTGGTCGAGTGCCTGCGCACACCGGACCCCAAGCACCTGGCACTCAAGTACTGATACGTCTGAACACTGTTTAGAAGAGGTTTGAGGAGGGCCGGGCCGGAACAGGTGTCCGGCCCGGTGAGACCGGTCAGATCAGGGGCGCAGCAGGTTGGACAGCTTGGCGTTGGGCCGGCCGGCCTTGCGGAAGATCAGCGCGATTTTGCCGATTTCCTGCACCAGCTCTGCTTTGCTCTGTGTGCACAGCTCGGTGATCAGCTCCTTGCGCACATCGCGGTCGTTGACCGCCAGTTTGACCTTGATCAGCTCGTGGTCGTTGAGAGCGCGGTTCAGTTCTTCCATCACCCCTTCAGTCAGTCCCTTGTCGGCGACCGTCACCACGGGCTTGAGGTTGTGACCGAGGGCGCGTAGTGCTTTTTTACGGTCGGTGCTTAAAGGCATACAATACTCCATCCTTAATTCGGCAGTGGCTGCCGCTGGGGGTGGGCTGGGCTACACGCTATGAGCGGGTCCATGGGAGTCTCTTTCCATGGAAGCCTCTATAGTAGTGAGCAGAGCCCGCAATCATGCGGAAGTGCGTGGTCAGCAGCAGCGATGCGATTGTCCGCCCCTGTCTAACCTAAAAGTTGGCAACCCCAACCTTCAAGCGATGTATTGTAACTGATGGGCCGATCCAAGAGCAGCCACCGCTGGCTGAGAGAACATTTTAACGACCACTACGTCAAACAATCCCAGAAAGAGGGCTACCGCTCCCGTGCCTCCTACAAACTCCAGGAGCTGCAGGAGAAGGACCGCCTGATCAAGCCGGGGATGACGGTAGTGGATCTCGGCGCCGCTCCCGGGGGCTGGTCCCAGGTAGCTGCAGAACTGGTTGGCCACAAAGGCCGGGTTATTGCATCAGACATCCTTGAGATGGATGCCCTGGCGGGGGTTGAGTTCCTGCAGGGGGATTTCACCGAGGAGTCGGTGTTCGAGCAGCTGCTGGAAATTCTCGGCGAAGAGCGCGCCGACCTTGTGATTTCCGATATGGCCCCCAATATGAGTGGAGTGCGTGCTGTGGATCAGCCGGCTTCCATGTATCTGGTGGAGCTGGCGGTGGATATGGCGCGGCAGGTGTTGAAGCCGAGCGGCGCTTTTGTAGCCAAAGTCTTCCAGGGTGAGGGCTTTGACGAACTGATCCGCGACCTGCGCAGTCAATACCAGACCGTGGTCACCCGCAAACCCGGTGCATCCCGTCCCCGCTCCCGCGAGGTCTATGTCGTTGCGCGTGGCTTCAAGGGCTGACGGCGTAACGGACCTGAAGGTTTTGGTGGCGCTGCTTCCGTGTGGTAAAACGGCAGCCTGCGTCGGCTAATTGGACGCCAAACTCCGGATATCTCGACCAGTCCTTCTGGCAGAATGACCGGAGCGACAGATTTACGATTTTCGCCGCCTATACTGGGTGGAATGGAATTACCGGCTGAAGCAATAGCTGAGGCAAAGGAAAGAGGGCAAACCCTTTGAACGATATGGCAAAGAATCTGGTGTTGTGGCTGATCATCGCTGCGGTGCTGCTGATGGTCTTTCAGAACTTCAAGCCGCAAACCCGGGATCAGTCCATCAGCTACTCCGAATTTGTGCAGGACGTGCAGTCCGGCCAAATCAAGGATGTGCTGGTAGATGGCCTGGTGATCACCGGCGAAAAAGCCGATGGCAGCCGATTCAAAACCATTCAGCCGCAGATCATCGACGACGAACTCACCAATGAAATGGTGCGCGGCGGCGTCAAGTTCAACGGCCGTGAGCCTGAATCCCCCAGCATCTGGCAGCAGCTGCTGGTTGCCAGCTTCCCGATCCTGATCATCATTGCCGTGTTCATGTTCTTCATGCGCCAGATGCAGGGCGGCGCCGGCGGCCGCTCCGGCCCCATGGCCTTCGGCAAGAGCAAGGCGCGTCTGTTAGGCGAAGACCAGATCAAAACCACCTTCGCCGACGTGGCGGGTGTGGATGAAGCCAAGGAAGACGTACAGGAGCTGGTCGAGTTCCTGCGTGACCCGTCCAAATTCCAGCGCTTGGGTGGCGCCATTCCCCGCGGCGTATTGATGGCGGGCCCTCCCGGTACCGGTAAAACCCTGCTGGCCAAGGCCATCGCTGGTGAAGCCAAGGTACCCTTCTTCTCCATCTCCGGTTCCGACTTTGTGGAAATGTTCGTGGGTGTGGGTGCGTCCCGCGTGCGCGACATGTTCGAGCAGGCCAAGAAACAGGCCCCCTGCATCATCTTTATCGACGAGATCGACGCCGTTGGCCGTCACCGCGGTGCCGGTGTGGGCGGCGGTCACGACGAGCGCGAGCAGACCCTGAACCAGCTCTTGGTAGAAATGGACGGCTTTGAAGGTAACGAAGGCGTGATCGTCATCGCCGCCACCAACCGCCCGGACGTACTCGACTCCGCACTGCTGCGTCCCGGTCGTTTCGACCGCCAGGTATTCGTTGGCCTGCCGGATATCCGCGGCCGCGAACAGATCCTGAAAGTGCATATGCGCAAGGTACCCCTGGACGAGCGTGTAGACCCGCAGACCATTGCCCGCGGTACTCCCGGCTTCTCCGGTGCCGACCTCGCCAACCTGGTGAATGAGGCCGCGCTGTTTGCCGCCCGCGCCAACCGTCGCATGGTCACCATGGATGAGTTCGAGCGCGCCCGCGACAAGATCATGATGGGTGCCGAGCGCAAATCCATGGTGATGAACGAGAAGGAAAAGACCAATACCGCCTACCACGAGGCTGGCCACGCGATTATTGGCCGCCTGGTACCGGAGCACGATCCGGTGCACAAGGTCACCATCATTCCTCGCGGCCGCGCCCTGGGTGTTACCCAGTTCCTGCCGGAAGAGGACAAATACAGCCTGTCCAAGCGCGCGCTGGAATCCCAGCTGTGCTCCCTGTTTGGTGGCCGTATTGCCGAAGAAATGACCCTGGGTATCGACGGCGTGACCACCGGTGCCTCCAACGATATCGAGCGCGCCACCGACATCGCCCGCAACATGGTGACCAAGTGGGGCCTTTCCGAGAAGCTTGGCCCGTTGCACTACGGTGAAGATGACAGCGGCCAGCCCGGCCACGGTAACCCGATTTCCGGCAAGACCTCCAACGAGATCGACGAGGAAGTGCGCCGTATCATCGACACCTGTTACGACCGCGCGCAGAAACTGCTGGAAGAAAACCGGGATATCCTGGAAGCGATGAAAGATGCGCTGATGGAATACGAGACCCTGGATGCGGAGCAGGTAGATGACCTGATGGCGCGTCGCAAAGTGCGCCCGCCCAAAGACTGGAACGACAACGACTATTCCGGCGGCAACGGCTCCATGGAAGAGGATGCCAGCGAGCCGGAAAAGCCGAAAGACAGCGACACCCCGGTGGGTGGCCCGGTTAACGGCCACTGACCGGAATGCCTGTAAGGCCAGTGGCCACGCAGGTATCTGCAGCACCGATCTAAAAGCGGGCCCCCGGGCCCGCTTTTGTTTCCAGTTCCCTAAATCCCGAGCAATCACCCTGGCGAATCAAACGGCTATGAAGTTGTACTGCGGCAAACACACCCTGGACCTCTCCCGTCCTCAGATCATGGGAATCCTCAATACAACACCGGACTCCTTTTCCGATGGCGGCAGCTACTACGAAGGCCAGCAGCTTGACCTGGACCTGGTCCTCAAGCGCGCCGAGCAGATGTGCCAGGAAGGGGCCAGTATTCTGGATATCGGCGGTGAGTCCACGCGCCCCGGCGCCGACCCTGTGACCGAAGAAGAGGAGCTGGCGCGCGTGGTACCGGTGGTCGAGGCCATCAGCCAGCGCCTGGACGTGGTCATCTCCGTGGATACCAGCACCGCGGCGGTGATCCGCGAATCCGCGGCTGTGGGTGCCGGCCTGATCAATGATGTGCGAGCACTCACTCGCCCCGGCGCGTTGGAGGCCGCAGCGGCCACCGACCTGCCGGTGTGCTTGATGCACATGCAGGGCAAGCCCGCCACTATGCAGGATGCGCCGGTGTACCAGAACGTAGTGGCGGAAGTGCGGTCTTATCTCGATGAGCGGATGCGCGCCTGCGAGGCTGCGGGCATCAGTCGTGAACGGATTATCTATGATCCGGGTTTTGGCTTTGGCAAAACCGACGAGCACCATCTCGAGATGCTGCGCCGGTTGCGGGAATTGGCTCCGGCGGATATTCCGCTACTGGTCGGCATGTCCCGCAAGTCCATGATCGGCCGCCTGCTGGACCGCCCGGTGGACCAGCGTTTGCCGGGCAGCCTGGCACTGGCTATGCTTTCGGCTCAGCGTGGCGCCAATATCATTCGCGTGCACGATGTGTCTGAGACTGCGGATGTGTTACGGCTCCAGGAACTCGTTAATAATTTCTAAGATTTAGCAAATAGTAAGAAGTATAAGATGACAAGAAAATATTTTGGCACCGACGGTATTAGGGGGCATGTAGGTGAGGGAGTAATTACTCCGGAATTCATGCTGCGCCTTGGCTATGCCGCCGGTAAAGTGCTGGGCGCGCAGCAGGGCAAAGGCCGCAGCCGCATCCTGATCGGCAAGGACACCCGGGTATCCGGCTATATGTTCGAGGCCGCCCTGGAGGCGGGCCTGATCAATGCCGGTGTGGATGTCGGCCTGCTAGGCCCCATGCCCACCCCGGCCATTGCCTATCTCACCCGCACTTTCCACGCCCAGGCGGGGATCGTCATCAGCGCGTCGCACAACCCCTATCAGGACAACGGCATCAAGTTCTTCAGTGCCGATGGCAGCAAGCTGCCGGACCAGGTCGAAGCGGATATTGAGGCCGCCCTCGATCTCCCCATGGAAACGGCCAAAGACCTGGGCAAAGCCTGGCGGATCGACGATGCGGTCGGCCGTTATATCGAATTCTGCAAGGCGAGCACCCCCTGGCGATACTCCCTTGAAGGTTTGAGCATTGTGCTCGACTGCGCCAACGGCGCCACCTACCACATTGCGCCAAAAGTGTTCCGCGAGCTGGGTGCGGAAGTGCATGCCATCGGCATCCAGCCGGACGGCCTGAATATCAATCTGGACTGCGGTTCCACCAAGCCCCAGCAACTGCAGAAAGCGGTGGTCGAGCGCGGTGCGGATCTGGGCATTGCCTTTGATGGCGACGGCGACCGCGTGATGTTTGTCGACAAGCAGGGCACCCTGATCGACGGCGACCAGCTGCTGTTCCTCATCGCCATTCACCGCCAGCAGTTCCTCGGTGGCTGCAACGGTGTGGTTGGCACCCTGATGAGCAACTACGGCTTTGAACTGGCGCTGAATGATCGCAAGATTCCCTTTATCCGCGCCAAGGTCGGCGACCGCTACGTGCTGGAGCAGATGTACAAGAATGGCTGGAGCCTGGGTGGCGAGTCTTCCGGGCACATCGTCTGTACCGATGTCACCACCACCGGCGATGGCATTATCTCCGCGCTGCAGGTACTGCGTGCCGTGAGCGATTTCGGCGAACCGCTGGACCAGCTCTGCGCGAAGATGGAGATGCTGCCCCAGCAGATGATCAACGTGCGCCTTGCCAGTCGCGACGGCGTGCTGGATCACGCCGATGTGCTGGCAGCCGTGACCACCGCAGAATCGACCCTGGCGGGCAGTGGCCGCGTACTGTTGCGTCCCTCCGGGACCGAGCCTCTGATTCGGGTCATGGTGGAGGGCAAGGACTCGGCGCTGGTAGAGCAGCTGGCCGGCGACATCGCCAAAGTGGTGGAGCGGGTGGGCAACGCCTGAGCGGACACACTTGTGAATGCTTCCGGGCTTCCGTGAACCAAGCTCCGGAAGCCATTGATAAACCAATAGAAAAACCACGAAATATCCGCAAACGCTGGTTGTATGTTACCGGCAATACCGCTAAGATTTGCGCCCCTTGGAGGAGCACCGATGCGTAAAACACTGGTAGCTGCCAACTGGAAAATGCACGGTAGCAAAGCGTTTGCCGAGCAACTGTTGGCCGAGCTGAACAGCGGACTCAAGTCCGGAGATTGCTCCGCCCAGGTGGTGATCTGTCCGCCTTTTCCCTACCTCAGCGTAGTGGCGGAAGCGGCAGACCAGCTGATTGCGGGTGCGCAGAACCTCAGCGAGCAGTCCTCCGGTGCCTTCACCGGTGAAGTCTCCGCAGAGATGCTGCTGGATTGTGGCGTTCGCTACGTGATCGTCGGTCATTCAGAGCGTCGCAGCCTGTATGGCGAGAGCAGCGAACTGGTTGCGGCCAAATTTGCCGCCGCCAAGGCCGCCGGCCTGATCCCGATCCTCTGCGTAGGCGAGTCCCTCGAGGAGCGCGAATCGGGCAAGACCCTGGATGTGGTCGCCGAGCAGATCCAGGCGGTAAGCGCGCTGGGCCTGGCCGACACCTGGAGTGATGCAGTGATTGCCTATGAGCCTGTGTGGGCCATCGGCACCGGCAAAACAGCCAGCCCGGAACAGGCGCAGGAAGTGCACCAGTTCATTCGCCAGCAGCTTGGTGAAGCAGGTGCAGGCACTCAGATCCTCTACGGCGGCAGCGTAAAAGCCGCAAACGCAGAAGAGCTGTTTGCAAAGGCAGACATTGATGGCGCACTGGTTGGTGGCGCATCTCTGAAGGCCGAAGAATTTATCAGTATCTGCAAAGCAGCTCCCTGAGCCGCATAGCAGGTCAACATTGAAATCGAGCCTCGGCTCATAAGACGAAGGGCCTGCGGCCCAACAGCAGGTTTTCTGGACAATGGAAAAACTGGTTTTAGTAGTTCACATCCTGACTGCACTGAGCATCATTGCTCTGATTCTGCTGCAGCAGGGTAAAGGTGCGGAAGCAGGTGCCTCCTTCGGTGCGGGCGCGTCCCAGACCGTTTTTGGTAGCCAGGGCAGCGGAAACTTCTTTTCCCGCTTGACTGGAATCATGGCGACTGTATTCTTCGTCACCAGCTTCGGCCTGGCCATCCTCGCCAGCGGAAAAAACGAAGCGAACGTAGATGCTGACCTGCCGCAAGTACCTGCAGCAGTAGAGCAGCGCGGCGAAGCGCCGGCAGCGGTTGAAGGCGACATCCCTGAAGTTCAGGAAGAAGCCCCGGCCGCAGACGACCTGCCCGCAGCAGAAGAAGCCCCTCAGGCGGAACTTCCGGAAGCAGGCGAAGAAGTAGAAACTGAGGAACAGCCTCAGTAAGCCGAAAGGCTAAATCAAAAACTGAAAAGTTTTTGCCCAGGTGGTGGAATTGGTAGACACGCTATCTTGAGGGGGTAGTGAGCTATGCTCGTGCGGGTTCAAGTCCCGCCCTGGGCACCATCTTAAAGTAGACGCGCTGAGAGAGGCTTACAGGCTGGCTCAGGAGCGTTTTCAGACACCCCCAAGGGAAACCTTGGGGGTGTTTTCATTTTCAGGCCCTGAAAGGTGTGACACTTCGGTGAGTATTCATCCGGAGGATCTTGTGCCTGCGCCAACCTATCTAGCTAAAGACCGTCACGGCGGTTATCTCTTCCGTATCACCATTCCTGTAAAATTGCTGAATTGTTTTTCCGGTCGGAAGTCAATCCGGAAATCTCTGCGAACCTGTCATCGGCCAACTGCATTACGACGAGCTCGTCTCTTAGCAGTAGGGATGGCCGCACTGTTTGAAGTATTGAGCATGGCAAAGAACCACAAAACGAGGGAGATGATCCTCAAGGGAAAAGTCTCCGCAGCTAAAGGAAAGCTTAATGACGCGTTCGACCAGTTATCGGTGGAGGCGCTCAAGCAATTACATGGTGATGTCTCTGATGTTGGGAGTGAGCTCCGGGAGTTCTTTGCGCTAGCGGACGAGCTAGAAGGGAAGAAGCTGACCCTAGAGTCTCAGCTAAGAGATGTCAGAGAGCGCATGCAGATTCAGGAAGAGCTGAAAGAAGCTGTTAGACGTGACCTTCTGCGCAAGGAAGAGGCTGCTGAGCTCGGCATTCCGATTATTTCGCTAGAGGCTAATAGCCGAACGCACTCAGACGAATGTACTTCGATCAGGCTCTCAGAGGCAATGACTCGTTTTTCCCGGTCCAAGCGAGAGGAAGGGGTGCGGCTCGCCGGGCATGAAAAGGGCCCGAAGGGTAGCCCTTGGGCTGGTTATACACCATACCTCCGGCTATTTTTGGCCGTGGCCGGAGATAAGGCTACGACAGATATATCTTTAAGCGATGTTAGGAAGTACAAGGAGGTTGTTCAGAGATTCCCCAATGCGAACCAACAGGGGACGGCCTCGTTACTGGAATACGATTATGAAACCTTAAAATTCAAGGTCTCTCTTGAAGTCATACTAGATAAAACAGAAGAGTCGGGATTAAAGCTGCTCAGCAGCGGTTCAATCAAAGAGTATTTTTTGCATCTGACAACCTTCCTGATTTGGTTATCAGAAGAGAATGATTATCTTTCCCGGGAGGTATCTAGTAAGGCCAAGAATATCATCAGGCCGTCAAAGGTAATGGCCAGGGCTCAAGGCAATAGGTCAGAAAGTTACAAGAAATTCAGTTCAGATCAACTGTCCGCTATATTTCGCAGTCCCTATTTTGATACCTCTAAGCTTCTATCGCCTCATCAAAATGCTAGAAGGTTGGCTCCATCGGACTTCTGGTTACCTCTCATTGCGCTTTTTACCGGAGCTCGTGGTAATGAGATTGCTCAGCTTCATGTATCCGACTTGTGTCTTGTAGAAGGTGTTTGGTGTATCAATATAAACGAAGAAGAAGACAAAAGAGTTAAGTGCCAGAGCTCTGTTAGACAGGTTCCAATTCATGAGCGTTTGATAAGGATTGGGCTGTTAGACTTCCACGCATACTGTGTTCATGCTGGCCAAGTTCATTTGTTTCCTGAATTGCATGGAGATGGTGAAAGGCGGCTTAAGCCATATAAAAAGTGGGGCCAATGGTTCCGGAGGAATATTCTCCAAAGATATGCAGGGATAGTCCCGGGGAGTGGTGAGGTATTCCATTCGTTCCGGGGAAACTTGATAACGGAGTTGTTAAGGAAAGGTGTTCAAGAGGAGTTGAGAAAGCAGTTGGCTGGTCACTCTATCGGTAATGATTCCCACTCAAAATATACGAAAGGTTGGTCCCTGGCTCAAAGGAGGGAGGCGATAAATAAAGCTACTTATGATGAGGTGGAGTTTGGTCACCTCGAGTGGGGAGCGTATAAAAGAGTTAGAATTGATTCCAGATAGAGAGCTTTAGTTGGGCTAATTTAGTAAGGTTTGCCAATCAATATGATCTACAAGGCTGTCAAATATCTCCCTGTCTAAGACTCTTTTTTTGGCTTTTAGGCGCGCTTCACAGTGGTCTACTGCGCTTCTCATAGTCTGGGCCAGATCTGGGTTGGGTGCTGATGCTGAAAACGGCTCGTCACAATAGCTGTCGGAAATTTTTATGAATCTTTTTTTTGGTGTCCGAGACTTT
Organism: Microbulbifer sp. CAU 1566; assembly: GCF_023156515.1. Taxonomy (NCBI): domain Bacteria; kingdom Pseudomonadati; phylum Pseudomonadota; class Gammaproteobacteria; order Cellvibrionales; family Microbulbiferaceae; genus Microbulbifer; species Microbulbifer sp. CAU 1566. The sequence continues at coordinate 564,039 of NZ_JALNMG010000001.1, read as the reverse complement.
TTTTTGGCGTCAGTTTCCCAGTACCCACATCTGATTTTGTTCTTTCCATACTGGTAGAATCGTAAAAAGCCAATAACCTCGTTATATCGCCAATCCCCACCGAATTTTCTTCGATATTGATCTGTGGCTAAGCTATCTGACGGATGAGTATTGTTTTTCTCTAAATACTCATCCATTTGGCGATAGTATGTATCCGCATCTAACCTGTAGACAGGGATTTCAAATAGGTCTCTACATGTCAGCATGGTTGCTCTACGTTTAGTAACGGCAGTTCGTGACGACCCCCGCTGTAACGCAATTGATCTGGTTGTTGCCAGGGGAGGTCAATGGAACTACTGGAGGCGGGGGCTGGTTCATATAGTATTGCTGCATCTGCATGCCGCTTTGTTGTAGCTGCTGGCCGAACTCTCCAAGTGCTTGTAGAGCTTGGCTTGATTGCTGTTGATTAATCATTCGCTGCTGCAAAGCTATTTGCTGCTGTATTTTTCTTTGTTGCTCAGCATTCTGCGCTGTTTGCTTCAGCTGCTCCAATTTCTCTGTGTATTCTTTTAGAGCCTGCTGATAAGGCTCCTTAAACTGGTCTCTCCATGAGCAGATCTTGGTGTAAGTATTGCTGTCTAAACCTTCAATTGAATGCTTGCCGTTGCATGCCTTATAGAGGTACTCCCTTTCCACTTGCTTAGCTCTATCGATGATGGTGTTAGCTTCTGCTTGGGCTTGGAGGACAGCGTTATATTTTTGATTTACCACGTTAATATATTCTTGAGGCAATACGACTGGCTCAGGTTGCCCTTCTGTTAACTTAAAATGTCTCACTTGGCCGTTTCCATAGCGTGCGATGATGATGCCTCCCGGCTGTGTTGTTTTGGCATCAAGTGTTTCTACCAAGAAATTTGGAGCTGTGGGGTTAACAACAGGCAAAGTGGAATTGTCTGTAAACCTATATGCAATTGTGTTGTCGGTATTGACAAACACCCGTGTGGAGCTAAAAGGCGAGCTTTGGATGAAGAGGTTGTGCCCTTGATCGTCTATTTTGCCTGCTGAGTAAGAGATGCCGAAGCCATTGAGGCCATTCGTGATAGATTCTCCGTAATATATGCCCTCTGGTATTCTGTTGCCTCTGACACTGTACATAACAGAGTTGTTTACAAAGTCATATGTAACTGTAGGCGCGTTGGCGTTACTACCATCTTGGCCGTAAATTGTTATTTCTTCTGCGTGGTGAGTATCAGATATAGCGATATCTCTTCCTAAGCCGTACGCATATCCGTCTTGGCACTGGCCATCCCAATATGCGCGGAAGTTACTCCTGTTAAGCTGCTCTTGTGTTGTTACTAGCTTGCATGGCTCGCTCTTGTTCACAGGTTGTGTGAAAAGCATTTTCACGGATTTTGCAGCCGGGGTTTCTTGAGTCTCGAGTGATCGCTCAAAAGCCATGGCCTCATCAAAGGAAATCGAACGCGCAGTTGGTGAGTTCTGCCCTGAGCTCGCGCAGCCACTAAGAAGTGCGATGAGACTAAGTGCCTTCCCTATTCGAATAAGTTGCATGCTTGCTCCCCTTGTTTTTTTATTTTTGCCCATTTTTCCTGCATTCCGAACTTTCCTGTCAATAAGTCTATTGGTCGCTCGCGAGCTTTTGATCTAGTCGCTTGACTTGATTGAGGAACTAAATCCAGAGGTCAAACACTTTAATGCTTTAGCTGGATCGGGGCAAAGAAATGTCTTTCCTAACGGGTGGTTTTGTATCAATCGCGGCGGCTGGAGCTTGTCGGTCTCTTTCTTTGTATTGCCTGCTAAGGGAATCAGCGATGAGTCCAGCTTGTCCCTAGGGAGGGGCTAGGAGTAGCTCCCAATGTTTTCCCTTTGAGGTAATCCCCAAAGAGAATTATCTGGGGTTTCTATTTAGGGTTGTCTTCGTTTTTTATAGAGGGTATTCTATTAACATCTTAGAGCTTATATAGAGAATGACCGTGACAAAGTACATATACGCCCGGGTGAGTACAGACGAGCAGAATGCCGACCAGCAGGCTGCGTACCTAGCGGAGAAGTACCCTCACGACTTGGTTGTTCAAGAGAAGTTCACCGGCACCACTTTGGATAGGCCCAAGTTCAAGGCACTACTGGGCCGCCTGAAGCAGGGAGACACTCTGATCGTTAAAGAGGTCTCCAGGATCGGCCGGAACACTGCGGAAGTCCTGGGTGTGACAGAGGAGCTGAAGGCATCCGGTGTACATCTGCTCATAGACCAGCTAGGAGGCATGGATGTAACTAGTCCAGCAGGAGAGATGATCCTCACGGTGATGGCCGGGCTCGCAAAGATGGAGCGCGAGCAGCTCCGAGAACGGCAGCTCATCGGTATCGAAAGGGCAAAGGCTGAAGGCAAGTACAAGGGCCGGAAGCCTGTAGATCCTGCAACAATCCGGACAGCCAAGCTCCTAATTGAGCAAGGCCAGTCCAAAGAGAGTGTGGCGAAGCAGCTCAAGATAGGCGTGAGCACTCTCTATAAGTATTTGGCAAGCTAGGAGATTGAGCAGTGAAGAAGCTCACCCCGGAAGAAGAGGCTCGTATCGTGGCTATGAGAGAGGCCGGTTTTACCTATCCGGTGATAGCGGAGCGAACCGGACGTTCGCTGGCTAGTGTCAAGCGGGTATGCGTGCGCTTCAAGGCCTCCAGAGGGGCTATTGGAGAGGAGATTATTGCTGAAGCCCGGAGAGAGTTAAGGGCTGAGGTCAGCCAGGATGAAGCCATCCAAGCGACCGCGGCAGCAATCCTGATCGATACCCGGCTTCACTGTGAAAGGCTCCGGGAGAAGTTACATGAGGCCGCGGATAAGCTCGCGATTGACTCCCCTGAGGACGCTAGGCAAGCATTCAGAGCACTTAATTCTTACGCCAATAGCATTAAGCTCACAGCCGACGCTATGCGCAGCGCCGCCAAGATTGATACCACCGATTCTTTGGTCGAAGAAGACCTTGAGGTTCTGCCCCTCCGGGTGATGACCCATGATGACTGCCGAGCTTTGAGGGATCAGCAGAGAGCAGAGGATGCGCTACTAAGAGGGGAGGGATCTGAAGAAGAGGGCGAGGTTGTCGAGCTTCACTGATCCCAAACTGAGCCGAATAAGAGCCCATCTGTCATACCTTTAGAAATATAAGGTTTGCTTCAGGTGGGGTCGCTGTGTAATTTGTAGTCAAATTTCAGTTTCTAGATATAAGGTTGTTAATTGTGTCGTGTGAGGTTCAAGCGGCAAATTCCCGAAAAAAGGGGGCGCATAAAAAGCGCGCTAGCCAAGGGCTGCTGCGGGTTTTAGCCCACCCGGAAGCCTACCCTGTAGTTATAGGGAATCAGAGTTACAGGAAATCTCGTAAAAAACTAAAGCTTCCCGCCTGGAAGAATACCCATGAGGTTTCTAAGGCTTTTGCATCTCATCAGGCGATCCTGAACATGAGAGATAAGGGTTATATACCTGTAAAGCTCTCGATCAATCTGAACGATAAGTACACGGCAAAGCTTCACCCAATCAATCGAGGCGAGCTGAAGGACCCGCTTGGTTCTGTTCGAGATTTGATCAGAAAAGCCGTGGTTGAGCAGTTCGGTGATTGCCCGGTTTACTTCTATTTAGCTTTACATGACGTTGCAGGCTCTCCTAAGGAATTTGGCGGGAAGCCCCGCATTCGGCCGCATCTTCATGGACTTCTCGCTGTGCCCCCCCATAAGGGGACATTAACGGCTGCGATGGCCTCCCTGGAGGATGCAATTAAGCGGAAAGTTGCGAGTAAGTATCGTGAGTACGGTCGTAATCGCGCCGTCGAAGTTTCCGATAGGTGGGGGCGTCGTGGGAAAGTTCAAAAAGTGATCAACTTGGGCTGGTATGACTACATATTTTCAGGCTCAAAGAGTTACTTCATTGGACCAATTGCGACGTCTCAGGAGCTTACCCGGGAGGCTGAGCGGCTTTGGTTGGAGTGGCGGAGGCGCTAGACCAATGCTTTACCCTTCGGCATTATCCGCGTGACTTACTTATTACTACATGTCACTGCGGTGTGACACTTTGGTGGGTATCTGAAGACCTTCGGATGGTGGTGGAAACGACTAGGACGCTCTGAGACGTCCTGAGAGCCCTTCTCAGCTCGTGCGGGTTCAAGTCCCGCCCTGGGCACCACATTGAAAGCCGGACTTTTCATGAGTTCGGTATCCTTCCAAAAGCCCCGCACTGCGGGGCTTTTGTGTTTTTGACCATCCTAAATTTAAGCAGCATAGATGAGCTTTTAGTGAGCCTCTAAAAATGCAGGTTCAGTTCAGGCTTACTCTCTCGGACCTTAGCGATTTTCTTGTGCTGAAAGGTGTGAAGCTGCCTCGTCAAATGACTTTCTAACTTCTTCAAATTCCGGGTGGTTGATTTGGCTTCAAGCTCCTGGATTCTATGTTGCTCCGGGGGAGGCGCCTTGCTTGTGGGTGTCTTACCGCCGAGCTTAGCCTCCAGCTGCTTCACCTAGCGGCGAATGGAGGTTGTGCCGATATTCAGAGGACAAGCTGCATCCGATATTGAATACCTTTGCTCCACCACCAATCGGGCATCATCTAGCTTGAACTTGGAGGAAAAGGGTCGACGTTTTCCACTAATTGAACACCCCTGTCTAAGGTGGCAACCTTACCACCTAAATTGGTGTTCGGGATTAGTAGACCACTAGATATATACCCTTGGTTGAGCAATCTAAAAATTCGATGCTTTGACCACAGGTGTCAGATAGTTAGGGTTCAATCACTAGGCTGCAAAAATGGATAAAAATAAGCATAAAGTTGGACTCTATGAGTCGATCATTACTGATTCGCTTAGTCATAGTTTAGCCATTTTGGATGGCGAAGTAGTTTCTGTAAAAACCCAAAAAATTCTTCCTGCTGAAGTAGGCGATCGTTTAGCGTTGCATTTGGGGGGGTTGTAGAGAGGGCGCTACTGACTGTAAGTGAAAAAGATCGGGTCGATGTCGGCGCACATTTGGTGCGTGAGTTGGTTTCTCATGTCCAGAATGCTATTGCTAAGGCGGATGTGTTAGGCGACCGGCCGGTTGAGAGTGGCGAGTTTTTATCATCAATATTACCTTTCAATCCAGATGGCTCTGTGGCTGAAATGGGACGCCCATTAACACCACTGCTTGACACTACATTGTTGACCAATGCGCCCGGTGAACCGCGGGTAGGGCAGCAAATCCTCCATGAAATCGACTCAGCAGATCGTATCGACATTGTCATGGCCTTTATTCGGCGCAGTGGTATCCGGCCATTTATCGACAGATTGAAGAACTATTGTTTGCGGGCAAATAAGCAGCCTAGTCTGCGGGTATTGACGACAATATATACCAACTCAACTGAGTTGGAGGCTTTAGAGCAGCTGCAGGCGGCGGGGGCCGAGATTAAAGTTTCTTACGATACTACGATGGCTCGTCTGCACGCTAAGGCATGGCACTTCTACCGAAGTTCAGGTGCCTCAACGGCCTATATTGGCTCCTCTAACTTGACTCATTCAGCTCAAGTGAGTGGGATGGAGTGGAATGTACGGATCTCGGGCCTACGTAATCCTGATGTGCTTCGTAAGATGAGTTCGATGTTTGATTCTTACTGGGCGGGGGGGGACTTTCGCCCATTTGATCGCGACGAATTCATTAAGGAAACGCAGTCTACCCGGGTATCCGGTCCCACTATTATTCTAAGTCCGATTGAGCTTAGGTTAGAGCCATTTCAGGAGCGGCTCCTTGAGCTGATCACTGTTGCTCGGCGCCAAGGCCATAAACGGAATCTTTTAGTGGCTGCCACGGGTACCGGAAAAACGGTTATGGCGGCGATTGATTATTCGAGGTTAAGAGAGGCTCTACCTCGCGCCCGACTGTTATTTGTAGCCCATCGGGAAGAGATATTAGATCAAAGCATGGCGACCTTTAGGTATGCTCTGCGTGAGCCTACCTTTGGTGAGAAGTGGGTAGGTAAGAGCCGCCCGTTAAGTTTTGAGCATGTTTTTGCATCTATACAATCACTTAATGCAGTGGGCTTTTCTTATCTTGATGCTGATCATTTTGATGTTGTGATTGTTGATGAGTTCCATCACGCAGCTGCTCCTTCTTATAAGAACTTACTGTCTCATGTCGCGCCAGTAGAGCTGTTAGGTTTAACGGCGACCCCGGAGCGTTCCGACGGTCTGTCGATACTTGAATGGTTCGATGGTCGTATTGCTGCAGAGCTTCACTTGTGGGATGCCATTGATCAGCATCGCCTAGCGCCTTTCTCCTATTATGGTATTCATGATGGGTTGGACTTGAAGGATATTCCCTGGCGTAGGGGGGCAGGTTATGACATTAATGAATTGAGCAATCTCTATACATCTAATAATGCCTGGGCTCGTCTAGTAGTACAAGAAGTCACAAAGCGCGTTGATGATCCCCTTTCCATGAAGGCCTTGGGTTTCTGCGTCAGTATTAAGCACGCGCAATTTATGGCTCACCAATTTATTGAGGCAGGAATCGCCGCCGCCGCGGTATGGGGCGATACCCCAGAGGGAGATCGGCGTGATGCACTAAGAATGCTGGCGGATGGGAAAATCCAGATTCTTTTTTCAGTGGATTTGTTTAACGAGGGTGTTGACATACCCGCTGTGGATACTTTGTTACTACTACGGCCAACAGAAAGCGCCACCCTGTTTTTACAGCAGCTGGGCCGTGGATTGCGTAAAAGTAAAGATAAGTTAATCTGTACGGTGCTCGATTTTGTCGGTATGCATCGCCGAGAGTTTCGTTTCGATAAGCGCCTATCTGCTCTTTTGGGTGGTTCTAGAAAGCACGTGCAGTCACAAGTTGAAAATGGTTTCCCCTACTTGCCTGCCGGCTGCCATATGGAGTTGGATGCGGTTGCTAAAGAGATTGTATTAAAAAGTTTGAAATCATCAATGCCTAGTCGCTGGAATGATAAAGTCCAAGAGTTGCGTGCGTTAATAGCGGCTGGAAAAGCACCAGAAATGAGAGTTTATCTCGACGAAACCGGTTTAGCGCTGTCAGATATCTACGCTACAAATAAATCATGGGCAGATTTTTTAGAAGCAGTAAATGCAAATGTGCTAGATGCTGGTCCCAGCGAGAAAGCTTTGCGAAGGGCAATTGGACGCAGTCTACACATTGATGATGAGGAAAGGTTAGATTTTTATCTTAGTATTCTGAAGGCAGCGCAAACGCCAAATTTATCTGTGCTATCAGTGCGCGAACAAAGAATGATGCGCATGCTAGTGGCATCGATGTGTGATCAAATTTTAGATGGAGATGAGTCGCTTAGTCTGGGGGTTGAGTTATTGTGGAAACACCCTCAAGTATTGAGGGAGCTGCGCGAACTGTTCTCATTGCTGCGTGATGAAATCGATCATGTTCACTTGCCGGTCAGCTCGCATGGTGATGTGCCTCTCCAAATTCATGGTCGCTATACAAGAATCGAAATGTTGGCAGCTTTTGGTGTTGGAGACAATGCAAAGACGCGGCCGTGGCGGGAGGGGGTGTTGTGGGTTGATGGTGAGAAAGCGGATATCTTTGTTTTTACTCTCGACAAGTCTGAAGGAAACTTTTCTCCAACGACACGTTATCGTGATTATGCTATTAGCCGTGAGCTAATTCATTGGGAATCTCAGTCGTCAACTGCAGAGGCTAGCCCTACAGGAAGACGCTATTGTAATCATGTTGAGCTAGGAACTTCGATAATGCTCTTCGCTCGAGAAAATGCAGGTGAACGAGCGTTTTGGTTTTTGGGGCCAGCAACTTATGTTAAGCATGAGTCCGAAAAGCCGATGGGTATTACATGGAAGTTAGAGGTTGATCTTCCGGGTGATTTATATTCGACATTTGCGGCGGCTGTGGCCTAAAGAGATTAAATAAAAGCCTCTGAAAATCGTCATTTCAATCTGTTGGGAGCCTTTCAGAAATTTTTCATTCGTTATACAAAATCACACAGAGATCTTGTTGATAACGATGGGGGATGCGCATCTCAATTGACAAAGGGGTTACAGTAGTCACCTTCATCAAAACCGACAAACCCCCTTCTTCTCAAGGATGTGTTTCAGATTTGGGAGAAGCGGTATCCGGTTTTCAGATCCATCGCGAGCCGCTCGTTGTGTAGTGCACACTGAACTTGGCCACCGTATTTCTAGTACTTTTCCATTCAGAATTAGGAAAATTTTTGCAAATTGATAGCCTTGCCTACACGATCTAAAGCCACGCCGGGAGTGATTCGGAACGGGTGGGTTTGATGTTTCAACGGCTGGAGCGGCAAGGCTATTCGTTGCGACTTTAAGCAGATTTACTGTGGGTTCTCAACATTGTGATAAACCGCCTGCACATCCTCCAAATCTTCCAGCATGTCCATAAACTTCTCAAATAACGCCACATCATCCCCACTGATCTGGGTATAGGTCTGCGGCACAAACTGAATCTCGTCTACGTCAAAGTCGATATCACCAAAGGCTTCAATCAACGCCTGCTTGGCTTTGAAGTAATCAGTATGCGGTGCGAATACGGAGAGTTTGCCGTCTTCGTTTTCGATGTCGGTGACATCGACGTCGGCTTCCATCAGTGCTTCCAGTACCGCTTCTTCGTCGTCGTGCTTGAACACCAGGATCGCCAGGTGATCGAAGCTGTGGCTAACGGAGCCTTCGGTGCCGATCTTGGTTTTGGTTTTGGTGAAGGCCTGGCGCACGTCGCCGAAGGTGCGGTTGGGGTTGTCGGTCAGGCATTCGATGATGGCCATGCAGCCGCCGGGACCGAAGCCTTCGTAGCGGGCGCGCGCGAAGTCTTCGCCAGCGCCGCCCTTGGCCTTGTCGATGGCCTTTTCGATTACGTGGGTCGGGACCTGTTCTTTCTTGGCGCGCTCGATCAGGCTGCGCAGGGCCAGGTTGCCGTTGGGATCGACGCCTCCAGACTTGGCGCTCACATAGATCTCGCGGCCGTAGCGGCTGTAGACCCGAGCCTTCATGTTCGAGGTCTTGGCCATGGAATCTTTGCGGTTCTGATAGGCTCTGCCCATGGGGGGATGCTCCAAATTCATTGAGGTGGGCGATTTTACTGGCAGGTAGAGGGAAATTGAAGCCGTTCGCTGTCCGGGGATGTGACGCTGGCTGGCTTTGCAGTCAGCTTGCTTGTTCAATGGATCGGGCCAAAAAAAAGACCGGCCAGAGGCCGGTCAAAAAGACAGGGTAGGTGTTAGTACCCCTTGTGAACGCGGTTGAGCGGGCTGATTGCGTGACTATCAGCCCGCCTGCTGTTTGATTCCGATCGCCTGGCCCGTTTGTGGCTCCTGCGCCTGTAATGCCTTCAACTGGTTCCACTGCAAACCGCGGCGGGTGGCTTTACTGCTATCAGCCCTCTCGCCTGTGCGGTGTTCGGCTACCAGCGTGATCATTTCCGCACTGATGGAAACGGCCACTTCCATGGGACGTTTGCCGGGCACGTCTGAGCGCCCCACCGGGCAGCGGATATTACGGATCTCTTCCTCGCTGAAGCCGCGCTGTTGCAATCGCTGCTGAAAGCGCACCGCCTTGGTCTGGGAGCCGATCAGGCCGATGGAGGCCGGTACCTGTCCTTGGTCCAGTCCCTGGTCCTGTCGATGCTGTTCCAGCAGTTTCCAGCACAGGTCGAAGTCCAGCGCGTGGTTGTGGGTCAGGATCAGCGCGTGGGCGCCGCGACAGAGTTCCGGGGCGTCGCCCGCCGGGTCGTCGGTGTGGTGCACCGTGACATTGGCGGGTACCTGCTGCGGAAAGGTTTCCGCGCGGGAATCCACCCAGGTGATCTGCCAGGGCAGTTGCCCGACGACGGTCATCAGTGCCTGAGCTACGTGGCCGGCACCGAACACCACTAAATGCGCTTCGCTGCCGCCGTGGGCTTCCAGTAGCACAGCGACGCTGCCGCCGCAGCACTGGCCGAGGCTGGCGCCCAGTGGGAAGTGCGCCAGGTCGAAGCCGTATTCCCGGGCGTCGAGGCGCGCGCGGGCACGCTCGATGACCTTGTATTCCAGGTGTCCGCCGCCGATGGTGTCGTAGGTGTCGCTGCCGGTGATCACCATTTTGCTGGCGGGCTCCCGCGGTACAGAGCCGGTTACGCCGAGTACGGTGACCAGTACGTAGGGTTCGCCACGGTTTTCACAGTCGGCTACGGCTTTGTGCCACGGGAGTTGCTGCATCATGCGGGCTCGCCCTCCTGCGCTTTTTGCGCAGCCTGCTCTGTGGATAACTCTGCCGCCCGGTTCTCCACCCACTGCTGGGTACGGGTGATGGCGCCGAGCACCCGCTCCGGGGTGGCCGGGGTGTCCAGCGGGGTGCTGTGGCGGTAGTCGGCAATACTGGCGATGGCATCGCGCAGGGCCGACCAGACCGCCATGCCGAGCATGAAGGGCGGTTCGCCCACGGCTTTGGAGCGGAACACGGTGGCCTCTTTGTTGGGATTGTTTTCCAGCAGCTCCACCCGGAAATCCAGCGGCGCGTCGGATACCGCGGGAATCTTGTAGGTGGCGGGGCCGTTACTGAGCAGGCGGCCGTCGTCGGCGTAAACCAGTTCTTCGGTGGTCAGCCAGCCCGCGCCCTGTACAAACGCGCCTTCGATCTGGCCGATGTCGATGGCCGGGTTCAGGGACTGGCCCACGTCGTGGAGGATGTCTGTGCGCAGTATCCGGTATTCCCCGGTGAGTGTGTCGACGATCACTTCCGAGCAGGCGGCGCCGTTGGCGTAGTAATAGAAGGGACGGCCGCTACCGGTGTTGCGGTCGTAGTGGATTTTCGGGGTCTGGTAATAGCCGCTGGAAAACAGCGGGATACGCGCGGTGTAGGCGCCCTGTACAAACTCGGCCCAATCCACTGCCTGCTCGCCGGCGATTACCTGGTTGTTGGCGAAGCGCACTTCGCTCTCGGCCACATTGAATTTCTTCGCGGCGTACTCGGTCAGGTTGGCTTTGATTTTTTCGCAGGCATCCAGCGCCGCCATGCCGTTCAGGTCGGAACCGGAAGAGGCGGCGGTGGGGGAGGTGTTGGGTACCTTGTCGGTGCGGGTGGAGGTGACCTTGATCTTGTCGAGGTCCACCTGGAAGGCGGCCGCCACTACCTGTGCCACCTTGATGTAGAGGCCCTGGCCCATCTCGGTGCCGCCGTGGTTCACCAGGATGCTGCCATCGGTGTAGATATGCACCAGGGCACCGGCTTGGTTGAGGTGTTGTACGGTAAAGGAAATACCGAATTTCACCGGCGTGAGGGAGATACCGCGCTTTAGTACCGGGTTGTCACTATTGAAGCGTTTGATTTCCTCGCGGCGCTCGCGGTAATCGGCGCTCGCTTCCAGCTTTTCAATCAGGTCGCCCAGCACGTGCTGTTCGACGACCTGTCCGTAGTGGGTGGAATCGCGACCGGGGCGATAGAGGTTGCGTTTGCGCACATCCAGCGGGTCCAGGTTGAGATGGCGGGCGATGTCGTCCATGGCCATTTCAATGGTCATCATCCCCTGGGGGCCGCCGAAACCGCGAAAAGCGGTGTTGGATACCGTGTGGGTTTTGCAGCGGTGACCAACCACTCGGGCCGGGCCGAGACTGTAGGCATTGTCCGAGTGGAACATGGCGCGGTCGACAATGGCATCGGACAGGTCCGGTGAATAACCACAGCGACCGGCGACCATGATGTCCGCGCCCTGCAACACGCCGTCGTCGTCAAAGCCGAGGTCGTAGGTGTTGTAAAAATCGTGCCGCTTGCCGGTCTGCACCATGTCGTCGTAACGGGCGAGGCGGTATTTCACCGCGCGTCCGGTGTGGCGGGCGAGCAGGGCGGCAACGCAGGCCAGCGGTGCCGCCTGGGTTTCCTTGCCGCCGAAGCCGCCACCCATGCGGCGCACTTCTACGGTGACTTCGTGAATCGGCAGGTTCAGTACTTCGGCGACCAGGGTCTGCACTTCCGAGGGATGCTGGCTGGAGGTGTGCACATGCACGCCGGCATCTTCGGTGGGTTCTACCAGGCATGCCTGTCCCTCGAGATAAAAGTGCTCCTGACCGCCCACATTGATTTCGCCCTGGAGGCGATGGGGTGCTTCGTTCAGGGCTTTTTCGTAGTCGCCACGCTGCTGGGTGTGGTCCGGGCGCACAAAAATCTGTTTCTTCAATGCGTCGTGCACAGTAACCGCGTGATCCAGTGGTTCGTATTCCACTTTTGCCAGACGCGCGGCCTGGCGCGCTGCGCGCAGGCTGGTGGCGGCGACCGCAAACAATGGTTGGCCCACGTGCTCCACCAGGCCATTGGCGAGCACCGGGTCGCCGGGGAACACCGGGCCTATATCGATATGCCCGGGCACGTCGTCGACGGTGAGCACGGCGACCACACCGGGATAGGCGCGTACCGCGGACAGGTCCATGGATTTGATGTTGGCGTGGGCGTGACTGCTCTGGCCCACCGCTGCGTGCAGCAAGCCCTCCGGTTCCGGCAGGTCGTCGATATAGCGCGCTTCACCGCGCACGTGTTTCCAGGCGCTGTCGTGCATGGCGGAATTGCCGGCGACGCCGCGGGCGGAATTGGTTCGATCTTTTGCGCTGTCTTCGGTGTTGGAAACGTCTGGGAGTTTACGCATATTCGCTCACCATCAATGGTTTGTGATTATTGTCCGCGTGGTGTTTGACGGGTTTGAAGTCGCTGCGGGCGGAATCCAAAAGAGCGCGGCGGATCAGGTTGCCGGCCACTTGCTGGCGGTATTCCGCAGAGGCGCGCACATCGGTCATGGGGGAGAAGTCCTCGGCGAGGGCGCTCACGGCGCGCGCGACAGCGCTTAAATTCCAGGGCTTTCCGCGCAGTTCCAACTCGGCGTTCAGTGCGCGCTTGGGAATGGCGGCCATGCCGCCAAAGGCCAGGCGGCAGTCTTCCACAATGGCACCGTCGAGCTTGAACCAGAAGGCGCCCAGCACCGCAGAAATATCGTCGTCCAGGCGTTTGGAAATTTTGTAGATCAGCAGTTGCTCGTCGGCCTGGGATTCCGGAATCCATACACCGCGAATGAATTCATTCGCGCGCAGGTCGGTTTTTTTGTAATCGTGGAAAAAGTCCTCGATCGGCAGTCGGCGCACGCCGTCTGCGCTATCCAGTTCCAGCTCGGCGCCGAGGGCGATCAGTGCCGGTGGCATATCGCCGATGGGGGAGGCGTTGCCGATGTTGCCGCCGAGGGTGCCGCGGTTGCGGATCTGTTTTGAACCGAGACGCTCGAGCATGGTGTGGAAATGTGGCCAGCGACTTGCCAGCGCCTGCTCAACAGCGCGGTAACTGGCGGCGGCGCCCAGGTAGAGGCCGTCGGCTTCTTCACGGATTTCCTGTAGCTCTGGAATATTGTTGATAGCGATGACGTGGTCGAGGTCGCGCAGGAACTGGGTGATTTCCAGGGACAGATCGGTACCGCCGGCAATCAGGCGCGCCTGGGGGTGTTCCGCGCGCAGTTGGCGCAGTTGCTCGAGGCTGGCGGGTGCGTCGTAGCGACGACCGGAATCGGTGCTTATCGATATGGAGTTGTCCTGCACCCGCTTGAGCTCGGCGATCATTTCCGGGTTTTGCAGCCAGGCCGGGCCGCGCAGGTCGATTTCGTTTTGCGTGGAATCCTGCCCGGTCCCATCGACAGGCTCCCAGGATTGCACCGCTGCCTTGCGGCCGGCCTCGACGATCGGGCGGTAACCGGTACAGCGGCAGAGGTTGCCGCCGAGGGATTCCATCAGTGCTGCGTCATCCGCAGTGATGCCGGCGGCGCGGCTTTCGGTGTGCAGCGCAAACAGCGACATGATGATGCCCGGGGTGCAGAAGCCGCACTGGGCGCCATGGCATTCCACCACTTCTTTCTGTACCGGGTGCGCGGGCTCGCTCTGCAGGCCGTCCACGGTAATCAGGTGCTTGCCGTGCAGGCTGCCCACCAGCGCGATACAACTGTTGACGCTGTCGTAGCGCAGCCGATCACCACGGCTTGCTGATTCTTGGTTGGATGGCTCGATGGAGCCGATAGCCACGGTACAGGCGCCACAGTCGCCGGAGGCACAGCCTTCTTTGGTACCGGTGAGACGCGCTTTGGTGCGCAGCCATTCCAGCACGGTGAGGTTGGGGTCGACGCTCGCCAGCTGCTGATGCCGACCATTCAGATAGAACTCGATCACTGTTTTCCCCGCATTTTCTTGGATTGCTTATTGATTTTGCGATGGTGGTTTCCGGGCCTGTGGATAACAGGCACCGGCGGTTTTCTCTCTTCACACGCGTTTCACGCCGTCGCCCGGTTATGGCTCCCATCAACCTGGCGAGTATTTGTTTTACAATTTCCTGACCAGGTGGACAAGTAAAAATTTTGTTTGAATGGTCAGGTTTTTATCAGGGTACACTGCCAAGCGGCATGAAACCTGATCATCCGGTCGAAAAATATTTGGCGACCAGAATGCGGCTATGGGTGTTCGTATCTTCCGCAGGTGTCGGCGGAGGGAGGCAAGGCGAGAAGACGCGGTGTGGCAATGCAGGTGATTAGAGGCGGGTGATGAGAGGCACCAGCCGGCGGCCAGTGGTGGGGATATTGTTGGAAATCGGCAGGTATCCACCGGATGAGGCCAGCTCACCGCGGGTTTTGCCTGACTCTGGCTGTTAAGCTATTGTCGAACGCTTGTCGAAAACGATCTCACCAAAACAATCACAAGAATCTTATGCCCCGCCAGAAATCCACCGAAACCGACGATCTCGCCCGCGCCCTGGAAATGGCCCCCGAGGCTGAAGGCGCCAGTAAACCCGGTCGAAAAAAACGCCCGGGCAAGATTCGCGTCCGCAACCGCGAGCTGATTCTGTCCGCGGCGGAGGAAGAGTTCGCCCAGAATGGCTTCCGCGGTACCACCATCCAGCGCATTGCCGAGCGCGCTGAGCTTCCCAAGTCGAACGTGCTTTACTACTTCAGTAACAAGGAGCGTATCTACACCGCGCTGTTCGACACCATCACCGGGCGCTGGAACGCGATGCTGGAGTCGATCAAACCGGAAGATGACCCGGCCATGACCCTGGCGCGATTTATCAAGGCCAAGGTGGAAATGTCGCGTACCCATCCCCTGGCATCGCGCCTGTTTGCGATGGAGGTGATTCAGGGAGCACCGGTGCTGAAGGAGCACCTGCGCACCAGTATGCGCGACTGGGTGCGGGACCGTTCCGGGGTAATGCAGCAATGGATCGACGAGGGGCGTATGGCGCCGGTGGACCCGGTGCAGCTGATTCTGCTGATCTGGTCTTCTACCCAGCACTACGCGGATTTCCAGACCCAGATCCTGATGATCGAAAACAAGGCGGAATACACCCGCGAGGACTTTGATCACGCGGCGAAGTTTTTGATCGAGGTGGTCTTGCGGGGATGCGGGCTGGAGGTGCCTGACTTTGACTCGGTGGTTGTGGATCTGGACCTCGATCCGTAGTTTTCTGACCATATGATCAGGTTTTTGTTGACGCCACCGGTGTCACTGGTTTAATTTTTTCCGGCCTGCGGAGGGGAGAGACCGTGGGCGACGATAAAATAATTGCCAGATGAGAGTTACCATGTCCCAACGCAAAGCCTTCCGATCCGCCATTCTCCACAGCATCGCCGACCCGCGGGAGGTCGGGATCGAGGCTTCCTACGAATACTTTGATGACGGCCTGCTGGTGGTCGAGGAGGGCAAAGTCCTCGAAGTTGGCCCCGCAGAGCAGCTCCTGGGCAGGTTCCCGGATGCGGCGCTGACCGAATACACCGACACCCTGATTACCTCCGGCTTTATCGATACCCATATTCATTATCCCCAGGTCGATATCATTGGCGCCTACGGGGAACAACTGCTGCAATGGCTGGAAACCTATACCTTTCCCGCGGAGCGCAAATTCGAAGATCCGGCGCACGCCAGCAGTCGCGCGCAACTGTTCCTCAGTGAGCTGTTGCGCAACGGCACCACCACGGCGCTGGTATTCGGTACCGTGCACAAGCAATCCATTGACGCCTTCTTCACCGAAGCGGAAAAGCTCAACCTGCGCATGATTGCCGGTAAGGTGATGATGGATCGCAATGCGCCGGAATACCTCTGCGATACCCCGGAAACGGCCTACAGCGACAGCAAAGAGCTGATCGAACGTTGGCACGGCAAGGGCCGCCTGCACTATGCCGTTACCCCGCGCTTTGCACCCACCAGCACCCCCGAGCAGCTGGCCCTGGCAGGCAAGCTGTTACAGGAGTATCCCGGCCTCTACATGCATACCCACATCTCCGAGAACAAACAGGAGATCGAGTGGGTGCGGGAGCTGTTCCCCGAGCGCAAGGGTTACCTCGACGTGTACGACCACCACGGCCTCATCGGCGAGCGCTCGGTGTTCGCCCACGGTGTGCATCTGTGCGACGAGGAGTGCCGGCGCCTGGGTGAGACCGGCTCCGCGGTTTCCTTCTGCCCCACCTCAAACCTGTTTCTCGGCAGCGGCCTGCTGGATCTGGACAAGCTCGAAGAGCACGGTGTGCGCGTTGGCTTGGGCACCGATGTGGGGGCGGGGACCAGCTTCTCGCAGCTGCAGAGCCTGAACGAGGCGTACAAAGTACTGCAGCTGCAGGGCAAAAAACTCGATCCCTTCAAGGCGCTGTATCTCGCCACACTAGGTGGCGCACGCTCACTGTATCTGGATGACCGTATTGGTAACCTGCAGCCGGGCAAGGACGCGGATTTTGTGGTGCTGGATTACAACGCCACACCACTGATCGGCCATCGCATCGGCCAGGCCAGCAGCCTGATGGAAAAGCTGTTTGCGCTGATGATCCTCGGTGACGATCGCGCGGTGAAGGCAACCTACGCCGCGGGTGTTTGCCGGCATCAGAAATGATTTTTAAGTCACTTGTTTAACGTTTTGTTGTTCATGTCCGGGGGCCTTGTGCCCCCTTTTTTGTATTCTCTTTTTCTGCTCTCTATTTTGTGCCCCGGGCATTTGCCGGGCGGCGAGCCTTTGGTTTGGCGCCTGATTTTCCTTACCGTCGGTTTTATGTGTCGACTATCTCGGCAACCCCTCTATCTTACGAGTGGTGGTTGAAATTTGACCGCATTATTTCGAGATGGTCATCCCAGTAAATTCTGGTAACTGGTGACACTCTTATTGAAAAACCATAAGTTAAATTATGGTTGTTCCGATTCTGACAGGCTGATGTACCCTTTCTGAAAATGTTGTTGCAATCGTTGTATACAAGATTATTATCAATTCAGGCCTTGCTTCTTGACCTTTAAGTCAAAATTTTTTGTTTAAAAATGGCAGAAAGGCATAAAGAAGGCGCAGGAAAGGCGGGCCAAGCCAGCACCTACCTGAGACAGAAGTTCGCTCTCTGGTAATAAACAACAATAATGAGAGGATCACCTGTGGAAACACTAAAACAGGATCAGCATGTACTCCGTGAAACGGAGTCTTCAGTGACTCCAGAGAGCACCGGTCTAATGGACCGGATTTTCAAACTGAGCGAACACAAAACCACGGTAAAGACTGAGCTGGTCGCCGGTCTTACAACCTTCTTTACCATGGCGTATGTGATTTTCGTAAACCCCAACATCATGGCCGCGGCCGGTGTGGATCACGGGGCGGCATTTGTTGCTACCTGTATCGGCGCTGCGCTGGCGTGTTTCCTGATGGGGCTCTACGCCAACTGGCCGGTGGGACTGGCTCCGGGCATGGGGCTCAATGCGTTTTTCACCTACACCGTTGTCGGTGAAATGGGATACAGCTGGCAGATAGCGCTGGGCGCCGTATTTATCTCCGGTGTGCTGTTTATGATCATGAGTCTGTCGCGGATCCGTGAGTGGCTGCTGAACAGTATCCCTCTCAGCCTGCGCTTCGCCATGGGTGCCGGTGTGGGCCTCTTCCTGGGGCTGATCGGCCTGAAAACTGCGGGCATCGTGGTTGCCAACCCGGCCACCCTGCTGTCCATGGGCAGTTTCAGTAACCCTTCTGCACTGCTCGCTGCACTCTGCTTTCTGCTGATTGCGATTCTCAGCTACCGCAAAATGTTCGGCGCCATCCTGTTCAGCATGCTGGGTGTGACCGCGTTGGGCTGGATGTTTGGCCTGGTGGAATATCAGGGGCTGGTTTCAGCGCCGCCGAGCCTGGCGCCCACCTGGATGGCAATGGATATTGCCGGCGCCCTGAATGTCGGCATGATCAGCGTGATCCTCGCCTTCCTGTTTGTGAATATGTTCGATACCGCCGGCACCCTGATGGGGGTGGCGCACCGCGCCCACCTTGTCGATGACGATGGCCGTATCAAAAATCTTTCGCGCGCCCTTAAGGCCGATTCTTCCTCCAGCGTAATGGGTGCCTTTTTCGGCTGCCCACCGGTGACCAGCTACGTGGAAAGTGCATCCGGCGTTGCCGCCGGCGGTCGCACCGGACTGACAGCCGTTACCGTCGGTGCGCTGTTTCTGCTGGCCATGTTCTTCGCGCCGCTGGCGGGAATGATTCCGGCGTACGCCACCGCAGGTGCGCTGATCTATGTGGCCATGTTGATGATGGGTGGCATGGCGCATATCAACTGGAAAGATCACACCGATACCATCCCGGCCATCGTTACCGTGGTGATGATGCCGCTGACCTTCTCCATTGCCAATGGCATCGCACTGGGCTTCCTGACCTACACCGCCATGAAGCTGTTTACCGGCCAGCACGAAAAAGTGTCCGTGAGCCTGTATGTGCTGAGCGCCATTTTTATCGCCAAGTTTGCGTTCCTGTAAGCCGCATTTCTCCAAGGCGAAACGCTAAGCAAAAAATTGCGATCCAGAAATGACTCACCGCCGGGGTGCTGATTACGCACCCCGGTCCGGGTGAGGTGTGTCTGGGAAATGCGCATTCAAGGGCCGTGAAGAGCCTGCCCCAAGGGTTGTTGGAAGTTTGTGGTCGACAGCCAGGCAAACGAAGCACGCGCTGCGTGCACAATAAAAATAACCTGAGAGAATGAGTTGTGAAATCAATCAATAAAATCCTGATGACTTCCGCCCTGGCTGCGGCCATCGCGCCCGCCGCTCATGCGGAGCGTTTTTTCGGCTCCTCCAGTGTGTCTGTTCTGCACAGTGGCCAGTATGAAACCTTTGGCGACCGACAGGAGGATGCCACCGTTTTCACTTTTGAAAATGTGGCAGCGAACAACTGGGGCGACAGTTTCTTCTTTCTAGATCGCTACCAGGTGGAAGATGAAGACACCGGCGCTAACGATACTTACGGCGAATTTGCACCGCGGGTAAGCCTGGGATGGTTGACCGGCAACGAGCTGAAGCTTGGACCGGTAAAAGATATTTTGCTGGCGGGAACTTACGAATTCGGCGGCGGTGCCGATGCGGATAACTATCTTGCGGGCGTTGGTGTCAGTTGGGATCTTCCCGGTGTCCAGTATTTCAATACCAACTTCTACTATGTGGATAACAACACGGCGTTTGACAACCCGAATGACTGGCAGATGACGGTAACCTGGGGCGCGCCCTTTGAAATTGGTTCGGCCAAGTTCCTGTTTGACGGTTTCGCGGACTACTCCTCCGGTGTCGGTGGTGCCCAGGCCGCGGAAACCCATATCAATCCGCAGCTGACACTGGACATTGGTAGCCTGACGGATAACCCTGGCGTTATGTACGCGGGTATTGAGTATTCCTACTGGCGCAACAAATTTGGTACCCGTGCCATTGATACCGAGAATGCGGTGAGTGCATTGGTCAAGTTCTACTTCTAACTTCTGAGTTCACGCGATTAAAAATGCCCGGGCAGTGATGCTCGGGCATTTTTATTTTTTGTACTCCGTGGTACACACGAATCTGGCTCTGTGGCGGTCAAGCACTGGGTATCGGTTTTCAAAACCACTGTGAACCCATCCATGGGCGTTGCGGCGGCGACGTCCTGTCGCCGACGCTTTTGAAAACCGATCCCCAGCGCTCGCCCTTCGCGTTGGACTATTGAGCTCTGTCCACCAGTCGTAAGCGTGCAATCTTGTTGATCTGCTCGATTGCGGTTTTGCGCTCTTCTTCAATGCTGTTTTTCAGGCGTACTTCGAACGCATCGAGAATCAGGAAGCGGTTGCTGCCTTTCACCGCCATGATAAAGGGGAACTGGAAGCGGTCTTTGTAGGCATTGTTCAGTTGTTCGAAACGCGCCAGCTCTTCTGGTGTGCACTGGTCCAGGCCTACACCGGCCTGTTCCTTGTTGGAGTCGTCGGTCAGCTCGCCGGCCAACGCCGCCTTACCTGCCAAATCCGGGTGAGCACAGATCACGCCCATCTGCTCTTCTTCTGTGGCCCCCCAAAGCTCCTGCGCCATCGCCTCCGCCAAAACCAGCGGATCGGAGTGATCTTCTGAAAGCCCTTTGTCCCACGCTCTCTGCGCAATCCAGGGGGAGTGTTCGTAGATATCCCCAAACCGCGCAACAAAATCCTCACGGCTCTGAGTGGCCGGCGCTGGCGCCAGGCGATTTGCAGTAATGGTTGCGGTCATCGTTCTCTCTCCTGATCCTGCTAGATTAATGTATTCATTTATAAAAGCAAATTGTATACATAAAGTGTTTGAATATGTATCCATATTTGGTGTAAAAATAAATCCACAACATACAGGAGCACTCGGAGTCCTCTTTATAGACCGGGTGCCGAAAGAATCTGCGAGATTGGAAGAACACAGGAGAAAACGATGGGACGTCTCACTACCCACGTGCTGGATACCGCCCTGGGATTGCCGGGGCAGGGGATTCGGGTGGAGGTCTACCGGCTGAACGGCGGCAACCGCACCTGGATCAAGGAAGTGGTTACCAATGATGACGGCCGTTGCGATGGCCCGATTCTGGAAGGTGATGACTTCGCCATCGGCGAATACGAGCTGGTTTTCCACGCCGGTGACTACCTGCGCCGCCAGGGCAACAAAAATGGCGAGCCGCGTTTTTTGGATGTGATTCCGCTGCGCTTTGGGGTGGCCGATGCCTCGCAGCATTACCACGTGCCGCTGCTGGTATCGCCTTACAGCTATTCCACTTACCGGGGAAGCTGATCTTACGGTAATTAACATCTGAGGTTGCTCGGAGTCAGGCCTCAGATGCGAAGGGAGGGAACCGGGTGCGGCTTTTCAGGAGCGTCGCAAACAGGATGTTTGCGCCGCAGCGCCCAGGGATGGGTTCACAGCGGTCCTGAAAAGCCGTACCCGGTTCCCTCCCGCCACAGGACCCGCTGATACGGAGAAAGGTGGGCCCGCGAGGTGGGAGAATTATTTTTCCTGCTTCGAAAAACAATAAGTGAAAAAGAGAACGGGCTATGGAATCTTTTATCCTGGAATTTGCAAACTTTATGCTGCGCTGGCTGCACGTGATTGCCGCCATCGCCTGGATTGGCGAATCAATTTATTTCGTCATGCTCGACAACGGACTGAAAAAGCCGGAAAACGAAGCCTGCCGTAAAAAAGGCGTCTTCGGCGAAATGTGGGCCGTTCACGGCGGCGGTTTCTATCACAACCAGAAATACGCAAACAGCCCGGAAAAACTGCCAGATGACCTCCACTGGTCCTTCTGGAAATCCTATACCACCTGGCTCTCCGGCTTCGCCCTGTTCATATTGCTCTATATGACCAACCCAGCCTTCTACCTTATCAACACCCAAAGCGACTGGGCTTGGGCCGCGGGCCTCACCGGCTGGCAAGCCAACATCGTCGCCGTCGGCTTCCTCCTCTCCGGTTGGGTGATCTACAACGAACTTTGCAAACGCATCAGCCCCAACATGGAGCGCGACGGCATTCTGAGTATCGCCGTCGGCATATTGATGGTGGTCGTCGCCTACGTCAGTACCCAACTGTTTGCCGGCCGCGCCGCCTTCCTGATGACCGGTGCCGTCATGGCCACTGCCATGTCCGCCAACGTCTTCTTCTGGATCATCCCCGGCCAGCGCCGCATGGTAAATGCCATGAAAGAAGGCAAAGAACCCAACCCCCTGGATGGCAAGCGCGGTAAACAGCGTTCAGTACACAACACCTACTTCACCCTTCCGGTAGTACTGCTGATGATCAGCAACCACTACGCCTTTACCTACACCCACAGTCACGCCTGGATCATCATGGCCCTGTTCATTTTTGCCGGTGCCCTGATTCGTCAGTTCTTCGTGCTGATGCACGCCGGCCAGATCAAGCCGGGCTACCCCGCGGCCGGTGTGGCTCTGATCATGGTCGCTTTCTGGATTGTTTCACCGCAGGCGGCACCTAACCTGGCCGCACCAGTAGCGCAGGCGGAGGTGGTTGAAGAGTCGGCGGCTGCAGTCGAAGCACAACTGCAGGGGCAGGGTGAAAAAACCACTGAAACCGAACTGGCTGCCGAAGAGGCTGATACTGATGCGGTGGCGGAAGTACGGGAATCCAGCGAAGTCACAGCAGCGGTGGATAGCGCGGCGACTGAGTCCACACAGGCGGAACTTTATACCGTGATGGAGCGCCACTGTACGGCCTGCCACTCTCAGTCCCCGACTCAGCCCGGATTCTCTGCGCCCCCTGCCGGTTTTGCCTTCGATAGCCACGAGCAAATCCAGCAGACCAAAGCCAAAATCCAGGCAGCGGTCGCCAGTGGCTATATGCCTCTGGGTAACATGACAGGAATGAGCGATGAAGAGCGGGCGGTGATTGCGGCCTGGTCCGAGTAGCGTTCGTCAATTTTGGGGCGGTCTTGCACTGACCTGTTAGCCATCTCGGTTTACATTGGTTTTCCCCACCGGTGTTTGTATACAATAGGCGGTTTCCAAATCCACAAACGCCAATACAAGCAAGCACAGGAACTAACGGGGAATGCCTGAAGTCACCGCGGACACCGCACCAGCCACCAAGCGCAAACGCCAGGAAGGCACCGAACGCGAGGATGCAATCTACCAGTCCATCAGTGACGCCGTGGTCGAACATCGCCTCAAGCCGGGCTCCCGCCTGCGCGAAGATGCCTTGTCCGAGGTGTTCGGCGTAAGCCGCACGGGCATTCGCAAAGTATTGCAGCGCCTGGCCATGGAACAGCTGGTGACCATTGCTCCGCGGCGTGGTGCCAGTGTTGCGCGGCCTTCGGCGGATGAAGCCCGCGAGGTGTTTGCCGCACGCCAGATGATCGAGTGCGGCCTGATGCCGGAGGTGGCGAGCCGGGTAACCAAGTCCGAGATTGCGGAGCTGCGTATGCTGGCGAAACGCGAGGTGGATGCGTTGCGGGATGGTAATAACAGCGTTGCGATTCGTACGTCTTCCGAATTTCACGAGCGGCTGGCACAGATGTCGGGCAATAAAACTCTGGCGGAATTCGTCGGTCGCCTGTGTTCCCGATCCTCCCTGATTCTCGCGGTTTACGGCAATTCGGCGAGCGACCATATGGGATGCGAGTCCCATGATCACGATGAGCTGGTGCGCTTGCTGGAAGCCGGCGACGGCGCAGGTGCATCTCAATTTATGCTGGATCACCTGAAAGCCGTTGAGGGCTCCCTGTCTATTGTGGAGGGCGCTGAAGAGGTGCCGGATCTTTACAGTATTTTCGGTAACTGATTCTTTTCTACGGGCCTGAAGTCCTTTCGGGCCCTTCTTGATCTTCCTTTTCTTAATCTTCCCTCTCTTACATATCCCGTTCTTTCTCTGACTTTTCCCGTCTGATGCTGCGGCCTTTGTCGTAGCTAGTCGCGCGCGCGTAAAAAACTTCACTTAACGCCAATCCAGTGATTGCAAATCCAGTGAACACAATATATCGTTGTCTTGTATACAAAAAGTGTCTACACAAAATAAGTTAATCGTGTATGCACTTGGTTGCCGGAGCGCACTTCGGAAAAACCAGTTGCCAGCGGTAAATAGCAACAGAAAGGAATAACAACCTTGAATTCACTGGATCAGGATCAGTACCCCCGCGACCTCATTGGTTACGGCCGCAAGCAGCCCCAGGCCAATTGGCCCGAGCGCGCCAGGATCGCCGTGCAGTTCGTGCTGAACTACGAAGAGGGTGGGGAGAATTGTGTGCTGCACGGGGACAGCCACTCGGAGCGCTTCCTGTCAGAAATCGTCGGCGCAGAAGCCTATGCCGATCGCCATATGAGCATGGAGTCCATTTACGAATACGGCTCACGTGCCGGGGTGTGGCGCATCCTCAACGAATTCGAAAAGCGCGGCCTGCCACTCACCGTGTTTGGTGTCGCCATGGCACTGGAGCGCCACCCGGAACTGGCGCTGGCCTTTAAAGAGCTCGGTCATGAAATCGCCTGTCACGGCCTGCGATGGATTCACTATCAGGGCGTGCCGGAAAACATCGAGCGCGAGCATATGCGTCGCGCCATCGAAATCTTCCAGAAGCTGTACGGTGAAAAACCCCTCGGCTGGTACACCGGGCGCGACAGCCCCAATACCCGCCGCTTGCTGCTGGACGAAGGTTGCTTCCTCTACGACAGCGACAACTATGGCGACGATCTGCCGTTCTGGTCGCAATCCCAGGACAGTAGCGGTGAATCCCACAGCCATTTAGTCGTGCCCTACACCCTGGATACCAACGACATGCGTTTTGCCACGCCCCAGGGATTCAACACCGGCGAACATTTCTTTGACTATCTGCGTGACGCTTTTGATGTGCTCTACGCCGAGGGCGAAGACGCACCAAAAATGCTGAGTGTGGGTTTGCACTGCCGGCTGATCGGGCGCCCGGGGCGTTTCCGCGCGCTGCAAAAATTTCTCGATCACATCGAGCAACACGACCGGGTTTGGGTCACCCGCCGTGTGGACATTGCCCGTCACTGGGTAAAACAGCACCCGGCGCCAGGCCCGTCACAGTGGGCAAGTAAGAAACTGGTTTGTAGCAGTTTGGACACAGAGCTAGAAAAATCATGAGCAATTCGAAATTTCCAATGCACACCTACTACGCACCTAAAGGTGGACATCCGCCGCAGACGCAACTGTTGTCAGATCGCGCGGTATTTACCGATGCTTACGCGGTCATTCCCAAGGGCGTAATGCGCGATATCGTCACCAGTTACCTGCCGTTCTGGGAGAAGACCCGCCTGTGGGTGTTGTCCCGTCCGCTGTCTGGATTTGCCGAGACCTTTTCCCAATACATCATGGAAGTGCAGTCCGGTGGCGGTAGCGAAAAGCCGGAATCCGATCCCAATGCTGAGGGTGTTCTGTTCGTGGTGGAAGGGGAGCTGACGCTGACCCTGAACGGCGAGCGCTACCGGATGGAAGAGGGGGGGTACGCCTTTATTCCGCCGGGCAGTGATTGGCAGGTACGCAATGAATGTGCCTCTACCCTGCGCTTCCACTGGGTGCGCAAATACTACGAGTGCGTCGATGGCATTGATGTGCCGGAAGCCTTCGTCACCAATGAAAAAGATGTTACGCCCATCGAAATGCCGGAAACCGAAGGTTGCTGGGCAACCACGCGCTTCGTGGATATTGAAGATATTCGCCACGATATGCACGTGAACATCGTTACCTTCCAGCCCGGCGGTGTTATCCCGTTTGCGGAGACCCATGTAATGGAGCACGGCCTCTACGTACTCCAGGGCAAGGCCGCCTACCTGCTGAATAAAGATTGGGTCGAAGTAGAGGCTGGCGATTACATGTGGCTGCGCGCCTTCTGCCCGCAAGCCTGCTACGCCGGTGGCCCGGGTCCTTTCCGTTACCTGCTGTACAAAGATGTAAACCGCCAAATGAAACTGGGCGGATTCGGCGCGCGTTAACGGATTGTCATTACGGGGCCAAAACTCTGGTGACCTAATTATGGTGAGTACAGGGACGTAGGCACCACCCGTTTCAAAATAAAAAATGGAGGAAACCACCATGCTCGAAACTGTACTCGAACTCAAGGCACAACCACTGACCGCAGAAGCCTTCGCGCCCTACGGCGATGTGATCGACAGCCGTACTGCGGATTCGTTTTCGATTAACGGTGGGCGCGCACAGCGCTATCACGACCTGGTGCAAATCGAAACCCTCGGTGAAGAGGCGCGCCCGCTGGTGAGTATTTTTATCAGTGAGCCCGTGGAGCTCCCGCTACATCTGACCTATCTCGAGCGTCACCCACTGGGCAGCCAGGCCTTTATCCCCATGCACGAAGAGCGCTTCATCATCGTGGTGGCACCCAAGGGGGAAACCATTGATCCGAAGGAAGTGCGTGCATTTATTACTGACGGCCGCCAGGGCGTGAATTACCGCGCAGGGCTGTGGCACGGCGTGCAGTCAGTGATCGAGCGCAAGGGCGAGTTTGTGGTGGTGGATCGCGGTGGCAAGGGAAATAACTGCGAGGAATACCCGATGGATGTAACGGTGATTGTTGAAGACGTCGTCGTTGGCGAAGAAGCGCTGGCAACGGTCTGATCTAACCAGTACCCGATTATGGAAATGCCGGCACCGCCGGTTCAGGAAGAAAGAATAACCAAGCAATTTCTGAAGTAGCGACTTCAGTGGGAGAAAACTATGGCTCGCATGACAGCTGCCGAAGCCGCGGTTCACGTTTTGAGAAAAGAAGGCATTGATGTTGCCTTCGGCGTGCCCGGTGCCGCAATCAACCCTTTCTACTCCGCCATGCGCAAAGTGGGCGGTATTGACCACACTCTGGCGCGTCACGTGGAAGGCGCCTCGCATATGGCCGAGGGTTACACCCGTACCAAGGCCGGCAACATTGGTGTGTGTATCGGTACCTCCGGCCCGGCGGGCACCGACATGATTACCGGCCTCTACTCTGCCAGTGCGGACTCCATTCCGATCCTGTGCATTACCGGCCAGGCGCCGGTAGCCAAGTTGCACAAAGAAGATTTCCAGGCGGTAGACATCAAGGCCATCGCCGGCCCCGTTACCAAATGGGCGATCACCGTACTGGAGGCGGCCCAGGTGCCCCGCGCATTCCAGCAGGCATTTCACCTGATGCGCAGCGCCCGTCCGGGCCCGGTTCTGATCGACCTGCCCATCGATGTACAGATGACCGAAATTGAATTCGATCCAGATACCTACGAGCCGCTGCCCGCCTACAAGCCCAGCGCCAGTCGCGCCCAGGCGGAAAAAGCGCTGGCCATGCTCAATGCTGCGGACAAGCCGCTGCTGGTTGCCGGCGGAGGTGTCATCAATGCGGACGCCAGCCACCTGCTGACAGAGTTTGCGGAAATCACCGGCGTGCCTGTTATTCCCACGCTGATGGGCTGGGGCACCATTCCCGATGATCACCCGCTGATGGCGGGCATGGTGGGCCTGCAGACTTCCCACCGGTATGGCAACGCCACCATGCTGGCTTCCGATTTTGTGATGGGGATCGGCAACCGCTGGGCCAACCGCCACACCGGCAATGTCGACACCTACACCAAGGGCCGCAAGTTCGTTCACGTGGATATCGAGCCAACGCAGATCGGTCGTATTTTTGGCCCGGATTACGGCATTGTCTCCGACGCCAAAGCCGCGCTGGAACTGTTTATCGAAATCGCCAGTGAGTGGAAAGCCGCCGGTCGCCTGAAAGATCGCTCTGCCTGGGCGGAAGAGTGTCAGGAACGCAAACGCACGCTGTTGCGCAAGACCCACTTCGATAATGTGCCGGTGAAACCGCAGCGCGTGTACGAAGAAATGAACAAGGTGTTTGGTAAAAACGCCCGCTACGTTTCCACCATCGGCCTTTCACAGATTGCCGGTGCCCAGTTCCTGCACGTGTACAAGCCGCGCCACTGGATCAACTGTGGTCAGGCTGGCCCACTGGGCTGGACAGTGCCCGCGGCACTGGGTGTGGCCAAGGCGGACCCGACTGCCGAGGTTGTTGCACTTTCCGGCGACTACGACTTCCAGTTCATGGTGGAAGAGCTCGCGGCCGGTGCCCAGTTCAAGCTGCCGTACATCCACGTACTGGTAAACAACTCTTATCTCGGTCTTATTCGTCAGGCCCAGCGCGGTTTTGATATGGATTACTGCGTGCAGTTGAGTTTTGAAAATATCAACTGTCCGGAAATTAACGATTACGGTGTGGATCACGTTTCCGTGGTTGAAGGCCTTGGCTGTAAAGCCATCCGGGTTACCCACCCGGACGACATAGCCCCGGCACTGGAGCAGGCGCGCGAGCTGATGAAGCAACACAGCGTACCGGTTGTGGTTGAGGTAATCCTGGAGCGTGTGACCAATATCGCCATGGGCGTAGACCTGGACGGCGTCAATGAATTTGAGGCGCTGGCGGAAGAGGGCGGCGACGCACCCACCTCCATTGCAGCACTGACCTGAGAAGCTACAGAACTGGATTAATTACAGGAGAAGCAAAATGCCAAAATTTACTGCCAACCTGAGTATGTTGTTTACCGAAGTCGATTTTCTCGACCGGTTTAAAGCGGCGGCGGACGCGGGCTTTAAAGGCGTGGAATATCTGTTTCCTTACGATTACAGCGCGCAGGAAATCAAGCAGCGCCTGGACGAAAACGGTTTGACCCAGGTGCTACACAACTTGCCCGCGGGTGACTGGGCAGCGGGCGAGCGCGGTATCGCCTGTCACCCGGATCGGGTGGAAGAGTTCCGTGCGGGTGTCGCCAAGGCAATTGAGTACGCCACGGCGCTGGGTTGCAAACAGGTCAACTGCCTCGCGGGTATCGTACCTGCCGGCGTTTCCAAAGAAGAGGCGCGCCAGACACTTATCCAGAATCTGCGTTTTGCTGCAGACAACCTGGAAGCCGCAGGAATCCTGTTGATCGCAGAGCCGATTAATACCCGCGATATCCCCGGGTTTTTCCTCAACGGCACCGAGCAGGCGCTGGAAATCTTCGACGAGGTCGGCAGCCACAATCTCAAGTTGCAATACGATATTTACCACATGCAGATCATGGAGGGCGACCTCGCGCCCACTATCGAAAAGCATATCGACAGCATCGCGCACGTGCAGCTCGCGGATAACCCCGGCCGCCACGAGCCGGGTACCGGTGAAATCAACTATCCCTTCCTGTTCCAACATCTGGACAAGCTGGGCTACCAGGGCTGGATCGGTTGTGAATACAAACCGAAAACCACCACGCTGGAAGGTTTGGGATGGCTGGATAGCGCGCTTTCGTGAAGTTACAGGTTCTGTGCGGGGTTGGTGGCGAGGTGGCTTCCCGGGACACGCCGTAAACCCATCCCTGGGGGCTCGGCTGCGGCCGTCCTGGCCGCAGACGGTCCCGGAAAGCCGCCTCGCCACCAACCTGCAAACTGCAGTGGTAACCCAGAAGAATAAACTGAGAAAATTTGGAGAGAGAAAATGAGCAAGATCGGATTTATCGGACTCGGCATCATGGGCCGCCCAATGGCTGGCCACCTGCTGGACGCGGGGCACGAACTGTTCACCAACGACCGCGGTCGCGCGCTGGATACCACCCTGGCCGACAAAGGCATGCAGGTTGTGGCCAGCCCCAAAGCGGTGGCGGAGAACTGCGAAATCATCATCACCATGGTGCCGGATACCCCGGACGTAGAAGCCGTACTGTTCGGTGAAAATGGTGTGGTCGAAGGTCTGCAGCCCGGTGCCCTGGTCATCGACATGAGCTCCATTGCCCCGGTGCCAACTCAGGAATTTGCCAAGCGCATTGCCAAAGCCGGTGGTGAATTTGTGGATGCGCCGGTATCCGGTGGTGAAGGTGGCGCGATCAACGCCGCACTGACCATCATGGTCGGCGCCACCGAAGAAGGCTTCGTCCGCGCGCAGCCGATCCTGGAAGTAATGGGTAAAACCATTACCCACATTGGCCCGCAGGGTGCCGGTCAGACCTGTAAAGTCGCCAACCAGATCATTGTGGCTCTCACCATTGAAGCCGTATCCGAAGGCCTGCTGTTCGCCTCCCGCGCCGGCGCCGATGTAGCCAAGGTACGCGAAGCCCTGCTGGGTGGCCTGGCCTCGTCCAAAATCCTGGATGTACACGGCGAGCGCATGATCAATCGCACCTTCGATCCGGGCTTCCGCATCCGTTTGCACCAGAAAGACCTCAACCTGGCCCTGGAAAGCGCACGCGCCTTCAACCTCAGCCTACCGGGTACCGCCAACGCCCAGCAATTGTTCCAGGCCTGTGCTGCCAACGGCGGCGCCGACTGGGACCACGCCGGCATCGTCCGCGCACTGGAAAAACTGGCGGACCACGAGATCGGCCAGTAACCGTTACCGATAGCTAACGAACCCAGTGTTTCCGCTGGCAATGGAGAATCGCCGTTGCCAGCGGCTTTTTCCGGAACTGTTTTTGCATTGCTTCTTCCTGACGCGTGCAAAACAGGCTGGATAAGGGAGGCGTGTCCACGGACTCCCCAGTAAGGCTCTTCTCCGTGAGCCACACTGTCGGACACGTTTCCCTTATCCGGCTTGTGCCAACTTCAATGCGGTCGGCACTACACTGTTCTGATGTATTGCCTTACGTATTTCCTTACGTAGTATCGATTTAGGAATTGAAGGCTTGGTGCTGGATGAAAGGTTTCAGGAGCGTCGCAAACAGGATGTTTGCGCCGCAGCGCCCAGGGATGGGTTCACAGCGGTCCTGAAACCTTTTACCCAGTACCGGGCCGCCACAGCGCTCTGAAAGAAGGGGCGGGGCCTGAACCAGGCACCAGTGCGGGGTGCAGGAAATAACAATGACGAGGATTTCGCCGATGAACAAACTGCCCGAACTTCAGTCCCTCAATCGCCCGGCGGACTACACGGCCTGGTTGCGTGGCCTGGCTGAAATGGCCATCTCCAGCGTCCACCCGGAAACCCTGCTGCCCTCACGCCTGCCCGAACCGCCCACCGGCCGCACCATCGTCATCGGTGCCGGCAAAGCCGCCGCCGCCATGGCCGCCGCCCTCGAAAAAGCATGGGCCAAAAAATACATGCGCTCGGAGATCGAAGGCCTCGTCGTCACCCGCTACGAACACGGCGCCAACTGCAAAAAAATCGAAGTCCTCGAAGCCTCCCATCCCATGCCCGACAACATGGGAGAAATTGCCGCCAAACGGATGCTCGCCGCCGTCAAAGACCTCGGCAAAAACGACCTCGTCATCGCGCTCATATCCGGTGGTGGCTCCGCGCTGATGACACTGCCGGCACCGGGCCTGACCCTCGCCCAGAAGCAGGCCATCAACAAAGCCCTGTTGCGCTGTGGCGCGCCGATTCGGGAAATCAATACCGTGCGCCGGCACCTCTCCGCGATCAAGGGCGGCCGACTTGCCGCTGCTGCACACCCCGCGCGCGTCGTCACCTACCTGATTTCCGACGTGCCCGGCGACGACCCGACCCTGATCGCCTCAGGGCCGACATTGCCCGACACCTCCACTCCGGAAGATGCTCTGGAAATCCTGCAGCGTTACAACATCGAAATTGATGACGCCGTGCGCGCGCATCTGAAAAGCGGGAAGAAAGCCCCCAAGCTGGGCGACAAGGATTTCTCCCGTGACACCGCCCGCGTACTGGCCAAGGCCAGTGACGCACTGGACGCCGCCAGCGATGCGGCCATCAGCGCCGGTGTCGATGTACGTGTACTCGGCGACAACCTCGAAGGTGAGGCGCGGGAGCTGGGGCGTGAGCACGCGCAGCTGGCACTGCGTGCACAGCGGGAAATTACCCATCCATTGCTGATACTGTCTGGCGGGGAAACCAGCGTTACCGTTACCGGTAATGGCCGTGGTGGACGCAATGTGGAGTATTTACTGGGCCTGTTTACAGCCCTCGGCGGTACCTCGGGTATTTACGGCCTCGCGATCGATACCGACGGAATCGATGGCTCCGAAGACAATGCCGGCGCTATATTCTCTCCGGACGACTGGGCGAAGATGCAGGCGCAGGGGTTGACCCCGCGGGAGTACCTGGCCAACAACGATGCCTATAGTTTCTTTGCAGAACTGGAAAACCTGATCGTGACAGGTCCCACGCGCACCAATGTGAATGATTTCCGTGCCATTCTGGTTTTGCCGTCCGCCAAATAAAAAATTGAAGTATCCATAGCGAGGTCTCCATGAGCCAGATTCCAGCCAGCCAGCGCACCGCCAATCCCATCCGGCGAACCAAAATCGTCGCCACCCTGGGCCCCGCCAGCGACAAAACCGGGGTGTTGGAAAAAATGCTCAAGGCCGGCGTGGATGTGGTGCGGCTGAATTTTTCCCACGGCACTGCGGAAGACCACCGTCGTCGCCTGCAGCAGGTGCGCGAAATTGCGGATCGCCTCGGGAAAACCGTGGCTGCCCTGGGGGATCTGCAGGGGCCAAAAATTCGTATTGCCCGCTTTCGCGACAATGCCGTCAACCTGCAGGAAGGTCAGCCCTTCGTGCTGGATATGGCACTGGACACCAATGACGGCGATGAAAAGCGGGTGGGATGTGACTACAAAGAACTGATCCACGATGTCTCCGCAGGAGACATGCTGTTGCTGGATGACGGCCGTGTGGTGCTGCAGGTGCAAGAGGTGACCGATAGCGAGGTGCACACCACAGTCACGGTTGGCGGCCGCCTGTCCAACAACAAAGGTATCAACAAGCAGGGCGGCGGCCTTTCCGCCGCGGCGCTGACCGACAAAGACAAAACCGACCTGAAAACGGCAATCGAAATCGGTGTGGATTATCTCGCCGTCTCTTTCCCGCGCAGCGCCGAAGATATGCGTGAAGCGCGGGCACTGCTCGGTGAAGCCGGCAAGCACATAGGCCTGGTGGCCAAGGTCGAGCGCGCCGAGGCGGTCGAAAATGAGCAGGTACTGGATGAAATCATCGAGGCCTCGGAAGCGGTGATGGTGGCCCGTGGAGACCTCGGTGTGGAGATTGGCGATGCCGCACTGATCGGCGTGCAGAAGCGTATGATCAAGCGCGCCCGCCAGCTCAATCGTGCGGTCATCACCGCCACCCAGATGTTGGAAACCATGATTACCGCGCCACTACCCACCCGGGCGGAAGTATTCGATGTGGCCAACGCGGTACTGGACGGGACCGATGCGGTAATGCTGTCTGCGGAAACGGCGGCCGGTGATTTCCCGGTGGAAGCGGTGGAGGCCATGCACCGGCTGTGCCTGGGCGCAGAACGGGAGCGCTCGGCACAGGAGTCCGGTCACCGTATGCACCAGGGGTTCACCCGCATTGACGAGACCATCTCCCTGTCGGCCATGTACGCCGCCAACCACCTGGCAGGCGTGACCGCGATCGCCTGCATGACCCAGACCGGTTACACGCCATTAATCGCATCGCGCATCCGTTCCGGCCTGCCCATTGTCGGCCTGGCCCACGATCCAATAGCGCAGCGGCGCATGGCGTTGTATCGCGGAGTTATTTCGGTACTGTTTGAACCCGGTGATCAGGGTGACAGAGAACTGAATCAGCGCGCTTTGGACGTATTGAAGGACCGGGGTATCGCGCAGGCCGGGGATCAGGTAATTCTGATTCGCGGCGACCTGATGCAGTCCCACGGCGGCACCAATACCCTGAAAATCCTGGAAGTCGCCGGTTGATGGCGCGCCCCAGCGTATTTCGTATACACTAGCTGGCGACACAAAATAACAATGAATTAACCGCCACCAGAACAAAGCGCGGCGGTTTTAGACGTTTGCAGTGCCGGTCATGGTATCGGCGGCAAAATGGCAGCGGGAAGAGATGCATGAGCAAGTCCTGGCAGCAGGAAGTGCTGGCGGAGGTCAAGGCGGGCGGCCGCGTGACCGATCAGCAGATTGTGGACAAGATCCGCAAGGCGGTATTGACCCAGCGTCTGCCGCCGAATACCCGTCTGCCAGAGGTGGCACTGGGGGAGATCTTTGGTGTTAGCCGCTCGGTCATCCGCAAGGCGCTGACCCGGCTGGATGCCGATCACGTCATCACCCAGGCACCGAATCAGGTAGCGCGGGTGCGAGCGCCCTCGATTGAGGAGACGCGCGAGACCTTTGCGGCCCGTCGCCTGGTGGAAGGAGAGGTGTGTTCACTGCTGGCGGGCAATATGAAGCCGGTGCAGCTGAAGGCGCTGGAGAAGCTGGTCCAGGCAGAGTCCGATGCCCACGCCGATGGCGACGAGCCGTCCCGGATCGAACACTCCCTGGCAATCCACCATATGGTGGCGGACCTGTCGCCGAATCGGGTGTTGGGTAACTTCCTGACGGACCTGATCTTGCGCACCTCTATCGTGATTGCGCTGTACAAACGGGAGGGACTAGCGTCCTGTTACCTGAAAGGCGACCATACGCGCCTGCTGAAAAATTTGCGTTCCGGTGACGGAGAAGGCGCCTGCAAGGCCATCGTCGATCATCTGAACAGCCTGGAAAAATTAATGGACCTCAGTTCCCGGGATAGCAGCATCGATTTGATGGCTATTCTTGGACAGAGGGTAGGTTGATCTAACTTTGGTGCGAAAAACGCGTTAGTTGTAAACAAATTAAATACACCGAGCCACTAGTTCTAAGTCATCAGATAAGAGCGTGTGGCCGCAGGCAGAAGTTCTGTCCGCCAGGGTCGCGAGGGAAACCGAACGGCCTCCCGCATTTGGAAAGGTGATGAGTAAACAAGACATACTGCAAGACGGCCACGGCCGTCGCTTCTACTATCTGCGCCTGTCAGTGACAGACGTCTGCAACTTCCGTTGCGACTACTGCCTGCCTGACGGCTACAAGGCCACGCACCAGCAGCCCGACCTCAGCGTCGCGGAAGCCCGCACGGTCATGGGCGCATTTGCACAACTGGGCACCCGCAAGGTACGCCTCAGTGGTGGTGAACCCTCCCTGCGCAAAGACCTCCCCGAGATCATTGGCGCCGCAAAAACCACCCCGGGCATTCGCCGCGTCGCGGTAACCAGCAACGGCTACAAACTCCCGAGCGTCATCGACACCTGGCACCAAAACGGCCTCGACCAGCTGAACATCAGCATCGACAGCCTCGACGCCAGCGAATTCGCCCAGGTCACCGGCCACGACTGCCTCCCCAAAATCCTCACCGGCATCGACCGCGCACTGGAACTTGGAGTCCAGACCAAAGTAAACGCCGTGCTATTAAGTGACGGCGCGCAAACCCGACTGCAACAATTCCTGCACTGGCTGAAAACCACCCCCGTCACCCTGCGCTTTATCGAACTGATGCAGACCGGCGACAACCGCAACTACTTCGCCAGCAACCACCTGCGGGGCTCGGAAATAGAGCAACAGCTGATTGAAAATGGCTGGCAGCTGCTGCCAAGAGCCATTGACGCAGGCCCTGCACGGGAATATGTACACCCGGAGTACGCCGGTCGCATCGGTTTGATTACCCCCTACAGCAAAGACTTCTGCAACAGCTGCAACCGTTTGCGGGTTTCCGCACAGGGCAAACTACACCTGTGTTTATTTTCCGATGCCGGACTTGATCTCAGAGACACC
Source organism: Microbulbifer sp. CAU 1566 (assembly GCF_023156515.1). Lineage (NCBI taxonomy): Bacteria > Pseudomonadati > Pseudomonadota > Gammaproteobacteria > Cellvibrionales > Microbulbiferaceae > Microbulbifer > Microbulbifer sp. CAU 1566. The sequence goes on along the minus strand of NZ_JALNMG010000001.1, from coordinate 528,745 downwards.
ATCCGCACCGGCGATGCCGACGCGCTGGCAGGGAAAGTCCGCACTCTGATCGGCAATAAAGAAGTCAGCCACTACCTGCAGCAGGGGAATACCGGCGGCACTCAAAACCTGTCGATCATCGGTGGCTGATCTTCTTCAGCTTACGCAGTACAAATATTTAAATTGAAGCTGGAGTGATAGGGGGCAGCTTTTCAGGATCGTCGGCAACAGGGATGTTGCCGACGAAGCGTACAGGGATGTATTCACAGCGGTCCTGAAAAGCTGCCCCCTAGCGCTCCAGCGCCACAAAACTGGAACAGAGCACCTGATAAAGGAAGCTACGGAGCACAATCCCATGGCACACGAGCCGATAGATAAAAGCCAAAAACTCAATATCGCCATCCTCACCGTTTCCGACACCAGAACCGAAGAAAACGATACCTCCGGTAAATACCTGGTAGAAGCGCTCAAGGAAGACGGCCACACCCTCGCCGACAAAGCCATCGTCATCGACGACAAATACCTCCTGCGCGCCAAAGTCTCCGCCTGGATCGCCGACCCCGAAATCCACGTCATCATCACCACCGGCGGCACCGGCTTCGCCGGGCGCGACTCCACCCCCGAAGCCCTCGCCCCCCTGCTCGACAAACACATCGACGGCTTTGGCGAAATGTTCCGCTCTATCAGCTTCGAAGAAATCGGCTCCTCCACCATCCAGTCCCGCGCACTGGCCGGACTCGCCAACAAAACCCTCGTCGCCTGCCTGCCCGGCTCCACCGGTGCCTGCCGAACCGGCTGGACCAAACTACTCAAAGAGCAACTGACCGCATCCCACATGCCCTGCAACTTCGTCGGCTACCTGACCAAGTAGGTTGGCCAAGTAAGTTAGCCAAGTAAGTTGGCCAGGTATGTCGACCAGATAAATGGCCCAAAACCGCGCAACGAGAATAGAAAGACCAGGAAGACTATGACCCTCACCCACCTGAACCAGCAGGGCGAAGCCAGCATGGTGGATGTCACCGACAAAGACATCACCGATCGCAGTGCCCGTGCCCAATCCGCCGTTGCCATGACTGTGGAAGCCTTCCAGCAATTAACAGCGGGCAACAACAAAAAAGGCGATGTGCTTGCCACCGCGCGTATCGCCGGGATCCAGGCCGCCAAGAAAACGGCCGACCTGATACCGCTGTGTCATCCCCTGGCGCTCACCAAAGTCCAGGTGGATTTCGAGCTCGATGAGTCGGCCAATACCGTGAACATTGCCAGCTACTGCCGTCTGGCCGGCCGCACCGGTGTCGAGATGGAGGCGCTCACCGCTGCCAGTGTGGCGGCGCTCACCATCTACGATATGTGCAAGGCCGTAGACCCTTCCATGATCATCGGTCCGACAAAGCTGCAGGAAAAAACCGGTGGCAAGCGCGGACATTGGATCGCGGTAAAGAGCGGGGCTGGAGAGGGGTAACAAAAAATGATCAAAGTACTGTTTTTTGCCAGCCTGCGTGAGCAGCTCGGGTGTGATGCCCTGGAGGCCGACGCCACAGGCGTAACCAACCTTGATGCGCTGCGTAAAAAATTGAGTGAAAAGGATCCAGCCTGGCAAACGGCACTGGCCAATGAGCAGTTGCAGGTCGCGCTCAATCAGCAGCTTTCCACCATGGATGCGGCGGTCAAGGACGGCGACGAAGTTGCTTTTTTTCCACCGGTCACCGGCGGTTAACGCAGGCCGAGAGAGGTAGTTCAGAATGGCTGCAGAGATTTTCGTCTCGGTACAGGCGGAGGGTTTTGACCCCGGTGCTGAATATAACCGCCTCCGCAGTGGGAATTATTCCGACGGCGCAACGGCCATGTTTGTGGGCAATGTGCGGGACTTTTCACCCGATAAAGCATCGCCGGAGGAGTCTGGCCGGAAAAAGCGTGTCAGTGTGCTGGAGTTGGAGCACTACCCCGGCATGGCGGAGTCAGCACTCACCGACATCGCACGCGAGGCTGCGGTACGCTGGTCACTGGGTCGTGTGCGGGTTATCCATCGCTACGGCGCCCTGAATGCCGGGGACGAGATTGTGTTTGTAGGTACCAGCTCCGCGCATCGCCAGGCCGCGCTGGATGCCTGTGCCTTTATCATGGACTACTTGAAAAGCCGTGCACCTTTCTGGAAAAAAGAACTGGGTGAGGGCAGTGGTCAGAATGAACGCGATAAAGGTCACTGGGTTGAGGCGCGAGACAGCGACGAGCAGGCCCTGAAAAAATGGTAGGGCACGCTGACCGCTAAAGTAAGTGCTTGCTTCTCTTGTGGCCTCCGGATTTTCAGGTGACGACAGCCGAGCAAAAAGAAAATCAGATACAGTTCCGTCAATCTCTGCAAAACCGTGAACCAGGTCACCCGTGAGCAGTGAATAAGTGTCGTGAAACCTGTCACATTATCGAGCTTTTTTCTCTTGTGCTTTGAATTTTAAGAAAAAATTCTTCTCTAACTCTCTGCGCGAGTTTTGAAGCGCCTCACATATCCCATATCCCTCCTTGCCCTACAATCGCAGCGCTAGTCGTTCGCGACAGATTTTTGCGGGCGACCCGAATCCGGGGTGGGGTCTGAGGTTTAAGGGATATGTGCAGAATTCTGATTACTCTGGCAACAGCGTGTTTGCTGTCGCTGTCTGTTGTGGCGAATGCCCAGAACGTTAGCCGTGAGGAAATTCGCGGGCTCGACGAGCAGATTCAGGACGTCAAAAAAGATGTAATCAGTCTGACGTCTGAGTTGAACCGCCTGGAAGAGAAGCTGCTCTTTCCTTCCAATACCCAGGCCGCCTTCTTTGTGTCTCTCGCCACAGGCGAAGAGTTCAGTCTTGAGTCTGTTGAGGTAACCCTCGACAACCAGATCGTCGCTCACCATCTTTATACCTACCGTGAAATTGAAGCCCTGCAGCAGGGCGGTGTTCAGCGTATCCATACCGCCAACGTGCAGACCGGTGCTCACCCTCTGGTGGTCAGCTATATCGGTAAATCCAAATCCGGCAAGGAATATCGCGGAACCGCCAGTGTTAGTGTGGAAAAGGCGGTAGGCCCCAAGTTTGTTGAAATCCAGATCGCCGGAACCCAGTCAGCCATCAACTTCAAGGACTGGTAAGCATGTTCCCCCGTCTGGCCTGCGCAATAGCCGGTGCTGCGCTGTCGGCACTGTCGACGCTGCACAGTATTCCTGTGCAGGCCAAAGCGCCTGTCGATCCCACCGCCCTTGAAACCAAAGAGCTCAAAGACCTGTTCTTTGGTGAAGCACTGTTCGATGCTTATCAGGATAACTACTTCGACGCGATTGTCGGGCTGGACACCGAGCTGAAGCAATTTCGACTGTTGGATGATCCCGAGCTGGATCCTTTCAGTGTGCACTTTGGCCAGGCAGAGTTCGCTGTAGGCGACCTGGAGCTATCCTATCGCATGCACCGGGAAGCCGGGCGCGCAATTGAGGCGGTGCTGAAAGGCAATGTAGCGCAGCCGGTAAAAAATGAAGCAGCCTACCGGCTGGCAAAAATTCACTATCACAAGCAGCAGTTCAGTAATGCCCTGCAGGCCCTGGAGATGATCGAGGGTCGTGTGCCGGAACGAGTGCGCGCGGAAGAGCAGTTTCTGCGCGCGCGCGTCTACATGCAGCTTGGGCGTTTTACCGAAGCGGTGGACTTGCTGCGGGACCTGAAAGGCGAAAAGTCACTGGGTGGCTTTGTAGAGTACAACCTGGGTATCGCCCTGCTGAAAGCCGGCGAAACCGAAAGGGGTGTTCTGGAGCTGGATGGTCTGGGGCGCAATGCCGGCAGTGGCAATGCCAAGCAGGCGCTGCAAGACAAGACCAACCTGTTACTCGGCTACCAGTTGATGGAAGCCAAAGAATACGAGCGTGCGCGCACATATTTTGACCGTGTGCAGCTCTCAGGTCCCTTCTCCAATCAGGCACTGTTGGGCGCCGGCTGGGTGGAAGCCAACGCGGGCCGTTACGACCGCGCGCTGGTGCCCTGGCAGTTACTGAAGGAGCGCCAGCCCACCAATGCCGCAGTGCATGAATCCATGATGGCGGTGCCCTTTGCCTACGGCAAGCTGGACGTACACAGTACCGCGGCGGTGAACTATGGGCAGGCGCTGGACCTGTTCGGCGAACAGGTGGATGTACTGAGCCGATCCATCGACAGTATTCGCGAAGGCAAATTACTGGAGGCGCTGCGCCGCAAAGAGGCGAGCCAGGTAAAAAACTGGGTGGTGGAACTGCGCAAGCTGCCCGATGCTCCGGAAACGCACTATCTGCTGGACCTGATGGCGTCCAATGACTATCAAGAGTTCCTGCGGAATTACCAGGACCTGAATGACCTGTTCGAGCGCAACAAAGACTGGTTGCAGAGCTTGTCGGCATTCGAGGAAATCATCGCCCTGCGCCGCAGCTATTACGAGCCGATCTTGCCAGGTCTGGACGTACAGTTCCGTCAGATCGATGCGCGTATCAAAATGCGCATGGAGCAGCGCCAGCGGCTTGCTGCCCGTATCGACAACCTACTGGTCAACCGCCGCCCGGAACTGCTGGCCAAAAGTGATGAAACTGAATCGCGGCTGATTCTGGAAAATATCCGCGAGATTCTTGCCTATAACCCCAGCCTCAACAGCGAAGAGACCGAGGCCCGCGTGGCGCGTCTTGAGGGCGTGTTGAAGTTCCGTCTCTCCCGCGAGTTTGATGACCGTCTCACCAAGGCTTACAAACGATTGCAGGCACTGGACAAGGACATTGCGACGCTGCAGGAAACCTACCAGCGCTACGTGCGCAGTCGCCAGGCCGCTACCCACAGTTATGAAGGTTACAACGATCAGATCGTCAGCCTGCGCGCGGGTATCGAGCAATCCCAGGAGCGTATCGACCAGTTAATGGCGCGCCAGGGGCGCATGCTGGAGCAGCTGGCCATTCACGAACTGGATCAGCGCCGCGCGCAACTGGAGAGCTATCAGATCAAGGCGCGCTTCGCGCTGGCCGATAGCTATGACCGCGCCAATGAACTTCAGGAGCGCCGCGCAGACGAGCAGAAAGTCGAGCAATACCAGATTCAGATGGAACAAATGAAGCAGGCGGAACCCGCAGCGAACCCGGATGGTGAGCCGCTGCCTACCGATAACCCGCCCGAACTGGAGCCTCAGCGGGGGCAAGAGCCTCAGCGGGAGCAAGAGCCTCAGTCAGATAAAGAAGCCGCACAAGACGCTGCCCCGGCAGATTCTGCAGATGGGGAGGTCGTTGGTAATGCATAAGAAATTACTCTGCGCCCGTTTCAATACGCTGGGTTTGGTTACCGCGGCCTCTACCGTATTGCTGCTTAGCGCCTGCGCCAGTAACAGTGGAAAAACCATCGGCAGCCTGCAGAAGGTTGATATCAAGATTCAGGAAACCCGCATCGACGGCAGCCTGGAAAAGGCGCTGGCGAGCTACCAGAAGTACCTGCAGGAAACCCCCGAAACGGCGCTCACGCCAGAGGCCATTCGCCGTATTGCCGACCTGAAGATCAAGCAGGCACATCGGGCAGAAGAGGGTGCCTACCGGGTCTCGCAGGAAACGCGCATTCTGTCGGAAGATGAGGTGGCGGCCGCAGTTGATACAGCGGCGAAAAAATCTGCCACCGGGCAGGTAAATCTGGCTGCGCCGAAAGCGGCAGGCGTTTCCGCGAATGGTGCTCGGAGTGATCTGGCACTGGATAGCGTCGCCAATACTCGCGGCGAAAGTCAGGCTGATTTTGAAAACCGGGCCAGTAGCACGCTCGATATCGCCGGTGCATCCAGCAGTTCTGGTGATCTTGGTGAAAGCCTGCCGGGTGACAATGCCGACGCTTTACTGGCCGCCAATGCCCGTGAAGCCATCGCCCTCTACAAGAAGCTACTGGTTCAGTACCCCCTGTACGACCGCAACGATCAGGTGATGTACCAGCTCTCCCGCGCCTATGAGGAAACTGGTGAGGTCGACGAGGCGGTGAATATCCTGCGGCAGCTGGTGGCGAAATTTCCCGCTTCCCGACATGTGGATGAAGCCTACTTCCGCCTCGGTGAATACTATTTCACCCGCAAGAAGTATCTGGACGCGGAAGAATCCTATGGCCGTGTTATCGGTATGGGTGTCACATCAAGTTTTTACGAGCTGGCGCTCTACAAACGTGGCTGGGCCCTGTTCAAGCAGGACATGTACGAAATGGCGCTGGACGATTTCGTGCGCATGCTGGATTACAAAGTGGAGCAGGGCTATGACTTTGAGCAGCAGACCAACGAAACAGAGCGCAAGCATATTGAAGACACCTTCCGTGTTGTCAGCCTGAGCTTTTCCTATCTCGGTGGTGCGGACTCCATTGTCGATTACTTTACCCGCAAGGGTGCGCGCGACTACGAGTCCTACGTCTACAGTCATCTGGGTGAATACTACCTGGACAAGCGCCGCTATCAGGATGCCGCAAAAGCCTATACCGCCTTTGTGGAGCGTAATCCGCTGCACAAGGTTGCACCGGACTTTTCCATTCGCGTGATCGAGATCTACCAGAAAGGTGGCTTCCCGCGGTTGGTGCTGGATGCGAAGAAAGACTTCGCCAACACCTATGCGCTGGATGCCAATTACTGGACCGTATTCGATATCCAGGAATACGCCACGGTGGTGGAGTTCCTGCAAACCAACCTGATCGATCTGGCGAGCCACTACCACGCGGCGTACCAGAACGTGAAACCCAAGGATAAAGAGTTCCAGCAGAAGCGAAGCGAGAACTACGCCGAGGCGATTCACTGGTATCGCCGTTATCTCAAATCCTTCTCCGATCAACCCAAGGCCCCGGGTATCAACTACCAGCTGGCCGGTTTGATGCTGGAAAACCGCGACTTCCTGAATGCGGCGCAGGAATACGAGCGCACCGCCTACCAATACGCTGCGCATAAGGATGCCAGCGAGGCGGGTTATGCGGCGGTCTTCGCTTATCGCGAACACCTGAAAAATGACCTGGCCAAAGGCTCCACTGCACAGAGAACCGCGATCCAGAAAGAAGTGATCCGCTCCTCGCTGTCGTTTGCGGAAACCTTCCCGCAGCACGGCAAAGCACCGCAAATCCTGCTTGGTGCCGTGGACGACCTGTACAAGTTGAAGAGCTTTGCCGAAACCATTCAGAACGGCCACCTGCTGCTGGAGAAATTCCCGGCCGCAGAGCAGGACATTCGTCGCTCTGCCTGGCTGTTGGTGGCTCACGCTTCATTTGATACGGCGGCCTACGTAGAGGCGGAAGCGGGCTATCGCCAGGCGCTGTCGCTGACTGCGGCCGATGCCAAAGATCGCCCGGACCTGATCGACAACCTTGCAGGTGCCATTTACCAGCAGGGTGATGTGGCGCGCAAGGCGGAAGATCACCTGGTGGCCGCCGAACACTTCCTGCGTATTCGCAGCGCCGCGCCCGGTGCCAGTATCCTGGCCACGGCGGAATACGATGCGGCAGCTTCCCTGATCCAGCTGGAAAACTGGGTGCGCGCGGCCGACGTGCTCAAGGCATTCCGTGCGAACCATCCCCAGCACAAGCTGCAGAAAGAGGTCACCAAGAAGCTCGCGGTGGTCTATCAGGAGAGTGGTCAGCTATTGCTCGCGGGTGCAGAGTTTGAGCGCATCGAAAAAGAGTCGGAGGATGACGATGTCCGCCGCGAAGCGCTCACTCAGGCCGCCGATCTTTACAGTGCCGCGAAAAGTTATGACCGGGCGCTGGGTGTGCTTAACCGCTACGTCAAGTTGTTCCCAAGCCCGATGGAACCTGCGTTGGAAACGCGACAGAAAATTGCGGATATCTACAGCAACAGCGGCAACCGCCAGGCCTACTTCAAAACCCTCGAAGACATGGTGCGCATCGAGCTGCGAGGCGGCAACGAGCGCAATGACCGTACCCGTTATCTGGGTGGTAACGCCGCGCTGCAGTTGGCGGAGCCCAGTTATGAGGCCTTCCGCGAGATCGCCCTGGTCGCGCCACTGGAGCGCAACCTCAATAACAAGCGTGCCCGTATGAAGTCGGCGGTCAATGCTTTCTCTGATCTGATCGATTACAACGTGGCCGACGTTACCGCAGCAGCGACTTTCTACCTCGGTGAAATTTACCTGCACTTCAGTCGTGCCCTCAAAGATTCCGAGCGCCCGACCAACCTCAATGCCATGGAGTTGGAAGAGTACGAACTGGCTTTGGAAGAGCAGATCTACCCGTTTGAAGAGCGTGGTATCTCGGTCCACGAGAAAAACATCGAGCTGATGGCCGCCGGCATCTACAACAAGTGGGTGGCGAAAACCATTGAACAGCTCGCCCTTCTGGTACCGGCTACCTATGCCCGGGAAGAAGACGCCGGCAATATCATCACCAGCATAGTCCCGATTCCGGTCGTGGAGGAGGAGACTGTGCAGGAAGCTGCTGTTCAGGAAAGTGCTGATGAAGAGGCAGCACCGGAAGACGCTGCACCTATCCCGGTAATCGCCGAGACCGAAGTTCAGGAGGATCAGGGCTAATGCAAACGTCCAGAATCTTCACCTGCGTACTGTGTGTCTTTGTTCTGCTGCTCAGCGCCTGTGCCAGTGGTCCGCAAAGATCCAGCCGCCCGGTGGATCAGAGCAGTGTGAAAGTTTCCGGCGGAGTCACCCGCGACTTTGATCGCGCGGTGGAATACCTGCAGGGTGAACGTTACCCAGAAGCCGTCGAACTATTGCAGGACGTTGTTGCCCGCGAACAGCGTTTGTCTGCGCCTTACGTCAACCTGGGTATTGCCTACTACCGCACCGGCGACGAGAAGCATGCGGAGGAAGCCTTTCTTGAAGCCCTGCGCGCGGCTCCGCTCGACCCGCTGGCCAGCAATGAGCTGGCGGTACTCTATCGCCGCCAGGGGCGCTTCGATGAAGCGCGCAAAACATACAGCGATGCGCTGCAGGTCCATCCGGATAACCTGCCGCTGATCAAGAATCTCGGCATTCTCTGTGACCTCTACCTTCAGGATGTGAATTGTGCACTCGCACAATTCGACCAGTACCTGAAATATCAGCCTGAAGATGCCAAAGTCTCTCTCTGGGTAACCGACCTGAAACGGAGGGCCAATTAATGCGTTCAATGTATTCAAGAGTGCTGGCCGCTGCGGCGTTGATCCTGTTCATGCCGGCGGTGTTTGCCCAGGATGAGCAGAAAGAAAGTAAGAAAGACAGTGGCAGCAAGGTGGACAACGAAGTCAAGGAGCTTTCCGGTATCTCCATTATCGGTAACAAAGAAGCACCCAAGTCGCTCTACATTGTGCCGTGGAAAAGCTCAGAGGTTGGTGTTGAGAGCGGACTGAATTCCAGCCTGCTCGACCCGACACTACAGCCGCTGGATAAAGAAGTATTTATGCGTGAACTGGAATTTTACCAGCTGAGCCAGTCGGAAGAATAAAGCGGTTCAAACGCAGAATATGTCTGGTTGATTGCCAGGAAACCTGAATTTTTTAACCAAAAAGACCATATCCGGTCATTACTGGGGAAAGCGGAATCCAACCGCAGAACCGAGAAAGAAAACCAAGAGGGCAAATGATGGATTTCTTGAACAGCGTAGTCGCTTTTTTTCAGACTGGTGGTGCTTTCATGTACCCCATTCTGGTGGTGTTCGCGCTCGGCGCTGCGGTAGCCATTGAGCGGTATGTCCGTCTGGTGTACGAGCGTCACACCAACCGTGCTGCCTGGGAGAAACTCCAGCCGGTATTGAACACCGGGGATTTTGATCGCGCGCGTAACCTCGTCAAAGAAGACAACACCGGTGTGGGTCGTCTCCTCGCCATGGGGCTCGAGCGTCAGGGGGCGGTTCGCCGTCGCGAAGACATCGAGATCGCCATGGAAGAAAGCATCATGGAGACGATTCCGCAGCTGGAAAAGCGCACTCCCTACGTCGCGCTGGGCTCCAACATCGCCACACTTCTCGGCCTGCTCGGTACCATTATGGGCCTGATTGAAGCCTTTACCGCGGTTGCCAACGCCAACCCCGCAGAGAAAGCCGACCTGCTGTCTGCCAGTATCTCCGTGGCCATGAACACCACCGCCTTCGGCCTGATGGTTGGTATCGCACTACTGATCGTGCACGCCTTCCTGAACTCCCTGACCGGCCAGATCGTTGACAGCCTGGAAATGGTGTCCGTAAAAGCGCTGAACATCATGTCTTCCGGCACCCGTCGTCGCAGTGACGCCGCTCAGGAAGAAAAAGCCCCGGAAGCCAAGGGTGACAAAAAGCCGGTAAATCGTGACGTGCAACAGACACAGGAAGCGCAGCAGAAAGCCGTTGCCGCTACCGATGAAGCGACTGATAACACATCCAAGCCGGAATCTGTGTGATGAGAAGCAGGCGTCACGGCAGAACAAAAGAAGCCCCGGAGTTGGACATTACCGCCTTCCTTAACCTGATGGTGGTGCTGGTGCCTTTCCTGCTGGTTTCCGCAGTGTTTTCCCGGGTCACCATCCTTGAGCTCAATATGCCCACCGGTGCCGGCGGCGGAGCGGAAGATCCGGGCGTAACCCTGGAAGTGGTTGTTCGCAAAACTGCGCTGGAAATCAGCGATGGTGAGAAAGTCATCGCCCGTTTTCCCAATCTGAATCTGCAAGACGGCGCGGAATCGGGTGTTGAAGGGGCCGCGGAAGGCGAAGCCTCGGGTCAGGCGCCGGTCGATGAAAACGGTCTTCCGGTGATTGCGCCCACGGCCGAAGTGTACGACCTGGCGCAACTGCGGGAGCAGCTGTTGCGTATCAAGGAAACCTACCCGGATAAAACCGATTCCACACTGTTGATGGAGCCGGATGTGGCCTACGAGCATTTGGTGGGCGTTATGGATGCGGTGCGCAGTGCCCAGGTCATGCCGAAACTGGAAGAAGGTGCGCAGCCGGATCCCGATGCAACACCGGAAACCCTGGAACTCTTTCCCGATATTTCCCTGGGAGATGCGCCATGAAACGTGAAAGTAGACGCATGAAGCGCATGGCGCGCAGCCGCAAGCGCAAGACGCCGGGAATGAACCTGACCTCGCTGATGGATGTATTCACCATTCTGGTGTTCTTCCTGCTGACCAACAGTTCTAGCAATGAAGCGATTGAAGCGCCCAAAGTGATTACCCTGCCGGATTCGGTCGTGGAGTCCAAGCCGCGGGAGACCGTCACCCTCATGGTCACCCACGAAGAGGTGCTGATTGAAGCCAAGCCGGTAATGAAAACCGAAGACCTGTTCCTGAGTGAGGAACTGGTGATCGAGGCCATTCAACGGGCCATGATCGAAGAGGTTGGCAAGGCGGTAACCATGGCCGAGACCGAACTGGAAGAGGCCAAGCTGGCGCTTGCTGAGCGGGCTGCAGCCGGTGAAGACGTTTCTGCGGCACTCGAGGAGTTATTGGCTGAGCCGCCGGAAGTGAACATTCTGGCCGACCGCACCGTGCCCTTCAATGTGCTGAAAAAAGTCATGTCCAGCTGCACCAACGCCGGATACACGCGAATTTCCCTGGCGGTAATTCAAAAAGCATCTCAGAGTTAGTGAGCTTTTGTGAGTAATTTTGATCATCAAAAACAGGCACTGACGGCGAAGCAGGCATCTGTTCGTCAACAGCTGGCTGCGCTTGAAGCGGAGCGCATGCAGGTTGATGACAAGCTGGCTGCGCTGGAGCAGGATCAGGCAAAGCACCAGTTGCTGGACGAGATTTCTGACCGTCTCGGTAAGCTGGAAGACGCCGGTGCTGGCGATCTTTTCTGGGCGGAGCATTACAAACAGGATGCTTCCAAGGCACTGATTCACCGCCTGCAGAAAACCGTCAGTATCTATCACGCGAACCTGGATCTGTTACATGAGCGCCAGCGCAAGGTGCTGGACCAGATCGAAGATCGCCGCGATGACCTCTTCGATATCGATGCCGAGTTCCGCGAGATACGCCAACAGGAAGAAGACGTTCACTACGAGTACGAAGTTACCCGTGAGCTGGAGCAGTCTGCGTTCCGTTCGGCAATCATGCCCTGGAACAATAATGGCGAGGACGAACGTCGCTTCCGCCGCAGTTTGCTGGCGTGTTTGCTGATGGCCTGCTTCCTCGGGTTTGGTGTGCACCTGTGGCAACTGCCGGAGCCGGATGAAGACGAAGTGGTCGAAGTGCCCGAGCGTCTCGCCAAGCTGGTACTGGAGAAGAAAAAACCCAAGCCGAAGCCTGAGCCTGTGGTGAAGAAACCAGAGGAGAAAAAGAAAGAGCCTGAGAAGCCCAAGCAGCAGGTGGCCAAGGAAGAGCCCAAGCCCTCCAACCAGGAGAAAAAGCAGGTGCGCAAGAAGGTCGAGCGTGCGGGTGTGCTGGCATTCAAGGACAACTTCCAGGATCTTATCCAGGACGACCTCGACAAGCGCCTCGGCAAGCAGACTCAGCTGAGTACTGCGGGCAAGCAGGAAAGTCGTAGTCAGCGCTCACTGATCACCGCAGCCGCGAAATCCGGTTCGGACGGTATCAATACCGCCGCACTTAGCCGGAACGCCGGTGGTGTCGGTACCGCGCTGGATGGTGTCAGCTTCTCCCGGGTGTCCAGTGGTATTGGAACCGAAGGTGACTTCGCCGGCGAAGAGCGGCCGCTCAGCGAAGGCATGGGTCCGTCCCGTACCGATGAAGAGATCCAGATCGTGTTTGACCGTTATAAGGCGGCGCTCTACCGGATCTACAACCGCGAACTGCGCAACAATCCGGCACTGCAGGGCAAAATGGTACTGCGAATTACCATCCTGCCAGACGGTGCAGTATCCGTGGCGCAGGTGGAGAGCAGCGATATGGATTCGCCCGCGCTTAACAGCAAGATCGTGGCTCGGGTGAAGCGGTTCAACTTCGGCGAAAAAGCCGGGGTGCCAACCATTACCATCCTGTATCCGATCGACTTCTTGCCTGCGGCTTGATAGTTAGTACGTTTGTTCGCCAGACCGCCCGGAAAATTTTCCGGGCGGTCTTCCATCTCCCATGTTGTTCTTAAGAAATTACCTGAGATTTGCTTGAGAACTGTTTGGCAAACGTAGAAAAAGTTCCTTCCCGCGCACCGCAACTTTGAATTGCTTCACGGTGCCGACTACCCCCTTCCAATAAAGTTCCGCGACCGGGCTCTCCTCCGGTGCTGCCGCCTGTGCGGTGGTTGGCAACAATAAATTTTGACTGGCAGCGGAACGCGATGAAGTCTGAAGTAACTGGGCAAAAATCATTCAGAAATGCACTGGCAGCACTGATGTATTCGGTGCGGCTGTGGCTGTCAGTTGCGCTACTGGCTTCAGTTTCCGGGCAGGTGTTGGCGGCACCGACGGGTTATTGTGTTGCCAATCCCGATGCTCCGGCGCAACTGGTGGATGTGCGCACCGGTGCGAACGTCACCTACTGTGATCTCTGTGGCTATGGCTACATAGAAGTGCAAATCACCAACCCTTACCGCAGTGGCGACGATGATTTCGCCTATATCACGTCCAGTCTTCAGCAGGTTCAGGAACAACAGCGTTCGGGGATACGGTATCGCCGTCGCTCTGGTAATTACTACACCTACACCAGTAACGGCGATTACGGCTCCTTTAATCCGGACATGAACTTCAGCAGCAGCACCGATGAGGACGCCGGGCTGGTAGTGCGAATTCCTAATTCTTCTGGCCTTCGTCTGTATCAGGATCTGGATATAACCGCCGGTGGGACCACCATCGACAGCAATAATGCCAGCCAGGTTCAGCAAGCCCTTAATGCTGGCAACTGGGAAATCCGCATCGGTGGCCTTCCTAACTTGGCCGACGGTAACAACACCACCATGACGGTGCGTATTCCTGTACATCGCCCGCTGGTTTCAAATACGGATGGTCCCGAGCAGCTGAACGCTTTCGATAATGTTAATGTCACTGCTCAAATCAACTACGTTACTGCCGATGGTTGTACCTCTGGTGGCCCGGAAAAGCAGGCGCCTACCGATAGCGGTACTTGCGACACAACTTGGAGTGCGTGGACGGATTACGAGAATCCGCGCCCGCCATACCCACCGTACCCCGGCACGGCATTGGATTGCACCCCAAGTACTCCGACAGATGTCGATGATTTCAATCCGAGCTATGCCGAAACGAGCGCACTGGTTGTCAACAAACCGGTGCTTGAGATCGACAAGCAGGGCTGGAATTACGATGCCGGGCAGCGCGAGGGTACCCGCAGCGATACCGTTTACGGCCATAACGACGACGATATCGTCTGGCGTTTGAACCTCGCCAATAACGGTACCGCGCCGTTGCAGGATCTGCGTATTGATGACGTGCTATCCCGCGCGGATGTGATGAACGCGAATTATGTCTGCCCCACTGCGGCAGAGGCTGACACGGTTGCTGCCAACAATGGCGTTTTGCCGAGCACGGTGGATTGTGTCGCTACCGATGCACTGACTGGCTCGGTTCTCGCGGACTGGGATGTGCTGCCGCCGTTTGGCGATGGCATTGATATTCCTTCACCCTATGCAGCGACAGTGGAGGCGGAAACCTCCGGTTCGTCTAGCCGCACCATCGACATTGCTGAGGGTGGGGAAATCAATCTCTACCTGGTCGGTAAGCTGCAGCGCAATGCTTCCTGTAGCAGCGGTACTCCGCTGATTAACAGCCTGGAGGACGTACAGTTTGGCTGTGCGGTCCAGACGCCACCCGGCGGTATAATTCCGGGACTGGATGATACCGGCGAGTTGCGCACCTGGTATGGCCAGGGTTCCGTTGCTGGTGGTGCTACGGCGTTAGAAGTCGAGCGCACCCTCACCGGTATCGATGGCAGCGCGACTGTGGGTATGCGCGGCCTGATGACCATCACGCTCTCCAACCAGAGCGGCGGTACTGTCTGGTTCGATAACAGTATGGGTTATCACCTCCGCGATCAGCTGCCGGACGGCTATGTTCTGGACCCGAGTTTCGCGCCGCAGTTATTGCGTCCCGCGGGCAACAACGGATACACGGACGGTTCTATCTATGGTGATTATGCCGGTCAGGTCGATCAGCTTCAGTGGGTAAACCCGGAAGATGGCGTGGACTCAGTGGATACCACCAATTACACCAGCTACCTGGGTAACACCGCGCCGGAATTCAAGCTGTCCAGCTCCACGCAGTACACGGAAAATAACCCGGATGCGGCCTACAACAATGGTAAAACCTATCGCGACCTGATGCGCCACGGCGATGTGGTGGTAATCCGGTTTGCCATTATCCACAAGGATCCGACGCATTTTGACCGCGCCGCCGATCTGGATGTGGTTCCTGAGCAATCAGGCATTGACCTGTTCCAACGCCCGGAGCCCACCGACCCCGTCGCCTTGTCTACGAGCCTGCAGAACAACCTGAAGGTGGAGTTCAAGACGCTGTGTAATACCCAGGGTCCTCAGCAGTACGACCTGGCCGACAATGGTGTCAGTACCAGCCCGACCGATAACACCGGTGGTTCAGACATTATTTTTGACCCCGAAGACATCGATGTCGAAATTCTCGACCAGTCTTTCATTGTCACCAACGATCCCGACCAGACCACGCCACTGCGCGTAAAAGCAACCAACAATGGTGGTGTGGATGCCCGCGATGCCAGCATCTTCATCAGCTTTGGCCCGACGCTGGAAGTCATGGATGTAGACGAGCAGGACGGTAACTGGCAGTGCGATATCGCATCGGTGAGCGGCTCTCCGGTGCCGCAGCCTTCACCGTATAAGGCCTGGGTGGTGAACCCACCGGGCGATCCTGATCTGCTCCATTTGCCCCTGACGACTACCGGTACCGTCTACCGCTGTTACCCCAATCATGGCAATCCGCTGAACAGGGTGCTGGCGACTGGCGTAGGGAGTGCCGTTGAATTTCACTTCGAGGTTCGGAAGTCCACCGATCTGGCGCGCATTCTAGAAGACGATGTCACCTTCCGCGCAGATGCGATTGGTGAAATCTGGACGGTGGCCAGCCTTGACCTGGCCGCACCCACAGTAAACATGAGCAACACTGGAGGTACTACCAACAACCGTACTATCCAGAGCTATACGACTACCAATACGCCCACGGCGATCAACAATCATCAGCCGCTTTGGTTCCCGCAGCCAGGTAATGCCAGCCAAAACAACGCGCGTAGTGACGGTGAGGTAGACCGCGGCAACCTCTACTCCCTGGATGCGAACTGGTCCCGTGGTATCGGCTTCAACCTGTTGAAGGATCAGGTTGCGTGGAGTGTCACCGGGGGCGATCTCTCGGCGTTAGAAGGTTCAATACCGACGCTCGGCGAATGTAATGAAAGCAGTCCCGCAACACTGAATGCGGCTTTGCCCAGTAGCGCAATGTCGGATGGCTACCCCAACTTCGCGCGTAAACAGCGCGAACTGGTGCAGATCGGTGAGGAATGTACCAATCGCATTCAGACCGGCGGCTGGTTCGGTTTCAAGTCGCGGGGCTTCTCTTTTATCGGCGTGCGCGATATTCAGGTGCAGGACGAGGTCGAAGACGGCCTGGTTTATATTTCCAATACCGAGCCTCAAGTCGGCGTGCAGATCGCCGGCGCGACCTCAACACCGAATCAACCGTCTAAAAGCACTCTGGACGAGGGGCTGTTTGGTTGGCTCTTTACCGGTAACCAGGCGGGCAGTGACGGAAGCAACAACTACATTACCACCATCGATCAGTGGTTCCATGTCAATGCCACCACCCGGATTCAGAACAAAGCGCTCAATGCGCGCAGTGCACCGAATGTTCAGGCCGCCGATCGAAACAATGTATTGAACTCAAGCTTTGAGGCGGCTTACCACAATGAAAATACCGGTGAAGATGAGTACTTCGACTTTGGTAACAGCATTGTGGGCTACCCGTGGGAGCGTATTCGCCGTGTCGATGTGGTAGTGACCGAACCGGAAATTTCCCTGGCGAAAAATTACTGTGAAGCGGGCAACTTCAGCTCCGCTAGCGGAGACTGCTCCGGTGGCTGGCAGCAAAACCTGACGGGTGCGGACACCTCACGGGATTACATCGTGCGTCTGCGACTGGTGAATGCCAATGAAACCTCCGGCGAGCCTAACGCGCCGGCCTATGACCTTGTGGTTACCGACACAGTACCTGACCTGCTGGTGGTGGTTGATCCCGGCAGTGATGGCATCGACAACGATGGTGATGGCGCAGTCGATGAAGACAACGAACACCTGAGCCTGGTTGAAAACACGCCCAACGATGGTATGGATGCCACACTGGTATTTTCCCATTCGCACAGCGATACCGGTGCGCCGGTGGGTAGTTCAGCCAATAACGGCCTGCGCCGCCTGAATGGTGGCACCGGCAGCTCCGAAGATGGCCGCAGTGTAAATCTCTACTACAAGGTCAACCCGGATGAACGTATTGCGCCCAACCAGATGCTGCAAAGCGCTTACTCCATCGCGTATGACACTCTGGAAGGCGGTGATGCCAGTGATCGCAACGAGTTTGGCAACCAGACTGTCGAGCTGCGCGGGAATGGCGATATCGGCGGTGCCCGCGCCTATGATGCCGGCCCGGCGGATGCCTCCATTACCTTCATTACACCAGCGGTAGAACCGAAAGAAATTACCGCGCTGTCTGATACCACACTGGGTGAAATGGTCGGTGGATATCAGGCGGTAAAAATTGGTGAGGAAATCGAGTACACCCTTACCGGGCAGCTACCCTACCAGCAGCTGCGTGGACTGATTGTGAGCGATACGCTTCCGGCTGGTCTCAGCTGTGTCGATGCGCCATCGATCGACCTGAGCGCTCCCCCTTATGCGGCCGCTGGTTTCCGTCGCCCCGATCTGAGCCAGGTGCCAGTCATTACGCCCGTGTGCAGTGGCACCCAGGTGTCGTGGGATTTCGGTGATGTCACTCTGACCACACCGGGGTCAGAATCTCTCTTCAGTTTCCCGGTGCGTTTTATCGCGCGTGTGGATAACACGCCGGCCAACAACAATGGTGAAGGCAGCAGTGGCACGGTATTGGAAAACGGTACCGGTGACTCTACTTTCCTGCGCTACGCCGACGCGATGGGGAACGAGTCCAAACTCAGTTTCGGCAATGTATCGGTACGGGTCATCGAGCCCGAGCTGGCACTGGAGAAGAGCTGGACCGACCCACAGGATGCCGGCGACGATATTACCGTTACGCTTACCGCAACCAACAACGGATCTGCTCCGGCCTACAATCTGCGCATATTCGAAGACCTCGTCGATAGCGAGATGACGTTTATTGCCGGTAGTGTCAACGGAACTGATCCCCCCGCGGTGGATACCGATGCCTTCGGTGAGAACCAACCCGTATTTGTGTGGGCGCCGGAAAACCCGTTACTGCCCGGCGAAGCCCGCGAGTTCACCTTCCAGGTGCGTGTAGACGATAGTGCTCAGCCGCAGCAGCAGTTGCAGAATACGGCGCACGCCGCCTGGACTTCGCTGCCGACCCGCAGCACTGCATTGAATCCCATCGATCAGAACGACGGCTCTGCACGCACTGGCCAGATTGGTGTCAACGGTGCGGTCGACGGCATGCGTATTGGCGAATTGCCACTGGAAACTGGTGCTGACGCCGTCAACGATTACGAAATCAGCAGTAATCAGGTGACTGCGGATCTGGAGCGCGTGCTTCTGAACAAGCAGGATCTGTCTCCGGGTGTGCTACCGGAAATCGGTGCCCATAAACAATTCCAGATCACCATCGATCTGCCGGAGGGCACCACTCAGGAACTGCAACTTCGCGACTTGCTGGATAGCGGCAGCACCAGCTACGTATTGACTCGCGATGGCAATTATCAGGTGAGTTACACCTTTACCGGGATTGCCAGTATCAATGGCAATACTGCACTGGGCGAAGGTGCATTTCGTTCGCCTGCACCAGTTGATGGTGCCAGTGGCGAAATTCTGTGGGATATCGGTACCGTGCTCACCGAGACGGAAAGTGATTTACCGACCTCCGGTGCGATCAACCCGCAAATCGTGATCACCTACTATGCGCGGATCAATAACGATACCAATACCGGTACCGCCAGTGGCGAAGGAAACAGCCTGCAAAATGGCGCCGAGCTCCGTTACCAGCATGGCAGTACTCTTGCCACGGTGACCGAGACTGCCGATACCCCGGCAATCACGGTGACGGAATCAGAACTCAGTGCGGATAAAAGCGTAACCCAGATTACGCCGGGGCAGCTGACCCGTGGCTCGGTGCTGGAATACGTGGTGACACTCACCAATAACGGTAACGCCACCGCTTATGATCTGAATCTGGTGGATAGCCTGCCGGAAGAATTTCAGTGGGATGACAGTGTTGCGCCCACCGTTACTATTGGTGGCAGCCCGGTGGCCGGGTTTATCACGACGCCCGATACGACCATCGCAAATACTCTGGTTTGGGGGCGTGGCAATAGCGACGGCTCTCTCGATTTACCGGCAGGCCAACAGCTGCTGTTAACCTACCGGGTTACCGTGGCAGCCAATGGTGGCCCCTTTACCAATGAGGTCACTGCCGACTGGACTTCACTCCAGGATGACGTTGCAGCAAACAGTAATTACGAGCGTACCGGCGCAGATTGTCCGGCGGCGCCAAATGACTACTGTATTACCGCGACTGAGACAACGGATGCAGCGGCGGAAGACAATACCGCCCTGGTCAAAGCCTTCGAGTCCGATAGCTGGGTTCTGGATGGCAGTGATGCGACGGACGCGGAGCTTCGTGTTGGCGATACTGTGGATTATCGCCTGACCGTGACGCTCAACGAGAGCGTCACCGCAAATGTCACCATTGCCGATACCTTGCCAGTGGGTCTGGAGTTCGTTGACTTAGTGAGCGTCAATGGGCAAACCAGTGCACCTTTTGAAAACACCGGAGGCTTCACTCACGAACCGGTCACAACAAGTGTGGCCGGTGATGCCAATGCGGGGCAGGTGCTGACGCTGGCATTGGGTGATGTGGATGCCGTGGATGGAGATGATAGTAATAACGAATTCACCATCCTGTACCGCGCCCGAGTGGTGACCGACGTCCTGGCGCACCAGGACGTGCTTGGTCCATTGAATAACCAGGCGGAACTGAGCTTTGACGCTTTCGATGGCTCCACCGTAGCGCTGCCGCCGGTAACTTCTGCGATTGCGGTACATCAACCGCTACTGAGCTCGCTGGTGAAAACCGACACCCTGAGCGGACGCGCCGGTAGCGGTACTCAAGCCGATCCATACCTGGTGGTATTGGCGGCGGATACCATGCAGTTCCGTTTGCAATCCTGTAACCAGGGCGATGCGCCTGCCTACAATGTCCAGCTTAGCGATACCCTGGCTCCGCAATTAAACGAAGCGGCGTTGTCTGACGCCAGTGTGTTTACCGTCGCCATCGACGGTACCGCGACCAGCGAGTTTACCTACAGCGGGCAACCTGCAGCCGGTGGAAGCTTTACGCTGACGCTTAACGACGACGCGCCACTGTTACCCGATCAGTGCCTGACCGTGGATTACAGCATCGGCTTCAACGCGGATATCGGCACCAGTGAGCTTTTCCGCAATAGTGCCAGCGTTAGTTCCTACTGGTCTCTGCCGGGCACAAATGGCCAGCAGTATTCCGACGATACTGTTGCGTCTGTCTGGATGCAGAACCCCAGCAATGCGATGCCGCCGGAGAAGGTGCTTACCAGTGCAGCCTCCGCCACCATTGGCGAGGAAGTGCGTTACAGCATCACCATTCCCGAAGACAATATTGCCCGCACCGAGGTAATCCTTACCGATACCCTCGCGCCGCAATTCACTTTTGTCAGTGCCGCACTGAGCATCAATGGCGGCACTGCCAGTGACTTGCTTAATAGCGGTAGTGGTAGTGCCCTGAGTTTCGAACTGGGAACCCTGCAGGCTGGTGAAACCGCGCAGATAGAACTCTTATTGCGTGTGGCCAACAGCGCCGACAGTAATGCGGGCGACAGCGTGATCAATCAGGCTAGCTACAGCACCGGTGGTGTTACCTACACCAGCGCAGCGACCGATCCGCTGACGATTGTCGAACCGCAAATTGCTTTGGAAAAAGAGGTAATTGCTGCTCCTGCCGCTATTAACGCCGGCACGGTGCTCGATTACCGCCTGAGCATTACCGAAGCCGGAAGTGCCGATTCAGCGGCTGCCTATGAACTGGTCATTACCGACGTACTGGATGCGGGACTGGAATACGTTTCCGGCTCCGCGAGCATCGGCGACCCGGTTATCAGCGGCGACGCTGCCAGCGGTTTCACACTGGAGTGGAACCTCACCAGCGTCGCAGTCGGTGAGAGTCTGGCAGTGGATTATCAGGCCGTAGTGCAGGACGACGCCCGTCCCGGCCAGGTGCTGAACAATGTTGCGGAAGTGCGCTGGACGAGCTTGTCAGGTGACTCGGATTGGGAACGCGACGGCAGTGAAACACCGGCCTATAACGACTACCTTTCCAGCGCGACTGCGTCGGTCACCGTGTCTGACAATACCAGTCTGGCAAAAGCTCTTGTGTACGATACGTTTGATGGTACCGGCAGTATTCGGGTTGGTGATCGTGCCCGTTTTGCGGTTACCGCGACGATGCAAAAAGGTACCTACCCCAGTGTTGTCATCACCGACACCTTGCCAGTTGGTATGGTGTTTGAAGAAGTGGTCAGCGCCGACTTCTTCGGTAGTGATGAGACCTCGACCGTCGCAAGTGCAGTGAGTATGAATGGCGCGGAGTTGGTATTCACTCTCGGTGATGTGACCAATCCGGCGAGCGCAGCCGGCGATACCTTGCAGATCGTCTACGAGGTGCGCGTACAAAACGGCAGTGTGCTGGCGCAATTGCCGAGCCGTCAGTCTCTGGAAAATACCGTCGAGCTGGAGTACGCGCTGCCTTCCGGTCCGGCCAATGCCATCAATGCACGGGCTGGTGTCGACGCTATTCAACCGTTGCTTGCGATCAGTCGCCTGGATGTTTCCACCGCGATTGGCAACGACAGCGAGATTACCGTGGGCGAGCAGGCCACCTTTACGCTGGACATCACCAATGACGGCGAAGCGCCGGCGTACGACCTGCAAATCCAGGATGTCATTCCCGAGGGGATGCGCAACGGCGGTGGCGTGACCACGCAAAGTATCGAGCTCCTCGGGAGCGGCAGCCTGCCGGTGCGTATGCCGAGCTACGATGCTGCCACCGGCATCGCGCTCTGGGATCTCGATGACAGCGACGTCTACACCATTCCCGCCGGCGGAACGCTGCGCCTGGTGTACACCGTTATCGCGGACGACACCCTGGGTGCAGGCCTTTCACTGGGCAACGGCGTAACCCTGCCGGTTTACTATTCCTTCGACAACAATGTTGTTCCGGCCAATGGTGTGGCGGAAGAGCGTCAGGACTATCGCCTCGCAGAGGCGGCGAGTGCGGCTCTCACCAGCCCGCTTCCTGCTGCGCTGGACAAAAACATCACCCAGCCCGAAGCGGCCGTTGGCGAACAGTTTAGCTACCGGATCACCGTACCGGCGACGCCGGCGGATACCGCACTCTACGATGTTCGCATCTTCGATGATCTGTCAGCGTCTGCCGCGGATCTGCGATTTATTGCGGTGAATAAAATCAGTGGCGCGGATGGCTGGACGCCGGAAAACATCGGCGATGAAACGCAGATTGAAATTGTCGATTCAGTCGATGGAATTGATATTCCTGCTGGCGAGCAGATTGAAATCGAGCTGGTGGTGGAAGTCCTCGATACGGATGTCAACGTCGCAGGACTGACGTTCACCAATACCGCCAGTTACCGGTTCAGCACCTTTGACGGCGACCTCGAGCTGCTTGCGGACACTTCTCAGGAGATGACGCTGGTTGAACCCGAGCTCACGCTGGAAAAAGCGGGTCCGGAGACACTGCATGCCGGTATCGCGGGCGACTTCACTCTCAATATCAATAATGTGGGTGACAGTGCGGCCTGGGATATTTCGATTATCGATATCCTGCCGGATGTGGATCAGGGTGGAATGTGTGGGCGGCAACCGGAAGTGGTGTCGATACAGATCTTCGACACTGATACCGATACCCTGGTGAGTGCGCTGAGTGAAGAGTCGGACTATCAGTCCAGCTTCGCGGACTGTACTTTTACCCTGACAACCACCGGTGTGGCAGTTGAGCCGGGCCAGCGCCTGCTGGTCGAATACCAGGCTTGGCTGGATGAGGATACTGCGGGCGATCAGACCCTGGTAAATCTGGCGGCGGCTCAATGGTTCAGCCAGGGAGAGGATCGCGAGAATCGCCGGGCCTACGGGGCTGCGCCGACCGACGGTACACCGGAAGTCCTCGACCACGAAGATGCGCATGCACTGGTCACGCAAAGTGCCACCCTGCAAATGCTGAAAGAAGTGGTCAACGTCACTAGCGGACAGGAGCCGGGCAAAGAAGCGAACCCCGGCGATACACTGCGCTACACACTGACGGTGAAGAATGTGAGCGAAATTCCCCTGGCGGAATTCTCCATTGAGGACGAGCTGGGCGTGCTGAACACCCAGCAAGTTTTCGCTCCGGGTACATTGAGCATCATCGAACTGCCGGAGACTGCGGTCGACAACAGTGATGCTGTTGCTGGCGCTACCGGCAGTGGCTGGGTTCGTATCGGCGGACTCACTCTGGCGCCCCAAGGTGAAAGTGACGAAGAGCGTAGCGATAGCGTTACCGTGGTCTTCGAAGTGCAATTGGCTTCGGTCATCGACAGCGGCACGTCGGTGCTGAACCAGTCGAACGTTATCGCCTATGGCCAGACTCTGGCGGTCAGTGACGATCCGAATATCAATGGCACAAGTGATCCGGAGTCGCCTGGCGATGAAGACCCGACCCAGATCATCATCGAGTCAGCACCGGTACTGAAGGTAGAAAAAACCTCCGAAGATCTCACCGGCGAACCCGACAGCCTGATGCCCGGCGATACCCTGCGCTACACCATTCGCGTGGAAAACATCGGCAACGAAAACATGCTTGAGGCCAGCCTGCGCGACCAGGTGCCAGCCAATACCGTGTACGTTGCCGGTTCCACTACCCTGAACGGTACTGCGCTGGACGACATCGACGGCAGCACGCCGCTGGCACAGACACTGGTTATCCAGTCTCCCGGTGCGGAAGACGGTCAGCTGCTGGCGGACCCGGAAGCGGGTGGCACTCTCGCGGCATTGATTACGTTTGACGTCACCATCAATGACGTCAACGACGGCACCGTGATTTCCAACCAGGGCTTTGCCAATGGTGTAGGTGCAGGTGCTGGTGCAGGTGGTGAAAATACCCCGATTGATGAAAAGCCGTCCGACGATCCCACAACCGAAGTTGTCGACGACCCCACCATCAATATCGTGGGTAATGTGCCGCTGTTGCGGGTGCAGAAAACCGTCGAGCTGGCTGTGGATAACATGACCGCCGGTATCATCGATCCGGAAGATGTTCTGCGCTACACCATTACTGTACGCAACATGGGCGGTAAGGATGCGACCGAAGCGCGCCTGGTCGACCTGGTGCCGGAGCACACCACTTATGTAGCCGGCAGCACGACCCTGAACGGTATTGCGGTTGCGGATAATGGGGGTGAGTCACCGCTGGTTGCGGGCATTGCGATCAGCAGCGACGACCTGACTCCGCCGATGCCGACTGCGGACGAGGGGATAATTACCACCGCGCAGGCCGCGACCATCGTGTTCGACGTGATGGTGAATGTGGACACTGAGCGCGGCACCATCATCAGCAACCAGGGCAATGTGTACAGCCTGGAACTGCCGCTGACCCTTTCCGATGCCGATGGCAATAGCAGCAACGGCGCGCAGCCCACCGAAGTGGTGGTCGGTGATGCGCAGCAGCTGTCGATCACCAAGGAAGTGGCAGTAGTCGGTGGCGGTGCCGCCGAGTCTGGCGAGGTGCTGGAATACCTGGTGCGGGTCACCAATATCAGTGCCGTGCCCGCAAGCCTGGTCAGCATTTACGACGATCTGCTGGTGGCGGGTGAAGGTGTACTCACTTACGTGGAAGATTCCGCGCGCTTGAATGGTCAGCCCGACGGCGTCATGGTGGACGGCTCTCTAATCACCGTCGACTACAGCACCAACTACGGCGACCTCGAGCCGAGTGAATCCATCACGCTGCGCTTCCAGGCAAAACTGGGTGAAAACCTGGCCATCGGTTACTCCGTGGTCAACACCGCCCAGGTGAAATGGAATGACCCGGCGGTGTACAACGAGGCCACGGTGTCCATTGATATCGGTGGTACCCCGGGCATTGCCAATTTGAGCGGTTACCTCTGGCACGATGTGAACTTTGATGAAGTGACGGACAGTGAAGAGCGCCTGCTCACCAACTGGACGGTTAATCTTTACTTCAACAATGGACTGCTGGAAACCGTACAGAGCGACGACAACGGCTACTTTGTTTTCGACGGTCTGGTGCCGAATATGGAAGGTGCGGCTGCGGGCGGCGCGACTTACGAGTTGCGCTACCTGGCCCCGAATGCGGTGGAATCGACGGCATCTCTGGGTAACACCAGCTCCGATTACACCAACGGTCCACAGCAGATCCGCGATATCTATATCGGTTCCGGTGCCAACCCGCAGAACCTGAATCTGCCGATCACGCCGAATGGGGTGGTTTACGATTCGGTACTGCGTCAGCCGGTCTCTGGTGCTCGGGTGCGGATGCTCCGTGCCTCCAGCGGCCAGCCACTGCCGGACACCTGTTTCGAGGATCCCAAGCAACAGAACCAGGTCACCATGCCGGGCGGTTACTACAAGTTCGATGTGAACTTCAGCAATGCCTCCTGCACGGTAAATGCGGATTACCTGATCGAAATCGATGTGCCCAATGAAGACTATGTCTCCGGCCCATCGCAGATCATTCCGCCGCAGACCGGGATTGAAACCGGTAGCTTTGATGTGGCCGCCTGCCTCGGCAGCGCCGCAGACTTGATTCCCGGCACCCCGGATCACTGCGAAGTCCAGCTCTCTGACTTGCCGCCGCCCATCGACATGGAAGCGCGCAGCAGCGAGACGGATTACTACCTGCGGATAAATCTGGACGACAGCAACCAGCCGGGCAGCAGCCAGCTGTTCAACAACCACATTGCCCTGGATCCGCAACTGGAAGGCGCGCTCGCGCTGACCAAAACCGCGGCCATGTTGAATGTGACTCGCAGCCAGCTGGTGCCTTACACCATTACCTTCACCAACAGCCTGCCGGTACCGCTTACCGACCTGCAGCTGGTGGATTACTTCCCCGCAGGCTTCAAGTATGTGGCGGGCTCTGCCAGCCTGGATGGCATGTCGGTTGAGCCGGAAGTGAATGGCCTACAGCTGCAGTGGCCGCACTTGCGTGCCGAAAGCGAGCAGACCCACAGCATGAAGCTATTGCTGGTCGTGGGTTCTGGTGTGGGCGAAGGCAAATACGTCAACCGTGCGCGCATGTTCAATGAGCTTTCCGGACAGCAGACGTCCGGTGAAGCCACGGCCACGGTGCGCGTGGTGCCCGATCCCACCTTCGACTGTACCGATGTGGTGGGCAAGGTTTACGACGATAAGAACCTGAATGGTTATCAGGACAGTGGCGAGGGCGGTGTGCCCGGTGCCCGGGTGGTGACAGCCAACGGTTTGAAAGCGACCACCGATGCACACGGGCGCTTCCACATTACCTGTGCGGCGGTACCCAACCCGGATCGCGGTTCCAACTTTGTACTGAAACTGGATGACCGCAGCCTGCCCAGTGGCTATCGCCTGACCACGGAAAACCCGCGGGTACAGCGCGCTACTCGAGGCAAAATGCTGGAGTTCAATTTCGGCACCAGCCTGCACCGTGTCGTGCGTCTGGATCTGGCAGAGGCGGTGTTCGAGCCGGGTTCCACTGAATTGCGTCCGCAGTGGCACTCGCGCACGGAATTGCTGCTGGAAAAACTGCAGGATGCACCGTCTCTGCTGCGCCTCTCTTACCTGGCGGAAAACGAAGATCCGGCATTGGTAGACGCACGACTGGCAGCCATCAAGGCGCAGATTGCCGGGGACTGGGCCGCACTCGACTGCTGCTACCCGCTCAATATCGAAACCGAAATATTCTGGCGCCGCGGTGCGCCGCCCAGCCGTGGCGGTTTACTGGATGGCCTTAAACGCAGCGTCGATCGCGCACTGGGTACCGATACCGGTACCCAAAACCGCGACGATCAGGGAGGATTCAATTGATGTCCCGTCCTTCTAAAGAACGAATTTTAAAAATAAAAGCGGCGATGCAGCCGGCGCTCGCCTTTGCTTCCGTCCTGTCTGTTGCGATTTCAGTGGCCAGTTTTCCCGCGCTTGCCCAGGAGGGAACGCCTGAGCAGGAAACTGCTGTAGCGGATGGCGCTGTAGTAGATGATGCTGTCGCCGAGCGCAGCTGGTGGCAATTAATCCCTGGCCTGTCCCTGGGTAGTGAATCAGCGGCGGACTACAGCAACAAGCCGCTGGGCCACAATACGGAAACCACGTTGATTCCCGCCGCTGGCCAGCTGTGGGTGCAGGATGCGGAAGCCTTTATCGATCCAGAGCAGCCGGTGCTGGAAACCGATGCTCT
The DNA here is from genome assembly GCF_023156515.1 of Microbulbifer sp. CAU 1566. Lineage (NCBI taxonomy): Bacteria > Pseudomonadati > Pseudomonadota > Gammaproteobacteria > Cellvibrionales > Microbulbiferaceae > Microbulbifer > Microbulbifer sp. CAU 1566. The sequence continues at coordinate 501,215 of NZ_JALNMG010000001.1, read as the reverse complement.
GCCGCCGCTGGAATATCGCGAGGTGGACGATGAAATCGATCCTGAATTGATTGCACAGTTAAAAGAGAAACTCGCAGCACTGGAGAATGCCCACGAGCTGCAGCTGATTTTTACCGGACACACCGATAGTGACCCGCTAACCGAAGACGAGCTTTCGGATTATCCGGACAAGGTAGCCTTCACCCAAGCCCGCGCACGTCAGGTGGCGGAGTATTTCCAGACCGCACTGGAACTGCCGGAAGAAGCAGTATTGTTTGAAGGCCGTGGCGCCAGCGAACCCCTGACGGAAAACATCACCGCCAAGGGGCGGGAGATGAACCGTCGGGTGGATGTAAAGCTGCGCTATTTTGAATTGGACCAGGAAGCGCGTGATGCCCAGCGCCGCGCGCAGGCGCTGCAGCTCAATCGGGTAAAAGTCTGTCGTCAGGAAACGGTGTGTAAACTGCGTTACACCGCCGGCTCCGACCAGCGCGCACGACTGAAAAATCTGGTCTCTCCGCTGCGCCTGCAGCCGGGCCAGGTGGATTTACCAGCGGCCTTTGTGCGCCGTATCAGCGAGGTGCGTGCCACCCTGCTGGAAAAACCCAACCTCACGATTCATTTTGTCGGCCATACCGATGGCAAGCCGCTGCCGGAAGGTCCGGCGGAACTCTATGACGACCAGATGGCGCTGTCCCGTGCAGAAGCGCGTCGTGTCGCCCTGGCGGTCGCCGATCAGTTGAATCTGCCGGGCTATATGGTGACCAGCAGCGGTAAAGGCGCAACCCAGCCGATCGCGGCCAACGACACCGCCAAGGGACGCTCCCTGAACCGCCGTGTAGAGGTGGAGTTCTGGTACGACGACCTGTTGGAAACCGCCTCCGACGGTTTACAGGCGTGCCCTGAGTCGGCGGCAGCGGAAACCATCACCATCGCCCACGAATCCCCCACCGGGGATATCGCTCCGATCTTTATCAACAGCGGTGATCCGCAGATTTCTGCCGCCCAGCTGGCACAGATGCAGCGGATGATGGATGAAGTGGCGGGCAAACAGCGCGTGCGCCTGAGCTTTATCGGCTACAGCGATAACCAGCGTATGGAGCGTCGCGAAGCCATGGTGTATGGCGACGATGTTGGCTTGTCCTCTGCCCGTGCACAAAAGACCATGCAAGCAGTCCAGGCGCATCTGGGCCTAAGCGACGATCAGGTCGAGTTCGAAGGCCGCGGCTTTGTGGAGTCCCAAGACGTGGTGCAGACTGGCTTTATCCACATGGACGGTGCCCGTGTGGAAGTACAGGTCCTCTACGATGAGCTGGCGGTTCTTGCGGAAAAAGACCGTCTGGAAATCGAGCGCATCCAACAGGAAGCCAAGGCAAACAACCCCTATGCCCTGAACCTGATGCGTATTACCGTTGACGGTGCGCCCGAGTACGACCCCTACAAGAACTCTGCCGATCTACAGCGCTGTACCGACGTGGCGCTGGAGCAGGCAAATATCCAGTTCCGCTTTGACAACCAGGCGATGCAACCGCGTCTGAACGTCAGCGCGTTTCCGAGCACTATCCGCTACGCCGACGATCCTGAAACCGAGATTGCCGACAGCCGGGTCCAGTTCAAACGCTACACCAACTATCCGTCGTTCATTACCCGCGCGGAAGTGCGCATCTTTGAAGAGCAGCAGTCACTGCGTGACGCGCCGCTGGCGGTAGTGACCCTGGATCAGAATGGCGAAGGCAGCTGGAAAGCAGACTTTGACAGCTTCCAGGCGCCGCTGAAAAAACTGCAGTACGTACTGCGGGTTTACGACTGGAAGCAGCGCTTTGACGAAACCCGGCCGCAGACTCTGTGGCTTGTGGATAACTTCGAACCACAACTGCAACAGGCGACTACCGAGAAGGAGTTACTGGTCGGTTATGGTGAAAACCGCCTTGCGGAACAGAATATTCCGGTCAGTGGCAATGCGGTGCTGGTCAATGGTGACCAGATTCCAGCGGGACACAGCGTCTGGCTCGCTGGGCGCGAAGTACCGGTGAGTAACAACGGCGGATTTGTCGCCGAGGAAATTTTTGCCAAAGGGCTGCACACGGTGGAAGTGGCGGTTCTGGATAGTGAAGGCAACGGCGAGCTGTTCCTGCGAGACCTGGAGTTCAATCGCGACGACTGGTTTACCGTGGGTATGGCCGACGTCACCATTGCCCGGGACAAGACCAATGGCCCGGCGGCACTGGTCACCGGCGATGAAACCCACTATGACAATTCCGCGAGTTACGATGGCCGCCTGGCGTTCTATACCAGCGGTGGTTTTGGCGATGGCTGGCAGCTGTCTGCCAGTGCGGATACCGAAGAGGGGCCGGTCGACGAACTGTTTTCCAACTTCATGGAGAAAACGCCGGACGCGCTCTTCCGTCGCTTGGACAGCGACCTTTACTACCCGACCTTTGGTGACGACTCCACGGTTGTGGAAGATGCCCCCACTTCCGGCAAGTTTTATATCAAGCTGGAAAACTACGACGACTACGGCCTCTGGGGTAACTTCAACGCCTCTTATACCGACAATGAACTGGCGCATATCGACCGCGCGCTTTACGGGGCCAACTTCCATTTTGAAACCGACGATGTAACCGACTTTGGCGAAAAGCGCTTTCAGGTGGATGCGTTCAGCGCGGAGCCGGGCACCATCGCCGGGCGCGACGAATACCGCGGTACCGGTGGCTCCCTTTACTACCTGCGCCACCAGGACATCCTGACCGGCTCCGAACGGCTGCGGATCGAGGTGCGGGACAAAAACTCCGGGCTGGTATTGGGCGTGAAAAACCTGACGCCGGTGATCGATTACGACCTGGATTACATTCAGGGACGGGTACTGTTGAATCGCCCCTTGTCAGCCATCGCCAACGATAACCTGATCATCCAGGATGGCTCATACAACGGTAACCCCCAGTACCTGGTGGCCCGCTACGAATACACCCCGGGCTTTGACGACCTGGATACCCTGGCGGTGGGCGGTCGCGCGCACTACTGGGCTGGTGATCACGTCAAAATCGGGCTGAGTGCCAGCCAGCAGGATGAAGAGGACAATGAATCCTCCCTCAACGGTGTCGACCTGACACTACGTAAAACCGCCGGTACCTGGATGAAAATCGAAGTGGCCGAGAGCCAGGGCAACACCCTGGACACCCTGTCTTCTTTCGATGGCGGTTACAGCTTCAATCAGGGTGGATTTGACCAGAGCAGTTTCGATCCGGCGATGCCTTATGACCCGGATGCCAAGGCCGGCGCTAACAAGTTTGAAGCGGCGCTGCAAATGGGTGACTTCTTTGAAGGCGTCCGCGGTTCCATGTCCCTGTATGCACAGCAGCGGGATGCGGGCTTTTCCGCACCCGGCCAACTGGCCAACCAGGAGACCGAGCAGCATGGCGCGGCCATCCAGGTGCCCATCGGTGATCGGTTTGACGTGGGCGTGAAAGTGGACACCAAGGAGCAGGCTCAGGGGTTGCAGACTTCCTCGACCGATATGGAGCTGGGCTATCGACTCAGCGACAGCTGGCGACTGGCTGCGGCTGCGCGTACCGATTCCCGCGAGGACTATTCACCGGTGGTTCCTGTTACCCAAAAGCAGGGTGACCGCACCGATGTGGCGGTGGAAGCGAGTTACGACTCCGGCGCGGACTGGCGGGCCTTCGGCTTCGTGCAGCGCACGGCAGAATTGTCCGGGTCCCGCGAAGAAAACAACCGCGTTGGATTTGGTGGTGCTTACCGTGTCAGTGAACGCCTGACTCTGGACAGCGAACTCTCCGGTGGTGATACCGGGACTGCCGCGCGCCTGGGAACCGATTTCCTGGTCACCGACCGCACCAACCTCTATCTGAATTACACCCTGGACAACGAGCGTACTGACACCGGAGTGCGCGCGCGCAAAGGTAACCTGAACAGCGGTTTCCGCAGCCGTTACAGCGACAGTGTGAGTATTTACGGTGAGGAGCGTTACACCCACGGTGACGTCTCCACCGGCCTGACGCACGCACTCGGCGTGGATCTGGCACCGAGCGATGTCTGGAATTACGGAACGTCGCTTGAAGCGGGCACTTTGGAAGACCCTCGAACCGGTGCGGAAACCGAACGCCGTGCTGTGGGTGCGAGCATGGGCTTCAATGACGGTAGCCTGCGTTTATCCAGTGCGGTGGAATACCGTGTGGACAATATGCAGACCTTGTCCGATCCGGAGACGGTGCTGGAAAACGAGCGCCAGACCTGGCTGATGAAAAATACCCTGAGCTTCCAGATCAACCCCGACTGGCGTCTTGTCGGTAAATTGAATTACTCCGACAGCCAGAGTTCACAGGGTGAGTTTTATGATGGCAAGTTCACCGAGGGCGTTATGGGCTACGCCTACCGCCCGGTCTACAACGATCGCTGGAACACGCTGCTGAAGTACACCTACTTCTACAATGTGCCTACCACCGACCAGGTACTGGTAACCAACACCGCTACCGAGTTTGTACAGAAGAGCCACATCTTCTCGGTTGACACCAACTACGACATCAGCCGTCGCTGGACGCTCGGCGCCAAGTACGCCTATCGCCTGGGGCAGTTGAGTATGGAGCGGGAAGATCCGGAGTTCTTCGACAGTAGTGCAAGCCTGTACGTCGTGCGCGCCGACTGGCACTTCGTCAACAAATGGGACCTGCTGATCGAAGGCCGACTGCTCGACCTGCCGGATGCGGGCGACCGTAAAAGCGGTGCTTTGCTGGCGCTGTATCGCCAGATGGGGCGTCACTTCAAGGCGGGTATCGGCTACAACTTTACCGATTTCTCCGATGACCTCACCGACCTGGATTACGACAGCCAGGGTGTCTTCATCAATATGATTGGCAAATTCTAGGTATCACTGAAAACCCCACGAAGTACAGGGGTTCCATGCGAAGGCAAGGTGCTGGGGACGGGTTTTTGAAAGCGTGAGCGACAGGGACGTCGCTCACGCAGCGTACAGGGATGTATTAAAGGGGGGCGCCTAGCTCGGTTTCAAAAACCCGTCCCCAGTACCTTGCCGCCTCCGTGCCAGCTTCGAAGCGAATGCTGAGGGCCTATTCCCAGCCAGCCAGCACAATCTTGCCAATGGTCTTTCCGGTTTCGAGCTGGCGGTGGGCCAGGCGCAGGTTGGTGGCGTCGATGGGTTCGATGGTTTCGCCGACGGTGGTGACCAGCTCTTCGTTATCGATCAATTTCGCGATCCGGTTCAGGATTGCCCCCTGCTCACTCATATCCTCGGTCTGGAACATGGCGCGAGTGAACATGAATTCCCACACAAAAGTCGCGCTCTTGGCTTTCAGCAGCTCAACCGGCAAAGGCGCACTGTTCTCGACGATAGTGCAGATTTTCCCTTGGGGTTTGATGGCGTTGGCCATGGCCGGGAAGTGCTGGTCGGTATTGTTCAGGCACAGGATGTAATCCACTTCTGGGATACCGATATCCTTCAGTTCCTCATCCACCGGGTTGCGGTGGTTCACCACGTGCGACGCCCCCATCTGTTTCACCCAGATACTCGATTTTGTACGCGACGCGGTGGCAATCACCTTGAGCTTTGCGAGGGTGCGCGCCAATTGAATGGCGATAGAGCCAACGCCTCCGGCACCGCCGATGATCAAAATTGATTTGCCCGCATCGCTACCCGCCGGGGAGATGCCCAGGCGATCGAACAGCGCCTCCCAGGCGGTAAGACTGGTGAGGGGGAGGGCGGCTGCGGCGGCGTAGTCCTGGGTGCGCGGCAACTTTCCCACGATCCGTTCATCGATGAGCTGGAATTCGCTATTGCAACCGGGGCGGGTGATATCGCCGGCGTAGAACACCTGATCCCCTGGCTTGAACCCGGTGACCTCCGTTCCTACAGAAATCACCTCGCCCGCGGCATCCCAACCGAGGATCTTGGGGGTGGCTTCTGTGATCGCGTCCGCCTTGGGAGCGCGGACTTTAGTGTCTACGGGATTCACCGCGATGGCTTTTACCGCAACCAGCAAATCCCGCGGGCCGGGTTCAGGGAGGTCGATATTCAGATCTACGAGGGATTCTTCGTGGTCGATGGGCAGGTATTGGTGCAGGCCGACAGCTTTCACTTGGGTTTCCTTTCCGGTGCTGTGTATTTGCAATTGGCGCTCGGGGCGCGTATTTCCCGAGGGGCCAGTTTCCCTGAATTCAATTTTCGCGCCAGATTGCGCGGTGGCGGCAGCATACAACTTGGGCGCGGTGTCTCGGAATCGTTAGGAACTGCTCAGATTGTAGAGAAGGGAGGAGGGAGGGGGTGTGATCACGATCCGACGTTGTCGGTGAAAATCAGCTCTCGGCGGGAATTTTGGCGGCAGATACAACGACCTGGGCTTTTTCCTGTGCATTACCGGAAACTTTACGGCTGGCAGCGCGTTTCAACCTGCGCTTTTGCCACCAGAGGTAGAAACCTGTGCCAAACAGCATTGCCGGCGCGAATCCCGCCAGCAGCACCAGCCAGCGGCCTACAAGGCCGAGGGCATCGCCGTTATGCAGCGGAAACTGCCAGCGCAGGATTTTATTGCCCAGGGGAATCTCGGTGACATTCTGGGTCATCAGCAGCTCGCCGCTGTACTGATCGACACGGGCAATACTGGCACCGTAGTTGCTCCAGGCCTCGTCGGCGGCGCGGAAGGTGAGCCCGTAGCTGTCGCTGTTGTCCCGGGGCAGATAAATGCGTTTGAGTTCGCCATCGGGAAAAGCCGACGCGGCAATGGCGACGGCTTCATCCGGGCTGATCGGCGTTCCCGCGTCGGTACGCGATGGAGGGAGTGCCGGACGGGGGCCAACCTCGAACAGGCTGCCCACCACGGTTTCCACCTGGGAGGGAAACACCAGGGCCACACCGGAAAAACTGATCATCAGCAGCAGAGGCAGAAAGTAAATGCCGAACACCTTGTGCACATCGAAATAAAACCGGAAGCGGTTGCCGCTGCGGGAGATGGTGAATGCGCGTGCCCAGCGTTTGTTTCCGTTCTGTGTTCTCCGGCTTTTTTTCGGCCACCAGAGCACGATTCCGCTGATGCAGAACACCATCAGCAACAGTCCCATAAAGCCCACCACCGTTTTGCCGTTTTTACCGGCAAGCAGGGTGTAGTGGAGGCGGTAAAGCCAGGTCATGGTGTATTCGCGGGTGCCCCAACCGCGTACTGCCAGTACCTCGCCGTCGGTGGGGGAGACACTAACTTCGACGGGACCGGGCGCGCCTTCCGGTTTTGGAAATCGCACCACATGCGGGCTGCCGGCCTGGCGCTGGGTCATCAGGCGCGTGGGCGCGGGGTTGCCGGGAACCGCTGCCTGGGCGGAGGCAAGAATATCGGCGTAGCTGGCGGGTCGCTCACTGGGTTTGAAAGTGACGGTCTGCGGTGCCAGCTGTTCATCCAGCGCGTGATCGAACACCAGCAGGCTGCCGGTGAGTCCGATCACGGAAAGCAGCAGGCCCAGGGTCAGGCCGGCGTACTTGTGCAGGATAAAAAACGCTTTACGCATAATGGTGCTTGATCAGAACACCTTGGAGTAAGACAGGTTCACACTGCGTCCAAGACCTTTGAAGTTGCGGATGTCGTTGCCCGCGGTCTGGGAGTAGTAAGTGAAGTAGTCTTCATTGGTCAGGTTCTGTAAACCCAGTGCGAATTCACCGCCCAGTGCCTGCAGTTGCGCGCTGGCATCAATAATGGTGTAGCCGTCAAATTCTTTGGTGACTTCACCCGCGGCATTTTCGAAGTCCCGGTCCAGCAGCCAGTTGGCCTGCAGACGGGTGCTGAAGGTGTCACTCCAGCTGCGTGCCCAGCTCAGGTTGAAACGGTTGGGGGCGATATTGCGGCCGTCCAGGTCGGTGTCCACTTTGCCATCACCGTTGGAGTCATAGCGGCCTTTGGTGTAGGCATAGCGGGCTTCGAGGGTGTCGGTGTCGCTGGCGAACCACTGGCCGCGCAGCTCCAAACCATCGATGTCGGTTTTTTCCCGGCTTACGCTGTAGATGCCATCGCTGCCCAGTGCCAGACGCTGGCCGAAGTCCGAGTCAGAAGAATAGTAAGCCGCCTGCAGGCCGAATTGCCCGCTGGTGAAGTCCAGGCCCAGCTCCTGGTTCTCGGTCAGGATCGGCTGCATATCGAGGAAGCTTTCCACATCCTGGTCCGGCTGATTGATACCGCGCAGTACCCGGCCCACATCCGGCATGGAGAAGCCTTCGGAGTAATTGGCATAAATCCGCAGGCCATCGGTGATCACATAGGTTGCACCGATGTTGCCCAGGGTCTCGCTGAACTCCGGATTGCCGCCCTTGACGAACTGACCGCCGTTATAGGAATACAGGGTGGTGAAGTCGTCGACCTGCAGCTCGGAGATCTCGTGGCGCACACCGGCGGTGATGGTCATCTTCTCGATACCGCTGAACTCGGCCTGCGCGTAAGGCGCGATGTTCTTGTATTGGGTCGGCGGAACCCAGGCGCGACCGGTCAGGATCAGCTGCTGCCAGGTTTCGTCCTGCAGCAGGTCCACACCGTAGGCCAGGCTCACCGGCGCGCCGGCAATATCGTCCTTGATCAGGGTCAGTTTCAGACCGCGCTTTTCCGAGTTGTTCTGGGACTGGTCGAAGACCACTTCACCATACGCCGGGTCCTGGAATGTGCCGCTGGGAGTGCCGCCGTAAGTGCCGGCGAAATCCTGTGAGAACACCTGCGCGCGCAGTTTCTGGCCGAGGAAGTCTTCCTTGCTGTACTGCAGGTTGATCGTGGTGACTTCGTTGGAGGGAGATTTACCCGGTACGTCGGCCTCGATGGCTGTGGTCGGGATACCTTCGCTGATATCGCCATTCACGCTCAGCCAGTTATTGTTGCCTTCTACCAGGAAGTGGTTGACGGTCAACTGCACTCGCTGGTCATCCCAGCTGTAGCCGGTCTTGATGAACGCGTTGATGGTATCGCTGTCCATGGTGTCGCCCTGGGTATTGTCGAAGCCGACAATATCGCCGTTGGCGTCATAGCTGATACCGGTGTTGCGGTAGCTGACACTGGCCAGTACATCGACCGCGTCTACCTTGCCAGACAGGCTGTAGCTGCCGTTGTAACCCAGGGTGTCGCTCAGCTCGCTGGGCTGGAGCGAGGACTCCACGCGGAAGCTTTGCTGGAATTCATCACTGCTGGGGGTGCGGGTAATCAGGTTGATGATGCCGCCGGAGGCTCCCATGCCGTGGATGGCGTTGGCGCCGTGGATCACCTCCACGCGCTCCAGCATCAGCGGGTCAATAGTGTGACCGTCGCGTCCACCGTCTCGCAGGGGGTTGGACTGGGGCACACCGTCAATCAGGTACAGCGGCTTGCGGCCGCGCAGGCTCTCACCGGAACTGGTCATCTTCTGGCGGCTGGGCGAGAAGCTTGGGATCAGGTTGCCGAGGATGGTGGACAGGTCGCTGGTCGCGGCCATCTGCTGGTTCAGTTCTTCCTTGCCGATCAGGGTCACGGTATTCGGAATGGCACTCAGGGGCTTCTCGGTACGGCTGGCAGTAACGACGACTTCTTCATGGATACGCTGGCTATCGCTTTTGGCTTCCTGGGCGACGGCACCCGGGATGGCGTAGGCGGTGCTGCAGGCGGCAATCGCCAGAGCCAGGGAAGTCTTTTTCAGCTTGAACATGGGGGAAGCTCCTTGAATCGTCTTCGTCGTTTTTCTGCATTTACTGCTGGCAGAGAAGCCCGTTTGCCGGGCCTCTGGCGGCTTTAAATTCACACCGCAATTTGGGTGGCGATACTAAATAAAATGAGAATTAATATCAATTTCAATCGATGACCGAAAAGCAGGTGACTTCTTTTATATATCTGCGTGTACGGGTGTCTGAGCCGGGAGATTGGTGAACGGAGCTGCTGCACTCTTCAAATGGCGCAAATGGGCACCGCGAAGCGGCGTTGTTTCTTCTTATAATGTGGGATCTGAAGCAAAGGTGGGCTTTGCTGAGGGGGTTTAAGGGTTCCCGCCCCGGAAATAGCCGGTGTGAAAATTAATGCCACAAGCGGCTTGACTCGCCCGGGGCTCGCCCCTAGAATGCGCAGCCTCTGAGCGGTTGGGGCAACCCACCGCAAGAAATCGAAAGTCTTACCAGGTTCGGTTTCTAGGGTTGTTGGTGCGGGGTGGAGCAGCCTGGTAGCTCGTCGGGCTCATAACCCGAAGGTCGTAGGTTCAAATCCTGCCCCCGCTACCAAATTTCCACTTATACTTTGATGAAGTGAAAGTGGTTGTTAAAACCCCTTGGATGTTGTTGCGGGGTGGAGCAGCCTGGTAGCTCGTCGGGCTCATAACCCGAAGGTCGTAGGTTCAAATCCTGCCCCCGCTACCAAATTTTGCAAAAGTACTTCAGGGTGCTTTTGCGCAGTAAAAGCCCCTGTTAGGGGCTTTTTCGTATCTGCGGCAAACCGGTCTCCGGGGTTGCCATCCGAATGGGCCGGGAGTCGGCGCCGCGGTTTCTCATTCGGACCGTGGGCTAGCTCCGCTGCCCATTTTTTGTTTTTGTACTCTGCGTCGGCAGATCGCAATACAGCTGACACGCCCTCGAGGCAAAGTGGTGATATGGCAAGCAAGCGCGAACTTTTAGAAGAGCTTCTGGCTCCAGTGGTCGAATCACTGGATTGCGAACTGTGGGGGATTGATTACCAGACCCACGGTCGCAACGCCCTGCTGCGTATTTACATCGACGCAGAGCGCGGAATCGCCGTGGAAGACTGCGAGAAGGTCAGTCGCCAGGTCAGCGCAGTGCTGGATGTGGAAGATCCCATCACCAGTAAGTACACCCTGGAGGTGTCCTCCCCGGGGATGGATCGACCACTGTACAAGCTTGAGCAATACCAGCGCTTTATTGGCGCCCAGGTGGAACTCCGTTTGCGCATGCCGCTGGACGGCCAGCGCAAGTGGCGTGGCCTACTGGCTGGCGTTGAAGGCGATGAAGTTGTTTTGCGTATCGACAGCGAAAATGAGTATCTGCTGCCGATCGACAGTATTGAAAAGGCGAACATCATTCCGCAGTTTGAAAGCGGAAAAAAATAAGCGGTTCGCACTGGAATCAGCTTGGATATTGCGAGTTTGATTCCGGTAAATGTTTTAGATGTTTCTTTTGTTAAATAGTTAAGGGCAATGCAGACGTAATGAGTGATGCAGCCAGATAGGGCTTCACTTGAGCATTGGATTACAGCACGTAGCGTTTTGAAGAGGCAGCTGCATGAACAAAGAAATCTTGCTGGTAGCCGAAGCGGTTTCCAACGAGAAAGGCGTTGACCGGGATATTATTTTCCAGGCAATTGAGGCGGCCCTCGCAACGGCCACCAAGAAGCGCTACGACGAAGACTCCACCATTCAGGTGATCATTGATCGCCGTACCGGTGACTATGAAACTTTCCGCAGCTGGGAAGTGGTCGACGACGAGACGCTCGCCGAGCTGGGCACCCAGTTCACTCTGGAAGAAGCCCACGAAAAAGACACTGAGCTGAAAGCCGGTGATGTTTATCGCGAGCAGGTGGAAAACGTCGAGTTTGGTCGCATCGCTGCGCAGACTGCCAAGCAGGTGATCGTGCAGAAGGTGCGTGAAGCCGAGCGCGCCAAGATTGTCGACGAGTATCGCGATCGCGTTGGCGAACTGGTGAGCGGTACCGTCAAGAAAGTAACCCGCGACTTTATCGCTGTCGATCTGGGCAACAACGCCGAAGCGCGTCTGCCCCGCGACCAGCTGGTTGGTCGCGAAATTTTCCGCCTCGGTGACCGTGTGCGCGCCATCCTGCTGGAAATCCAGCCGGAAGCTCGCGGCCCGCAGCTGATGTTGAGCCGCTCCTGCCCGGAGATGCTGATCGAGCTGTTCCGTATTGAAGTGCCGGAAATCGCCGAGCAGGTGATTGAAATCCGCGGCGCTGCCCGCGATCCGGGCCTGCGCGCCAAGATTGCCGTAAACACCAACGATGGCCGTATCGATCCGGTGGGTGCTTGTGTGGGTATGCGTGGTGCTCGGGTTCAGGCGGTTTCCAACGAGCTGTCCGGTGAGCGTGTGGATATCGTGCTGTGGGACGACAATCCCGCCCAGTTCGTCATCAATGCCATGGCGCCAGCAGAAATCGAGTCCATCGTGGTGGACGAAGATGCCGGTTCTATGGATGTCGCGGTTGCGGAAGAGAATCTGGCCATGGCCATCGGCCGCAGCGGCCAGAACGTACGCCTGGCATCCGAGCTGACTGAATGGCAGATCAATGTGATGAGCATTGAAGACTGGCAGAACAAACAGGAAGCGGAATCCGGCAGCATCATGGAAACCTTCATGGAGCGTCTGGACATCGACGAAGACGTCGCCGGTGTGCTGGTCGATGAAGGCTTCACCACCCTCGAAGAAGTGGCCTATGTGCCCATCGAAGAGATGCTGGCCATCGACGGTTTCGATGAAGATATCGCCGAAGAACTGCGTGCGCGCGCCAAGGATGCACTGCTGACCCAGGCGCTGGCCTCGGAAGAGCAGCTGGATGCCTCTGAGCCGCAGGAAGATCTGCTGAATATGGAAGGTATGGATCGCCAGTTGGCGTTCCAGCTCGCCAGCCGTGGCGTTGCCTCCATGGAAGATCTGGCCGAGCAGGCCGTGGATGACCTGCTGGATATTGAAGGCATGGACGAGGAGCGCGCCGCTGCGCTGATCATGAAAGCTCGCGAACCCTGGTTCGCCGACGACAGTGATCAATAAGCTTAATGCCCCGTGCCGGGTGCAAGCCCGGCCCCGCGCGCTGCTGCAAAGCGCGCGCCCCGAATTGCCTGCCAAGCAGGCCAAGGGTGGAGCAGTACAATGAACTGATACTGCTCCGCTACTAAGAGACTTTTTAGGAGAGAGAATGGCCGAAGTAACAGTTAGCGAACTCGCCAAATCGGTTGGTGCCACCGAGGAGCGTCTGCTCAAGCAGATGCGGGAAGCGGGTTTGCCCCACACTTCAGCGGATGCGTCCGTATCTGCGGAAGAAAAGCAGGTCCTGCTCAACTTCCTGAAAAGTAGTCACGGGGAGCAGAGTGCTGCACCGAAGAAAATTACCCTCAAGCGCAAAACCACCACCACGCTGAAGACCGGCTCTGGCACCGGCCGCAAGACCGTGAATGTGGAAGTGCGTAAGAAGCGCACCTACGTTAAACGCGCCGACGAAGCTGAGCAGGCAGAGCCAGAACTGGATACCTCCGCACTGCAGAAGGCTGAGGAAGAGCTGGCCGCGGCAGAGCAGGCCGCGGCAGAGCGCGCCCGTCTAGAGAAAGAAGCGGCAGAAGCCGAAGCAAAAGCCAAGGCGGAAGAAGAAGCCAAGGCCAAGCAGGAGGCCGAAGCCAAAGCGAAGGCCGAGGCGGAAGCCAAAGCGGTCGAGCAAGCGGAAGCCAAGGCCGAAGCCGCTACTGAAAAAGCGGAAGAAAAGCCCGCACCGAAAGCTGCCCCTGAAGCCAAGCCCAAGCCCGCGCCAGCGCCGGTTCGCTCCACTTACGTGGACGATATCGAAGCCATGCGTATTGCTGCCATGGAGCGCCGCAAGAAAGAAGACGAGCGCGAAGCTGCCGAGCTGGAAGAGAAGAAGGCCCGCGTAGAAGCCGAACGCAATCGCCTTGAGCAGGAGCAGAAGGAGCGCGCTGAAAAAGCCAAGCAACAGAAGCCTGCCGCGTCTGCGGATGGCGATGCTGCCAAGCCCGCCCTGCGTCGTAAACATGAAGCGGTCACCGAAGACCGCGATGACGACGAACCTCGCAAGCGTCGCAGCCGCCGCGGCAAGTCTGGCCCGAAAAAGTCCAGCAAGACCTCTCTGTATGATGCGGCGCTGGAAGTTTTCGAGAGCGACGAAGATGAGAAACGCAGCACGCGCTCTCTGTCGCGCCCGACGCTGAAAGTCAAGAATACGCACGGCTTTAAACGGCCGACAGGAAAGCAAGTGTACGAAGTGCAACTGGGCGAAACCATCACCGTGGGTGATCTCGCCAAGCAGTTAAATATCAAGGCCGGTGAGCTGATCAAGCGCCTGATGAAGATGGGTGAAATGGTCACCATCAACCAGAGCCTGGATCGCGATACCGCAACCCTGCTGGTTGAAGAGCTGGGCCACACCGTGGTACTGCGCTCTGAAAACGAAATGGAAGAAAAGCTGGTTGCCCAGTCCCAGAGCGTGGAAGGTGAAGAAACCTCCCGTGCGCCGGTTGTGACCGTAATGGGTCACGTTGACCACGGTAAAACCTCGCTGCTGGATTACATTCGTAAAACCAAGGTGGCTTCCGGTGAGGCCGGTGGTATTACCCAGCATATCGGTGCCTACCGGGTGAAAACCAGCCAGGGCGAAATTGCCTTCCTGGATACCCCGGGACACGCCGCGTTTACCGCCATGCGTGCGCGCGGTGCCCAGGCTACCGACGTGGTTATTCTGGTCGTAGCTGCGGATGACGGCGTTATGCCGCAGACCGAAGAGGCCATTGCCCACTCCAAGGCCGCGGGTGTGCCGTTGGTTGTCGCCATCAACAAGTGCGACAAAGAAGCAGCGGATCCGGATCGTGTTAAGAACGAACTGGCAGCCAAAGACGTTATCCCGGAAGACTGGGGTGGCGACACTCAGTTCATCGAGGTGTCTGCGCACACTGGCCAGGGCATCGACGAGCTGCTGGAAGCGGTTTCCCTGCAGTCTGAAATGCTCGAACTGAAAGCGAAGATCGGCGTACCGGCCAGCGGTGTTGTGATCGAAGCGCGCCTGGAAAAAGGTCGCGGTGTTGTTGCTACTCTGTTGGTACAAAACGGCGAGCTGAAGCGTGGCGACATCGTGCTGGCGGGCCAGAGCTACGGTCGCGTACGCGCCATGACCAACGAGCTGGGTAAATCCGTAAAAGATGCAGGTCCGTCCACCCCGGTGGAACTGCTGGGCCTCGACTCTACCCCGAATGCGGGTGATGAGTTCCTGGTGGTCGCTGACGAGCGTAAAGCCCGTGAAGTGGCCGAGCAGCGCGCGACTAAAGAGCGCACCGAGCGTATGCAGCGCCAGCAGGCGGCCAAGCTGGAAAACATGTTTGCGAACATGGAAGCCGGCGAGAAGAAAGTACTGCCGATTGTGGTCAAGGCCGACGTGCGCGGTTCTCTCGAGGCGATCCTGTCTGCACTGGCGGATATCGGCAACGAAGAAGTTTCCGTCAATGTGGTTTCCAGCGGTGTCGGCGGTATTGCCGAAAACGACATCAACCTGGCCCTGACCTCCGGTGCCATCGTTATCGGCTTCAACACCCGTGCGGATGTTGCTGCACGCAAGCTGGCGGAAACCGAGAGCGTCGAGATCCGTTACTACAGCGTGATCTACAACCTGCTGGACGAAGTGAAGCAGGCCCTGTCTGGCATGCTGGATCCGGAAGTGCGCGAAGAAATCGTCGGTATCGCCGAAGTGCGCGACGTATTCCGTTCGCCCAAGTTCGGCGCTGTCGCCGGCTGTATGGTTACCGAGGGTACCGTGTACCGCAACAAGCCCATCCGTGTACTGCGTGACAACGTGGTGATTTACCAGGGCGAACTGGAATCCCTGCGTCGCTTCAAAGACGACGTACAGGACGTTCGTAACGGCATGGAGTGTGGTATCGGGGTGAAAGACTACAATGACGTCAAGCCTGGCGATCAGATCGAAGTCTTTGACATCGTTAAGGTAGCCCGCGAACTCTAATGTTCTCTTTCGCCTGAGGGCAGGTTTCTACGGAGCTTTCGTAGGAGCCTGCGCTCAGGCGAATTTGCCATTCTGAATAGGTAAAAAATGGCCAAAGAATTCCACCGCGCCGACCGCGTCGCCGATGCCATGCGCCGCGAGCTGGCCCGCCTGATTCAACACGAAGTGCGTGACCCCCGGGTTGGCATGGTCAATGTCAACGACGTTGAAGTCAGTCGCGACCTCACCACAGCCAAGGTGTTTGTTACCCTGGTTGGCGAAGACGATCGAAGCAAAATTGATATCTCCATGGAAGCGCTGAACAAGGCCGCCGGCTTCCTGCGCAGCCAGCTCGCCAAAGAGATTCAGATCCGTACCATTCCTCGTTTGCAGTTCCGCTACGATGAAACCTCTGTACGCGGCCAGCACCTCTCGGCGCTGATCGACAAGGCGGTCAAGTCTGACCAGCAGAAGTCTGACGACGACACAGACGATAGCAGCGAACAGAACGACTGATGGGCCGCAGACCAAAATGGGGACGGCAGATCGACGGCGTCTTGTTGCTGAACAAGCCTGCTGGAATTTCTGCCAACGATGCCCTGCAAAGAGCCAAACGCCTGTTCTTCGCCAACCGCGCGGGGCACACCGGCGCCCTGGACCCGCTGGCAACAGGTGTGTTGCCGGTGTGTTTTGGTGAGGCAACCAAGTTTTCCCAGTATCTGCTGGATGCGGACAAGCGCTACCGCAGCACCTTTTGCTTTGGCATGACCACTGAGACTGGCGATGCTGATGGAGATGTCGTTGCCACCAGCGATGCGTCCGGTCTCACCGAGCAGCAGGTGCGGGACGCCATGGGTGCTTTCCGCGGCACCATTAGCCAGGTCCCGTCCATGTACTCGGCCCTCAAGCACAACGGGCAGCCGTTGTACAAGCTGGCGCGCCAGGGTATCGAGGTGGAGCGGGCAGCCCGCGAGGTGGAAATCTATTCCTACGAGCTGGTGGACTTCACCCCGGGCTCCGATTCCCCGGATAAGCTGCCGCGTGCGGTAGTGGAAGTGCACTGCTCCAAGGGCACCTATGTGCGCAGTCTGGCGGAAGATCTGGGCAAGGCGCTGGGCGTCGGTGCTTTCGTGGAGAAGCTGCACCGTATTGCTGCCGGCCCCTACCATGAAGACGACTCGGTCACCCTGGATGAATTGACCGCGGAGCGGGGGGAGGATCGCGCAGAAGTGCTGGATCACCACCTGCTGCCGGCGGATTCTCCCGCCTCAGGACTGCCCAAAATGATCCTTGCGGACGACACGGGTTACTATCTGCGACAGGGGCAGCCGGTGATGGATCTACAGGTCTATCGCTTGGGCGATGAAGGTGATATGGTGCGCCTCTTCCTGGAAAGTGGTGAATTTCTAGGCGTTGGTGAGATTACTGATGACGGACGGGTCGCACCCCGTCGGTTGGTAAAATAACCTGTAGGAACCTGCTCGCAGGGGATTCCAGGTAATGCAATGACTAGCTAGTCTGTAAACATGCACGGGCCAGCCGAATCTTTAAAGCATGTTACGAACGAGGTAATTCGTTATGGCACTGTCTGCAATCGAAAAAGCAGCCATCCTGAAAGAGCACGGCCAAGCTGAAGGCGACACCGGTTCTCCGGAAGTCCAGGTAGCCCTGCTGACTGCCAACATCAACAAGCTTCAGGGTCACTTTGCTTCTCACAAGCAAGACCACCACTCCCGTCGTGGTCTGATCCGCATGGTAAACCAGCGTCGTAAGCTGCTGGACTACCTGAAGCGCAAGGATCTGAACCGTTACGCTCAGCTGATCGCCAAGCTCGGCCTGCGTCGCTAAGACCCTGGGAATGCCCGCCTTATGGCGGGCATTCTTCTTTTTAGAATTCGAATTTTCCGGGGCAGCTATATTTGCCACGGGAATGCCGGGCCAATCAATAAAGTGCGTCCGGTGCATTCGTCTGCCTCTTATTTGTTTTGTTGAAGGCAGGCGGACAACTGTAGGGGCTGTTGGAATGGGCCAGCAGCCGTAAGGAAACAGGAAAGAGTCTAGTGAATCCAGTAACCAAAACATTCCAGTACGGAAATCAGAAGGTCACCATCGAGACCGGCCGTATCGCACGTCAGGCAACCGGCGCAGCGCTGGTCACCATGGGTGAGACCGTTGTGCTGTGTACCGTAGTCGGCGCCAAAGAAGCCAAGCCAGATCAGGGCTTCTTCCCGCTGTCTGTGCACTATCAAGAGAAGGCCTATGCGGCCGGCAAGATTCCCGGTGGCTTCTTCAAGCGTGAAGGCCGCCCGTCAGAGAAAGAAACCCTGACTTCCCGCCTGATCGACCGCCCGATTCGCCCGCTATTCCCGAATGGCTTCATGAATGAAGTACAGGTGATGATCACCGTACTGTCCGCGGAAAAAGACGTGGATCCGGATATCGCCGGCATGATCGGTACCTCTGCGGCACTGTCCGTATCCGGTATCCCCTTCGGTGGCCCGATTGGCGCGGCGCGCGTGGGTTACACCGAAAAAGATGGCTACCTGCTGAACCCGGGCTACGCAGCCCTGAAAGAGTCCGAGCTGGACATGGTTGTAGCGGGCACCAAGGACGCGGTCCTGATGGTGGAATCCGAAGCTGCAGAGCTGCCGGAAGACATCATGCTGGGCGCGGTACTGTTTGCCCACCAGGAAATGCAGGCGGTTGTTAAAGTCTGTGAAGAGCTGAAAGCAGAAGCGGGCAAGCCCACCTGGGACTGGCAGCCGGAAGCGGTGAACGAAGAGCTGAAATCCGCTCTGGAAGCCCAGTTCGGCGAGAAAGTGGCCGAAGCTTACAAAATCACCGACAAGCAGCAGCGCACCACCCGCCTGGCGGAGCTGCGCAACGAAGCCGCTGAAGCCCTGGCCACCGAAGAAGTGGATGCCGGCGTGGTAAAAAGCTACTTCGGCAAGCTCGAGAAGAAAACCGTACGCGGTTCCGTGGTTCGCGGCGAGCCGCGCATCGACGGCCGCGACACCAAGACCGTGCGCCCGATCAACGTGGAAGTTGGCGTACTGCCGAAAGGCCACGGCTCCGCACTGTTCACCCGTGGTGAAACCCAGGCGCTGGTCGTTGCCACTCTGGGCGCTACCCGCGATGCGCAGATCATCGACGCCCTCGAAGGCGAGCGCAAAGACTACTTCATGCTGCACTACAACTTCCCTCCCTACTCTGTAGGTGAAGCGGGTCGTGTAGGCGCTACTGGTCGTCGTGAAATCGGCCACGGCCGTCTGGCGCGTCGCGGTATCGCAGCGGTACTGCCGAACCCGGAATCTTTCCCCTACACCCTGCGTGTGGTTTCCGAGATCACCGAATCCAACGGTTCCAGCTCCATGGCGTCCGTATGTGGTTCCAGCCTGGCACTGATGGATGCGGGTGTACCGCTGAAAGCACCGGTTGCCGGTATTGCCATGGGCCTGGTGAAGGAAGACGACGGCTTCGCGGTTCTGACCGATATCCTGGGTGATGAAGACCACCTGGGCGATATGGACTTCAAAGTAGCCGGTACCGCTTCTGGTGTAACCGCGCTGCAGATGGACATCAAGATCGAAGGTATCACCGAAGAGATCATGGAGACTGCCCTGGAGCAGGCTCTGCACGCGCGTCTGCACATCCTGGCAGAAATGAACAAGGTGATCGGTGAATCCCGTACCGTGGTGAATGAGAATGCACCGCGCTACGCGACCCTGAAGATCCATCCGGACAAGATCCGCGACGTGATAGGTAAAGGTGGTGCTACCATCCGCTCCATCACCGAAGAAACCGGTGCTTCCATCGACATCGAAGACGACGGCAGCATCAAGGTGTTTGGTGAAGACGGTGAGAGCCTGGAAGCGGCAGTTACCCGTATCGAGGAAATCACTGCGGAAGCCGAGATCGGCGCTATCTACGAAGGTAAGGTTGTACGTATCGTCGACTTCGGCGCATTCGTAAACTTCCTGCCGGGTAAAGACGGCCTGGTACACATCTCCCAGATCGCGGAAGAGCGTGTCAATGCGGTATCCGATTACCTGAGCGAAGGCCAGATGGTCAAAGTGAAGGTGCTGGACGTAGACCAGCGCGGCCGCATCAAGCTGTCCATCAAGGAAGCCAATGCGGACGCAGCGGCAGAAGCTGATGAGGCGACCGGCGAGGAGTAATCCCTCCGGGAATGACCTGCTTGCAGGGCATTGAGAAAACGGTGGCTATAGGCCACCGTTTTTTTTGCCTGTAAATTGGCGCTTCTAAAAGAACTAACCCAGAAAACGGAAAAATAATGGAAGTACTACTGATTTATCTGCTGGTGGGAATCGGTGCGGGCACCATCGCCGGTCTCTTTGGTGTTGGCGGCGGGCTGATCATAGTGCCGGCGCTGGTACTGGTGTTCACCGCCCAGGGTATAGCCCCGGAAATTCTCACCCATATGGCGGTCGGTACCTCCCTGGCCACGATTATTGTCACCTCCATCAGTTCGGTCAGGGCCCATCACGGCAAACGTGCGGTGGACTGGAATATTGTGGCTACCATGGCGCCGGGAATTCTGCTGGGCTCCTGGCTCGGCGGTATGACCGCGGACTGGCTCTCCGGCCCCTGGCTGCAATTACTGATCGGTGTGTTTGCGGTGGGCATCGGGATCAAGATGTGGCTGGATGGGTTGCGCAAGGCGCAGTTGCCGACCGATGGCAGCCGCCTGCCAGGAAAGGTAGGTCTATCAGCTGTCGGTGCCTTTATTGGCTGGGCGTCGGCAATCTTCGGCATAGGTGGGGGCTCACTAACCGTCCCCTTCCTGTCCCGCTGCCATGTGATCATGCAGCGCGCGGTGGCAACCTCTGCCGCTTGTGGACTGCCGATTGCGATTGCCGGGGCCTTGAGTTTTGCGGTACAGGGTTGGCACAACAGTCTGCTGCCGGAGTGGAGTAGCGGTTATATCTACTGGCCGGCGTTTTTCGGCATAGTCCTGACCAGTACGGTATTTGCCCGTCTGGGAGCGCACATCGCCCACAAGCTGTCGCCCCAGTTACTGAAGAACTGTTTTGCCGGCCTCTTGTTTGTCATCGGGGCCCGTTTTATCTGGCTCAACTATGGCGTTGTTTTCGGTTGAATCTTGCCGGAATTAAAAAGGCCGCTGTGGTTGTCCACAGCGGCCTTTTTTTATGGTTCGGAAGTTGAAGATCAGGCGGTAACCGCTTTTCCTTCTTTGGCTTCCTCTTCGCCGGATTCCTGCATGCCTTCCCAGCCTTTGGATTTCAGGCCGATCAGCGCGAGGATGATACCGATACCGATGCTGAACAGTGCGATCTGCAGGTACAGGTTCGGCAGCTCCTGGATATTCTCGGGGTCGAAGTTACCCGCCAGCAGGCCAGAGATAATGTTGCCGATGGAGTAAGTAAGTACAAACACACCCATCATCTGGCCGGCAAAGCGGCGCGGGGATAGCTTGCTCACCGCACTCAGGGCAACCGGGCTCAGGCACAGCTCACCAACCGTGTGCAGGAAGTAAGTGGTGATCAGCCAGTAAGGCGCTACCTTGAGGCCCTGCGCGGCGTACTGAGCCGCAAAGAACATCACGATAAAGCCGGACGCCATGATGATCAGGCCAATCGCGCATTTCACGCTGTAGGACGGGGTGATCATGCGCTTGCCCAGGTTGATCCACAGGGCAGCAAAGAACGGCGACAGCAGGATGATGAACAGCGCATTGGCACTCTGGAACCAGGACGCCGGCATTTCAAATGCGCCGACAAGGCGGTCGGTGTAGTCGCGGCCGAACAGGTTCAGGGAGGAGCCCGCCTGTTCGAAACCGGACCAGAAACAGGCCGAGGCCAGACACACCAGAAACAGTGCCCACATACGCTTCTTCTCGGCAGTGGTGAGGTTGCCGGCGAAGTAGATGAAGCCGTAATAGGCAAAGAATGTCAGGGAGAATACGACCGCAACATACTGGGCAATGACCACCGGGTTGATGGTGATCTGGCCAGTCAGAGCCAGGGCGGCGATCACCGCGGCAACGGTGATAGCGGCACCAATCAGCTGCCATGCGCGCTTGGCGCCGCGCTCAGACAGGGGGTTTTCTGGTTTGAGGCTGGCATCGCCCAGATTGGCAATGGTCAGGCGGTACTGGATCAGGCCGATCGCCATACCCACCGCTGCGGCGCCAAAGCCCCAGTGCCAGCCAATGCTTTCACCAAAGAAGCCGCAGACAAAGTAACCAATGAAGGATCCCAGGTTGATACCCATGTAGTAGATGGCATAACCACTGTCTCGGCGCACATCTTCGGGCGCGTAGAGGTGGCCAACCAGGGCACTGATGTTGGGTTTCAGCAGGCCGGTACCGGAAGCAACCAGCATCAGGCCGACAAAGAAAGTGCTGTCATTGGGAATGGCCAGGACGATATGGCCGAGCATGATGATGATGCCGCCGTACCAGACTGTCTTCTGGCCGCCGAGGAGGCGGTCAGCAATCCAGCCACCGGGGAGACCGAGGAAATAGACGGCACCGGTGTAGAGACCGTAAATCGCAGCGGCGGCTGCTACGGTAAAGCCGAGGCCTTCTTCCTGGAGACTGGCGGTCATGAACAGGACCAGCAGGGCCCGCATGCCGTAGTAACTCATGCGCTCCCACATTTCGGTAAAGAAGAGGGTAGAGAGCCCCTTGGGGTGGCCGAAAAAGCCGGCACTATTCTGATGCGTATTTGACGACATATCAGCGTTTCCAGTTGTTATAGCTTTAATAGTTAAATCGACTTGAGTGTAACAGTGGTCTCACAAACAGGCGAATGGTTACAGGTGAAACAGGAAATGAACCTGCAAAAAGGATTCCTTCGCGACAGGAATCGTGGAAAATCAGGGATTCAGAACACGAAATGGGGAAAATAACGATGAAAACCCCGGAAAAGCTTGAACCGGTAGCAGTAAATTGGTCATCCACAGGGTTGGCGGGATTAAAACGGACCCTGCTGGGATTGTTGCTGGCCGGTCTATTGGGTTGTGCCAGTGCGCCACCACAACCCGAGACCCAGATAGATTTCAGCTGGTTATTGAGCGGAGCGGCATTATTTGATGCGCCCATCGATACCGCCGCGCTACCGGAAGATGACATCCTCGGCCTTGCACCGGCCATGCGCCAGTATCTCGCCGATGTCGCACCGCAAGCCAGTCCGCAACAGCGTCTGGCAGCCCTGTTGCGAGGCTTTGAGCATCGCGAGTTCACCGTCGAGTACCAGCCCGATAAGACACTGACCGCCACCGAAACCTATCGTCAGCAACAGGGCAACTGTATGGCCTTTACCGTGATGATGGTGGCCATGGCGCGGGAGCTGGGCGCTGAGGCCTACTTCAACCAGGTGGAGGTACCGCCGGTGTGGGGGCATGAAGAATCCCAGACGTTTGTGGTCTACCGCCATATCAATATGGTTTCGGAAAGCCCCCGCGGTCGCCGGGTAGTGGACTTTAATTTGGCCGCTTACGACCCGGTCTATGACCAGCGCAAGCTGTCGGATACCGAGGCCTTTGCCCAGTACTACAGCAATCGCGGCCTGGAGTGGATGCAGCAGGGCGATATGCCGCAGGCCTTTCGATACCTGCGCAAGGCCCTGGCCCTGAGACCTGGTGATAGTGACTTGTGGGCCAATCTGGGGGCTTTTTACAGCCGCAATGAGCGGTTCGCCGCGGCGGAGCAGAGTTATTTACAGGCGCTACAACTGGAGAGTAGCCACACCATTGCCATGAGTAATCTGGAGCGCCTGTATCGAAAACAGCATAAAACCGCGCAAGCGGACTATTACGCGGAGCGGGCGCGCTACCATCGCGAGCGCAACCCTTATTACCTCTATTACCAGGCGCGCAATGCGTATGAACACGGAAATTTCAAGGACGCCAAACGGCAGTTAAAGCGCGCTATCTGGCAGTACGAGGGCGACCACCGTTTTTATTTCTTGTTGGGGCTCACCAGTTACCGCTTGGGAGAATTTGACGATTCCAAAACCTATTTTACGGAAGCGTTTTCGTTAGCGGATAGTCCCGGTACCAAACAGGCTTACAGCCGTAAATTGAATTACCTGAAAAGCCATCCATAAAACGTAAGCAACAAAAAAAGGGGATGCCACTGGCATCCCCTTTTTCGTGTTGACTGAAAATCAGCAACGCAAAGTCGATCACTTAGAACTGGTAAGAAGCACCAGCCCAGAAGTAACGGCCCTGGAAGTCGTAGAAGCTGTTCCAGTCGCTGCCAGAGGTAGTGTGCGGATCCTTGTCGGAAACGTTATCAATACCAGCGGACAGACGGGTAGACTCGTTTACGTCCCAACCTGCTTTCAGGTTCAGGTAAGTCATGGACTTAACTGGCAGGTAGGGGCTGTAACCGTCGTCGAAGTACTGCATGTCAGCACCCAGGTCCCAGTCGTCGCCGTACCAGGTTGCGCTGGCCAGGCCGCGCCACTTCACGTACAGACCACTGGTGGTACCAACGTACTCCAGGTTATTGGTTTCAGTACCGGACTGCTCGTTGTACTCGTTGTACTCCAGCAGGCGGGAAGCCTGGGCACGCAGGCCCAGACGGCCAGCGTCGAAGTGCAGGTTGTGTACGATATCGATATCAACACCACGGGTGTCGATCTGACCGATGTTCATCTTCGCACCTTCCAGCGCAACGATCTGATCGCCGGCACCGCGGGTAACGAACTGACATGCGCTTGCTTCACCCTTACGGAAGCAGTCATCCAGCATACGCTGCAGGTCCGGGGAGGTGATCGCGTCTTCGATGCTGATGTCGTAGTAGTCCAAGGTAATGGACAGGTCGTCTACGAAGCTCGGGGTCCATACTACGCCAGCGGTGAAGGTTTTCGCTTCTTCCGGAGTCAGCTCTTCGTTACCACCGATGTTGGTTGGAACCTGGTTACCGGCTTGGGTAAAGCCTGCACCAACCATGCCACAGTTTGCGCCCTGGCCGTCTTCGTTGGCAGCGCTGGTGTCACACGGGTCGATCAGGTACTCGTAGCTCTGTGCAGAACCGCTGTACAGCTCGTAGATGCCCGGTGCGCGGAAAGAGGTGGAGTAGCTGGTACGGAAACGCAGGTCTTCAACCGGTGCGTAAACGATGCCGACTTTACCAGTGCTCTCACCACCGAAGGTACTGAAGTCAGAGTAACGAACCGCAACGTCAGCAGTCAGTTCTTCTGCGAAGCGTGCACCCTGCAGGATCGGCAGGTTGAATTCCGCAAATACTTCGGTTACGTCGTACTCACCGCCGGTAGCGTCTTGCTGGTTACCGAAGGTTTCGCCACTCTGGGTTTCCGGAGACGGGTTGAATTCACCGGATTCTTCACGGTATTCAACACCAGCAGCAAAGCCCAGTGCGCCACCCTGGAACTGAATCGCTTCGATGTCGCCAGACAGAGATGCGCCAACGTTCAGCAGCTCGTAAGAGTTGTCTTCGTAATCGTCGTAGCGGAAGTAGTCCATGATTTCCGGGCTCATGCCACCGGCGAAATCGTAGTCCAGACCTGCCGCGCCGCTGAAGATCTCTTCCAACTTGGTTTTGTTGTATGAGTTCAGGATGACGTTTTCGCCTTCGTTTTTGCCGTAGCTTACGAAGGTGTCCCAGCTCCAGCCATTGGAGAAGTCACCATTCAGACCGGTCGCAACACGGTAGGTGTCAGTGGTCTGTTCGTAGTCACGAGTACCGCCAGATACCGGGCGAATACGGAAGTCAGAGAAACCGTCAACCCAGTCGGTGCCATGAGTGGCTTCCGGTGCGGTCGGCTTCAGGCCTTCCGGGCTGCCCTGGGATTCCCACTCAGACAGTGCGGCGTTGTAAGCGGCCAGTTCGATCTGGTAAGCGTTGTCGGCTTTTACCCAGGCGTCCTGCAGCTGAGACTTAACTGCTTCAGGCAGGTGAGTTTCAGGGTTCAGGGTGAAACCGTTACCAGCGTACAGCGGTTGTGCTGCCAGTTGCTGGTTGCTGGTTTTGGTGGTGTAGCTGGCTTCACCCCACAGCTCTACGCTGTCGGTGATGGAGTATTTACCGGATGCGGTCGCAGAGGTGCGTTCCATAGCGCCAGACAGCCACATGTGCTGGCCGATGTCGTAACCGGCGTAGCTGCCGAGGGTTACACCGTCGTCGCCAATGCTGAAGTTGCCGTAGTTGGTAAAGATATTACCGTTCGGGCCCATGGAGCTGGTCAGGCCGGCCCAGTTGCGGTCGTCGTAAGTAATTTCGTCGCGCTGCGCGTGGGTAATGTTGGCAACAAAGCTGCCGCGCTCGCCTTCGTTGCCGAAGGTGATGGACAGATCGCCATTCTCGCCGCCGCCTGCATCGGTGCCACCGGCACGTGCATTGATGCGAACGCCGTCGAAGGAATCCTTCATGACCACGTTGATTACGCCAGCAACGGCGTCGGAGCCGTATACCGCAGAAGCACCGTCGGTCAGTACTTCAATACGGTCGATCATGTCTACCGGGATATTGTTCATATCGACCGCAGAGCTTACGCCGGACGCAGAAGATACGAAGCGACGGCCGTTTACCAGTACCAGAGTACGAGCAGAGCCGAGGTTGCGCAGGTCAACAAAGGACAGGCCCATGCCGCCGTTGTTGTCATTCGAGTTGATACCGGTGGTACCCATGGACGGCAACTGGTTCAGCAGCTCGTCGATGGTGCCAACGCCGGAGCGCTGGATAGCCTGGGAATCAACAATAGTGATAGGGCCAGTAGTAGAGAGAGGATCACGTGCAATACGGGAACCGGTAACGATCACTTCTTCAACAGTCGGGCCAGGCACGGCTTCCTGAGCGGAAACACCGGCGGTAGCCAGGGTGCTGAATGCTGCGATAGCGATACTCAACTTGGTCTTGATCATAAATGCATCCTTTATGTATTTAGAGGCACTTTTATTGGGTGTTGTATTTTTAGTGCGGCGTGACTTTAAAGGATCAATTGGAAATGTGGAACTAACCTGACATTCATATATCTCAGATAAAAAATACTTTTTGTTCTGTTTTTAATCGGTGTGGTTGTTTGGTGAGCGTTAAGAAGTGTTGTTTTAGCGGTAAATTTAAAATTTTATTAAATTGTTGTTTGGTTTAATTAAAAATTAGGATGCACGTAACTAAAGTGAAAACTTTTGAAACTGTGCAAAAAATGAGAAATGATTGATTTGGGTTATTTTTTGATCGATTTTGCCAGGAAGGCGAAGGGATTAGAGTTTCGTATCGGGGAGGGGGGGATTGGCTTATTGGATACTCTGGAGGCCAAAGGGCCTCCAGATGAAAATAATGTTGAATATTTCAACAAGCCTTAATTCAGGCTTTGCTTCATTCCGTCCAGAAAGAGCTGTACTGCCAACATAACCAGCACCATACCCATCAGTCGCTCAACGGCAATCAGGCCGCGGTTGCCCAGAAGCCGTGCCAGCGGTGAAGACGACAGCAGGATCACCGCGGATACGCCCCAGGCTCCCAGTAGTGCGAGTGTCCAGTTCCACAATTGTTCCCCTTCGCTGTTGGTCATCAGCATCAGGATCGCCATGGTGGAAGGCCCGGCGACCAGCGGCACTGCCAGTGGAACAAAGAAGGGTTCGCCCTCAAGCCTCTCCCCCATAATCCCGCCTTCGATCGGGAATACCATGCGGATTGCGATCAGGAACAGAATGATGGCTCCGGCAATCCGTATTGCTTCCTGGGAAAGCCCCAGCCAGGCCAGCACAAAACGACCGGCATAGAGGAATACCAGCAATACAATCAGCGCAAAGATCAGCTCCCGCATGATCACGTAGAGCTGGCGCTTTGGCGGGACATTTTTGAGTGCTGCCAGAAACACCGGGATATTGCCCAGTGGGTCCATGACGAATAGCAGGGTGAGAAAGGCGGTTAGGGTGTCCATAGTAGCTACTCTAGATAGAATTTTCCGGCGCGAACTTACGCGGGATACCTCTATTTCGTCAATGAAATATAGACGCCAATCAGATTACCGTCTTGCGAGAAGTCTTCTGCTGTGCATGATTCGAATCCAATTTTTTTTGCCAGCTGCAGAATGTAGGTGACATCACTTTCGTCGAGGGCAGCATTCAGCATGTCTTTTTGTCTTGCTTGAGCAGCTATAAAGCTTCTTTCTCTGGCTTTGATCGACTCTTTTACTATTTCAGGAGGTGTTGTTTTCAGTTGTCGTAGCTGCTGGCTTAGGTCCGAAACGATTATCTGGGAAAGCTCTTGGTCGGGGTGTCGGGATCTTAGCTCATTGATCGAGTCATTCAACGCTCTGGCTGCTGTAGATTTTTTCTCCCCCTCCATCTGGAACTGTTGGGCGAATAATGCTGCGTGGTCGAAAACCTTCTGTTCTTCCAGGGCAGATTTGTAAACGCTCAGGTCCTGTTTTGTTGCAATGATTAACGCAGAACTAAGGCTGTGACATACAAAGTGGGATCCGCATCCAGGTTTCAAGACGCGGAACACTTCAGGTAACGATTGCGCCCAATTACTGTATTCAATGCCAAATTGTGAGGTGATTAAATCGAATTTGTTGTCTGGAAAACGCAAGCTTTCACAGGGGCTTTCTCCGGAAAACTGGATGTTTTTACGGGCCTCCTGGATTTCGGGGGAGGCAGTGATGTTGGGCGGAATTTTTGCGCTGTCGATGGCGTGGATGTTTACAGATTTGTTGCGTTTGTTGAGAACACTGTATGCGATACAGGGTAATGCCCCATTACCGGTTCCCAGATCCAGTAGATTGTTGCCGGAGCATAAGTTCGAGAAAAGCTGCTCCCACAGGGCTTTGAGCTTCCCCGTATAGTTGTGTTCTAGGGGTGCTCCGAAGGTGGTTATGAACCCTTGTTCCCAGAATTCATCCCAGTGTTTTTGAGCCATTTTAAATTCCATAAAAAAAGGGCCAACATTTGTTGGCCCTCAAACTCTTAAGAATACTTAAGAATGCATTAGTTTCTTAGAAGCTCATGGTGTACTCAGCGTAAACCATGCGGCCAGTGGCGTCGTACAGGTCGTAGTGGTCACGAGCGTACTTGCCATCTTTGTCCATTACTGGATCTTCGTTGGTCAGGTTGCGAGCACCAACTTTGATTGCACCGAAGGACTCAGTAGACAGGCTGTAAGCCAGGTTCAGAGTAGTCCAGGAATCCAGGTCTGTACCGCTCATCTCCAGGCTACCGGAATCGGTAACGCTGGTGAACTCGTCGTGGGACGCAATGTAGTCGACGGTCAGGTCAACAGAGTGCATGTCCATGCTCCAGCCCAGGGAGAACTGGCCACGCAGGTTCGGGTACAGGTTGAAAGTGGAGATGTCCTGTACCGGGCCCTGATAGTAGGCGTCGGTTTCGTAGGACAGCTGGTGGCTGACGAAACCGCCCAGGGAGATCAGGCCAAATGCGGTGTCGAAGTTGCCGTCGACCTTCACGTCCAAACCGGATACGTCCAGTACGCCGGCGTTGGTGGTCTGGGAGAAGAACTCACGCTGTGCGCCAGTACCGGTAGTGTAGATACCGCTAGCCGGGTCCAGGGTTACGCCGGAAGCCAGGGCATAAAAGATGCTCTGAGCCGTCGGCTGGATGATCACGTCTTCTACTTCCACGTTCCACAGAGTGGCGTCCAGGCTCCAGTTGTCGGCGAACTGCCAGTTACCGCCAAAGGACATGGAGGTTGAGGTTTCAGCTTCCAAGTCTTCGCTAGTGGAGTAGTAGGTATCCCACTGACGTGACAGACCAGTCATCGGGTCAGTAGCGTCTTCTGCAGAGAAGGCGGACGGACCGTACAGCTCATCCAGGGCGGGGGCGCGGAAGCCTACACCGGCACGGGCGCGCAGGGTCAGGGCGTCAGTCAGGCGGTAGCTGGCAGACAGGGACGGCGCTACGTTGGAACCGAAGTCACTGTAGTTGTCGTAACGAACAGCGGCATTGACTTCCATTCTGTCCATAACCGGGATGATCGCTTCAGCGAAGACTGCAGCTACATCTCGGTCACCGGCAGCGGAGTTGCCGGAGCTACCACCAACCAGGCCGGCTTCAGAGGCGTTGTCGTATTTGTTGGCGTACTCAACGGTGTAAGCCTCGGCACCGGACAGGACGATGGTTTCGCCTGCACCGAACCAGTCGCCAGCGTCAAACTGCAGGTGACCGTAGACCTTGGTCTGAGAGGTGTAGTTGTTCTGGGAAGTCAGGGCGCGCATCGCGGCCGCACCTTCAGGGGAGAACGGATCGAGGTCGTTGTTCAGCACGTAGTCCAGGCCTGGGTAGGACAGGTAGTAGGAGCCGAACTCCTTCACTTCGTAGCGACCTTTCTGGGCGTAGGTCTCATAGCTCATGCCATTCGGCAGGTCGCCACGGAAGCCCAAGGTGAAGTCGTACTGGGTGTCAGTTACGTTGTTGTCGCGCGGACCAATGTTGGTCCAGCGGTAGTAACCGGTGATCTCGTAATCTTCGGTGATAGAGCCGTCAGCCAGCAGAGCGTCTACGTCGAACGGAACGTCGGCGTAGTCAGCCGGCATATCAGTCCAGGCGGCAGCGGGCGGCGCATAGCGACCAAAAGAATCAACTTTGGAGAAGAGCGCATTGGCGAAGAACTCGACATTGTCGGAGATTTCGTAGTTAGCACTCAGGAAGGTGTTAATACGGCTCAGCTCGGCCTTGTTGGCGGAGATGTTGGCGTACGGGTAGGTACAAAGAGTGCCGTCCGGTTCACCAAAGGCCGCTGCACCGGTTTCCATAAAGGTGGAATCGTCAGCACAGCTGGTGGCAGCCTGAATGTTGTAGTAGTCGGTGTTCGGGTCATAGATTTCGATGGTCTTGCCGTAGTAGGAGTAGCCATCAGTATCCAGGTAGGCGTCCAGGCGGCCGTCGCCATTGTCACGGATCCACGCAGAGGTGTACTTGCGGTCGCCGTCGAAGATCGGGTCGCGGTGGTTGTACTCGGCAGAGAAGGTGATGTTGCCGCGATCGCTGGAAATACCGGTGATAAAGCTGAAGGACTCTTCAGCGCCATCGTCGTTAGAGCGTTCGCCGCGACGAGTAGTGAACTCGATGCCTTCAAAGTTTTCGCGCATCATCAGGTTGACTACGCCGGCAACAGCGTCGGAACCATAAACTGCGGAAGCGCCGTCAGCCAAGATGTCGATGCGCTCCACAGCGGCCATCGGGATCATGTTCAGGTTGATGGACGCAGCACCCAGGTTCGGGGAACCCGGCATACGGCGACCATTGATCATTACCAAGCTGCGCTGGGAGCCGAGGCCGCGCAGGTCAACGGTGGCGTTGGACTGGGCGGAGCTGCCAGAGCGTTCGTTGAAAGAACCCAGTGAGTTCAGCGGGGTGTTGCGCAGGGTGTCAGCGATCATCAGGTTGCCGAGGGCATCGATGTCGCCACGATCCATGCTCACTACTTGCGCAGCTTGGTCAAAGTTGGTGCGCTTGATACGTGAACCGGTTACTACTACCTCTTCCACCATCGCAGCATCTTCTTGTGCGAACGCAGGCAGGACAGGAATCATGATCGTAGCGGCTACCGCTACGGACAGGATGTTCTTTTTCATTGTAAATCCTCTCTTGATCGTTGGATTTATAGTGTGTTGCCAAGGATTGGCGTTTGCGGAAATGACTACCCCCAAGTGGTCACTTCCTTCCCAACGTGTACTTAACGGTTGGGGAATAAGTTCCCTCAATAAAAATATTAAAATTTTGAATTTGTCTTAATGTCGCGTAAGACAGCTTGCTGGCGGGGTAGGTTAATAAGGGGCGGGGTAGGTTAATAAGGGGCGGGGACGAGCATGCATGGAATAAAAAAGCCCCACCAGAATGGCGGGGCTTCGAGGAGGTAATGCGGATCAGAACTGCAGCGTCACACTGCCGTAGAAGAAGCGACCAACGGTGTCGTAGCTTCTCATCAGGGTGTTCATGTCATCGTTGTTGGTGACATAAGGGGGCTGCTGGTTCCACATATTGCGGATACCGCCGGTCAGGGTGATGTTCTCCCAACGGAAGTAGTTGAAGTTCACGTCCTGATACCAGGTGGCATCGATTTGGGTGGCCAGATCGGTGGGTGACGGATCGAAGTCATCCACTTCCCCGAGCATGCGCACGGTGGTGAAGGCGCTCCAGCAGTCGTACTCATAGCCCACGGTGCCGTAGAACTTCCACTCTGGGAATGCCACGATGGCGGTCGTTACCGGGTCAGCGCCATAGAAGCCGGCCAGGTCGATGGTCGGGTCATCGGCACTGCCGCGGTACTTCCACTCGTGCAAGTAGGTTGCCGAGAGGTTGACGCTCACTACGCCGGGGCCGGCATCAATGCTGTAGTCGAAGCCCAGGTCGACACCGGAGGTTTCGAAGGTGGCAACGTTCTGGCTGTTCAGCAGCTGACCGGCAATCGTCAGGTCAGAGGCCCGGCGGGTGGGCGCGCCGGCGGATGGGCTGGTACCCACGGCTGGTGCACCGGTGATCAGGTCACACAGGGGGGAACTGAAGTTGGCGCTTTCGTAACAGCCCTGAACGATGGTATTGGTGGTCAGGGTACCAATAGCATCATCGATGCTGATATTGAAGTAGTCGACGGTAAAGCCCATGTCATCGGTAAAGGTGGGGGTCCACACGATACCCAGGGTGTAGCTCTCGGACTTCTCAGCCTCCAGGTCCGGGTTGCCGCCAAACAGGCCGGTGGCCTGGGTTGAGGCAATGGTCGTGCCTGGGGCAATGCCGTCCGCCTGACAGTTGGCCTGTACGTTGGCACTGTCGGTTGAGCCGTATTCGTTACAGGGGTCGGCATAGGTTTCCGCAGAGACAGTCGCGGTCAGGAACAGGTCGTCCAGACCCGGAGCGCGGAAGCCTTCGGAGTAAGTGCCCCGGAAGCGCAGTTCATCGAGCGGTGCGTACTCCAGTACAACCCCGAAGGTGGTGTCATCGCCGATGGTGCTGTAATCCGAGTAACGGAAGGAGGCTTCAAAGGCCAGCACTTGCGCCCAGGGGCGGCCATCCAGAACCGGGACTCGCACCTCGCCGTAGAATTCGTCGACGCTATAGTTACCGCCCCAGGCATCGCCGTTTACAAAGTAAATCTGGCCAATTTCCGCCGCACCATCCGGAACAATTTCGGTACGTTCGGCGCGGTTCTCGTAGCCGACAGCCCAAGCCGGTGCTTCGCTGGCCAGGCTCCAGTCGCCGAAGTCGCCAACCAGGTTGGCCTGTACGCTGCGTAGGGAGGATCGCTCGATTGGCGAGTTAGTCACCAGGGCGTAGTCCTGCATTTCTTGTGTCAGGGTGCCGGAGGCGAAGGGGTTCCAGGCAGTTACCCCGGTTGCACCCACTGCAGCGGCACACTCAGGGTCGGCGGCACAGGCTACCGGGTCCAGCAGGTTTTCAAAGCGCACGGTATTGCCGCGGCCGCGGTCAATTTGTGAGTCGATCCAGCGCGAGTAGTTGTAGGACACATCCCAGGTCCACTCGTTACAGAATTCACCTTCCAGGCCGATGACGCCGCGCCAGGTGTTCAGATCCTGGGTAAATGCGCGACCACCGGTTTCTTCCAGACGGCGGCCGATTGTCACGGTTTCATCCAGAGGATTGTAGGGGTTGGTGACAGGCACTTCCGGTGCCCAGAATGTGCCTTCTGCGGCCATCAATTGATCGGAGCGGCGGTTGACGAATGAAAGCTCGCTGAAGCCACGGAAAGTGGTCACATCTTTCCAGTCGTACAGCTCATAGCTGCCGTACCCATAAATAGAGGCGACTTCTTGTGGCGTCGACAGGTAGCTGGCATCGGCAAAGTTGTAGGCATCCGTCGCGGCATTGAAATTCCGAACCACGCCGGTAACGGGGTCAACAATCAGCTGGTCTGAATTGGATTCAGGTGAGAAGCGTGCGGGGGTGGTTGTGGAACTACCACCACAAACTATCCTGCCGCCAATTTCCCGAAGCGGGCACTCCGAGAAGCGACGATCCCCTTGGCCAATCTCTTCGCGCTTGGTGTATTGCGCGTTCATCATTACGTGGCCTTTGTCGTTACCGGTACCAATGGTCATCGCCGCAAGGTATTCGTCGCCGTCCCCATGCGTAGAGGAGCCGTAGTCGAAGGTGAGCTCGGCACCCTCAAATCCTTTCTTGGTGATGATGTTGATAACCCCGGCGATGGCGTCGGAACCGTAAATGGTTGATGCACCGTCACGCAGAATTTCTACACGCTCGATGATGGACGTGGGAATGGTGTTCAGGTCGACGACACCGGTAGCGCCGCCTGAAGAGCTTAGGCGGCGGCCGTTCATTAGGATCAGGGTGCGGGAAGAGCCAAGACCGCGCAGAGAAGCGGTGGCCAGACCGGCGCTGCCGTTGTTCACTGACGAGCCCAGCTGACCACCTGTCATTGACGGAATATTTTGCAGGAAGTCTTCCAGGGTGGTTTGACCGGACTGCTCTAACTGAGCGGCGTCAAACACGCTGATGGGAGTGGCGCTATTGGCATCTGTCGCACGTTGGATGCGAGAACCGGTGACGACAATTTCCTCTACCTGTGCCTGAGTATCCTGGGCAAAAGATATGGAGGAAAAACTCGATGAAACCGCAGCTGCCGCGATTGCGCCCTTAATTGCCCGAGAAAGACGGGTTTTGTCCATGGTATACCTCTCCTGATACCGGTAATGTTCGCCGAATTTGGCCATGCCCTCCCTGACAACTGCTTACTTCTATCAACAAGAGGCTTGCTAACAACCCTAGAACAATTTTTCTCAGTTCAAGGTTATTCGTGAATGAAATTGCGCCTTTGGTTCAATTGTGCCAATTGCGACGTCAGGGGAGGGGAAAATGGCGAACAGTGTGTGCGCTGGTTGCTGCTCGGAGGTGGGTGTCGTGCGACAGTTGCGAATTGGTGGTGACCCGGGTCATGGGGGCGATGGAATCAGAATAGAGTGGAAACCGGAAAGGGGAAAACCGATTGGCACCGGCTGCTTCACATATTGAAACTGAAGGTGGTGTACCAGTAGCGGCCGGTAAGGTCGTAGGTGCGCGCATCAAAATTGTCATTGAACGCTGATGCGGCAAAAGGTGGGGCATTGTCGAATACGTTATCGATGCCAATGGCAAAGCGATAACCGCTGGGGATCGCGTAGGCGAGTTGCATGTCGTGGGTGGACCAGCTGTGGATAGTGCGCGTTACCGATTGATCATCCAGGGTAAAGTTTTCATTGAGGTCGCTGACATAGTGAAGGGTATAACCGCCCTCCCAGCGACCCCGCTGCCAGTAAATTCCCGTATTGGCTTTCCATTGCGGCAGTGAGCCCGCACCGCCACTGGCCGAGTCGGCAAAGGTACCGGCCAGGTCTTCGATGGGGCTGCCGGGGGCAAGCTGGTTCAGGTAGCTCGCCATGTAGCTGCTATTCATGGACCAGCGAATCAGGCCGAGCTCTCGCGACTGGTGCTGGTATCGCAAGGTACTGTCCAGGCCACGTACTTCCCGGGCGCCGATATTGAGACGGGTGGCGACGATGCGGGTGATGTCGCCACGACTATCCCGCAGCACACGATCACTGAACAGGCCGTTGTTCGCATTCTGGTTGATCAGATACTGCGGGCTGGTGTCGATGACGTCGTTCTGGCGAATTTCGAAGAAATCCAGGCTGGCCTGGAATCCGGTAAAGTCCCCCGGTGTCCACACGAATCCCAGTGAACGGTTGTCAGAAGTCTCCGGTTGCAGCTCCGGGTTGCCGCCGAATTCGGTCAAATACTGGATGCGGGCCTGGTCCGCGCGGCCATTGCAGCCGGGGAGCTGGTTGGCGTTACTGTTGGTGCAGGGGTCAAACAGGAATTCCTGGCTCTGGTACCCGGTCTGGTTCATGTCGACCAGTGTAGGCGCCTTGAAGCCGGTGGCATAACTGGCGCGAACGAGCATGGTCGGCCACGGGCGCCAGCGAAGTGCCATTTTGGGGTTGGCGGTATTGCCGAAGTCGCTGTAATCGGAATAGCGCACGGCGCCATCCAGCCACAAGCTGTCGGCGCGCAGCGGTAGCGAAATTTCTGCAAAAGCTTCACCGATCAGTCGTTTACCTTCGGCGGCGCCAGAGGCGATACCCCCGATCAGAGAAGAGCCGTTGGCATCTGTTGAGGTGAAATCGATTGCCTCCCGACGCACCTCGACCCCGGCCGCTGCGAGAATGTCGCCGGCAGCATTCTTGCTCAGGGGGCCATTGGCAATATAGGTGAGGGAGTTCATGCGGCTGGTGCCATCCACGTGGTTTGTTCCGCGGATGTAATCCAATTGTGCCTGATCAATGCTGCCGGTACTGCCCAGCAGGTTGACCGGCACACAGCCTGA
The DNA here is from genome assembly GCF_023156515.1 of Microbulbifer sp. CAU 1566. Lineage (NCBI taxonomy): Bacteria > Pseudomonadati > Pseudomonadota > Gammaproteobacteria > Cellvibrionales > Microbulbiferaceae > Microbulbifer > Microbulbifer sp. CAU 1566. Next base: position 465,239 of record NZ_JALNMG010000001.1, on the reverse strand, counting down.
ATCGAGCGAGCAGATATCAGGGCCCTTGAGTGCCGAGGAAAGTCGGTTGGGGTCCATCAGGTTATTGAGGGATTCCTGGGCGTGGGTGTAATGCGCGGCGGCAGTCAGTTCCCATTGCCAGGCATCGACGACGCCCTTTAGCCCCGTATTCACACGCCAGGTATCGGTGCCGTTGTTTTGTACCCTCGGCCCCAGTTCCAGCACCCGCTTGCGCACATCGGTAATCTCCTCCCCAAATGGATTGTGGATTTGATCGGCAGCGATCGTCAGGTCGCCATTGTCAAAGCGGGTAAAGACCGGTGTCGGCGCCATGGTGGATTCGGAGCGGGTGCGAACCGCCATGATTTCCGTAAAGGCTTCCACTTCTTCGCTGAGCAGGTGGTTGCCAGCCAGATAGAAGGACTGTCGCTCCGAGGGCACCAGGGCCGAGGTGTACTCACGGAAGTTGTACAGGTCGTCCAGGGTCCAGGGGCGCACCCCATCTTCGGTGTTGGTGACCACCTCATCGGCGAGGGCGATATAACCCTGCGGGGATGCGGATGAGCGCAGGTCGGTGCCACCGCGGCTGCGGTTGTCGGCGGAAGCTGACAGATCGCGGTCACGGCTGAGAATTTCCCCCTGGCGGTAATGCGCCAGGCTGAACATCAGGTGGCTGTCTTCGTCGCCGCCGCCCCAGGTGATGCTATAAGAGTCGGTTTGCTGATCGTTGCGGCTCGATTGTCCGTGATAGGTATTGACCGAGAGACCATCAAAGTCCCGGCGCAGAATGATATTGACCACTCCGGCGATGGCATCGGAGCCGTACACTGCAGAGGCGCCATCTTTCAGTATTTCAATCCGGTCCACCGCAGACAGCGGGATGGTGTTGAGGTCGGCGGCTTCACCGCCAAAGCCATTGTTGACGATGCGCCGGCCGTTGATCAGTACCAGCGTGTTGCTCGCGGGAAGCCCCCGCAGGGTCACCGTCGCCGTGCCGTTACCGCCGTTGGTTACCGATGTACTGGTGGAGTTGCCGGATACCGCTGGTAAATACTTCAGCAATTCCGAAATTGTCTGGGCGCCGGTAATTTCGAGTTCTGGCTGGGCCAGTACATCAATAGGTGCGTAGCTGTCCATTTTCAGGTGGCGCAGGTGGCTACCGGTCAGGCTTTGCCCGGTGACAATGATTTCTTCAGCGGGTAGCGGGGGTGCGGAGGTAGTACTTTCCGCGGGTTCAGCTTTTCTCTCCACGATGGCGACCGCATTGGTGCCAGTGTGGGTAAACGTCAGCGGGGTTTTGTCGAGCAGCTGTTGCAGGGCCGGGGCAATGCTGCCGTCCGGAGTATCCAGCTGTCGTTCGGGAATAATTATGGACGCGGCGTTGTCGGCCTGGACCACCAGGGACACACGGCATTGGCGTCCGAGACTGATCAGAGCTTGGGAGAGGCTGCCGGCGGAAAGTTGCACGCCAGATTCCGGGCAGGCGGCCGCAGTACCCTCTGAGAGGGCCAGCAATCCAGACAGTGACAGTGGAGCCCAGCGCCGGAAATTCAAATCAGCTCATCCCACCCGCGCCTGCAGCGCGATCAGCGACTCAAGGCGGCGGCTTTTACTTGTTAGTGTTGGTGGGTGCCAGTCAGCTTTTGGCTAAAAAAAGAACGATCACCCAAGGCGGGATTTATATCTCAGTTGGGCTTGGGTGACAAGAGAGTCAGGTTGGGGTCGCTGTGATCCTGGTCCAAATCCAGCGCTGCGGCGATGGCCGCGAGGGTGTTTTCCGGGTCGGTCAGCTCAAAGGTGCCGGACAGTGTGCGGTCACTGACACCGGGGGCCGCGGCCACCGGCACTTTGAGGTAGCGGTTGAGTTCTTCCAGTGCTTCGCTCAGCGGGGTTTCCTCAAACACCAGCTGGCCCTGAGTCCAGTCCAGCGCTTCTTCCGGGGAGGTGCGGGCCACATCGGACAGGCCGCTATTAGAAACGCTGACCTTTTGGTTGCGGGTGAGTTTCACGGATTCTGGCTGCAGACCGCTGGCGGTTTGCGATTCGCTGACAGCGACAACGCCGCCGGTCACAGAAACGCGGGTATTCTCCGGGTTGCGTTCTACATTGAACTGGGTGCCCAGCACGCGGATATTGGCGCTACCCGCTGCCACAGTGAAGGGGCGGGAGGTCTGGCGGGCGACATCAAAGTAGGCTTCACCGCGGAGTAACTGGGTACGGCGCTCTTCCCGGCTGAAGTTAACGATCAGCTCGGAATTGGTATTCAGTTGTACTTTGGAGCCATCGGCGAGATCAATGGTGCGGGTTTCACCAATAGCCGTGGTATACATTTGCTGCTGAACCGGTGCTTGCTGCAGCCACTGGTTGCCAATCCACAGGGCAACACCCAGGCAGGCCGCAACGGCGCTTCCGCCCATCAGCCACTGGGGCAGGTTCCAGCCGGTATCAATTTGGGTATCAGTGTTTTCATTCTTGGCCGGGCGTTTGGCGCTTGGCTGGCCATCCCGCGCTTGCGCGCGATGCTGGGCGCTGGGAACACTCTCGGGGTAAAGGTCGTCGAGAGGCAGGTGGGCGAGAACACCAAGGTCGCCCCAGAGCTCCGCCATTTCATCAAATGCCTGGCGGTTGGCTGGGGAATCGGACATCCATTGGGCAAAAGTGCGGCGGTCAGCATTGCTGAGCGCATCGGAACGCAGGCGCGCGATCCAGGCACACGCCTGGTCAAGCCTGTCTTCCGTTGGTTCTTCTTGTACTTCCTGAGGGTTCACCGCACTAATACCTTGTTTTCCAATAACCTGTCGATCTGCCTGCCAGAGTTGTCTTTCGAGCGGTTTATTCCAGTCGGCACCATTGGTACTCTCTGCAGTATCGGCACATTCTATGCTTTTTGATACTGAATGCACTAATCTGGTGCTGGGTTGGGGCGCTCAAAACAACACGTCCGGTCGTCCTGTGCAATAATTGCGATAAATCGACGCAAAATTTAGCACATATTTCTCGCGGAGTCCGTCATTTCTTAATTGGATACCGCCACTCATATACAAGACGAGCGATTGCCCCGCTACCTCAATAAATAATCATTTTTTTTGTTGCAGGGCGGTGCGCTCTGTAGGGCTGGCGCACCAAGGTGGCGCAGGGGGCGGTGCGCGCGGGATTTACCTCCGGTATGAGTTGCTATGAATCAGAAACTCAGGAAAGGTTCCCGGCTTTTTGGCGGCAGGCTTTGAGGGCCTGCAGTATGTATTTCTCGACGCTGCTGACGGAAATGTTCATTTCCTGGGCAATCTCGGAATAGGAGAGGCCCCGGCTTCTGTGCAGGAGAAAAGCCTGGCGGCATTTCAGGGGGAGGCTGTCCATGGCCTGGTGGATGGCCTGGAGTTGTTGTCGGGCAGCCAGTACCCGCTCGGGGGACTGATGGTCGGCATGGTCGTCGTCCATCGTGGTTGCACCCTCAGCGGGCAGCTGTTGATTGATGTACTCAATGTGCAGCTTGCCCCGGCGCAGTTGGTCCACCGCCAGATTGTTGGCAATTTGAAACAGGTAGGCGCGGGGGTTCTCCAGGTCCTTCTCGTCGCTGAGCTTTTGCAGGCGTAAGTAGGCGTGCTGGGCGATATCTTCGGCGTCTTCGGTGCTGCGCACGATGCGGGTGACAAAGCGCACCAGTGCCTGGCCGTGATCGGCAAACAGCTTCTCCAGAAGTGTCTTCCGGGCTCTATTCATTAGTTAGCGGGGTCCCGTACAGCGCTCTTTGTGGTTGTTCTTAGCGTTTGTTGTAGTTGTTTTGCGTTGTTTTGCATTGCTTTTATTCGAGCTCGGCAAGTTATAACACAGGCGGATAGCAATCGACGAGTGGTCGTTTTGGCACGATAAAGTGACTCATCGGCCCAAATCCTCATTTTTTTGGCGGCTAAGTCCACGTCGACCGTGAGATTGGCGGGTGTCTATTCCTGTGCGGTGATGCCGGTATAATGGCCGGCTTCTCGGTGTTCAATGTCGACAATATCGAGCCCACTGTCGGAAAATACTGGTGTGACCAAATGTTACGTTCCAGTTCTGCTGGCAGTGCAGGCCCCTTACGTATTAATCAGGGCACCTCCCAGGGTGCGGAGAGCGAATGAGTTATCAAGTACTGGCGCGCAAGTGGCGGCCGCGGTTGTTCCGGGAGATGGTTGGGCAGGAGCATGTGCTTCAGGCGCTGATCAATGCCCTGGACAACAATCGCCTGCACCATGCCTATCTGTTTGCCGGTACCCGCGGGGTGGGCAAGACCACCATTGCACGGATTCTCGCCAAGTGCCTGAACTGTGAGACGGGCGTCAGCTCTGAGCCCTGTGGCCAGTGTTCGGTTTGTAGTGAGATCGCCGACGGGCGCTTTGTTGACCTGATTGAAGTGGATGCGGCTTCCCGTACCAAAGTGGAAGATACCCGCGAGCTGCTGGAGAATGTCCAGTATGCGCCGACAAGGGGCCGCTACAAGGTGTACCTCATCGACGAGGTGCACATGCTCTCCAACAGTTCCTTCAACGCCCTGTTGAAGACCCTGGAAGAGCCGCCGCCCCACGTTAAATTCCTGCTGGCCACCACCGATCCGCAAAAGTTGCCGGTGACGGTGTTGTCCCGCTGCCTGCAGTTCAACCTCAAGAATATGAGCCCGGAGCGGGTGGTTGAGCACCTGCGTTTTGTACTGGAAAAAGAGCTGGTGCCCTTTGAAGAGGCTGCCCTCTGGCATCTGGGGCGCGCTGCTGACGGCAGTATGCGCGATGCCATGAGTCTTACCGATCAGGCCATTGCCTTCGGTGGCGGCAAGATCAGTGAAGCGGAAGTGCGGGCCATGCTCGGCACGCTCGACAGTACTCTGGTGTGGAAGTTGGTACAGGCGCTGGCGGATGAAAATCCATCTGCGCTGTTTGCGGCGGTGGATGAACTTTCCCAGCAGGCGCCGGATTACAGTGCGGCGCTGGCTGAACTTGCCGCCATATTGCACCGCATCGCGATTGCCCAGGTGTTGCCGCAAGCGGTTGATAACGCATTGGGGGATGCCGAATTGCTGACGCAGCATGCCGCCGCCATTCCCGGTGAGAATATCCAGCTGTTTTATCAGATGGCACTGCTGGCGCGCCGCGACCTGCCGCTGGCTCCGGAGCCCCGGGGAGGCTTCGAGATGGCCCTGTTGCGCATGCTCGCCTTCAAGCCCCAGGGGGTTGCAAATATTCCAACCGCCAGCCTGGCGGGGCAGGGGGCAGCTCAGGTGTCTCAGGCCTCTCCACAGGTGCCGGCTGCGGCTACAAATCCGGTAGCGGCTCAGGTGCCACAGCAGCCCGAGGCTAGTTCACCAGTGGCTGTTCCACAGCATTCTGAGCCTCAGGTCGCGGACACCGCGGCTGCAGAGTCCGCTCCTCCGGTCGATGATGCGCCGCCCTGGTCCGATGATCCGCAGCCAGCGGCTCCCACTGCCCCTCAGGTATCACCATCAGAGCCGGGCCCAGAGGGCACCCGGTGGGAACAGCCTGGCGCGCAAAACGGAGAACAAAGCGGAGCGCAATTCGAGGAGCACGGCGGAAAAAAGCCGGAACCTGAATCGGCGCCGCACAGTGTTGCGGCGGAAGCGCCTGCCTGTGAGTCGCCAGTTGTAGCGGCACCTATGCAGGCACCTGTGCAGGCAAATGAGCCGGCAAGTGTTGAGCCCGCGGAGTTAACCTCGGGGTTAATCAATTCGGGGTCAATGAATCCGGCGTTCGTAAATAGTGCCCCTCCTGCAGCAGCGATGGAGCCGCACTTCCCTGAGCCTGACACTTCCATGGCTCCGTCGACCGTTGTGCCTGAACCCGCACCACAACAGCCAGTACCACAACAGCCGGCACCACAACACCAGCAGGCCGCGGAGCCTGACGCACGCGCTGCATTGCGTGAACAGTTGCGCCAGCAGGTGGCACAAGTGGAGTCGGCGCCGATACCACCGGTTAGCGCACCCGTGGCCAGTCCGAAGGTCGTCGCCGCGCCCCAGCCCGAGCAGGCTGTGCCTGCAGCCCGGCTGGATGCCCTGTCGCCTGGCAGCTGGCCTGCCATGTATCCGCAAGTCGGTGTGACCGGTATCCTTCACTCCATTGCTTCGCACCTGGAGTTACTGGGGCGACAGGACAATATACTGTCATTTACGCTGGATCAGTCTTTCAGCAGCCTCTACGACGAGGGGCACCAGCGCCGGCTCGCCGATGTGCTGGGTGACTTTTTCGGTCAGCCACTGTCGGTGCAGATCCAGATAGGTGAAGTGCACGGCGGCACTCCTGCACGCCTGATCGCCGCTACTCGTGAAGCACAGTTGTTGTCTGCCCGGGATGCCCTCAACGCAGACCCGCTGGTGCAAGACTTGCAGTCCGAATTGGGCGCGCAGTTAGTTCCGGACTCTGTTGAGTATCTCGGTTGAATGCGGGCGCTCTGCGATTGCCGCCAGCTCTCTATGTATTTGAAATATCTGAATGAATTGATTGAACGGTGATACCGATGATGAAAGGTTTGGGCGATTTGATGCAGCAGGCCCAGAAGATGCAGGCCGACATGCAAGAGCGCATGGAAAAGATGCAGAAGGAATTAACCGATCTGCGCCTGACCGGCGAATCTGGAGCCGGTATGGTCAAGGTCACCATGAACGGCCGCCACGATGTGACGGACGTGAATATTGACCAGAGCCTTCTGGGTGAAGACAAAGAAATGCTTGAGGATCTGTTGGCGGCGGCGGTGAATGACGCGGTGCGACGGGTAGAAGATGCCTCGCAAAAATTGCAGAAAGAGCAAATGGGCGGTATGGCTGCGGGTATGAACTTACCTGAAGGCTTCAAATTTCCCTTCGGGTAAATCAGCCTGTATTGACGGCGGCCTGTGAAAAGCAGGCGCTGTCGCAACGATTCCGGGGCTCTGTATGGAGCCCTTTGTTTTATCCAAACAGGTACCGAACAACGACCATGTTCAGCCCCCTGATAGAAGACCTGATTCGCGCACTGCGCTGCCTGCCTGGCGTCGGCCCCAAATCCGCCCAGCGCATGGCCATGTACCTGCTGGAAAAAGACCGCGATGCCGCCGGCTTACTGGCCAGCTCTCTGGCCCAGGCGGTGGAAAAAGTCGGCCGCTGCACCCGCTGCCGTACGCTCACGGAACTGACCGTGTGCACCCTGTGCGCGAACAGTCGCCGGGATCACACCATGCTGTGTGTGGTGGAGACTCCGGCCGACGTCCTGGCGATTGAGCAGGCAGGTAATTATCACGGCCTTTACTTTGTCCTTCACGGCCACCTGTCACCTATTGATGGAGTGGGCCCTGCGGATCTGGGACTGGATCTATTGGGTGAGCGCTTGAGTGAGAAAGAGGACGGTGGCATTCGCGAGTTGATCGTTGCCACCAACCCCACAGTGGAGGGAGAGGCGACGGCGCAGTTTATTGCTGAGCGCGCCCGGGCCAAAGGTGTTGCTGTTAGTCGCATCGCCCACGGCGTGCCCATTGGTGGGGAACTGGAATATATCGACGGCGGCACACTGGCCCATGCCTTTAACAGTCGTACCACGCTGTGACCTTGACGTAGCCTGAGTATGAAAAATCAAAATCTGGACGATTGATGTCTGAGCAATTCAAAAGCACCGGGAGTAAAAGCCTGGTGGATACCACACCAATTTGGGTCGATAGTGGCGAAGAGCTGGCAGCGCTTTGCGCGCGCTGGCGCACCCAGAGCGCCGTCGCGCTGGATACAGAGTTCATGCGCAGCCGTACTTTTTACCCGCTGCCGGCACTGGTGCAGGTGGGAGATGGTAAACACTGTTACCTGATCGATAACCTCGCCATTGAGGATCTCGCTCCACTGCGCGAACTACTGCTGGATACCCGCGTGGTCAAAATCATGCACTCCTGTAGCGAGGACCTGGAAACCCTGGATCGCCTGCTGGGCGCCATTCCCGATCCCATATTTGATACCCAGGTAGCCGCAGCCGTTACCGGGATGGGGGCAGGGCTTGGTTATGCCGCAACCGTCAGCCAGCTACTACAGGTCGAGCTGCCGAAAAGTGAAACCCGCTCGGACTGGCTGCAGCGCCCCCTGAGCGAAGCACAGAAAAATTATGCCGCCCTGGATGTCGCCTGGCTGCCACTGGTGTATGGCATTTTATTGAAGACATTGCGTGAGCAGGGGCGACTGGACTGGGTGCAGGAAGACTGCACCGCTGCCGTCCAGGCGGCACGCGAACCTGAACCGCCCGAGCTCTATTATCGCAAGGTCAAAGGCGCTTGGCGTTTGCGGTCGAAGCAGCTCGCTGTATTGCAGGATCTCTGTACCTGGCGAGAGCAGGAGGCGCGCGCACAAGACATTCCCCGCAATCACCTGTTGAAAGAAAATGTCTGCTTTGGTCTCGCGCAGGCGATGCCCAAATATCTCGCCACCCTGGCACAGCCGGGACTGGAGGGCAAAACCCTGCGCAAGTATGGCGAGACCCTGCTGCAGATTATTGCAACAGCCGCGGAGCGGCAGGATATGCCTGCGCCCCTGCCTGAGCCTCTCAATCGGGAGCAGGGTGAAGTGCTCAAGTTGCTGCGCGCGAAAGTGACTCAGCTGGCGGAAGAGGCCGGAGTGCCCTCGGAAATTCTGGTGCGTAAAAAAGAGCTGGAAACTCTGGTTCAGGCGCAAGCGCCTGAGCTCGAAGGGCGCCTCCTGGGCTGGCGCAAAACAGTGGTTGGTGAACCATTGCTGGCAGAACTGAACAACCTGAGAAATTCTTGATGACCGATTCAGCGAACTCTTCAGTGAAAACCCTGTGTGATATTTACCGCAGTCCGCGCGAAGCGGAAATGTACCTGTACGTCGATAAGGCCCAGGGTATGGCGCGGGTTCCAGAAAAATTACAGTCGCTGTTCGGCAAGCCGGTACATGTCACCACGCTTCTGCTAACACCGAAGCGCAAGCTTGCGCGCGCAGATGTGGAAAAGGTCATGAACGCCCTGCGAGATCAAGGCTACTATCTGCAGATGCCCCCGGTCGTTGACGACGAAATGCGGGCAATTGCTGCGCAGAATAGTAAATTGCCCCGTGGGTGATATTCGTTAAATCGAAAGTGGTAATGCATTCGTGGTAAGTCAATCGTGGTAAGCCAGAGGCCATTCTGGCAGCGCAAATCACTTTCGGAAATGACACCGGAGGAGTGGGAGTCCCTGTGCGACGGTTGTGGCCGTTGTTGCCTGCATCGGCTGGAAGATGAAGATACGGGGGAGGTTCACACCACGCGTGTTTCCTGCAAGTTACTGGATACACACACTTGCCAGTGCAGTGACTACCCACGGCGCAAGCAGTTGGTGCCAGACTGTATTCAGCTGACACTGGAAGATGCCGCCAATTTTACCTGGTTGCCCGCTACTTGCGCTTATCGCACCCTGGCGGAGGGGCGGCCGCTGGCCAGCTGGCACCCGCTGGTATCCGGTGATCCCGATTCTGTGCACAAAGCGGGGATATCCGTACAGGACCAGGTGATCAGTGAATCCCAGGTGCATCCCGATGACTTTCAGGAGCATGTTGTCATCTGGGTAGGAGATGACTGAGGGACTGACTGAGGGACTGACTGAGGGAATAACTGAAAGGGTGACTGACCGGCAGCCTAGCGTCGGCAGTACGCGGGATTGAAAAACGTTTTAACTATTCATGTGAAACACTAAAGCGAAAATACAATGGCTGAAGAATTTAAAATTGCCTGGGCGGTTTACGCCGGTGGGGTACTGGTTCTGCTGGTGGCGGGCTGGTGGTTTATGCGGAACTGGGGGTGGTCCTGGGTGCGCAATCTGTTATTACTGGAAGCGGCAACTCTGTTACTGGTTCCCGCCCGCGGGAGCATGGAGGATGGTCCCCTGACACCACTGTTGCCGCTGTTTGTTTATCAGACCATTTTTGAGGAAGAGGGCGCGTCGCCGGAAGTGGCTGCCAGCCTGGTCTTTGCCGGGGGTGGTGCCTTCGCAGTGATGTTGATTGTCGGGATCATTACCCTGATGGTGCGGCGCCGTAAAGATCGCCCTATGACGGAGAGTGACCAGTACTGAGTTTCTGTCTCCAATCACCGGGCGTTACGCCTGAGAATTATGCGCCTGCCTACTATTGAGGTAACTGAGGTAGAGGGAGGCGCCAATCCCATTGTTCAATCCTATCCCGCTGCGGCCGATTTTCCCGGTTACTGCTATATCTAATAGAGCCCGCAACAAACCCTCGCTATCTTGAGGCAATGGCTGCATGGCGCCGAATGGCACACTAAAGCGCCAGGACGCACAACTCGCGATTTACATAACCGACAAAACACAAGAAGTGCCAGCAGTGGCGTTAACTGCGCGCTATTAGCCGTGCGCTGAATGAAGGGACAGGGATGCTCGACCACCTGCTAATTCTGACCGCTGTCATGCTGGTCTCCGGTATTCTCGGTGGCCTGGTCAACTACTACCAGATGCTGTTCACCGAGGAAGATCCTGCTGGCCTTGCCCGCTGCCTGATCATGGGGTTGTGTGGCGCCTTGATGGTGCCAATTTTCCTCAAGTTCACCCAGAGTGACCTGCTGATTGAAATTCAGGGGGACCCGTCCCGTCTGCTGATCTTTACCGGTTACTGCCTTCTTGCAGCGATTGCTTCTCGTATGTTCGTCTTCAATGCGGCCCGCCGTCAGTTGCGGGATGCCAGTATTGCGCGAGCGCGGGTCGAGAACCTGGAGCAGGAGATTCGTGCGATGCAGCTGGAAATGATGCCGCTGCTGGAGCACGAGATTGAGGGTGACCCGGATCAGGGACCGACGCTGGACTTTAACCAGATCCGCAAGCTGGACGACAACGCGTTGCATGTGTTGAGCCTGCTCAATACCGGGGACTGTGTTTTTCGCTCCCTGGCTGGAATGGCCCACGAGGGTAATATGGAATCCAATTCCATTGCCCGCGCGCTCAACAGCCTGTTGGTGCTGGAGATGGTGGGCAAGATCCACAGCCACCTGGGCATCCGCTGGTACATTACCGATAAGGGGCGTCAGGTAGTGCGTCGCCGCCGCACCCAGGTGGCTTGATCGGGTCTCTGCACCGCTCTTCTTTTCGGGGCTTCTTCGTTTTTCCTTGCAGTTTATGACTGCATTTATTTATTTGGTCGCATTCAGTTGGGGTGCGGCCGCTGCCGTCATTCAATCTGACAGATTCCGCCTTTGGCCGTTTTCGCGGCATCCTTTACCATGGGTGTTTTTCGATCGATAACATTCGGAGCAGCCATGAAATTCACCGGAACCGACAGTTATGTCGCCACCGACGATCTGCAGATGGCGGTGGATGCGGCGGTTACCCTGCAGCGTCCGCTGCTGATCAAGGGGGAGCCCGGTACCGGGAAAACCCTGTTGGCAGAAGAGGTGGCCAGCAGTCTCGGCCTGAAGCTGATTCAGTGGCACATCAAGTCCACGACCAAGGCGCAACAGGGCCTGTATGAGTACGATGCGGTGTCCCGCCTGCGCGATTCGCAGCTGGGGGTGGACCGGGTGCACGATATTGGTAATTACATCAAGAAGGGCAAGCTCTGGGAGGCGTTTGACGCGGATGAGCGGGTGGTGCTGCTGATTGATGAGATCGATAAGGCGGATATCGAGTTTCCCAATGATTTGCTGGTGGAAATCGATCGTATGCAGTTTTTTGTGTACGAGACGGGCGAGACGATCACGGCCAAGCATCGTCCCATCGTGATCATTACTTCGAACAATGAAAAAGAGCTGCCGGATGCATTTTTGCGTCGCTGCTTTTTCCATTACATCAGTTTCCCGGATCGGGCGACGATGCAGAAGATCGTGGATGTGCATTATCCGGGGATCAAGCAGCAGTTGGTGGCGGAGGCGATGGATGTGTTTTTCCAGATCCGCGAGGTGCCGGGGCTGAAGAAAAAGCCTTCGACTTCCGAGCTGATTGATTGGTTGAAGCTGTTGCTGGCGGATGATATTCCCGAGGAGGTACTGAAAAATCGCGATGCGACTTCGGCGATCCCGCCTTTGTACGGCGCGTTACTTAAAAATGAGCAGGACGTGCATATGTTAGAGCGTCTTGCATTTATGGCGCGCCGAGAGAACCGGTAACAGTATCAGCTAGTGTGGTGGCGGTAGTGCTGGCGGGTGAAGGTTTGCGAAACACGCCGTGAACCCATCCATGGGGGCTCTTCTGCGAGGTCCCTCTCGCAGAAGGTTTCGCAAACCTTCACCCGCCACCACTACCTTCGCCCTGAAATTCTCATCTTTATCGAGCACAGCTTATGCTCATCGGATTTTTCCTGAACCTTCGCCGCCATAGCCTTCCAGTTTCCATTACCGAGCTGCTCTCGTTGCTGGAAGCCCTGCAGCAGCGTCTTGTCTATGCCAACCTGGACGAATTTTATTTCCTGGCTCGTACTTGCCTGATCAAGGACGAAAAGCACTTCGATAAATTCGATCGCGCTTTCGCTGCCTACTTTAAAGAACTGGAAACCCTCGACGATATTCTGGAACAGATGATTCCGGAGGATTGGTTGCGGGCGGAGTTTATGAAGCAGCTCAGTGAGGAGGAGAAGGCGAAGATTGAATCCATGGGCGGCCTGGAAAAGCTGCTGGAGGAATTCAAGAAGCGTTTGGAGGAACAGAAGGAGCGGCACAGTGGGGGTAACAAGTGGATAGGTACCGGTGGTACCAGTCCATTTGGCAACAGTGGCTATCACCCGGGTGGTATTCGTGTGGGTGGCAAGAGCCGTAACAAGTCGGCTTCCAAGGTGTGGGAGAAGCGCCAGTTTCGCAATCTCGATGACAGTATCAGCCTGGGCACTCGCAATATTCAGGTGGCACTGCGCAAGCTCCGAAAGTTCGCCCGCACTGGTGCGGCGGAAGAGTTGGACCTCAACGACACTATCCGTTCCACTGCCCGCAATGCCGGATTGCTGGATATCAAGATGGTGCCGGAGCGGCACAATGCGGTGAAGGTGCTGATTTTTTTCGATGTGGGCGGTTCCATGGATCCCTATGTCAAACAATGCGAAGAACTGTTTTCAGCCTGCCGCAGTGAGTTCAAGCACCTGGAATATTTCTATTTCCACAATTTCATATATGAGCATGTGTGGAAGGACAATCACCGCCGCTATAGTGAGTCGACGCCGCTGGTGGAAGTGCTGCGTACTTACGGCAAGGATTATAAGGTCATTTTCGTCGGTGATGCGTCCATGGCGCCTTACGAAATTACCAGCCGCTTTGGCAGTGTCGAGCATATGAACGAAGAGCCCGGTGCTGCCTGGATGGAGCGGGTGACGAATGTCTACGATAAACTGATCTGGCTCAATCCTACTGCAGAGGAATACTGGCAATACACCGCAAGCATTGGTATGGCCCGGAAACTGGTGGATGGGCATATGTACCCGATGACCATCGAGGGGCTGGACAGGGCGATTGCGTATCTGGTGAAGGGGCGCTAGGTCGGGGCAGTTAATTCAGGCTGCCGAGGTGAGAGGGGGAAAGTGATCCGATCGCTAAAATGGGTGGTTGCAGGGTAGGCGCATCATGCGGATCTACCCTGCTGCTTACTTATACGTGCTGGTTACACTTTGTTAGTGGGCGATTTTTTCCAGCAGGATATCCACGATCTGATCGGCGGAGAATTCCTGGTTCTCACTGTCGCGGCGACCCTTGTACTCGATATTGCCTTTCTCGAGGCCGCGGTCGCCCACCACGATACGGTGTGGAATACCAATCAGCTCCGTGTCTGCGAGCATGCCGCCCAGGCGCGCCTTGGGCTCGTCCATCAGCAGCACGTCGATACCTTTGGCGGTCAGGGCGTCGTAGATGTGCTCGCATTTCTGCTGCACGGCTTCGCTCTTCTGCATGTTGATGGGCACTATGGCCAGCTGGAAGGGAGCAATAGCTTCCGGCCAGATGATACCGGCGTCGTCGTGGTTCTGCTCGATGGCCGCCGCTACCACGCGGGAAACCCCGATACCGTAGCAGCCCATGGTCATAACCTGTTCCTTGCCGTTCTCATCCAGTACCGATGCATTCATCGCTTCACTGTACTTGGTGCCCAACTGGAAGATATGGCCGACTTCGATGCCGCGTTTGATCTCCAGGGTGCCCTGGCCATCCGGGCTGGCATCGCCGGGGACTACGTTACGCAGGTCTTCCACACGCTTCAGCGCTACATCGCGCTCCCAGTTTACGCCGGTCAGGTGGTAATCGTCTTTGTTGGCGCCGCAGACGAAGTCCGCCAGGTGCGCCGCGGCGCGATCCACCAGCACCTCGATTTCCAGGCCGACGGGGCCAAGAGAGCCGATGCCACAACCCAGCTCGGCGGCGATACGCGCTTCCGGGGCAAATTGCAGCGGGCTGGCAATACCCGGCAGTTTTTCCGCTTTCAGTTCGTTCAGGTCGTGGTCGCCGCGCAGTACCAGTGCAACCAGCGGGGCGGTTTCGCCTTCCTCTTCCACTTCACCCAGTACAATCAGGGTTTTCACGGAAGTGTTGGCAGCAATACCAAAGGCTTCTTCCAGTGCCGCGATGGTTTTCTGCCCTGGGGTGTGCAGTTCTTCCATCGCTTTGCTTGCTGCAGGACGCTCACCGGTGGGAGCTACCGCTTCCGCCAGTTCCACGTTTGCGGCGTAGCGGCTCTCGCTGGAAAACGCGATATCGTCCTCACCGCTTTGGGCGAGCACGTGGAATTCGTGAGAGTGGGAGCCGCCGATAGAACCGGTGTCTGCCAGTACCGGGCGGTAATCCAGGCCGATACGATCGAAGATGCGGCAGTAGGCACCGTGCATCACATCGTAGGTTTCCTGCAGGGAGTCTGCGCCCAGGTGGAAGGAGTAAGCATCCTTCATGGTGAACTCGCGCGCGCGCATCACGCCGAAGCGCGGGCGAATCTCATCGCGGAATTTGGTCTGAATCTGGTAGAAGTTGGCCGGCAGCTGTTTGTAGCTGTTTACTTCAGTGCGAATCAGATCTGTGATCACTTCCTCGTGGGTGGGGCCCAGGCAGAACGGATTGTCGTGGCGATCCTGGATACGCAGCAGTTCCGGGCCGTATTGCTGCCAGCGACCAGACTCTTCCCACAGCTCCGCCGGCTGCACCACCGGCATCAGCACCTCTAATGCGCCAGCGCGGTTCATTTCTTCGCGCACAATCGACTCGACCTTGCGCAGTACCCGCAGGCCGGTGGGCAGCCAGGTGTAGAGGCCGGATGCCAGGCGGCGAATCATGCCGGCACGCAGCATCAGCTGGTGGCTAATGACCACTGCGTCATTGGGAGTTTCTTTCTGGGTGGCGATCAGATAGCGGGATGCGCGCATAGGGCTTTCTTTTTCTGTCTGTGAATTGAGGTAATAAACAAGAGGGCGGCCATTCTACGCCGGACGCCCACAAACAGAAAACCCCGCAAAAGCGGGGTTTTCGTGGCTGAAAGCGGCGAGACTCAGGACTCGGCCATTTCCTTCAGCTTCTTCAGCGGGCGAATTTTTACCTGGATGCTCGCAGGCTTGGCCTTGAACATGGTCTCTTCGCCAGTGAAGGGGTTGATGCCCTTGCGTGCTTTTTTGGCCGGCTTCTTCACGGTAGTGATCTTCAGCAGGCCCGGCAGAGCGAATTCGCCCACAGCGCGCTTCTTCACGTGGCCTTCGATCACGTCGGTCAGCTCGTCCAGAACAGACTGTACCTGCTTGCGGGACAGCTCGGTTTTCTCGGCGATCTGGTTCAGGATCTGGGTTTTGGTGTACTTGTCTTTGATCGCAGTCACTTTCTTGGCCGGAGCGGCCTTGGCTGCTGCTTTCTTGGCTGGAGCCTTCTTGGCTGCAGTTTTCTTGGCGGGTGCTTTCTTAGCTGCGGCTTTCTTTGCGGCCATCGTTAGCTTCCTTCTATATATAAGTGTTTTTCCAGTGAAAGTGTGTAGTACTCGGTACTGAGCTGAAGTATATCCAGTTTTTCTCGGGGCGCACGGGGTAAAAACGGAAAAAAAGTGCTTTTTTTTAGGGTTTTGGTCGAAATGCGACACCCAAATACCCCCGTCTGCGGCCTATTTGAGCACCGGGTGCCCACAAAAACAGCGTTCTTCTTCCCTCGCGGGTGCTCATGTATAATCTGCGCCCCTTTATATTCAGTGAGATCCGGGTACCGAGATGCCTATCTACGAATACCAGTGCAAGGCCTGTGGCCACCAGATGGAAGCCCTGCAGCGTATGAGCGATGCTCCGCTGACAGACTGCCCCGCCTGTGACAAAGCGGAACTGAGCAAAAAGATCAGTGCAGCCGGATTCCGCCTCAAGGGCGGCGGCTGGTACGAAACCGATTTCAAGACCGGCAGCAAGAAAAACCTCGCCGGTGATGCTGCCAAGCCTGCCAGCAAGTCTGGCGGCTCCGAATCCAAAGCCAGCTGAGTAGCTGGATACACGACTACTGCGTTTACAACTAAGGGAATAAGACTCCATGCGCACCGACTACTGTGGCGCCCTGCGATCCGCCGATATTGACCGCGAAGTAACCCTGTGTGGCTGGGTAGACCGCCGCCGCGATCACGGTGGAGTCATCTTCATCGATCTGCGCGACCGTGATGGTATCGCCCAGGTGGTCTTTGACCCGGACGCAGCAGAGCACTTTGCCCTGGCTGACAGAGTTCGCAGCGAGTATGTGCTGAAGGTCACCGGTCGCGTGCGTGCACGTGCCCCGGAAGCGGTAAACCCGAATATGGCCACCGGTGAAATTGAGGTTTACGGCCTGCAGCTGGAGATCCTGAACGGCGCCGAGACGCCCCCCTTCCAGCTGGACGAGCACACCGCTGTGGGCGAAGACGTGCGCCTGAAGTACCGCTACCTGGACCTGCGCCGTAACGAGATGCAGCGCAACCTGCGTTTCCGCTCCCAGATTACCAATGCCATCCGCAACTATCTGGACGGCGAGGGCTTTCTCGATATTGAAACCCCGATCCTGACCCGCGCCACCCCGGAAGGTGCCCGTGACTATCTGGTGCCGAGCCGTACCCACGCGGGCAAGTTCTTCGCGCTGCCGCAATCCCCGCAGTTGTTCAAGCAGCTGTTGATGGTGTCCGGCTTTGATCGTTACTACCAGATTGCCAAGTGCTTCCGCGACGAAGACCTGCGCGCAGACCGCCAGCCGGAATTCACCCAGATCGACATCGAGACTGCCTTCCTCGATGAAAACGCCATCATGTCCATCACCGAGAACATGATTCGCAAGCTGTTCAAAGAGCTGAAAGGTGTGGACCTGGGCGAGTTCCCGCGCATGCCGTTCAGTGAAGCGATCGCCAAGTTCGGCTCCGACAAACCGGACCTGCGTATCCCGCTGGAGCTGGTGGACATCAAGGATCTGATGACCGAAGTGGAGTTCAAGGTGTTCTCCGGCCCGGCCAACGACCCCAAAGGCCGCGTGACCGCGCTGAAAGTGCCTGGCGGCAACGACAAGCTGACCCGCAAGCAGATCGACGACTACACCAAGTACGTTTCCATCTACGGCGCCAAAGGACTCGCTTATATCAAGGTGAACGACCGGGCGGATCTGGAGAATGGCCTGCAGTCTCCGATCGTCAAATTCCTGCCGAACGAAGTGCGCGGGGCGATTTTGGATCGCTTGCACGCCGAAAACGGCGACCTGATTTTCTTCGGCGCGGACTCCGCTAAAGTAGTAACTGAAGCCCTGGGCGCGCTGCGCTGCAAGCTGGGTGAAGACCTCAACCTGTACGTGTCCGAGTGGGCGCCGCTGTGGGTGGTGGACTTCCCGATGTTCGAAGAGAACGATGATGGCAGCGTTACCGCGCTGCACCACCCGTTCACGGCACCTTCCTGTTCCGCAGAAGAACTGGAGAAGAGCCCGCTGGAAGCGCTGTCGCGCGCCTACGATATGGTGCTGAACGGTACCGAACTGGGTGGCGGTTCCATCCGTATCCACAATCAGGAAATGCAGCAGACGGTATTCCGCGCCCTCGGCATTGACGCTGATGAGCAGCGCGAAAAGTTCGGCTTCCTGCTGGATGCGTTGAAGTACGGTGCGCCGCCCCATGGTGGCCTGGCCTTCGGCCTCGACCGACTGGTAATGTTGATGACCGGCAGCGACTCCATTCGCGATGTCATCGCCTTCCCGAAAACCCAGAGCGCGGCCTGTGTCATGACCGATGCCCCGGGAGCGGTGGACGCCAAGCAGCTGCGCGAACTGAGTATTCGCCTGCGCCAGAAGGAAGAGCAGGTAGGTTAATAGATAGGGCTAAGCTTTCGGTTGTACCACTCCGGCGCTGGCCGGGGTGGTTCGAAACGCCAGTTAGCCATACTAATGGAGAATCACCGGAGAGATATCGATGGCGGGACACAGTAAATGGGCCAATATCAAGCACCGCAAAGCGGCGCAGGATGCCAAACGGGGTAAGGTTTTCACCAAGATCATTCGCGAGTTGACCGTCGCGGCCAAGGGCGGCGCTAACCCCGATGACAATCCCACACTGCGCACTACCATCGACAAGGCGCTGGGCGCGAACATGAAGCGCGACACCATCGATAAAGCCATTGCCCGCGGGGCGGGCAATGCGGATGGTGATAACTACGAAGCGGTAACCTATGAAGGTTACGGTGTCGGCGGTGTTGCGGTTCTGGTTGAGTGTCTGACCGACAACCGCAACCGCACGGTAGCCGATGTGCGTCACGCGTTTACCAAGCGCGGTGGCAACCTGGGTACCGACGGTTCCGTGGCTTACCTGTTCTCCCGCAAAGGCCAGATGTATTACGAGCCGGGTGCCAGTGAAGATGCGCTGATGGAAGCCGCGCTGGAAGCGGGCGCCGAGGACATTGAGACCAACGACGACGGCAGCATCGAGGTTACCACCGAGTTTACCGATTACATGTCGGTAAAAGATGCGCTGACCACTGCCGGTTTCAAGCCGGACAATGCCGACATTGCGATGATTCCCTCCACCACGATTCCACTGGACAAAGAAGGTGCTGAAAAGGTGCTGGCGCTGGTGGATATGCTGGAAGACCTGGACGATGTGCAGAATGTATATACCAACGCGGATATCCCGGAAGAGGTGATGGCCGAGCTCGCTTGATCTCGCCGTGCTGTCATTGCTCTCTCGCTTCGAATGCCCCGCCCGTCGGGGCATTTTTGTATCTGTCGGTATTCAAAGGGCGCGCGGCAGTGATACCGGCCTTGACGCCCCGGCAGCAGCTTGGGACACTTCCCGCATTAATTGTATAAATGTACAGGGGTTGAAGGCCGTGACTCGAATTCTGGGGATCGATCCCGGCTCACGCAAGACCGGTTATGGTCTGATCGATGTAGATCGATCCCAGGCCCGTTATGTGGCCAGCGGTGTCATCCGACTGCCCGACGGCCCCTTGCCGGAGCGTCTCAAGCTCATTTTTGACGCGGTCAGCCAGATTGCCCAGCAGTACCAGCCACAGCAGATGGCCATCGAGAATGTCTTCATGTCCAAGAGCGCAGGCTCCGCACTCAAGCTGGGGCAGGCGAGGGGGGCTGCCATAGTCGCCGCCACCCACGCAGACCTGTCGGTAGCGGAGTACGAGGCGCGCAAGGTCAAGCAGGCGGTGGTGGGTAACGGCGGGGCCGACAAACTGCAGGTGCAGCACATGGTCAAGACCTTGTTGAAGCTGCCGGCTTCTCCCCAGGAGGATGCGGCGGATGCCCTCGCGGTGGCACTTTGCCACATGCATACCATGCAGACCCTGATTCAGTCCTCAACGGGGAGCCGGGCGCGTTTCCGTCGCGGGCGCCTGAGTGTGATTTAGTGGCCTGGGTTGTAGAGCTTTGGCCCTGAGAAATAATTGAAACTGGAAGCAAAATGATAGGAAGACTCAGCGGCATTCTGGCCGCCGTGCAGCCCCCTCAGTTACTGGTCGATGTCCAGGGGGTGGGCTACGAAGTGCTGGCTCCCATGACCACCATTTTCGAGTTGCCCCAGTTGGGCGGCAGCGTGCAGCTGCACACGCACCTGGCGGTATCGGAAACATCGCAACAACTGTTTGGTTTTATTCGTGAATCCGACCGTCAGTTGTTTCGCACCTTGATCAAGGTCAATGGCGTCGGCCCCAAGATGGCTCTGGCGATCCTGTCCGGGCTCGATGGTGCGGCGCTGGCTCGCTGCGTGGCAGATGACAATGTGGGCGCGCTGGTAAAAGTGCCTGGGGTCGGCAAGAAAACCGCTGAGCGCCTGATCATTGAGTTGCGCGGCAAGCTTGCGCCGCAAACCGGCGATCTCGGCGATATTCCGTTGATGGCCGCCAATGCTGAGCCGAAGGTGGATCACGCTGGCGAGGCAGAGAGCGCCCTGGCCGCGCTGGGGTATAAGCCCACCGACGCCAGCAAGATGGTCGCCCGTGCCGCGAAAGATGCACCGGACGCCGACAGCGCCACCCTGATTCGCCTTGCTCTCAAGAGCATGGCGCCCGCCTAACCGAATTGAGATGACCCTGTGATCGAAGCTGACCGCCTGATTGCTGCTGAACCGATTGGCCCAAGTGGGCAAGAGGAGCAGTACGACCGCGCTGTGCGCCCTAAGACACTGTCTGACTATGTCGGGCAGCCGGTGGTGCGCGAGCAGATGGAAATCTTTATTCAGGCGGCCAAACTGCGCAAAGAGGCGCTGGACCACACATTGGTGTTCGGCCCGCCTGGTCTCGGCAAAACCACCCTGGCCAATATCATCGCTGCGGAAATGGGCGTGGCGATCAAGACCACCTCGGGACCTGTGCTGGAAAAGGCCGGCGACCTTGCCGCGATCATGACCAACCTCGAACCCGGTGATGTGCTGTTTATTGATGAGATTCATCGCCTCAGTCCCCACGTCGAGGAGGTGCTGTACCCGGCGATGGAGGATTACCAGCTCGATATCATGATTGGTGAAGGGCCCGCGGCGCGCTCGATCAAGCTGGATCTGCCGCCCTTTACCCTTGTCGGTGCGACCACTCGCGCGGGCCTACTGACATCGCCGTTGCGGGATCGCTTCGGAATCGTCCAGCGCCTCGAGTTTTACAATGTCGAAGATCTCACCAGTATCGTGGCCCGTTCGGCCCGCCTGATGGGGGTGGAAATGGACGAGGGTGGTGCGCATGAGGTTGCGCGCCGTGCACGCGGTACGCCGCGTATTGCCAACCGTTTACTGCGCCGGGTGCGTGACTACGCCGAGGTAAAACGCGATGGCCACGTGTGTGCCGAGACTGCGGACCTGGCACTGAACATGCTGAATGTCGATGCCAGCGGGTTTGACCAGCTCGACCGCCGTGTACTGCTGACCATGATTGAGAAATTTGATGGTGGCCCTGTGGGGGTGGACAGCCTTGCGGCGGCGGTGAGTGAAGAGCGGGACACCATTGAAGATGTCCTCGAACCTTATCTCATTCAGCAGGGATACCTGGCCCGCACCCCGCGAGGCCGGGTGGTGACGGCGCTGGCCTACGAGCATTTTGGTATCCCGAAGCCTGACCGCACCTGACGAACCAGACCACATCCTGTAGCATGTCCCTTTCACGTCGCTGTATGGCTTCCGCGCTAGTGTTGGCCGGTAGCCCCAAAGAGCTAATAAAGAGCCAATGGTGTCGCAGCGGCGGCCTCGGTTTTACAAGTAAAAGCCGAGAGCAATAGCCGAAAACAAGAAAATAAATCGCGTTTCAGTGGCAGTCGGCCAAGTTAAGGACGGTGCGTGTCAGAGCCTTTCAATATTCCCATTCGCGTCTATATCGAAGATACCGACGCTGGCGGAATCGTCTATTACGTCAATTATTTAAAGTATATGGAGCGGGCGCGCACAGAATTGGTCCGCTCCCTCGGCTATGATAAGCCAGCGATGCCACAGCAGGGTTTGTTGCTGGTAGTGCATTCAGCGGAGGTTCAGTATCGGCGGTCTGCAATACTGGACGATCAATTGCGGGCCAGTGCCGCCATAGGCAAGCTGGGTCGCGCCGCAGTCACGTTTGAGCAAAAAATCTGGCGCGGTAATGAAATTATTTGTGAGGGTGTGGTCAAAGTGGCCTGCGTGGATGACGCCAGCCGCAAACCCTGCGCTTTACCTGAAACCATCTATCAAGCTTTGAAGGCAGTGAGTCGATAACATGAATGCCGGTGAACAACTTTCTCTGTGGGGACTGATTTCCAGTGCCAGCCTGTTGGTGCAGCTGGTCATGCTGCTGCTTCTGCTGGCCTCGGTGATCTCCTGGGTAATGATTATTCAGCGCGGTACCTACCTGGCGCGCGCCAAGCGCTCAATGGTCAACTTTGAACGCAAATTCTGGTCTGGCGCCGATGTCAACCAGTTGTTCCGCGACGGTAATGCGGCGGCAGAGAAGGGCAAGATCGACGGTGTCGAGTCCCTGTTTCGCGCCGGTTTTACCGAGTTCACCCGCCTGCGCCAGCAGGGCAAAAGCAGCCCCGCGGCCGTTATGGAAGGCACCGAGCGCGCCATGCGCGTGGCCATGTCCCGAGAGCAGGAAAAGGTGGAAATGAACCTGCCGTTCCTGGCGACCGTCGGTTCTGTCAGCCCTTATATCGGCCTCTTCGGCACTGTGTGGGGCATCATGAATTCCTTCCGTGGTCTCGCCACGATGCATCAGGCCACCATTGCCACCGTGGCGCCGGGTATTTCCGAGGCACTGGTTGCGACAGCCATGGGCCTGTTTGCTGCGATCCCCGCGGTGATGGCGTACAACCGTTATTCCGCCAAGGCTGAGTGGCTGCTATCCAGCTATGAGACTTTTGCGGAAGAGTTTTCCTCCATCCTGCACCGCAAGGTGCACGCCAGCTAAGGCGTCATCACCGAAGCTGTGCAAAGAGTCGAACCATGAGCAATTTCCGCAAAGCCCCCAAGCGCAAGCTGGTCTCCGAGATCAACGTCGTGCCTTACATCGATGTGATGCTGGTGCTGCTGATCGTTTTTATGGTGACCGCGCCGCTGCTGATGCAGGGGGTAAAAGTAGACCTGCCAGACGCCCCTTCCGCGCCCATCGAGGACACCGATGATGAGCCGCTGATTGTGTCGGTCAAGGCAGATGGTACCTACTACCTGAATCTCGGCGATGATGAAAAGGTCGCCAAACCGCTGAAAGACATCAAAGACACGGTATCCAAGGTGCTGCGGCAGAAGCCGAAAACCCCGGTGCTGGTCTGGGGTGATACGGATGCAAAATACGGCCTGATCGTTGGCGCCATGACCCACCTGCAGCAGGCAGGGGCACCCAGTGTCGGTCTGGTTACCGAGCCGCCGTCAGAGTGACCCGGGGTAAGAGGCAAGTATGAACGGCTCTTACGGTCCGGCTATCGTTATAAGTGTTGCCCTGCACGCGCTTTTGATCGCGGTGCTGACGTTTGGCTGGGAGGCTGAGCACAAGCGCGAGCTCAAGCCGATGCCAAAATTTGTGCAGGCCAAGCTGGTGCAGCTGGAATCCAAGTCGGACAAACCCAAGGCGCCGCCGAAGGTGGATCTGCGCGAGAAGCGCCGCCAACAGGAGCTGGAGCGCCAGCGCCAGGCCGCTGAGGATAAAAAGCGCAAGGCCGCTGCAGAGCGCAAGAAGCAAGAAGAGGCGGACAAGAAGCGCAAGGCTGAAGCCGCCAAGAAAAAGCGCGAGGCCGAAGAGAAGGCGCGCAAGGAAAAAGAGCGCAAAGAGCAGGAGCGTAAGGAAAAACTGGCTCAGGAACGCAAAAGTGCCTTTGAGGAGGCGCTGGAAGACGAGGAGGAGCTGCGGGAGGCCAGTGACGATTCCGCGGCCGTGATGTCGGTGGCGCAGGCAATCCAGCAGCGTATTGAAGCGGTTTGGAGCCGTCCTCCCAGTGCCCGCAACGGCATGGTGGTGGAAGTGCAGATCAACTTTGTTCCGACCGGGCGGGTAGTGGCGTCCACCATTACCAAGGGCAGCGGTAACCCCGCTGTGGATAGATCCGTGTTAACTGCGGTCAAGAAGGTAGAAGTATTTCCTGAAGTGGCCGATGTGGCCCGTGAAGAACCGTCGCTCTTCGAGCGGCAGATACGAACCACCAAACTGATATTCAGAGTCGAAGGCCTGCGCCAATGATGAAAAAAACCGTCTCTCTACTATTTGCTTCCCTGGTGAGCTGCCTGCTGGCAGTGTCGGCCCAGGCACAATTGGTAGTGGAAATTGTCGATGGGAACCAGGATCCCACACCCATCGCCGTCGTTCCTTTTGATTGGTCTGGCAGCGGCGTGCTGTCGGAAGATGTGTCCGCTATCGTTTCGGCGGATCTGCGCCGCAGTGGTCTCTTCGCGCCGGTGCCCCGGGATGACATGCTGTCTTTCCCGAAAACTCCGGAAGAGGTGAGCTTCCGCGACTGGCGTGTGCTGGGTACCGAGTACGTGGTGACCGGTCGCATGCAACCGCAAGCGGGTGGCTACCTGCTGAGCTTTGACTTGGTCAACATCTTCGGCCAGAGCAAAATGTTCACCAAGCAGGTAACCGGTGGCCCGCAGCAGCTGCGGGATATCGCCCACCGCGCGGCGGATGAAATCTATGAAGCCATCACCGGTATTCGCGGTGCCTTCGGTACCCAGATGGTCTATGTGCAGGAAACCTCACGGGGCGGTAAGCCGAGCTACGCGCTGATGCTGTCGGATATCGACGGCGCCCGAGCGCGCCAGGTGCGCCGCTTCAGTGCACCGGTGATGTCCCCAAGCTGGTCCCCCAATGGACAGGAAGTGGCATACGTATCCTTTGAGACCGGACGCCCGGCGATCTTCCGGGAGAATATTCGGTCCGGTGCACGCCAGCAGCTGACCAATTTCAAGGGCCTGAACAGCTCCCCGACCTGGTCCCCGGACGGTTCCAAGCTGGCCATGGTGCTGTCGAAAGATGGCAATCCTGAGATCTATGTCCTTGACCTGCCTACCGGCAAATTCACCCGTATGACCCGCCACTTCTCGATCGATACTGAGCCCAACTGGATGCCTGACGGTAAATCGTTGGTTTTCACTTCGGATAGGGGAGGTAAGCCACAAATTTACCAATTGACTCTTGCCACGGGTCAAGTAGACCGCTTAACCTTCGACGGCGACTACAACGCGCGTCCGCGGGTTTCCCCCGATGGCAAAACGCTGGTAATGGTGCATCGTAGCAGGGGGGTATTTACCATCGCTACGATGGATATCGTTTCCGGTAGAATGCGTGTTCTTACGGAGACGCGCCTGGACGAATCCCCAAGCATTGCGCCCAATGGCGCGATGCTGATGTACGCCACCAAGCGGGGGAGCAAGGGTATTCTAGCTGCGGTGTCGCTGGATGCCGGGGTGAAATACAGCCTGCCTTCGCAGCAGGGAGATGTCCGCGAGCCGGCGTGGTCGCCTTACTTTGATTGATGCAGTACTGGCCGTATTCCTTATGAGTTTGCGGCAGGTGTGAGATCAAGCAAATAAGAAGAAGTCGAACCAAGGTAAAATCTTGGGTTTGAATGATGTCTTACAGGATTTTTCGATAACACTAAAGCGGAGTTGTTTATGTTCAAATCAGTAAAAACCGGCTTGGGCCTGGCTTGCGTACTGGCAGTAATGGCTGGTTGTTCCAGCACCGATACCGACGATAGCGCTAACGCTAATCAGTTCGACCAAACCCCTCCTCCGGTAGTTGAAGAGACTCCGGCGCAGGAAGTAGCCGTTCCTTTGGATAACGTCGTGTACTTCGACTTCGACCAGAGCCTGCTGAAGCCTTCTAACCGTGAGCTGCTGATCAAGCACGCTGACCGTATGCGCGCTTCTACCGGCACTGTACGTCTGGAAGGTCACGCTGACGAACTGGGTACTCGTGAATACAACCTGGCTCTGGGTGAGCGTCGCGCCAACGCGGTTCGCGACTTCCTGGTGCTGCAAGGTGTAAACGCTGCCAACCTGGAAGTGATCAGCTACGGTGAAGAGCGCCCGGCTCAGAACGGCTCCAGCGAGAGCGCCCGTGCTATGAACCGTCGCGTGGTTATCAACTAATCTAGAAGCATGCAATCGACATTTCTGATTAGAAGTATCGCGGTAACCGCAGCCTTTATGGCTGCGGTTTCGCCCGTATTCGCGCAAGCTCCGATTGTGGACCTGTCTGATGGCAGCTCGGTCAATCGAGGCTCTGCAACCCCTCCACCCCCGAGCTATCCTCAGCTCGCCAGTCGCACCGACACCTCTGCCAGTCGCTTGCAGGCAAATCCGCAAGCGGAAGCCTATTACCAAATGCAGGTATTGCAGCAGGAAGTGCAGGAATTGCGGGGTGCAGTGGAAGAGTTAAAACATGAGGTCAAGCGGTTGCGCCAGCAGCGCACCGAGGACTACATGGACCTGGATCGGCGTATCGCGCGCATTTCCGGTGAGGCGCCGTCTTCCGGTGCTCCCGATGGCGAGGCGTCAAATGGTGCTAACGGCAGCGCTTCCGATCCGGTGGCAAACACCGGCGGCACAGCTCCGGGAGGCCAGAAAAGCACCCAGGATGAGCAAAACCGCTACAGCGACAGTATCGGCCTGGCCCGCAAAGGTGATTACAGTGCCGCCAGCAAAGGCCTGAAAAGCCTGCTGGATGACTTCCCCAATGGACAGTACGCCCCCAATGCCAATTACTGGTTGGGCGAGATTGCCCTGGTGCAGGGACAGGTAGAAGAGGCACGCACCTGGTTTGTTGCGCTGCTGGATGGCTACCCCAACTCCAGTAAAGTCTGGGATGGTCGCTACAAGCTCGGCACCGTTTATCACCAGTTGGGTGACAACGCCAAGGCAAAAGAGTTGTTGGAGCAGGTGGCAGCGAGTGATGCACGTGCTTCCCGCCTGGCGAAGGAATACCTGAAGGAAAACCTTCCGTAACACGCTGCTCCGCCTGCTCTTCTGGTGCAGGAGAGGGGCGGTGCTGGTTTTGTGATCAAAAAAACTCTATGATCCCGCGCCCGGGTGGTTGTTGCCACCCGGGCGTTTTTATATGTGCCACTCCTGCGGGTGGCGCGGGTAGCGAGATTTACGGCGAACCATGTCCGAGACCGAACTCAACATCAAGGCAGTCGATCTGACCTCGAGCGACCTGACCAAAGAGTCGCTTCGCATCAGTGAACTGTTTTATTCGCTGCAGGGGGAAGCCCGCGACTCGGGCTTGCCGACTGTTTTTGTGCGCCTGACCGGCTGTCCGTTGCGCTGTACTTACTGCGATTCCGAATACGCCTTCTATGGCGGCGAGCGTATGACGCTGGCTGAAATTTTGCAGAAAGTACAGAGTTACCCGGCCCGCCATGTGTGTGTCACAGGTGGTGAGCCTCTGGCGCAGCCGAATTGTATTCCTCTGTTAAAGGCCCTGTGTGATGCGGGGTATCAGGTCTCCCTGGAAACCAGTGGCGCCATGCCAGTGGATGCGGTAGACGAGCGGGTGTCGCGAGTTGTCGATTTGAAAACACCTGCCTCCGGTGAGCAGGGGCGCAACCGCATGGAGAATATCCCGCTGCTGACCGCCCACGACCAGGTAAAGTTTGTGATCTGCGATCGAGGCGACTACGACTGGGCCAGGTTTACCCTGGACCAGTACCGCCTGGCTGAGCGGGTGGGGGAAGTGCTTTTTTCCCCAAGCTACGAACAGCTGGCACCGCGCCAGCTCGCCGAGTGGATACTGGAAGACGGCCTGCCCGTGCGCATGCAAATGCAAATGCACAAATTACTGTGGGGAGATATTCCCGGCGTCTGACGCTGCAATAGCGAACAAGTGAATTCGGATTGGATTATGAGTGACAAGAAAGCAGTCGTATTGCTCTCCGGCGGTTTGGATTCCGCCACGGTATTGGCGATGGCCCGTGCGGAAGGCTACCAGTGCTACGCCCTGGGGTTCGATTACGGGCAGCGTCACAGCGCCGAGCTGATGGCGGCGCAGCGGGTCGCAGCAGACCTGGAGGCGCTTGAGCACAAGGTGGTGAAGCTTGACCTTCGGGTCATTGGAGGCTCGGCGCTGACCGATGACACCATTGATGTGCCGGAAGAGGAAACCAGCGGAATCCCGGTAACCTACGTGCCCGCGCGCAACACGGTTTTCCTGTCTATTGCCCTGGGCTGGGCGGAAGTGCTCGGTGCACAGGATATTTTTGTGGGTGTGAACGCCGTTGACTACTCTGGTTACCCGGATTGTCGGCCAGAGTACATTGATGCCTTCGAGAAAATGGCCAACCTGGCCACTCGCGCCGGGGTAGAAGGCAACAAACTGACGATTCACGCGCCGCTGATGAAGATGAGCAAGGCAGATATCGTCAAGCGGGGCACCGCGCTTGGGGTGGACTACAGTCTGACCGTCAGCTGTTACCAGGCGGAAACCAGCGGTGCGGCTTGTGGTCGCTGTGACAGCTGCCGTCTGCGCGCAGCCGGGTTCGCCGAGGCGGGGCTCGAAGACCCCACGGTTTACGCCTGAATTCCAGCGGATTTTGCGGTTATCCCGGTGGAGGAAAGCCGCTTGTAAGCCCTTAAATTTGTTAGAAATTTTTTTGTAACCAGGTCTTGTGTTTTCGGATTAGATCCGTAAGATACGCAGCTCCTCACATCGAGGGGAATTAAGGGTCGTTAGCTCAGTTGGTAGAGCAGTTGGCTTTTAACCAATTGGTCGCTGGTTCGAATCCAGCACGACCCACCATCTTTCCTCCCGATATCGGCCTTCCGGCGCTTCCAATCCGCCGAGCCGATATACTAGAAAACTCGCCGCAAGTCGGGTTATACAATGAGTTTTCATTTGCAGCCTGCTGGCTTGCAGATGTTTTTAAGGGTCGTTAGCTCAGTTGGTAGAGCAGTTGGCTTTTAACCAATTGGTCGCTGGTTCGAATCCAGCACGACCCACCATTTCCTTAAAACTCAACTCAAAAGCACTTCCTGAAAAATATCCCTCCAAAACCTTTCCCTCTGAAAATGCTTTTAGCCTATCAGTCCGATGTCGTGGCGATTTTCCGGATCGTTTCGGTCCTGTCGCGACCTTAAACTTGTTCGGGCTGAAGGTCAGCGAAATTCTCACAGACCGGTATAATGCCGGCTTTTCCCGGCAGTATCAGAGACCCATGACAGACAGCAGCGAAAAAATTGCCAGCAGTGCAACCACCGATAATGCGTCCAATCCAATTGACGCCAGGGATTTTGTACAGGATCACCTGGCGCATCCGGGTGTGCACCAGTACAGCGAAGACGAGCTGAATCTCTGGCGCGAGCGCATCAAGCGCCTGCTGAAAGAGCAGAATGCGGTTCTGGTTGCGCACTACTATACCGACCCGCTTATCCAGCAGTTGGCGGAAGAGACCGGTGGTTGTGTTTCCGACTCGCTGGAAATGGCCCGCTTCGGCGCCCAGCACCAGGCCGATACCTTGATCGTGGCCGGTGTGAAATTCATGGGGGAAACCGCCAAAATTCTCACGCCGCACAAGCGGGTGTTGATGCCGACCCTGGAGGCGACCTGCTCCCTGGATCTCGGCTGTCCCATTGACGAGTTTTCCGTATTCTGCGATCAGCACCCGGACCGCACTGTCGTGGTTTATGCCAATACCTCCGCTGCCGTCAAAGCCCGCGCGGATTGGGTGGTGACCTCCAGTATTGCGTTGGATGTGGTGGATTACCTGGATGAGCAGGGCGAAAAAATCCTGTGGGCACCGGATAAGCATCTGGGCAGTTATGTACAGAAACAGACCGGCGCAGACGTACTGTTGTGGGATGGCGCCTGCATTGTGCACGAGGAGTTCAAGGCGAAAGGGGTAGCGGATCTGAAGGCGCTCTACCCGGAGGCGCTGGTGCTGGTGCACCCTGAATCCCCTGCTGCGGTGGTCGAGTTGGCCGATGTGGTGGGCTCTACTTCGCAGATCATCAATGCTGCGAAAACCCGCCCCAACAAGCAGTTTATCGTGGCAACAGACCAAGGCATTTTCTACAAAATGCAGCAGCAGTGCCCGGACAAAGAGCTGATCATTGCCCCTACCGCGGGTTCAGGGGCAACCTGTCGCAGCTGTGCCAATTGCCCCTGGATGGCGATGAACTCCCTGGAGAATCTGTGCGGGGTACTGGAGCGCGGTGACAATGAAATCCTTGTGGACCCCGAATTGGGCAAGCGGGCCATGATGCCATTGCAGCGGATGCTGGATTTCCGCAAGCCATTGGACTGACTAAGTTCAATTCAGTAGAACCATACTTGGCTACTGAAGTCCGAAGCGCATGCTTTTGAATTGAAGGTAAAGTGGCGGGAATCCGTTTTCGAAAGCGTCGGCGACATGGACGTCGCCGACGCAGCGTACAGGGATGTATTGAAGGGGGGCGCCTAGCCCGGTTTCGAAAACGGATGCCCGGTGCTTTACTGCCACCGCTCCAGCTTTAAAACCATATCAAGCTAAGAAGGATTAAAGCTCCTTCGCCTTCTCCTGCATCTTGATCACATCTTTCATGCGCTGTTCCAGAATCGCGTGGGTCTGGTAGTCGTTCTGTGCCAGGCGCACACCGTGACGCAGGTGTTGCAGGGCCTTGTCGAAAACACCGTTCAAAATGTAGTACTCGGCGCGGGCTTCGTGCACGCCGACGATGTCACCGGCGAGGCCGTGGGTCTCCGCCAGCAAGTACCAGACTGCCGGGTCTTTGCGGCGCACGCGGCTGTGTTTCTTCAGGATCCGCTCTGCCGCCAGATAATTGCCGGCTTTAAAATGCGCGTTGGCCAGCCCCATGATCAGGGCGTGGTTTTTCGGGTTTTTATCCACCGCCTGCTGCAGGCGTTTGGTGGCGCTGGTGTAATCGTGGCGCGAGAGATCGACATCGGCGCGCGCCAGCACGAAGGCGTCTTTGTCCGGCTCCCTGTCCAGTAGTGGTTGTAGCGTCTCCAGCGCAGTATCTGGTTTGCCTGCCGCGGTCTGGGCCAGTGCCAGGCCGTAGCGAGCCGCATCTTCATTGTCGTTAACGCCGCGCAGCTCCGCCTGGAAGCGCTTTACTGCCTGCTGCGGGGTGGCTTCGGCGTTGACCCGGATGCGGGCGCGCATCAGGTGGTATTCGCGGCTGTCGCGCAGGGGGATCTTCTCCATGCGATTCGCGCGCAGCTTGGCGTCGGCGATCCGTTTTTCGGTAACCGGGTGAGTGAGCAGAAACTCCGGCGGGCGACGGTAGTAGCGGGTGGCTTTCAGCATCTGTTCGAACATTTCGCCGGCAGCCTGGGGGTCCATACCGGCCTTGGCCAGGGTCTCAATGCCAACGCGGTCGGCTTCCTGCTCGTTCTGGCGGGAGAAGCGCAGCTGGTTGTCGAGGGCGGCCGCCTGAGTGGCCGTCATGGCGGCGATGCCGGCGTCGCCGCCGGCGGTGGCGGCAAGCACCAGGGCGCCGAGCATGCCGGCCAGGGTGGGCAGGGTGCTGTTGCGCTGGGCTTCCAGCGAGCGGGCGTAGTGGCGCTGGCTAAGGTGCGCGAGTTCGTGCGCCAGTACCGAGGAAAACTGGTCTTCATTTTCGGCAAACAGGAACAAACCCGTGTGCACGCCCACCACGCCACCGGGTACCGCAAAGGCGTTCATGGTGTCGTTTTTGACCACCACCACATCCAGTTGCTTGTCTTCCAGGGGGCTGTATTCGGCAAGGGACTTGAGGGAGTTCTCTACATATTGCTGCAGCAGCGCATCGCTGGAGGTGCGCACCTGGCTGCGGAACATGCGCAGCCACATTTCGCCCAGTTCATTTTCCCTTGCCCGGGACACCAGGCCGCTGCTGGTGTCGCCAAGCTGCGGAAGCTGGATATGGTGGTCGTCTTGTGCGGTTGCTATCAGGGGGCTGGCGCCCAGCAGGAGGCCGGCGCCAATACCTGTCGCGGCATTGCACAGCCGCTGCCAGTAGCGCTTCAGGGGGCCGCCACTCGCCTGCGTGGGTTGCCTGAACTTGGAAGGGATCTCGGTCATATTGTTTACTGCGCCTGCCGGGTTTGCCTACGGCTAACACTATACGTAACCCTGTGAAACTGTCGAGGTTTTGATCAGCTCCAGGGCAAAAGGTTCTACTTCAATGACCCATAGACCGGGGGGCGCCGTTATAATTCGCGGCATTAACGGTTCTTTACCGCACTTTTATGACCAAATCAGATAGTTCGGCCACCGCCACCCGGGAATACCCGTGGGACTCCGCATACAGGGTAGATGCCCGTGGCCTTCCCTGCCCGCAGCCTTTACTGGCCATGCGCCGGGGGATAAAGCAGCTGGCCGTGGGGCAGCTACTGCACCTGTTGGCCACCGACCCAGCCTCCCAGCGGGATATCCGCAGTTTTTGTAGGTTGAGTGGTGTACCTTTGCTGCGGGCCGAGCAGCGTGGCAGTGAATTCCACTACTGGCTCCAGTGTGTGTCCGGCGAATAATCGACGCTTATTGAGCCCGTTTGGCGGGTTTTGAGACCATAAAAAGACGAGAGTCTGTGAGAGATCTGTATTTATGCTTGCGATTGTAAGGGGTTGGATAAATCGCTATTTCAGCCAGGAAGAGGTGGTACTACTGGTTTTGCTGCTGTTGGCAGCGATGGTGGTGCTGGCGACTCTGGGAGGGGTACTGGCTCCGGTGCTGGCCGCGCTGGTCATCGCCTTTTTGATGCAGGGTATGGTGCAGCGACTCCAATCCTGGAAGGTACCGCACTGGCTGTCCGTGACCATCGCCTGCGTGGTGCTGGTTGGCACCATTGTTGGCCTTCTTTTTGTGGTGCTGCCGATAATCTGGCGCCAGACGGGACGGCTGTTTGATGAATTGCCGAATATGATCAATCAGGGCCACGAGCTGCTGTTGTTACTGCCTGAGCAGTACCCTCGGCTGGTGACCGCGCAGCAGATAGATGAAATCTTCACCACACTGGGCAGTGAACTGGGTACCCTGGGGCAAACCGTGTTTGCCTTCTCCCTGGCCAACCTGCCGATCTTTGCGGCGGTACTTATCTATGTGGTGATTGTTCCCATCCTGGTGTTCTTTTTCCTCAAGGACTCCGGCAAGTTGTTGAACTGGTGCGCCTCCTTCCTGCCACAGCAGCGCCCGATGCTGCGCCAGATCTGGCACGAGATGAATGACCAGGTGGCCAATTATGTGCGCGGTAAGGTGATCGAGATCGCCATTGTGGCGGTGGTGAGCTATGTCGCCTTCCTGTTACTGGGCGTCAATTACGCACTGTTGCTGGCCGTAGCTGTGGGGCTGTCGGTGCTGATTCCTTATATCGGTGCGGCGGTGGTAACCATCCCGGTGGCAGCCATTGGCCTGTTCCAGTGGGGCTGGAGCAGCGAGTTTTTCTGGTTGATGTTCGCCTACGGCATTATCCAGCTGCTCGACGGCAATGTACTGGTGCCTATCCTGTTCTCCGAGGCCGTCAACCTGCACCCGGTAGCAATTATTCTGGCGGTGCTGGTATTCGGCGGTAT
This sequence comes from Microbulbifer sp. CAU 1566, assembly GCF_023156515.1. NCBI lineage: Bacteria > Pseudomonadati > Pseudomonadota > Gammaproteobacteria > Cellvibrionales > Microbulbiferaceae > Microbulbifer > Microbulbifer sp. CAU 1566. The sequence goes on along the minus strand of NZ_JALNMG010000001.1, from coordinate 431,908 downwards.
CTGGGGCTTCTGGGGGGTGTTTTTCGCGATCCCGCTGGCTACGCTTGCCAAGGCGATCATGAACGCCTGGCCCACGGCAGATCACCAGGCCGCGTGGCAGGAGCGTGAGCTGCTGGCCGCTGCCGAAAAAGCCGAAGAAACCAATTGATTCTCCTGGCTTCGGCGGGAGTGGCATTCTCCCGTCTGGGGCACTAATATCCCGCGCTTTATTCTGGTCGCGCCGCCGCCCTGGCGCGGGGCCGCAAAACTAGCTATTGAAACAGCCACAGGAAAGACCCATGAGCCTTGCTGACAAAGTACTGGCAGTGAATAACGATTTGCCGATCCGCACCGACAAGCCTGTGCACAGCGGCAAAGTCCGCTCGGTATACTGGCTCACCGAGGCAGACAGCCGGCGCCTGATCGAAGAAAAGGGTTACCCGGTGGCTGCCGACGCGCCGCTGGCGGTAATGGTCATCTCCGACCGCATCTCCGCCTTCGACTGTATCTGGACCGGTGAAGGTGGTATGCGCGGTGTTCCGGGTAAGGGCGCGGCACTGAACGCCATTGCCAATCACTGGTTTGGCTTGTTCAAGGAGCAGGGGTTGGCAGACAGCCACATCCTGGATATCCCGCATCCCGCGGTGTGGATCGTGCAGAAGGCCCGCCCTGTCAAAATTGAAGCCATCGCCCGCCAGTACATCACCGGTTCCATGTGGCGCTCTTACAGCAAGGGCGAACGCGAATTTTGTGGCATCCAGTTGCCAGATGGCCTGCAGAAAGACCAGAAGCTTCCCGAGTTACTGATTACCCCATCCACCAAGGGTATTCTCACCGGTATTCCCGGTGTGCCGGAGGCGGACGATGTGAATATCACCCGCAAGAATATCGAAGACAATTTCGCTGCGTTCGGATTCAGCAGTGAGGGTGATATCGCCCAATACGAGAAGCTACTGAAAGAGGGCTTCGACGTGATTTCTTCGGCGTTGGCTGAACTGGACCAGGTGTTTGTGGATACCAAGTTCGAGTTCGGCTACGTGACCGATGCCGATGGCAAAGAAAAGCTGATTTACATGGATGAGGTGGGCACCCCGGATTCTTCCCGCATCTGGGAGGGCGAGCAGTACCGCAATGGCAAAGTGGTGGAAAATTCCAAAGAAGGCTTCCGCCAGGCATTGCTGAACTACTTCCCCGACCCGGACATCCTGCTGAACAAGGACCGCATGGACGAGCGCGAGGCCCTGGCCCGCGACAACGAGCTGCCGGAATCCATGCTGATGGATGTTTCTGCCACTTACGTTGGTATTGCCGAGAAAATCATTGGCGGAGAGTTGGCGATTTCCGACAATCCCAAGGCAGAAATCATTCAGGTTTTGCGGGATGGTTACGGTCTGATTGACTGAGTCGAATTTCTGATTGTTTACTTTGAGACCGGCCTCTGTGCCGGTTTCTTGCTTTTGGGGGGGCGCTGATTTGCCGCCACTAAAGTGGCTGCGAAGACCCAGCAAAAAAGAAAAGAACGCCAAGCCACATTTCGCCACAATTGATCCCGACCTTGCCCGCTTTATACCCCTCCGTCGCCCACTTGCCCCTGTTTAATGCCTTCATTGATGAAAACTCTGGAGGCACCAGTGAATCGTTCCTTTTTTCATACACCGCGTATTCACCGCGACTTGTTGATTCTTCCAACCAGCGAATATTACCGCCGCCGCTACCGCAAAAATCGGACAGGTAGCTGGCTTCTGTTATTGGTGACCGCAGCTGCTGTACTAGTTGCAGCCATGGGCGCCAAAGCGCAGGATCCGGGGGTGATTGATGACGTTGAAACCGGTCGCGCATTTAACAGTGTCAGCATGAACGAATCCGGCAGTGGTGATCTGCTATTTCAGACCACTGAACCGGGCCGCTATGTTCCCGCGATTCATCTCGGCACAGAAGTTGAGGTCAAGGTACGTGGCCTGGTTGCGGAAGTGACACTACAGCAACGATTCGCCAATACCTCGAAACACTGGCAGGAGGCGGTGTACGTGCTGCCGCTGCCGGAGAATGCGGCGGTCAATGGAATGGATATTGTTATTGGTGAGCGGCGCATTGTCGGTGAGGTGCGTGAGCGCCACCAGGCGCAACAGATCTACAAAAAGGCGCGGGAGGAGGGTAAGCGTGCAGCACTGCTGGAGCAGCAACGGCCAAATCTGTTTACCAGTCGTGTAGCCAATATCGCACCGGAAGAAGAGGTGGCCGTGGAAGTGCGTTACCTGCAGACCTTGCGGTTTGACCGCGGCCAGTTCAGCCTGCATTTTCCCAGTACCCTGACGCCACGCTACATGCCGGGTGAGCCGGTGTCTGCCGAGAAGAATGTGCATTTTAATGCGCACGGTTGGTCACTGCCTACGAATCAGGTGCCGGATGCGGACTTGATTTCTCCGGTGATGCAGCCGATGACTGAACTGGCGGAGCAGGGCAGTCACCAGATGAAAATCCGTATCGACCTCGGGATGGGGTTGCCACTTGCGGATATTTACAGTCCCTATCACGAAATCGATTTTCGCAGCGAAAGTGATCATCGCTATAGCATTCAGCTGAAGCAGGGCAGTGCGTCCATGGATCGGGATTTTGCTCTTTTCTGGCGGCCGCAGGGTTCCGCGATGCCGGCGGCGGCCATGTTTGCGGAGCAGTCGGCGAAAGATTCCCGTCAGTATCTGCAATTGCTGCTGTTGCCTCCTCAGGAAAATACCAACACACGCAAGTTACCGCGGGAAGTGGTGTACGTGGTGGATACTTCCGGCTCCATGGGCGGCAATTCAATTCGCCAGGCGAAAGAAAGCCTGCTGTTGGCGTTGTCGCGTTTGGGCGCAGCGGATCGGTTCAACGTGATCGAATTTAACAGCCATACCCAAGCGCTGTACCCAAGGCCGCTTTCCGCGACCCCGGAAAATATCCAGCGTGCAAGAGATTGGGTGGAATCACTTCACGCCCGCGGCGGCACTGAAATGGCGCCGGCGTTGAAACAAGCTCTCTCCCAGCAGCTCAGCGATGAGGTCGGCGAGCTGGTGCGTCAGGTGATTTTTATTACCGACGGAGCCGTGGGCAATGAGAGTGCCCTGTTCGAATTGATTCGCCAGCGCCTGGGCGAGGTGCGTTTGTTTACCGTGGGTATCGGCTCGGCGCCCAACCGTTTCTTTATGACCAAAGCGGCGCAATATGGGCGGGGCAGTTTTGTACAGATTGGCGATTTGAACGAAGTGCAAACCAAAATGGGTGCCTTGTTTGAAAAGCTGGAAAGCCCACTGGTAACCGATCTGCAGGTCCAGTGGCCCCAGGGCGTAAAAGTGGAAGCTTATCCTCAGCGCCTGCCGGATCTGTACCGCGGTGAGCCGGTGCAACTGGTGGCGCAGTTTGAGGGGGGAATACCTGACAGCAACAGCGCGGGTGAAGTCAAAATCAGCGGCCGTCTCGCTGGCAAGCGTTTCACTCACAGCCTGGCGCTATCACAATTGGCGGTGGACAGCGCCGGCAAGGGTATCGGCAGTCTGTGGGCAAGGGCCAAGATCGCATCGCTGCGCGATCAACAGCGCGAGCGAGGCAGACTGGCTGGGCCGGAAAGTGAGGATCCGCTGCGTCAGCAGATAGTACAGCTGGCACTGGATTATCAACTCACCAGCCCCTACACCAGCTTTGTTGCGGTGGAACAGCTGCCGGTACGCCCAGCGAGTGAATCTCTCAAGTCGAGCCCGGTGCCGAATGCGGTCGCCCGTGGACAAGTGCAGCAGCCGTTTACCTATCCCGCTACTGCCAATGGCATTTATGGACAGTGGCTACTGGCGGCACTTCTTTTCTCGCTCGGCGGCTTGCTGCGTCGGCTGCAAAAGCCGCGGCAAGAAGTTCAGGCGGTGAGAACCCCGGGTGTTTACGGTGTCCTGCGCCGGTGGCGCAGCGCGCTTGAACGCAGTGTTCGCCGCTGGTTGCGCAGTGTGTTGCCGGATGTGCGTCGAACCGACGCTCGCGCGCAGCGATTGGCAGGGAGCGGGCTATGACTCTCTCTGGTAAGGGCACGCGCTGGCTGTCCAGGCTGTTGATCTGCACGGGGCTCTGGCAGTTGGGTAGTGGCAGCTGGCTGTGGCTCAAGGCGGAGCTGGCGCAGTACCTCATCAGCGATTCCTGGCAGCGCCAAATTGCCAGTGGCGAAATACACAAGCCCTGGCCCTGGGCGGATACCTGGCCAGTGGCCCGGTTGCAACTGGGTGATGAAAAGCCATTGGTGGTACTTGAAGGAGCCAGCGGACAAGCGCTGGCTTTTGGGCCCGGGATGGTTCAAACAGACATCCCGTCACCAGATGGCGGTGCAGCAGCGCCGATCACCGTCATTGCCGCACACCGGGACACCCATTTTCGAGGGCTGGAGCGATTGCATCCGGGGTCCCCGGTTCAGCTGCAGGGGCCCGATGGCCGCTGGCAGAGATATGCGGTGCGTGAGGCGCGGGTGGTTGATAGCCGCAGCGGAGTGTTGCCGAGCTTTTCGCATTCGGGGAATGCCGCCGGCGTGATGCTGGTGACCTGCTACCCTTTTGACGCGGTGGATGCCGGTGGCCCCCTGAGATACCTGGTATACGCAGAACATGTGGATCGGCCAGCAGTGGTTGAATCGATGATTGAATCGGGGGCTGAATCGGTAGTTGAGCTATAGCTTATTGGCAGGCTGCCCCCAAGTTGCAGGGGGCTTTTGCATTCTGGTCCAGGTGCTGCGGGCGGACCGGGTGGTTGGCGCTGGAAGCGACTATCCGTCGAAAACCTGGCGACTTGGTACGAGCGTGACCAAAAAGTGATTTCTGGACTCTATTTTGTAACCGAATTTCGCGAATTTACGGCAAAACTATCCGCTGAACAGGGTTTGGGAAAACTATTTGTTTTGGAATTTGGTTTTATTTGTTACTAATCGTCCTATCTGGTAAATCGTTTGTAGTAATACTACAATCGCCTCCGCTTGCTTACACCGGTCCGTTAATTGAGGACAGTGGCACCGATTGAGGTGCTGAATCCGGTCCAAATATTGATTGGCTGACCCCGTAAGCACTTTCGAATTCAATGCCGAATTCATGTCGAGCCGGTCTCAACAACCGGCGGTATTCAGGTCGCACAGTCCCTCTGATTTCACCCAGTGCTGAAACGCTGTTTGGTGAACGCTGCTTTTCCGCCACTTCAGGCGGTGAATTGGCGATTACGGTATCTATTTGTGAGTAGCCTCCGGGGTTTGAGGTACTGTTGCGCAGCAAAAATTCTGACCATAAAAAACCGACTCGACGTCGTATATTCGCCGAGGAGCATTTGATGCACGAAGAAACCGACATTCAGGAAACGCAGGAATGGCTGGACGCGCTGCAGGCGGTAATCCGCCACAGCGGCAAGGAACGCGCCGCGTTCCTGATCAAGCAGCTGTCTGACCGCGCCACCAACACTGGCGTTCAGTTGCCGGCGGCCATCACCACCCCTTATCGCAATACCATTCCGCAGGACGCGGAAAAGCGTATGCCCGGCGATCTGTTCATGGAGCGTCGAATCCGCTCCCTGATCCGCTGGAACGCGCTGGCCATGGTGGTGCGCGCCAACTCCAACAGTGACAGCCTCGGCGGCCACATCGCGAGTTTCTCTTCTGCAGCGACCCTGTACGATGTTGCCTTCAACTATTTCTTCCGTGGCAACGAAGGTGAAGAGCGCGGCGACCTGATTTTCTTCCAGGGCCACAGTGCACCGGGGATCTATGCTCGTTCCTATCTGGAAGGCCGCTTCGACGAAGAGCAGCTGGACAACTTCCGCCGCGAAGTGAACGGCAATGGCCTGTCCTCCTACCCGCACCCCTGGCTGATGCCGGAATACTGGCAATTCCCCACCGTATCCATGGGTCTGGGCCCGATCCAGGCGATTTACCAGGCGCACATCATGCGTTACCTGTCTGCCCGTGGCCTGTCGCCGCGCGGCGATCGCAAGGTATGGGCATTCCTGGGCGACGGCGAGTGTGACGAGCCGGAATCCCTCGGCGCCATCGCCCTGGCGGGCCGCGAGAAGCTGGAAAACCTGGTATTCGTGGTCAACTGTAACCTGCAGCGTCTGGACGGCCCGGTACGTGGTAACGGCAAGATCGTGCAGGAGCTGGAAGGCGTATTCCGCGGTGCCGGCTGGAACGTGATCAAGGTCCTGTGGGGCCGTTTATGGGATCCGCTGTTCGAAAAAGACGAAAAAGGTCTGCTGCAGAAAGTCATGGACGAAACTGTCGATGGCGAGATGCAGAACTTCAAGGCCAATGGCGGCGCCTACACCCGCGAGCATTTCTTCGGCAAATACCCGGAGCTGGCGGAGATGGTCAAGGACTTCTCCGACGACGAGATCATGAAGCTCAACCGCGGTGGCCACGACCCGTACAAAGTGTACGCGGCCTACGCCGAAGCCATGGCGAGCAAGGGCAAGCCCACCGTGATCCTGGCACAGACCGTAAAAGGCTACGGCCTGGGTGCTGCCGGTGAAGCGGCGATGGACACCCACAACGTCAAGAAGATGGACACAGAAGCGCTGAAGCGTTTCCGCGACCGCTTCGCGATTCCGATTACCGACAAGGAAATCGAAGAAGTCCCTTACTACCGTCCGGCGCCAGACAGCCCGGAAATGAAGTACATGGCCGAGCGCCGCAAGGCACTGGGTGGCCCGGTACCTTCTCGCACCACCGAAGTGGCCAAGCTGGAAATCCCGGAACTGGACGCCTTCAGCGCCCTGACCAAAGGCTCCGGCGACCGCGAAATTTCCACCACCATGGCGTTCGTACGCGCGCTGTCCGTGCTGGTGAAAGACAAGAAAATGGGCCAGAACGTCGCGCCGATCGTGCCGGACGAAGCCCGTACCTTTGGTATGGAAGGCCTGTTCCGTCAGCTGGGTATCTACTCTTCCCAAGGCCAGAAATACACCCCGGTCGACCACGGCCAGATCATGTATTACAAGGAAGACAAGAAAGGCCAGGTGCTGGAAGAGGGCATCAACGAAGCCGGCGCCATGTCTGCGTGGATGGCTCTGGCGACTGCCTACAGCAACCACGGCGTGCCGATGGTGCCTTTCTATATCTATTACTCCATGTTCGGTTTCCAGCGCATTGGCGACCTGGCGTGGGCGGCGGGCGACATGCAGGCGCGCGGCTTCCTGATCGGTGCCACCGCTGGCCGTACCACCCTGAACGGTGAAGGTCTGCAGCACCAGGACGGTCACAGCCTGGTACTGTCCGGCACTATCCCGAACTGTAAGAGCTACGACCCGGCCTTCGGCTACGACCTGGCGGTAATCATTCGCCAGGGCCTCAAGGAGATGTACGAAGAGCAGCAGAACCTCTTCTACTACGTCACCGTCGAGAACGAAAACTTCCTGCAGCCGGAAATGCCGCAGGGTGTGGAAGAAGGCATTATCCGCGGTATCTACAAGCTGGACACCAATTCCCGCAAGCCCGCCAAAGGCAAAGCGGCGAAGAAGCACGTACAGCTGGTGGGCGCTGGCTCCATCCTGCGCGAAGTGATGGCCGCAGCCGATATCCTCGCGGATCAGTTCGGTGTGACCTCCGACGTGTGGAACCTGACCTCCGCCACCGAAGCTTCCCGCGAAGCCCAGGACGTGGCGCGCTGGAATATGCTGCACCCCACCGAGGCACCGCGTAAGGCCTGGGTGAGCGAGCAGTTCGAAGGTAACGAGACCCCGGTGGTGATTTCCACCGACTACATCCGTGCCTACGTGGAGCCGCTGCGCGAGTTTATCGACGGCGACATGATCACCCTCGGCACCGACGGCTTCGGCCGCTCCGACAGCCGTGAGCAGCTGCGTCGCTTCTTCGAAGTGAACCGCAACTACGTGGTGATTGCCGCGCTGACTGGCCTGGCGAAGCAGGGTGTGATCGAAGCCAGCGAGGTGGCGGATGCCATCAAGGCGCTGAACATTGACCCGGAAAAAGTAAATCCGCGTCTGGTCTAACCCCGCGATAAGGAAACTAGAGATATGGCAAAACAAGTCATTAAAGTGCCTGATCTCGGCGGTGCCGATCAGGTCGATGTAATTGAAATCTCCGTTGCCGTGGGTGACACGGTAGCGGAAGAGGATGCGCTGATCGTGGTGGAGGGCGACAAGGCCTCCATGGACGTGCCCGCACCTTTCGCCGGCAAGATCCTGAGCATTTCCGTGAAGGAAGGTGACAAGGTCTCCGAAGGCGACGTCATCGGTGAAATGGAAACCGAAGCAGCAGGTGAAGCGGCGGAAGAACCCGCCCCGGCGCCGGCCGAAGAGCCTGCTCCGGCCCCGGTTGCTGCAGAAGCTCCGGCGCCAGTGGCAGCTGCCGGTGAAGAGAAAGAAGAGGAACTCAAGGTTCCGGATCTCGGCGGCGCCGACTCCGTGGACGTGATTGAGATTTCTGTCTCTGCCGGTGATTCCGTGGAAGAGGGCGATGCCCTGATCGTGGTGGAAGGTGACAAGGCGTCCATGGATGTGCCGTCTTCCGCTTCCGGTACCATCGTTTCCATCTCGGTGAAGGAAGGTGACAAGGTTTCCACCGGTGATGTCATCGGTGTGATCAAGACCGTCTCTGGTGGTGGCGCTGCGCTAGCACCCGCGGCAGCCGCACCTGCTCCGGCCGCTGCGCCGGCTCCTGCGCCTGCGGCGTCACAAGAACCGCCGGCCGCACCGCAAAAAGACCCGCACGTAGAACGCGACCACACCCCATCCGCCGAGGTTTACGCCGGCCCCGCCGTGCGCAAACTGGCCCGCGAGCTGGGCGTGACCCTGAACAAGGTCAAGCCTACCGGCCCGCGCAACCGCGTTACCAAAGACGACCTCAACGCCTACATCAAAGAGCAGGTGAAGAAGGCCGAGAGCGGTGCCGCCGGTGGTGTTGGTGGCAGCATTGGCATTGCGCCGATGCCGGAGATCGACTTCAGCCAGTTCGGCCCGGTGACTACCGAGCCCATGAGCAAGATCCACAAGCTCACCGCGGCGAATATGTCCCGTAACTGGCTGAACGTACCGCACGTTACCCAGTTCGACGACGCGGATATCACCGAGCTGGAAGACTTCCGCAAGTCCATGAAAGCCGAAGCCGAAAAGCGCGGCGTGAAGCTCACCCCGGTGCCTTTCCTGCTGAAGGCGGCCGCGGCTGCCCTGCGCGAAGTACCGAGCTTCAACGTATCCCTGCACAACGATGGCGAGCACATCGTCAAGAAGGACTACGTGCATATCGGCATGGCGGTAGATACCCCGAAAGGCCTGATGGTCCCGGTTATCCGCGATGTGGACAAGAAAGGCCTGTACGAGCTGGCAGAAGAAGCGACCGCCATGGCGATCGCCGCCCGTGACGGCAAGCTGAAGCCCCGCGATATGCAGGGTGCCTGCTTCACCATCTCCAGCCTCGGCGCTATTGGTGGTACCGGCTTTACCCCGATCGTCAATGCGCCGGAAGTGGGTATCCTCGGTGTTTCCAAACTGGCGATTCGCCCGGAGTGGAACGGTAAGGAGTTCGTACCCCGTCAGATGCTGCCGCTGGCACTGTCTTACGATCACCGCGCAGTAAACGGTGGTGATGCGGGACGCTTCCTGACTTATCTGGCCGGTGTGCTCGGAGACGTGCGCAAGCTGCTGCTGTAATTTCAGTTGCGTAAGTGTTAGAAAAAGCGCCGGTGGGTTTCCCCCGGCGTTTTTTTTTGCGCTTGTGGTTTTTTCTCTGGCACTTGCTGGCGGCAGATAATTGCTGCCGTTGAATCTCACGCTTTTAATTCTGGTTAAAAGTTGTACAGCGACGTCGTACACTTCTTACCCGCTAAACTGAAAGTACCGACACCTGTTCCGGAAGAAGGACTTCTCCGGGGTGTGGCGGTTGCGAAGTGAAGTGGCGAAGGAAAGGTCAAGTTGCGAGGTAGTCAGCGATGAGCCGCACAGGGATTGCAGTGGTGGCATTGGGCGCCACACTCTGCTTACAGGGTTGTATCTTCGTGCCGTATGGAAACGAAAACAGTTACGATCCATTTTTCTTTAATCCGGATGACAAGAGCCAGAGCGCGGACTTTGTGGAGGTGGGTAATTACCTGCCCAATGCTGCGGCACCGCCTGCGGCCAGCCGCCAGTGCTCAACCGATGTGGATAACGCCAGAGTCGGTTCGGCCTGTTGGTTTTTTCCGGTAATGCGGGTCTATTGATTCCGTAACGTTCTAGATGCAACCGGTTGCTTTGTTAAGGAGGCCCTATGCGCAAACGAGTGACACTTCTCTCCCTGTTGGCGGCAGCAACACTACTTTCTGCCTGCGGTACCAGCAGTGTGCGCGATCAGGTGGTCTACCCTAACAGTGCGCCCATTCCCCGCCAGCCGGTGGCGGAGCAGAAAACCAATTACGATGGCTGTCCCGGTGATGCCGAAGAGCTGGCCCCTGGGTCTATCTGCCCGGCTACCGCCCAGTGCTATGAAATTTCCGGCGGTCGTCGTTGCATTGTTTATGAAAAGTAAACCGGCCGCTTGTTCGAGCCGCGTTTTGGCTGGCAGTAGTTGAATATCCGTTTTGGGGCAGGGAGCGCCCTTATAGACGGTCACAGGACTGAATGTCACAGGGGAAGTGTTATGAAACTGCGTCAGCTTGTCTTGCTGGCTACCATTCTGGTGACCGCTTGTGCCGGTCGTGTTGAAAATGCCGCGAGCCTGGATGGTTTCTGGTGCGACCTTACCGGTACGCCGGCAACCTATTACCAGCCACCGCTGCCCGCCAACCTCACACCCGCCTATCCACGCGATTGTTTTGCCGGAGATATGCAGGTGCCGACCGCCAACACCTGTCTGGTAGATGATGCGGTGTGTTATCAGCTGGATACCGGCGCCTGGTGTACCGCTGGCCGCACACCGCAGTGCCCGGCCGGCTCCTCACCCATGGCAATGGAGGCACCCTGCCCGGAAGGTGGCAGGTGCTGGATGTACAGCGAAGGGCTTCGCTGCCACACGGTTGGCGTCTAGGAATGGCTGTGGCCAGGCAGTGACCATCCAGCGGGTATGATCTGGATTAAAGGCGTCCTGGTGGCCATTGATCAATTGGGCAATGCCATCGCTGGTGGCAATCCCGACGCCACTATCTCCGCCCGCACTGGTTATTTCGCGCGGGTCAAGGAAACGCCATTCCGCCCCTGGTGGCAGCTGATGGAGCGGATCATCGATTTCACCTTTCATCCCATCGACGGCCCCGATCACTGCTTCAATGCCTATCTCGCGGATAAGGATGAGGAGCATCGCGAGGGCAGTGACCTGGCGCGCGGTATCCTCGGGATATTGATTATGCTGGTTTGTATCCCGTTGTCCCTGCTGACACGTCTCTACGCGGTTTTCTTTCCCCGGCCTTAGCTTTGATAACCAACCCCCGGGTAATCAGGCACTCTCCGGCCACGGCAGCCACAGACTGACTTGAAGACCGCCTTCATTGCGATTGTGTAGGCGAATTTGTCCGCCGTGGGCATCGGCGATTTCCCGACAGAGTGCCAAGCCTAACCCTACGCCCTGCGGCTTGGTCGAGTAAAACGGCAGCAGAGCCTGTTGCAGCACCTTGTCGCTCATACCGGCGCCGCGGTCTTCCACGGTAAGCAGCTGCCCGTGGACATCGCTCTCAATACGCAGGGTGATGGCTTCCGCCGGACTGCCAGATTCCGCGGCATTTTTTAACAGATTCAGAAGTGCCTGTTCGATCTGCGCCGAATCGAAATAGCCGGGTCTTGCGGGTAGGCTTCCGGTCAGTGTGAAGGGGTGGAGTGGTTGCACGCGGGCCACCAGTTTTGCCCAGGGCACTTCTTCACAGCTGGGCGCAGGCAATTTGGCAAAGCGCGCATACCCCTGGGTAAATGCAGTGAGATGCCGGCAGCGCTCGGCAATAACGTCGAATACGCCGGCGAGTTGCTGAGAGTTAATTTTTTCGGACAGCAGTTTGCCGCTGTGCGCCATGGAGGAAATGGGGGCGAGGGAGTTGTTCAGCTCGTGGCTGATCAGGCGAATCACTTTCTTCCACACCTGTACCTCGGCCCGGGTGAGCTCCCGTGTCATTTCCCGCAGCAAAATCAGGCGATGTTGTTGTGAGTTGAGTACGAAGGTGCTGTTGCTGATATGCAGCGTATGACTGCTGTCGCCATCGAGGTAACTGGTGAGGCCATCCTGTTTGTTTTTGATTGCCTGCGCCAGCTCCGGCGGGCATACGGGAAGAATCTGCTCGAGTAAATGTCCTTGCAGAGGCTTTCCCTGATGCAGCAGGTGGCGGGCGCTGGTGTTGGCATAAATGATGTGCTGGCTCTGGTCGATCAGTAACAGTGCCAGTGGTGAACTCTGGATGACCGTATCCAGCAAAAGCTCCCGCTGGTGAATGTGCGCGCGCTCGCGCCGCAATATTTCTCCCACTTCGTTGTACAGCTCCGCCAGCTGTCCCAACTCGTCTTTGCGATCCAGTGCCAGGGAAATGGAAAAATCGCCATCGCGAAAATTCAGCAGCCCGCCTTCCAGGCTGTGCAGTGCGCGGTTGAGGTTGCGGGTAATGGGGCGCAACAGAATAAAGGTCAGTGTCAGCGCCAGTAGCAGGCCTGCGCTCCATGCCAGTAACGGCTGGGCGCCAAGTTTCAATAGAGCAATAGGAATACCGCTACCGAACGCCACCGAAAGTAATACGGTGGCGAACAGCTTTCCCTCGATGGAGATTTTCGAACGCGTACCTCGGGACATCAGTAGGGAATTCCATATTTATCCAGCCGGCGATACAGAGCCTGCCGACTTAACCCCAGTTCACGTGCGGCCTGGGCGATGATGCCGTTGCAGTTGGCGAGGGTCTGTTCCAGCAGTTCGCGGCTGGGTTCGAAACTGTGCTCCGGTACCTTGAGCTGGGTGTCTTCCGGCAGCGCCAGGGTCGCCTCATCGATGGTGTCGCCCTTGGTCAGTACCGCAGCGCGTTGCATCACATTTTGCAGTTCGCGCACGTTACCGGGCCAACTGTAGCGCATCAGGCATTGCTGTGCCTGCGGGCCCAATTGTTTTCCGGTGCGGGCGAGGAAACCACGGGCCAGAGGCAGAATATCTTCCGGGCGCTCACTCAACGGCGGCAGTTTCAGTTCGATCACATTCAGTCGGTAGAACAGGTCCTGGCGGAAACTGCCGTCGCTGATCATTTGCTGCAGGTTGCTGTTGGTGGCACTGATCACGCGCACCCGCACCTTGCGGGTCTGGCTGCTGCCGAGGCGCTGGAATTCTCCGGTCTGCAGTACCCGCAGTAGTTTTACCTGGCCGCTGGCGGAGAGCTCACCGATTTCATCGAGAAACAGGGTACCGCCATCGGCGGCCTCGAACCGCCCCTGGCGAACCTTGTTGCCTGAGCCGGTGTAGGCACCGGCCTCAGCGCCAAACAGCTCTGCTTCCATCAACTCTTCCGGCAGGGCGCCGACGTTGACCTTGATGTAAGGGCCGTGCTTTACGCTTGAATTGGCCTGCACAATATCCGCAATTTTTTCTTTGCCCGCGCCGTTGGGGCCTGTGATCAGTACCGGTACGTCGGAGTGGGCCACCTGGGTGGCCATTTCCAGCAGCTTTTGCACGCTGTTACTGCGGTAGACAATATCCTGCAGATCAAATTGCTGCTGCAACTGTTCGCGCGCCTGCTGTTCGCGGCTCTGTGTTTGCCGCTGTTGCTGTTGCAGCTCGCGCAGCTCCATCAGGTTCTTGATGGTGGCGACCAGTTTGTTGTCGTCCCAGGGCTTGCCCACATAGTCGGCGGCGCCGGCTTTGACCAGCTCCACCGCCATCTCCAGCTGCGTCCAGGCGGTGAGCAATATCACCGGGATATCCGGTTGCAGCTCACGCAGGGCGAAAAACAGCGCGTGGCCTTCTTCACCGGAGGTGGTATCCGCAGTGAAGTTCATGTCCTGGATGACGAGGCTGATGTCCGGGTTTTCCCGCAGTAGTTGCAGGCCCGCCTGGGGCGTGATGGCGGAGAGCGTCTGAATATCGTGGAGGGATAACAACAGGGACAGGGCAGAGATGATGCTGGTGTTGTCATCTATGACAAGAACTTTATCCATAATTTTGATCTTGGCTGCACGAGAGAAACGGGCGAGAGCGCCCGTTTCGGTGGAGGAGCAAGTGTACCTTGCTTTAAACGCTGCGTGTGGCGGTTGCCGGAGAGATATTCGCCGCGCGCAGTGCCGGTACCAGGGCTGCCGCCAGACTCACGACCAGCAATGTCACGGCGCAAAACACGGTAATACTCAGTGGCAGCGCGGGCTGTTCAAATTCCCGGACCAGAAAGCCGTTGAAAATCTGCGCCGCAGCGGTACCCAGGGCGATGCCCGTTGCCGCGATCATCAGGTTTTCCAGCAGGAAGTAGCGGCAGATGGCGGTACGGGTGGCGCCCAGTGCACGGCGTACACCGATCTGCTTCTGGCGCTGGGTAATCCAGAATACCGTGAGACCGATGATGCCGAGGGCAACGATAAAGGTCAGCAGGATGACGACGCCGCTCAGTACCTTAACCATCGTATTGTCCCCGGCGTAGTACTGGGCCTTTTCCTCTTCGATGGTATAGGAGTTGATCACTCGGTTGCCATCGCGCTCCGCCAGCTTCTCCTCGACCAGTTTCTGTACTGCGTCGCGCTGCCCGGGTTCGGCGCGCACGATGTAGTAGAACCAGCGGTCGGTAATGGCCGGGTAAAAGGCACCGCGACCGGCAAGTGCGGAATTGGGCCAGGGGCCCAGATTGCGCTCCACGATACCGACAATCTTGATCGGATGGTCGTCACCGCCGTTGAAAAACGCTTTGCCCAGCACATTGCCATCGCTCTCGGGAAACAGGTCATCGGCAAATTTCTGGGTCACCACTGCGATGGTCGGGCGATCGTTGCTGCTGGGGCTGATTTTCATCACCTCTTCAGGGTAAAACCCGCGGCCGGCGATCAACTTCATTCCCAGCGCATCGATGAAGTGTTCATCGGTGGTGTAGTAGTTGGCGCTCATCCCACCGGTTTCCTGGTTGGGTTCGGTATAGAAGCCACTGGCAGATCCGCTGCCGGACAGGGGGACATGGTTGCTGATGGTGGCACTGGCCACACCCGGCAGGGAGCGGATCATATCCAGGTCCTGGCGGAAGGCATCGTACATGTCGTAGTCCTTTGGAATCGCCATGAAATGAAAAGTGGTAATTTCATTTTCAGCGATACCGGTGGGACGGGACATGCGCTCGGTACGCTCGTTCATGACCACCAGCGCATTGCTGACGATGGCGAGTGTGAGCCCCAGCTGCAGTGCAATCAGCAGTGCAGAGACTTTGTGGCGCCACAGCGCCGATAAAATGGGTCGCAGTTCCAACATGGTTATTTCCTTTCTGCTTGCACTGGCTTACTGGGTTTTCAGGTAAATGGACGGATTGGTACGGCTGATGCGCCATGCCGGGTAGAAGCCGGCCAGCAGGCTGGACACGACCGCGAGGCCAATGGCTGCCAGCATCATGGTCCAGTCCATGGAGGCAACGCGATCCATGTAACCCATCTGCAGTTGTCGAATCAGTGCCAGGCCGGCAAGGGTGAGCAGAATGCCCGCCAGTCCACCGAGCAGCCCGACACAGGCACTTTCCACCAGGTGCTGACTGAATACCGCGTTGCGACTGGCACCGAGCGCGCGACGCACACCGGCCTCCGGCGCCTTGCGCAGGAACTTGGCCAGCAGCAATGCAACCGCGTTTACCAGGCACACCAGCAGGAAGGCTAGCGACAGCCAATTGAGCATGCGGTCATCGCCGTCCACGACCTCGTTCAGCAGCAGCCACTCGGAAGGCTTGCTGAGACCGAATTTCAGCGGGCGGGGGAAGCGTCCCTGTTCTTTCTGCTCGCGGATATAGCCGGTGAGAAAATCCCGATAGGCTTCGACCTGCTGCGGCGTGTCCAGCTGTACCCAGTACTGGAGCCACACCATGTCGCTGTTCAGGCGGTCTTCGTAGCTGTTGACCTGTTCCGATTTCCAGCCATTGGTGTTGCCCCAGGGGTAAATTTCAAAGGTGCGGTGCAGGCCGAAGGGCAGGAATGCTTCCGCGGATTTGTTGAAGTGGCCGTTGTTCAGGTCATGCACTTTCGGGCTGGGCTGCCAGTGATCGGTTACGCCGACTACCGTGAAGGGCACGCCGTTGAAGTTGACGGTGCGGCCAACACTGTTTTCACCGCCGAACAGTTTTTCGTTGCTTTCCTTCGAGAGCACCAGCTGATAAATCGGGCTCTGGTCCGCCTCTTTTGACCAGGTGCCGCCGTAAAGGAAGGGCACATCAAACAAGGCGAAGAAATCGCGGCTGGTGACACGGGAGTCGGCAGTAAACGGGCGTATATCGGAGTTCTCCAGGGAAATAGGGCCGCCCCAGCGGTGCATGGCAACCTGGTTTACCGGAATCTCCGAGCGCAGCAGTTTGACCGCATCCTGGTAGGTCAGCTGCCAGGGCATTTCGCTGGGGTTGTCCGCTGCTTCGTGGGGATCCCAGGCGTCCAGCTGCACGGCATAGAGCACGTCGTCTTTCGCCGCGAGTGCGTTGCGCGACATCATATAGTTGAGGGTCAGGGTGGTCATGGCCGCACCGACGCCCACGGCGATGGCGGCGACCATCAGCGCACTCAGCACCGGTGTGCGGCGCAGGCTGCGCAGCGCCAGGGAAACGTAGTATCCAAACATGCTGGGTCTCCTCAGGCGATCGCGGCTTGTTCTTGCGGTGTGGCCTGGCGCAGGTCGGAAACCTGGCCGTCCACGATCTGGATATTGCGGTGCGCACGGCGGGCAAGATCCGGGTCGTGGGTCACCATAACGATGGTAGTGCCCCATTCGTTGACGAATTCCAGCAGTTCCATGACCTGCCTGGCCATCAGCGAGTCCAGGTTACCCGTGGGTTCGTCCGCGAGCAGGAAACGGGGCTCACCGGCCAGTGCGCGGGCGATAGCGACACGCTGCTGCTGACCGCCGGAAAGTTGTGCCGGCAGGTGCTTGGCGCGCGCCGCGAGGCCAACCTGTTCCAGGGATTTTTCAATGCGGCGACGGCGTTCCTTGGCATTGAAGCCGCGGTAGCGCAAGGGCACATCAATGTTGTCGAACAGGTTCAGGTCGGGGATCAGGTTGAAACCCTGGAAGATGAAACCGATTTTTTCGTTGCGCAGGTGTGAGCGGTCGCGGTCGGACAGGTTACCCACTTCCTGGCCGTCCAACAGGTACTCGCCGCCGGTGGGGGTTTCCAGCAGTCCGGCGATATTCAAGAAGGTCGTTTTGCCGGAGCCGCTGGGGCCGGTAACAGAAACAAATTCGCCTTCCTTGACCTCCAGGCTGAAATCCCTGAGTGCGTGGGTCTCAATGGTGTCGGTGCGATAACTCTTACGGATATTGTGCATTTTCAGCATGTTGATTTCCTTGTCTGTGAGTATGAATGTCGTTATTTAAAAATTGTTTAATGGAAGTCGTTAAATAAAAATCTTTGGGCGGCGCTGCTGCCGACCGGTGTAAGTTCTATTCCCGCAGTGCAACGATTTGCGCGTTTTCCAGCGCTTCCGCAGAGGACGTAATAATCTGGTCGCCTTCCTGCAAGCCGGAAACAATCTCTACCTGATTCAGCCCCAGTGCGCCGATGGTGATCGGTACTTTCACTGCCTGTTGCTGGTCGTTCAGCTTCCACGCAAAGCGACCACCGGTCTGATCGAGGAAAGCACCGCGTTTCACCAGCACCACGTTGTTGCGATTCTCGAGCAATATCCGCGCGGTCAGACGCAGGTTCTGGCGAAGTTTCCCGGGTTGTTTTTGGGTGAAGCGGACACGGGCAACCACCTGTCCTTCGATCACTTCCGGAGCAATCGCGGTAATTTCACCCGGCAGTTTCTTGCCGCCCATATTGATTTCCACCGCCATGGCAAGACCCAGGTCGTCGGCGTAGTTTTCCGGTACCGCGGCTTCAAGCTCAAAACTGGTGAGATCCACCACCGTGAGCAGTGGCGCGTTAGCGGCCACCGCAGCGCGCTGGGTAGCAGACAGGCTGCCGATGGTGCCGTCGACCGGGGAAACGATTTGCAACTCGTTGACCTTGCGCTGCAGCTCTTCCATCTGCAGTTTTTGCTGGGATACCTGTAGCTCCAGGGTCTGGGTTTCAAATGCCAGCGACTCGTTCTCCAACGCAGCGTTTTGCACCGCCTGCGCGTGTTCCAGCTCTGCGCGCGCCAGGTCATCGCTGGCCTTTTCAAAATCCAGCTGGGAGATGATCTGCTTCTCCATGGACATCTCGGCACGCTTCAGTTCGCGACGGGCGGCGGTGAGATCGACCTTGGCAAGGTCCGCCTTCTGGGTGTTCTCAAGGCGCTGGCGTTTGGCCTGGATTTTCTGGCGCGCCAGCTCGACGCTTAGCTTGCTATACAGAGCGCTCTCCTGGGCCAGCTGGTTCTGCAGCTGTGGGCTCTCTACCTCAGCCAGCAATTGTCCCTGTGCAACGGCATCGCCGGCCTTCACCGCAAACTTCACAATCCCCTGGGCCGGGCTGAACAGGGTAGGACTGTTGGCCGCCACCACCTTGCCCTGCACCACCAGATCCCGCACCAGATCCCCTCGCTCCACCGCCGCGATATTGATCCGCGCCAGCGACACACTCGCATCCACCGCATTGGTGCTCTGCCAGCTCATCAGCCCCCAAACCACAAATGCCGCCCCGCCAATGGCCTGCCCCGCGCGCTTCAGCAGGTGCGGATTCTTCCACGGGGTCTGCGGTTTGAGTTGGACGTCCTGCCCGGAGGTATCTCTGATCATGTTGTTCCCAAGTTCTTGAAATCTGTTCTTCTGTCACTGTGACGCGAGCGATTCGCTGCCCGGATGCAAAGTGAAATTTCTGGATGCAGCGGGCTTATCGCAATTGCCGTGCCAATGCGGTTTTTGAGTCTAAGTTGTTGATATATATAAAAAATAAATTTTTACAGAATATTCGGTGTCTGGGGGAGGTGTCCGCAAAATGTGTCCGGACAGACTGTGTCCGTGGGGGCGGACAGGAGTGGGAAAGTGCGACACGAGATCCGAGCAAGATATGACGGAGCCTGATGCAAAGGCGGCGATACCGGGTGTAGTTTGGTGAGACCGTCTGCGGCCAGGACGGCCGCAGCCGAGCCCCCATGGATGGGTTTACGGCGTGTCTCACCAAACTACACCCGGTAGCGTCGCCGCCACGGAGCCAGATCCGTGCCCTAAACCACTTGTGCCTGTTCTTTAGCCAGAACCCCCGAGATGCTAGAATCCGCGCCCGCATTTACGGCTAAAAAAGCCGGGATCGAAAAAGACCCCCCAAACAGGCTCCCCTGATTATGCAGTTCTCCAACACCCTGTTGTCGTCCACCAGAAACGACTGGTTCGGCAACATCCGCCGCGACGTCCTCGCCGGCCTCGTCGTCGCCCTGGCCCTCATCCCCGAGGCCATTGCCTTCTCCATCATTGCCGGCGTCGACCCCCGGGTAGGCCTATACGCCTCCTTCTGTATCGCCGTCGTCATCGCCTTCGTCGGCGGCCGTCCCGGCATGATCTCCGCCGCCACCGGCGCCATGGCCCTGTTGATGGTCACGCTGGTCAAAGAGCACGGCCTGCAATACCTGCTCGCGGCCACACTACTAACCGGGGTACTGCAGATCATCGCCGGCTATCTCAAGCTCGGCAGCCTGATGAGCTTCGTCTCCAGGGCCGTGGTCACGGGGTTCGTCAATGCGCTGGCGATCCTCATTTTTATGGCCCAGTTGCCGGAACTGATTGACGTTACCTGGCATGTCTATGCCATGACCGCAGCGGGCCTCGGCATCATTTACCTGTTTCCGTACGTGCCGGTGGTGGGCAAGATCCTGCCGTCGCCACTGGTGTGTATCCTGACGTTGACCGCCGTTGCTGTCGCGCTGGGGCTGGATATCCGTACCGTGGGCGATATGGGCGACCTCCCGGATACCCTGCCAGTATTCCTGTGGCCGGAAGTGCCGCTCAATTTCGAGACCCTGAAAATCATCTTCCCATACTCCGCTGGCCTGGCCGTCGTTGGCCTGCTGGAATCGCTGATGACCGCCACCATCGTGGACGATCTCACGGACACCAACAGCGACAAGAACCGCGAGTGTAAGGGCCAGGGCATCGCGAATATTGCGGCCGGTACCCTCGGTGGTATGGCGGGCTGCGCGATGATTGGCCAGTCGGTTATCAACGTGAAATCCGGTGGTCGCGGTCGCCTGTCCACCCTGGTGGCTGGTGTTGGCCTACTGACCCTGGTGGTGTTCCTGAGTGATTACGTGGCGGTAATCCCGATGGCGGCGCTGGTGGCGGTGATGATCATGGTGTCTATCGGTACTTTTGATTGGGGGTCTATTCGCAATCTGAAGAAGCTGCCGCTGTCGACGAATCTGGTGATGCTGGCCACGGTGATTGTGGTAGTGTTTACCCATAACCTGGCGTTCGGGGTATTTGTGGGGGTGTTGTTGGCGTCGCTGTTCTTTGCCAACAAGGTGAGCCACTTTATGTACGTGAGCTCGGAGCTGGATGAGGAGAACAATAGCCGGACTTATAAGGTGGCAGGGCAGGTGTTCTTCAATTCGGCGGACAAGTTTGTTGCGTCCTTTGATTTTAAAGAGGCGTTGGACAAGGTGGTCATCGACCTGAGTCGGGCGCACTTCTGGGATGTGTCTGCGGTTTACTCTCTGGACAAGGCGGTGGTGAAGTTCCGTCGCGAGGGGGCTGAGGTTGAAGTGATTGGCCTGAACGAGGCCAGCTCTACCATCGTTGACCGCTTTGGGGTGCACGATAAGCCTGAGGAAATTGAGAAGGTGCTGGGGGGGCACTGAGCCCGGAGCTTCGTATTGGGAGCTCTGTTTGGGCCCCGGTGGTGCCGAAACACTGGGTGGAAGTTTTTGAAATCGCACAAGTACATCCCTGTATGCTCCGTCGGCGACATCCATGTCGCCGACGGTTTCAAAAACTTCCACCCAGCATTTCGGCTTCTCCCCTATCTCTATACTTCGTAAGTAGCGTGCGTCACGTGGTTTATTCAGTTGGATAGCGATAGAGAGAAAATAATAAATGACCGAACAGAAAGATCCCTTTGTACTCTCCTGTATCGACGGCTCCCGCTACAGCGGTGCTGTCTGTGATTACGCCGCCTGGATTGCAAACCGCACCGGTGCCCCTCTCAAACTTCTCCACAATATCGAACGCGTTTCCACCCCGGCCGTTGCCGATCTGACCGGTAGCATTGGCCTGGGTAGCCAGGAAGAATTGCTGGAGGAATTGACGGCGCTGGAGCAGAAGCGTTCCAAGCTGCAACTGGAGCAGGGGCGCTTGATGTTGGAAGACGCGCGGGCGCGGGCGTTGGCTGGTGGTGTGGAGCGGGTGGTGACCTGTCAGCGGCATGGAGCAGTGACTGAGTCGCTGGTGGAGCTGGAGGACCATATCCGGGTTCTGGTACTGGGTATTCGCGGCGAGGAACACGAGGATTCGGATCGGGGGTTGGGGGCGCACCTGGAGACGGTGGTGCGTTCGCTGCACAAGCCGATTCTGGTGGTGAATCGCGAGTTCAAGGCGCCGCGCTCGATCATGCTGGCCTACGACGGTAGTGAAGCGGCGCGCAAGGCACTGGACATGGTGGCAACCAGCGCGGTGTTCAAAGAGGTGGAGTGTCACCTGGTGTACGTTGGTGACGGCGCGGATTCTGTTCTGGCGGAGGGCGCAGAGGCACTGAGCCATGGAGGGATTTCCGTGATCAGTGCCAACTTGCAGGGCAAGACGGTAGAGGCGCTCATCGCCTACCAGCAGAAGCACGACATTGACCTGACGGTAATGGGTGCCTTCAGCCATAGCAAACTGCGGGACCTGCTGCTGGGGAGCATCACTGCGAAAATGCTGCAGGGAACCAAGCAACCGCTGCTACTGCTGCGCTGACACACCTTTTGCTGCGAATACAAAAAAGCCTGTGACGGGAGACCGACACAGGCTTTTTTTATTGTTTACGTGAATCTCTGGTATCAGCTGGCGAGCCTGCTGGCCTCGGAAGTGGAATTTGCCGCTTCTGCTACCGTCACTCCGGCCTTCTTGTGCGGCGTCGGCTTGCCCTCGGCGTCCAGCGCCACAAACACGATCCGCTCCACCCGCACGATCAGCTCCCGGGTCTGTTTGTTGCGCATTTCGCAGTGCACCGTCAGCGAAGTACGCCCGATATCGGTGACCTCGAAGCCGAATTCCACGATATCCCCGCAAACCGCCGAACTGACAAAATCAATTTCCGACATCAGCTTGGTCACAATATTTGCGGTGCCCATCTGGCACCCCGCGAAAATGGCTGCCTCCTCATCTATCCACGCCAGTGCCTGGCCGCCGAACAGACGTTGGGCTGGGTTCAGGTCGCCGGGTTTTACGAAATGACGTGAGTAGTACTTCATGAGTGATTACCTCGCTGGTTTCCCCTTAATCGGGTTCAAGTTTCACCGCTTTCCGTAGCGGCCCCATAAGAGGAATTGCATTAAGCGTGCCAAAGGTTCGTGAATGTTTTGATACGAAGTTGCGGGCGAGATGAGAAGGAAAGGCCTGCATTCGTGCCGACCGTCTTCGCCGGACTAGTCATCTTTGCACGTTAATTGAGCGGTCTGCACCGAGCGGGGGCGAAAGTGCTCTCTGCAATTTGGCTAATCTGGCCGCAAGGAAGGATATTCTGGCCGCTAAAATCCCGTATCGTGATATGTCTCTATGGGAGTTGTCCCCAAACGCCATTAGAATGTGCCGCTTTGGTGGCCGGTCAGTCGGCCATCTGGATTGAAGAATCACCCAACGGAGAGAGCCCGGCATGATCATCCAGCCGAAAGTTCGCGGATTCATCTGCACCAACGCCCACCCGCAGGGCTGCGCCGCCAACGTGCGCGAACAGATCGAATACATCAAATCCCAGCCCGCCATTGAAGACGGCCCCAAAAACGTGCTCGTCGTCGGCGCCTCCACCGGCTACGGCCTCGCCTCCCGCATCACCGCTGCCTTCGGCTGTGGCGCCAACACTCTCGGCGTATTCTTCGAGAAACCGCCGACCGACAAGCGCACTGCCTCCGCCGGTTACTACAACTCCGCTGCGTTTGAAGAAGAAGCCCACAAAGCCGGCCTCTACGCCAAAAGCATCAACGGCGACGCCTTCTCCAACGAAATCAAAGCCCAGGCCATCGACCTGATCAAACAGGATCTCGGCAAGATCGACCTGGTTATCTACAGCCTCGCCTCTCCGCGTCGTACCGACCCGGAAACCGGCGAACTGTACAGCTCCGTTTTGAAGCCCATCGGCAAGTCCTACACCGCCAAAAACCTCAACACCGACAAACTGGAAATCTCCGACATCAGTGTTGACCCGGCGAACGAAGAAGAAATCGCTGCTACCGTCAAGGTCATGGGCGGCGAAGACTGGGAACTGTGGATGAAAGCGCTGGGCGATGCCGGCGTACTGGCGGACGACTGCAAAACCGTCGCCTACACCTACATCGGTGAAAAGCTCACCTGGCCGATCTACGGCCACGCCACTATCGGCAAGGCCAAAGAAGACCTGGACCGCGCCGCCAAGGCCATCAGCGATAGCGGTAGCGCCAGCGCCAACGTCGCGGTACTGAAAGCCCTGGTTACCCAGTCCAGCTCCGCCATCCCGGTGATGCCGCTGTACATCTCCCTCGTCTACAAAGTGATGAAGGAAGAGGGTACCCACGAAGGTTGTATCGAGCAGCTGTACCGCCTCTACACCGAAGGCTTGTACACCGACAGCCCGCGCTTGGACGACACCAATCGTTTCCGTATGGACGACAAGGAACTGCGTGCGGAAACCCAGGCCAAGATCGAAAAGCTGTGGCCGGAAGTGACGGAAGCAAACCTGTTCGAACTGACCGACTACAAAGGTTATGCCGACGACTTCCTCAAACTGTTTGGCTTTGGTGTAAAAGGCGTCGATTACGAGGCCGACACCAGCCCGCTGGTGGAAGCGGACTTCAAGTAAGTTCATTTCCCCGCGCGAAACAAAAAACGCCATCCTTCCCGATGGCGTTTTTTTATGCCTGCAACAAATGCGAACCTGTGCGAACGAGTATTACTTGTCAGTGATCTGGCGAAATCCAGGCAGTGTAAGTACAGCAGCTATACTGGCGAAATCGCCTTCCGTTAACCTCCGTGCCGATGAATATTTTTACGTATGTAATCAACTTCGTCCTGCTACTTGTCGCCCTGGCCATCACCCTGATGCTCGGCGATCTGGTGCGCGCCTTTCGCGAGCGGCAGTTAATTTCTTTGCATTGGTTGGTCCCCGTATGGGTGCTACTGATCATCGCGTGGCAGTTTCAATTGCTGTGGGGAGCGTTTGAACTGCACAAACTGCAGAAAGACTGGACGGCGCTGGAGTTTGGTCTGCTGATCGGATTGACCCTGATTTTGTGCGTTGCCTGTCGATTGATTGTGCCGGGGCGCGCCGTACAGGAGAGCCTGGGGGTGCAGTCGCACGATTCCGCCGAAAGCGCATTTGAACGTTTTCGATTCAACGGAAAATGGGCTATTGCTTGCCTGGCGATCTATTTTTTCTGCGCCTACCTGATCAATATTTTCCTGTTCGATTTGGGAATTTATAACCCGAACAATGTGGAAGACCTCGCACTGGCCGTGCTACTGGTATTGCTGATCTGCTCGAAGAAACCATCGTACTGGATTCTGGGGACGGCACTTTTTGCCCTTGCCTCGGTGGTCGGTATCGTGGTTTTGAGCCCCGCCCATTACGCCAACTGATGTCGTCTCTTTGGTAGTTCCGCGCTGTCCGTTTGTACCCTCCGCACTTCTGTCGGCATAATGCGGCATCTTTTCTCAAATTTTTTCGGCCTTGCTTTCCTTCGCGGTGAGTAGGTTGTACGTGCAGTAAACGGGAGTCGCAATGGAATATCGCCAGCTGGGTAAAACGGATATTCAGGTCAGTAAAATTTGCCTGGGTACCATGACCTACGGGGAGCAGAACTCGGAAGCGGAAGCCTTTGAACAGTTGGATTACGCCACCGCTAACGGCGTGAATTTTATCGACTGCGCGGAAATGTATCCGGTACCTCCCAAACCGGAAACCGCCGGGCGTACCGAGGAGTACATCGGTAACTGGATGGCCGCGCGCGGCAATCGCAATCAGTTGATTCTCGCCACCAAGGTGACCGGTCGCAGCAGTGCCAACTCTGGAGTCGGCCATATTCGCGGTGGTCCCCGCCTCAGTCGGGCGCAGATTATCGCTGCCTGTGACAGCTCGCTGGCCCGCCTTAAAACCGACTATATCGACCTGTACCAGGTGCACTGGCCAGAGCGCCAGGCCAATTTCTTTGGCCAGCTGGGTTATGTGCACGGCGATGACGATGGTATCGACATCAGCGAAACCCTGGGGGCGCTGGAAGAGCTGGTTGCGCAGGGCAAGGTGCGTCACATCGGTCTTTCCAACGAAACGCCTTGGGGCATGCACCGTTATCTGCGGCTCGCTGCCCACGGTAATAAACCGCGTATCGCCAGCATCCAGAACCCCTACAGCCTGCTGAACCGAACCTTTGAAGTGGGCTGCGCGGAAATGGCGATTCGTGAGCAGTGCGGTCTCCTGGCCTATTCACCGCTGGCGTTTGGCACTCTGAGTGGCAAATACCTCAATGGCGCAAAACCGGCGGGCGCGCGCTTGACCCTGTTTGAGCGCTTTCAGCGTTATACCGGTGAGCGCGCCGTTTCCGCCACAGAGCAGTATGTGGACCTGGCACGGGAGTGGGGGCTGGACCCGGCACAGGTGGCGTTGGCTTTTGTCACCCAGCAACCCTTCGTTACCGCCAATATCATCGGCGCTACAACCATGGAGCAGCTGGTGTCGAATATTGCCAGCAGTGCGCTGGTGTTGAGTGCCGAGCAGCTGGCGGCCATCGAGGCGATTCACCGGCAGAATCCCAACCCGGCTCCCTGACGTGGTTCCTCTCCGGTTGTTTTTGGTCAGCTACTGGTTTCCTGGGACTCGTCTCCTGGGGCTCGTCGCCTGGCGCGGAAATATTGCGCCGGCGAACCTATACTCCTAGGAAGTGTTTCGCGCCGGTTGTTGCAAGGTCCAGACAGCGCATGCAGCGCCGGCATCCTTAGCATGCGAGGAGAATTTCTGATGGAAACCGGTCACCACACCCTCAACGATCTGTTTGCCCAGCTGGGCCTGGGCTCTGACGACAATGCTGTGGAGGACTTTCTCAGCCGCCATCACCTGGCGGGGGAGGAGCAGCTGGCAAGGGCTGAATTCTGGAGCGAGAGCCAGCGCAAGTTTCTGCATGATGCGATCACCGAAGATTCGGACTGGTGCGAAGTGGTCGACGAGCTGGATGCGCTGTTGCGCCACTGAGCAGTCTGGCCAGCCGAATCCTGGCTGCGACTGAAAAGTCATGCCCGGGCCGGTGCGCTAACTGCGAAGTCCGTCGCCTGCGTACCGCTGCAGCGTGAGTATCCCCTGGGGCGCCCCATGGCTATAATGCGCCGTTTTCTTCCGGGCGCTCCCCCTTGAATGGCAAGCTGGACTTAAGAGTTTGACTCGTAGGTTGGACTTGAAGACTGGGGCATGAGAGTGGCCCGGCATTCAATTCCCGACAGCTGCTGTACGCCACTTTATGGAAAAACCGCATTTTCGCGCCGCCCTGTTGCACCCGCGCTACTGGCTCACCTGGTTCTTATTCGGACTCTGGTTTCTCGTCGCACAGCTGCCTTATCGCTGGCAGATGTCCCTCGGGCGCGCCCTGGGCCGGTTGATGCTGCGTTTTGCCACTAGCCGCCGCATTATCGCCGAGCGCAACCTGGCGCTCTGCTTCCCGGAGCTCTCCGGTATTAAGCGTGAGCAGTTGCTGCGTCGCAATTTTGCCTCCAACGGTATCGCACTGATGGAAACCGGCATGGCCTGGTTTCGCTCCAGTCGCTGGCTGCGCAAGCGCTTCACCATCGAGGGGCTGGAATACCTGCAGCAACCCCAGAGCCGGGGGCAGGGCGTGGTCATGATGGCGATGCACTTCACCACCCTGGAAATTGGCGCCGCCTTTATGAGCATGAGCCATCCGGTGGATGGGATGTATCGCCCGCATAAAAACCCCGTGTACGACTATATGCAGCGCAAGGGCCGCGAGCGCCACGGGGAAAGCTCCAATGTATTGCAGCGCAAAGATGTGCGCGGCATGTTGCGGGCGCTGCAGAAGGGGCGCGCCGTGTGGTATGCGCCCGATCAGGATTACGGCATCAAGCAGGGTGTATTTGCGCCGCTGTTTGGCATTCCCGCCGCAACAGTGACCGGGACTTCCCGCTTTGCCCGGGTGGGGCGGGCACAGGTGGTGCCCTATACGGTAACTCGCCTGGAGGAGAAGGGGATTTACCAGGTGAAGGTATTCCCGCCGATTGAGGAAATCCCGTCGGGGGACGAACTGAAAGACGCGGTGCTGGTCAATCAGTTTGTGGAAGCGCGCATGCGTGAGAATCCGTCCCAGTACATGTGGGTACACCGCCGCTTCAAGACTCGCCCGGAGGGTGAGGAAAGCTTTTATCCCAAGCAGAAAAAACGGCGCAAAAAGCGCAAAAAATAACCATTTGTGGGTCAGGACCCTGATCGCCGGGCGGATACGCTTTTTGCGCTGGCATCGAACTGGCACGCTCAGTAACATACCGCATTCAATTTTTGGCGGTACAGGCCGGCCTTGGGCCGGTTGGAGAAGGAGTTGCAATGATTTCCGGCAGTATGGTGGCACTGGCCACACCCATGTACGCAGATGGTAGCCTCGACTGGGACAAGCTGCACGAGCTGGTAGAGTGGCATATCGAGCAGGGCACGCGCGCTCTGGTGGCGGTAGGCACTACCGGTGAATCCGCCACCCTGGACGTGCACGAGCACTTGGAGGTCATCCGCCGGGTGGTGGATCAGGTGGCCGGGCGTATCCCGGTGATTGCCGGTACCGGCGCCAACTCTACCACCGAGGCCATCGAACTGACCGCCACCGCCGCCAAATGTGGCGCCGATGCCTGCCTGCTGGTCACACCCTACTACAACAAGCCCACCCAGGAAGGCCTCTACCAGCACTACAAAGCAGTAGCCAAGGCCGTCGACATTCCCCAGATCCTCTACAATGTGCCCGGGCGCACCGCCGTGGATATGCTGCCGGAAACCGTGCAGCGCCTGACATCCGTGAGCAATATCGTCGGGATCAAGGAAGCCACAGGGGACCTGGAGCGCGCGCGCCAGATCATCGAGATGGTGCCGGAAGACTTCGCGGTTTATTCCGGTGATGACGCCACCGCGGTGGAACTGATGCTGCTGGGTGGCCACGGTAATATCAGCGTGACTGCCAATGTGGCCCCCGCGGCAGTGGCGCAAATGTGTGAAGCCGCGCTGGTTGGCGACGGCGAAACTGCCCGCGCCATCAATCAGCGTATCGATATATTGCACAAAACGCTGTTTGTGGAGTCCAACCCGATACCCGTGAAATGGGCACTGAAGGAAATGGGGCGTATTGAGGGTGGTATTCGCCTGCCTCTCACCACATTGTCCGCAGAACACCACGGTGTTGTGCGTGATGCGCTGCGCAAAGCCGGCGTACTCTGACGGGTAACACTCGCAGGCGGTAGGACGGCTCTACGGAGCACATCGGGTGTCAACACCGTTGCCGCACTGGAATTTTTGCGATCAGGACTGATTCGACAAGGTACGAATAATGACAAAATTTACCGCCGGAGCCCTGCTGTGCGCTGCGGTTACCACCCTGGGTGGCTGTGGCATCTTTGGCAAGGACGGTTATTTCCGCGACCGCGGTGACGACTACCAGCTGGCCGATACACTGCCACCGCTGCAGATGCCGGAAGGTATCAGCAGCAAAAACCAGGAAGAACTGTACGAAATCCCCCATATCAATAACAACGATGTGGAGCGCGGTGAATTTGTGGTGCCGCGCCCGCAGGCGCTGTCCGTCAATGTTGGCCTGGACAGGGTTAAGATCCAGAAGCTTGGCAACCGTCGCTGGGTGCTGGTGAACCAGCCGCCGGATGAAGTCTGGCCGCAACTGCATTACTTCCTGCGCACCGCCGGTCTGCAGCTGGCCATGTCCGACGCTGGTGCCGGCACCATGGAAACCACCTGGCTGACGTTCGGGGAAAACCCGGAAAGCAAAGACAAATACCGCCTGCAGGTTGAGTCCGGGGTGCAGCCGGATACCACCGAGATCCATGTGCGTCACCTCGCAGTGCCGCTCGACGCCCCTGTGGGCGGTTCGGTCAATTGGCCGGCGCAGTCCAGCAATCCCGAGCGCGAGGGATGGATGATCGATGAAATGTCCGGTGCCCTGGCCGCGGAGTCTACCGGAGCTGCGGCGTCCCTGGTGGCTCAGGCCATCGGTGGCGGCAAGGTCAAGGTGCAGGTGATGGAGCCGGCGGGCAAAGAGCCGTTTATCGCGCTGGACCTGGCCATGAACCGCGCCTGGGCCACTGTGGCCCACGCCCTGAATACCGGGGCTTACCGGCTGCACAAAGAGGATGCTGACCTTGGGATTCTCTACGTGACTTACGACAGCGATCGCGAGTTGTCGGAAGAAGACGACGGTTGGTTCTCCAGCTGGCGTTCCGGCAAGGGCGAAGACAAGCTGGCGAAGTCGGCCGATGCTTTCAGCCTGCAGCAGGTACTGGCAAATATCGACACCAGTGCTACCGCCGAGCCGGCCCTGTTTGCCAACTTACAGGGGCTGGGTGGTGCACCGGACAGCAATATCCCGGGGTATCTGGTGGTACTGCGCGGTGTGGATAACTCCATCGAAGTGCGTATCCGCAATACTCGCGGTCAGCCGCTGTCCCGCGCCAAAACCTCGGAACTGCTGATGGCGATCCGCCAGAACCTGATCTGACGAAAGGCTTTTTAGGATCTGTTGATGGCGATCAGATTTGCCTCCCTGGGCAGTGGCAGTAAGGGCAATGGCACTCTGGTCGCCTCTGGTGACCACTGCCTGCTGGTGGACTGCGGTTTCACCATCAAGGAGACCGAGCGGCGCATGGCGCGGCTCGGTCTTACCCCGTCCGAACTCTCTGCAATCCTTGTTACCCACGAGCACAGCGACCATATGGGCGGCGTCGGCCCCCTGGCGCGCAAGTACCGCCTGCCGGTCTATCTGACGCCGGGTACCCTGCGGGCCCGGGATATCGGCAGCCTGCCACAGGTAGTGCTGATTGAGGGCCACCAGCCGTTCTCGGTGGGGGATATCCAGGTAACACCGGTTGCGGTGCCCCACGATGCCCGCGAAGCGGCCCAGTTTGTGTTTCGCAGTCGCGGCAGCAGCCTGGGTTTGCTCACGGACCTGGGGACCATCACTCCCCATGTGGAATCCCATTTTGGCGACTGCGATGCGCTGGTGCTGGAGGCCAACCACGACCCGCAAATGCTGGCCCAGGGGCCGTACCCTCCATCGCTCAAGCGTCGGGTAGGCGGCGCCTACGGTCACCTCAGTAATCAGCAGGCGGCCGGGTTTCTGCAGCGTGTGGGCAGCGAGCGCCTGCAGCATTTGGTGGTGGCACATATCAGTGAAAAAAATAACAGCCTGGAACTTGCCCAGGCCGCGCTTGCGGACGCCGCGGCCAAAGCCGCCAACTGTATCTTTGCCTGTCAGCAGGAAGGGTTTGACTGGCTGCAGATAGAGCAGGCAGAGTAACCACTTTCCCGCCGCTGGCGCCGGTAGCGTTGGTGGCACCATCCCACTTTTTCCAATAAAGAAACGGAGTTTCATCTGTGGCAGCACTCGACTACCTCTCGCGCACCGACAGCGGCACCTTGTATGGCAAGCCCGGTCTGGATTTGCTCTTGATTGAAACCGGGTTGTGTCGCGCGGTGATCTCCCTGCAGGGTGCCCAGGTGCTGGAGTTTACCGCCGAAGGCCGTGCGCCCTTGCTGTGGCTGAGCCCGAGTGCCCAGTTTGAACCGGGTACCGCCGTGCGCGGTGGCGTCCCGCTGTGCCTGCCGTGGTTCGGCGAAAACCGCCGCGACCCGAGCAAACCCAAGCACGGGCTGGTACGCAACCAATTGTGGGAGCTGGCAGGTACTGATGAGCTGGCCGACGGTACCCTCGTGCTGGACTTTCGCTTTGTACACCCTGGCGACGCGTTGTTTGCTGCCAGCTTTGAATGTGTTCTCAAAGTTTCCCTGGGTAAATCCCTCGGTTTCGACCTGAGCCTCAGCAACACCGCCGCGGAGGCTGCGGAGTACAGCTGGGCCCTGCACAGTTACTTTGCGGTGGACAATGTGGCCGAGGTGGAAGTCGAGGGGCTCGACGGTGTGGAATACCTGGATAAAACCCGGGGCTTTGCCCGCGATTGTCTAGAGGGGCTGCAGACCTTTCCCACGGAAGTGGATCGGGTATTCGAGCAGGCGCCCGCCCGCCAGACCATCCGCACACCCAATCCCATCACCGCGGACAGCGAAAACTGCCACACGGTGATCACCTGGAACCCCGGTGCCGAGCTGGCTGCCACTCTGGCGGATATCGGCGCGGACTATCGCGGTTTCGTATGTGTGGAGCACGGTAACGCCTTTGCTGACAGCTGGCAGTTACAGCCGGGTGAAAGCGCCAGTGCCCGCTTGACCCTCAGCCGCTAACCTGCCGGGAGCCGCCCAATGGAATCCGGATTGATTCACGCGTATCTGCTCGATGGCAGCGGCAAAGGTCGCCGCCTCAGCTGGGCCGAGGTAAAGGACTGGCAGCCCTCCCAGGGGCGCCTGTGGCTGCATTTCGACTATACGGCTCCGGAAGCTCGCGCCTGGATCACCGGCCCGGCCAAACTCGATCCCCTGGTCTCCGATGCGCTGCTGACGGAGGAGACCCGCCCCAGAACCACCAGCATTGGCGACGGCCTGCTGATCGCGCTGCGCGGCGTCAATCTCAATCCGGAGTCGCAGCCGGAAGATATGGTGTCCATCCGTGTGTGGGCGGAAGCAGACCGGGTGATCAGTACCCGCAAGCGCCAGTTGTTGTCCATCACCGATCTCTGTCATCAACTCGACAGCGGGCGCGGGCCGCGCAATTGTGCCGACCTGGTGGTTGAGCTGGCGGATCTGCTGGTGTGGCGTATGAGCGATACGGTGGAGTCCTTTGAGGAAACCATCGACGAGCTGGAAGACCGGGTG
Organism: Microbulbifer sp. CAU 1566; assembly: GCF_023156515.1. NCBI lineage: Bacteria > Pseudomonadati > Pseudomonadota > Gammaproteobacteria > Cellvibrionales > Microbulbiferaceae > Microbulbifer > Microbulbifer sp. CAU 1566. Next base: position 399,722 of record NZ_JALNMG010000001.1, on the reverse strand, counting down.
GTGGCGGGGGCCAGCGGCGCGCTGCGCCTGGACCTGGCGTTGCTGCGCAAGCAGACCATTACCCTGCGTCGCTACCTCTCCCCACAACGTGAGGCGCTGGCTCGCCTGATGGCCGAGAAAATGGACTGGGTGAGTGAAGGCAACCGGCTGCAGTTGCGCGAAGTCAGCGACCGCCTGTTGCGGCACATTGAGGATATCGATGCGGTGCGAGAGCGCGCGGCGGTAACCCAGGAAGAGTTGATGAGCCGGATTTCCGAGCAGCTCAACAGCCGTATGTATGTGCTGTCGATCATCGCCGCCATTTTCCTGCCCCTGGGGTTTCTCACCGGCCTGCTGGGGGTCAATGTGGGGGGAATTCCCGGATCCGAGAATCCCCGTGCCTTCCTGATTTTCAGCGTGTTGCTGACGGTGACGGTCGCAATCCAGCTGGTGGTTTTCCGCTGGAAGAAGTGGCTCTAAACCGGACTTTGCCCCTGGTTTCCCGCAAATACCGGAAAGCCTGGGGGCATTAACCGAATACCGCCGCTGTCTGCCGGGACAGGGCGATCAGCTTGCCTTCCGCATTCCACAGTCGCGCCTGAATCGCCGCGTAACCGTCCTCTGCCTGTTCCACTTCCGCCAGGTACTGCCACCAGTCGCCGCTGTCGGTTTGCGCCTGGAAAGCGGCTGGCATCAGCTCCAGCGTCCAGGTCAGGGAGCTCGCCGGGGCAAAATCTTTCAGCATCGACAGTACCGCCGGTGGCCAGGCGTCGATCAGTGCCAGCAGGTGTCCGGTGGTTGCCGGTCCGGCAGACTCTTTGAAACGGATCCAACCGCCCAGGCAGGGCTCGCTACTGCCGCTGTAGGGCATGGCGCCGGCGGCGATGCGGTAATCGAAGTGCTGGGTGAATTCCGGCACCAGCCCTTCGATGTAGGGCAGGGCTTCGCAGGCTTGCGGTTCGCGGAACTCGGGGGCCTTATCGGGTACTACGGAAATGGTCGAGGTCCGCGGCTTGCCAAAACTGGCCAGGGCTGCGGTGACCACCTGCTCCCCCTGGTGTGCGTGGGCTTCCAGCTGAACCGCCGAACGGCCGGCGCGCAGCACCTGGGCGCGTGATTCCAGTTCACCGGTTGCCGCCGGGGCCACAAACGAGATCGTCATCGAGCGCAGGGCTGTGTCCTCGGGCGATCCCTCTGCTGCGCCCTCTTGGGCGCTCTTCAGTGCGTTCTGCAGCTGGCTATCTATCTGCTGGTACAGCATCGCCGCCACCAGGCCGCCAAAGGTGGCGCGCCCCTGGGTCCAGCCGGCTGGAATTTCTGCCGCGGGGTTCTGGCGGGCGTTGCGGAGAATGGTGTTGAAGTCCATTTTATTGACCTGTAACTGCTCGGTTGACTCAACTAAAGCTGTGATCGCTGTCGGGGAAGGTGCCGTTTTTTACATCTTCGGCGTACTTGCGCAGGGCGCCGGGAATGTTTCCGGTTTCTTCGAGGAAATTCTTGGAGAACTTCGGTGGCTTTTCCGTGAGCCCGAGAATGTCGTTGATGACCAGCACCTGAGCATCCGTATGAGGGCCGGCTCCGATGCCGATGGTGGGCATGGAAACGGTGTTGGTAATGCGTTTGGCCAGCTCGGAGGGTACGCACTCCAGCACCAGCAGGTCTGCACCGGCTTCATCCAGCTGTACCGCGTCGTCGAGGATCTCCCCCGCGCGGTCGTCGTCGCGGCCCTGTACCCGGAAGCCGCCGAGCTTGTGTACCGATTGCGGGGTCAGCCCCAGGTGCGCACAGACCGGAATGCCGCGCTCGGTGAGCATTTTCACCGTGGGTGCCAGCCAGGCGCCGCCCTCGATTTTCACCATGTGCGCGCCGGCCTGCATGATGCGGGTGGCGTTGGTGAGTGCCTGCTCCGGGGTGGCGTAGGTCATAAAGGGCAGGTCGCCCATGATCAGGGATTTCTTGTTGCCGCGAGCCACCGCTTCCACGTGATAAATCATCTGTTCCATGGTGACGGGAATGGTGCTGTCGTAGCCCAGTACCGTCATGCCGAGTGAGTCGCCGATCAATACACTCTCAACCCCGGTTTTTTGTGCCATGGCGGCCATGGGGGCGTCGTAGAGGGCGACGCAGATAAACTTTTCTCCGTCGGCCTTCATTTTGCGCAGGGTCTGTACCGTAATCGGTCTGGTAAGCTCACTGGGGGCGTAGGGCATAGTGATCACTCGCTTTGCGGGCTAAATCCCGATAAATCGGCCCGGCCTTTCGTTCTTTCGAAGGCGGCCGGGATAGGTGTGCGGAATGGTGTTTTTACGTTGAAGCATCGCAGTTAATAACTGCTTACTTCCCCGCTTTTTACTTTCCTTGGCTTTACTTTCCAGGATTGTAATAGTGGCGGCCGCTGGTCACATTCAACAGGTACTCCACCAGCTGCTGGTAGTCCTGCTGATGGTCGACGATATCAATTTCCGCACAGTTGACGATCAGCAGGGGCGCCTGGTCGTAGTAGTGGAAAAAGTTGGTGTAGGCCTCGTTTAATGTGGCCAGGTACTCATTGCTGATGCTGCGCTCAGAGGCAATACCACGTTTGTGGATGCGCTCCTGCAACACATTGAGCGGTGCCTGCAGGTAGATCACCAGGTCCGGTTTCGGCGCCTGCAGGGTCAGGTGCTGGTATACCTGTTGGTACAGTTTCAGTTCATCGCTATCCAGGGTGACTTCCGCGAACAGGTAATCTTTTTCAATCAGGAAGTCGGCAACCCGCACCGGCTTGAACATATCGTCCTGGCGCAGGGCCTGAATCTGCTGTGAACGCTGGAGTAAAAAATGCAGCTGGGTGGGCAGGGCCGCGCTTTTGGGGGCGCGATAAAAGCGTTCAAGGAAGGGGTTGTCTTCCGGCAGCTCGAGCAGGGTATCGTAATTGAAGGTGGCTGCGAGCTTTTTCGCGAGGGTAGTCTTGCCGACCCCAATGTTGCCTTCCACCGCAATAAAACGCGGCAGGGTCCGGCCTTCGAGGTTGAGCTCATGGGCCAGGTTGTCTGCGCTGTAATCTTCGGTGGGGGATCTGTCAGAGGTTGCCGCAGTGGACGAAGCGGCATTGGATGGGGCTGAGTCGGAAGCGGTAAATCTTGTCACCGGGAGTACTCCTTCTTTTCCCTGATTACAGTCGATGTAAGCGGTTGGCCGGGCATTGTGCCAGCAACTGCGGCAGTGGTGTGCCGTCGGGCATGATCAGCGCCGGGGCCAGCTCTGCCAGTGGTTCCAGTACAAAATTTCTTTCTGCCATACGCGGGTGGGGCACGCTGAGCCGCTGGCTTGCGATCTGATCATTCCCGAACAGCAGGATATCCAGATCGAGCGTGCGTGCGCCCCAGCGCAGGGTCCGCTCGCGGCCGTGCTGGTTTTCTATTGCCTGCAGGGCATCCAGCAGGCTTTCCGCATCGAGCGCCGTTTCCAGGCAGGCTACCGCATTGACGTAGTCCGGCTGTTCGCCGGGGCCGATAGGGGCGCTGGCGTAGAAACTGGAGCAACCGCACAGTGCAGTGTCCGGAATCTCCGCCATGCGGTCCAGTGCGCTGCGCAGTTGCCCGGCAGGGTCGGCCAGGTTGCTGCCGAGGCCAATATAACAGCGTGTCACTTGTGATATCCGCTCAATTTGAAGGGCCTTGACCACCTTGGGAACCGCTGCGGCGACGTCCACCACGGTTGCGGCGGCCGCGGCCCTTTTTCGCACCGGGGGCATTGCGCGGCAGGTCGCGAATCATCTCCAGGCGTTGGTCCTCGTCGACTTGCTGGAAGTCTGTCCACCACTGGCCGAGACCCGCGGGAATCTCACCGCTGTCTTCCCGCAATAACAGGAAGTCGTAGGCCGCGCGGAAACGGGGGTGCTCCATCAGGCGCAAGGCGCGCTCACCGCCGCGGCGGGGCAGGCGGGATTGCATATCCCAGATTTCGCGCATGGGCATGGAGAAGCGCTTGGGTATGGCCGTGTGCACCAGTTGCCCGCTGGTAATTTTCTGTGCGGCCTGCGCCAGTGCGGGCACTGGTGGCAGTCCTTTTTCGGTCAGGAATTTCTGCTCCGAATTGACCGCCGGCCACAGCAGTGCCGCATACAGGAAGGCGGGCGTAACACGCTGATCTGCGCGGATGCGCTTGTCGGTGTTTTGCAGTGCCAGGCGGGTCAGTGCCAGGGCCGATGGGTCGTCCAGCTGGCGGGCGTTGTCCGGGAACAGGTGAGGCCACAACTGGTGCTCACGCAGCAGTTCAAAGGTGCGCTCGCCATGGCCGCTCATCAGAAGTTTGAGCACTTCATCGAACAGGCGCGCCGGCGCAATATTGCGCAACAGTGGCGCCAGCTCTTTGAGGGGGGCGGCGGTGGCCGGTTCAATCTCGAAGTCCAGCTTGGCGGCGAAGCGCACCGCGCGCAGCATACGTACCGGGTCTTCCTTATAGCGGGTTTCCGGGTCGCCAATCATACGGATCAGGCGCTGCTCGATATCGCGGATACCACCGGTGTAATCGTGAATCTCGAAACCGTTGGTGGTGTAGTAGAGCGCATTGACGGTGAAGTCCCGCCGCACCGCGTCACTCTCCAGGTCCCCGTACACATTGTCCCGCAGCAGCATGCCGTGTTCGGACTGCTGCGCTTCGTGGGCCTCGCCGTCGCTGTGGTGACCGCGGAAGGTGGTGACTTCGATGACCTCGCGACCGATACGGGCGTGCAGGATACGGAAGCGGCGGCCGACAATACGGGCGCCGCGGAACAGCTGTTTGGCTTCTTCGGGGGTGGCGTCAGTGGCGACGTCGAAGTCTTTCGGGTGCCCGCCAAGGAGCAAGTCGCGCACACCGCCGCCAACGATATAGGCCTCAAAGCCGGCTTCTTGCAGCCGCTTCATCACCGTGAGCGCTGCGCGGCTGACATCGCGCCGGGACAGACTGTGGTCGCTGCGGGGGACTATGACGCGAGCGCCACTGGCCGCGGAGGGCTTTCGATTCTGTGCGGACTGGCGCGGTGGCTTTTTGCCTTTGCCATGGCCGGGCTCATTATTTTCCGGCTCACCTTGCGTTGGTGTGGTTTTGGGCTTGCTGTGCCAGCGTTTGATGCTGCTGATCAGGGAATTGAACATAGAGCTTACTGTGTTATCCGCAGCCCGGCGATCGCTGGGCGGCAGTGCTGTGATTCCTGACACTGACTCCGGGCAAGCAGCCCCGGTACGACGGTGTTTCGGACTATTGTGGGGGCGGATTCTAACACACACAGCGGAATGCACAGCTGCCGGTCCCGCTCCCTGCGGGGGCCAGCAAAAGTGTGCATGATTCTGATACGAGAAAAGAAAAAGAAAGGAATTATTCTTATTCGGTATGAAGGCAGCGGCTTCCTTGCGCTATCAATTTGCTTTTCAGCAAACCCTCTCCCAGGCACAATCAGTCAGTTTGTCACGTGCTTGTCGTTATTTTTGTTGTCTTCTACAAGTTATTGTTTTTGTTATTACTCTTTATTCTTATTATTTATTGTTATTTTATTTTTTATTACTTTTTGTTTATTTTTATTGTTGTTCTGAGCCTTATTGTTTTTATTGCTCGTTTTTTGCTCCGGTTTCGATCACTTTGGCTTTTATTGTCGATCTTCCCGCTATTATTTTTATTGTGCTTCGCCCGCTTATTGTCAGTTGTTATTAGGGCTTAAACAGTCATTTATTTTTATTCTTGGCTGTTATTGTTGTTTGATCTATACAAAGCAGATAGCGTGCCAACTTTTAAAAGTCCTTTAAAATCAATAACTTAACTTTTTCTGGAACTTTTTCCTGTCACAGAAACACAGTTTTCCGTTACGCATAGCGCGGTAACTGTTACTCAACTGGGAGAGGGGGTAACACTTTCAGTTGTTACCAATTTGAGCCGGTGTTACCTCGCACACTCCCTGCGGCTCTTCTCGCATGACTTATTGCCAAGTTATTGATTTTCAATGATTTTTTGATTCTTGTGGTTGCCTGGGCGAGCGTTTTTTGCTGCCGATGGGATAGTGACAGGGCTGGCAGTGGCCGCAGCTGATTGCTGCCAGAGGTGCTCTTTGGGGAGTGGGGACCGGTGGGGATCGGGTGGGACGCCAGGCGCCAGATGTAAAAAAGCCCGGGCAGTGTGCTGACCGGGCTTTTTTGTGTTTAACGCGAGAGGCGAAGAAGGTGGTGCGGCGAGCGAGGCTCAGGCCTCCATGGCGCGCCGGGCCTTTTTACGCGGAATACCGAGCTTTTGGCGGCGCTCCCACAGGCATTTGCGGCTTACCCCCAACTTCTTGGCCAGTTCCGTTTCACTCATGGTTTCCTGATGCTCAATTACGAAACGGGCGAAGTAGTCTTCCAGTGACAGGTCCTCCCGCGGGTCCGCGTGCAGGCTGCTGCGCGGGCGGCGTTCCGGGTCGGCTTCCTCGATGGGTACCAGGTCCAGGTCGATATCCAGGGTGCGGTGATCGATCTCGCTGCTGTCTTCGGTGAGGATAACCGCACGCTGAATGGCGTTCTCCAGTTCACGCACGTTACCCGGCCAGGTGTAGGTGGTAACAGCCTGCACCGCTTCCGGTGACAGTTTGAGGGTGGCGCGGTTGATCTTGGCGCAGAATTTTTCCAGCAGGTTTTCCGCAATCGAGAGTACGTCTTTGCCCCGCTCCCGCAGGGGCGGCAGGGTCATCTGGACCACGTTGATCCGATAGTAAAGGTCTTCACGGAATTTGCGTTCCGCCGCCAGCTGGCGGAGGTTGCGGTGGGTCGCGGCTACCAGACGCACATTGACCTTGCGGGATTCGATGGCACCGATGGGGCGCACTTCGCCTTCCTGCAGTACCCGCAGCAGGCGGGCCTGGGCTTCCAGCGGCAGTTCGCCAATTTCGTCCAGGAACAGGGTGCCGCCGTCAGCGGCGGCAACCAAGCCCTCGCGGGCAGTCTGGGCGCCGGTAAAAGCGCCCTTTTCGTGACCAAACAGTTCGGCTTCGATCAGGGTTTCCGGAATGGCGGCACAGTTGACCGAGATCAGGGGCTTGCCGTTGCGCTTGCTCTCCTCGTGAATGGCGCGCGCTACCAGCTCTTTACCGGTACCGGTTTCACCGTGAACCAGCACGGTGGCGTCGGTGGGAGCCACTTTGTGGATGCGGCTGTAGAGGTCGCGCATCACCGGGCTGTCGCCGATCATGCCGGAAATGGCGCGGCCACTGGTCTTGCTGTCGGCCGCGGCGGCACTGGCGGTGCGATTCTGCTCGGCCTTGCCGATGACCCGGCGCACGGTGGCGAGCATTTCGTCGTGATCGAAGGGCTTGGCGATATAGTCCGCGGCGCCCATACGCATGGAGTCCACCGCAGAACGCAGGCTGGCGTAACTGGTCATGATCAGAACCGGCACATCCCCTGCCAGTTTCAGCAGGTCGGTACCGGGCGCGCCGGGCAGGCGCAGGTCGGAAATGATCAGATCCATATCCGCGAGGCGGTACTTGGTGGTTGCCTCGCGAACGGAACCGGCCTCACTGATCTTGTAGCGGTGCCTCTCCAGCAGTTTGCGCAGAGCGGTGCGGATAATGGCTTCATCTTCTACGATCAGGATGTGGCTCATGTGTTACGCCTGGTTACAAAATGTTCAGAGGGGCCTAAGTTTTACCTTTTGGGCGTTTCTATGCAACCCAATCTCACCGATTTGATTAATTTTTATTCGAAAAACTGCTATGCAGTGGTAACAAATCATTAGGCGATCGTACTTTAATTTTGCCCTTCGAGGGGCAGTTGCACGATAAACCGTGCTCCGCGGCCGGTATCGAGGTTGGCCGGGCTCACCAGCTCCAGCTGGCCGCCGTGCTCTTCCACAATGCTGTACACCATGGCGAGGCCGAGGCCGGTTCCTTCCCCGGGCTCCTTGGTGGTAAAGAAGGGTTCCAGGATACGCTCGCGATGGGCCGGAGAAATACCCGGCCCATTATCGGTGACCGACACACAGGCGAGGCCGGCGCGGACATAGCCCTCCACATCAATGTGACCACCATCCGGACTGGCGTCGCGGGCGTTGCTGAGCAGGTTGATGAAGACCTGGATCAGGCGCTGGTTGTCACCCAGCGCATAGAGGTCTTCCGGCACCCGGTTGGCAAAGGTGACCTGGGTTTTGTCCCGCTGCAATGACAGCAGCTGCACGGCTTCTTCCACACAGGCGTGGAGATCCACCGGTGCTTTTTCGCTTTCCTGGCTGCCGCTGTGCGAAAAACTGACCAGTGAGTGGACGATACGGCTGATGCGCTGGGTTTGGCTGAGGATCTGGTCTGCCGTCTCCAGCACTTCCGGATTGTCGGATTCAAACTGTAAGTTCTGTGCCAGACAGGCGATACCGGTTACCGGGTTGCCTACTTCGTGCGCCACACCGGCGGCCAGCCGGCCAACGGAAGCCAGGCGCTCACTGTGCATCAATTCCTGTTCCAGTACCTGGGTCTCGGTAATGTCTTCCACCAGCAGCATCTGGCCGTCGCCGCGGTTGTCCTTGCCGCGGTCGCGAACGCTGTCTTTACCGGCTTCGCGGCCATATTTGCCAGTGCGTTGTTTGAGGCGGGTCTTGTGCAGGTTCAGCCAGTGGCTGTTGCCGTCCATCTCCACCTGTTGTTTGAAGCGGCTGCCGTCAGCGGATTGCGCAAATTCGGTCAGCAGGCCGCGCCAGGGCTCTGGCAGGTATTCCAGTTTTGAGCCGATCACTTCGCTGGCGCCGACCCCGGTGAGGTCGGTCATGGCGTAATTCCACAGCAATATCTCGCCATCCCGCCCCAGGGAGCAGGCAGCCATGGGCAGTTCTTCCAGCATCTGCCGGTGGTACAGACGCAGGTTGTTCAGCTCTGCAGCGAGGCCGGTGAGCTGGTTTTTGTAGCGGCTCAAACGGGTTTCGATGAGGTTGATGTCTTTGTTCGCCGGCTGGTCGCTGGTGACAAATGGCAGGTGCCGGTCGACGATCTGGCCCGCCAGCACCCGGCCCAGCAGGCCCGAGAGGTTGGCTTCCAGTTTGTCGCGCAATTGCCGCAGGGCGTAGGGGCGCCGCTCGTTTTCAGGCAGGTTGAGTTGGCGCAGGGCGCGGCTCACTTCCTGGCTGGCCGTGGCGGCGCCGAGGCTTTCCGACAGTCGCATGCGGAAGTCCGCCGCCGATTGCACGTCCAGTTCCAGGCGCAGGGCCTGGCTGATGGAGTCGTCGCTGCAGAGATCCGCAGCGTAGCGCTCGAGGCTGGAGGCGCGGGTGAAAATCGACAGCCCGACAAACAGCAACACATTCATCGATAGAGACAGGGTGGTGATCTGCGGCCAGATTTCCATGCCCAGAGGAATCTGGTAATTGCCACCGGGGAGGGCAATGCCGCTGTTGCCGACCATCGCCGGAAACAGCAGTCCCGCCGCCCAGATCAGCATGCCGGCGAGCAGGCCGCCGATAAAGCCGCGGCGATTGCCCTGGGGCCAGTGGATGACAGCGAAGATACCAGGCAGAAACTGCAGCGAAGCGATAAACGCGATGATCGCGAGATCGGAAAGCGACAGGCGATTGTTCAGCAGCAGGTAAAAGGCAAACCCAGCCAGGAACAGGGCGGCGACCAGCGCCCGGCGCAGCCACAGCAACTGGCGGTACATATTGTCGTCGGATTGCCAGCGGGTTCCGGGCAGCAACCAGTGGTTCATGACCATGGTCGACAGCGCCAGGGTGATCATGATCAGGGCGCCGGTGGCGGCAGAAAGACCGCCGATAAACGCCACGATGGTTAGCAGCGCGGAACCACTGGCGCGGGGTACGGCCAGGGTGAAGTACTGCACTGGCTCTGCCACATCCAGGGCAAAGCCCGCCCACATAATCGGGAAGATCGGCAGCGCCATCAGCAACAGAAACAGCGGAAAGCCCCAACTGGCCGTGCGCAGCCCCTGGGTGGCGGGGCGCTCGGCAATACTCAGGTAAAAGATATGCGGCATGGCCACGGCGGTGGCAATAAACACCAGCAGCAAGGTGTGGGAGGATCCCTGTTTGATCGGTGAATAGAGCAGTTGCTGCATGTCGCTGTTCTGCGCCAGCCACTTGTCGAGCCCGCCCAGACCACCGAAGACACCGTAAACGGCGTAAAGGCCGACAGCCAGCAGCGCCACCAGTTTCACCAGGGATTCCAGCGCCATGGCACTGGCGAGACCGGCGCGGCGCTTGCGTGACGCGCCGTAAGTGCTGGTGAACAGCGCCAGTAATACACAGTACAAGAAGGCGATCAGGTCTTTGCTGGTGACGCCGCTGTCCGGCAGCGTCAGCGCTGCCACATTGTCGCGGGACAGCAGTGCCAGGGTTTCCGCCACGGCCTGGATCTGCAGCGCGATCAGGGGCAGCAGCCCCAGCAGCATAAACAGGGTGGCGAGGGTGCCCGCTTCGCGGCTGTGGTAGCGGAACACCAGCAGGTCTGCCGGTGAGGTGAGCTGATAGCGCTGGGCCAGTCGCGCCAGCGGTTCCAGGGCCACCGGTGCAAACAGGAACATGGCGCCGGTGCCCAGGTAATAGGCCAGCACGCCGTAACCGTGCTGCCAGGCGAGGTCGATGATGCCGTAATAAGTCCAGGCGCTGAGGGAGACCCCCAGGGACAGAACATAAAAGAAGGGATGCCGCACCCAGTTGGTCGACAGCCAGCCTTTGGAGGTGGCGAAGGCGACAAAAAACAGGGCAAAAATATAGGCGACGCCGATCAGCGCAATGTTGACGATCTCAAAGGTCATCGGGTTTGCGCCTCCGCTGAATAAAAATCGCCAGCAGGATCAGGACGAACCAGAGAATAAACGGGCGATACCAGGCGCCGGTGGGATTGATCATCCAGGTGAATACGGTGGGGCTGAATACATAGCCCACCAGTACCAGCAGGATTAACAGGGTACGGTTGCTCATTAAAGGCCTGTTGCGGCGTCCTGCGGTGAGGCAGATCGGACTCGTGGAAAACTGGCGCAAAATGTTAATGCGCGGTCGGGGGGAAGTTCAACCACTGGCTGCCTTTTGCAGGCTTAAACAATGTGTCGGGCGGTGTTGCCAGCGATGCTTGCTCTGCATCAGTCCGCACTACTGGTCGAGCAGGCGATTCCGGCGATCCACGGCTTTCCGCTGCCAGTGCGCGCAGGCCCAGGACAGGATCTGCGCGGGGGACTCCGCTGCGAGATCCGGTGGCGCCTGCATTCCGAGAAAGCCCAGCGCTGTGACGAGATTGCCGGGCGCTAAGTGATCATCCAGTGCCGCGGCGTGATTCTGTTTGCTCAGCTTTTGACCACCGGTATTCATGACCAGAGGTAAATGGCCGAACTGTGGCGGCTCGGCGCCGAGCGCGCGAAATAACTGGCGTTGGATTCCCGTGCAATCCAGCAGGTCGGCACCGCGTACCACGCAATTTATCCCCTGGGCGATATCGTCTACCACCACCGCCAGCTGGTAGGCGTAGAGGCCGTCCTTGCGTTTGAGGATCGGGTCCTCGTGAATGGCCTGGATCTGTTCGCCTTGCCAGATATCCGAAAAATGCTCGGTAGCGCCAGCGCAGTGAAAGCGCAGGGCGTAGTCACCCTGTTCACCCACACAGTTGTCTCTCTGGTGCCCGCCGGCTTTACGCACCTGTTCGCGGGTGCACGAGCAGGGGTAAACCAGGTCCTGGTCGCGCAATTGCTTCAGTGCCTGCTGGTACAAAGAGTGGCGGTGGCTCTGCCAGGCGATGGGGCCGTGGCTGTGCATGCCGTGGGCGCGGATGGATTTCAGGATGCGCTCTGCGGCGCCGGGCATTTCCCTGGGGGGATCGAGGTCTTCCATGCGCACCAGCCAGTGGCCGCCGTGGGCAATCGCATCCAGATAGCTGCCGAGGGCACATACCAGGGAGCCGAAATGTAACGGGCCAGTGGGCGAGGGGGCGAATCGGCCGGTGTAGGCACTGGTAAGTCCACTGCCAGAGGGCTGCTTGTCTGAAGCTGGCGATGGCGCGGTTGGGCTAGTCAAAACAGGAGGGGAATTGGTCACTGAAGGCAGATGCCGGGCGGCCTGATCACGAGTGCCGCCCGGTTGGGTCTGAATCCGTACAGCGGATCAGCCGGAAATCTGCTTTTCCTTGATCTCTGCCAGGGTTTTGCAGTCAACGCAAAGGGTGGCAGTGGGGCGTGCTTCCAGGCGACGAATGCCGATTTCCACGCCGCAGGCTTCACAGAAACCGTAATCGTCTTGATCGATCAGCTCCAGGGTAGAGTCGATCTTCTTGATCAGCTTGCGCTCGCGATCGCGGGTGCGCAGCTCCAGGCTGAATTCTTCTTCCTGGCTGGCGCGGTCGGCCGGATCGGGGAAATTCGCAGCTTCATCTTTCATGTGAGAAACGGTGCGATCCACTTCTGCCATGAGCTCGCCTTTCCAGGCCAGCAGCAGATTGCGGAAATGCTCCTGCTGCTTCTCATTCATGTACTCCTCGCCCTTCTGTTCCTGATAGGGCTCGAAGCCGTGCAGAGAATCGGATTTCGCAGCAGTATTGGGCATAGTCATTGCCTCTCTCGTAAAACGGGCCCTGTTTTATAGGGGCTCTACAACCAAATTCAAGCCTAGCAGGCACAAAGCCTTACGGACGCAGGCTGTATCCTCTGGCCGCCTTCGCGACCAAGGCGAGGAAACTATCAAATCTCTCTGGTCTGCGCCACAAAATGTTGCCCTGAGGGCGGTGCCAGCGATGATCCTCCGGAAAAGTGGGGAGCCGATGGTGTATTCTAGCGGCCGTTTTTTCTACAGGTTGGCGTGCAGTCCGTCCTTTACTGACTTTTTTGCAGGTTTTTCGTGAAGCTAGATCCTCCCCTGTCTCAGGGAAATCTTTTGCGCCGCTACAAACGCTTTCTTGCGGATGTCGAACTTTCCACTGGTGAAATTATAACCATCCATTGCCCGAACACCGGTTCGATGAGGAACTGCTGGGGGGAAAATACGCCATGCTGGTTTTCTGACTCGGGCAACCCCAAGCGCAAATATCGCCATACCCTGGAAATCACCACTACCCCGGAAGGGGCTTTGGCCGGGGTAAATACTGGTCGTGCCAATCACCTGGTGGAAGAGGCAATTCGCGACGGCGTGGTGGCCGAGTTACAGGGTTATGAGACCCTGCGCCGGGAGGTGAAATACGGAGAAGAAAACAGCCGTATCGATTTCCTGCTGAGCGGAGCGGCCGGCGACTGCTATGTGGAGGTGAAAAATGTCACCCTCGCGCAAGAGGCGCAAGGTACGCGGGGGTTGTTTCCGGATGCCGTCAGCAGCCGCGGTGCCAAGCACCTGCGCGAGCTGCAAAAACTGGCGGAGGCCGGCGTGCGCGCGGTGTTGTTTTACTGTGTGCAGCACTCGCAGATTGAGACAGTGGAAGCGGCCGTGGATATCGACCCCGCCTATGCCGCAGCGCTGGCCGAAGCCGTGGCTGCGGGAGTGGAAGTACTCGCCTACCGCGCGGTGTTGGGTGCCGATGAAATCCGCCTGACGGAAGCCGTACCTTACCGGCCCGTGGCGGCGGCCTGATCAGTCCGCCAGTATCACGTAGAGCCCATCCTGGGCGTATTCCACTGGTACTGGCGTGAGTGCATCGCCGGCACAGGGGCCGGCAATGCATTCGCCGGTACTGATCTCGAACAGGGCGCCGTGGGAGGCACATTGGATCAGGGCCTTTTCTGAATCCAGAAACTGGTTGGGTTGCCACTCGAGATTGATGCCCCGGTGCGGGCAGATGTTTTTATAGGCGAATACCTCGCCGTCTTTTTTTACCGCAAAGACATTATCCAGGCCGGCGCTGTTGTCGCCCAGGGAAAAGCCCTTGGAGTCGCCTTCGTTGAGATCTTCGTAGCGGCAGAGAAAATGTTTTTGCATCTTGTTGTATAAATTTTGTGGGTGTTCGGACAGTGAATTGGTTGCCCTAAAGTTTTACGGGGCCGGGTTTCAGGGCGCCAGGTTTCAGGGCGCGGCGAGTGTAATCGACGTCTGCAGTGCTTTGCCATCGCGCAGGTAGTCCAGGCGCACCTGATCCCCGGGGCGGTGGTTTTCCAGTGCATTCATCAGGTCGTCGTAATTACTGATGGGGCTGCCATCCAGCCCGACAATCACATCCCCCAGTTGCCAGCCACCGCGACTGCCCCGGTAAACGCCGCGCAGGCCGGCTTTTTCGGCGGGCATGCCCGGCGCGGTGCGCAGTACCGCAACCCCTTCAAAGTCGTAGCGACTCGCCCACTGATCCGGGGCGGATTCAATACCCAGAATTGGCCGCACCAGACGACCGTGGGCGATCAGCTCGGGGACAATTTTTTTCACCGTATCCACCGGAATCGCAAAACCGATCCCGACACTGGCCCCGCTGGGGCTGTAGATGGCGGTGTTGACGCCGATCAGGCGACCGCTGGAATCCAGCAGCGGGCCGCCGGAATTGCCGGGGTTAATCGCCGCATCGGTCTGGATGACATTGCGGATGGTGCGGTTGCCAGCTGCGTCAATTTCGCGGCCCAGGGCACTGACCACACCGGTGGTGAGAGTGGTGTCGAGACCGAAAGGGTTGCCGATGGCCAGCACCTTGCGCCCCACTGCCAGGGTGGCGGAATTGCCCGCGGCCAGCGGCTTGAGCAATTCCCGCGGGGCGTCGATTTTGAGCACTGCCAGGTCTTTTTCCGGCGCCGTGCCCACCAGCTCCGCCGACCACTCGCTGCGGTCCTGCAGGGTGATGGTGATCTTGCGCGCCTCTTCGATCACGTGGAAGTTGGTGACCACGTGCCCCTGCTCATCCCAGATAAAACCACTGCCGGCCCCTTTGGGTACCGTGTGCAGGCGCAGGGTCCAGCGGTCCCGCACCAGGGTTTCATTGGTGACGTACACCACCGATGGGCTGGCAAAGTTGAACACCTGCATGGTGTTTTGCTCGTCATCGGTCGAAAACTGGGGAATAGGGGAGTTGGCGCTGGCGTTCAGGGGGGTACCCAGCAGGGGAAACAGCACCGAGAACAACAACACCGAGAACAACAACGTCAGCGGAAAGGTAAGCTTGCGGGAATTTCTTATTGGATTCATGGCATTGGACATAGTTGCAGTCAGCGATGATGGGGCCGCCGGTCATTCACCCAAACCGGCAGGCCCATGACGGGATTCAGTTAACGCGCAGAATTTTGCAACGCCAGAATCCGATCCTCAAGTGGCGGGTGACTGGCGAGTAGAGCAGCCATGCTGTTGCCGTAAATACCAAAGGCCTTCATGTTGGCGGGCAGCGGTTGCTCGCGGCCGGACTCGGATTCGGCCTTGATGCGTGCCAGGGCGGCGATCATGGCATTGGGGCTGGCGAGGTGGGCACCGGCGGCATCCGCCCGATATTCACGGCGGCGACTGAACCAGGCCACCACCATCATGGCGACGACGCCGAACACCATATCCATGATGATGGAGGTGATGTAGTAGCCGATCCCCAGGCCCTGCTCGTTGCGCAGCAGCACCCGGTCGACAAAGAAGCCCACGATACGCGCAAAGAACATCACAAATGTATTTACCACGCCCTGAATCAGGGTCAGGGTGACCATGTCACCGTTGGCGACGTGGCCGATCTCGTGGCCGATCACCGCGCGCGCTTCGTCGCGATTGAAACGCTCCAGCAGGCCGGCACTGACGGCCACCAGGGCGCTGTTGCGGTTCCAGCCAGTGGCGAAGGCGTTGGCCTGGGGCATAGGGAAAATCCCCACATCCGGCATACCAATTCCGGCTTTCTGGGACAGCTCGCGCACGGTTTCCACCAGCCAGCGTTCATCGGCTGTCTGTGGCTGGTCGATGACCTGGGTGCGGGTGGACATACGGGCAATGGTCTTGGACATTAGCAGTGAAATCAGCGCACCGCCAAAGCCAAAAACCGCACACATGACCAGCAGGCCGGGCAGGTTCAGATTGACGCCATTCGCATCCAGAATGCCCTGGATACCCAGCAGGTTAAATATGACGCCAACCAGCAGCATGACGGCCAGGTTGGTTAGCAGGAAAAGCCCTATTCGTAGCATCAGCTTTCTCCGAAAGCAGTTGGAATAAAACGGTTGGTCCGGTTCATGACCTGACGGTTGGACAGAGGAACTCTGGCGAGTTTCAGGAGGCCATGAGCAATCCTCTCTGGCCTGCTGTTCAAGCCGTGGTTATCGGGAATTTGATAAGGTCGCAATGCCCCAATTACAAGTCTTACGGTACCGGCAAACGGCAAAATTTTACGCGCTGCGCGCGTCGTCTCGGGGCTGTGGGCCCCGATCGCCGGGTAAGGCTCTGGGTAAGGTTTCTGGGTACGGTTACTGGCTAAGGTTACTGGGTGATATTGCCGGGGTATGGATATTCAGGCAGTGGTGGTGAGCGCGAAGGTTTACGCGCTGTCTTTGCGGGAAAGCAGTTGCTCGGCTTCACTGACCAGGTTGGCCTTGAGGTCGGGATCGAGGTCGTTCCAGTGAATATCGAGAAGGGCGCCCTGCAGGGCGTACAGAAGAACGCGGGAGGCATTGATGCCGCGGCGGCGGATACTGGCGAATGCCTCGACCGGACCCACGCGGTGCAAATCGTCCAGCGTGCGAATACCGATGGAATGCAAAATGTTGACGGAGGCGAGCCCCAGGTTTTTCAGTTGCAACAACTCTGATTGACTAGGGTGCATAACATTCATTCCCTGAACAGTTAAGACGCTCATTCTTCGGTATATCGCCAGCAGCACTTTCACTGTGCTTCGTGTACGACGGAATTTTTGCGATCTACCAACCCTGCTTCCTGAGATCATCGGAAGCACTTTTAACCTGACTCGAGCCCGATGCTGAATGCAACGGGCGTCCAACATAGCACAAAAAAATAAAAGGCCAAACCGTGATAGCGGTCCAAGAAAGGTGCAAATAAAAATGCTTCTTTTTTACCGCATGTGTAACTTTCGGCTTGGTCCGGGTCCCTGTTATCCGGTGGTACCTTTGTGCTATTAAGTCACATCTGCAGCAAAAGCCTAGTCTGCATTGGAGAAGTTTGCAGTAAGGTTGTTTCGTCGCAAGGCGCTGTTTTTTGTCCAGAGGTTTACTTTTGATGAATCCCCATCTGCGCAATATGTTGTTTGGTCTCAATGACGCGCACGTCATAGTCGAGCCCGTGTCGGGGCAGCTGATGCACCCGGAGGCGCTGATTGCCTTTGACCAGTTGCGTCGGGATGCACAGGAAGCGGGTTTTTCCCCAAAGGTGGTTTCCGGGTTCCGGGATTTCGAGCGCCAGCGCGCTATCTGGAACGCCAAGGCGCAGGGATTGCGGCCCCTGCTGGACAGCGACGGGTGCGCACTCGACGTGGCGCAATTGTCGCCAGAGGAGATTGCATTCGCTATATTGCGCTGGTCGGCACTGCCCGGTGGTTCACGGCACCACTGGGGCACAGATTTCGACGTGATCGATGCGGCTGCCGTACCAGAAGATTACCGCGTACAGCTGACACCGGACGAGGTGTGCGATGCGGGAGTATTCGGCCCATTCCACTGCTGGCTGGATGAGCGTATCGCCAGCGGCAACAGTTATGGATTATTTCGTCCCTATGCTGAAGATCGTGGTGGGGTAGCGCCGGAGCGCTGGCACCTGAGCTATGCGCCACGAGCGATGGAATTCCAGCAGTTGCTGTCGGCGGAGGTACTGCGTGAGCAGTTGGAACTTTGCCAGTTGGACGGCGAACTGGCGCTGGCGGATACCATTTGTGCGCAGATGGATACAATTTATCCACGCTTTGTGTGGGTTCCGGAAGCGGCCTACCCCAGTAACATCAGCCGCCTTTAACCGTGCCAATGATTGATTCGCCTGAGCAAGGACAAACCCCGGGGATTGATGCCATCAACGTCAGTGAATTGAAACACCGTGATATCTGGTCCGCCATGCGCGCGGAAGCGGCAGCAGCGGCCTCCGGGGAACCGGTGCTGGCCAGTTATTTCCACAATACGGTTCTGCGCCACCGCACACTGGATAAAGCACTGGCTTACCAGCTGGCCTCGGTGCTGGATCACGCGGCGCTTACCGCAACGGCATTGCAGGAAGTGATCGCCGCGGCACTGGCGGATGAGCCAGCGATCTCGCGCTGTATGCAGGCGGACATTTGCGCCTGGTTTGACCGCGATCCGGCCTGCGATCAATACCTGACTCCGTTCCTGTATTTCAAAGGCTTTCACGCCTTGCAGTCACACCGTATTGCCCACTGGCTGTGGCGCAAGGGGCGCCACACCCTGGCCCTGTATTTCCAGAGTCAGGTATCCGAGCAGTTCGCGGTGGATATACACCCGGCGGCCAGGTTCGGCTGCGGCATTATGATCGACCACGCCACCGGTCTTGTGGTGGGGGAGACCACGGTGGTGGAAGACGATGTTTCCATTCTGCACTCGGTCACCCTGGGGGGCAGTGGCAGTGGCGGCGGTGATCGCCACCCCAAAATCGGGCGCGGTGTGATGATCGGTGCCGGTGCCAAGGTCCTGGGACCTGTGTGTATCGGCGAAGGGGTTAAAATTGCCGCGGGCAGCCTGGTGCTGAGGGATGTGCCGGCTCACGCGACCGTTGCTGGCGTGCCGGCGCGCATTGTCGCCGGTTGCGCGCGCGACAAGTCTGCAGCGGTGCCGGCATACACCATGGATCAGACCCTGGACCAGCCCCAGGAGCAGTCTCCAGAACAGTCTTCGGAGCAGGCCCCGGATCAGACACTGGATTCCGAAGACTGAATCCGTTTGAATATTCCCCTGGAAAATAACACGCCGGTTACGGCGGACCATCTATCGAGATCGAGGTGCCTTCCATGTCCGAGCCCACTTACAGCGTCATTTTTCGCGGTGATCTGCAGCCCGGTTATACCCTTGGTGATGTGAAAGCCAACTTTGCCCGCTTGTTCAAGGCCGGCCCGGAGATGGTCGAGAAGCTTTTCAGTGGCAGGCCACTGGCGATCAAAAAAGGCCTGGGTAAATCCCAGGCCGAACAGCTGCAGGCAACACTGCATAAGCTGGGCGCACAGTCGTTGATCAAGCCGGAAGTGGATTCCCCGCAACCGGTAGCGGCCCCCAGAGCGGCAGAGGAAGTACCCCCAGCACCGCAAAGTGCGGCGGTGGAGCCGGAGGCAGCACCGGAGGCGGCGGGTGATTCCGCCGGTGCGGGATTCACATTGGCGCCGATGGAGGGTTATTTGCTGAAAGAGCACGAGCGGACGGCAGTAGAGCCAGTGCAGGTTCCGGTCAGCCACCTGAGCCTCAAGCCGGCGCAGGGTAACCTGGTTGAGGCGGCGGAGCGCCCGCCAGAAGCGGTGGCACAGGTCACTGTGCCAGATTGGACGCTGGGTTCACCGGGCGGTGGTAAAGCGAATTTTACATTGCCCGATTGACTGTACCCGGTTGACTGTACCCGATTGAGTAATCGATTGACGTTGCGGCCGGCGTTTCCGTACCTGATTCAGTGATCAGAATGCCAGTTTCACTCCCACCGCAAAACGGCGTCCATTTTCATAAATTCCCTGGGGAATACCGCTGGCACTGTGGATCCGGATGACCTCATTCGTCAGGTTGATGGCTTCCAGAGAGAGTGCCAGTGTCGGCGACCAGCGCCACTGGCCTGTCGCATCCCACTGCTGATAGGCGGCGGTCTCGCTCTGGGAGCCGGCAATGATTTCCCCATAAGAGCGCGAGCGATAGTTGTAACTCAGGCGCGCTTCCCATTGCGCTCTTTCCAAATACAGTGATGCATTGAACTGGCTGCGGGAATTTCCCGGTAATTCCAGCTTTCGACTGCCGTCCTCCGATGGCACGCTGGCATCGGTATAGGTGTAATTGCTGAGTATTCCCCACCCCTGGCTAAATCCCTGTTGCCATTGAAGCTCCAGTCCGCGAATGGTCGCGCCCGGACCATTCTGCGGCCGCGTAATGTAATGCTGCTCGCCGTCGATCCACTCCGGTGCGACGTGGGGGTAAACAAAGGTTGAAATATCCTTGTAGAAAGCCGTCGCGGAAACCAGCGAAGCATCGGCAAAATACCACTCGATCCCAAGGTCCAACTGATCCGCGCGGTAGGGTTCAAGCTTGGGATTGCCCGCGGAACCGTAGCCACTGGTCGGATCCACAATGATATTGGGGGTGAGGTCCTGGAAATTGGGCCGGGCCATCACCTGGGCGATGCCGAGGCGGCCGAGCAGGTTGCCGCTCCAGTGATATTGCAGGTTGAGGGTCGGCAGCCAGTCCCGGTACTGGTTTTGCTCATGGCGCAGTTGCTCCGGATCATAGGCGCTGGCCTGCTGCCGGGTAGCCACCGCGCGCAGGCCCGCGTTGCCTTCCCAGTCTCCGGCCCCAAAATCCAGGCTCGCGTAGGTCGCCAGGCTCTGTTCGCGAATGCGGAAGAAGGCACTGCGATCGTACTGGTACTGCATGGCACCGTTCTGTAAGCCCGGATTGATCACCGCCCGCAGCAGTGCGGTATCGGCCAGCGCGTAGCGCACCAGGGTGCCACTGTTCGCACTTTGTCCACTGAGTGTGGGACTGAGGCCGCGACTGACCTGGTCCAGGCCGGTGAACTGCAGTGTCTGCCAGATATCCGCGTCGCGATCGATTTCGCCCACCGTGAGGTTGTTCTCCACCCGATGGTCGCGATATTTCAGCCCCCATTGCGCGCGTGTGAGCCAGCCGTTTTCGACGTCGTAACCCAGATCCCACTGGCCGTAGTACTCGCGGCTTTCCATTGCCCGTATCCAGTCCCGTGACAGTGGCGACAGCTGCTCCAGTGCTGCGGGATCCTCCGGATCCAGGTCGAGGTACTCGGTTGCAATGTGATCCCGCTCGAGGTGAAAGGCGACGCGGCTGTTGCCGGTGAAACGGTACAGGCGGTCGTGGCTGGTGCCGCCGCGGGCACTGGTGTGGCCAAATTGCATGTGGCTGTCCCAGGTATCGCCGCTGTAGTGGATGTCGATATCGTCAACCTGGGTATCGATGTACGCCTGGCGCTGGATGCTATCGAGCACGGCGCCGGTGCTGTCGGCGTTGCCTAGGGTGCCGCCTGAAAGCATCTTGTGGCCATCGTCGCTGGTCAGGAATTGCGGACGGCTTACGATGACTGGAGGTGTTTCACTCAACTTGTACCCGCCGGGTGAAAACAGAAAGTTGTGGTTGCTGTTTTCGATATCCATCTGTGAACGCACCAGATTTAACACGGCGTCCCACTGCGCGTTCGGGTTCCACTGCAGGGTAATATTGCCTGTGGTGTGATGGCGTTGCTGCTGCAGTAGCGCCGAGCCCCCGCCCCACACTGCGTACACATCCTCGGTGACATTGCCCTGTTCATCGGTGATGGTGTAGAGGTTGTTGTCGGCAAAGGTTTCCAGGCCGTCGCGGCGACTGTCCCGTTGCTGCCAGTTGAGCGAGGCCAGTACGCCAAGGGTTTGTGTCGTATTTTTCCAGCTGCCCAATGCCGAGCCCTGGGGCGCCCAGCGCTCCGCCAGCGCGCTGTATTGTTGTCCCACCGCCAGGTGCAGTTCCCGGTTATCCATCTCCAGGGGTTTGCGCGTGCGCACGATTACGGTACCGCCGATGCTGCCTTCGTCCAGGTCGGCGCGGGGTGTTTTGTGTACCTCCAGCGACTGCACCAGCTGTGACGCCAGGGTGGCGTAATTGAAGCCGCGACTGAGATTGTCATTGGCCCACCAGTAGGCGGAGGCCACATGCTGGCCATTCAGCAGGGTGCGGTTGATATCTTTATCGGTACCGCGGATATTCACATCCCGTCCCTCTCCCCAGATACGATCCACCGATACACCGGCAATCCGCTGCAGTGCGTCGGCCACGTTGTGGTCGGGGAACTTGCCAATATCCTCCGCGGTGGTGATCTCCACCAGGTTGTCACTGGCCTGTTTGATGGCCAGGCTTCGGCGTAAACTAGTGCGCACGCCGGTAACATAGGTTTCTTCCAGTGGGCGTGGTCGACGGATATCTTGCGGGTGCGAAGGTGTTTCCTGTTCGGCGGTGGCGGTCACCGGCGTAACCACAGGCGCGATCACGACCGTGCGATTGCTGCCGAGTTGCGCTTCAAGCCGGGTATTCTCTAGCAGTTTTGCCAGCGCTGCCTGCGGGGTCAGGTCACCGCGGACGTCCACGGAGATCTGTTCCGGTAACTGGTCCCGCCGGTAAAACAATTGAAGCTGCGCCTGCTCGGCGTAGAGTGTCAGCGCCTTGGGCAAAGGCTGCGGGGGAATGGCAAAAGGAAGGCGCTCCCGTTCAAACCAGCTTTGCTGTTGCGTGGTTGCGGGGAAAGTGGTTGCTGGGAAAATTGCTGAAGGGGATGTTGCTGCTGAGGAAGTTGTTGCCGGAACCTCGGTTAGCTGAAGCGCGATGGACGGATTTTTGGTGAGTGCCAGCGCCGCCGGTGTGGCACCGGCGGATATTGCTAGAACGAACGCCCGGAATAACGCGGAGGGTGGCACCGCAAGTCTTGCGTGCCGGCGTTGGGCGGGAACCTTTTTTTCCTTCATTATTATCGTTTGGCTGAGCGGGGCTATGGCGTAATGAGACCGAAACCGCAGATTCGCCAAAATACCCGATAATCGTCAAAGCCCGCAAGGGAGCTGGTCGCAGCCCCCATAAATTGGGAGGCCAGAAAAAAGTTTCATAAAACTGTCGGGTTTTCCCGCTGGTCGGCGTTTGCAGTGGTATGAGTCAACGTTTGCAAAAAATAAACACACCAGGCGGCTGTTGCGCGAAAGGAGGGGCCTGTGATTAGTTTCAAGTCCCGGCCCGCTCTGCGTCTGGTGCCTGCGGGATCAGCATCGGTAAATGATGACGGTCGCAGCGCATTTATCGAGGCACTTTACAGTGAACACTGTGTAGCACTTGGTCACCATGTTGCCCGAATGTTGCCGGGGGGGCGCCCGGAGGCGGAAGTCATACTGCAGGAAACTTATATCAAATTGCTGCGCCTGGAGAACCTGCAGCCTTTGCAGGAAAACCCCCGGGCCTACCTGTTCACCATTGCCACCAATCTGGTGCGCGACAGTCTGCGCCGCCACCTGCGGCGCAAGACCGAGCAGCACGACAGTTTTGAAGAGCGGGAGCACGCATCCCGCGAACCTTGCCCACTGCACAGTGCGGAGTGGCAACAGAGCCTGCAGCAACTGAAGCAGTCGTTGCTCAAGTTGAAACCCCTCACCCGCAAGGTTTTCCTGTTGAGCCGATTTGAAGAAATGACCTATCCGGAAGTCGCCGCGGCCCTGTCGATCAGTACCCGCAGCGTGGAGCGGCATATGAGCAGTGCCCTGAAGCACCTGCAGCAAGAGTTGAATGAGTTGTTATGAACCCGAAGCGCGAATTAGACAAGAGTATCCGGGCGCAGGCGGCAGACTGGTTGGCGCGACAGCAGAGTGGCGCCATGAGTGCCACGGAATCCGATGCCCTGGAGCAGTGGTTGCAGGCGAACCCTTTGCATCGCCAGGCCTTTGCGCAGTGCCAGCAGTTGGCGCTGATGACGGACTTTCTGAAAGAGGATCCGGAGTTGAACGCGGGACTCCCGGAAATCCGCAAAGCTGTGCGCCGTCGCGCCCAGTCTCTTCGCGCCCCATATCAATGGCGCTGGTTGGGAGCGATTGCCGCGACGATCCTGGTGCTGGTGGCTGGGGTTATTGCGCGGGACTATTATGCGATCGACTATTACCAGACCGAGATCGGTGGTCAGCGTGTTGTGCACCTGGAGGACGGGTCCACCTTGATGCTGAACACCAATACCCGGGTAGGCGTGCGTTACCAGCGTAAGCAGCGCTCCCTGTTTCTTGAGCGCGGCGAAGCCTTTTTCATGGTGGCGAAAAATCCGGAGCGGCCCTTTGTGGTTGCTGTGCGCGGCTCAGAAGTGCGCGCCCTGGGAACCGCCTTCAACGTCGCGCTGCAGGCTGACCGGGTACAGGTGGGCGTTACCCAGGGAATCGTTGAGGTGAGGGCAGAAGATGCTACCGGTGAAACCCAACAGTTGGCAAAAATGTTGCCGGGGCAGGGTGTTCGTTATACCGCGACCAACCCACGGGACAGCAGTGGAGTTGTGCCGGTGAACCTCGATCAGGTCACTGCCTGGCAAACGCACCGGATTTATTTTGACAATGAACGTCTAGAGGACGCCATCGCTGAATACAACCGTTACACCACGCGCAAGATGGTACTGGTGGGGGATGCCCTGACCAATCAGCGTATCAGCGGCGTGTTCAATATTGGCGATGCGGACGGCCTGGCTTTTGCACTGGAGCAGGGGTTCGGAGCGCGTATCAATAAAACCGACCAGCGTATCCTGGTGCTTGAACCCCGACAGTAACCGCTGGGCTGCCTCGACTCACAAATCCGCGGTGGCAAAGTGGTGACTGGTGATGTCAAAGCCTTCGCGCAGATAAAACCGGTGCGCGGAGAAACGCTGTACGCCGCTATCCAGATGTAGCTGGCCGCAGCCGATCTCTTTTCCGTATTGTTTCAGCCACTGGATCAGTAATCTTCCCGCCCCTTTTGACCGGTGGGCTTCGCAAGTCACCAGGTCATCCACATAAATGTGTTTGCCCCAGGCCAGCTTTTCACTGACAACAAATCCGGCGACACAAAGCATGTGCTGATGTTCGGTGACCCCCGCCAGTAGGTAACCCAATGCCTGCTGCTTGTGGATTTGCGCCAAAATGCTTTCCAGGTCGTACTGTGGGCGCAACTGCAGCAGCACCTTTGCGGCGGCTTCCAGTTCGGCGTTGGTGGTCAGTAACTGGGCGAGCATATCGGGTCCCTTAGCTAGTGGTCGTTATGTCTAGCGGTCGTTGTGTCTGGCTATTGCATTCGGGCGCTTGAACGATTTTCTCGCCCGTTCTACCTCTTTGCGCGATTTACACTCTGCCAGGTGATCGTTGATCAGCCCCATGGCCTGCATAAACGCATACACGGTGGTGGGGCCTACAAATTTCCAGCCACGCTTTTTAAGGTCCTTTGACAGCGCTTTGGATACATCCGAGGTGGACATGCTCTGGGGCGCGCACTGCGCATCGGCGCCGGGCTCAAACTGCCAGATATAGGCGGCAATGGAGCCTTCCTCTTTTACCAGCACCTTGGCACAGCGGGCATTGTTGATGACGGCCTCGATTTTTCCACGGTGGCGAACAATGCCGGCGTCTTGTAGCAGACGCTCTACGTCCTGCTCTTCGAATCGGGCAATCTTGTTGAAGTCGAAGTTCTTGAAGGCTTTGCGAAAGTTTTCACGCTTGGCAAGAATGGTGCGCCAGCTGAGCCCGGACTGGAAACTTTCCAGGCACAGTTTTTCAAACAGACGGCGGTCGTCGTCGACGGGAAAACCCCATTCTTTATCGTGGTATTCAAAGAATTCCGGTGCGGCGGCACACCAGCCACAGCGGGGTTTTCCATCGGGTCCTTCAACGGTGTTTGGCATATTCAGGCTTCTCTTATGGTGAGAGCTGCAAGCAGCGAGCGCGAAAAAGGCGGAAACCCAATATACCCCTGACGATCAACTTATCCCAGCCTGAGATGGTACTGCGAGGGGATTACTCCCGGATTCTTATCCGGCACAAGTGGATGAATGCCAGCCAGATCAGCAATACGCCCAGTGTGCTCAGTAATAGCATGGTAAACATATGCTTACCCATATTGGCCGCAGCGAGATAGGTTACCTGGGCATTGGTGATCATGGGGTAAGACTGAATGGCTGCCAGGATCTGAATGTTTTCCAGTAGGTCGCACATGGCAATGGCAAACGGGAGCAGTGCCAGATATCGGAGCGGCGTGCGCACCTGGCCGCAGCTCTTGATCAGTTCAACCGTGAGTAATGCATAGGCGATGGAATAAACGAGGGGAAACAGTATGTCCAGGGTGGCTTCATTATAAAAATACAGGGTTCTGCCGTCGCTGCCGATCTGCTCAAGAAATCCGGTTACGCGCTCGAGGGTAAGCCTCATCTGAATATCCAGGGGGTCTGTATCGGTACTGATCATCGGGTAGATAACCAGAACGATCACTGCCTGCAGCGCGAAATTGAGCGCGAGAAACAGGCCGGCCTTGCTCCATGAGGCGTAGCGGAAAAGCCAATTCATTTGAAACATCCGTTGAATTGATAACGATTGATGATGGTCAACAATTTGCGCGTACCATACTTTGAGTGAACTTCTATGGGTATGGAATGCCGGTTTTCATTGGGAAAAATTGTTGAAGTGTGAGCCTGTTTTATCGAGGGGCGGGTAAATCACAAAAAAGGCGCCCATTGGGCGCCCTGCAAGGTGTGACAAGGTGATGCCAGGGAAAAGGTCCTAGAAGCTAAGTCGCGCCCCCAGGCTAAACCGGGGGCCATTTTCATAAAAGCCCACGGGAATGCCATCGGCGGTGCGCATGTAGATGATCTCGTTGGTAAGATTTACCGCGGTAAAGAACACATCCACATTGTCGTTGACCATCCAGTTGGCAGTGGCATCCCACTGGTCGTACTGATCGGTGACCAGTTGTGAGCCCGAGGTGAGGCCGCCGTAGGATTCCGAGCGCAGGTTGTAAGACAGCCGCAGGCTCAGGTAGTCGTTTTCGTAATAGGTGGAGGCATTGAACTGGTCGCGCGAGTTGCCTGGCAATTCCAGCTTGCTGCCCGGGACCTTGGCGTCGGTCCAGGTATAGTTGGCAAGTGCACCAAAGCCGCTGCCAAAGTCATGCTGAACCTGAAGCTCCAGCCCCTGAATATCCGCACCCTTGTCGGCGTTATAGGGCCGGGTCACATTGATACTCTGGCCGTCGATATCTTCAACCTGGGTGTCCTGGAATACAAAAGTGCTCAGGTCTTTATTGAAGTAGGTCGCGGCCAGCAGGCTGGCATCGCTGAAGTACCACTCGGCGCCGATCTCGAATTGATCCGCAAACATCGGGTCGAGCATCGGGTTGCCGGCGGTGGCGGTACCGCTGGTGGCATTGATGACAATATTGGAACTCAGGTTCTGGAAGGTCGGGCGCGCCATGGCGCGGGAGGCCGCTGCGCGCAGGATCAGTTCGTCAGACAGGTCATAGATCACGTTGACGCTGGGGAGCGCCTCGCGATAGCTACGGCCGACGGCACCGCGCTCGCCGTCGATGTAGGCGTGGGAGGTCTGGTCGGTTTCGACGATGCGCACACCGAAGTTACCGCGAAGCTGGCCACTTTCAAATTCGGCCTGGGCATAGGCGGCGGTGATATCTTCGTTGATCTTGTAGTAGGCACGCTGGTCTTCTGCGTAAGTCATCACACCTGCGTCCAGGATGCTGTCGATCTTCTGGCGAGCCAGGCCCACATCGAGGAATGCGTAGCGGGTGAGGGAGCCACTGGTGGCGCCTTCACCGTGTAATTTCGGGCTGGCGCCGTTAGAGACATCGGCCAGGGTAATCGCATTGAGTGCGGCAACCTGTTGCGCAATGTCCGGGTTGGATACATCCACGGAGCCGTTCTGGCGGTTGTTCTCGATGGTGTGATCGCGCAGTTTGAGGCCGGTTTTGATGGCAGTGACAAGTCCGAAGTCCACATCAAAACTGGCATCGGCCTGGAAGTAGCTTTCTTCGTCTTCCATGATGCGCACCCAGTCGCGCAGGTTGGCGGCATTCAGGTGCAGTGCGGTGCCATCCAGCGGGTCGATACCGGGGAAACTGAATTCATTGGTATTGGGGCCAAAGTTCAGGTCCTCGGCACCCATGCCTTCGAACCAGTAGTTGCGGTCCAGGGTGCTGCCGCCTTCGGCGGTGGTATTGCCGGCCTGCAGGTGCAGCTGCCAGCTGTCCCCTTCGTAGTCCGCGGAGAAGTCCAGCACATCGGATTCTACGAAGGACTCGCGCACAATGGGCTCGTCAGCGACGCCAATACTATCGGGATTTTCAATCACGCCGCCCACCAGTGCCTGGTTGCCGTCGCTGGTGGGAATAAATACCGGGTTGGTGACGACATCACTGTTGGGAATTTTGTAGCCGCCGGCCACAAACAGGTAATTCTGGTTGCTGTTGTCCATGTCCATATCAGAGGCAACGTAATTCATTGCCAGGTCCCAGCGATCGGAAGGGCGGAACTGCAGGGTGATGTTGCCGGTATCCCGCTGGCGGTCCTGTTGGAAAATGGCAGAACCGCCGCCCCAGGGTACATACACATTGTCGGTCACATTACCGTTCTGGTCGGTAACGCTATAGAGGTCGTTGGTGGGGAATACTTCCAGGCCATCGCGGCGCATGGTGCGCTGCTGGCTGATGAAGGAGGCCAGTACACCGAAGGTTTCTGCGTCGTTTTTCCAGCTGAGCAAGCCGGAAATCTGCGGGTCCCACTGGTCCGGCAGTTCGCTGTAAACACTCTCGGCGGAGAGGTTGACCGTCATCGGATCCAGATCCATCGGCTTGCGGGTGCGCACATTGACCATGCCGCCGATACTGCCCTCGTCATGGCGTGCTTCCGGGCTTTTGTACACTTCCAGTGCGGAAACCAGTTCGGACGCAAGAATGGAATAGTTGAAACCGCGGCTCGGATTGTCATTCGCCCACCAATAGGCCGACGCCACATTCTGGCCGTTCATCAGGGTGCGGTTGAGGGTACTGTCGGTACCGCGTACAAAAATGTCCCGGCCTTCACCCCAGATACGATCCACGGAAATACCCGGTACCCGCTGCAATGAGTCGGCGACATTTTTGTCCGGAAATTTGCCGATATCTTCGGAGCTGATCGCGTCCACGATGGAGGTGGCATCGCGCTTTACATCGAGAGATTGTTGCAGGGCGCCGCGGATGCCGGTGACCACCACTTCTTCGACGGTTTTATTTTCGCTGCCATCTTCCTGTGCCAGTGTCGCCAGGGGCAGAAGTGCGATAGCACTTGCGAGCAAAGATTTCTGAAATCTGTGAGCGCGGTTTTTTTGCATGGGTTTCTCCATTCTATTTTTATTGGTGTATGCATTTATTTTTGACAAAGCGCAGCCCGGATTCCGCGGGCTGTAATTGGGTAAACGCGCGCGATGGAGAATTCCCGACAGAAATGCAAAAGAATTTTGGGGATTAACGAGCAGGCACAAAAAAACCGGCACTAGGCCGGTTTTTCGAGATCTATTCAGATCTGCGGAGAGAAGTGGCGATCAGCCCTCTTCTTTCAGGTAGCGCTCGCGGGAAGCCATAACTTCTTTACGCGCGGCGTCAGCGTCGGCCCAGCCGTCTACTTTCACCCACTTGCCTGCTTCCAGGGCTTTGTAGTTTTCGAAGTAGTGCTCGATCTGCTTGATCAGCAGCTCCGGCAGGTCGCCGATTTCGTTAACGTGGTCGTACAGTTTGGTCAGCTTGGTGTGCGGTACTGCCAGCAGTTTGGCGTCTACACCGGATTCGTCGGTCATGTTCAGCACGCCGATCACGCGGGAGCGGATTACGGAGCCAACCATTACCGGGTAAGGGGCAACAACCAGCACGTCCAGGGGGTCACCGTCTTCGGACAGGGTCTGGGGCACGTAGCCGTAGTTGGCCGGGTAGAACATCGGGGTAGCAACGAAACGGTCTACGAATACCGCGTCTGCGTCCTTGTCGACTTCGTATTTGATCGGATCGTGGTTGGCCGGGATCTCGATGATTACGTTGATATCGTTGGGCAGGTCTTTACCTGGGGAAACCTTGTCGAAGCTCATTGCTGGTCCTGACTGTCTGTGATGAGGGTTGGTCGAAAATTTGGAGGCGGGATTATATACCCTGAGCGGGCGCTAACATAGCCGGCCGTGTGACTGCTCAATTCCTGATCGTTTTCGCCCTGCAGCGCCGGGTTTCCGCCGTTTGCCGCAGGATTGTCTATGCTGAGGGGCAGGATACCGCCCGGCATTCATGGACGAAGGGTTGGTCACAATAACGGAGCCCACCCATGGACGAATCCACCGAGCTGCCGCCATCCTCGCCAGTGGCGGACACTACCCCAGTAACCTCTTCCTCCTCACGTACGGAAACCGCGGCCCTCAGTCCGCGCCAGGTGCGCTCCGTGGCCGATGCCAAGCGTATTGTCGAGGCGCGGGGTCTTACCCATATCAAGGTGGGGCTCTTCGACAACGACGGGGTCATGCGTGGCAAATACATGAGCCGCGAGAAGTTCTTCTCCGCCCTCGACAAGGGCTTTGCCTTTTGCGATGTGGTACTGGGTTGGGATATCCAGGATCAGTTGTACGACAACGCCCACTATACCGGCTGGCATACGGGCTACCCGGACGCCCCGGTGCGCATCCTGCCCCACACCTGCCGCGAGGTGCCGTTTGAGGACGGCATGCTGCTGTTTCTGGCGGAATTCGAAGGCGCGGCCGAAGCGGTGTGCCCGCGGGCGCTGTTGCGCAGGGTGATTCAGCGCTGTGAGCAGGCCGGTTTTACACCCTATGCGGCGCTGGAATACGAGTTCTTTGTGTTCGACGAGACCCCCGATACCGCCCGTGCCAAGGGTTACCGGGATCTCAAGCCGTTTACTCCCGGCTGGTTCGGTTACTCCATGATCCGCAACTCGGTACACGCGGACCTCTACCACGAGATTCTCGCACTGGCGGAACGGATGGATTTCCCCATCGAGGGTTTGCATACGGAGACGGGCCCCGGGGTACTGGAGGCGGCGATCACCGTCGACAACGCAGAAGCCGCGGCGGACAAGGCCGCACTGTTCAAAACCTTTATCAAGGTGCTGGCGGAGCGCCGCGGGCTGATGGCCACTTTTATGGCCAAGTGGTCCAACGAGTATCCCGGGCAGAGCGGGCATATCCATCTTTCCCTGCGCAACCGGAACGACGATACCTCGGCGTTTTATGCCGAGGGCGAGCCCCACTCCATGAGCGCAACCCAGCGGCATTTTCTCGCCGGGCAGCAGCGGCTGATGCCGGAACTGCTGTGCATGGTTGCGCCCACCATCAACAGCTACCGGCGCATGATCCCCGGCTTCTGGGCGCCCACCGATGCCACCTGGGGCGTGGAGAACCGCACCGCCGCATTGCGGGTGATTCCCGGTGGCGACAAATCCCAGCGTCAGGAATACCGCCTGGGTGCGGCGGATGCCAATCCCTACCTGGCGCTGGCAGTGGCGCTTGGCTCTGGTCTTTATGGGGTGGAACAGGGGTGGGCGCCGGGTAAGGCGGTGGAGGGCAATGCCTACGAAGATCAGCACCCTGAAGAACTGGCGCTGCCGAGGACGCTGTGGGATGCCGCGCAAAGACTCAAACAGTCAGAGGCCGCGCGGGACCTGTTTGGCGATGCCTTTGTGGACCATTTTGCCGCGAGTCGCGAGTGGGAAGAGCGGGAGTTCCGCAAGCATATCGGTGACTGGGAGCTACAGCGCTACTTTGAAATTATCTGATGACGATGGTTGATTACCGAACCTGAATAACGACTGCGACATTCTCTGAAGCCAAAACGTTTATGCAAAAACTCCAGTGCATTTCCCCGATCGATAATAGTGTGTATGTCGAGCGCCCGCTGGCCACGGAATATGAAATCCAGAATGCGCTGAGCCGTGCCGAGGGCGCCCAGCCTGGCTGGAAACAGGTACCCGTTGCCGAGCGCGCGGTGCTGGTACGTGCGGCGGTTAAACACCTGCAACAAAGAAAAGCACAACTGGCGGACGAAATCTGCTGGCAGATGGGCCGCCCCATGCAATTCGCCGGAGGTGAAATCGACGGCCTTGCCGAGCGCGCACTGACCATGGCGGATTTGGCCGAGGCCATCGGCGGCCCGCTGAGCGATATTCCATTGCCGGAAAAGCCGGGCTTCAAGCGCTTTATCCGCCGTGAGCCACTGGGTACCAGTTTTGTCATCGCACCCTGGAACTACCCCTATCTCACCGCCATCAATGCGGTGGTGCCATCACTGTTGGCGGGAAACAGCGTAATCCTGAAACACTCGGCACAGACGCCACTTTGTGCCGAGCGCTTGGTGGAGGCGTTTACGGAAGTGGGATTACCCCCGGGGATTTTCCAGTACCTGCACCTGGATCACCGCGATGCGGAACAGGTAATTATCAATGGCGGCGTGCAACATGTGGCCTTTACCGGCTCCGTGGGTGGTGGGGCCGCCGTGGAAACGGCGGCGGCGGGGCGCTTTCTTTCCGTCGGACTTGAACTGGGTGGCAAAGACCCCGCGTATGTGCGCGCCGACGCCGACCTGGAATATGCGGTGGCCTCGGTGGTCGATGGGGCCTTCTTCAATTCCGGCCAGTCCTGCTGCGGAATCGAACGCTTGTATGTGCACCAGACTTTGTTTGCTGAATTTGTGCAGCGGGCTGCGGCGCTGATCCGTAAATACCGTCTTGGTCGCCCGAACGATGAAAGCACCACCCTCGGCCCACTGGTGCGAGCCAGTGCCGCGGACTTTGTACGCGATCAGATCGACGAGGCGGTTGCGCAGGGGGCACAGGCGCATATCGACGGCGGCGACTTCGAACTGGATCAGCGCGGTAGTGCTTATATGGCGCCACAGCTGCTCACCGGCGTCGATCACACCATGCGGGTCATGAACGAGGAATCCTTCGGTCCGGTGCTGGGGGTGATGCCGGTAGCAGACGATGCCGAAGCACTGGCACTCATGAATGACAGCGAATACGGCCTCACTGCTGCCATCTACTCGGCGGATGTGGAGACGGCGCTGGCGCTGGGAGACCAGTTGCGTACCGGCACTGTGTTCTTGAATCGCTGTGATTACCTGGACCCCGCGCTGGCGTGGACCGGTGTCAAAAATTCCGGTCGCGGTTGCACCCTGTCAGGCATCGGATTCGAACATCTGACCCGCCCGAAATCCTTTCACTTCAAACTCAAACCCTAATTGCCACCATGTCGAAAAGCCGGTTCTTCATCAACTGGAATTATCCCACCGCCATGCGAGTAGGCCCCGGTCGCGTGCGCGAACTGCCACAACTTTGCCGGGAAATGGGCATGGCAACCCCCATGCTGGTCACCGACCCGGGACTGGTGGCACTGCCGATGGTACAGGCGGTGGTGGAAAACTGTCTGGTGGCCGGTGTGCCGCTCACGGTGTTCAGCGACATTAAAGGCAATCCCACCGGCAACAATGTGAGTGACGGTGTTGCGGTATTCAAGGCGCATGGCTGCGATGGCGTGATTGCGTTTGGAGGTGGCTCGGCGCTGGACGCGGGTAAAGCCATCGCACTGATGGTGGGGCAGACCCATCCCATCTGGGAGTTTGAGGATGTGGGAGACAATTACCTGAAGGTAAACACCCACGGCATGATGCCGGTGATTGCCGTCCCCACCACGGCCGGCACCGGCTCGGAAGTCGGGCGTTCGTCGGTCATTACTGACGAAAACGCCAAGCTTAAAAAAATCATTTTTCATCCGCGCATGCTGCCGGAAATCGTGCTGCTGGACCCGGAGTTGACCATAGGGCTGCCAGCGCCTATTACGGCGGCGACGGGTATGGATGCGCTGTCGCACAATCTGGAGGCCTTTTGTGCAACTCATTTTCACCCCATGGCGGAAGGCATTGCACTGGAGGCCATGCGCCTGATTAATATTTACCTGCCGCGCGCGGTAGCCGACGGCAATGATCTGGAAGCGCGCATGCAGATGCTGGTGGCCTCCAGCATGGGGGCCACGGCATTTCAGCGCGGGCTCGGCGCCATGCACGCACTGGCGCATCCGCTTGGTGCCCTCTATGACAAACACCACGGACTGCTGAACGCGATATTGATGCCCTACGTACTGAGTGCCAACCGCTCGGCGATTGAAGAACCCATGAGCCGGCTGTCGCGTTATCTGGCGCTACCCACAGCAGGTTTTGCCGGTGTACTGGACTGGGTGTTGTTCCTTCGACGGGACTTTGGTATCCCGCATACCCTGGCAGAAATCGGCATTGGCGAGGAGGACGCGGACCAGATCGCACAGATGGCCGCGGTGGATCCTTCTGCACCAAGCAATCCGTTGTCATTTGACGCTGATAGTTACCGCGGAATTTTTCTGAATGCCTGCCGTGGGAATTTGTGACGTGAAGCGCGCTGCCCGGCCGCAACGCGCATCGTCGGTCGCGATACTGCGTTATTGCGGGTGTAAATTCGCGTTGCGAATCAGGGCCTGATAAAAACCCGTTGCCTTCACCATATTGTCGATACTGATGCGCTCATTGGTGCCGTGGAATCCGTGCACATCCTCGCGGCTCACCAGCATGGGGTTAAAGCGATAGTTATTGTCGGCAATTTCCTGGTAGCGATGGCTGTCAGTGCCGGCAATGGTCAATCCTGGTGCTGTGATTACCGAGCCGAACACTTCTTGTGTGGTATCGGCCACCAGGCGAAATCCCTGTGCCTCATCGTTGGATACTTTGGACGCGGAATCACCGCGGCGAACCACAACCTTGATACGTTCATCGTCGATAACAGATTCGATATGCGCAAGCACATCGTCAACG
The DNA here is from genome assembly GCF_023156515.1 of Microbulbifer sp. CAU 1566. NCBI lineage: Bacteria > Pseudomonadati > Pseudomonadota > Gammaproteobacteria > Cellvibrionales > Microbulbiferaceae > Microbulbifer > Microbulbifer sp. CAU 1566. The sequence continues at coordinate 365,361 of NZ_JALNMG010000001.1, read as the reverse complement.
CTGTCCCGCGGGTGCAGGCGGAAGTTCACGGTAGCGGTGGCCTCGATCGGTAAAACATTTTCCTTTACGCTCGCCGAGAGCATGGTGGCGGCAGTGGTAGTGCGCAGCATGGCAGCGGTTGAGGCCTGTTGTTCCAATGCGGACTCAATGACCGGGGCGAATAGCCACTGGTTGGCGAACATCAGGCGTTTTTCAAACGACATATGGCGGGCGGCGGCCTCGAACAGCTTTTTGCTAAGCCCCTCTAGTCCGCCGGGCAGCGGGTTCTGGTTCAATCGCACTAAAGCGCCTGCGAGTATATCCACCGCGGTTTCTGCCGGAGGCATGGACGAGTGTCCGCCCTTGCCTGGTGCGACGAGTTTGACGGTGAGATAACCTTTTTCTGCCACATTGATACTGGCGATTGGGGGTTCTACGCCGGGAATAAACCCATGCAGCAGGAATGAACCTTCGTCCAGGCTCCAGTCCAACTGTGTTCCGTTGTTTTTCAGCGTTTCCACAATCGCGGCAGTACCGCCATTCCCCCCGGTTTCCTCGTCACTGGTAAGGCTGATATATACGGTCCTTTCCGGTTGGTAGCCTTGTTTTAACAGACTGGTGGCCGCCTCCATGAGGGCAATGGCCGCACCTTTGTCATCGAGCGTGCCGCGACCCCAGATGTGGGTATCGTCCACCACACCGGCGTAGGGGGGGTGTTGCCAATCGTCTTCTGTACCGGGAATGACTGGCACCACGTCGTAGTGCGCGGACATCAAAATTGGTGGTAACTCCGAATTTTTACCCGGCCAGGTATACAGCAGCGAAAATTCCTGCCCCTCTTTTTTACCCAGTTTTTTCGGAGGCATGGCCGTATGTACTTCCGGATAAGTGGCTGCCAGCCAGTCGATAAAGTCTCTATATTGCTGCTGGGTTTCACGCTGGTTCAATTGAACCGAGACGGTGCGAAACTGGATGGCCTGCGACAGGCGTCCGGCAATGGCGCGGCCATCGAGGTCCAATGGCTCCGGGGTAATATTTGCCAGGGGAGGGGCGGTAAAACTGAGTGTGCGGATAACGAGTACCACTACTAACAGTAACACCGCCATGCCAATACCAATCAGGCATCGGTTGATTAATTTATTTTGCATAGTCAATTTCATACTTCAGTGAAAAGCCGGCGTTGCTAAGGCCGTATGAGTTCAATAGTGATTCAGTAAATTTATCAGAACTTTCTGTGAAGGTGCCGCTGCCGGGTCTCGCAAAGCTATACCCGGTAGCGGTACCGCCTCGGGATTTATTCGGAGCGCGGTACAAGGGGCTTTGAAAAGCCTACACAAGTTCTCAATAAGGGGGAATCAGAACCGGTATTCCACCTCAATACCCGCAGTGCGCTCCAGCCCATAAAAATGGCGCAGGGTGCCGAGGAAGTCGCGGCGGGTTTCCACCATATATTCCTCATCCGTCAGATTTTGCACGAACAGAGCCGCGTTCCAGGTGTCCGCCTGGCTTTGCAGACCGATGCGCGCATTGACCAGTTGATAGTCCTCCACTTCACCAAAGTGAACCGTGTCACCGCTCGCCAGAGTGCGCTCGCTTTCATTTTCCGCGGTGTTGTAGAAGCTGTCGCGGTAGATGTAATCCAGGCGCAGCAGCAGGTCGGCACCGATGCTATTGATCGGCAAATAATACTGGCCGCCCAGATTGAACGAAGTCTCTGGCGCGCTGGGCAGCTTGTTGCCGGAAAGGTCGCTGCCGTTGGCGTCCGCGTTCGGATAGCTTGTGAATTCCGCGTTTAGCAGGCCCAGCGACGTGTTGATGGTGAGGTTGTCGCTGGCGAGCCAGGAAAGCTCCGCCTCGAGGCCGGTGGTTTCCACTTCCGCCGCGTTGCGAATGGAAATCGAGGTGGCGCCATCGCCCAGATCCACAAACTGGTTTACCTGGTAGTCCTGGTAGATCGCGCGGAACAGGGCCAGGTTGTAACTGAACTGACGGGCCAGAGCGGTGCCCTTCAGGCCCACTTCAAACGCATCCACGGTTTCCTTGTCGAAGTCGGTGCCCGCAGCCAGGTCACCTGAGGCAACAAAATCGAGGTTGTAGCCACCGCTTTTGAAGCCGCCGCTGTATTTCGCGTAGGTGTTCATATCCTCAGCCAGCGCATAGTTGATACTGAGCGTCGGCGACAGGTGGGAGTCGGTGCGATCGTCTAGCACCTCGCCGGTGGCGATGCGGAACAGCGGTGCGCTGCTGCCGTCGATAGCCCAGTCCACTTCCTTCTGCTCTTCGGAATAGCGCAGGCCGAAACCCAGCTTCCAGCTGTCACTCAGCTGGTAGGAACCATTCACGTAGGCTGCGATGCTGCTGGTATCCACGGTACCTGCCGTGTACACGGAGCTGTCCGGATTTACCAGGCCGGGAACCCCATATTGCTGCTCCAGCAGATTTTCGAACAGTTCCGAGGTCGTTACCTCACGGAAGCTGTTGCCTTCCTGTTGGTAGAAGTAGAGGCCGGCCACATAGTTGAAATCGTCCGCGCCGGGCGATACCAGTTGGAATTCCTGGGTCAGCTGTTCGTAGCTGTCCATGTATTCGATTTCCGCCAGAGGATAAGGGGAGTAATCGGTGTCGTTGTGGTAGGTCATTTCCGTGTCGCGGGACGCGGTGATGGAGCGCAGGGTGAAGTCGCTGGGTAGGTTCCATTCCATGGTCAGGGCGGTACCGCGGATTTCGCGCTCTTCGCGGGGGTCGACGTCCATGGCCACTTGGTGCCTTTCCGGTGCGGCAGTGTCGGGTGCACTACCGAAAGTATTGGTGACGGCTTCGCCGGTGGTGGACAGGCGGTCGCTCTCCATGCCGTCCAGTGCCAGGATTGCATTGAAACTGCCGCCGGCGTCATACATCAGCTGGGCGCGGTAGGCGCTGCCATCCTGTTCATTCAGCAGATTGCCGGTGGTCAGGTTCTTCACGTAGCCGTCGCGCTGCTGGCGGTTGACGGAGATCTTGCCGAACAGACTGTCGGACAGCGGAGCGTTGATAGTGGCGGACAGCTGGCGGGAGTTCATGCTGCCGTATTCGGCGCTGATGCTGCCGGAGAATTCGTTACTGGGCTTCTGCGAGATCAGGTTGATGGCACCGGCCACGGTGTTCTTGCCGAACAGGGTACCCTGTGGACCGCGCAGCACTTCGATGCGCTCCAGGTCTACCAGGTCCTGGTTGATGGCCGGAGACTGCCCCAGATAGACCCCATCCAGATAGACGCCCACGCGGGTATCGAATCCGATATTGCGGCTAGCGGAACCGACTCCGCGCATGGTCACCGCGGTGGTGAAGTCGGTGCCGGAGCTGATATTCAGGTTGGGCACGAACTGCGCCACTTCCTGTACCTGGCGCACGCCGGTCTGCTTGATCGCCTCGGCACCCACATTGGTGATGGCGATGGGTACCTCGGTGATGCGCTCGGCGCGTTTCTGCGCGGTGACGGTAACTTCTTCCAGCTCTGCAGCGAAGACGGTGGGCGCTGCCTGGGCTGCCACTGCGGCGGTGATGGCTGCGGCCAAGGCACGGGGCGCGGCAACTCGGGTATTGAAGTGAGCGGCGAGACGGCTTTGCATGTGGTTCTCCTGACGGGTTTCTTATTTTGGTGCCTGCGGCTCAGGGATAGGCCGGGGCTCGTCAGGGTTATAGCGGTCGTGCGCCAGCGTGGCGTCCGGCCTCGCAAACTTGGAGAAAATTCTTGCTGCGCCGTGCGGGTTGGAAAGTCCGAACTTGCGAATCCGGATTTATTTTTCCTTTTAAATCAATCGTTTATCGATTTGTCTTGGCGAGCCCGGTAGCGGCTCGGTGACTCCCCAAGGCGTTTCTTGAACTGGGAGAAAAAGGTCGAGTTAGAGTTGAACCCAGCCTGCAGGCCGATATCCGTGACCGACAGGTGTGCATTTGACGGTTCGGTCAAAAGGCGCGCGGCCTCGCTTACCCGGTACTGGTTGATGAAATCGTAGAACGACTGGCCGGCGAGGCCATTGATGGTTTCCGACAGGTGGTGTGCTGGTACATCCAGCCGTTTGGCCAGCTGGGCGATTTTCAGGCCCGGTTCCAGGTAGGGCTTCTGCTGCTCCATGCTGACCAGCAACTGCTGCCAGAGGGCCTCTGCGGCGCTCTCGCTGAGATTGCGCACGCTGGATTTTCTGATGGCTGGAGCTGTGTCTTCGGAAACACTTTGCTCTGCGTCATGCGTCGCCGGTACAACTCCCCGCTTTTCAGGCGTCTGCACCGTCAAGCGGATATGGCGCTGCTGCAGGCCAAACCATCCCAACAACACACTCAGCAACAGCGGCACTAGCGCCTGCAGCAGACCCGGCGTCAGCGCGCGGCTGGGTGGTGCCAGCCAGTTGACCAGCTCCAGCAGGATGGCCAGTGCCGCGGTGGCGAGAAAGACGTAGCTCAGTACCCGCAGCCAGCGCAGGTTTACCGAATCGATATTGGAATAACTCTCCATCACCCGGCGCTGGTAGGGGCGCAGCAGGCGCAACACCCAGACTGAGTAGACGATGGGGGAAATCATTGCCGCCGCGCGGTGGATAAAGCGCGCGCGGGTCACTTCATTGGTGGCACAGCCTGCATCGTTGATACACGGGGCATTGAGCAGATCGTCGCTGGCCACCGGCAACTGCCATAACCACAGCCCCGCCGAGACCAGCGCCGGCATCAGGTGCCACAGGTGGCGCGGGTGCCAGCGAAATTCGGGCTCGGTTAGCAGGCGGCAGTAAAAGTAGAGCAATGGACCGAATAGCAGCTGCAGAGCAAATACCGCGCGAAATGCATCCGGCAGCGCCTCCACCTCAAGGCGTGGGATATACGCCAGCGCCACCAGGTTGAATACTACCAGCAGGGTGCCCAGACAACGGTTGGCACGTCGATTGCCCCAGGGTGCCATAAACAGCAGCAGTGCAAGGGTGATACCGGTAGCGATGCCGAACAGAATCACGAGGGTGATCAGGTGGAGGGTGATCTCTTGGGTCAGAAGCATGGGCGCGGATGGGTCTGATTGCCTGGCTGAAGCGGAAGCTTAATCAAAAGTTGCCGGCAGGTCAGTGATTTCTGCGTACAACACTTCGGTTTCTTCGGGAGTTGCGCGGTGCTGAGTCTGCACTGTTTGGCCGGTACGTCAGCCATCTTCAATCCGCCGGCATTTCCCATCCCCCAAAAAAAGGGCGCCGAAGCGCCCAATATAATCTGCCGAATTCAGAGTGTCAGAAGGAGAATTTGTACCCTACTGACAGGTTGAACATCCATGGATCATAGCTGTAGTCGCCGGAATAGGACTCGAAAATGGGATCTACATCCGGGGGCGGCGGTACATCATCAAAAATCTGTAGCCTCATATCCGTGTCGGATTGCGCGTAAATCGCGGCCACATTTACCAGCCAGGCACTACCGCGTCCGAAATTGAAATCCATTCCCGCTTGCCAGGTATAGCCCCAAGAATGTCCCATATCGAAATTGCCGCGAAGATCAAATTCAGCCAGATCGTCTCGCAGTACACGCCTAAGGCGGCGTTCACTGAAGTCGGTATAGCTAATTCCACCGCCTATATAGGGCTGAACCATACAGGTTTCATCCAGGGGATAGAATTTCAGGCTTGCGGTACTGATATCGGCACTAAAAATGGCTACATCACGAAATTCGACATCTTCGAAATCCGGCGAAAAAAATCTGTCAGCGTGACTGCTGGTATGGTTGTCGCCGTTCATATAGCCAAGCTCGATACCCCAGTGCTCTACAGGTTGCCACTCGAAGTTGATAGACCAGCCCCACTCGGAACCTGGATCAACCGTAGAGCGAAACGCATCGAAAAATTGGAAGGAATCGTCGACAAAGCTAACTTCGTCTTCCCCGGGGGAAATGTAGTATCCGCCAACACGGACAATAAAGTCCTGTGGCTCGGTCAAGCCGAGGGGGTTGGCCGAGACTGTACTACTAAACGCCAATGCCAGCGGTGCCAGGATGGGTGAAAATTTTAATATCCGTTTCATTCAAGGTAACTCCATATATACCCGTTGAATAAAAAGTGTAATACACCCATTTTTGACTTAAGTGAAAAACAACTGACTTTACGTGCCAAATAGCAAGGTACCGGTATTACCTTTGCGTTAAACCGGCGGCAGACAACCGGGCTTTGATGGTGCTTTCACATCTCAGCGACATTTTAGTCACATCTGCGTTGCTAACCTCCCAGCGTTTCACCAAATAAAAACGGTAGACTGTTGTCGGGACGAAAAAGGTATAACAAAGGGAATAGCAATATGAGCAGGCAGTTGAGACAGGTATCGTGGTTTACTCTTTCGGCGCTGTTGATGGGAACTCCGCTTATAACCCACGCAGCAGAGGCGCCCGGTGCACTGACCTTCATCGTCAAGGACCAGTATACCGACCGTCCGCTCTCATCCGTGCAGATCACGCTCGAGGAACGGGAAACCAATACCACGCGATCGGTAAAGACGGATGCACAAGGTCGCATCGTCATTGACCAGCTCGACCCCGGCCTCTACTCGGTGAGCGTCGCCAAGGGCGGGTTCAATTCCCTGTATGAACCAAGCATCCGTGTGGTTACGCGCAAAAACGTCAAGGTTGAACTCGAACTTGGCGCGCAGGCACTTGAGGAAGTGGAGGTTCGGGCACAGCAGGCGGAAGCATTAGCGGTTAGCAGCACCTACCTTGATCGAGAGGCATTGCGCAGTGCTGTTGGCGGCGGCGCAGACCCGCTCCTGTCGCTGGACGGTTTACCGGGCCTGGCATCCGCCAGTGAGTTCGCGAGCTTCAGCGTACGCGGCCGTGGCCCCCGGGATAATCTGATATTCGTAGATGACTTCCCCTTTGATAAAGCTGTGCACTTTGATGCGACGCTGGGTGAGGAGGAAGATGTCGGTGGTGGTGGCCGCTTCTCGATTTTCGCACCGAATGTGATCAGTGGTGCCGAGTTTTCACCGGGTGGGTGGAGTGCGGCTTATGGCGGTCGGGCGGCATCACTACTCAAGCTTGAAGTTGCCGACGGCAATCCCAGTCCTTCCGCCAGTTTCCGCTACGACCTTGCGGGCTATGAAGTTGGTTATGACGGTCCTACCGGTATCACTGAAGACTCTACCTTGCTCGTTTCTGCCCGAAGACTGGATTTCGGCGCTTTGTTTGAAACGATCGAAGAGCTCGATATCGGTGAGCCGGTCTTGCGAGACGTCATCGTGAAGTCGGTCATACCCCTCAACCAGAATAACACCTTCGAAATTCTGTTGATGGATACGCACGAGGACTATACCCGCGGTGTAACCCATGTGTTTGCGTCGCCCAATTTCGAAGATGCGTCACTGCAGGATTCCGAACAAGATAGTGATCTGTACGGTATGACGTTGCGCTCTCTGGTCGGTGAAGACGCTGTCTGGACCAACAAGGTGTACTACCGCACCAGCGACAAGGTCAGTTCAGAGGGTGAATCCTTTCCTGATCTCGTACCTGAGGAGTCCCCTGCGGCCAGCTTTCCGGTGCGGCAAGACATAATTACCATCGGTGAGGCAGAAACAGAGATCGGCTGGCGCAGCGACTTCGAGACTGTAAACCAGTGGGGCGTATTCAGTGCCGGTACTCGAGTCACGCAGATTGAACTGGACTATAACACCGTCCTCGATGGCGATTGGGTCCGATATACCTACGACGACGATGATTTCAGGCCAGACCCCGATCAGCGCTTTGTTGTGTTGACGCCCGAGAGCATCAATTCCTCGCTAGTCCGGAAAGAAACCAACTACGCCGGTTACGTAGAGCAATTGTTTCAACATGGCGATTGGGATATCCGCACCGGCATGCGGTTTGAACGCGATGGCTTTTCCGAACAGAGCTTTGCGTCGCCCAGATTCAGCGTCAATTGGCGGCCGAGTACAAAGGTTCGATATTTTGCGACGGCCGGACGGTTCCACCAGTCACCACGGTTTTTGGATCTTGCCGCGAACGAATCGAATGCTCTCGAGAGTGAAGAAATCACCCATACCAGTATCGGTTATGAATACTTCCCGAATAGCAACTGGTCGGTGTTGACGGAAGCCTATTATCAAAACCTCGACAACCTGGTGGTAGACCTTGACCGGGCAAGCGGGACCTCTGCGAACATTGGTGACGGCACATCCTACGGCGTCGATATCGTGGCCAACGCTATGGTCCGCGAGGGCATTTACGCTACCGCAACCTATTCGTACAACGATGCGGTAGTCGACCGGAAAGACGGTAGCGGTGACGTTGCCGCTGACTTCAGCCGCGAGCATGTTGCTACCCTCGGCCTGACCTGGGAAATCAGCAGCCGCTGGAAGGTCGCTGGGCGCTACAAATACCTTTCCGGTACGCCAGATGATCTGTTTATTATTCACTCAGACGTCTTGGGAGTAGGGCAGCCTCTACGCTACTCGAAGGAGATCACTGAGCGGAATCTCGGCCGCACCAGTGGTTCCGGTTCGTTGAACGTTCGGGTTGACTACCGGCGTGCATTCGGTCCAATCGATGTAACCGCCTTTCTCGATGTCATCAACGTAACGGCCGCGTCGTCGAGCGACGAGTCTGAGTTTGACTACCGCCGGGGTGTTGTAGTACAGGATGATAGCGAAGCCGAGCCACTTATTGGCCTGCGGTTGGACTATGCCTGGTAGATAATGCTTGGCAGATAGTGCCTGGTAAATCAGGCGTGGTAATCAGGCCTGGTAAATCGTGTTTGGTAATGGGGAACAGTAGATGGTACATGCGCTTGGTGCGGCGCCGATTAGAGTGTTGATCGTCGAAGATAGCCGCGGCATTTGCGAGAATATTGCCGCGTATCTTGAAAGGTATAACTATGTTATGGATTTTGCCTATGACGGTATCAGCGCTATGCACCTGGCGTTGACGAATACGTTCGATGTTATTGTTCTCGACCTGAAGCTTCCTGGGATGGATGGCCTAAGTTTCTGTCAAAAGCTAAGAGCGGATGCCCAATTAGACACGCCCGTGTTTATGCTGACTGCGAGAGATACGCTGGACGATAAGCTCAAGGGATTCGAAGCGGGGGCAGATGACTATCTGATCAAGCCGTTCGCATTACAAGAGCTGCATGCGCGACTGCAGGCGCTGTTCAAACGTAGTCGCGGTAAAACCGCTAATCTGTTAAAGGTAGGGGACCTGACTCTGAATCGGTCTACGCTGCAAGTGCATCGCGCGGGGTTACACATCGATCTCACACCTGCTGGTATGCGGCTACTGCAGAGATTGATGGAAGTGGCGCCGTCTGTTGTGGTTCGCGATGATCTCGAATCCTTGCTGTGGGCGGACGAGCGCCCCGATGGTGATGCGCTTCGCTCGCACATGTACAAGCTGCGGCAGGCGATCGATCGACCGTTTGATGGCCCGCTCATTCATACGGTGCATCGTATCGGCTATCGCATTGCAGAGGATGCCCAGTAATGTACAAGTACAGTTTGCGCAAGCGTGTCGCTATTGCCTTTGCGATGTGTGTGGCGGTACTCAGCGTGGCCTGGGGACTCGCGTTCTTCTCGGCGATCCGGTTGAGCGAAGACCGCGTATTGGTGCGTCAGCTAGAGCGCGCCGCTGAAAGCTATCCCTCTCTGTCGTTGAACCTTCGCGGATACGATGAGGTCGCAAGCTTGCCGGAATCACTCCGGGAATGGGCGCAGACAAACCCCGGTGAAGGGGTGTACGAATTCGACACTGAAGAATTGCATGTCGCGGTAGTAGCTGCGGACAATGAACAGCGACGCGCATTTGTGGTTTTCGACGTTGCTGGGATTGAGGCTGCGTCTTCAGAGGATTGGTGGTGGCTACTCGTGATCACCGGAGTTGTGGGTACGCTCGGTGTTCTTGGTTTCGGGCTGGGAGTTGTTGTGATGCGTAGAGCTGTCGCCCCTGTTGTGCAACTCGCTCACATGGTTGCGGACATCGATCCGGAAAAACTATCGGCCGAAGATCATAAACGCATAGAGTCCAGCCGGTTCGATGATGATGAGGTTGGTGTGCTCGCCAGGACCATTGAGAAGACGCTTGAGCGGATCAGCGAATTTGTTGAGAGGGAGCGATACTTTACCGGTTCAGCCAGCCATGAGTTGCGCACACCGGTCACCGTGATACTGGGTGCGCTTGAGCTGTTGGAAGAAAGTGATCTGTCAGCGACCGATAGGAAGGCGGTAGATCGAGTGCGGTGTGCGGCGCTCGAAATGAAAGCCACGATTGAAATGTTCTTGTGCCTCGCTCGCGAAACCGACGATGGCTTGTATGACGAGCAGTTTTTAGTGATGCCGCTGGTAAGCCAGGCGATTGATCAGCAGCGCCACCTGTTGAACGGCAAGTTCGTCGATGTTGAAATCGATGATTTATCAAAGCCCATCGCCTGCGGACATTCCCAGGCTTTTTCTATCGCGGTCAATAATCTGGTGCGAAATGCATTTCAGCACACGCTTGACGGACAGGGGCCGATCACGATTCACATCAGAGAGCGCGCGCTGTTCGTCACCAATCAGGTCGGTAGTGAAGCTAGTGAGCGGCACACAACGACCGAGGCGTCGTCTCAAGGATATGGTCTGGGTCTGGGTATCGTTCAACGGCTGTGTGAACGCAATGGCTGGTCGTTTTCATTGGACGCGGATGAGGCTCGTGTAGCCGCCCGCCTTTCGTGGTGACGGCGGCAGATCGTATTTCTGTAACTCGATCCGTAGTCAATAGCCAATATTCAATAGCATGCCAGGTTGGATGGCTAAATTGGACGGCTAAGAAAAACTCGCCAACAGTTCAGTGATTTCTGTGTCCAGCGCAGATTGCTCGATCTGCGGTGAGGCGCTTCCGGGGGAATGGGAGAATTGGACCACATACCAGAGCACGGAAAGGTAGCGGTAAGTTCGCTTCCAGTGGTCCAGTCTGGTCAGGTCGGCTTCACACGCTGGCCGCAGCAAGTACTCGCTGAGCAGTGCCCGCTGCTGTTGCCGGTCCAGATCGTATCCGGTGGTTACTGTCGCAAGGTCAAAGAAGGGGTCGCCGCAAGCGGTGTATTCCCAGTCAATGGCCCGGAGCTGACCGGACCTATCCTGTAGCAGGTTGTCGGGTAGCAGGTCGTTATGACAAAGCCGGTAGTTTTCGGGACGTGCGCTGCTTTGTTTAAGCTGCAGTTCCATCAATTGGTAGAGCTGAGCCAGCGCCGGGAAGAAATCCGTATTTCTGTCAATGGACTGCCAGTAGCGGTCCGCCTTGTCGGCAATATCCAGTTGCACGGAAATCGGTGGCAACTGGTGAATTTGCCGTAGCAATTGCGCGAGCTGGGCAAAAGCCTGGGGCTGGTTGATATCCAGCGGCGCGCCATCGACAAATTGGGTCAGCAGGTAGCGGTGAGCCGGATCCACATACACCAGCGGTGCACATAGGTCTTTCGGACTAGCCTGCTGCAGTGCCTCTGCCTCGGCGGCGCGATTGAGATCCAGCGCAAGGGAGTTGGGGGCGTTAATGCGTAGTACCAGCTTTTTATCGCCCGCATCAATCAGGAAACTGCGGTTGGTGAGCCCGCCTTCCAGCGGGCGAATCAGTTTGGGCGGTCTGTCGCTCCATCGTTGCCATTCGCTGGCAATGAGATGTTCGACGCTCTGGTTCATGCGGTAACCGTCTGTTCCTGGCTACCAGTTTGTTTTTGGTACAGCGCATACCACTGGAAAAACCCGATGATGACCAGTATCACATACAGAACAAATAGTAGTGCTGTGAGATACAGCTCGCGGTCGATATACAGATAAATCGCGGCACCGTCGATGACGATCCAGTAAAGCCAGTTTTCCAGTACCTTGCGGGTGACCATATAGGTGGTTACCACGGCACCCCAGGTAGTGAAGGAGTCCAGGTAGGGCAGGGCGGCGTTAGTGTAATTATCCAGTACGTAGCCAAATATCAGGGTGAGTAGACCCACGCCCGCAAATGCAGAGATATGCATGGCGGCGGACCAGCGGTGGATATGCAGCTTTTCACCCTCTTTATTGCGGTGTCGCCACTGCCACCAGCCGTACACGGCAATCACCAGATAAAAAATCTGTAGCGCCGATTCCATCAATAGGCTGACGTCCCAGAACAGGAACAGGTAGATGGCAGTACTGGCAAAGGCTGCGTACCAGCACAGGATATTTTCCCGCATTGCCAGCAGCAGATAGGTCAGTGCCAATACCACCGCTGCCACTTCCCACAGGGTCATGGCGGCGTACGCGGTGGCGATGGCTTCGCGGATTTCCGGGGAGAACATGGATCAGAGTCCAATGTTGGGGTTCAGGTCGCCGTCGATAAATTTGCACACGAAGATCGCGCGCCCGAACTGCTCCCAGGATTTGCGCATTTCCACTTTCAGGACGTCCATCACCACATCGTAGTCACCGAATACCTGGGTACTCATGGTGTTGGAGATTACCTGCAGCTGAGGCTGTTCGTTCAGACGCTGGATAAAATCCTTGATGGCCGGAATGTACTCGTCTTTCAGCGGGTACATGCTGATGTCTACGGAGAGTTGCATATCAATACTCCTACTTAAAAGGTATAGCTGCCGGAGATACCCGCAGTGCGCGGTTCGCCCAGCTGGTAGTAGGCTTCCGGCGCGTAGCCGTTGGCCGGATTGTTGCCGAACTGATTGCTGAAATAGAAACCGCGAGTGTAGATCACTTCGTCGGTGAGGTTTCTGCCCCACAGGGAAAGATCCCAGTTGTCGCCGCGGTAGGTGAGGCGCGCATTGACCAGTTCGTAGGCGGTGGATTTTTCGTTGTGGCTGTTGGACAAGTAGAAGTCGTCCTTGCCTTCCAGTTCCACGCGCGCCGTCAGGTTGCTGGTCAGCGCGTACTCGGCACCGGTGAAGTACTGGTAGTTGGGGGCGTGGGCCAGGTCGCGGCCGCTGAGGTCCACCGGCGAAGTCTCGCCGGTGTTGTCATCGCGGCCGTCGACGTGGGTGCTGCTGATAAAGTCTTCGAATTCCGCACTCAGCCAGCCGAAGGTGGCAAAGAGTTGCAGGGTATCGCTGGCCTGGAAGTTGATTTCCGCTTCGATACCGGTGCTGTGACCACCGGCAGCATTGGCCAGATAGTCATCGAAGGAAAAGTCTTCCGGGTTGAAGATGGACTGCTTGGCCTGAACGTCGCTGCGGTCTTGGTAAAAGGCGGCGACCTGGGCCTGCAGGCGGCTTTCCAGCCAATTACCTTTTACCCCGAACTCGTAGTTCAGCATGTTTTCGGTATCGAACAGGAAGGTCTCGCTGCCGATGGCCGGGTTGTTTTCCGAGGCCGAAATAATGCGACCGTTGACACCGCCCGCCTTGTAACCGCGGGACAGGGTGCCGTAAAGCATGGTGTTGTCGGTGGCGCTGAACTGCAGGGTGATATTGCCGCCCCACAGGTCTTCGCTGGTATCGCTGGTGACCGCAAGCGAGTCACTGTATTCCGCGCGGCGCTGCTCCAGGCGCAGGCCGGTAATCAGTTCGAAGCGCGCATTTAGGGCGGTATTCAGCTGCCCGTAAATGGCTGCATTGTCGGTATCGAACTGGCTGGCGAAGCTGGCGTTGCGTTCCAGTGCTTCTTCCTCGGTGCGCAGGTATGCACCGGCCACCCAGCTAGTGCTGCCGCCGAACAGTCGACTTTCGTCGGTGGAGACCAGGCGCACATCGGCGCTCAGGTTGTCGCGGTCGCGCAGGTAGTTGTCGGTGGAGCTGTATTCCCAGGGGTGAAAGCCCACATGGGTCCAGTCTTCGTCATAGCCGTATTCGGTATCGGAGGTGGCAGCGCTCAGTACGGATTTGACGGTGAACAGTTCGTTGCCGGTCCAAAGTCCGCTCATTGCGCCGGCGAGGGCTTCCTGGCGATCCCAGCCCGGCTGGTCGGACAGGGTGTTGCGGGAGTTATCCAGGGTAAAGGCGTCGTAGCCGTTGTCCGCATCCAGGTAGAAGAGGGTGAAGTCCAGTTGCAGGTCGTCACTGGCCTGGTAGCGCAGCTTGCCGCGGGCCACGGTCTCGTCAATGTTGTTGGTGTCCTTGCGATCCAGGTAGCGGTTGTGCACATAGCCGTCGGACTGCTGATTCTGTATCGCGAAGCGGTAGCTTAATTGCTCTGACAGTGGGCCACTGGTGACCGCAGAAAGAGTGTGGGAACCGTAGCGGGCGGCTTCGGCGGATACTTTTGCAAAGGTTTCCGCAGTCGGTGCATTGCTGGTCATGCTCACCAGGCCCGCCAGCGCGTTGGCACCGTAAACGGTGCCCTGCGGGCCGCGCAGGATCTCAACTTGCTGCATATCCAGGGTGCTGGCGGCGAGGCCGAGGCCGGTAAAGTCGATGCCGTCGACAATCAGGCCCACGGACGGATTCACCGGATCGATAAACTGGCTGCGCTCGCCGATACCGCGGATCTGCACGAAGCGGCCACGAGAGGCTCCGCTGGAAAAATTCACGTTGGGCGCCAGATTCAGCAGTTGCTCAAGATTGGTCGCGCCGCGGGTTTCAATGGCGGCGGTATCCAAAACACTCACGCTGGTGGGGGTGTCAAACTGGCTGGCCGTACGCAGCTGGCTGGTAACCACCACTTCTTCGATGGCGGTTTCCGCAGCGGCAGGCACGCTGGCCAAGGCTGCGGCAGTGGCGATCGCCCGGGCGACAGGCTTGATGCCGGGTTTGGTTCTGGGCTTGATGCAGTTATTGGAATTCATGGCTCTCTCGAACAAATAAGTGAGAGACCCGGAGTGCGACGTGAAGAGGGGAGCTTGTGGACTACCTATTCCTACGCCGGTATTAGCCGGATCAGGTTCAAGGGTTTGCGGGCCAGACCGATATGATCTGGCGGCATCTCAGGCGGTTGCCACCCCTTAGGTTTTACGGGCGCGATGGTAGCAGATATGCCGAAGCGTCGGAACTGGTGAATGTGAACCCCAGCAGCCGCCAGGTCGAGGACGGGGCTTGCTGCTGTGGCTACTTATGGGGGCTACCTATGGGCTCACTGCTGGACCTGATTCTGCGGCTCTTCTCCTGCAGGTTGTGGATGCTGCTCTAGCAGCTGCGCCCGCTGCTTCTGCAGTCGTTCCAGCTTTCTCTTACCTTCAGCCAGCTGCTCCGGTGATACTCCGCCCTGCCGTCCCAGTGCGATCATGTCTTTTAGATCGGCGATTTTTTTGGCTGAAGCGGCGGCAAAAGAGGCGTACACCTGCTGCTGCTGACGCGCTTCGTACGCCTGATACAGCTTGTGGTCTGCCAGCTCTTGGGTGGTGGGAGCAACCCGATCGCTGGGCCTGGGGGCCAGAGGGGGCATGCGCGGGTCGCCTGCGGCCATAGTCTGGCGCAGCGAGGTAACCGCGCTGGGTTCTGTCTCCTGAGGTTCTTTGCTGGCGGTTTTCGGTTGTGCAGGTTGCTGGTCGGATGACTGCACGGGGGAGGATGAGGGACTCTGCTTGGCGATTGCGTCAGCTTTTTGCGATGACTGCCCGGAGCCAATGAAGGGGACACCATCAGCCGCTGTCGGCCAAAACCCAGACCAATAGCCACCGAGAAGAGCTGCGGAAATAAATGCGAAGGTGATTAACTGGCGCGTCATGATGCGTTCTTCCGGTTTATTTCTCTTTGTATTTCGATGTGGGCGGCTTCCCGAGATTCGTGCAGTAACTGTTGGAACGTCTGCTGTAGCTTTTGCTGCGCAATGGCGTTGGCAGCCCGGTAGCGTACTGACTCGCCGTCTGCTGGCTGAAAACCGGTTTCGCGCTGGTCTACAAAGAGTATTTCCCAGTAAAGCGCTTTGCCGTTCTGGGGGCTGCGAACGGGTCGGGAAACCAGATGGGGCGTTTGCACAAATGCCAGCGCCTTGCTCCAGTGATCCTCACGGCTGTTGCGGTCTATCCACCCCAGTGCGCCACCGGAGGCTTTATCTTCGGCCCGTGAGTAACCTGTTACGGCTTCCGCAAAGGGCAAGCCGTCCTGAATTTCTGCGTACACCTGGTCCGCTAGCTCCTGGCTGTCCAGGCGGATGTGATAGGCATGGACTTTTTCCACCCGGGTAAATTTGTCCCGGTGGCTCCAGTAGTAGTTTGAAATTTCCTCCGCGGTGACCTGTCTGGCGAGGGCCTGTAGTTTGGGGTTTTCGTCGTGGATATCCTGTAGTAATCCCATTTGGCGCAGGCCAGATTCTCGTACCAGTGCATCTTCCACACACTGCTTGATGATCGCGCGAGAGGGTTCACTCACACCGGATTGGCGGTCAAACCAGTCGAGTACAAATTCCGTGGTTAACTGCTGCCGGATTGCCTCGCGAATGAAGTCCTGATTCAGGTTGTGCATTTGTACCTTGAGCTGCATATTTTGGCGGCGGTACAAGTCCCACAGTGTCAGCTGCCGCTCCGCTTGTTGCGGATGAAAACGATACCGGGCCAGTACCAGTTTTTTTGCTTGTTGCTGCTGTTGTGGCGTCATCGAAGTGTACAGTTGCTGTTGCAGCCGCAGCGCTGGCGCCAGGTATTCGGTATCGATGGATAGCGGTGCGGTAAGGAAGTCCAGGACATCGCCAGTACCAGTATTGCGCATGTCGTTTTGCAGTGATTCGCTGAAAGCGCTGCGAATGAGGCGGAACAGCTGTTGCTCCAGCTGGGTATCTCGGTCGTAACCCACCAGAGAGGGAGCAGCCTCGGACGATTGCCCTGTGAACTTGTTCGCCAGGATCCGGTTTTCCAGCAGACCGTTTAACACGGATTCCCGATCCGCGGACGCGTTTCGCTGCCGCGCTACGGTAACGAACAGGTCCAGTGCCTCAAAAGTAATATCCTCGCCATCGATTCGTGCCGCCACATGATCTGGCAGTGCAGGAGTGAACAGGGTAGCGGTCAAAAGTATCACTGCGACTGCCGGAACCAGTAACCAGAGCTTGTTGTTTTTCATTGTTGATTTCCGTCTGCCGGTATCGCGAGATACCGGCATTCTTTCGTTACCGATTTACTTACCGATTTACTTATCGATGTACTTACCGATTTACCTATCGATAGTTACTGGCTTACCCGCTGGGCGGCGTGGTTCAGGATGTGAACCACCATGGCGATCGCGTTGGGGACAACGGTGCGCGCTACCTGGACCCGGTCATTGTGATCCGTGCTCGACAACACGATGCCGCCGCTGCTGTACGCCAGTGCGCCACCCTGGGTGAGCAGTGGTCGGATATCGTGGTTGTTGCTGTTGACCGGGACAAAGTTGCTCAGGGCCTGGGTAACCAGGGTGTCGTCGTTCAGGTTTTCACTGTCATAGTAGTCGGCGACCCAGCCTTCCCAGCCGCTGTGGTTCAGTGCGGACGTTGTCCAGACGTGGTGGGGCTGCAGCAGGTCGGTGGTGTGCATGACAAAACCAAGGCTTTGCGCGGTAGGCTGAGCGAGGAACTGGCTGTACCAGTACTGGCCGAGGTTGTCGATGGGCTGGAAGGGGATTTCCTCGAAATCGTCGTACATGGATTTTGCGGAATGACTTCCCTGGCGATAGTTTGCTTCGGTAATGCCGTAGCTGTTGTACTCCGAATCATCTGCCCAGAACCAGCCCGACATACCACCATTGCCGTCATCCAGGTAATCGCCCACCAGCCAGCTGGCGGCCAGGTTATCGATATCCCCCCACACGGTGAGCAAGTCGTAGTTGTAGCCACCCAGGTCGTTGCCATGCACGTCGGGCCCGCGGGTGTGATTCTGGAAGTGCCAGTAGCTGGTGTAGTTCACCAGGGAGGCGCCGGCATTGAATACCGGCGCGTATACACAGTCACCGGTAACCGCACCGCAGAGGTAGGTGTCCTGAAAGTCATCGACATCGTAGGCGCCCTGGCCCAGGACCTCGGCAAACTGGTCCACGGTGTAGCCGGCGGCGTTCACCCAGGCTTTCAGTTTCGCGTATTCCGTGGTGCCGGGGTTATTGCGCATATAGTTGACGGCGTCGATCGCAATACGCTTGTGGGTGATTTGCTGGAATGCCTGGGCTGGAGTGGCCAGCAGGGCGGCCAATAGACTGGTGATCAGTAATTTATACATAAAAACTCCGGTTGTTTGTGTGGTTGCTTGTCTGGTTGCTTATGTAGATGCTTGTCGTGCGCCAGTAATTTTCTGGTCTATACCAGTCTGGAGTTTTTAAATGACAGCTTTTCGTGCGGATTGACGACAGTTGCTTGTGGCTTTTGTTTCGTCGTAGAAATGTGGCGAACATCGCAATTCGATCGCCCGGTTTCATTCATCTGCGGCATTTTTGTAATGTTCGTCGCATGCATTGTCGGCGCACGCTGAATGTCGCGATGCTGTATAAGTCGATGTATAAGTCGGTGTATAAGCTGATGCATCAGCCTCTGGAGTAAGAATTTTGAAACCTGTGGTGCACTCCTGGATTCGGTTTCTCGCACATTTCCTGTTTATCCTCACGGCATGGACAGTGTTCATTAAATATCTATTTCCCATCGCCTATGCTCTGGGCGTGGGGGAGGCGTGGGATACCCATGTTTACTGGGATCTCTGGCCCATCGCGCATCTGTGGATGGGTTGGGCGCTGCTGGCGCAGCCGGTCTATACCCGCCGCCTGGCGGTGGTGATGTCGACGATCGAAATCGTGATCATCGTCAGTAAATTTGTCGTATTTTTCGGGGATCCGGAGTGGACCATCTGGCGCACTAACTGGTTTGTGAACAAGGTGTTCGTTTTGGCGTGTTTTATACTGGTATTGCTTAGTGCTTTGGTGAAACCGGAATGGTTCCGGGCTGTCAGGTCTTAACTGACAGATCAAAATCAGGAATAAGTCATGGATGATGTACAAGCCCGCCGAAAATTTTTGCAGTTGCTGAGCGTCGGCGCGGTTACTGCTTACTGTGCGAGGTTTTCTCCGACTCTGGCACAAACTTCCGCTCTTGCGCACAAGGCGATTCCGAGTAGTGGTGAGCAGCTGCCGGTGATCGGTATGGGCACCTGGCGCACGTTCAATGTGGGGGATGATCCCCAGCTGCTGAATGCGCGCACCGGGGTGGTTAAGGCCTTTTTCAGCCTGGGTGGCGGCCTGATCGACTCCTCCCCCATGTACGGTTCCGCGCCGGATACCCTGGGCTATGCCCTGAAGCAGCTGGGCAGGCCGAAATCGCTGTTCACCGCAGAAAAGGTCTGGAGTCCCGCCGGTGGCAGCGCCCGCGAGCAGATCGCGAACCTCGCAGCGCGCTGGGGGCTGCCCACATTTGATCTGGTGCAGGTGCACAACCTCGACGACTGGCGCGAGCACCTAGCGGTGCTGCGGGAGTTGAAGGCGGCGGGCACTATCCGCTATCTGGGGATCACCACCTCGCACGGTCGCCGCCACGAAGAATTTGAGCAGGTAATGACTGCGGAGCAGCTCGACTTTGCCCAGCTCACCTACAACATTACCCATCGATCTGCGGAAGCGCGGCTGCTGCCGCTGGCGCGCGAGAAAGGTATCGCGGTCATTGCCAACCGCCCCTACGACGGCGGCAACCTGATCAAGCGGCTAAAGCGCAGTGAGACAGTGCCGGAATGGGCGCAGCAGGAGTTGGGGTGTCGCACCTGGGCGGATTTCCTGCTGAAATTTATCGTTAGTCACCCGGCGCTCAACTGTGCCATTCCGGCAACCACCCGGGTGGCGCATATGCAGGAAAATATGCAGGCGGGTAGTGGGCGAATGCCGGATCCCGGTTCCCGTGCGCGTATGGCGCGATTTATCGAAGCGCTGTAAATACAGAAGGGGGTGGTATGGGCGATTGGGCAACCTATCAACTGCAGGATTTCATTCCCTTCGATGCGGATGTCTATTTCCGCCTGCTTGCGCGTATGGGGGAACATTTCTGGCCGCTGCAGCTGGCGACACTGGCACTGGGAATCGTCGCGCTCATACTTGCAGTGGCCGGGCGTGGTCGGGTGGCTTTGGCTCTCGTTGCGCCACTTTGGGCGTTTATAGGTGTTGCATTTTTTGCCCAGCGCTACGCAGCGCTCAACTGGGCGGGTGGTACTTTTTGCTGGGCCTGGCTGCTTCAGTGCCTGCTGCTGTTGCTGGCGGCCGTGACCGGCCGGGGAATTGCACCGAGCGCGCCTCTTTTTAGCGTGCCAGGGTCGAGTGCAACTGGGTCGATTGCAACTGGGTCTAGTGCGTCGGTGCAGGCCGGACTTCTCGTTTCAGGCTGTGGTTTGGTCGGATATCCGCTACTTGCGGTTGCTCTTGGCAGTGGCTGGTCGCAGGGGGAAGCCTTCGGTCTGCACCCGGATCCCACGGCGGTGGTGACGCTCGGTATATTGCTTATGGTCGCCAGAGGCCCCTGGCTGTGGGCTTTGACGCTGGTGCCGCTACTCTGGTTACTGGTTTCCGGGGTTACCCTGAAGGTGCTTGGCTCTCCATGGTATCCGGCGCTGTTTGCCATTATGGCGGTGGTATTCGCAGGACTGTTAAGCGGCCGGCATTCCCAGGTTGCCCGCTGAGCCTGCGTGTATATTGGACTTCATTGTGCTTTTTTCCCTCTTCCCCGTTGTATTCCGCCATAGGTAATTGTGCGCTGCTGCGCTAGGATTGGCTCAATTTCGTTGTCTGGAATTAGCCAAGGAGTCACTGTGCGCGCATTTTCACTACTGGACCTCTCTCCAATTACAGACACGGGCGATGCTCGGCAGGCGCTGATGAACTCCCGAGATCTTGCAAGGCACGCAGAGAGCCTGGGTTACAAGCGCTTCTGGATGGCTGAGCATCACAATATGACCGGGGTAGCCAGCGCCGCAACGGCGGTGGCGCTTGGCTATATTGCTGCCGGCACCGACAAAATTCGTGTGGCGGCCGGGGGCGTTATGTTGCCAAACCATGCACCACTGGTGATTGCCGAACAGTTCGGTACCCTCGCGGCCCTCTATCCTGACCGGGTTGACCTGGGTCTCGGCCGTGCGCCGGGCACCGACGGCGCCACTATGCAGGCGCTGCGGCGGGATCCCATGCACGCGGCGGATCACTTCTCGGAGGATGTGCAGGAGTTAATGCATTACTTCGCGCCGGAAAAGCCGGGCCAGCGGGTGCGTGCGGTGCCGGGTGTCGGGCTGGGTGTGCCTATCTGGTTGCTGGGTTCGAGTCTGTATTCCGCGCAGCTAGCGGCGGCCCTGGGGTTGCCGTTTGCGTTTGCCTCCCACTTCGCGCCGGCCATGCTGGATCAGGCGTTGCATCTGTACCGCACGAAATTTCAGCCCTCCGAGCATCTCGACAAACCCTATGCCGCAGCGGCGATCAATGTCTTCGCCGCAGATTCCGATCAAGAGGCGCGCAAGCTGATGACCTCCATTGAACAGCAGTTTGTGGCCCTGCGGCGAGGAACCCCCGGCCGCATCAAGCCGCCGGTGGATGACCCGGAATCCATTGCGTCACCGTTGGAACGGATGCAGGTGGCCCAGGCCTTGGCCGAAAGTGCGGTAGGCACGAGAGAAACCATTGCTCCCTGGATCGACCGTTTTCTCGAGCGCACCAAGGTGGATGAATTGATTGTTACCGGCGCCATTTATGATCACCTGGCGAGGCTGCACTCGTTTGCACTGGCGGCCGAGGTTCTGCAGTCACGCATCGATAGCTGATTATTGTTGAATGGAATTGAGGTTTGACAGTGACGATACGCGAGGCCAAGCCCGCAGACTTTGATGCAATCTGGCCAATTTTTTGTGCAGTGGCACGGGCCGGCGACACCTATGCCTACCCGCGGGATATTGCGCGGGAACAGGCGTTTGAACTGTGGATGAATAGCCCCAGGAAGACCCTGGTCTTTGAAGAGCAGGGAGAAGTTCTGGCCAGCTACTACCTCAAGACGAATCAGTCCGGGCCCGGCGCACACGTGTGTAACTGCGGCTATATGGTCGCGCCTGCAGCGCGTGGTCGCGGTATCGCCGCGGCCATGTGCGAGCACTCGCAGGATCTGGCGCGAGCGCTGGGTTACCGCGCCATGCAGTTCAACTTTGTGGCCTCTACCAATGAGGGCGCGGTGCGACTGTGGCTGAAGCTTGGGTTTGAAACGGTTGGGCGCCTGCCCAGGGCATTTGATCACCCCACTCAGGGCTATGTGGATGCTTTGGTGATGTACAAGTGGCTGGCAGATTAGTACGAAATTCCGCCCTTGTTTGCACGGCTACCGCTAGTAGCGTTTTGCGCGCGCGATGCATTCGCTGCCGCTCAGGAAAGAAACTGGTCTAAAGAAACCGGTCTAAAGAAGTGGGTCTAAAGAAGAAAGTCTGAGGGAATACAGACCGGTATAAAATAAGGATGTTTCGATAATGAAAATAGCAAGCCCGAGCGCTCAACGCTCAGCGCACACGCAAAAATCCGCTCGCTGCCTGGTATGCGACACGCCGTTAGGCCTGTCGGCCTCGTTAAATACTCCTCCAGAAGATTCCGCCGTTTGTCAGAATTTTGAGTGTCAGCGGTTTATCGAGCAGGGAAAATCGTTGCCGGAAAACGTATTCAAAGCGAGGCTGGTTTTTCAGCAAAGCCTGAATCGTGAGAAACAAGCCGAGCAAACCGAACGCGAACGCAATATTGAGGCGCGCATCCGGCAAGAAGAAGCGGAGAATCAGCGCCTGCTCCAATCGGCGTTAGCGGGGCGGTGTCCTTCGCTTGAGGGGGAAGCCTACATGATGGTTATCCCGGCAGGACGAACCCAAATTGCGCCCTTGAATGCAGCGCGGCTAGCGGCGTACCGGGCTCACCTGGAAAAAATCGTCGCCCAGGCGCAGAGCCCAGATGCGGGTCTGCTCGAGGCGCGGGACCAGAATCTTGTGCCGGCCCGGGAAATACAGTTGCGCGAGGCTCAGCAAAGGGAGGCGCCGGAGCTGGAAGCAATCGGCGATCATCTGTGTTCACTGTGCAAGGGAGCCTGTTGTTCTTCCGGCCAGGATCATGCCTACCTGTCACCGCTGAGTATACGCCGGGCGATGGACGCGAACCCGGATCTGGACGGGCAGGGGATAGTATCTCTGTATCTTGCCTGCCTGCCCGAGGAGAGCATCGAAAACGCCTGTATCAACCAGACGTCGACGGGATGCAGTCTGCCAAAGGCGCTGCGCTCGGATATTTGCAATGCCTATTTTTGCGATCCGATTCTGAAATACTATCGGGCAGCGAAAGACTCCCCCGAGATGAAACAGGTCTTTGCCATACAGCGGGAATATATTCACGCGGCAACCATGCATAAGGATGTCGACAATCCGGTGATGGCGAAAGCGTTCGTCAGCGTCGATGGTGTCGAGCTGGTTGAATAGTACTTTTTGCTGAACTTGTCTCCCTAGGAACTTCCCTCCCTAGATAGCACCCTTCACGGACACCTCTGAAAGTTCCTGCTTGCCGCCATCTGTTCAGATGGCTCCCGGTTCCATTACACTGGCTGCTTTATTTATCGATGTCTTCGGAGTCACTATGGATCAGCCTGATCCCCGTTCCTGGTTGGAAAAATTACCCGCAGCCTTCCACGCCTATCTCGATGGCCGCAGATTGGATGAGGTGGAATGTATTATTCCCGATCTGAATGGCATGTCCCGAGGTAAGGCGATGCCGCTGAACAAGTTCTCGCCGGAGACACCGATTTTTCTGCCTATCTCCATTTTCTACCAGACCATCACCGGTCAGGATGTGGAAATGGATATCGAGAACCAGTGGGCCGAGAGCGATATGGCGCTGGTGCCGGATATGTCTACGGCAATGGCGGTGCCCTGGGCCAAGCAGCCTGCACTGCAGATTATTCACGACCTGCAGGACCTTGACGGTAACCCCATTGCCTGTGCGCCCCGTAATGTGTTGAAGCGCGTGATGGCCATGTATGCGGACAAGGGCTGGAAGCCCATCGTGGCGCCGGAGCTGGAGTTCTACCTGACCAAACCGAATATCGACCCCAACGAGCCGATTGAGCCGCCGGTGGGGCGCAACGGCCGCTCCGGCACTTCACTGCAGTCCTATTCGATGACGGCCATCGACGAATATGGCCCGGTGATCGACACCATCTACGAATACGCAGAAGCCGCAGGCCTGCACATCGATTCCGTGATCCAGGAAGACGGCGCTGGTCAGGTAGAATTCAACCTGACCCACGGCGACCCGCTGTGGCTTGCAGACCAGGTGTTTTATTTCAAACGCATCATCAAGGAGGCGGCGCTCAAGAACAACATGTTCGCCACGTTTATGGCGAAACCCATGCGCGACCAGCCCGGCAGCGCCATGCATGTGCACCAGAGTGTGGTGGACATGCAAACCGGTAAGAATATTTTTTCTGACGAAAACGGGAGTGCCACGGACCTGTTCCGTTACTTTATCGGTGGCACGCAAAAACATTTGCGCGAAGTGATGCCGTTTATTGCACCGAATGTGAATTCCTACCGGCGTTTTGAATCCGAGGCGAATTCCAGTGCGCCAACGAATACCGGATGGGGTTACGATAATCGCGCTACCGGATTGCGCGTGCCCAACTCCGGCGCCCAGGACCGCCGCCTGGAAAACCGGGTCGTGGGTGTGGATGCCAATCCCTACCTTGCCATTGCCGCGAGCCTGGTGTGTGGCTATCTGGGGATGGTCAATGGTATTGGACCCAGCGCGCCGGCGGAATCGGAATTGGCGGAAGGGCAGGAAGCGAACTTTTTTATTCCCGCGACGTTTGATGAGGCACTGCGAATTTTTGACGACGCCGACGATGTGCGCCAGGCGCTGGGTGAGGATTTTTGTCAGTTATATGCGGCGGTCAAGTACGAGGAAATGCGCCTGTTTCACCGGGAAATCTCGCCCTGGGAGAGGCAGCATTTACTGTTGAACGTGTAATACAAGCTCGATTTCGCGCTATACAAATTCGCGCTATACAAAAAAGGCCCCGCTTCGATTGAGGCGGGGCCTTTTTTAATTGGGAAGGGGGTGAGTCTTAGACGTCAAACCCTTCGGCCAACTTTTTCTCTACCAGTACTTTTTTCAGGCGCGCATACTGCGGGATACCGTGTTTGTAGGGCGGATAGTCCTCGCCTTGAATCAGTGGCTCCAGGTAGTCACGTCCCGCCTGGGTGATGCCGAAACCATCTTCGGAAATGAATTCCTTGGGCATGAATTTCTCGACATTGGCCACTTCGCTCAGCGGTGCTTCGCCGATGCTCCAGCTGTAGTCGGCGGGGCCGGTGCCGTTGCGCTCGATGGTGGGCATGATGGCGTTCTTGCCGGCCACTGCGGCTTCTACGGCCGCCTTGCCCACGGCGTAGGCCTGCTCCACGTCGGTGGCGGAGGCGATGTGACGGGCGGCGCGCTGCAGGTAGTCGGCCAGGGCCCAGTGGTATTTCATGCCCAGTTCGTCCTTGACCATCTTGGCCAGGGTGGGGGCGACACCGCCCAGCTGTTTGTGTCCAAAGGCATCGACGCTACCGGCGTCGGCCAGGAAGGTGCCATCTTGATATTGGGCGCCCTCGGAGGCGACGATCACGCAGTAACCCTGTTCGTCTACGGTCTCCTGGACTTTCTTCAGGAATTTCTCTTTATCGAAGGCCACTTCCGGCAACAGGATGATATGTGGCGCATCGCCTTGCTGTTCCTGGGCGAGGGCACCGGCGGCGGCAATCCAGCCTGCGTGGCGGCCCATCACTTCGAGAATGAACACCTTGGTCGAGGTGGCGCACATGGAGGCGACGTCCAGAGCAGCCTCCTTGGTGGAAACCGCGACGTATTTGGCTACGGAGCCGAAGCCCGGGCAGTTGTCGGTAAACGGCAGGTCGTTGTCCACGGTTTTGGGGATGTGGATGGCCTGGATGGGGTAGCCCATCTTTTCCGACAGCTGGGAAATCTTGAGGCAGGTATCGGCGGAGTCACCGCCGCCGTTATAGAAGAAGTAGCCGATGTCGTGGGCTTTGAACACTTCGATCAGGCGCTCGTACTCGGC
The DNA here is from genome assembly GCF_023156515.1 of Microbulbifer sp. CAU 1566. Lineage (NCBI taxonomy): Bacteria > Pseudomonadati > Pseudomonadota > Gammaproteobacteria > Cellvibrionales > Microbulbiferaceae > Microbulbifer > Microbulbifer sp. CAU 1566. Next base: position 339,457 of record NZ_JALNMG010000001.1, on the reverse strand, counting down.
GCGGTTCTGCTCCAGGCTTTTCAGTTTGTAGCGGCAGGAGCCGAAGGCGCCGGAGGGGGTGTGGCGCAGGGCGGCGATGGTCTCGTCGCTCTCCTGGCTGACATCGATCAGCTCCTCTCTGAGGGCGCCGACAATGCCGTTCTTGCCGGCGTAGACGGTGCCGATCTTGTCGCTATGCTGGCGGGCAGTCTCGATGACTCCGCAGGCGGAGGCGTTGATAACGGCGGTAACGCCGCCGGATTGTGCATAAAAAGCGTTCTTCTTCGACATGTCTATCCTATGGGGTCGCGGTTTCTCGTCGTAAACCACCTCTGGCGATGGTTGGTGGTGGGTGGCTCTTGGCGGCTGCCTCACGCGGCGCGAAGTCTAATGTATTCATATGGCAATTGCATGGAAATGCGGACATTCGACACTTACTGCTGGAAATGGCCGTGATAAGCTTGCGCGGCATTGGATTTAAGGCTTCTGGCAGTGTTGGCTGTTTTTGCCATATTAAGTAGCAAGAACCGCGCCGGGACCGTTTTTACCGCCAAAGATCTGAGGATCGGGTGGGAGAAATTGCGTGAACACTCGGTCTGAACGCAATTGGTATTTTTTGAGAGAGCATTCGCACTGATATGCATATTCATATTTTAGGTATCTGTGGCACTTTTATGGGCAGCCTGGCCCAGCTGGCCGTGGCGGAAGGCCACAAGGTCACCGGGTCCGATGCCAACGTATACCCGCCCATGAGTACCCAACTGGAGCGCGCCGGCATTGTGCTGACCGAGGGCTACGACCCCGCCCAGCTGGAGCCTGCGCCGGACCTGGTGATCATCGGCAACGCCCTCTCGCGCGGTAACCCCGCGGTAGAAGCCGTGCTGGAAAAGGGGCTGCCCTATACCTCCGGGGCCCAGTGGCTGTGCGACCACTTTCTCGGTGGCCGCTGGGTGTTGGCGGTTGCCGGTACCCATGGCAAGACCACGACCGCCAGCATGCTGGCCTGGGTGCTGGAATACGCCGGTATGGAACCCGGATTCCTGATCGGCGGTGTGCCGCAGAACTTCGACGTTTCCGCGCGCCTCGGCAACACGCCTTTCTTTGTGGTGGAGGCGGATGAGTACGACACGGCGTTTTTCGACAAGCGCTCCAAGTTTGTCCACTACCGCCCGCGCACCCTGATCATCAACAACCTGGAATTCGACCACGCGGACATCTTCGACGACCTGGCGGCGATCCAGAAACAGTTCCACCATCTGGTGCGCACCGTACCGGGTTCCGGCCTGGTGGTAGCGGCGCAGGAAGACGCGGTGACCCAGGTGCTGGATCAGGGCTGCTGGAGCCAGGTGCAGCGGCTCGATGTCGAGAGTGCCGATGGCGTGCGCCTGGGAGACTGGTGTGCCACCAATGTGGCCGCCGATGGCAGCAGTTTTGAGGTGCTGCTGGAAGGCAAAGCCGTCGCCAGTGTGCAGTGGCAGCAGACCGGGCTGCACAATGTGAAGAATGGCCTCGCCGCCATGGCGGCAGCCCGCCACGTGGGCGTGGCGCCAGAGACGGCGGCGGAAGCCCTCGCGGCGTTTGGCGGCGTCAAGCGCCGTATGGAATGCCTGGGAGATGTCCAGGGCATCCGTATTTATGACGATTTTGCCCACCACCCCACCGCCATCGAGACCACCCTCAACGGCTTGCGCGCCAAAGTGGGCAGTGAAAAAGTTATCGCGCTGATTGAACCGCGCTCCAACACCATGCGTATGGGACATCACCAGGGGCAACTGGCACGGGCCTGCAGCGGCGCCGACCTGGTGCTCTGGTATCAACCGGAAGGGATGAACTGGTCCCTGGATGAGGTGGTGCACCACTCCACCGTGCCGGCGAAGGTTCTCCACAGCATCGACGCTGCGGTAGAATCCGTGCTTGAATTATCTGCGCCTGGCAGTCACGTTATTGTGATGAGCAATGGTGGCTTCGGCGGTGTACACCAGCGACTGCTGAGTGCCCTGCAGAAGAAATACGCCGGGTAGCATCAAGCCTGGCATTATTAAAGAGCCCCGGTCGGGGTGATACGGAACTGCTTTGCCCGAATCAACTTTGCCCGAAATAACATTTTCCAAGACCGTCACCCTCGCCATCACCGGTGCCTCCGGCGCCCAGTACGGCCTGCGCCTGCTGCAGTGTCTGCTGGCGGCGCGGGTGCGGGTGTGGCTGCTGCTTTCCGATGCCGCGCGCATCGTGATCGACACCGAAACCGAGGTAACCCTGCCGGAAGACGAGGGGCAGACCGAGGCATTCCTGCGTGACCTGTATGCCGCGGAGGAGGGACAGCTGACGTTGTTCGGACGTCGCGACTGGTTCTCGCCGGTGGCCTCCGGCACCGGTGCCGCCAGCAGCCTGGTGATCTGCCCGGCCAGCGGTGGCACCCTGTCGGCCATTGCTTGCGGTGCCTCGAACAATCTGATTGAACGGGCGGCGGATGTTGCACTCAAAGAACGCCGCCAGTTGATCCTGGTGCCGCGCGAGGCGCCTTATTCCGAGATCCACCTGGAGAATATGCTCAAGCTCACCCGCATGGGCGCCGTGGTACTGCCGGCCAGCCCGGGCTTCTATCAGAAGCCGCAGACGGTGGAGGATCTGGTGGACTTTGTGGTGGCGCGGATCATGAGCCAGCTCGACGTGGAGCAGTCACTGTTACCCCCCTGGGGCGATGGCTGAGGTCACGGCTGAACGGGATATTTATCGGTTTACTGCCTGTTTATTACTGGGAGGGACTTGATGGCGAATCTGGACCGAAGCGTCACCATTCATTTCTGCGTCCAGTGCAACTGGATGCTGCGAGCCACCTGGATGGCGCAGGAACTGCTCTACACCTTTGCCGAGGACCTGGAGCAGGTCGCCTTGAAGCCGGGTACTGGCGGTATCTTCGAGATACGGGTCGGTGACCAGCTGATCTGGGAGCGCAAGCGCGACGGGGGTTTCCCGGGGCCGAAAGAGCTCAAACAAAAGGTGCGTGACATATTGTTCCCGGAGCGGGATCTGGGTCATGTGGACAAGTAGCCGGGTCTGAACACCGGCGAACAAGAAAGCACGAATCAACATTGTCAGTGCGTGTAGATCGCACTTTCATCATTTCACGATAAGCGAACTCATTATGCTGTTGGGCTTAAAGACCTGGTATGAAAAGCTGGTGCTCGGGCACCCGAAAACGGTACTCGCACTGGTTGCATTGCTGACCATTGCCGCCGCAGCGGGGCTGCCGCGCTTCAAACTGGATGCATCGGCGGATTCCCTGACCCTGGAAACGGACGACTCGCTGGATTTTTTCCGCGAGATTTCCGAGCGCTACAACTCCGGCGACTTCCTCGTGGTCACCTACCGCTATAAGAATGGCGACCTCTTCAGCGACGAATCCCTCGCGACCATGCGTCGCTTGCAGGACGAACTGGCCATGGTGGGTGGCGTCACCGGGGTGCAGTCGGTACTCAATGTGCCGCTGTTGTACAGCCCCAAGCTCTCCATTAGCGATGTGGCCGAGGGGATCCGTACCCTGTCAGCTCCCGGGGTCGACCGCGACCTGGTGCGCCAGGAATTTCTTGCAAGCCCCATTTACAAGGACCTGATTCTGAGCCCCGATGGCGAGACCACCGCCATGATGCTCAACCTCGAGCTGGATAAAGCGGGCCTGGACCTGGTGCGCGAGCGCGATGCCCTGCGTCGCCAGCGCAACGAACAGGGCCTGAATGCGGAAGAAACCCGGCGCCTGGAAGCCGTTTCCGCCGAGTATCTGAAGCACCGCACCGCGCAGGAAGACGCCGCGCGGGATCGGGTGCAAGAGGTGCGCCAGATCCTGAGCCACTACGATGACAACGCGGAGCTGTTCCTAGGTGGTCTCACCATGATCACCTCTGACATGATCGCGTTTATCCAGAGCGACCTGATGGTGTTCGGCGCGGGCATTCTGGTCTTTATCGTGGTCACCCTGCTACTGATCTTCCGTCAGGCCCGCTGGGTGTTGCTGCCGCTGGTGACCTGTGTGACCACGGCGGTGATGATGCTGGGCCTGCTGAGCTGGCTCGACTGGCGTCTCACGGTGATCTCCGCCAACTTCGTCGCGCTGCTGCTGATCATCACCCTGGCGATTACCATTCACCTGGCGGTGCGTTACCGCGAGTATTTCGCCGAGCACCCCGAGTGGGATCGTTTCCAGCTGGCCTCGGCGACCGTGACCTTTATGGCCAAGCCGTGCCTGTACACCGGTTTGACCACCATGGTGGCGTTTATCTCACTGGTGGTCAGCGGTATCCGTCCGGTGATCGATTTTGGCTGGATGATGACCATGGGGGTCATCCTGGCGCTGCTTCTGTCTTTCCTGATTATTCCCGCCAGCCTGATGCTGCTCAGAAAGCGCGACGCCGGGCAGGGGGAAGATAACTCCCACGCCTTTACCCAGATCTTTTCCCGATTCGCGGAAAACCACAAAGGTGTGGTGCTGGGCGTGGCGGTGGTGGCGGCCATTATCAGCGCCGTGGGCATCACCCGCCTGAAAGTGGAAAACCGCTTTATCGACTACTTCGACGATTCCACCGAGATCTATCAGGGGATGCTGGTGATCGACCAGCGCCTGGGCGGCACCATTAACCTGGATGTGGTGCTGAACAAGCCGGAGCAGTCCGCGCCCGCTTTTGATGGGGAGGGTGAAGGCGAAGAAGATCCGTTTGGTGCTGAATTTGGCGGTGAAGAGATTGTCGGTGAAGAATACGGCAGTGAAGGAGCTGGCGACGGCGAAGAAATTGCCGAGAGCGCAGAAGAGGATGCTTTTGCTGCGGAAGACCCCTTCGCCGCGGAAGATCCTTTCGCGGCCGATGATCCTTTCGCCGGCGGTAGTGACAGTCAGTCGCCGGACGCCTACTGGTTTACTGTTGCCGGTTTGAACCAGATAGAAAAGCTGCACGACTTCCTTGAGGCGCAGCCGGAAATTGGCAAGGTGCAGTCCCTGGCGACCCTGTACAAGGTGGCCCAGGACCTGAACGATGGCGGGTTGAATGACTTCGAGCTGGCGATTGCCCGCCAGAGTCTGCCGGAGGAAATCAACCAGGTACTGGTACACCCCTACTGGTCGCCGGAGAACCAGCAGGCCCGGATTACCATGCGGGTGAAGGAGACGGACCCCAACCTGCGCCGGGATGAGCTGATCCAGCGTATTTACGCCTTTGCCGAGAGTGACTTGGGTATTGCCTCAGCGGATGTTCGCCAGACCGGTATGCTGGTGCTCTACAACAATATGCTGCAGAGCCTGTTCAAGTCCCAGATCCTTACTCTGGGTGCGGTATTTGCCGGCATTCTGCTGATGTTCCTGGTGCTCTTCCGCTCCCTGTGGCTGGCGGTAATCGCGCTGGTGCCGAATATGCTGGCGGCCTGTGTGGTACTGGGTGGTATGGGCTTGGCGAATATCCCGCTGGATATGATGACCATCACCATTGCGGCGATTACCGTGGGTATCGGTGTGGATCATGCCATCCACTACCTGTACCGCTTCCGCGAGGAATTTGCCAAAGATGGTGACTATGTGGCGACCATGCATCGCAGTCACGCCACCATCGGCCGGGCCATGTTCTACACCGCCATCACCATTATCGCGGGCTTCTCGATCCTGGCGCTGTCCAAGTTCGTGCCGTCGATCTATTTCGGGTTGCTGACGGCGCTGGCGATGACGGCAGCCCTGTTGGGCTCCCTGACCCTGCTGCCGCTGCTGCTGGTGCTGATCAAGCCGCTGCCTAAACCTGCCGAGGATACTCTGCCGGGAAAGCCGGTCGCGGCGGTGGAGGCCTGTCCTAGCTGATAGGTTGGCGCTGATACATTGGCAGCTTGCCAGTGATCGCCATCTCGGGCCCGCGGATTCTATCCCCGGGCCCGATTTGTTTTCCGCTTACGGCTGCGGCCTTCTAACCTTACTGGGCAGCTCTGTATAAATTTCCCGCTAACAAGGTGATGCAAAAATGCCAAAAAGCCGCGTTGCCATACTGATTCCCGGTATCTTCGACCGGGGAAAATCCATGCGCAGAATGGAAGGGGCCCTGGATCGGGCCGGTTTTGTCGCACACAGTATCAACCTGAAAACCAACAGTGGCTGGTACGGGATGGAGCCCATGGCCCAGCAATTGGGCGAGCTGGTGGAAGAGGTGACTGAAAAGGGGGATACCTGCGCGCTGGTAGGCTTCAGCATGGGCGGGATAGTCGCGCGCTACTACTTGCAAAGGCTCGGGGGTGCGGAAAAAGTACACAAGTTTATTGCCCTTTCCAGTCCCCACTTCGGTAGCTTGTGGGCGCATTTGCTGCCCTACAAGGGCGGCCGGCAGTTGCGTATCGGCAGCGAATTCCTCAGCGGCCTGAACCGGGATGCGGCGATGTTGGAGAGCGCCGCACCCGTATCCATCTGGACGCCCTACGATACCACCATCGTGCCCCACACCAGCTCCCGGTTGCCGCTGGGCAAGACCTATCAGGTACCGGTCAGCCTGCATCGCTGGGTACCCCAGAACCCTGCGGTTATCGATATTGTGTCCGCGGAACTGGCGGACGTCCTCAAAGCGAGCGACTAGCCGGCGGCAGCAACTAGCTCTGCTGCATGAACTAGCTCTGCTGCATAAAAAAATCCCGCAGATAGCGAAACAGTTTGCGCTGGTTGCTGGGAGGCTTGTTGTTGGCGATTTCCTTGTTGGACTCCCGGATCAGCGCGCGCAGCTGCTGGTGGTCGGCGCCGGGAAAACTATCGAAAAACGCACTCTGGGCTTCTTTGCCCTGTTCCAGTAGGCGCTGGCGCCATTCTTCTGCCATGCGGTCGAAACGCAGGTGCAGGTGATCCTGTTCCTTGTGTTTGTTCAGCACTGCCTCAATGGCTTCCACATCGGCCTTGCGCATCAGCTTGCCGATGTATTGCAGCTGTCGACGCTTGGCCTCGCGGGATTTGATCCGGTGCATGGTGGCGATGGCCTCGGCCAGGTCGGCATCAATGGGGACTTCCGCCAGCTTGTTGGCATTGAGCTCGGTCAGCTGCTTGCCCAGGTCCTGCAGCTGGTGCATTTCCTGTTTGACCTGGGTTTTGCTTTTGTAATTCTCGTCTTCAAACTCATCAAAAGCGTCGAAATCGTCGGAGTTGTGCATTGTGTATCTCTGAAACGGGATTTGGAAAAACGGGTCCTGAGTGCGGTCGGCGTCAGGCAAAAAACCAGGTGGCGAGACCGAGGAAAGACATAAAGCCCACCACATCGGTCACCGTGGTCAGGGCGACGCCGCCGGCCAGCGCCGGGTCTATGCGCATCGCCCGCAGGGCAACCGGCAATATGGCGCCGGCGAGAGCAGCGGTGATCAGGTTGATCAGCATAGCGGCAATGATAATCAGTGCAATGCGGTGATCCCCAAACCAGAGCGCAGCAATGGCGCCCATGACCGTGGACCAGAGCAGGGCGTTGAGGGCGCCGGAGCCCAGCTCCCGGGACAGTAGCCAGCTCAGGTTACTGCGCCCAATCTGTCCGAGGGCCATACCGCGGATCACTACGGTCAGGGTCTGGCTGCCGGCCACGCCGCCCATGCTGGCCACAATTGGCATCAGCACCGCCAGTGCCACCACTTTGTCGATGGTGTCCTGGAACAGGTTGATGACCCAGGAGGCGAGCAGCGCGGTCAGCAGGTTGATGCCGAGCCACACGGCGCGCCGCGGTGCGGTGCGCAGGACGGGGGCAAAGGTATCTTCTTCCTCGTCGAGGCCGGCGAGGCTCATCAACGAGTGGTCGGCGTCCTCGCGGATCACGTCCACCACATCATCGATGGTAATACGCCCCAGCAGGCGGTTGTGCTCATCCACCACCGGTGCGGTGATCCAGTCGTATTTTGCAAACAGCTGCGCGACCTCGTGGTCCGGCATATCCGCGGGAATCGGGTCGGCATCGGTGAGCATGACTTCGCGCACCGTCACCGATGGATCGGTGGTCAGCAGTTTGGTTAGCGGCAGCAGGCCGATGAACCTGTCCTGGCGGTTGACCACGAACAGGTTATCCGTCGACTCCGGCAGTTGCGCGTGGCGGCGCAGGTAGCGCAAGACCGCGTCGAGCGTCAGGTTAGGGCGCACGGATACGGTGTCCGTGTCCATTAGACCGCCGGCGGTTTCCTCGTCGTAGGCGAGTACACTTTCTACCCGCTGGCGGTCGCTCTCGCTCATGGCCGAGAGCACTTCTGCCATTACCCGGTCCGGCAGCTGCTGCAGTATGTCGGCAACATCGTCCGCATCCAGCCCTTCCATCACGGCCACCATTTCTTCGGTGTCCATGGTGGCGAGGATCTGGCTCTGTACCTCGTCGGTCAACTCCTGCAGTACTTCGCCTTCCACCTCGCGGTCGATCAGTTTCCACAGGACCTGGCGAATGCGGGGCGGCGAGCTCTCCAATAGCTGGGCGATGCTCTGGGGTGACAGGGAATGCAGCATCCGCTGCACTTCGCGCCCGGTGCCGCTGTCCAGTGCCGCAAACAGCTCGCCGAGCTGATTCTGGGCGCTGAACTTGATGTCGGCAGTGACGGGATTGGGCACAGAGATTCCTGCTGTCTGGCTGGCGTTAAAGTGCGGGCATTATAGCGGGCAGCGGTCGGGAGCGGTTATTCACCTTCCCCGAAGCGGTCATTGATCAGTGCGCAAATCGCCTCGTGCGCGGCATCCTCATCGCGACCGCACACTTCCAGTTCCAGTTCTATACCTTTGCCTGCGGCCAGCAACATCAGCGCCATCACACTTTTGCCATCCACCGCTTTGCCCTGGCAATGCACTTTTACTTCGGAAGAAAAGCGTGCGCTGGTCTGGGCAAACTTGCTGGCGGCACGGGCGTGCAGGCCCAGTTTGTTGATGATGGTGATTCGGCTTTTCTGCATGGGACTGTTCTGTTTGTCAGGCGTGTTTCTGCTGTTCGCGGTGGCGTATCTGGATGTTTTTGAATGTGCTGGCAAAGTGTTTGGCCAGCTGCTCCACCATGTACACGGAACGGTGGCGGCCACCGGTACAGCCGATAGAGACCGAGGTATAGCTGCGGTTACTCTGTTGGTAGGACGGCAGCCAGCGTTCGAGGAAGGCGGTGATGTCCCGCTGCATATCTTCAGTTTCCTGGTGTGAGCGCAGGAATTCTGCCACTTCCGGATCCATGCCGGTCTTGTTGCGCAGTTCGGCGACCCAGTAGGGATTGGGCAGACAGCGCAGGTCGAAGACCAGGTCCGCATCCACCGGTACCCCGTGCTTGAAGCCAAAGGACTGGAAGAGTATTGCCATACCCGGGGAGTCTTTGCCCACTACGCGGGATTTCACCTGGTCGCGCAGCTGGTGCAGGCTGAGGCTGCTGGTGTCGATCACCAGGTCGGCCATGGCCGACAGCGGCGCGAGCAGTTCTTTCTCGTGGTTCAGGGCTTCCAGCAGGTGGGTACGGCTGTCGCTGAGGGGGTGCTTGCGGCGGGTTTCACTGAAGCGCTGTACCAGTATCGGTGAGCGGGCGTCCAGGTAGATGACATCGCAATCGATGCCGCTTTCCCGCAGGTCTTCAATCACCTTGGGTGCCTGGCGCACATCGTGCCACAGGTTGCGGGCGTCGATACCGAGTGCCAGCTGGGTGTTTTCCTGGGGCTGTTCCGACACCCTGCGAACCAGCTCAGGGAGCAGACTGGCGGGGAGGTTGTCGATACAGTTGAAACCGACATCCTCCAGCAACTGCAGGGCGGAACTCTTTCCAGAGCCTGAGCGGCCGCTGATGATTACCAGTCGCATAGTACAAGCGCTCCTTGCTTTTGAATTCACTGCATGAGGCCGCGCGATGCGGCTGCCGGGGCAACGATGGTCGAATGCCAGGACCTTAGTCCGGGTCGAGTGGCGTTATTATGCCGCGGCAGCGCTGTTGATGGCCAGCGCGTAGAGGTCGTCGCTGGTGGTGGCCTCACGCAGTTTTTCGCGCACACGGCTATCGCTGAACAGGGCGGCGATCTCGGCCAGGGTGTCCAGGTGTTCCTGGTCGGAGTCTTCCGGTACCAGCAGTGCAAACAGCAGGTCTACGGGCTGGCGGTCGATAGCATCGAAGTCGACTGCTGGCGATGTGGTGCAGAGGACGCCAATCGGGCGCTCGCAGCCGGGCAGGCGACAGTGGGGAATGGCCACGCCTTCACCGATGCCGGTGGAGCCCAGGCGCTCCCGGGCAACCAACTGGTTGAAGACGGTGTCGGAATCCAGATCGGGGTATTCTTCTGAGATCGCCTGGGCGATATTGAGCAGCAGCTTTTTTTTGCTGCTCCCCGCCAGGTGGCAAAGGCTTAGGCGGGGAGAGAGTAATGCTTCCAGTGTCATAACTTACTAATGATCTGGCGCAACCTGCCGGGCGTGAGCCCGCAAGTTGCCAGTTGTCTAACGGCTAGTGAAAACTACCGGTGACTGCGTAACTTTTCTTTGTGTTTCAGCAGCTGTCGGTCGAGTTTGTCGGACAGCGAGTCGATCGCTGCGTACATGTCCTCAGATTCCGAATCCGCAAAAATATCCTTGTTGCCGTTCACGTGAACCCGCGCCTCGGCTTTCTGGATAAGTTTGTCGACGGACAGAGTGACCTGGGCGTTGGTGATCAGGTCATTGTGGCGGGAGAGCTTGTCCAGTTTGGTCAGGCAGTAATCGCGAATGGCCGGAGTAACATCTACATGGTGGCCACTGATATTGATCTGCATGGAAATCTCCTCAAAGGGTACAACACATCCGGTGGCACCCCCGCACAGGGCGGCAACCCTACTAGGAAGTGCGCCAGAATGGAAGGATACACTCAATGTCTGGCCATTGGTTGTCCAGAAACTGACCGGGAGAGGGGTGTGGCGCCACCAGTTAGTGACTGGTCTGGTTAGACCAGTCGCTTTCGCTCGCTAGAGGAGGGTATTCCCATGGACTCGCGGTATTTGGCCACGGTGCGGCGGGCCACCTTGATGCCCTGGGCATCCAGCTCCTGGGTGATCTTGTTGTCCGACAGTGGCTTGCGTGGCTGCTCCGCATCCACCAGCTTGCGAATCAGAGCGCGAATGGCGGTGGAGGAGGCGTCCTCACCGGAGTCGGTGCTCACATGGCTGGAGAAGAAGTATTTGAGCTCGAATACACCGCGCGGCGTAAGCATGTATTTTTGCGTGGTGACCCGGGAAATGGTGGATTCGTGCATGCCGATGGTTTCGGCGATATTTGCCAGTACCATGGGTTTCATGGCTTCCGGGCCCTGCTCGAAAAACCCCCGCTGTTTATCCACGATACAGCTGGCGACCTTCAGCAGGGTTTCATGGCGGCTCTGCAGGCTTTTCAGGAACCAGCGTGCCTCCTGCAGATTGTCCCGCAGGTAGTTATTTTCATTGGAGTTGTCCGCGCGCTTGATCAGCGCCGCGTATGTGTCGTTGATGCGCAGTTTGGGGGTGGTTTCCGGGTTCAGTTCCACCACCCAGCGCTGTTCCCGGCGGCTGACGATCACATCCGGCACCACGTATTGCGGCTCTTCGCCGCCGAAGGCTTCACCCGGGTAAGGCGTGAGTGTCTGGATCAGGCGCATCACCTCGCCCAGCTGTATCTCGCTGAGGCGGGTGCGGCGGCTGAGCTGGCGGAAGTCCCGCTTGCCCAGTAAGTCCAGGTGTTGGCCGACAATCGCCTGCGCTTGGGCCAGCCAGGGTGTCTGCTCGGGGAGCTGGCGCAGTTGCAGTAGCAGGCTCTCGCGCAGATCCCGGGCACCGCATCCGACCGGTTCCAGGTGCTGGATGGTTTTCAGTACTGCCAGAACTTCATCGGTTTCTACGTTCAGCGCTGCGGCCAGTTCATCCAGATCGGCATCCAGAAATCCGTTAGGGGCAATGGCGTCGATCAGGGCTTCGCCGATCAACTTGTCGCCTTCGGTCAGTGGGGTGAGGTTCAGTTGCCACAGCAGGTGATCCTGCAGGCTCTCCGAGACCGCATTGCGCTGCTCCAGCGCATACTCTTCCGCCTCGCCGCCACTGTAGCTGCTGTTGGTGTAGATATCGTCCCAGCGGGTGTCGACGGGCAGGTCGTCGGGAATTTCCCCGTTCCAGTCGCCGTCCACGCCGGCTTCGGCCTGCGCTTCGCGGACGCTGTCGGCGTTGGCAGCTTCGCGCTCCTGGCGCTCGGAGGTGGCGGGGGTGTTCTGTTCCTGGGGGGCTTCGCCAGTGTGTTCTTCGAAGTCGGATTCCAGCAGCGGATTGCTATCCAGGGCGGACTGGATTTCCTGTTGCAGGTCCAGCGTCGACAGTTGCAGCAAGCGAATAGCCTGTTGCAACTGTGGCGTCATGGTCAGCTGAGTGCCGAGTTTTAACTGGAGTGACTGCTTCATAGGGAGTTTGCCGGCAGAAAAATCTGGCGTTGGGCCGCTGCGACAAATTTGATGCTTGAAGCGGCGGCGGAAAGCTCATTTCCTGCAGACTACCCCGGGGCAAAACGGAACTCAAGAGGCACGTTAAGCAATAAGTGTGCCGAAAAATTTCGTCCCTTTGGTCACTCTTTACAAAATTGTGATGGGCATCAGCCGAAGAGTGAGAAAAGCTGATGAATACACGTGATGGTGCTCAGATGGTGAATTCGTGTCCCAGATAGACGTCTTTCACCTGCTTGTTTTCGGCCACGTCTTTGGGGTTGCCTGAGGCGATGATATGGCCCTCACTGACGATGTAGGCGGTTTCACAGATATCCAGGGTCTCGCGCACATTGTGGTCGGTGATGAGCACGCCGATTCCGCGATCCCGCAGGTGACGGATGATCTGTTTGATGTCATTGACGGAGATGGGGTCCACCCCGGCAAATGGTTCATCCAGCAGCACGAAGGCGGGGTTGGTGGCCAGGGCTCGGGCAATCTCAACCCGGCGGCGCTCACCGCCGGATAGCGCCATGCCGAGGCTCTCGCGGATGTGCGTGATATGGAACTCTTCGAGCAGGGATTCCAGGTGCTCTTTGCGCTGGCTGCGATTGAGGTCCTTGCGTGTTTCCAGGATGGCGAGAATGTTGTCCTGCACCGACAGGCGGCGGAATACGGAGGCTTCCTGGGGCAGGTAGCCAATACCTTTGCGGGCGCGGCCGTGCATGGACAGCCCGGTGATGTCTTCACTGTCGATCATCACCTGGCCGTCGTCTGCCTGCACCAGCCCGGCGATCATATAGAAACAGGTGGTTTTGCCGGCGCCATTGGGCCCCAGAAGGCCAACTACCTGGCCACTGGACACGCTCACGGAGACATCCTGGACGACTTTGCGTTTTTTGTACTGCTTGGCGAGATGTAACGCTTTGAGCGTCGGCATAGTGAATTCCGGTATCTGGGCGGATGCAACCGCCTCGTCTTGCTGATGTTTGCTGTCGCGGGGCTTGCTGGTTGTGGCGTTACTGGCTGTTGTCCGAAGTTTTACCTTCCGGTTTCCAGATCATTTCCACCCGTTTCTTCTCCGACTGGCCCTGGGCCTTCATCTGTTCGCTGTTGAGGTCGTAGTCGATGCGTTCGGCAGACAGGGTGTTGCCGTCGCGATCCACGAAGGCTTCGCCGGTGAGCTGCAGTGCATCGCTCCCAACCAGGAATTCGATCCGCTGGGCGCGGGCTTTTACCGGGGTGGTGCTTTCTTCTACTTGCTGCTGGAAGTGCGCCGGCTTGCCGGTGGCTACCACCTTGTTGATCTCCCCCTGGGCGTTACCGTGGACTTCCACACGGTCGGCGCGTATTTGTAGCGACCCCTGGGAGATGACCACATTGCCACTGTATACGGAGAGGTTTTTGCTGCGATTGGCTTCCAGGTTGTCAGCCGAGACCTTGACCGGTTGCTCGCGATCATTCGGCAGCGCCTGGGCATTGGCGGCGAGCAATAACACGGACGACAGTGCGGCTGTACACAGGCCGCGAAAGGCGCTGTGAAGCGGCAAAGTACGGGACAAATCAACGGGTTTCATAGCTGCTTTCCACATCAGACAGAATTTCTACCGTGTCTTGTTTGAGATCGGCACGCAGGCCTTTGCCGGTAGTGCGATTGGGGCCGTCGGTAATGGTAACAACTTTGTCCGTCTCGGCGAATTCTTCTCGCGGCTTTATCACGATCTTGGGGGTGCGCAGGGTGATGCCGGGCTGTGGCAGCTCTTTGATGGAAACGTCACCTTGGAGCACCACTTTCTGCCCGTTGTCAAAGGCGATACCAGCGCGGGACTCGGTACGCCATTTGGAATTTTCCCCTTGATAAAACATCATCCTGGGCTCCGTAAGATCCGCTCTGTCCCGGCGCGCAAACTGGAAAAAGGTGATGCGCTCCGCGTCTACTTCGTAAGCCAGAGTCCCCTCGACATTGAAGTGGCGGGTGCGGGCGTCGCGGATGATCAGGTCGGCCGCTTTGTTGTGGTCCTGCTGCGTCGGCCGTTTGCCGAGCAGCTGCTTGGGCGGGCTCTCTGCAAACCAAAGCCCCAGGGAAACAAGTGCGACCACTATGACCAGTGGTAACCAGGTGCGCATGAGCTATCGCTTTCCTTTCAATATTCTGCTGGCGGGTCTGACAGTTGCCCGCTGTTTTTGATGTCGATGCCTTTCGCTTCCGCCGGCCGGGTTCAATTGGCCAGGTAGGGTGCCAGGGCGGCGTCGAAAGTGCCCTGTGCCTGCATGATGCGGTCACAGACTTCCCTTACGGCGCCCGCACCACCGCTGCGCTGGGTGACAAACAGGGCCCTGTCCAGTACTGGCTGCGCGGCGTTGGGGACGGCGATGGGGCAGCCGACCCGCGTCATCAGTTGCAGGTCAGGGTAGTCGTCGCCTACGTAAGCGATCTGTTCCAGGTCGAAAGCCTCGTTGGCAAACAGCTCCTGAAAGGCGCTGAACTTGTCTTCGCGCCCTTGAATCAGCCGGGTAATTCCCAGGTCGTGAGCGCGCTTTTCCACCAGAGAACTGCGGCGCCCGGTAATGATGGCGACGGCGACACCAGATTGCTGCAGCATCTTAATACCGTGGCCATCCAGGGTGTGGAAGGTTTTCAGTTCGTTGCCGTGGTTGTCGAAATACAGGCGGCCATCGGTGAGTACGCCATCCACATCGAGAATCAGGTGGCGTACCCGGGAAAGCTTGTGGTGAATTTCTTCCTCGGTCGCGTACTGTGCAGCGGTTTGCTGTGTTTCGTTTTGCTGGTTCAAGGTTAAGCCTTTTGTCGCTCTATCAATCTGCCGGTCGTGTGCCCTTTATTTAGGCTGCGATGACAGGGCTGCGGGTCAGATAACGCCGGCGCGCAGTATATCGTGCATATGCAGCAGCCCAATCGGGTGGTGCTCAGGGTCTTCGACCACCAGCGCGGTAATCTTGTTGTCTTCCATAATGCGCAGGGCTTCCGCGGCCAGGGTCTGGGCGCTGACCGTCTTCGGGCGGCGGCTCATGACCTGTTCCATGGTGGCGCTATTCAATTCAAATTTCTGGTCGATTACCCGGCGCAGGTCGCCATCGGTGAATACGCCCAGCAGCTGGCCCTTGCCGTCCACCACGGTGGTCATACCAAAACCTTTGCTGGTCATTTCCAGCAGGGCCTGGGATAGGTGCGTTTCCGGTGCCACCTGGGGCAATTCATCGCCGGCGTGCATCACATCTTCGACCTTGAGCAGTAATTGCCGGCCGAGGGCGCCGCCCGGGTGTGAAAAGGCGAAATCCTCGGCGGTGAAGCCGCGGGCTTCCAAGAGTGCAACCGCCAGGGCATCCCCCATAACCAGGGTAACGGTGGTGGAGGATGTCGGCGCCAGGTTCAGCGGGCAGGCCTCTGTCTCTACTGCGATATCGAGGTTGACGTCTGCAGACTGGGCGAGCGGTGAGTCCGGCTTGCCGGTCATGCTGATCATGGGGATTCCCAGGCGCTTCAACAGCGGCAGCAAAGTGAGCACTTCTGCCGATGTACCTGAATTCGATATGGCGACGACCAGATCCTGTCGGGTAATCATTCCCAGGTCGCCGTGACTGGCCTCACCAGGGTGCACGAAGAAACTGGGGGTGCCGGTACTGGCGAGGGTGGCGGCAATTTTACGGCCGATGTGCCCGGATTTGCCCATGCCGGAGACGATCACACGCCCGCGACAGGCGAGCATTAGCTCGCAGGCCCTGTGGAAGTCCTCGCCGATACGTGCTTCCAGCGCTGCCACGGCGGCAGTTTCCATGGCTATGGTGCGGCGTCCAGCCTGAATGATCCGATCTTTTCCCATTACATCTCTCGCGTGGATTCTGCTGGGTGGTAGTTGCGGGCGGCTACCTGTGTCATCCCGTTCAGTGTAGAGAAGCCCTATTTCATGTGGCTGCCCTGCGGGTGTTGCCCAACGCTATATTGTGGTTTCCCTTTCCCGGGGCGCGGTCCCTTGTGAGGCGATCTGACGTGCTAACCTTTCACTAATAGCGGGCAGTATTTAGCCGGCAGTGTTCGCTGATGCCAGTTCGCCGCAGCGGCGGTCGGTCCATTTGGGCGGCTGCTGCGCAAGCGTTTTACGTCTATATATGTGTAGGCGCCCAGATTGCTAAACCCTGGTTGTTCAATGACGGACAGGGTTTCGGTCTATTGGTTCACTGAGCTGGGAGTTTGTCGCTGCCTCCCGGCGTTGTCGGGCGCCCGGTAGTCTCTTGCTTCCCCGATGATGCAGTCGTGCCGGGGCGCACTCGGTGGCAGTGGGAAAGTGACCCAGTGCCGCTTGTTAGATGCGGCGCAATGGTATAGTTTGCCGCCGCTATTGTCAGCTGCGGAGTCGGGCTGAGTGGACATTACGCCTCTCCATCGCCGCCAGCGTGATTTTTTGGCGTCGCCATGACACTTTTTGGTGTTGTGTGCATCCAAAGGGACGAATTGCCAATGGGAGATATTCTGTGAGTGCACTCACTATGACCATCCAAAATAGAATGGCGCGCAAGGCCAAAGTGCTGTTTTCCGCCATTCTGCTGTGCTGCTTGGCACCTTTTGCTGCCGCAGCTGAAAATCCATATACAACGATTGAGCGTGTCTCAGGCGAATTGCTCGGCGTCATTCGCGCAGAGGGGCAGCATGTCAACTCCAGCCCGCAGCGCTATTACGCGGCCATCGACCGAGTGCTTGCCCCGGTGGTGGACTTTGATTTCATCGCTCGCGGTGTCATGGGCAGCTATGCCAAGCAGGCAACGCCTGCGCAAAGAGCGAAGTTTTCCAGCACTTTCCGCCGTGACCTTGTTGCCACTTTTGCCCGTGGTGTGGCGACCTTTGGCACTATGGATGTAAAGGTTGTAAACCCGGGTACTGCGCCCAGCAGTAATCGTGTGAATGTGCTGCAGGAAGTCCGCAGCCAGGAAGGGTTGACCAAGGTCTCTTACACCCTGGTGCGCAATCGCAGTGGTCAGTGGAAGCTGATCAACGTCATCCTTAACGGGGTCAATCTCGGTAAGACGTTCCGCGGGCAGTTCTCCCAGGCGATGCAGGCCAATGGCGGTGACATCGATAAAGTGATTGCCAACTGGTCGGCGGCGGACAACGCCGCCGACGACGCGCGCTAAGCGCCCGTGTAAGTGCTCATGTAAGTACCCGCGATTGATGCGACACCGCAGGCCCGCGTGTCGCATCCGGTGTCTTGGCCGCGGCTGCCGTAGCGGCTCGGGCTGCGCGGGATGCCGTATTCCAGTACACTTGCGCGCTGTTTTAACTCCGATTCTAAGTCCCACCTATGCAACCAGATCAAATCAAGTCCCTGATTGAAGGGCAAATTCCCGATAGCCAGGTTGAGGTCGCCTTTGAAGGCAGTCACCTGCAGCTGACCGTGATCAGCGAAGCTTTCGCTGGCCTCAGTCGCTTGAAAAAGCAGCAGTTGGTCTATGGCGCACTGGCCGACAAGATTGCCGATGGCTCACTGCACGCCGTGCAGATGAAAACCCTGACACCAGAAGAGGCCGGTCAGTGATTCCTGTTTCATCGGGAGTTGCTGCTTCGCAAAGGGAACGCAGTTCGAATGGATAAGCTGATTATCGAAGGGGGAAGCCCCGTTTCCGGAACCCTGAAAATCTCCGGAGCCAAGAACTCGGCACTGCCAATCCTGGCGGCTGCACTGCTGGCAGACGGTCCAGTGCAGATTCAGAACCTGCCGCACCTCAACGATATCACCACCATGATCACTCTGTTGCGGTGCATGGGAGCCGATATCACCATCGACGAAAAGCTGGGCGTTGAGATAGACCCCCGGTCGGTGAATGAATTGACCGCCCCCTATGAGCTGGTGAAAACCATGCGCGCATCGATTCTGGTGCTGGGGCCGCTATTGGCTCGCCACGGGGTGGCCAATGTGTCCTTCCCCGGAGGCTGCGCCATCGGCAGTCGCCCGGTGGATATCCACCTCAAGGGCCTGGAGGCCATGGGGGCGGAGATCACCATCGATGAGGGCTTTATTCGCGCGCGCAGCAATGGTCGCCTCAAGGGTGCCAATATCGTGATGGAAAAGGTGACCGTAGGCGGCACTGAAAACCTGCTGATGGCTGCGGCGCTCGCCGATGGCACTTCCGTGCTGCACAACGCTGCGCGTGAACCGGAGATTGTGGACCTGGCCGATTTCCTGATCGCCATGGGCGCCCAGATCGAGGGTGCGGGCACCGACACCATCCGCGTGCACGGCGTGCCGCGCCTGTCTCCCTGTACCTACCCGGTGATGCCGGACCGTATTGAAACCGGCACCTTTCTGGCCGCGGCGGCTGCAGCCCGGGGCAAGGTCCGTTTGACCCATACCCGCGCGGATATCCTGGATGCGGTACTGGTGAAGTTCGAAGAGGCTGGTGCCCATATCGGGATAGGTCCCGACTGGATTGAGCTGGACATGAAGGGCAATCGCCCTAAAGCGGTGAGCTTCCGCACGGCCCCTTATCCGGCATTTCCGACGGATATGCAATCCCAGTTCATGGCGGTCAACGCGGTGGCCGAGGGCAAAAGTGCGGTGGTGGAAACGATATTCGAGAACCGCCTGATTCAGGCCCATGAGCTGAATCGCATGGGTGCGAATATTGTGCTCGAAGGGAATACCGCCATCGTCACCGGTGTGGAAAAGTTGAAAGGGGCGCCAGTGATGGCATCTGACCTGCGCGCCTCTGCTGGTCTGGTAATTGCGGGTATGGTGGCAGAGGGCACGACTATCGTGGATCGGATCTACCATATCGACCGTGGTTACGAGTGCATTGAGGAGAAGTTGCAGCAGCTGGGTGCGAATATTCGCCGTGTTCCCGGCTGATGGCCGCCGCTTTATAATCAGCGAATCCAAGGGGTGCCAGGTCCGGGGGATGAAGGGGCTGGCACTGCTTCCCTGCCCGCTGTAGGTGGGCCTTTCAGATAAATATAATCGCTATGCAGATCACTATTGCCCTGACCAAGGGGCGTATTCTCAAGGAAACGCTGCCGCTGCTGGCTGCTGCCGGTCTCGAGCCGCTGGAAGATATTACCCAGAGCCGCAAGCTTATTTTTGCAACCAATCAGGAAAATGTGCGCTTGCTGATCCTGCGTGGTTCGGACGTGCCCACCTACGTACAGCATGGGGCCGCCGATATGGGGGTGGCTGGCAAAGATAACCTGCTGGAGCATGATGACAGCAATATTTACGAGCCCCTGGATCTGAACATTGCCCGCTGTCAGCTGATGACTGCCGGTATTAAGGGGGCAGCCCTGCCTAGCGGCCGTATCAAGGTGGCCACAAAATTTGTGCAGTCGGCCAAACGCTATTACGCCGCTCAGGGGCGCCAGGCAGATATCATCAAGTTGTACGGCGCAATGGAGCTGGCACCGCTGATGGATCTCGCGGACGAGATCGTGGATATCGTGGATACCGGCAATACCCTCAAGGCAAACGGCCTCGAAGCTCGTGAGAAAATTGCCGATATCAGCAGCCGCCTGATCGTGAACAAGGCCTCCATGAAAATGAAATACGGCCCGATCAATGCGCTGATTGAGCAGCTGGCTCAGGCCGTAAAGGCGTAATCGCGTAAAGGTGTAAAGGCGGCGTAAAGGCGTAAGTCTTAAAGGTATAAAGCCGCGCTAGTCACGACTACAGGGCAGCTGCGACGAATGCCCCGGCTTCGTTGCAATTCGAACGACTACATTTCGAAATAAGTGTTATGAGTGATTTTTCCATCCGCCGGCTGGACGCCGGCAGCCCGGAGTTTTCCGAGAGCCTCGATCGTCTGCTGGCTTGGGAGTCGGTGGCGGATCATCAGGTCGAAACCGTGGTGGCAGAAATTCTGGCGCAGGTGAAGGCGCGGGGTGATGCGGCACTGGTCGAGTACACCAATCGCTTTGATCGTCGAAACCTGCAAGGGGCGGCGGAATTTTGCCTGCAGCAGTCAGACCTGCTGTCTGCGCTGGAGCGGATTCCTGCGGAAAAGCGGACGGCGCTGGAAATCGCGGCGAAGCGTGTGCGTGCGTATCACGAACATCAGCTGCAGTCGTCTTGGCAGTACCAGGAGGACGATGGCACCATCCTAGGACAGCAGATTACCCCGATGGAGCGTGTGGGTATCTACGTGCCTGGGGGGAAAGCCAGCTATCCGTCGTCCGTGCTGATGAATGCGATCCCGGCGAAAGTGGCCGGAGTGGATGAGGTTTTGATGGTGGTGCCGGCCCCGGATGGCCAGCTCAATGACCTGGTGCTGGCCGCCGCGGCTATTGCCGGTGTGGATCGGGTGTATACCGTTGGCGGCGCCCAGGCAGTCGCGGCTTTGGCGTATGGCACTGAGTCTATCGCCAGGGTCGACAAGATTGTCGGACCGGGAAATATTTTCGTTGCTTCGGCCAAGCGTGCGGTGTTTGGCCAGGTCGCCATTGACATGATTGCCGGGCCTTCCGAGATCCTGGTGATTTGCGATGGGAAAACCGATCCTGACTGGATTGCCATGGATCTGTTGTCCCAGGCGGAGCACGATGAGCAGGCGCAGTCGATCCTGTTGTGCCCGGATGCCGCTTTCCTGGATGCCGTAGAGGTGTCTCTGCAGAAACTGCTGCAGCAATTGCCCCGCAATGAAATTGCCAATCGCTCCATCGCCGACCGCGGAGCATTAGTCCTGGTCAGTGATATCGCCCAGGCCATAGAAATCGGCAACCGAATAGCCCCCGAGCACTTGGAAGTGTCGGTGGATGACCCGGAGCAATATCTACCCCAGATTCGTCATGCAGGTGCAATTTTCCTGGGACGTTACACCGCAGAAGCCCTCGGGGATTATTGTGCGGGCCCCAATCACGTGTTGCCCACGAGCGGCACCGCGCGCTTTTCGTCGCCTCTGGGTGTTTACGATTTCCAGAAGCGCAGCTCCATTATCTACTGTTCGCCGCAAGGGGCAGATACCCTCGGACGCGTTGCATCAACCCTGGCCAAAGGCGAAGGACTGGATGCGCACGCCCGGTCTGCGGAGTATCGGTTGGCTGAGGAAATACAAAGCTGATCAGGCTGATCAGTTAGGGGCGCCAGCGCACGCTTTGCGCCCTAGAGTCTTGGATTGTTAGCTGCGGCTGCGGGATTGAGGCCGCTCGGATACCGTCGCTTGCGTGGTGCGTATCTCACCGTTGCGCACATAGATGATGCTTACCACTTCTCCCGGTCTGAGCGTGGCCATCGCTGCAATACCATGCTTGCCGTCATTGATCGGGTCATCATTGATGTGGGTGATCACATCCCCTGGTTTCAAGCCGGCCTGATCGGCAGGCCCCTGATTGTAGATGGCGGTGATGATGACACCGTTGGTCGAGGCCAGGTTGAAGGAGCGGGCTAGCTGCGGAGACAGCGTCTGTGCCTCAATACCCAGCCAGCCGGGAACCACTCTTCCAAATTCGATGATGTCCTGCATGATTTTGAGGGCGATATTGGCGGGAATCGCAAAGCTGATACCGCCGACCGAGCCACTCTGGTTCAGGATTGAAGTATTTATCCCCAGTAATTTACCGCGCGCATCGACCAAGGCACCGCCAGAGTTACCTGGGTTAACGGCGGCATCGGTTTGCAGGAAGTTCAACAGATAGCTGCCGGTCCCCGTATTACTGAGGTCGCGGCCGGTAGCGCTGATGATTCCCTGGGTGACTGTTTGCCCGACACCGAAGGGGTTGCCGATCGCTAGTACTACATCCCCCACCTGTGTCTTGTCTGGTTCCCCAACAGCGATAGCGGTCAGATTGTCGAGGTCGATTTTCAGGACCGCGAGGTCGAAGTCTGAATCGGAGCCCACGATCCTGGCCTGGGCCTCGCGACCGTCCGACAGCACTATGGCAATTTCTTCCGCAGCGGCGATCACGTGGTAGTTAGTCAGTACATAGCCTTCTTCATTGACGATAACCCCGGATCCCAGATTGGCCGCCATGCGCTCCTGCTGAAGCTGGTTCATTTTGTCAAACCAGTGGCGGTACAGGGGGTGATTGGCCAGCGGGTGATTGGCGTATGGGGAACGCTGCTGGGAAACTTTTTTGCGAGTGAAAATGTTGACGACGGCAGGGCCCGCCAGATTGACAGCACTGGCGTAGGAGATCGGCCCCTGGGCGTCACCGGCTGCAGGAGCGGATTGATCCTGAGTGCGCAGGTGCGGGAAGGCGAGTAACAGTGCTGCGGCTACCAGCAGGCCAATGGCGGCCGGGATGGCCCAGTCTTGTAGAAATCGTTGTGGTGACACCGACAGCTCCTTGGTTTGTGGCCATTATACGCCTTTTTAAGTGCTTTTCGGTTCTAAAGTGCTCGCTAATCGTTCTATTCCGGTGGCCGGAGACACGCTCAGGCTACTTGGTGCCGGCGTGGTAATCCGTATAATGTGGCGCTCAAAAAATTTCGCCGATTTTGTTCATTTTTCACCCAGACATCCCAGGAGTGCCTATGTCTCTGGTTCGCCCGCACGGCAGTGTCGAGCTGCAGCCCCGCTTTGTTTACGACAGTGAGCGTCATCATCAGCTGATGCACGAGGCGGAGTCCCTGCCGTCCATCGTGGTCAGTTCCGCTGCGGCAGCCAATGCCGTGATGCTGGGGGCGGGTTACTTCAACCCTCTGCACGGCTACATGAGCCTGGCAGACACCCTGAGTGTTGCGGAAACCCTGCGCACCGCGGATGGCCTGTTCTGGCCGGTGCCGGTGGTAAACATGGTGGAAGACACTTCGGCAATCGCCGGAGTGAAACGCATTGCGCTGCGCGACCCCAATGTAGAGGGCAACCCGGTGCTGGCGATCATGGACGTGGATGCCATCGAGACGGTAACCGACGAGCAGATCAACACCATTGCCGAACACGTTTTCGGTACCCTGGATGACGCCCACCCGGGTGTGGCGACCTTTAAAGGCGCCGGTCGCCAGTTGATCTCTGGCTCTATTGAAGTGCTGAATTTCAGCTACTTCCAGTCTGATTTCCCGGATACGTTCCGTACCGCAGTGGAAATTCGCAATGAATTCGTTGAGCACGGCTGGAGCAAAGTGGTTGCTTTCCAGACCCGTAACCCGATGCACCGCGCCCACGAAGAGCTGTGCAAAATGGCGCTGGAAGCGGTGGATGCGGACGGTGTGCTGATTCACATGCTGCTGGGCAAGCTGAAGCCGGGTGATATCCCCGCACACGTACGCGATGCCTCCATCCGCAAAATGGTGGAAGATTACTTCCCGAAAAACACTGTGATGGTTACCGGTTATGGCTTTGACATGCTCTACGCCGGCCCACGTGAAGCGGTGCTGCATGCGGTGTTCCGTCAAAACTGTGGCTGTAGCCACCTGATTGTTGGCCGTGACCACGCCGGTGTGGGCGACTACTACGGCGCTTTCGATGCGCAGACCATCTTTGATGACAAGGTACCGGAAGGCGCGCTGGAGATTGAAATTTTCCGTGCGGACCACACTGCTTACTCGAAAAAGCTGAATCGTGTGGTGATGATGCGCGATGTGCCGGATCACACCAAAGACGACTTTATTCTGCTGTCGGGTACCAAGGTCCGTGAAATGCTGGGTAACGGCATTGCGCCGCCTCCGGAGTTCTCTCGCCCGGAAGTTGCCCAGATCTTGATGGACTATTACCAGAGCCTGTGAAGTACCAGGGTCTGTGAAGCTTTGAGCTTCGAATAGCCAAAAAAAAGGCGGGTATCACCCGCCTTTTTTTGTGCGCGCCCGAAAGCGCTGATGTTAGTTGCTCGGCAATATCTAACGGTTCACCACCTCTGCCGTCGGCGCGGGCGTTGGCGCTGTCTGCTCTTTGTCCAGGCCGAAATCTTCAGATAGGGTGCCTTTGGCGCCCGGCTCTTTAGGGGCCCAGTCTCTGGGGGGGAGCACTCGAAGGTTGTCGTCGTTGTCGCTCAATTGGCCGCTGCCGGCCTCCAGCATCTGGCGACCGATATCCTGGCTCGACAGTCGCATGGCGCTGTTGGCGAGGTACTCGTGCACGTCGCGATAGCTCTGGGTCAGGTTGTGAACCAATTGTGCAGTTTGGTCAAAATGCTCGTTGACCTGCAACTGGAAGTCTTCCAGTTTGGTATTGGCTTCCTTCAGGCGCAGTTCCAGCTCCTGGGTGCGGTCAATATTCTGGCGGCTGCGGGTAGCGAGGAAGGCCAGCAGGGCTCCCAGGGCGAGGCCGACGACGCCGACCAGAATTAAAATCGAAGTTGAGTGCACGTTACTTCCTCCTCATATAAAAAGTGGCACCGGCCATCCGTGACGGTGACCTTATTATACGCAAATCCAACCGCGGTGCTGTGCTGAGGTTTATGCCAAGTCGTGACGGATTTGGTAAAGTGCGCGCCACTTGCCGGCCGGTCGGCTTTCCGGTGTTTGCTTGACTGTGATGATGCGCGCCTCCGCTGCCGCCAATTTCGCAAGGTATTCTCAAGTTTAATGAATGGTTATGGATTGATGGTCATGGAACAGCGCCAGTCTGCGCCCCCTCGTATGACACCCATGCAGCGCTATGAGCGCGATTTGCAGCGCCCGGATTTTGTTGCTGACCCGGCGCAGAAGGCGGCCGTTGCCGAATTGCAGGATTTGTACGACCGCTTGTTGGCCGATCGGCGCAAGGGCGGTTTTGTGGGCAGTTTGCGGCGCATCTGGCGCAAACCGAGCGGGCCGGAGACAGGGCTGTATTTCTGGGGGGGCGTGGGGCGGGGCAAAACCTACCTGATGGATGCTTTTTTTGAAGCGCTGCCCCTCGAGCGCAAGCAGCGGACTCACTTTCACCGGTTTATGCGCGATGTGCATCGGCAATTGAAGGCGCTGGCCGGGGAAAAGAACCCGCTGGAAAAAGTCGCCGACCGGATTGCGGAGCGGGCGCGGGTGCTCTGCTTCGATGAGTTCTTTGTCTCCGATATCACCGATGCCATGATCCTGGCAAATTTGCTGCAAGCGCTGTTCGAGCGGGGCGTTACCCTGGTGGTAACATCCAATATTGTGCCTGAGGGGCTATATAAGGATGGCCTGCAGCGGGCGCGCTTCCTGCCCGCGATTGCCCTGCTGCAGGAGCACACCAAGGTAATCAATGTGGATAACGGAGTCGATTACCGGCTGCGCGCACTGGAGATGGCGGAGCTCTATCATTCTCCGCTGGACGCGGGGGCAGATGCCAGCCTGGAGCAGTCCTTCGGTAACCTGATGGTGGAAGGTTGCGAGGTGCGTGAGGTTGTAAAGCTGGATATCGAGGGGCGGCCGATTGTTGCCAACCGTGTGGCGGATGATGTGGCCTGGTTTGAATTTGCTGAGCTTTGCGACGGTCCCCGCTCGCAGAATGACTATATCGAGCTGGCGCGGGAGTTCCACACGGTATTGCTGGCGAATGTGCCGCGTTTTGATGAGCGCATGGAGAGTCAGGCGCGTCGCTTCATTAACCTGATTGATGAATTCTACGACCGCTGCGTCAAATTGGTTATTTCCGCGGCCGAACCGGTGGAGTCCCTGTATGGCGGGCGCCAATTGCGATTCGAGTTTGAGCGCACCGTAAGCCGCTTGCAGGAGATGCAATCCCGGGAGTATCTGGCGAGGCCGCACCGCCCAGAGTGATGCGTGCGGCCCTATGTTGCCAGGGCGTCGTAGGCCCTTCCGGGTGGTGAGATGGTGAGGTATAACTGGTCACAAGTTGGCCAACTTTCTGCTTGAAAAGCCCCGGGCGCTTATGTAGTATTCGCGCTCTTTTCGTGGGACGGCCCAATTCTAGGGCCATGTACAGGTGTTTTATAACATGAAGACTTACAGTGCCAAGCCGGAAGCGGTAACTCGCGACTGGTACATTGTTGACGCTGCCGACAAGACTCTTGGTCGTATTTCCGCCGAGATCGCTAGTCGTCTGCGCGGCAAGCACAAGCCTGAATACACCCCACACGTGGATACCGGTGATTACATCGTTGTGATCAATGCGGAAAAAGTTCGCGTGACGGGCAATAAGGCCAAAGCCAAGATCTACCACAGCCACTCCGGCTACCCTGGTGGTCTTAAATCCATTAGCTTTGAGAAGCTGATCGACAAGGCGCCTGAGCGCACTATTCAAAGTGCAGTAAAAGGCATGCTTCCGAAAGGTCCTCTGGGCCGCGCCATGTTCAAGAAACTGAAGGTGTATAAAGGTAGCGAACATCCTCATGCGGCCCAGCAGCCGATTGAACTGTCGATCTAAACGGAACATTCTCATGGCAACTACTCAATACTACGGTACCGGCCGCCGCAAAACCTCCACCGCTCGTGTATTCATTGCGCAGGGTGAAGGTCAAATCAGCGTTAACGGTCGCACTCTCGACGAATACTTCGGCCGTGAAGTGGCGCGCATGATCGTGCGTCAGCCGCTGGAACTGGTCGACATGGTCGAAAAATTTGACATCAACGTCACTGTAAAGGGCGGCGGTTCCTTCGGTCAGGCGGGCGCTATCCGTCACGGCCTGACTCGCGCTCTGATGCAATACGACGAGTCCCTGCGTCAGCCGCTGCGTGCAGCCGGCTTCGTAACTCGCGATGCACGTGCCGTTGAGCGTAAGAAAGTCGGTCTGCGCAAAGCGCGTAAGAAGCCGCAATTCTCCAAGCGTTAAGCGAGAATTTCAGTTTTTTCTGGCCCGGCAAATGCCGGGCTTTTTTTTGTCTGCACGTCGTCGTGAGGCGGTGTTTGCAGTTCCAGTCTGTCTAAAATGCCGCCAGTTCGCCGCGAGGTTCCCGAAGTTCCCCTCGGGTTTCGCCTTGTATCAATTTGGCATTTTCTTTAACATTGCGCGAATTTCTATCCGCTTGCACTTGGGGTTTGGCTACTTTGTTCTATGGTCAAGCGAGCGGGCCAGTTGTAGGGGAGTTTCTGTCTTAAGTCTCTGATTTTGCAGTAGTGAGCTACTTGCTGCTGTTCGGGTGCTCTGTTCTGTCTGGTCCTGAGTTGTCATCTCGGATCTTTGGGGCGAGCGCCACATTGCCATCTGCCGGCTCCCTGGAGTCGTTCTTGTATTGGCATTCGAGATTTTCTACAGAGATTTTCCAGTGTTTTTTTGGGTTTGGGCCAGTCAGTTTCGGGCTTGCTTTGGGTGAGTCACGGGACGCTGTGATGGGAGAACTACGTCATGAGTGATGACGGTGTAAATGTGGGGCGTCGTCGATTTCTGACCGCTGCTACCTCTGTTGTGGGTGGCGCAGGTGCGGTCGGAGTCGCAGTACCTTTTGTCGCCTCCTGGAATCCGAGTGCCAAGGCGAAAGCTGCCGGCGCGCCGGTCAAGTACAATATCGGCAAGTTGGAGGCGGGCCAGATGGTCACCGTAGAGTGGCGAGGCAAGCCGGTCTATGTTGTGCGCCGCACCCAGGAGACGCTGGACAATCTGGTCAAAGTGGATCCGCTGCTGCGTGATCCCAAGTCTGCTGAGTCCAATCAGCCTGCGTACGTCGATCCTGAAAACCGTGCCATCAAGGCTCAGACTCTGGTTCTCGTCGGCCTCTGTACCCACCTGGGTTGTGCTCCGATGTATCGCCCGGAAGTTGGCGCGACCGATCTCGGCGGCAGCGAGTGGATGGGTGGCTTCTTCTGTCCCTGTCACGGTTCCAAATATGACCTGGCCGGCCGCGTCTACAAAGGTGTTCCCGCGCCGACCAACCTGGATGTGCCGCCTTACTCCTATGAGAGTGACGACGTGATCGTAATTGGTGTAGATCAGGAGGGCGCCGCATGAACTGGTTAACCGCATTGGGGGACTGGGTCGATCAGCGCCTGCCAATTTATCGCGCGTGGGACACCCACATGGGCAAGTACTACGCGCCCAAGAACTTTAACCTCTGGTATTTCTTCGGTGTGCTCTCCATGCTGGTTCTGGTGAACCAGCTGTTGACCGGTATTTGGCTGGTGATGAGCTACAACCCTTCCGCAGAGGGCGCCTTCGCCTCCGTTGAATACATCATGCGTGATGTGGATATGGGGTGGATAATCCGCTACTTGCACTCCACCGGTGCCTCCGCCTTCTTCGTGGTGGTGTATCTGCACATGTTCCGCGGCTTGATGTACGGCTCTTACAAGCCGCCGCGGGAGCTGGTGTGGATTTTCGGTATGTGTATCTACCTGGTACTGATGGCAGAAGCCTTCATGGGCTACGTACTGCCCTGGGGTCAGATGTCTTACTGGGGGGCCCAGGTGATCGTATCCCTGTTCGGGGCCATTCCGGCGATCGGTGAAGACCTGGTGCAGTGGATTCGCGGTGACTACCTGATTTCCGGTATTACCCTCACGCGCTTCTTCTCTCTGCATGTCATCGCGTTGCCGCTGGTGCTGGTGCTGTTGGTGGTGCTGCACATTCTGGCGCTGCACGAGGTGGGTTCCAACAACCCGGACGGCATCGAGATCAAGAAAAACAAGGATGCGAACGGTGTGCCGCTGGACGGCGTGGCCTTCCACCCGTACTACACCGTGCACGACCTGGTGGGCGTAGCAGTATTCCTGTTTGCCTTCTGTGTGGTGGTGTTCTTCTTCCCGGAAATGGGTGGTTTCTTCCTCGAGTACGCCAACTTCGAAGAGGCGAACCCGCTGAAGACTCCGGAGCACATTGCGCCGGTCTGGTACTTCACCCCGTTTTATGCAGTTCTGCGTGCGGTGACCATTGATATCGGCCCGCTGACGGCGAAGTTCCTCGGCCTGGTGGCCATGGGCGCCGCAATTGCTGTCCTGTTTGTACTGCCCTGGCTCGACAAGAGTCCGGTGAAGTCCATTCGCTACAAGGGCGCGCTGCCGAAGGTGCTGTTGCTGGTGTTCGCTGCCATCTTCATCATCCTGGGTTACCTGGGTGTGAAGTCTCCGACTCCGGGACGTAACTTCCTGGCACAGGTAGCGACCCTGTTCTATTTCGCCTTCTTCGTGACCATGCCGATCTGGACCAATCCGACGACTCGCAAGACCATGGCTTCCTGGATTGTGAGTGGCGTATTCGGCGTGCTGTTCCTGTGGATGGCACTGGTGAACTGGAAAGCGAGCCTGTTTGTGTGCGTGCTTTCGCTGGTCTTCGCCGCCTTCTTTGCGGCGCTGCCCTGGTTGACCAACCGCGACGTGGTGCACCCGGAACCGGCCCGCGTAACCAGCCCCTCTGGCAGCAAGTCTTTCATTGTGCTGGTGGGCGGTATTATCGCGGTGCTGTTGATGACCTTCGTGCCGATCAAGGCGGTAGGTGCGGAAAGCTCCGTAGAGCTGGATTACATCAACATTGACCTGAACGACAAGCCGTCGCTCCAGCGTGGTGCCAAGTACTTCGTCAACTACTGCATGGGTTGCCACAGTGCCAACTTCTCCCGCTGGGAGCGGGTTGCCACGGATCTGGGTATCCCGAATGAGTTGATGACCGAGCACCTGGTGTTGGGCGACGACAAGATCGGTGACCTGATGGAAATCGCGATGAAGCCAGACGACTCTAAAGTCTGGTTTGGTGCCACCCCGCCGGATTTGACGCTGGTGGCCCGCGCGCGCTCTCCGGAATGGCTTTACACTTATCTGCGCAGCTTCTATAAGGATGACGGTCGCCCCACCGGCGTGAACAACAAAATCTTCCCGAATGTGGGTATGCCCCATGTTCTGATGGAGTTGCAGGGCCTTCCTGAGTGCGCCCCTGGCCCCAAGCGTGATCACGGTAAAGTGGTGCGCGATGAGCTGGGCAACCCGATCATGGACGCCGACTGCGGCAGCCTGAAAGTGGACAAGGTGAAGGGCTCAATGAGCGGCGAGGAGTATGATCAGGCGGTCTACGATCTGGTCAACTTCATGGAATACATTGCTGAACCCATGGCTGAAACCCGTAAACGCATCGGTTTCTACGTGTTGGCGTTCATCCTGGTATTCTTCATTTTTGCCTGGCTGCTGAATCGCGAATACTGGAAAGATATCCATCATTAAGCGATAGCCAGTGTGATTTTCCGGGTGGTGGGCCGCCGATATTCCGGTTGTGGCCCAACCGCCCGTTTTCCGTTTTTGAATGTGCGTCGGATTAATGCCGGCCAGTAATCGAGGTAGTTCCACAATGGGTGTGCCGACTAACAAGCGCTCCTCTATGACCTTCTTTTCCGATGGTCGTTGTCACTTCAGTCACCGGGTACGTATCGTATTGGCGGAAAAAGGTGTTTCCGTCGACATCATC
This sequence comes from Microbulbifer sp. CAU 1566, assembly GCF_023156515.1. Classification (NCBI taxonomy): domain Bacteria; kingdom Pseudomonadati; phylum Pseudomonadota; class Gammaproteobacteria; order Cellvibrionales; family Microbulbiferaceae; genus Microbulbifer; species Microbulbifer sp. CAU 1566. Next base: position 308,911 of record NZ_JALNMG010000001.1, on the reverse strand, counting down.
GATGTCGACCCCGATGACAAGCCCGCAGAACTGGCTGATCTGAACCCCTACAACTCCCTGCCGACCCTGGTAGATCGCGATCTGGTGCTGTTTGAAACCAAGGTCATGATGGAGTATCTGGACGAACGTTTCCCGCATCCGCCACTGCTGCCGGTGTACCCGGTTGCCCGCGCCCAGAGCCGTCAAATCATGCACCGTATCGAGCGCGACTGGTGTCCGCTGGTCGACAAGATCCTGGCGGGCGGTAAAGATGTTGCGGCAGCGCGCAAAGAGCTGCGTGACAGCCTGGCGGGTATCGCACCGATGTTCACCGATCTGCCTTACTTCTTTAACGAGGAGTTCTCACTGGTGGATTGCTGCATGGCCCCGCTGTTGTGGCGCCTCGATCAGCTGGAAATTGCTCTGCCAAAGACCAAGCAGATCAAACCTCTGCAGGACTACATGGATCGCCTGTTTGCCCGCGAAGCCTTCCAGCAGAGCCTGACCGAGTACGAGCGCGAAATGCGCGCCTGAGGTGCCTGATTGAACAAGCCGCCGATGACCTCCAATCGCCCGTATCTGTTGCGGGCGTTTTATGAGTGGATTACCGACAACAAGTGTACGCCCTACCTGTTGGTGGATACTCATCTGAACGGTGTGCTGGTACCGCAACAGCATGTCAATGAAGATGGCCAGATAGTCCTGAATGTGTCGGAGTCCGCAGTAGCGGGGCTGACCATGGATAACTATGCCATTCGCTTCAATGCCCGCTTTGGTGGTGTGCCCACGGATATCCAGGTGCCTGTGGGTGCTGTAGTGGGTATCTACGCCCGTGAAAATGGGCAGGGGATGGTGTTTGAACCGGAAGAAACCCCGGAGCCGCCAGAACCAACGCCGCCCACAACCCTCAAAAAGCCGGCCAAGAAGCCCTCTTTGCGGGTCGTCAAATAGACGGCAATTGACACGCAGTCAGTACCGCTGGGGCCCTGTAATTGCAGGGCCCTAGTCCTTTTTCTTTCCCGCCTATCTTTCACAAAACTCCTCGTCCCTCTCCCTGGCGTTAAAACTGACTCTGGCGTAAAAACTGACGCCTGAATCCTGTTATTGATTGGTGAATTGTCAGCACCCTTCCGATACTGCAAACAAGCTGTGTGCAGGAGAGGGATCCGCGTGAAATTATTGAGCCATACCATCGGTATATTTACCAACCCGGACAAAGAGTGGCGGGCCATTCGGGCCGACAAGCATTCGTTTGTGCAGGTCTTCCTCAGTCATGTGCCGATACTGGCATTGATTCCCTGTATTGCCGGATATATCGGTGTTACGCATTTCGGGTTCGAACTGGGCGGCCATGTTGCCAAACTCACGCCGAAAAGCGCGGGCTATCTCGCGGTAGTCACTTATATCGCGCTTCTGGTGGGGATTTATCTGGTTGGGGAATTCATCAACTGGATGGCGAAAGCCTACGGTGTCGAGGGCGATGAACCGACGCGGCACTACGAAGGTACCGCGCTGGCGGTGTTTATCACTACCCCGGTGTTGCTGGCCGGCATCGTTATGTTGTACCCGCATTTGTGGCTGGTCGTGACGGTGATGGGGCTGGCCGGGCTCTACTCGGTTTACCTGCTCTATGAAGGTATCCCTATCTTGATGAACATGAGCAAGGAGCGCGCATTTCTGTACGCGAGTGCCGTACTGACGGTGGGATTGGTCATGATGGTGACCGTCATGATTTGCTCCGTCATCATCTGGACCATGGGTGTAGGCCCGGTCTATCAACACGACTACTAGCCATTGTTTGCGGGTTTAACAGCTATCGGCAGCGGGCTGCGTAAACGGCACTTGTGGACTACTGTCGTCAGCTGTTGAGAGCGGCGGCATGGGGCAATCCAGACAGTCCGCCAGTGCGCGTAACAATTCAATTTCCCGGGCCTGAATGACGTTGTCATGGGTCAGGGTGGTCGCCAGGGCTTTTAGCAGCGCCGGCTTTTTCAGTGGCGCTGTGGCGCAGGCGATTATCAGCGCCTTGTCGAGTCGTTGCAGTGTAATATCTGAGGAAGTCGGCAGCGGCGTTATCGAGAGATTCAGTGCCGTCATTCCCGCTTCGTAGGCACGTTTTGCCGGTAAATAGTCGGGGCTACCCGTGTGTGCCATGGTTGCCAGCAAAAAGCGCTGGGCATCTCCCAGTGCTTTAGCGTGGTTGTGTTTACCCGAAGTGGTACGTTGCCGGTCCGGGTTCCTTTCCAGAGCGTGCACCAAAACCCGATACAGGGCCCATTCCCGGATTTCCAGTTCGCCGTCCGCGCGGATCAATTTAATCAGATTGCGTTTAAAGATCTGGTATTGCTGAGGTGCCAGGGCTTTCAGTGCCGGGATGCTCAGGTCCAGCAGGGGGAGCCGGAAGTGGGGCGGGAGTTCCGCCAGCACAGGTTGCAGTTGTTTGAATTCCCTGACCACCGCCGGGTGCGCAATGTTTTCTAGCAGCAATTGCTGCTCCTGGCGATGCGCCACTTCCTTTTCATTGCCTGCTGATGCATCTGTGGTGCCAGCGGCCATTAGCAGTCCGTATACCAGGGCACGGGCGGCAAATGGGTCCTGAGCGGCCTGGTGCAGCGGTGAAGGAACTGATGCCAGCAGCTTGCGCCCATATTCCATCTGCTGTCCGTCGGGGCTTCCGATGCGATTTTCCACGGCGTCGATTAGCTGCTCGAATGGTACAGCCGGGGCTATTCCCATCATCTGTATTTTCTGCGACCGGTGCATTTGCCTTTCCGCAGCCTCACTGGTGAGCGTGTGACCGGGTGTCTGACTGGCTGAGAGGTAATAGCCATTCCACTGCGGGTCCAGTCGCAGGATCCGATCTGGAAGTGGTGGGTGGGTAGCAAGTAGACCGCTAAAAACGCGTCTCAAAGCCCCCTGCTGAGCACAGGCAAAGTACATGTGGCTGAACTCGTTGGCATTGGCGATCGCCAGGCTGGCCCCCTGTGACTGGTGGCCAATTTTCTTCAGCGCGCCGGCGATCCCTTGATGGTTACGGGTGAACTGCACCGCAGAGGCATCCGCAAGATATTCCCGCTGCCGGTTCATGGCCGATTTGATCAGTGTGCCGAAAAAGGTCCCGGTATAACCGATTAGGATGAGCCCGGCGCCGATGCCGAATAACAGTGGCTGTCCGCGCTTGCGACGGTTTCCCCAGACCGAACCTCGCAGTAACCAGGTGCCCAGAAGGCCGATAAACAGGATGCCATGGAGCAGCCCCACGATACGGAGGTTGAGGCGGGTATCACCGTTGAAGATATGGCTGAATTCGTGGGCAACCACGCCCTGTAACTCGTCCCTGCTGAGTTGCTCGATGCAGCCCCGGGTCAGGCCGATCACTGCGTCAGAGGGCTTGTAACCGGCAGCGAATGCGTTGATGGCCGGGTCATCGAGGATGTACACATCGGGCACGGGCGTGCCCGATGCCAGTGCCATTTCTTCCACCACATTGAGTGCGCGCCGCTCGGCCTGATTTCGGGGGGTGATATTGATCTGGCGCCCGCCGAGGGATTCGGCCACGGCCCGGCCTCCGGCGGCGAGTTGGTGCAGGCGGTACAGACTGGCAAGGGTGATAATTGCCACAATGGTCGCGGCAATGCCGGCGACGGTTTCCCGGTCAAGAGCGGTCATCAGTGCAGCGGGAGAGAGGGGCTGCATCTGCGAGAAATTGCTCACAAAGGCAACAAACAGCGTGGTAATCATGATCAGCCCGAGGACGGCGGAAAGAAACAGGGCGATCAGTAGCAGCGTATTGCGGCGCGCTTTGTCCTGGTGTTCAAAGAAATTCATTGGGGTTGGTCAGAACTCTACTCTGGGCGCTGCCTGGAAGGTTTCGGTGTCCGCGAATTCCAGGAGCTTGCCGTTCTGGCGGTGGCCGAAAAAACCGGCGAAGAACACCGGTGGGAAGCTCTGCCGGAATATGTTGTAGCTGGTGACACTGTCGTTGAAGGCCTGGCGCGCGAAAGAGACCTTGTTTTCGGTACTGGTCAGCTCTTCCATCACTTGTTGAATAGTCTGGTTGGCTTTGAGGTCCGGATAAGCCTCCATCACCACGTTCAGGCGTCCCAGGGCATTGGTCAACAGGCCTTCCGCTTTACCCAGGTCGGTGATGGCTGCTGCTGAGCCGGGATTACTGGTGGCCGCTTTGAGTCCGGCGAGCGCTGAGTTACGGGCGCTGATGACGGCTTCCAGGGTCTCCCGCTCGTGCTTGAGGTAGCGTTTGGCGGATTCCACCAGGTTTGGGATCAGGTCGTATCGCCGCTTGAGCTGCACTTCGATTTGCGCAAAGGCGTTTTCATAGCGGTGTTTGAGAGAGACCAGCTTGTTGTAAATACTGGTGATGTAAAACGCCAGGGCGGCCAATGCCACCAGCCAGATGATGGTTGAGGTTTCCATGGATTTCCCCCTGGTTGCCCGATGTATTCTTTATCGCTGTGTCGGCGGCGACTGGCAGTTGCCAGCCCGAGTTCAGGCTGTTGTTACGAGTTCAGACTGTTGTGAAAAGTCAGTGAACTTGGCCGGAATCGGGTTATCCCGATATTGCGCCAAATACTACCATGCGAAATGGCCTCGGATTTGGCCGTTTCGCCACCGGTTACAACGAAAGGTGGATAGCCACCGGGCAGGGCTGCTGGGGTATAATTCGCCGCGAAATGACGAAACACCGAAATACTGGTCAGCCCATAGGGGTGGTTACCGTTAAATCTGGAGTAAGTACAGCATGAGCGATCAAGTCACTGACCAAGTGGTCATAGTTGGTATTTCCCGTACGCCCATGGGGGCAATGCAGGGTGCACTCTCTGGCCTCAGCGCACCGGAACTGGGTGCGGTTGCCATTCGTGGTGCCCTGGCGGATGCTGGCGTGAGTGCGAAGGATGTCGACGAAGTGCTGTTCGGCTGTGTGCTGCCTGCAGGCCTCGGCCAGGCGCCTGCGCGCCAGGCGGCGCTGGGCGCAGGTATTCCGGAGGCGACCCCGACGACCACGGTCAACAAGGTGTGTGGTTCCGGCATGAAAACCGTAATGATGGCACGCAATGCGTTGCTGTCGGGAGACGCCAAAGTGGTGGTGGCCGGCGGTATGGAAAGCATGAGCAATGCGCCTTACCTGCTGTCGAAGGCCCGTGGTGGAATGCGCCTCGGTCACGGTGAAGTTCTGGACCATATGTTTACCGACGGCCTGGAGAACGCCTACGACGGCCAATTGATGGGTAATTTTGCCGAGTGCACCGCCGACAAGTATGGCTTTACCCGGGAAGAGCAGGATGCCTTCGCGCTGGAGTCCCTGGCGCGGGCCAATGCCGCCATTGAATCCGGTGCTTTCGAGCGGGAGATTTCCCCGGTAACCGTGTCTACCCGCAAGGGCGAAATCCAGGTCTCCGTCGACGAAGGGCCCGGCAGCGCGCGTCCGGACAAGATTCCGCAATTGCGCCCGGCCTTCCGCAAGGATGGCACTGTGACTGCCGCCAACGCCAGTTCCATTTCCGATGGCGCGGCGGCTCTGGTACTGATGCGCGAGAGCGAAGCCAAAGCCCGCGGTCTCAACGTACTGGCGGTGCTGCGCGGCCAGAGTCAGTTTGCCCACGAACCGGAATGGTTTACCACGGCGCCGGTGTCGGCTATGTCCAACCTGCTGAAAAATGTTGGCTGGAACGCGGGTGATGTGGACCTGTTTGAGGTCAATGAAGCCTTTGCGGTCGTGACCATGGCGGCGATGCGCGATCTGGAGCTGCCGCACAGCAAGGTTAACGTCAATGGCGGCGCCTGTGCGCTGGGCCATCCGCTGGGCGCCAGTGGCGCTCGCGTAATTGTTACGCTGCTTGCCGCACTGGAAAATCGCGACCTGAAGAAAGGTGTGGCGAGCCTGTGTATCGGCGGTGGCGAAGCCACGGCAATCGCGATCGAGCGCCCCTAGTCGAGTATCCCTAGCCGAGCACTTCTTGTAAAAGTAAGGTCGCGAGGCTACTTGAGCCGAAACAAAAAACGGAGGCATTTGCCTTCGTTTTTTTATGCCAGAAAATGGGGCTTGTTCAGTCGATGTATTCCACGGCTTTCACCACTTTCTGTACACCGCCGACGGTGCGTGCCACTTCCGCGGCATTCTCCGCTTCCTGGCGAGTAAGCAGTCCCATCAGGTAAACGACACCGTTCTCGGTAACGATCTTGATACGGCCACTGTCAATTTCCTTGTCTGCCAGCAGTACGCCTTTGACCTTGGACGTCAGCCAGGTATCACTGGTGCGGGCAAGGAAAGAGGTAGTGCCGCGCACCTGAATTTCATTGTAAACCTGGCGCACAGAGTGCACCTGCTGCGCGGTGCGTCCGGCCAGGTTGCGCAGGTCGTTATCGGGCACCTGACCGGTGAGCAGGATGACACCATTGAAGGCGACGACATCGATATTGGCATTTTTAAGGCCGGCGTGGGCTTTGCCAATATTCACCTTGGTAATCGTTTCCAGCTGTTGGTCATCAATAAAAGTACCAAAGCTGCGCTCGCCCGGGTCGGGCTGGATGGGGCCGTCGTGGGTGGCGTCCAGTACTGTGGCACAACCGCCGATCACTACGATTGCGCAGGCGGCAGCGGTCAATTTGCATAGATGCATGAGGGAGGTGTGACGTCTTGTCAGGTGTTTTGTTTGCATGAATTAGTCCTCGTATCCGCCAAACAGGCTGCTGTCGATCAGGTCGCACAGGCAGAACAGGGTTAACAGGTGAACCTGGTGTACTTCTGAGGCTACCAGTGACGGCACGCATAGCTCGATATCGTGCACGTCCAGCAGGGCGGTGCAGTCGCCGTCGCCTTCGCCACCGGTAAGGGCGAGTACACCCATATCTCGATCGTGGGCAGCGCGAACCGCCTGTACCAGGTTGGAGTCGCGGCCATCGGTACTGATGATTACCAGCAAGTCGCCGGGCTGGCCCAAAGCGCGTACCTGGCGAGCGAAGGACTCAGCGCGGCCGTGATTACGCGATACCGTACTGGTAGTGATGGCGTCGCCGTTCAGTGCCAGTGCGGGCAATCCCGGGCGCTCCCGCTCAAAACCGCCCATCAATTGCGCGGAAAAACTTTGGGCCAGCGCACCGCTGAGCCCATTGCCACAGATCAGGAGCTTATTTTCGGCCAGCAGCGTATGCACGATCATTTCGCTGGCTTCGGCAATCAAAGGAGCCAAAAGTTCACCGGCATTCATGGTTGCTTCAATGCTGTGGTGAAACAGGGTTACAACTCTTTGTTCCATTTACTCTGTGGTTTCCGTTTGGGTGAGCCTATTGCCCGAAGGCGTTTTGTATCCAGTCTACGCTCAGTGTTTTACTATTTGGCGCCGGTTCGATGGTGATCACATCAAACCGGCAGGGGCAATCTATTTTGCGATACTGCAGGTAACCGTTGGCCGTTGCCAGCAATTTGCGCTGCTTGCGAAAGTCCACCGATGTACCGGCACCACCAAACTGGTGATAGCGACGATAGCGCACCTCGATAAATATCAACGTGGCCCCGTCACGGGCAATCAGGTCTATCTCGCCAAAACGCCCACGAAAATTACGCTCCACAATACGCAGGCCGGCACGAACCAAATGGCGTTCCGCCAGCGCTTCCATTTCGCTACCGACGCTAGTGGTTTTGCGCCCGTTTTTGTGTGCAGCTTTGTGTGTGTCGTTCTCGATATTTTTCGTATCCATAAAATTCCCTTTCTATGGATGGTTCTGGATTAGTCCACCTGTACGCGATCGTCCGACAGCGGTGTGCTGTTTTCCGCTGACGTAATCGGTACCGGGGCGCCCTTGTCGATTTTTGCCCAGATCTGTTCGCGCACGATGCGGCCATCCGCGCTCAGACTGAGAGCGCCAGTCAGGCCGTAGACCTGCTGGTCGGGGAATTGGCGCAGCATTGGCAGGCGAGGGTAGAGGCGGAATGCATCGGCGCCCAGCGCGTAAAGGCGTGCAAAGGCCGGCGCAGGGGCAGCCTGTTTGACGATGTTCTGCTTGGTCTGATTGTCGTCTTCAAACAGCCACGGCAGTGCGGTAAAGCGCACACCGTTGATGTCGCGGTCCCGCTGGCGATCGATGCTGCCGGCAAAAATTTGCGAGGTGGAATACACCGGCAGTTCGCCCGCGTAAAAGAAGGACAGCATGGGTTTGATCTGGCGCGCTTGCTGGGGTTGGGCCAGTACAAACAGCATGTCGACATCGCCCCGTCGACGCGGGGTAAATTTGAGCGGAGAAGCGAGCTTGCTACGCAATTCCTGCTCACGACTTTTGCTGTCGGGAATCAGAAGGGCGTCGCTCACCAGCTGAGAAAAATTGGTGTTGTCCCGGTAATTGCGGCTCACGCTGACGCTGCCGCCAAGGTTGTTCCACTCCGCGGTGAAGGCTTCCAGTCCGCGCTGCCCCCAACTGGATTCCGGGGCCAGGATCATGGCCTGACGGTGACCTTGGCGATAGGCCTGGCGGGCGACCTGGCGAGCTTCGTCTTCGATGGCGAGGCCAAATTGCACCAGGTCATCGGTCAGGCGACCTTCGTCACCATAATTCAGTGCCAGTGTGGGTACCGGCAGTTTTTCTGTGGCCAGCAGGTTGGCTACCTTGCTCTTGTCCAGCGGGCCGACAATGGCCTGAGCGCCGTTGTTGATGGCGGTCTGGTAAATCTCGTCAAATGGCTGGTTGCTGCCGGTGTCGTAGACCTGCACCTGCGGAGTGGGTGCGCCGGCATCGAGCGCGCTGTAGTAAGCGGCCATAAAGCCATCGCGGATGGCTCGCCCGGCAGACCCCAGGGAGCCGGAAAGTGGTAGCAGCAGGGCGACATTCTGCGCGCGTTGGGAGGCGAGGCGTTCCAGTAATTGCAGTGCTTGCGGTGGGTGCGAGACGGCAGTGTGGCTGGGCCACTGCTGGCGCCAGCGACTGAGAGAGGTCAGCTGGCTGCTGATATCCGCCTGGGTGTCGCGGCCGAGCAGCGCCAGTTGATACCAGGCGCGCATTTTAGAGTCCAGGCTCTCGTCCGCGCGCTGGCGCAGCTCACTGGACGGCAACTGGGTCAGCAATTGCCACAGGCCGTCGTTATTGGCGTAGATGGCGGCATCATCCTGGGCGATGGCGGAAATGCGCTGGCGCTCGGCGATGCCACTGTCGATATCGCCCATCAGGCTCCACAGGTCCGCCCGCAGATTGCGCAGGGGGAGCGCCGTCGCTGCCGGAATCTGGTACCAGGCCTGCTCCAGGCGCGGTGCGCTCACCAGGTCGAGGGCCAGGAAGAAGTCGTCATCGGCGGCCAGGGCGCCACCGTAAACCTGGGCGTACTTGGCGTACTCGATATCGGTCAATTGCGCGGCATCGATGTTGCTGGCGGCTTGGCGAGCCGTCGCGTTCTCGCCCAGAGTGTATAGAATGGCGGCCGCTTGCAGTTGCGCCTGGTCTCTTTCCGGCGACTGCAGTTGTTTGGCAGTGTTCAGCAGGCGGATGGCACTCTGCCGGTCCGCGGTGGCTACATTGCTGGTATCGGCTGGTATCTGGGCGCCGGGCTCAGAGCTCGGTGTCTGACAGCCGGCCAAGGTCACCGCCAGCAGGCTGGCAGCGAGACCGTTGATCATGAAGGGGATGCGCCGGTTCAGGGCGGACATATTCTTCTCCCACAAAACTTATTCTGGAGTGAACTATGGGGCTGGATACAGCAGTGCTATATATCGTCGCGACGCCCATTGGCAATTTGGCGGATATGGTACCGCGAGCGGTCGAAGTTCTACAATCCGTGGATCTGGTGGCGGCGGAAGACACCCGTCACAGTCAGCGACTTTTTTCCCACTTTTCCATCGATACCCCTCTGGTGGCTTACCACGACCACTCCGATGACCAGCGAACCAGCAAAATCCTGGAGCGACTGGAATCTGGACAAAATGTGGCGCTGATCTCCGATGCGGGCACCCCTCTGATCTCCGATCCCGGATACCGGTTGGTACGCGAGGCCCGCGAACGGGGCTTTGCGGTGGTCCCCATCCCCGGCCCCTGTGCCTTTGTGGCGGCACTTTCCGCCGCGGGTCTGCCCAGTGACCGTTTTACGTTTGAGGGTTTCCTGCCCGCCAAGCCGCTGGCGCGGGAAAAGGCGCTACAGGCGCTCGCCGGTGAGTCTCGCACCATGGTCTTTTACGAGGCGCCTCACCGGGTACTGGATACCCTGACAGCCATGCGCGACTGTTTCGGTGGTGAGCGCGAGGCGGTGATCGCGCGGGAGATCAGCAAAGCGTTTGAAACCATACACCTGCTGCCTCTGACCGAGCTGGTGGATTGGGTCGCTGCCGACAGCAATCAGCAGCGCGGGGAGATTGTGCTGCTGGTGCGGGGCGCAACCGAGGGGCGCGCTTCGGAGCTGGATGCCGAGTCAGAAAGAGTGATGACATTGCTGCTGGCCGAATTGCCGCCAAAGCGAGCGGCGGCAGTCGCCGCGGAAATTACCGGGGTAAACAAAAAGCTCCTTTACAACTGGTCGCTGGCGCAAAAGTAACCGCCTTTTGTCCTTGCAATAGGCGGGGGGCCTCATTACTCTTCGCGCCGAGTCAGCCAGGCAATCGCTGTTTCGTCGCTTTCGGGCGGTGAGGTGGAGGAAAGTCCGGGCTCCATAGGGTGGGACGCCAGGTAACGCCTGGGGGGCGCGAGCCTACGGAAAGTGCAGCAGAGAGTAGACCGCCGATGGCTTCCTCGGAAGCACAGGTAAGGGTGAAAGGGTGCGGTAAGAGCGCACCGCGCGACTGGTAACGGTTCGTGGCACGGTAAACCCCGTTCGGAGCAAGACCAAATAGGCCCCCGATAGCGAAAGCTTGTAGGTGTGACCCGCACTGGGGGCGGGTAGGTCGCTTGAGGTGTCTGGTGACAGGCATCCCAGATGAATGATTGTCCGCGACAGAACCCGGCTTATCGGCTGACTCACCTAATTCCGTATGATATCAATCGCGGCGCTTGCGCCGCTGATTGATTGCCTTCCCTGCGCGTGCTGATGGGTTACTTTTGTAGCAGCAGCCCGCACTCCCGGTGTTCCTCGCCCTTGGTTGGGTCGAAATACACATCATTGTCCGGCAGATCGTTTTCGTACACATATTCTTCCACGTCAATTTCCTTGAGGTGGAACATGGGCGCCACGCGGATGGTGCCGTGATTGCCCTTGGTGAAAATGTCGAGCCCCTTGCGGTGTGCATTCTGGTCGTGACGGATGCCGTTCAGCCATACGTCCGGCTTCAGTTCCTGCATGGCGCGATTGAATGGCTCCAGCTTGACGGTGCGGGAGAAGAAGTCGTGTTCCGGTGTGTCCAGGGGTGGAATGCCGCCGTATACCGCGTTGAAGTGGGCGGCAGACATCTTGGGTGAGAAGGTGTGCAGGTTCAGATCCAGCAGCTTGATCACATTCTCGATGTGGCGATAAGTCTCCGGGGTGTTGTAACCGTGATCTACCCAGATAACGGGGATGTCCGGCTTGGCGCGGGTCACCAGGTGCAAAAAGGCGATCGCCAGTGGGCGAAAGTTGGTGAAGACCACCGGGTTTTCCGCTTCTGCGATGGTGAACTGCATGATTTCACTGGGTTTGCAGCCTTTGAAGCGCTGGTTGAGCGCGTCCAGGTCGGCACCGTGATGAAAGGTGCGGCTGGCCGCGGTCTGCTTGCTCTGTGCTGCTGAAAGGCCCATGGTGGATTCCTGCTCGTTTACGGATAGGGCAAAGCTACAGCGACTTGTTGCCCATTAAAAATAATAAAAGCTGATTTTTATATATCCTCAGGTTCTAAGTTGTTGCTGTCATAGCCTTCCAGGGGAGCGGCGATCATCGGCTTGACGTCGTGCCGCTGCTGGCTTGCGGCGGTATTGCTGCCGGCTTTGTTAGCGCCCGCTCACTCTTTTCCTTTTCGTTTCCCGTCAGGGGGCTCCCTTTCAAACTTAATGTAACTTGTCAGCATGCATGAGTAAGTGCTTGCTTTGGTGCGAAATTGATCACCTGTCGCTTTGCCTGAAATGTGAACACTTCGCCTGTAGGCCGCGAAATTACTGGGCTTTTTCTCTTTTCCTTCGGTGGATTTCCTTGACTTTAGCCGGTCCAGATTTATAGTGTCGTAGGTGGAGAAAAGTGGATATTTGTGGGTCTTGGTGGAATCAAAGTGGTTGTGAGTGGTTGTGAGTGGTTGATCACGCACTTTTGACGGAGACCGGATGTGAATCGAACAAATTTTCACCTTCCTTGAAGCATTTGAACCAACCGGACCGCAGAAACTGATCCATGTATCTGGGTAGTCACGCAATCAATATGGACGCCAAGGGGCGTCTGGCCATTCCGGCAAGAGTCCGCGACTCGCTGCTGGAAGATTGTGGTGGCCGGTTGGTCGTGACTGCGCATACGGAAGAGCGCTGCCTGCTCGTCTATCCAGAGGCGCAGTGGCGTGAAATTCTCCCTAAGATTGAGGCGCTGTCCAGCTTCAACAAGGTGGCCCGGCGGGCGCAGCGCCTGCTGATTGGTTATGCCTGTGAGCTGCAGGTGGATACCAACGGCCGCGTGCTGATTCCGCCGACTCTGCGGGAGTACGCGGGCCTGGAGAAAAAGCTGATGCTGGTGGGGCAGGGCAAAAAGCTGGAGCTCTGGAGTGAAGAGCGCTGGATGGACTGGCTGGACGACAGTGAAGGCGATGGCGAGATGCCTGAAGAGATGGCATCTCTGTCCCTGTAACGTCGGCTGACTGATTTACGGCTGGACTAGGGCCGGCTTAAACGAATTGAACGATAGTTGAGCTATCGCAGGAGAAGCGGGTGTCCCAAGATCTGCATCGCAGTGTGTTGTTGCGCGAAGCTGTGGACGCCCTGGTGGTGGATCCTGAGGGTTTCTACATAGATGGCACCTTTGGTCGCGGCGGGCACAGTGCACTGGTGCTGGAGCGATTGGGGGCATCGGGCCACCTGCTGGCGGTGGACAAGGATCCGCAGGCGATCGCGTTCGCGAATAGCCGTTTTGCCGGCGAAAAGCGTTTTGAGATCTGGCATGGCTCTTTTGCGGATATGGATCAGGCCGCCGGAGAAATGGCGGGCAAGGTGACCGGCATTTTGTTGGACCTGGGTGTTTCCTCGCCGCAGTTGGATCAGCCGGAGCGCGGTTTCAGCTTTATGCAGGATGGGCCGCTGGACATGCGCATGGATACCAGTCGCGGCGTCAGTGCGGCGGACTGGGTCAACACTGAGTCGGAAGCGGAGCTGGTGCGGGTGTTTAAAGAATACGGTGAGGAGCGTTTTGCCCGCCGTATGGCTGGCGCGATCATCCGTCGCCGCACCGAGCGACCCTTCGAGCGGACTCTGGATCTGGCGGAGGTGGTCAAGGCGGCGAATCCGGCCTGGGAAAAAGGCAAGCACCCCGCCACCCGTGTGTTTCAGGCGATCCGGATTCATGTGAATGGTGAGCTGGATGATTTGCACCAGGTGCTGGATAAATCGCTGAAGCTGCTGAAGCCCGGTGGCCGTCTGGTAGTTATCAGCTTCCACTCGCTGGAAGACCGGATTGTGAAGCGGTTTATCCGCGAGCAGGAAAAGGGGCCGCAGTTGCCCCGGGGGCTGCCGGTGATGGACAGTCAGATCCGCAAAACCTTGCGCTCCGTGGGTAAGGCGGTCAAGGCGGAGGCGCAGGAAGTGGGTGACAACGTGCGTTCGCGCAGTGCCGTGATGCGCGTCGCTGAGCGCCTGGGTTGAGTGCGCAGTGGCGGGTAATAAATGGTTGCTGGCAGGGCTCTGGGGGTTGTTGATGGTCTCGGCCCTGGGAGTTGTGCACACCACGCAACAGAGTCGGGCACTGACGGCAAAGCTGGAGCAGGCGCAACGTCATAGAGATGAGCTGCGCTACGAGCAGGAGCGTCTGCTGTTGGAGCGCGGCGCCTGGTCTGCCTACAGCCGAATTGAACAGATGGCAAAAGAAAAGCTGGATATGCGCGCACCGACGCCGGCCGAGCGGATTCTGGTGCCGGCGGGCCGCTAAACCTGAAAATGGCCGTTTGGGAGCAGATTGGAATAACGAAAACCGTCCCGGAGTAGGGGCGCCAATATAAAAGAAGGAAGAGGCGCGGGAGAGCGCCGGGGAAAATTCAAGCATGGGTGCAGTGAAAAAACAGCAACAACAGCCGGGTATTGCCCGCTGGCGCTTTGCGCTGGTGGCCGGTTTGCTGTGTCTGCTCGCCGTGGCTTTGGTGGTGCACCTGGCCGGTCTGCAAGTGCTGCCAGAACAGGATAAAGGTTACCGGTTCCTGCAGGATCAGGGCCGCGCCCGCACCATTCGTACCGAAGAAATCGCCGCTTACCGGGGTTCCATTGTTGATCGCAATGGCGAACTGCTGGCGGTAAGCACGCCAGTGCAGACCATCTGGGCCAATCCGCAATTACTCAAAGAAGCCAGTGCCGATGAGTTGCGCGCATTGGCGGCCGCTCTGGAAACACCGCCTGCCCGGCTCGCCAAGCGCCTGGAAAAGTACCGCAATAAAGGTTTTATGTATCTGCGTCGGCATATGATGCCGGAAGGCGCGCAAAAGGTGCTGAGCCTGGACCTGGCCGGGGTTTACAGTAAGAAAGAATACCGTCGTTTTTATCCTGCCGGCGAAGTGACTGCCCAGTTGCTGGGCTTTACTAATATTGACGACCTTGGTCAGGAAGGGCTCGAGCTGGCCTACGAGCAATCCCTTGCCGGAGAGCCTGGCAAGCGCCAGGTGGTGAAGGACCTGAAAGGGCGCACTGTGCAGGACCTGGCGGTCAAGCAGGAAGCGCGCCCTGGTCGGGACCTGCAGCTCACCATCGACATGCGCCTGCAGTATCTGGCCTACCGGGAGCTCAAGAAAGCAGTGGCGGAAAATGGCGCTGCTTCCGGTTTTATGGTGATTCTGGATACCCGCAGTGGCGATGTGCTGGCGATGGCCAATCAGCCTTCCTTTAACCCGAACAATCGTCAGGGTGTGAAGGCGGCGGCCATGCGCAACCGCGCCCTGATCGATCAGTTTGAGCCCGGCTCCACCATCAAGCCACTTACCGCGCTGGCGGCGATGGAAACCGGGCGTTTCCAGCCTCACACGCCGATCAATACCAGCCCCGGATACATTCGTTTGCCGGGCAAGACCCTGGTAGACCCGGTGAACTACGGCCAGCTGGATCTCACCAGTGTGATCACCAAGTCAAGCCAGGTGGGTATCACCAAGGTGGCGATGGAGCTGGAGCCGGAAACCCTGCGTGAACTTTTTTACCGGATGGGGCTCGGAGAAGCGGTTGGCAGCGGATTCCCCGGCGAAGTCCCGGGAATCCTGCCCTCCCGGGAACGATGGCACCCCATTGAGCTGGCCAACTTTGCATTCGGCTACGGTTTAACAGTCAATGCGGTGCAATTGGCTCAGGCCTACAGTGTGGTCGCCAACGCCGGGCTCAAGCGCCCGGTTTCGCTGATTCTGGAGCAGGGTAAAAAAGACGCTGACCCAGAGCGGGTGGTGGCGGCTGATCTGGCGCACAAGGTTACTGCCATGCTGGAAACCGTTATCGGTCCGCGCGGTACCGGTACCCTCGCCGCGGTTGAGGGATATCGAGTGGCTGGCAAGACCGGCACAGTGCACAAGATCGGCAGCGCGGGCTATGCCGACAGCCACTATCGTTCTGTGTTTGCCGGCTTTGTCCCGGCCGAAAATCCGCGTCTGGCGGCGGTTGTCGTGATCGATGATCCCGGCCAGGACACTTACTCCGGCGGCAAGGTGGCGGCGCCGGTGTTTGGCAAAGTAATGACCGGTGCCATGCGCCTGCTACAGGTGCCGCCGGAAGAAATCGCGCCCGCTGATCAACAGTTGGCGACGCAGCTGGACGAGAGAGGTACCACATCGTGACCCAGCGCAATGAATTAAAGGCTCGCAACGCCTCCCTGGTTACCCTGGTGCCGGGGTATGCCGGTATTCCCGCTATCGATGTCACCGGTGTGGCGCTGGACAGTCGCCAGGTTAAACCCGGCGATGTGTTTATGGCGCTGCGCGGAACCCAGGTAGACGGGCGCGAATACATCGATATGGCAATTGCCGAGGGTGCCGCCGTGGTATTGGCCGACGGCGAGGTACTTGGCAGCGAAGAGCGCAACGGCGTTCAAGTAGTGACCGTGCCGGGCCTGGCGGCCCGGGTCGGTGAGATTGCTGCACGGTTTTACGGGCATCCGTCCGAGTCCATGTATCTGGTGGGTGTCACCGGTACCAATGGCAAATCCACCTGCGCTTACCTGACCTCCCAATTGCTGGCGCAACACTTTGGCCGTGCGGCGGTGATGGGCACCATCGGCAATGGGGTCTGGAAAGACGGCGCTATCACCCTGGTGGAAACCGGTCTGACGACCCCCGACCCTGTGCGACTGCAGGCGGATTACGCCGAATTTGTGGCTGAGGGCGCGAAGGCGGCGGCGATGGAAGTGTCTTCCCACTCGCTTTCTCAGGGGCGGGTGCACGGCCTGGTGTTCGATACCGCGGTGTTTACCAACTTGACCCGGGACCACCTGGACTACCACGGCAACATGGCGGCCTACGGCGCGGCCAAAGAAAAACTGTTCGGCCTGCCAAAACTGAAGCGTGGCGTGATCAATATCGATGATCCCTTTGGCGCGCAGATGGTCGAGCGCTGCAAGTTGCGTGGATTGAAACTGCTGACCTATGGCCTCCAGGCGGGTGATCTGCAGGTGCGCAACCTCAAGCGATTGGACAGCGGATTCTCCGTGGACCTGATCACCCCCTGGGGTGAGGGTGAATTGCGGGCGCCGTTGATCGGGGATTTCAATATTCACAATGCGTTGGCAGTGGTTGCTGCTGCGGGCGCTGCGGGTATGCCACTGGCAGATATTCTGGCGGCCTTCCCGCATATTCAACCGGTGCCTGGACGTATGGAGCGGGTTTCCGTCGCGGCCAGTACAAATGCAGCGGCAGAAGATATCAGCGTGCTGGTGGATTACGCACACACCCCGGACGCATTGCGCGCGGCGCTGGAAGCGGCGAGACCTTATTGCCGCGGCAAGCTCTGGTGTGTGTTTGGCTGCGGCGGCGACCGCGACTCAGGCAAGCGTGCACCCATGGGGCGCATTGCCGCCGAGCTGGCCGATTACGCCATCGTTACCAGTGACAACCCCCGCGGCGAAGATCCGCAGGTGATTGTGCGGGATATTTTAGAAGGTATTGATCTTGAAGGTATTGATCTCGAAGGTATTGATGGCGGTGCCGACGGCCAGCGCTGCGTGGTGAAGGTTGATCGCGCCGATGCGATTCGTTACGCCATCACCCAGGCGGCCGCGGGCGATACCGTGTTGATCGCCGGAAAGGGACACGAAGATTACCAGTTGATCGCGGGTGAGAAGTTGCACTTCTGCGATCGGGAGCAGGCATCCCAGGCGCTGGCACTGCGCGAGACTGGAAATCTGGAGGGCCACACCCAATGATCGCCCCCATTTCCCTGCAGCAGTTGCAACAGCGCTTCGGTGGTGAGCTGATTAACGGTTCCGTTGAATTCGATACTGTCTGTACCGACACCCGCAAGCTGGACGCCGAGGCGCTGTTTGTTGCCCTGCGTGGAGAGAACTTTGATGCCCACGAGTTTCTTGCTGAAGTAGACGGCAAGGTGCTGGGGGTGGTGACTGAAAAAGAGGTTCCGGGATCGACAATACCTCAGTGGCTGGTGTCTGACACCACCGTTGCACTGGGGCAGATCGGCCGTCTCTGTCGCGATCAGTTCACTGGCCCGGTGATCGGGATTACCGGTTCCTGTGGCAAAACCACCGTAAAGGAAATGCTCGCCGGCATTTTTGCGCAGCGCCACAAGGTCTGTGTTACCCGCGGCAATCTGAACAACCACTTCGGTGTGCCCATGACCCTGTTTTCCCTGGCACCGGAGCACGAGGTGCTGATCGTGGAGATGGGGGCCAGTGGGCCCGATGAGATTGGTTACCTGTGCACTATTGCCGAGCCGGGGATCACCGCGGTCAACAATGTCATGCCAGCGCATGTGGAAGGGTTTGGTTCCGTCGATGGCATTGCCACTGCCAAGGGGCAGATATACACCAGCCTGAAGCCCGGTGGTATCGCGGTAGTGAATGCCGATGACAATTACGCGGATTACTGGCGCGGTCAGATGCCGGAAGGCGTGCGCACACTGGAAGTCGGGTTTGGCCACAACTGCGCGATACACCCGGACAATATTGTGCTCGACGCACGCGGCTGTCCGGCGTTCGACCTGGTGATCGAAGGTGTGTCGCACCCGGTGCAGTTGCAGTTACTCGGCGAGCACAATGTACACAACGCGCTGGTCGCTGCCGGTTGTGCCTATGCCGCGGGCATCCCCGTTGTGGAAATCGCCTCTGGCTTGAGTGCCCTCGCGGGTGTTGGTGGCCGTATGCAATCGCTGGTAGGCGACAACAATGCGGCGGTGATTGATGACAGCTACAACGCCAATCCGGGTTCTGTTACCGCGGCCATCGAATTGTTGGCACAGCGGGATGGAAAGAAAATTCTGGTACTGGGCGACATGGCCGAGCTTGGCCCGGAAGCGGATAAGGCCCACCGGGAAATGGGACAGCTGGCGCGGGAGCGCGGTATCGATCTGCTGTTCACGCTCGGCACTTTGAGTGCAGCGGCAAGTATCGAGTTTGCCGCTGGCCGCCAACATGTACAGAGAAATTTCTCCGATCGCGAGTCCCTGGTTCGGGCGCTGGCATCGGAGCTGGATGAAAACACCACCGTGCTGGTGAAAGGTTCCCGCAGTGCGCGTATGGAACTGGTCGTGCAGGCACTGACCACCGGGAATCAATAAAAGGTTACAACGATGCTGTTATGGCTGGCTGAATATTTACAACAGTTCTGGAAAGGCTTTTCGGTCTTCAATTACCTGACCGTACGCGCGATCCTGGGCTCCCTGACCGCACTGGGAATTTCCCTGATTGTGGGGCCGCGCATGATTACCTGGCTGAACCGGCTGCAGGTAGGGCAGGCGGTACGCGACGATGGCCCCCAGTCCCACCTGAGTAAATCCGGAACCCCTACCATGGGTGGCACCCTGATTCTCGCGGCAATTTTTTCCGCATCTTTGCTGTGGTCCGACCTCAGCAATCGCTATGTCTGGGTTACTTTGCTGGTGACCTTCGTGTTTGGCGCGGTGGGTTTTGTGGATGACTACAAAAAGGTCGTTGAGAAAAATTCCCGCGGCCTGATTGCCCGCTGGAAATATTTCTGGCAATCGGTGGCGGGGCTCGGCGCGGCAATTTACCTCTTTATGAGCGCGACGACGCCCGCTGAAACCCAGTTGTTCGTACCGTTTTTTAAAGATGTCGCCATTAACCTTGGCCCCATCACTTTCATTCTGTTGACCTATTTCGTTGTAGTCGGCTCCAGCAATGCGGTGAACCTGACGGACGGCCTTGATGGCCTGGCGATCATGCCTTCGGTGATGGTCGGCGGTGCACTGGGAATGATTGCCTACCTCGTGGGGCACGTGGAATTTGCCAGTTACCTGCACATTCCATCTATCCCCGGTGCTGGTGAGCTGGCCGTTTTCTGTGCCGCGTTGGGCGGCGCCGGGCTTGGCTTTTTGTGGTTTAACACCTATCCCGCACAGGTTTTCATGGGCGATGTAGGAGCACTGGCCCTGGGGGCCGCTCTGGGCATTATCGCCGTGATTACCCGGCACGAAATCGTACTGTTCATCATGGGTGGTGTTTTCGTGATGGAAACGGTATCGGTGATTCTACAGGTGGCCTCGTTCAAGCTGACCGGAAAGCGTATTTTCCGTATGGCTCCGCTACATCACCATTTTGAGCTGAAGGGGTGGCCGGAGCCTCGGGTGATTGTGCGCTTTTGGATTATTACCGTGGTGCTGGTTCTGGCCGGGCTGGCGACGCTGAAGCTGCGCTAGCAACAACACATGTAAATAACGCATCGAGACTGATAACAAAGCAATGAGCTTGATCGCAACATCAGAGAAAAAAGTGGTTATCGGATTGGGCGCTACCGGGCAATCGGTGGTGCGCTTTCTGCTGCGCCAGGGTTTTTCTCCCATTGTTGTGGATAGTCGCGAAGCGCCAGCGGCATTGGACGGCTTTACCGCTCAGTTTCCCGGTGTACCGGTGGAATGTGGCCCTCTGAATCCTGAAACCTTGCTGGCTGCCAGTGAAATTATTGCCAGCCCGGGTATTGGCCTGGCGGAGCCGGCGATTGCCGCAGCGGTAGCCGCAGGTATTCCGGTGGTTGGCGATATCGAACTGTTTGCCCGCGAGCTGGCAAAGTCCAAGCCTGAGCCCCGGGTGATCGCCATCACTGGCTCCAACGGCAAAAGTACCGTTACAACCCTGCTGGGTTTGATGGTGGAAGCGGCCGGTATCCGTGGAAAAGTGGGTGGCAATATCGGTGTGCCGGTACTGGACCTGCTGGAACAGCCACTGCCGGAAATATTTGTACTGGAATTGTCCAGCTTCCAACTGGAAACCACTTATTCGCTGGCTCCAGAAGTGGCGACGATTCTGAATATCAGCGCGGATCACATGGACCGCTATCCCACATTGGCGGCTTATCACCACGCCAAGCAGCGGGTATATCGCAATGCCCGGCAGCTGGTGATCAACCGCGCTGATCCGCTGACTCGTGGTCCCCTGTCGAGAGACAGTCGCGAATGGAGCTTCGGGCTCGAGCGCCCCGACTTACAGCAGTTTGGCGTAATCAACGATGGCCAGCAGCTGTGGCTGGCTCAGGGCACCGAAAAACTGATGCCGGCAGCAGATATGGCCATGGTGGGAAGTCACAACGTGGCCAACGCTCTGGCGGCACTGGCGTTGGGAAATGCCGTAGGGCTGCCGATGGCGGCAATGTTGCAGGTGTTGCGCAGCTTCAGTGGCCTCAGTCATCGCTGTGAGCGTGTGGCCGACCATGCGGGTATCACATTTGTAAATGACTCCAAGGGCACCAATGTGGGTGCAACGCGCGCAGCTCTTGATGGGCTTGCGGACGGTCAGCGCAAAATTGTCCTGATCGCCGGTGGCGACGGCAAGGGTGCGGATTTTTCTCCGCTCGCGGAGGCGGCTGCTGCACTGCGTGGACTGGTTACCATCGGAGTGGATGGGCCGAAAATTGCTTCGGCACTCGCCGCGCGTACTGAGCAGCAGGCAGCTTTGGATATGGACGAGGCGGTGGCCAAGGCCGCGTCTCTGGCTCAGAAAGGCGACTATGTGTTGCTGTCTCCGGCCTGTGCCAGCTTTGATATGTACCGCAACTTTGAGGCCCGCGGTGATGCGTTTCGCCGCGCCGTCGATCAGTGGGTTGCGTCTTCCCCGGCACCGGGTGCTGGAGGTGGCGAGTGAGCAAGCTGGATCTTAAAGCTGCGGCAAACGAGCAGGCAGACGAGTTTGCCTGGGTCCTGCCATTTTGTGTGCTGGCACTGGCCAGTATCGGCGTGGTGATGGTGGCCTCGGCATCCATCGCTTTCGCCGCGGACGTGTATAACGATTCCTGGTATTTCCTAAAGCGCCACCTGGTGTTTCTTGCTGCCGGTGCCCTGGGTGCTCTGGTGGTTAGCAGAATCTCGCTGCAAACCTGGTCCAGTCTGTCGTGGACCCTGCTCATGTTTGCCTGTGGCATGTTGCTCGCAGTGCTGGTTCCCGGTATCGGGCGCGAAGTGAATGGCAGTAGCCGATGGATTGCATTGGGGCCGATTACCGTACAGCCGGCAGAAATCGCCAAGTTCTGCTGTCTGATTTTTTTCGCCAGCTTCCTGACTCGCCGCCATGAAAAATTGCGGCACTGGACCAGCTTTATGGTGCCGATTTCTGTGCTGGGAATAGTGGCCCTGCTGTTGCTGCTGGAGCCGGATTTTGGCTCGGTAGTGGTGATCTCTGGCACGGCGCTGGCGATGGTGTTTCTCGCCGGTGCGCGTTTGCCGCACACCTTTTTACTGGTGGCCCTGGCCGCCTGTGGCTTGGGACTGATGGCACTGGTAAGCCCCTACCGGCTGCAGCGCTTGACGACTTTCCTTGATCCCTGGGGAGAGCAGTTTGCTGGTGGCTATCAGCTGACCCAGTCACTGATTGCCTTCGGGCGTGGCGAATGGTTCGGTGTCGGTCTGGGCAATAGCGTGCAAAAACTGTTTTACCTGCCGGAAGCACACACCGATTTTGTGTTTGCAATCCTCGCTGAGGAGTGGGGCATGGTCGGCGGCCTGGTCGTCATCGGGCTCTATGCCGCCTTGACCTGGTCGCTACTGCGACTGGTGCGCAAAGCCCTGGCAAAGCAGGCCTTTTTTGCAGCCCTGCTGACGTTCGGCATTGCTGTACTGCTGGCCGGACAGGCATTCGTCAATATGGGCGTAGCCTCGGGGCTGTTGCCCACCAAGGGCCTGACACTGCCATTTGTCAGTTCCGGAGGCTCCAGCCTGGTAGTGTGCTTTGCGCTGTTTGCGCTGGCATGGCGTGCACAGAAAGAAGTGAATAGTGATACAGAAGAGGCCGCGAGTGGTATCGGCAAAATTAGCCAGCTGCCTATTTTCAACCCGCTGCAGCTGGGCGACAGAAAAACCGAGGAGGCGGCATGATGACTGAATCATCAAGCGTGACCGCGCCTTTCGCCGGTAAAAAATTTCTGGTTATGGCTGGCGGCACCGGCGGACACGTATTCCCGGCGCTGGCGGTTGCCAAAGCGCTGCAGGAACAGGGGGCATCGGTAGAGTGGCTGGGTACCCAGCGTGGTATCGAATCCCAGCTGATTCCCGCTGCGAATATTCCACTGCACTGTATTCGTGTGGAAGGTGTGCGGGGTAAAGGTGTCACCACTTTGCTGAAGGCTCCTTTCCAAATCGCCAAGGCGATTTGGCAGGCGCGAAGCGTAGTAAAGGTTGTGAGTCCAGATGCGGTTCTGGGATTTGGAGGTTTCGCCACTGGCCCAGGCGGTGTTGCCGCGCGGCTTGGCGGCGTGCCGCTGATTATTCATGAACAGAATGCGGTGGCCGGCACCACCAATCGCCTGCTGGCGAAAATTGCCAGTCGCGTATTGGAGGCATTTCCCAGCGGTTTGCCGGCGGCTCTGGAGGTGGGTAATCCGGTGCGCACCGAAATTTCCGCGCTGCCCGCCCCGTCGGAGCGTGTAGGCAAGCATCAGCCACTGCGCCTGCTGGTTCTTGGCGGTAGCCTCGGTGCGGTCGCCATCAATGAGCTGGTGCCGCAGGCACTGGCGAAAATGGATGCGAGCAAGCGTCCACAGGTTATACACCAGGCTGGCCAGCGCCACCTGGATGTGGCCAAAGAAGCCTATGAAAATGCCGGCGTCGAGGCGGAGGTTGTGCCTTTTATTGCGGATATGGCGGCGGCGTACGGACAGGCAGATCTGGTGATTTGTCGTTCGGGCGCACTCACGGTATCTGAGATTGCCGCCGCGGGGCTCGGAGCCATTATGGTGCCCTTTCCGTTTGCCATCGATGACCACCAGACCAAAAACGGTGAGTGGTTGGCGCAGGCCGGGGCCGCAAAAGTCATCCAGCAGGACGCGCTGGATCCAGACCAATTGGCCGCAATGCTGGAATCACTGTTTGCCGACCCGGATAAATTACTGGCAATGGCAGAAGCCGCGCGTCGCGTAGCCAAGCCGGATGCAACCGATCGCGTGTTGGCCGTATGTCGCGAAGAGATGGGGTGTTGATATGTCTCGCGAGACAAAACTGAATGCCAGTGCAGGAACAGCTATGAGTAACAAAGGCGAAAGCCACTACCAGGTACCGGCCATGCGCCGCATCCGCCGCATTCACTTTATTGGCGTGGGCGGAGCCGGCATGAGCGGTATCGCAGAGGTGCTGCAGAACCAGGGCTACGAAGTGTCCGGTTCAGACCTGCGCGAAAGCAAGGTCACCGAGCGCCTGCGCAGCCTGGGTATCAAAGTGCAAATTGGACACAGCGCCGAGAATGTCAGCGATGTGGATGTCGTAGTGAATTCCTCGGCCATCTACGGAGATAACCCGGAGCTGATTGCCGCGCGGGACAACCGTATCCCGGTGGTGCGCCGCGCGGAAATGCTGGGCGAGTTGATGCGCTATCGCTACGGTATTGCGGTAGCCGGAACACACGGCAAGACCACCACCACGAGCCTGATTGCCTCTATTTTTGCCGCCGATGGCACAGACCCGACGTTTGTGATCGGGGGGCTGGTAAACAGCGCCGGTGCAAATGCCGCCTTGGGTGAAAGCCGCTATCTGGTCGCGGAAGCCGATGAAAGTGATGCGTCTTTCCTGCATCTGCAGCCGATGGTCACCGTGGTCACCAATATCGATGCCGACCATATGGAAACCTACGGTGGCGACTTCGAAAAGGTTAAACAGATCTTTATCGATTTTATCCACAACCTGCCATTTTACGGGCTGGCGGTAGTGTGCGGTGACGACGCCAATGTGCAGTCTGTCATTCCGAAAATGGCGCGGCCAGTGGCCACTTATGGTTTCGCGGAAGACAACGATTTTCGTATCAGCGACGTACGCCAGGAGCCGCTGCGTAGTTTCTTTACCGTGCATCGCCCGGACGGTAGTGCGTTGGATGTGTGTGTCAATATCCCGGGCATTCACAATGTGCTGAATGCAACGGCGGCCATTGCAGTGGCGTCGGAAGAGGGCGTTAGTGATGAAGCCATTCGTGAAGGCCTGAAAGGATTTCAGGGGGTGGGACGTCGCTTCCAGATTTATGGGGAGTACCCGGTCAGCGATGATGCGGCTGCGGAAAAAGTCATGCTGGTGGACGATTACGGCCACCACCCACGCGAAGTGGCGGCGACCATCAAAACGGTTCGTGATGGTTGGCCGGAGCGCCGTCTGGTGATGGTCTATCAGCCGCATCGCTACACCCGTACCCGGGATTTGTTTGAAGATTTCGTGCAGGTGCTTTCACAGGTCGACAAACTGGTTCTTCTGGATGTATATAGCGCGGGCGAAGCAGTAATTCCCGGCGCCGATGGTCGTACCCTGGCGCGTAGTATTCGCAACCGGGGTCAGGTTGATCCGATTTTTGTGGAAAAGGTGGATCAGGTTCCACCTATCCTGGCGGATCTACTGGAGCCCGGCGACATTGTCCTCACGCAGGGCGCCGGTAATGTCGGTGGCTTGGCCCAACAGTTGTCGGAGTGGCGCCTGGGGGATAAGCCCTCCGGCGGCAATTGAGCGGAATAGAAGCTGACCGTGGCCAGTGAAAAAAAAGTAAGGCAAAGGCCGAAGGAAAAGAAAGCAACGAGCGGAAGAAAGGGGAAGCAACCCCTTCGGGGCGCACGGGCACTACCAGGCCCTGATGAAGTATCTGCGCCAGGTCCGGTAAAACTTTTTTTCCTGGTGACATTTCTGCTGCTGGTTGCACTGGGGCTTGGATACAGTGCGCGCTGGCTCTGGCATCAGGCGCCGGCGGTTGAGCTGAGTCGGGTAGATGCGCTGGAAAATGTGCGGGTAAAAGCGCCGTTTCGAGCGGTCACTGAAAAAGAAGTGGAAGATATCCTGTTGCCGCATTTGCGCCACGGATTCTTTTCACTGGATATTGACGAGATGCGCGCGGCATTGCTGAGCAACCCCTGGATTGTAGGGGCGTCGGTGAGTCGTCGCTGGCCCAACGGCGTTGAAGTCGAAGTGCAAGAGGCGGAGCCGCTGGCCATCTGGGGGAGCGATCAACTGCTGATCGCCAGCGGCGAACTGTTGCCGCGGCCCGAAAATTTGACGGATCTGCGACTGCCAGAACTGGCAGGAGACGCAGAGCTGGTAGAGCGGATCATGGCCCAGTACCAGGCACTGGCCGGATTGCTTACCACCAAGGATATGGAAGTGCGTCGCCTGTCGTTTGACGACCTGGCAGGTTGGCAGCTGGAACTGGTGAGCGGTATCCGCTTGCATTTGGGACACGATGAACTCCTGGAAAGAGTTGACCGTTTCCTCAGTTTGACCCGCGGCGTACTGGCGCCGCATCTGCAGAAAGTTGCGGGGGTGGATACCCGCTATAACAACGCAGTTGCGGTGCAATGGAAACCAAAAGAAAAGACAGAAAACTGACAACAAAATAGGCAGATAAAAAGGTGGGCTTTCCCCTGATCCGACATGCTACATGTGGGTCGGAGCGACTGCCCAGCGAGGTTGAAAATCAAATGACACAATCAACGGATCCACGCATGGTCGTCGGCCTGGATATAGGTACATCCAAGGTGGTGGCGATTGTCGGTGAGGTTTCCGGAGACGGCGAGCTGAATATCGTCGGCATCGGCTCTCATCGCTCCACCGGTATGAAGCGGGGCGTGGTGGTGAATATTGAATCCACGGTGCAGTCCATCCAGCGCGCGGTCGAAGAGGCTGAGCTGATGGCCGGCTGTGAGATTCACTCTGTCTATGCGGGCATTGCCGGCAGTCATATTCGCAGTTTGAACAGCCACGGTATCGTGGCGATCAAGGATCGTGAGGTGACTCAGCAGGATCTGGATCGGGTGATCGATGCCGCGCGTGCGGTAGCGATTCCCGCGGACCAGAAAATTCTACATACCCTGCCACAGGAATACCTGATCGATAGCCAGGAAGGGGTAAAAGAACCTCTGGGAATGTCCGGCGTACGCCTCGAGGCCAAGGTGCATCTGGTGAGTGGTGCCGTCAATGCGGCACAGAATATCGAAAAATGTATTCGCCGCTGTGGTCTGGAAGTGGAAGACATCATCCTCGAACAGCTGGCTTCCAGCTACGCGGTGTTGACCGACGATGAAAAAGAGCTGGGCGTGTGCATGGTGGATATCGGCGGTGGTACCACCGATATCGCGGTATTTACCGGTGGCTCCATTCGCCACACGGGGGTTATCCCCATTGCTGGCGATCAGGTGACCAACGATATCGCCATGGCGCTGCGCACACCGACGCCGCACGCGGAAGAGCTGAAAATCAAATACGCCTGCGCCCTGGCCAAACTGGCGCGGGAAGGGGAAACCATCAAGGTGCCGAGTGTGGGTGACCGCGCACCGCGCGATCTGTCTCGTCAGGCGCTGGCGGAAGTGGTGGAACCCCGTTACGACGAACTCTTCACCCTGGTGCAGGCGGAATTGCGCCGCAGTGGCTTCGAAGACCTGTGTGCAGCGGGCATTGTGCTGACCGGTGGCTCCTCGAAGATGGAGGGCGCGGTAGAGCTGGCGGAAGAAATTTTCCATATGCCCGTGCGCCTTGCCGTGCCACAAGGCATTGCTGGTCTTACCGATATCGTCAGCAACCCGATTTACTCCACGGGTGTTGGCCTGTTGATGTATGCACTGAAGTCGCAGGAAAACAAAGGCAGTCGCCCGGTTGTTCAGCGCAACGATAATCAGTGGTGGGACAAGGTGAAGCACTGGTTCAGAGGCAATCTCTGATTCAGAAAATAATTACCAGGATCGATAATTAAATTTAGACATGAGCAAAAAAGGGGAACAGCAATGTTCGAACTCGTAGACAGCGTACAGGACAAGCCTGTAATCAAAGTGATCGGTGTCGGTGGCGGTGGTGGTAATGCCGTCAAGCACATGATTGCCAGCGAAGTGGATGGTGTGGATTTCATCTGCGCCAATACCGATGCACAGGCGCTGAAAGATGTGGAAGCGCAGACCATTCTGCAATTGGGCAACACCATTACCCGCGGTCTGGGTGCCGGTGCCAACCCCGATGTGGGTCGCCAGTCTGCGCTCGAAGATCGCGAGCGCATCGCCGAAGTGCTGACCGGTGCCGATATGGTGTTCATCACCGCCGGCATGGGTGGCGGTACCGGTACCGGTGGTGCCCCCATCGTAGCGGAAATTGCCAAAGACCTGGGTATCCTGACTGTCGCGGTAGTGACCCGCCCGTTCATGATCGAAGGTCGCAAGCGCGCGACCGTTGCGGAAGAGGGCATCCTCGAGTTGCGTGACAAGGTCGACTCCCTGATCACCATCCCCAACGATCGCCTGCTGGAAGTGCTCGGCAACAAAATCACCATGAAGGCCGCCTACAAGGAAGCCGACAATGTGCTGCTGGGTGCGGTACAGGGTATCGCCGACCTGATGATCCGCCCGGGTATCATGAACGTGGACTTTGCCGATGTACGCACTGTCATGTCTGAAATGGGCATGGCAATGATGGGTTCCGGTTCCGCCGTTGGCGAAAATCGTGCGCGCGAAGCGGCAGAGAAGGCGGTGCGCAGCCCGCTGCTGGATAACGTCAACCTGCAGGGTGCCCGCGGTATTCTGGTGAACATCATCACCGGTAGCGAAGAGGGCGGCTGTCAGGAACTGACCCTGGGTGAATACTCCGAGGTTGGCCAGATTGTTCAGGAGATCGCTTCCGACGACGCCACCGTGGTTATCGGTACCGCAGTGGACGATAAGCTGGGTGACGAGATGCGAGTGACTGTAGTTGCCGCCGGTCTCGGTGAGGCCACCGCGCAGGTTGCCCGCCCCACCAAGGTGGTGGATAACACCCGTCGCCCGGAGGCCCGTGAAACCGTGCGCCCGACCGCGCAGACGGAGAGTGTCCGCGAACCCAAGGAAGCCCGCGGTCGAGTGGAAAGCGAGCGCCCCGCGCGTGCGATGCCGCCGCTCGGTTCTGATCAGGATATGGAATACCTGGATATTCCAGCCTTCCTGCGCCGCCAGGCCGACTGAGTCCCGTCCGGCCCCGGATTTTTTATTCCGGAGTAGTGGCGGAATCTGCTCATGTCCTCGCCCGGTGAAATTCCGGGCTTTCGCCCGCTCCGGCTGTGACGCCGGTGCCGGTTCTGGGGCGCTCCCGAAATGGAGTTGCCCCGGGACCAGAGGGTCTAAACGCGCAAGCCTTTAGATGACGTTAAGCAGGGAAGAAATAGTGCAGTACACCGCAGGATGCCGGTGTTATTCAGGGAGAATTCAGTAACCCGCAATAGAATATCGGGTGACTGTCAGGTTCCCGGACCTTGGTTAACACTTGTTAACTGTCCGTTACCTGGCAAGGGCGTACAATTAATGGCGATCCTGTGCGCTGGTTTGGCGTTGTAGTCTTCTCGCTGGGCTATGCTTACTCAAGTCAGGATGGAAATGACATACCGCAATTACAGAAATGACCAGACGGGTTTCTGTAGTTTTGGCGTATATTTTCTGATACTATCGCCGGCTCGCTGCGGTTCGTGCGCAGCTCACCGATTGGGAACCTAGATATAGATGATCAAACAGCGCACTCTCAAAAACGCTATTCGAGCCACTGGTGTTGGCCTGCATACCGGCAAAAAGGTCGTTCTGACCCTGAAACCGGCGCCGGTGAACAGTGGTATCGTATTCCGTCGGGTCGACCTGGATCCGGTGGTTGAGATTGAAGCGCGTGCTGAAAACGTGGGCGACACCCTGCTTTCCACCACTCTGGTGAAAGGTGACGTGCGTATTGCCACCGTAGAGCACCTGCTTTCCGCCATGGCTGGTCTGGGGATCGACAACGCGATTGTCGAGCTGTCCGCCCAGGAAGTGCCGATCATGGACGGTAGCGCGGGTCCTTTCGTATTTCTGATTCAGTCCGCTGGAATTCAGGAGCAGGCCGCTCCGAAGAAATTCCTGCGGATCAAGAAGCCGGTAACCGTGGAAGAGGGCGACAAAGTAGCCAGCTTCCTGCCGTTCAATGGCTTCAAGGTGTCCTTCACTATTGATTTTGACCACCCGGTATTCCAGGGGCGCAACCTCAGCTCCTCGGTAGACTTCTCCAGCACCTCCTTCGTAAAAGAAGTGAGCCGCGCGCGTACCTTCGGTTTCATGCATGAAATCGAATACCTGCGCTCCAAGGGCCTGGTGCAGGGTGGCAGCGTGGATAACGCCATCGTTATCGACCAGTACCGCATCCTCAATGAGGGCGGTCTGCGTTACGAGGACGAGTTCGTCAAGCACAAGATCCTCGACGCCATCGGCGACCTGTACCTGCTGGGTACCAGTGTGATTGGTGAGTTCAAGGCCTTCAAATCCGGCCATGCACTGAACAACAAGTCCCTACGCACCCTGATGGCACAGGAAGATGCATGGGAAATGGTCACCTTTGAGGGTGAACAGGAAGAAGCGCCCATCTCTTACGTCAAGCCAATCCTGGCGGTGTAAGAGGCGCCTCTCGCAAAGCCGGCACAGAAATTGCCGGCTTTTTTACGCGCGCTGCCTTTTGGCCGTTTGTTTTGGTCTTTAGCGTGCGTTTGTGATCTTTTTTTGTCGTCAGACGATGTTACATTGGCGGCAGCTGGCCATGGGGATGGCCTGGGACAAGCAGGAAGCGACAGTCCCGTTACCACTCGGCAGAGTTTGCCGATGGGTGAAAACCAACTAAAACAACAAACTGTCGCAAGTCTCGCACGCCTGTTATGAAAATAATCCTGGTCAATGAGCGCGGAGGTGTCTCCCGCAGCTTCAATTTTGGTGGACTGAGCAAAGCCCTGCTCGGCCTCTGCCTGTTGGGCTTGCCTGTTGGTGCGCTGTGGTTGGGGGCTAACCTACCAGCGACAGAATCCGACGTCTTTGATTCCCGGGCGGTAAAAGCCTGGAACAAAGCCCTGCGCAAGCAGCAGGAGCAGATCAATGAGGCCGATCAGCAGGCCCGCGAGCAGCTGACCGCCTTGACCGTAAAGCTGGCTGAAATGCAGGCCAGGCTGACCCGTCTCGATGCCCTTGGCGAGCGCCTCACCACCATCGCTAAGCTCGATGAAGGCGAATTTCAATTTGGCAACGTGCCCGCCGTAGGTGGCCCGGAAGACCCGGGTATCGCCGGCGCCAGCGAACTGCCCTACCAGCCACCGGAATTCCTGGAAGTCATCGGCGATCTGTCGGATCAGATCGAAGACCGCCAGATGCAGCTCTCTACGCTTGATGACCTGATGGCGCGTCGCCAGCTGCAGGATGAACAGTTTATCGCCGGCCGCCCCATTACCCGCGGTTGGATGTCTTCCCGCTATGGCTACCGTACCGACCCCTTCAGTGGTCGCCGTTCCTGGCACAAAGGTGTCGATTTCGCCGGCAAGAATGGTTCGGACGTGGTATCGGTAGCCGCCGGTGTCGTGACCTGGGCTGAAGACCGCAATGGTTATGGCCAGCTGGTGGAAATCAACCACGGCAATGGCTACACCACACGTTACGGCCACAACAGTGAACTCAAGGTCAAACTTGGGGAAATTGTGAAGAAAGGCCAGGTCATCGCCCTGATGGGCTCCAGTGGCCGCTCTACCGGCCCTCACGTGCACTTCGAGGTGTACAAGAATAACCGCCCCGTAGACCCCGCCAGCTATATCCGCCGCACCGGCAGATAACAACTATCCTCTATCATTGCGCGGCAGGAGACTTGTAATCCTGTAGTGGCGCCCGCAACTTCTTATACGGTTGCGGCGTCTGGCGCCTTCCTGTTTACTTGCACCTTTTCCGCGCAGAGGCCCCGAGACCCGGGCCCGCGGGCACACTCAGCATTTAATGTGGTTTCTGAATAATGATTGGCAAACTGATAAAGACGGTCTTCGGCTCAAAAAATGACCGCGAACTCAAGCGCATGCGTAAAACGGTCACAAAGATCAATGCGCTGGAAGAAGAATACAAGGCACTGGACGATGCCGCGCTGAAAGCCAAAACGGAAGAGTTCAAGCAGCGCCTGGAGAGCGGTGAAACCCTGGATCAGATACTGCCGGAAGCCTTTGCCGCGGTGCGCGAGGCCGGTGCCCGTACCATGGGGATGCGCCACTTCGACGTACAGATGATCGGTGGCATGACCCTGCACGAGGGTCGCATTGCCGAAATGCGTACCGGTGAGGGTAAAACTCTTGTGGCCACGCTGCCTGCCTACCTGAACGCACTGGAAGGCAAGGGCGTACATATTGTGACGGTCAACGATTACCTGGCCAGCCGCGATGCCAACTGGATGCGTCCAGTTTACGAATTCCTGGGCCTGACGGTTGGCGTTGTCGTGTCCCAACAGCACCCTGCCGACAAGCAGGCGGCATATCAGGCGGACATCACTTACGGTACCAACAACGAGTTCGGATTCGACTACCTGCGCGACAATATGGTTCTGCGCAAGGAAGACCGCGTTCAGCGCCCGCAGAACTTCGCCATCGTGGATGAGGTGGACTCCATCCTGATCGACGAAGCCCGTACCCCGCTGATCATTTCCGGTGCTGCGGAAGACTCCTCGCAGCTGTACATGGCGATGAACAAGCTGGTGCCCCAGCTGGAGCGCGGCGAAGAGGGCGGCGAAGGTCACTACACCGTCGACGAAAAGACCCGTCAGGTGGAAATGAGCGAAGACGGCCACCAGCTGATCGAAGACCTGCTGACCCGCAGCGGCCTGCTGAAGGAAGACGAGTCCCTGTATGCCCCGGGTAACTTGGGCCTGCTGCACCACGTCAACGCTGCGCTGCGCGCCCATGTGCTGTTCCACAAAGACGTGGATTACATCGTGCAGAATGGCCAGGTGGTGCTGATCGACGAGCATACCGGCCGTACCATGCCCGGTCGTCGCCTTTCCGAAGGCCTGCACCAGGCCCTGGAAGCAAAAGAAAACGTGCAGATCCAGAGCGAGAGCCAGACCCTCGCTTCCACCACTTTCCAGAACCTGTTCCGCTTCTACCCCAAACTCGCGGGTATGACCGGTACCGCGGACACCGAAGCGTTTGAATTCCGCCAGATTTACGGCCTCGACGTAGTGGTCATCCCCACCAACCGCGAAAAGCAGCGGGAAGACCTCAACGACCTGGTGTACCTGACCAAGGAAGAGAAGCTCGAAGCCATCATCGAAGACATCAAATACTGTCGCGACAAGAAGGCGCCGATCCTTGTGGGTACCGCCTCCATCGAAACATCTGAAGAGATGTCGCGCCTGTTACAGAAGGCCAAGATCGACCACCAGGTGCTGAACGCCAAGTTCCACGAGAAAGAAGCCCAGATCATCGCTCAGGCCGGTCGCCCCGGCACCGTCACCATCGCCACCAATATGGCGGGCCGTGGTACCGATATCGTGCTCGGCGGTAACTGGGAAGCAGAAGTGGAAGAGCTGGCGACGCGTGAAGGCCGTGAAGCGACTGCGGAAGAAATCGACAAGATCAAGGCGGAGTGGAAAGCCCGCCACGAAACGGTGATTGAGGCCGGCGGCTTGCATATCATCGGTACCGAGCGTCACGAATCCCGCCGTATCGACAACCAGCTGCGCGGTCGTGCCGGCCGTCAGGGTGACCCGGGTGTAACCCGTTTCTACCTGTCCCTGGAAGACAACCTGATGCGCATCTTTGCATCCGACCGGGTGAAGAACTTTATGCAGATGTTGGGCATGGAGCGCGGTGAGGCCATCGAGCACCGCATGGTTTCCAATGCCATTGAAAAAGCCCAGCGCCGTGTGGAAGGCCGCAACTTCGATATCCGCAAACAGTTGCTGGAATACGATGACGTGGCCAACGACCAGCGGCAGGTGATTTACTCCCAGCGTAACGAATTGCTGGAAGCGGAAACCATCAGCGATACCATCAGCGCTATTCGCGAGGATGTGGTGTACGAACTGATTTCCAGCCACGTGCCGCCGCAGAGCGTTGAAGAGCAGTGGGATATTCCGGGCCTGGAGCAGCAGCTGGCCGCCGAACTGGGTCTGCAGTTGCCGGTTCAGCAGTGGCTGGACGAAGACCGCACCCTGCACGAGGAAAGCCTGCGCCAGAAAATTGCCGAAGAGTGCCAGCAGGCGTACCAGCAGAAGCTGGCACGAATTGCCGAGAGTACCGGCGATGCCAACCTGATGCCCACGATCGAGCGCCAGGTGATGTTGCAGGTGCTGGACCAGCTGTGGAAGGAACACCTTTCCAGCATGGACCACCTGCGTGCGGGTATCGGTTTGCGCGCCTACGCCAACAAGAACCCGAAACAGGAGTTCAAGCGCGAATCTTTCCACCTGTTCCAGAGCCTGCTGGATAACCTGAAACACGAAGTTATCCGCGTGCTGGCCCATGTCGAACCCATGACCCGTGAGCAGATGGAAGAAATGGAGCAGCGTCGCCTGGAGGCCCAGCGTCGCCAGCAACTGGAGCTGCAACATGCGCAGGCGTCTGCAATGCCGGAGGCCGAGATGGCCGGTGACGCACAGGCTGAGCCCGCGCGCCGCGGCCCCCGCGTCGGCCGCAATGATCCCTGTCCCTGCGGCTCCGGCAAGAAGTACAAGCAGTGCCACGGCAAGCTGACTTCTTCTACCACTTCCTGATATTCGGCCGTTGCTGAAATAAGATAAAAGGCCCGCAGTACTCCTGCGGGCCTTTTTGTTTATGGCTTCCCGTTTATATAATTCCCGCCTGATCTTTCAACTCACAAGGCCAAAAACAATGGCGCAATCCCTTCCCCAGATTCCCGGAGTCCGTCTCTCCGCCGTTCCCGCTCAGATCAAAAACTGGCAGCGCAACGACCTGCTGCTGATCGAAATTGCCGAGGGTGCCAGCGTCTCTGCGACCTTCACCCAGAACGCCTTCTGTGCGGCCCCGGTACTGGTGGCCAAAGAGCATATTCGCCAGGGGAATATTCGCGCGTTGCTGATCAATGCTGGCAATGCCAACGCTGCAACCGGCGAACGGGGTCTCAGGGATGCAAACCAGTGTTGCGCCGGTGTCGCAGCTGCGCTGGGCGTCGCGGCGGAACAGGTGCTGCCCTTCAGCACCGGTGTTATCGGTGAGCACCTGCCGGTAGAGAAAATCCTCAATGGTATTCCCAAGGCGGTAGAAAGCCTGCAGGCGGATGGCTGGGATGCTGCCTCCAAAGCCATCATGACCACCGATACACGCCCCAAAACCGCCAGCCGCACCTTGGCGATTGATGGTGAAACCATTTCCGTCGTCGGTATCGCCAAAGGGGCGGGCATGATCCAGCCCAATATGGCGACCATGCTGGCCTACGTGGCAACCGATGCGGCTATCCCCCAGCCGATGCTGGATGCGCTGGTGAAAGAGGCCGTGGGAGCTTCCTTCAACCGCATCAGCGTGGACGGCGATACCTCCACCAATGATGCCTGCGTACTGATTGCCAGTGGCGCCAGTGGGCAACCCATCGACGACACCAGTAGCGATGCCTATGCCGAGTTAAAGGCGGTCATCACTGAGGTACATATCGAGCTGGCCCAAGCGATCGTGAAAGATGGTGAGGGGGCAACCAAGTTTGTCACTGTTCAGGTCAATAACGCCGCCAGTACCCAAGAGGCCTTGCGGGTGGCTTTTGAGATCGGCGAATCACCGCTGGTGAAAACCGCACTCTACGCTTCAGATCCCAACTGGGGGCGTTTGGTCATGGCGATTGGCAATGCGGGTATGGAAAACCTCGATACCGGCAAGATCAGTGTGTTCCTGGATGA
Source organism: Microbulbifer sp. CAU 1566 (assembly GCF_023156515.1). Taxonomy (NCBI): domain Bacteria; kingdom Pseudomonadati; phylum Pseudomonadota; class Gammaproteobacteria; order Cellvibrionales; family Microbulbiferaceae; genus Microbulbifer; species Microbulbifer sp. CAU 1566. Next base: position 273,580 of record NZ_JALNMG010000001.1, on the reverse strand, counting down.
TGTACAAATCGTGGACGCCGGTGGCCGCGCGGAAGCTTATACCGAAGAGGCGGGACAGAAGATCTTTCAGCAGCCGGCGTTTACCATCACCGTCGATTTGCAGCGGGGGGAGTGTTCCGAGCATATCTGGACCTGCGATTTTTCTCACGAGTATGTGACCATCAATGCCGAGTACCGCACCTGATGGGGGGGGCGGTGGTCAAGCATATTCATGTTGCGGTTGGGGTTATTCTCGGGCCGGACAGACGTATTCTGCTGGCCAAGCGCCCGGACCATTTGCATATGGGGGGGCGTTGGGAGTTTCCCGGTGGCAAAGTTGAAGATGGCGAGTCGATTCAGCAGGCAATGACGAGAGAGTTGCGTGAGGAGCTGGATATTGGCGTGCTGGCGATGGAGAAACTCATCGAGGTACGCCATGACTACGGCGAAAAGCAGGTGTTTCTCGATACCTGGTGCGTGACGGAATTTTCCGGTGAAGCGCGCGGAGTTGAGGGGCAGGCATTGGCCTGGGTTAACGCTTCTGAACTCACCGACTATGAATTTCCGGATGCGAATCAGTCCATAGTCGAAGCAGTTCAACGGAAATTTCCTTACTGAGTAGTCATCTAAGAGTCTGTGGTTCTGCTTAGTTATCCCGGTGGCGGCAAAGCACCGGGTATCCGTTTTCGAAACCGCTATGAATACATCCCTGTAAGCTGCGTCGGCGACGTCCATGTCGCCGACGCTTTCGAAAACGGATCCCCGGCACTTTCCCTTCGCTTGGACATTTTCACTTTGTTCGAACAAAGCAAGCTTCCAACAGGGTGAAGAGTTCGAATTGAAGGCAAAGTGCTGGGTACGGGTTTTCAGGAGCGTCGCAAACAGGAAGTTTGCGCCGCAGCGCCCAGGGATGGGTTCACAGCGGTCCTGAAAACCCGTACCCAGTGCTTTGCCGCCAACGGACCAGCTTCGATGCCATTCGGACTTTCCGCCACAAGTTTGGGTAGACGTATGGTGGCAATGTCTCAGGGGCTGATAAAAATCCCGCGCTTGTAAAGAAACCGCAATACCAACCACTGCAGCAAAATCACTCCGAGGGCGATTACCAGTATTCCGGCAGGCTCGGACAGTGCCGCGGCAATCCCGCCAAATAGACTCTTACTCGAATACTGCCAGTTCACCAGACTGGTGCCGAGATACACCAGAATGGCATTGCAGCCGATCACTGAAAAGAAATAGGTGAAGGTCTTCCAGTGCCACATATCCACCACAAGGTAGAAAACTCCCAGTAGCAGCAGGCAGCAGCCACAGGTAATCAGCACAAAAGAGCTGGTCCACAGTTCCTTGTTGACCGGGTAAACCCAGTGCCACAGAAAACCCGCAAGCAGACAAACCGCCGCACCGACAAACAGGCCTTTCAGAATCGCCGTGTGATTACCGGCGTGCTTTGCTAGCCAGTGACCGGCAAAAACACCAAAGAGCGCATTGACGATAGCGGGAATGGTGGAGAGTACACCTTCTGGATCGTAAGCGCGGTTCTGGTATGTGATACCCGGCAGGAAGTGTTGATCCACCCACGCATTCACGGAACCGTCCGGAGTCAGTGTGCCCGCGGTCACCTGTAACAGCCAGTATCCCAGTAAGATCGCAGCAGCAATGAAGTACTGGGTACGTAAACCGAAGTGCCATACGATCATCGCAGCGAAAAACCAGGCAAAACCGATACGGGCAAGCACGCTGGCGTAGCGGATTTCACCGAGGTCTGCGGGGATTCCCGTGCCCCAGCCGTGGTTGTAAAGAATTCCCAGCAGTATCAGCAGAAATAACCGTTTGACCGCCTTGCGATAAACCGGTGTCCGCTGGCTTGCAGGCAGCCCGCGCAGGGACTTGTTGGCGAGGCCGAGGGTAACTCCGGACAGGAAGATAAACAGCGGAAAAATCAGGTCGTAAAAACTGAACCCGTGCCATTGGGTGTGCTGCATCTGCCCGTGCCCGAAGTGGAAAATCGACCAGCCGGTGAGGGCGAAGAGGGGCAGGAAAAGGGCTTCGCCACCGATAATCCAGAACATATCGAATCCGCGCAGGGCGTCCACGGAGGCGAGTCGCTGTTTTTTGTTGACCATAATAACTACTTCAATATTCAGCCAGTGATGGCGGGGCGGCTCAAACCGCCTCGCATCTACTTGTAAACCGCGGCTTAAAGGCCGCAGGGGGATTCCAGCTTGGGTTCCCAGTCAGGAACGGTATCGGCAAATGCTACTTGATCCGCGCGCAGGGCGTCGACTGCACTGGTGACCTCTTCGGTACTCAGGATCTGGCTCGCACTGTGGTAAACCCAATCGATATCCTGTTGATAAACGCGGTTTTCCGTAGAGTCGACCAGACCTTCGGCGGTGAACCAGAGGTTGAAGTTGATCGACATCGGTTCTTCCGGGAAAACCCGTTCACTGTGTTCCGCAAACTGTTCGCCGTCGACAAAATAGCGGAGTTTGCCTTCCCCTGCCTGGAGCACGAGGGTATGCCAGCCGGCAAAGCTTCCGGGGCGGGTAGAGGATTCATTGTCTTGCACAAAGGGATCCAGCTTGAAGGTTTCCCAGCTGGTGGCAAAAAGTGCGTTGTCAGGCTCGCCCCAGCCGCCATTGGCCAAGTATTCGAAATCCATTTCACTGTAGTCCGGATCCATATCGGCTTTCAGTGGACTGATGGTATAGAAGGTCTCGATGATCTGGTCGCCATCGGGGCCGGAGATGGGCTCGTCGCGGAAGAAAACCCGCGCAGCGTAGGTGCCGGAGAGGTATTTGCGCTGGTGACAGAACTGGGTGTGCTGGGTATTTTCACCGCTGCCATCGGTAGACGACGTCATTCGCAACAGAGTGTTACCCGGCGCTTCACTGTCCTGCAGGAAGCTGATGCCATCACCGGACCAGCGTGCACCGGCTACACCCGGGTGTCCGGTTTCGGTGCGTGCCTTCCACTGGTTTTCTGCCATCTCGCTCAGGGACTGGTAAGAAAAATCATCAAAAAATATCTTGCTATCCGCTGCCGGGCTGGTGACTTCGGCAGCCGGGTCCTGGGGCTTTTCTTTTTGCTCCGGTGCCGGCTTCTGGGAGCAGGCGCTGAGCAATACGGCACCGAAGGCCGCGGCGAAGATGCCATGGGTTGGGGAAAAATAGTTCATGGAGATTTCCTTGTGGATTGAATCCAACGCAATTAAAAACCTGAAACCAGAAAACGAAAAAAGCCCCAACCGGAGTCGGGGCGAAATAGGAACATTGCCTGTACAGGTGTTTTCCTATAAGTCACAACGCAGAGAGAAATCTTTATTCTGGAGCCTCTAAAAAATGTAGCGAGCGGGTGGCTGGCGGTGGCCGCCGGCGCGGAAGAAGCGGAGTGTACATAAGTACATGAGCATTCTGAGCACCGCCGGATGCCGTCAGGCGCACGCGTAGTAGTTTTTTAGTGCCTCCAATCCATCCTGTGAGATTTGGCCGACGCTGCGCCGCCGGCCGATGAATTTCCTTGATTCCATTACTTAAAGTGAGCAGACAAAGGACCAGCTGCCATCCGCGGTTCCGGGAACGGACTGGGTCCACCAGTTGGCTTTGAATACGCTGCCGTCGTGGATGATCTGATCGCCGCTGGCGGCGTGGTTACTGCGCGGCCATTCCGGATAGGTCACCAGACCACTGGTGCTTACGCCGGCATCGGTGCAGGTAGTGCCGCCGCCACCGGAAGAGCTACCGCCCGAGGAGCTGCCACCGCCGCTGCTGAGTTCCGCTACCGGCAGATCCGGGTACTCGAATGCCAGCGCGTAAGTAGTGCCGTTGACGGTGGCGGTATAGGCCTGCGGGCCGGAAACCGGGAGGTAGTAGTTCAGGGTCATATCCCAAGATTCACCATCCGCCAGGTCCTGCCAGCCCGGGAGACTGAAGCGCACGCGGTGGAATTCATTTTCCAGACCGCCCGCGTTACCGCCGCCGGCGTTGGCGCCGTCCTCAATCACTTCCAGACCGGCACCGCTCTGGTCGGTGATGATGTTGGAGGTGGAAGTGGGCATGTCGAACTCGAACACGGTACCGCCGGGCAGAACACCACCGGTGTTGTTGGTGATGTACAGCTTCGGATTCAGCGGGTAGTTCTGGTCACCCAGTTTGAACCCGGTGATCTCGATACCGATATCCAGTGCTTCGTCCGGTACTACGCGATCGGTGCGCAGGTGGCGGTAGTCACTGGCATTGGCGAACTTGTCGTAGGCGAGGGTGGTGAGGGTGTCACCCATGTAGTACTCGCCTTTCGCTGCGTCGAAGTCATAGTCACCGGCCAGTTCCCAGAACATGATACCGCCCACGCCCTGGTCGATGACGTACTGCACCTTGGCGTCCATGGACTCTTCATCTTCGGTGGAGATGAATACGTTCTTCTGTGAGTTCCACAGCCACGGCGCTTCGGACACGCTGTCGTAGTTGCGTACATAGGTGCCTGTCAGCGCGTCATCCGGGTCGTTGGCCGGGTCCAGGCCGTAGTCGGTGACGTAGCTGCCGAGGATGCCATTTTCCAGGTTCTTGGCGTGCCACATGGGGTTGGAGCCGGCGCCCATTTCGTTGCCGCCTTCGTCCAGGTCGTGCCACATGTTGTCGATGCCGACGGCACCGTGACCACAGTCAGACGCACCGCCAGTACCTTCCGGGCATTCGGATTGCGCGGGCAGCGCTGCAGAACCGCCGAGACCACTGGTACCGCCAGACACTCCCTGCCAGCCGCGGGTGTAGTAGGGGATACCCACGTTGATACGGCCTGCGGGCATGGAGCCGCGGAAGTACTTCACTGCCCAGTCGATATTCAGGTAGCCGATGCCACCGTACTGGGAAGTGCTGTACACGCTGGCTGCGGCCAGTTCCGGGTCGTTGCCGTTGTCGAACAGCGCGGAATTGTGGCCAACGTATTCATTCCACGCCCCGTGCAGGTCGTAGGTCATGATGTTGACGTAATCCAGGTACTGGGTGATCTGCATGGTTTCCATGCCGCGCAGCAGGTAACCGGAAGAGGGCGAGGCGATGGTCAGCATGTAGTGGGTGCCGTCCTGCTGGCCCGCTTCGTCCAGCTTCTCGCGCAGTACGCGCATCAGTTCGACGTAGGACGCCATCAGCGAACCGCGCAGGGGGTTGGAGATACCGAAGTCCAGCGGGTTACCCGCATCGTTCATGGTGGTGGGGTATTCGTAGTCGATATCCACACCGTCGAAGCCGTACTCGCGGATAAAGTCCACCGAGGAGTTGGCGAAGGCTTCGATGCCCTGGTGGTTGATGCTGCCGTCGGCATTGGTGGTCATGGTGTAGAAGCCACCGTCGGCCACGCGGTCGCCGTTCTCATTGAAATGGCCACCGGTCTCGGCCCAGCCGCCCACGGAGATCAGGGTTTTCACTTCCGGGTGCTGTTCCTTGAATTTGGACAGCTGGTTGAAGTGGCCCTTGTAGGGGTAGTCCGGGTCGGTTTCCGCACCGGCGATGCCGGGCCATTCCATACCGGTGGCGGGGTTGCCGGGATCGCTGGTGTTACCGACGGATACGGAGTAATCGCTGCCTACATGGGCGAAGGCGTAGTTGATGTGGGTGATCTTGCCCCACGGAATGTCTTTCACCAGGTAGCTGGGCTGACCGTTGGCGCCATTACGCCAGCTGGTGAAGTAACCGATGATACGGCGCGGGTGGTCTGCGCCCATGTCTTCGCGACCTTCTGCGTCGTAGATGTCACAGTAGTTGGGGGCGGTGCCTGGGGTGGTGTAAAGCCCATCCGGGCGGCAGGGGTAGTCGCCGGTGACGACCTGCTCGTCCTCTACGGAAATGATCGCTTCGGCAGAGCCTTCGAGGTCGTCGTTATCGGTCGCAACTGCAGAAATGGTGTGGTTGCCGACGGTAGCAGCGGTCCACTCTGTGCTGTAGGGCGCGCTGGTGTCGGTAGCTATCAGGCTGCCGTCTACATAGAAGGCGACCTGGCTGACGGTGCCATCGCTGTCGGAGGCGCTGGCGGTGATGGTCAGGCTGTCACCGGTGGTGTGGCTGGAGCCGTTTGCCGGTGCGGTGATGCTCACTTCGGGAGCGAACGGGCCGATGACGATGTCTTCTTCAACGGTGAAGGTTACCGGGGCGGTAGTGGTGCTCAGGTTGTCGTTATCGGTGATCTGCGCGGTGAGGCTGTGTTCACCGGCGGCAGCGGTCCAGGTGGCTTGCCAGGGGGCCGCGGTATCGGTGGCGACCAGCGCGCCGTCTAGGAAGAAGGCGACGGATGTGACCTCGCCATCTTCGTCCGAGGCGGAAGCCGAAAAGACAACGCTGTCATTTTCACTGAAAGTAGATCCGGCAGTCGGCGCGGTGATCGAGCCCTGCGGCGGTATCAGCGGCGGGTTTTCGTCGCCACAGGCCCCCAGCAGTTTCCATTCCTGGTACTGGCCGGAATACTGTTCGGGGTTGAAATTCTGGGACCACCACTTCGCCTCGTAGGCGTTGTTGTTGTACTGGACCTGGGCACCGGTAGAGTAGGAGGGGCCCGCTTCCCAGACCGGGAGGGAAGTGCAGTCGACAGCGGCGTAGCTGTGTCCTGCTGAGAGCATGGCAGCGGTCACCAGACCGAGCCGGAGCTTGTTGCTGATCATATAATGTTCACCTTGCGGCAGATTATTTTTATATAAATACGACGCTAGTACCTCGGCGCCACGAAATGACATCGCTGTCAAAAATAGCAATCGTGTTACGCTGAAGCAACAGCCACTTTTCACAAAGCGGTAACAATCGCGGCTTTTAGCGCCAAATTCTCCGGTGTTGGGTTTTGTTTGGGAGCTGGGTCACATGGCGTCTCAAAGGTGGAATGGGCTGAGACGGGGTGGCTGGAGTGGTTGTGGGGGACCGAACGGTTACAAGGCGCCGTGAGGCGGGAATAGTGCGCCACATAGTTCCCGGTGTGTAGTGGTAGTGAACGTCACATGTCCCAGAGGGAATTGGTCGCCATCGAAAGGGTGATGCGCTCTTTGTCCTGAATATGCTTCAGGTTTTCGAACACCTCTTTCACTTCTGAGGATTCGATAGAGCCGTAGACCGAGTGATACAGCTCGGAAAAGTACTTGTCGACTTCGCGTCCCAGTTGGTTGATTTCCTCAATGGAGGGTTTGTCGCTCAGGTAGAGGTTTTTGATCAGGTCACCCGCCGTTTCCTCGTGGGTGTACTGCAGCCATGTCTGCATCACCTTCTGCTCGGCCACAGCGCCGTAATTCTTGAGGTTGTTGGCCATGCGCAGCTCGTGCTCGTGCAGGTGCTTGAGCAGCAACTGGGTGCGGTTATCGTGGGCATTCTCCAGGAGTTGCTGGTACACCCCCGCCATATCCAGATGAAACTTCTGGGCGTTCTTGAGAACTTCGTGGGCCTGTTTGAACGTCTTCATCTCTACGCCTTCTGTGTGATTGATTTAATTATAGTTTTTGCCGTGCTCTGGTGGGTGTGGCAAGTGCGATGTTTCTCTTATGGTTATAGTGCATATTTGGCGGCGTTCAAGGCTTCTTTTGACATATTGCCCCCACCGCGCAGAAACAAAAAAGGCGGCCTCAGTGGGCCGCCTTTGCTACCGGTTTACTGCATTTTTCAGGCTGCAGCGGGCGCCAGATGGAACTGTTCCATCATGATCTGCAGGCGCTTGCGTTGCATTTTGAGGCTGTATTCCAGCTCTTTTACCCGGGTGCGAATGGCGACGTTTTCCCACTTGCTCAACAGGCGTTCGCGGGCGCTCTCATAGCGCTGCTGCTGCAGCTCTTTCCATTCCGCCAGGGCGGAGGAAAAATCCTGGGCCTCGCGCTCCAGTAATTCTTTCCAGCTCTCCTTGTGCTTGGAGTTTTCCAGGCGCTGTTCCGCGCGCTTGAATTGCATGGTCAGCATGGCGCGCTGAATACGCATGGCCGGTACCGTTTTCAGGTTCTGGGCCAGTCCCAGCCAGCTGGCGGTTTTGATCAGCCACTTGGTGGGATCCCACTGGTACCAGCGGATACCGTTGCGGTAGTCGGTCTGAAAAATGTGATGGTAGTTGTGGTAGCCCTCACCGAAGGTGAAAAACGCCAGCAGGTCATTGTCGCGGGCAGTGTTTTCATCGGTATACGGGCGGCGGCCCCAGATGTGTGCAAGGGAGTTGATAAAAAAGGTGGTGTGGTGGTTCACCACAATGCGCAGTACGCCAGCCAGCAGCAGCATGCCGATGACATCGCCGGTGAGCAGGCCCAGGACCAGCGGTACACCGATGTTCATTGCGACGGTGATGGGCACATAGTGGTTGTGCTGCCACATCACGATTTTATCCCGCTGCAGGTCTTTGGCGTTGTCAAAGTCCACTTCGCCGCTGGGGTATTCCCGCAACATCCAGCCAATGTGGGAAAACCAGAAGCCGCGCTTGGCGGAGTATGGATCCTGGTCGTTGTCGTCGCAGTGACGATGGTGACGGCGGTGACCGGAACACCAGATCAGTGCACTGTTTTGCAGGGCGGCGGCACCAAACAGGGCGTAGAACAGTCGCAGCGACCAGTGGGCTTCGTAAGTGCGGTGGGACCACAGGCGGTGGTAGCCGGCGGTAATGGAGAAGCCACAGAAGGCACCCAGCACCGCGAATGCGAGCCACTGGTACCAGTGGTAGCCAACCATCACGCCGTACAGCGGCACCAGCGTCAGGGCCGCCAGACCCGTGCTGGCGAACAGAATCGTCGTCAGCCAGATACGGGGGGCTTCGGGAACTGCTTTCATACTTTACAACCTTGTTTGAATCTTCTGATGCGTACCCTTTTATAGTGCTCTGACTAATAAAGGGTTGCCCGTCAATTTTGGTGTCGGCCCAGATGAGGCCGCGGCGAGCCAAAACCGACGGATCCTTAAGGGTAGATGCTACCCCAGATGCCCTCGGCGAACATCTTTCATCGAGGACAGAGAGGGGAATTTGAGAATGTTTAGTCAGTTTATCTATGTTTGAATGGTTGAGTGCGCTGTTTTGGTGCGAAAGTGGAAATTTGCGTTCATTTGTGGGTCAAGCGCTGTCATTTATCGGTAACCCGCGTGACTTTAGTAATAGATCTCGGCTTAGTCGGGAATGTTGGTGTATAAAATTTATTCGAAATGCTGAATTTCGTGTGTTTATTGCCCGTTTTAAAAAGTTGGCACACCAATTGCTATATCTATTGTGTAGGCCACTTGGCCTGCGCTCCGGGAATCCATCACGGGTTATGGCAAACGTTAATAATGCGTGACTTCCCGTTTTCTCTCATCATCGCTATTTTGGGCCCCGCATTGCGGGGCCTTTTTTTATCTGCCGATAAGTGATTCACTAGCCGAAGATTATCACGGCAACACAAGTGGCTTAGGCGGCAAGACGGTGTCGAACTCTGCTCCCCCAAAACCCTCCGAGGTCAGCCTGAATCTCGCCACCCCCGGCGAGCTGGAAGGTTTGCAGCCAGCGCAGGCATTAAAGCAGGTGCAGTATCTGCACAGCCTGCTGTTGAGTGCCAACCGCGGTGTCTGGGAGTGGCATCCAGAAAGCGGGGCGCAGCGAGCCACCGGCAATATCTGGTCGCTGCTGCACCGGGACCCTGAAGTCGCCCTGTCTCATATCTGGACCGGCGACCTGGAACTGGTGCACTCCGACGACCGCACTGGTCTGCTGTCGTTACGCAATCGACTGTGCCAGCAGGGTACCTTTGTCGATACCAGTATTCGGGCCTACGGCAGCGGTGGGCAGCCCCTCTGGTTGCGGCTCTGGGCCCGCGCTTACACCGCGCCCGACGGCGAGCGATTCTTCCTGGGCGGCTGTACCGACTACAGCGAATCCCTGTCCCCCAAATCGCTGTCTTACTTTTCTGGCGAACGCTTCCACTACGCACTGGATACCCTGGGTGATGGCCTTTGGGAGTGGGACCTGCGGGTTGATGAAGTGGTACTGGATAGCGCCTGCTGGCGCATGCTGGGATACGGCCGCGGCCAGAGTGAAGCGGATGCGCGCGCCTCCCTGGTGCGTTGGAAGACTCATATGGTCGAGGAAGACTATGCCGACGTTAAGCAGGCCATGGAGGACAATGTCCGGGAGCAGTTGCCGCTGGATGTCGAGTTCCGCCTCAAGCACCGCGAGGGCAGTATTGTCTGGGCGCGCTGTCGGGGGAATGTGCAGCGGAGCAGTACCGGTCGCCCAATCCGGGTATTGGGTATTCTTCAGGACATTACTGCCAGCAAAACCAAGCAGTTGCGGTTGGAAGAAGAATTGCAGCGTCTGCGGGGGGAAAGTCGCGACCGCTCGGATTTATTGTCCAGCCTCAGCCATGAATTGCGCACGCCCCTGAATGCCATCCTGGGCTACAGCCAGATGGTAGAACTGGACCAGAGCCTGAATCCGGATCAGCGCCTGCGCATGGGGGAAATTCGCAAGGCGGGGCAGCATATGCTGCACCTGGTGGGGGATGTGCTGGACCTGGCGCGTATCGACAGCAACCGGCTCGCGCCTTCGATTGAGCCTGTCCAGCCCGCCAACCTGGTGGCTGACTGTCGGCGCTTGCTGGAACCCCTGGCGGACACCCGCAAGGTCAATCTCACCTTTGAGCCTCTAGGCTGGGAGCGGGCCTATATCCTGGCGGATCCGGTGCGCTTCAAGCAGGTGGTGCTGAATCTGGTGGGCAACGCGATCAAGTACAACCGCGAAAGTGGACGAGTGGTGATTACCTTTGCCCCCCAAGCTGAGGGGTGGCTGCGACTCAGTGTGTTGGACACCGGTTACGGCATTGCGGTCAACAAGCAGCCGCAGGTGTTTGAGCCGTTTAATCGCCTGGGGGCTGAGCAGGGCAAAATTGAAGGCACCGGGGTGGGGCTGGCGATTGCCAAGCAGCTGACCGAAGCCATGGGTGGACGCATCGGGTTCGACAGTGAAGAGGGCCAGGGCTCCGTTTTCTGGATCGAGTTCCTGATGAACGATGCACCGGAGGCCGTATTACAGATGGCGGCGCGGCCGGATTATGCGCGTATGCTGCCAAGGTGCCGGGTGCTCTTCGTTACCGGTCGGGCTGCCAACGGAAACCGGCTGAAAGCCGTGCTGGCTTCGGTACCACAGGTAGAGCTGCAAATAGCCACCGATGCCATGAAGGGTATTTACGCCGCGCGCACCGCGAGGCCCGAGGTGATTCTGGTCGATGGTGAGCTGCCCGGTGTATCACTGAAAGACTTTTCAAACATCGTGCGCAGCGACCCGGTGACGGCTGATATTCCGCTGGTGGGTATCGTCGAGCAGCGCAGTGCACATGTGGATGTCTGTGTGCCGGCTTCTTACGATCTGGCTGCACTGGCCGAGGGCTTGCGCTATAGCCTGTCATCTACGATGTCGGCGGTGGACTGATCTGTACGGGGCGGTTCTTTTTTGCAAGGTCGTGAAAGGTCGCGCAAGTTAAATGGGTAAAAAGGAAAATCGTCACTAATTAGACTCTCAGTTAGAGTCCCAAGAAAAACAACGGATTAGCAAAAGGAAGTCATGCTTAATGTCCGCGTATACCCGGGGTGGAAATAGAATAAAAATGGGGGCTGGGGTTGTTCAGCCTGGGCAGCGGGAGCGTATTTTGCCGATGGCGCTATTCCTGGCTGTTGGCAGTTTCTGTCTGGCGTTTTTCTGTAAAAACTTTCTTTCTCTGTCAGGAGGCATCGCCGCCGTCTGGTTGGCCGATGCTCTGGCCATCGCCTTTCTCTATCGCTACTCCGTACGCCATTGGCCGCTATTGTTGACCGCGGCATTCGCGGGCAATTTTGTTGCGGCAATAAGTGTCGGTTTTGAATGGGGCATTGCCGCCATGTACTCTCTGGCTGGCGCCGCAGAGGCATTGACGGCAGCCTGCCTGCTGCGCACATTCTGTGCCGATGGCGATTTCTTCGGCAGTATGTGGCGCTGGCTCCGGTTTATCTTTTTTGGTGCCTTGCTGTCGACGCTGGCCGGCGCTGGAGTCGGCGCAATGGTTGCCGCGCTGTTTCGCGGGGCGCCTTTCACCGATGTCTTTTTGTTCTGGTATCTGGCTGATGCCATTGGTATCTGCATATTTCTCCCGCTGATTTACCTGATCAATTCCGAAGCGGCCGTCAGGATTTTTTCGTTCCGCTCCATTGTGCACTTGGTGCTGGTGTGGTTGACGTCACTGGTCTGTGTAGTGGCGGTGCTGGCGATTTTTCCTTATCCGTTTGTCTTTATTACCCTGCCACTTATCTGGGCTGCATCGCGACTGGAATTGCCACAGGCGTTGCTGGTGATTTTCTCGGCCACAGTCAGTTTAGTGATGATCCTTACCAAAGGCGTCGCCTGGCTGCCGGATACCCTGCCGGTTATCCAGACTCCGCTGGATTTCCTACCGTTGTATGCGGGGATAGTGCCTGCGTATGTGATGGCGGTTGCTTCCAGTATCGAGCGCAAACGCAGTCAGCGCATTATGGAAGTGGAGAGTAGTTTCCGCGCGGCTATGGAGTCCTCCCGGATCGGCATGCTGCTGGTGTCGCTGGACAATCGGATTATTCAGGCAAATGCCAGCTTCTGCCGCTTTATCGGCTACACCGAGGTGGTGCTCAAGGGGCTCAGTATCCGCGAAGTGGTGCTCAGTGATGCACCCGGGGCCAGTGACGGAAAAGCCGGAGGTGGCCGGCAGCCACTGATCGATTTTGAAGTGGGCTTTGTGCAGGATGCGGAGTGGCGTTTCGTACGTAAAAACGGCGAGTTGGTGTGGGGACACTGGTCCTGCAGCCTCGCCCGGGGGGCGCACAATGAGCCGCTTTACGCCGTGGTGCAGGTGGAAGATATTGACTGGCGAAAACGCAGTGAAGCACAACTTGCCCGCGCAGAAGAGCGCTGGAAATTTTCACTCACTGTAACCGGTCAGGTGGTGTACGACTGGGATCTGATCTCCGGAAAAACCTTCTACTCCGAGTGGCTCAGCAGTGGTATCGGTATTGATTCCTCCCGACTGGCCAGCCGGCAGGACTGGTTGGCGCGCGTGGATCGGGAAGATCGTGAGCGTTTGCTGCAGGCGCAGTTGTCGCACTTTGCCGGCGCCGTGCGGGATATTGACTGTCAGTATCGGGTGCGTACGGACTCCGGAGCCTTGCGCTGGATCCATGAGGTGGCCAGGGTCATGGAGTCCAGTGACGACGGACAGCCCCTGCGACTGATCGGTGTGTTGCGGGATATTACCGACAATAAAAATATGGCGCGCTCGCTGGCGGAAGAAAAAGAGCATCTGCAGGTTACCCTGACCGCCATTGCCGACGCGGTGATTGCCACCGACAGATTGCGCCGCATTACCTTTATGAACCCGGTGGCAGAACAGCTTACCGGTTGGCGGTTGGAAGAGGTGAAAGGGCGCGAAGTCGGGCTGGTGTTCCAGATTTCCAGTGGTCGGCAAGGCGCGCCGGTGACCGGCCCGGTCGAGGAGTGTCTGGCCCACAACTTACCGGTGTTTTCCGCAGACGGTACCGTACTACACAACCGCAGTGGCGCCAGCTACGATGTCAAATGTTCGGCCTCGCCGCTACGCACCAGTAGTGGCCAACTGCTGGGGGCCGTACTCGCCTTTCAGGATGTGACCGAAACCCGCCAGCTGATTCGTCAGCTGCGCTACAAAGCCAATCACGATGACCTCACCCACCTGCCAAACCGAGAAGCCTTTAAACGGGACCTGATGGATGCTGTGGATAACGTGCAAGAGAGCGACAGCGTGCATGTGCTTGCGTATATGGACCTCGATCGCTTTAAGGTTATCAACGACAGTGCGGGGCATATGGCGGGTGATGCGCTGTTGAAAAATGTCGCACGCTTTTTGCGTGGCCAGTTGCGGGAGGTTGACAGCGTCGCACGTCTGGGTGGCGATGAATTCGGCCTGTTGCTGCGCAACTGCAACAAAGAGCAGGGGCGCCTGCGCTGTGAACAGCTGGTGAGGAAAATCATTGCCCTGCGCTTCCCCTGGAATGGACGTATTTTCGATGTGGGGGCCAGTGTGGGGGTGACGGAAATCCGCCGGGACAACAACCAGCTGGTAGACCTGATGAGTCAGGCCGATGTCGCCTGTTATTCCGCAAAGCACGCCGGGCGTGGTGCGGTGGTGTTGTACGAAGCGGACAGCAGCGCGGCGGCGGAACAGCACCGGGAAATTCACATGGCATCCCGCATTCGCGAGGCGCTGGACCTGAATCACCTGCGGTTATTTGCGCAACCGGTCGCCAGTGCCGGGGATATCACCCAGATCAGCCACTACGAACTACTGGTGCGCATGGTGGATGGGGATGGCAATCTGATTCTGCCGGGCGCCTTCATTCCTGCGGCGGAGCGCTATGGGTTGATGTTGCAGGTGGATCACTGGGTGCTGCAGGAATTCCTCCTGCGCCAGGCACCTGCTGTAGCGGCCAGCGGCTTGAGTTTTGCCATGAACCTGTCCGCGGATGCGCTCGGCGATGGTGGGTTTCAGCGGCAGCTGTTGTCCCTACTGGCGACGTCGCCCTTGGTGGCTGAGCGTTTTGGTATTGAAATTACCGAGACCGCCATGATCAACCAGATGGAGAGTGCCAGCCAGTTCGTCGTTTCGCTGCGGGAGCTCGGTTGCAAGGTAGCGCTGGACGACTTCGGCAACGGTCTCAGCTCGTTTAATTACCTGAAGGCGTTTGCCATTGATTACATCAAGATCGACGGCAGCTTTGTGCGTCAGGTGGAGTCCAACTTTGTGGACCTGATGATTGTGGAGTCCATTAACCAGGTAGCCCACCGGCTCAAGGCGCGCACGATTGCTGAATTTGTTGAAGATTCGGCAACGGCGGAGCGATTGAACAGAATCGGCGTGGATCTTGTGCAGGGTTTCCATATTGGTCGCCCGTTACCGCTGGAAGAGGTGCTGGCCAAAGCCGCCGCAGGTAAACCGGAATCGGACAGGCGGGACTACGATCAGCAGGAACTTGATAAGCAAGATCTCGATAAGCGCGATCTTGAAGAAAATCGCCCGGTGATTGAGCTGGAGCAGGACTAGCAGGGCAAAGAGAGGGGGCTCCCCGGGAATTGCTCCCGGGGAGTTGGAAGCTTACTGGCGAATTTTGCCCAGATGCTTACCGACGATCTGCAGCAGCGGTTTGAAGGTTTTCGGGGTGGCGCAAACCAGGTTGCCGGAGTCCAGGTAGTCATTGCCACCGCGGAAATCGCTGATCAGGCCGCCGGCCTCTTTCACCAGCAGGGAGCCCGCGGCGATGTCCCAGGTATTCAGGTACATCTCCCAGAAGCCGTCGAAGCGGCCCGCGGCCACATAGGCTAGGTCCAGTGCAGCCGCGCCAGGGCGGCGGATGCCCGCAGTTTGGCCGGCGATTTCTTTCATCGCGCCCAGGTAAGCGTCGATGTTCTCCAGGGAATCACCGTTGAACGGGATGCCGGTGCCGATGAGAGCGCCGTTCAGGCCCTGGCGATTGGAGACGCGAATGCGGCGACCGTTGAGTGCTGCACCGCGGCCACGGCTGGCGGTGAATTCCTCACGCTTGATGGGGTCCAGTACCACCGCATGTTCGATCTGGCCGCGGTAGCGGCAGGCGATGGAAACCGCGAAGTGCGGGCAGTTGTGGATAAAGTTGGTGGTGCCGTCCAGTGGGTCGATGATCCACTCGTATTCCGGCTCGGCGCCTTCCTGCAGGCCGCTTTCTTCGGCGCGGATGCTGTGTTTGGGGAAGGCTTTGCGCAGGTGGTAGATGATCTCCTGCTCGCTCGCCTTGTCCACCTCGGTCACGAAATCGTTGCGGCCTTTCTCTTCGAACTTCATCAGGTCGCCGCGCTCCCAGGCGCGCTCGATCAGTTCACCGGCCTTGCGCGCAGCGCGCAGGGCAATATTCAGCATGGGTTCCATAACGATTCCGCGTTCAAATGTGTTTAAAAAGCAGGTCCGGGCAGGCCGGGCGGGCGCGATTGTAGGGATTCCTGTGCAATTTTGCTACACTCCGCGCCCGTTTTATAACAGCTAAGTGTAGGGTAGGCGCGCAGGGCGTTGCCAATCCACTGGCGCACTTCCCAAGCTACCTCTATCTATATCCGGAAATTCCCATGGCGACGTCTCCTTCCGAATCCGCAGCCCAGATGGCCTCCCAGTCGGCACTTGCCGCACTGGACAATATTCGCGTGGTGCTGGTGAACAGCGCTCACCCGGGCAACATTGGCGGCGCCGCCCGCGCCCTCAAGAATATGGGGATGAGCCAGCTCTACCTGGTGCAGCCGCGGGAATTCCCCGCTGCCAATGCCGTCTGGCGCGCCGCCGGTGCGGCCGAGTTGCTGGACAGCGCGGTGGTTGTGGAGACCCTGGAAGAGGCGGTGGCAGACTGCGGCCTGGTAGTCGCCACCAGCGCCCGCGAGCGCCGCATTCCCTGGCCGCTGCTCACGCCGCGGGAGTGTGGTCGCCGCGCGGTGGCAGAAGCCAAGACTCACCCGGTGGCACTGGTATTCGGACGCGAAGACCGCGGGCTGACCAATGAGGAGCTGCAGGCGTGCAACTTCCATGTGCATATTCCGGCCAACCCCGAGTACAGCTCCCTGAACCTGGCCACCGCAGTCCAGGTACTGGCTTACGAAGCGCGTATGGCGGCGTTGGAATCCGAGAAGGGCGGTGAGCTGAATTTTGCCGACTGGGACAGGCCGCCGGCGAAAGCCGCGGACATGGAGCTTTACTACGAGCACCTGGAACTGGCACTGGCGGAGCTGGGCTTTATCGACCCGGACAACCCCCGTCAGACCCTGACTCGACTGCGTCGTCTGTTCAGTCGGGTGCGTCCGGATGATATGGAACTGGGCATTCTGCGGGGAATGCTGACGGCCATCCAGAACCATATTCACCGCGCCGGTGGTCAGGGGCGCCCGGAATAACGGCTGTGGCTAATCCGTCATATAGCCCGGTGTGCCTTCTGGATAACAAATTGGTATAACCAGCCGCCAAATACCCGACCAGTCTACTGGGCTATATACTTGACTGAACTAGTGGGTTATTTCATACTCGCGCCCCGATTCAGTGGTGCTGGTGAGGGCTGCAAGGCATCGGAAGATGCTGGGGTAGGCCCACAAACCGGACCGACAGGAGGGGATATGCGTTTAACAACCAAGGGGCGGTATGCGGTCACAGCAATGCTGGACCTGGCGTTGCACGCCGAGCGCGGCCCTATCAGCCTGGCCGATATTTCCAAGCGCCAGGATATTTCCCTGTCCTATCTGGAACAGCTTTTTTCCCGTTTGCGTCAGTCCGGCCTCGTATCCAGTGTGCGCGGCCCCGGTGGTGGTTACCGCCTGGCGCGGCCGGGTGCGGAAATCTGTGTGGCGGAGATCATCGACGCTGTCAACGAATCCGTAGATGCCACCAGCTGTGGCGGCAACAGCGATTGCTCCGGCGGTGAGCAATGCCTCACCCACTACCTGTGGACTGACCTCAGTCGTCAGATTCACAGCTTCCTCGACGGTATCAGCCTCGCCGATCTGGTGGCCCGTGCCGAAGTGCAGGAAGTGGCCCGCCGTCAGGACGGCCGCAATGGCGCGGTCGACGAGCTGGTCGAGCAGAAAGTAGCGATTATTGGCGGCTTACAGTAAGGTGCCGGCCGCCCGGTCAGGCGGCAGAACCTGGTGGCAGGTTCAACTGACCCCTGAATTTAGTGCGCAGCAAGCGAAAGCAGTTAGGCGCTGACAGATGTCAGCGAGTGGAGACAAAAGATTATGAAGCTTCCCATTTACCTGGATTATTCGGCAACTTGTCCGGTGGACCCGCGCGTCGCCAGTAAAATGGCGGAGCAGCTGACCATGGACGGCAACTTCGGTAACCCGGCTTCCCGCTCCCACCTGTTTGGCTGGAAAGCGGAAGAGGCGGTTGAAGACGCCCGCCGCCAAGTGGCGGAACTGGTCAATGCCGACCCTCGCGAAATCGTCTGGACCAGCGGCGCGACCGAGTCTGACAACCTGGCCATCAAAGGTGCCGCGCACTTTTACCAGGGCCGCGGCAAACACATCATTACCTCCAAGATCGAGCACAAAGCGGTGCTGGATACCTGCCGCCAGCTGGAGCGCGAGGGCTTCGAAGTTACCTACCTGAATCCCAAGGAAGACGGCATTGTCTACCCGGAGCAGGTACAGGAAGCGCTGCGCGAAGACACCATTCTGGTGAGCCTGATGCACGTCAATAACGAGATTGGCGTGATCAACGATATCGCTGCCATTGGCGAGCTGTGCCGCGAGCGCAAGATCATCTTCCACGTGGATGCGGCCCAGAGCGCCGGCAAGATCGATATCGACCTGGCGGAACTGAAAGTGGACCTGATGTCCTTCTCCGCCCACAAAGTCTACGGCCCCAAGGGTATTGGTGCCCTGTATGTGCGCCGCAAGCCGCGTGTACGTATTGAAGCCCAGATGCACGGTGGTGGTCACGAGCGCGGTATGCGCTCCGGTACCCTGCCTACCCACCAGGCGGTGGGCATGGGCGAAGCGTTCCGTATCGCCAAGGAAGAAATGGCGGAAGAGACCAAGCGCCTGCTGGCCCTGCGTGAGCGTTTCTGGAGCCAGATCAGCGACATGGAAGAGGTGCATATCAACGGTTCCATGGAGCACCGCGTGCCGGGCAACCTGAACGTGAGCTTCGCGTTTGTTGAAGGTGAAAGCCTGATCATGTCCCTGAAGGATCTGGCCATTTCATCCGGTTCCGCGTGTACTTCTGCCAGTCTGGAGCCCAGCTATGTTCTGCGCGCCCTGGGTGTGAACGACGAGCTGGCCCACAGTTCCCTGCGCTTCAGTTTCGGGCGTTTTACCACGGAACAGGACGTGGATACTGCGGCCAAAGAAGTAAGGCAGGCAGTTGAAAAACTGCGCGAATTGTCGCCGCTCTGGGATATGTACAAAGACGGCATTGATCTCAGTACCATTGAATGGGCAGCACACTAATTGCTGCCTGAGCGCGGCACAGAAACGAATTGAGAGGGTATAGTCATGGCCTATAGCGATAAAGTAATTGACCACTATGAACACCCCCGCAATGTTGGTCGCCTCGACGACAAGGCGGACAACGTGGGTACCGGCATGGTCGGCGCACCGGCTTGTGGTGACGTGATGCGCCTGCAGATTCAGGTGAATGACAACGGCATCATCGAAGACGCCAAGTTCAAAACCTACGGTTGTGGTTCTGCCATCGCCTCCAGCTCCCTGCTCACCGAGTGGGTAAAAGGCAAGAGCCTGGACGAAGCGGCGCAGATCAAAAACACCGAAATCGCCGAAGAACTGGCACTGCCGCCGGTGAAAATTCACTGTTCCGTACTGGCGGAAGATGCCATCAAGGCGGCAGTGAAAAACATCCGCGAAAAGCGCGGTGAAAAAGCCGAAGAAGCCGCGGGCTGATTCTGGTTTAGGCGCGGTTAAGGAGTAGCAAGCGACATGGCAATCACCATGACCGAAGCAGCCCAGGCTCATGTTGCCAAACAGCTGGCCAGCCGGGGTAAAGGCATTGGCATTCGCGTCGGGGTTAAAACCGCCGGCTGCTCTGGTATGGCCTACGTACTGGAGTTTGTCGATTCTGCAGAGGCAGAAGACGAGGTGTTCGAGGCCGGTGGCGTGAAGCTGGTAGTGGACCCGAAAAGTCTTGCCTACCTGGACGGCACCGAATTGGATTTTGTGAAAGAAGGGCTGAATGAAGGTTTCGCCTTCAAAAACCCCAACGTCAAAAATGAGTGCGGCTGCGGCGAAAGCTTCCACGTGTGAGGACGCTTTTCTGGCAGCAGAAGGCCGGGTGCGCAGGTGCATGCCGGCCTTTTTGTTATTTATCGACTGAATAAATAGTTCTTCATGCCGGGCCAGCGAATATGAAATTGCAGCAGAACTACTTTGAAATTTTTGGCCTGCCGATGGCCTACGAGGTGGATCGCCAGGCGCTGACAAAGCGTTACCGGGAATTGCAGCAGGAATTTCATCCGGACCGGTTTGCCGCCAAATCCGAGCGCGAGCAGATGCTGTCCATGCAGTACGCGGCGCAGATTAACGAGGCTAACAATACCCTCAAGGATCCGGTGGCTCGCGCGGCCTACCTGCTGCAACTGGCCGGGGTGACGATTAACTCGGAGCAGACCACCGCTGACGGTGAGTTCCTGATGCAGCAGATGATCCTGCGTGAACGTCTCGAAGATGTGCGCAGTGCGGCGGATCCGGAAGGCGAGCTGGATGATCTCGGCAGTGAGGCCGCAAGTCTGTTCAAGGCGCAGGAGCAGGCGTTTGCCGGGGCGCTGGCAAGCAAAGCCCTCGACGATGCCAAAGGCGCGCTTTTGAAGCTGCAGTTTCTCGCCAAGCTGAAACGGCAGATCGAAGAGCTCGAAGAAGATTTACTGGACTGACTGCCAGCTGCTGTCAGTTGCCGCCTGATTCTGTTCGCTTGTGGAAGCGCGGTAACTGAAAACACTGTTATTTAAAGAATTGTTTTTAAGAATTATGGCATTACTGCAGATTTCCGAACCCGGCCAGACTCCCGAACCCCACCAGCGCAAGCGCGCAGTGGGTATCGACCTGGGCACAACCAACTCGCTGGTGGCTACGGTGCGCAGTGGTACTGCGGAAGCGCTGTCCGCGGAAGATGGCCGAGTGATTCTGCCGTCAGCCGTGCGTTACAGTGCCGCGGGCGTGGACGTGGGTTATGCAGCCCGCGCCGCTGCAGGTGAAGATCCGTTCAATACCCTGGTTTCCATCAAGCGCCTGATGGGGCGTGGCCTTGCGGATATCAAAAGTTTTGGCGAGCAGCTGCCTTACAAATTCTCCGA
This sequence comes from Microbulbifer sp. CAU 1566, assembly GCF_023156515.1. NCBI lineage: Bacteria > Pseudomonadati > Pseudomonadota > Gammaproteobacteria > Cellvibrionales > Microbulbiferaceae > Microbulbifer > Microbulbifer sp. CAU 1566. The sequence goes on along the minus strand of NZ_JALNMG010000001.1, from coordinate 252,788 downwards.
ACCGGCGGGCAAGAATGCTGGCGGAATGCCAGTAATTGAAACCGTCGCCGGCGCAGTCAATCCGGTGCAGGTGTCTGCAGAAATTCTCAAGGTGCTGGCCAAGCGCGGCGCCGACTCCTTGGGTGGGCCGCTGGACGGTGCCGTGATTACGGTTCCCGCCTACTTTGACGAAGCCCAGCGCCAGGCCACCAAAGATGCTGCCAAACTGGCGGGCCTGAAAGTATTGCGACTGCTCAACGAGCCCACTGCAGCAGCGGTGGCTTACGGCCTCGACAAATCCGATGACGGCGGCGATGTAGCCGATAAAACCGTAGCGGTTTACGACCTGGGCGGCGGCACCTTTGATATTTCGATCCTGCGCCTGTCCAAAGGTGTGTTCGAAGTGCTCTCCACGGGGGGCGACAGCGCCCTTGGCGGCGATGACTTTGACCGCGCAGTGGCGGAATGGATAGTGGCGGAAGCGGGCCTTGGCACCGATCTCGACGCCGCCACCCAGCGCAAGTTGCTGGATTGTGCCTGCGCTGCCAAAGAGGCGCTGGCGCAGCAGGAGTCGGTTGCGGTGACCTACGGCAACTGGGCGGCGGAACTGAGTCGGGACAAGCTCGCAGAATTGCTGGATCCGCTGATCAATAAAACCCTGCGCGCCTGCAAACGCGCGCTGCGGGACGCGGATATCACCGCGGACGATATTGCCGAAGTGGTGCTGGTGGGGGGATCTACCAGAACCCTGCGGGTGCGTGAGCAGGTGCAGGACTTTTTCGGTCGCGAACCCCATGCGGATATTGATCCGGACCAGGTAGTGGCGGTCGGCGCCGCGCTGCAGGCGGATGTGCTGGTGGGCAACAAGTCCCGCGATGATCTGCTGCTGCTGGATGTGATCCCGCTGTCGCTCGGTATCGAGACCATGGGTGGCCTCACCGAAAAGCTGATCCACCGCAATACCACCATTCCCGTGGCCAAAGCCCAGGAATTCACCACCTTCAAGGATGGCCAGACCGCCATGGCCATTCACGTGGTGCAGGGTGAGCGCGAACTGGTGCAGGACTGTCGCTCCCTGGCGCGGTTTGAACTGCGCGGCATTCCGCCGATGGTGGCGGGTGCGGCGCATATCCGGGTGACCTTCCAGGTGGATGCGGATGGATTGCTGTCGGTGACGGCGATGGAGAAAAGCAGTGGTGTGGTGGCAGAGATCACCGTGAAGCCGTCTTACGGCCTGGAAGACACCGATATTACCCGCATGCTGCAGGATTCCTACGCGAATGCGGAAGAAGATATAGCCGCGCGCGCACTGCGCGAGGCCCAGGTCGAGGCGGAGCGCACCCTGGAGGCCATGCTAGTGGCCCTGCAGGAAGATGGCGCTGAATTGCTGACGGAACAGGAGCTGGCGGATCTTGAGCGCGCCATGGAAGCACTGCGCCTGGCGCACAACGGCGGCACCCCGGAGGAAATCCGCAGCCGTATCGATGCACTGAACAGTATGTCTGAACCCTTTGCTGCCCGCCGGATGGACAAGTCCATCAAGCGCGCCATGCAGGGCCACAGCCTGGATGAATTCGATAAGCCCTAGGGGCATTCGACAAGCCCTAAGGGCTATTCGATAAGCCCCGAGGGGCGGTCACTGATTGAGAGTTGGGACTCGGAGTTTAAAAGTATGCCGAAGATTGTTTTTCTGCCCCACGAAGAATTGTGCCCGGAGGGCAAGGTCATTGAGGTAGAGCCGGGTATCAGTGTCTGTGATGCCGCCCTGCAGAACGGCGTCGAGATCGAGCACGCCTGCGAAAAGGCCTGTGCCTGTACCACCTGTCACGTCATCGTGCGCGAGGGATTTGACTCCTTGGGCGAGCCGGACGAGCTGGAAGAGGATCTGCTGGACAAGGCCTGGGGCCTGGAGCCGGAGTCACGCCTTTCCTGTCAGGCAATTGTGGAAAATGAAGACCTGGTGGTCGAGATTCCCAAGTACACCATCAATCAGGTTTCTGAGAAACACTGAGCGATTGAGAGACACCGAGGACTCCGAGATGAAGTGGACCGATATTCACGATATTGCCATCGAACTCAGCGACAACTACCCGGACAAGGATCCGCTGGCGGTTAACTTCGTCGATCTGCGCAAGTGGGTGATGGATCTGCCAGGATTTGACGACGATCCCGAGCGTTGCGGCGAGAAAATCCTGGAAGCCATTCAGGCTGCCTGGATTGAAGAAAACGAATAGTCGCATCGACAGTACAAACTTCACTCCACTACGCGTATAATCCGCGCTCCGCGCATGGTGCTGGTTAATTAATCACCAGTTTGCGCGGTAGAGAATTCAGGGAAGAGCAACGGAAGTTGCTCTTTTCGTATCTGTATTAAGACAAATTTTTTGCAAAACCTAGAAATGGAGAAAATCATGGCCGTGGAACGTACCCTGTCCATCATCAAGCCGGACGCCGTAGCCAAGAACGTTATCGGTGAAATCGAGAGCCGCTTCGAGAAAGCTGGTCTGAGCATCGTTGCTATGAAGATGGTTCAGCTGTCTCAGGAGAAGGCCGAAGGCTTCTACGCTGAGCACAAAGAGCGTCCTTTCTTCAAAGACCTGGTTGAATTCATGACCTCTGGCCCGGTTGTTGTACAGGTTCTGGAAGGCGAAAACGCCATCCTGGCCAACCGCGACCTGATGGGCGCAACCAACCCGAAAGAAGCCGAAGCTGGCACCATCCGTGCAGACTTCGCTGACAGCATCGACGCCAACGCAGTACACGGTTCTGACTCCGCGGCTTCTGCCGAGCGTGAAGTGAGCTACTTCTTCTCCGCTGAAGAAATCTGCGCACGCTAAGTACTCGCCTTTCCTTTTCCTTATAAGGGATAGGGCAAGTACTTTCGCGGGAGTCTGCTGGGTAGCCGGCTCCCGCAACAGCCCCAATTTTTCGCACCGTAACCGGTGCAAGGTGAATTCATGACCGCGACTGTTGAAACAGTGCAAACCGAAAAAGTAAACCTGCTGGGCCTGTCCGTCGACAAGCTCACGGACTTCTTTGCCGGTTTGGGCGAGAAGCGCTTCCGCGCGGTGCAGGTACTGAAATGGATTCACCAGAATGGCGTGGACGATTTCGAGCAGATGACCAACGTCAGCAAGGCCATGCGCGCTAAGCTGTCCGAGATCGCCGAAGTCCGTGCCCCCAAAGTCCTGAAACAGATGGACTCCGCCGATGGCACCCGCAAATGGCTGATCGAAGTCAGCGGCGGCAATGTGATCGAGACCGTGTATATCCCCGATGGCGACCGCGGCACCCTGTGCGTGTCTTCCCAGGTGGGCTGCTCCCTGGACTGTAGCTTCTGCGCCACCGGCAAGCAGGGCTTCAACCGCGACCTGACCGCGGCGGAGATCATCGGTCAGGTGTGGATCGCGTGTAAATCCTTTGGCCAGCTGCAACCCAACGGTCCGCGCAAAGTGACCAACGTGGTGATGATGGGTATGGGCGAGCCCCTGCTCAACTTCGACAATGTGGTCGACTCCATGAACCTGATGATGGAAGACAATGCCTACGGCATCTCCAAGCGTCGGGTTACCCTGAGCACCTCCGGTGTGGTGCCGGCGCTGGATCGCCTGGCGGAAGTGACTGATGTGAGTCTGGCGATTTCGCTGCACGCGCCCAACGATGCGCTGCGCAACGAACTGGTGCCAATCAACAAGAAGTACCCCATCGCCATGCTGCTCGACAGCGCCAAGCGCTATATCGAGAATATGCCGGACAATCATCGCAAGATGACTATCGAGTACACCATGATCCGGGAGGTGAACGACCGCCCGGAGCACGCCGAAGAGTTGGCGGAGCTGCTGCGTGATGTGCCGGTAAAGATAAATCTGATACCCTTCAATCCGTTCGAGCTGTCCGACTATCAACGGGTCAGCAACAACGCTTTGCGACGTTTTCAACAGATTTTGTTGGACAAAGGCTATACCGTAACCGTGCGTACCACCCGGGGCGATGATATCGCTGCGGCCTGTGGTCAGCTGGCAGGTCAGGTGAACGACCGCACCCGTCGCTCGGAGCGCTACCGCAATGCGGAACGCCCGGTGCGGATCGTCGGACAAGCCTGATCATTCACCGACGTCAACGTTGGTGCAACGCGCTGTAAAAACGCACCCAATAACGACTAGGTGAAGCTCGTGTTTGCAAGAATTTCCCATCCGGCCCTGTTGGCCGGCTTACTCTTAATGCTTTTGCTGGGTGGCTGTGTCTCCACAGGTCCCGGTGGCAAGTCAATCGATCTCGACAAAGCCCGTGAGACCCATATTCAGTTGGGGCTGCGCTATCTCCAGAGCGGTGACGATAACCGCGAGATCGCGCGGCACCACTTCCAAGAAGCGCTGAAACTGGGCAAGAAAGATCCCGATGCCCACCACGGACTCGCGCTGCTGTATCAGGCAGACAACGAGCTGGAAGTAGCGGAATCCCACTTCAAAAAGGCGCTGCGCTACAACCGCGATTTTTCCATGGCGCGAGTCAATTACGGGGCTTTCCTGTACAAGCAGGAGCGCTACCAGGAAGCCAAAGAGCAGTTTCTCGTCGCCTCTGAAGACCTGACCTACAACCGTCGTTCCTACGCGCTGGCCAACCTGGGTCGCGCTGAGCTGAAGTTGCACGAGCTGGACGGGGCTGAAAAGGCGTTCAAGAAATCCCTGGCGCTGAGTGCCGACCTGCCCGTAGCGCTACTGGAGCTGGCGGAGCTGAAATTCGAGAAGCAGGAGTTCAGTCAGGCGAAGCAGTATCTGGACCGCTTCAGCGAGAAGAACCGGCAGATTCCGCAATCCCTATGGCTGGGGATTCGCATCGAAAAAATCTTCGGCAATCGGGACAAGGAAAGGAGTTATGCCCTGGCGCTGAAAAACCTCTTTCCCTACTCAGCGGAAACGCTGAAATACCAGCAGATGATGGCCGAAAATGAGCAGCAGTAATTCGATCCCAGATTCCACCGGTTCCGAAGAAATGACCGCGTCAGAGTCGACAGCCAATACCGTCGGTAGCCAGTTGTTGGCGGCCCGTGAAGCCGCCGGCCTCGAACGCGAGGAGCTGGCGCGGCGCCTGTGCATGACACCGGACAAGCTCGAAGCCCTGGAAAAAGACGCCTTCGATCGCCTGGCTGGTGCCACTTATGTACGCGGTTATATCCGCAATGCGTGTAAAGAGTTGGGCCTGGATGCGGCCCCGGTACTGGAGGCCTTCGCGGCCCAGGTGCCGGCAGAAGCCATTCAGCGGCCGGCGCAAACCGCGCGTGGACCGGTGATGTCAGATCGCCCGACGGGCAAAAATACTTCCCAAGGCGGCTCGCTGTTTGCCCCGTTGTCACTGGCGATCATCGCCGCGGCAGCGGGTGGTTACTGGTGGTACGGCCAGCAGGGCGCACCTGCCGCGGTGTCCGTAGTAAATAGCGAAAGTGCCGAAGCGCCGGCCGCAGCCGCGCTATCCGAGCTTGAGAGTGCGCCTCAATACCAGGCGTACGCTACGGCGGGCGCCGAGCAGGAAGAGACTGTTGAGCCGGATGCAGAAGCGCAGAATGTCGTGAGTGAAGCGCAGCCGGAATCCGATGTCGAGCTCGCGGAAGCGGGTGTTTTCAGTGAAGATGACATGCTCGAGTCTGAGAGTGCGGCGCCTGCGATGGAGGCCGTTCTTGCGGAAGCAGAGGAATCTGTTGCCACCACCGGTGATACCACTTCTGTCGCTGAAGCGCCCTCGGTAGCGGCTGAGGATGTCGCTGAGGAGCCTGCTGCAGTTGAGGATTCCTCGCCCGTTGTCGAGAATACAGTGCCTGCAGTCGAAGGTGCTCTGGCCCTGAGCTTCAGCGAGGAATCCTGGGTTGAGGTGACCGATGCCGCGGGCAGCAAGTTGCTGGCCAAGTTACAGCCTGCGGGCTCCAGCATCGAACTGACTGGCGAAGCGCCGTTCAGCGTCATGCTGGGCAATGCAGCGGCGGCCACTGTCAGCTATGGCGGTGAAGTGGTGGATAGCGCCCCATTGGGCAATCGCCGCACCCGCAAGCTCGTCGTTGGCGGCTGACAACTGTTCGTTTAGGCCCTGAAGCACCCCTTAAAATCGTAGCGAGCGGGTGGCTGACGGTGGCCGCCGGAGCGGAGGCGCCGGAGTGTACTTGGCGTACATGAGGATGCCGAGCACCGCCGGACGCCGTCAGGCGCACGCGCAGTAGATTTTTAGGGGTGCGCTGTAGGTTTGCGCCCAATCTCTCTATAATCCCCCCGTTTTTCCATCTCCAGCCTTTTGGCCCGCTCAGTAACCAATACAGGTTTTGTTATGCAGTTCGAGTCACCCATAGTTCGCCGCGTGTCGCGCCAGATCATGGTGGGCAATGTGCCGGTCGGCGGCGGTGCGCCCATTTCGGTGCAGAGCATGACCAACACCGAAACCTGTGATGTGGCTGCCACGGTAGGGCAGATACAGCAGCTGGAGCGCGCCGGCGCCGACATAGTGCGGGTTTCCGTGCCCTCCATGGAGGCCGCAGAGGCCTTCGGCGAGATCAAGAAGCAGGTGAATGTGCCGCTGGTGGCCGATATCCACTTCGATTACCGCATCGCCCTGCGCGTGGCGGATCTGGGTGTGGACTGTCTGCGCATCAACCCCGGCAATATCGGTCGCGAGAAGCGTATCCGTGCCGTGGTCGACAAAGCCCGCGACCTGAATATTCCGATCCGTATCGGTGTGAATGCTGGCTCCCTGGAAAAAGACCTGCAGAAAAAATACGGCGAACCAACACCGGACGCGCTGGTGGAATCCGCCCTGCGTCATGTGGACATACTGGACAGCCTGAACTTCCAGGACTTCAAGGTCAGCGTAAAAGCTTCCGATATCTTTATGGCCACTGCGGCCTACCGCAAACTGGCCACCCAGATTGAGCAGCCCCTGCACCTGGGGATTACCGAAGCCGGCGGCCTGCGCGCCGGTACCGTGAAATCCGCCATTGGCCTGGGCGCGCTGTTGCTGGATGGCATTGGCGATACCCTGCGGGTGTCCCTGGCGGCGGATCCGGTAGAAGAAGTGAAGGTGGGTTGGGATCTGCTCAAGAGCCTGCGTCTGCGCACCAAGGGCATCAATTTTATTGCCTGCCCCAGCTGCTCCCGCCAGAACTTCGATGTGGTGAAAACCATGAACGAGCTGGAGAGCCGCCTTGAAGATATCACCACGCCGCTGGATGTAGCGGTAATCGGCTGTATCGTCAACGGCCCCGGTGAAGCCAAAGAGGCAGATATCGGTCTAGCCGGCGGTACCCCGAGCCACGCCATCTACGTGGACGGCCAACCGGACCGCAAATTCAAAAACGACAATCTGGTGGACGACCTGGAAAAGCTGATCCGCGAGAAAGCCGCGGCCAAGGCCGAGCAGGAAGCCAGCATCATTGCGAAAGAAACTACCGAGTAAGCAGCGTCCGCAGAAATCAGGATACCGGCAGCGGCCGGTGTGACGATCGATTAGTAAGTAAGGATTACCGTTGAAACAACTTCGCGCCATCCGCGGCATGAACGACTTGCTGCCCACCCAGTCTCCGGTGTGGCAGTACGTGGAAAGCACCCTCAGCGAACTCTTCGCCCGCTACGGCTACAGTGAGATCCGCACTCCCATCCTTGAGGCGACTCAGTTGTTCGCCCGCGCCGTGGGCGAGGCCACCGATATCGTCGAAAAGGAAATGTATACCTTTGACGACAAGGGCGGCGACAGTGTCACCATGCGCCCGGAAGGCACTGCCGGCACCGTGCGCGCGGCCATTCAGAACAACCTGCTGATTCAGCCCCAGCGCCTGTGGTACTTCGGCCCCATGTTCCGCTACGAGCGTCCACAGAAGGGGCGCCTGCGCCAGTTCCACCAGTTTGGCGTGGAAGTCTTTGGCATCGAAGGCCCGGACATCGATGCAGAAATTCTGATGATGACCGCACGCCTGTGGAAGCAGCTGGGGGTTTCCGAGCACGTAACCCTGCAGCTGAACTCCCTCGGCAACAGCGAAAGCCGCGCGGCCTTCCGCGACGCCCTGGTGGAATACCTGTCGGCGCGTAAAGATCAGCTGGATGAAGACAGCCAGCGCCGTCTCGAGCGCAATCCGCTGCGCATTCTGGACAGTAAAAATCCGGATACTCAGGAACTGCTGACCGATGCCCCTTGTCTACTGGACTTCCTTGATGAGGAATCCCGTACACACTTTGACCAGTTGCGCGCATTCCTGGATGCGGCCGGTGTGGTCTATGAGGTAAATCCGCGCCTGGTGCGCGGCCTCGACTACTATGGCAAAACGGTTTTCGAATGGGTGACCGACAGTCTCGGTGCCCAGGGTACTGTGTGTGCCGGCGGCCGTTACGATGGCCTCGTCGAGCAGATGGGCGGTAAACCCACCCCGGCGGTGGGCTTCGGCCTGGGTGTCGAGCGCCTGGTGCTGTTGCTGGAAACCCTTGAAGTGCTGCCGGATACCCTGGACCAGCAGGTAGACGCCTACCTGGTTGCGGTGGGTGATGTACAATCCGCTGCCTTGGCGGCCGCGGAACAACTGCGCAGCGAGCTGCCGTGGCTGAGATTGCAGACCCACTGCGGTGGCGGCAGCTTCAAAAGCCAGATGAAAAAGGCCGATAAAAGCAACGCTGACTACGCATTGATCATCGGTGAAGACGAAGCGGCGGCCGGGCAGGTAACCGTGAAGTCCCTGCGCGCAGAGGTTGAACAGCAGACCGTCGCACTGGCGGAACTGGCAAGCATTTTACAGGGCTGATTGGCTAAAGAGCTGATCGCCCCTGGTTGACTCGGATATTGGATTTAAAAATAAGGCGAATAAGAAATGGCTGACCATTTGACCGAAGAAGAACAGATTGAATCGATCAAACGCTGGTGGAAAGAAAACGGCACCGGCATCGTCACCGGTATCGTACTGGCGCTGGCCGGGTATTTTGGCTGGCAGTGGTGGCAGGGCAAGGAGCGCAGCGAAGCGGAAGCGGCCTCTAATCTGTACCAGGGTTTTGTTGAAGCCGTATCCGCCAATCAGGGCAAACCGGATAACAAGCAGCTGACCACGGCTCAGTCCCTGGCCCGCGAACTGAAAGACGATTACGCCACGCGCATCTACGCCACCCAGGCCTCCCTGGAACTGGCAGCGATGGCGGCAAAGAAAAACGATCTGGAAACGGCCATCAAAGAGCTGCAGTGGGCACTGGATAACTCCAGTGATGACGCGCTCAAGTTCGTTGCCAAGCGCCGTCTGGCGGCAGTAAAGGCCGCCCGCGGTGAAACCAAAGAAGCGCTGGCGCTGCTGGAGGGCGATGTGCCCGCCGCATTCGCTGCACTCTACGCGGAAACCCGTGGCGATATTCTGGTGCAGCAAGGCGATAAAGACGCTGCCCGCGCCGCCTACCAGCAGGCCCGTGCACAACTGTTGCCGGAGCAGTCTTCCGGCTCCCAGTTGCTGGATCTGAAGATCGAAAGCCTGGGTAGCGCCGCTGCAGAGTCAGACAGTGATGCAGAAGCGAACGACGCAGACAAGGAGAGTGATGCGCAATGATATGCACTCAAAAGGCACTTAACCGGATAGTAGCGGTTGCCCTGGCCGCGGTGATCAGTGCCTGTGCTTCCAACGAAGAGAAGGAAGACACAGACCCCGTAGAACTGGTGGAAATCAGCGAGAGCGTCAAGCTGCGCGAAGTCTGGTCCAACAATATCGGCGACATCGACGCCCTGCGCTACGCGATGCTGAAGCCAGGCATCATCGACGGCAAGGTGATTGCCGCCAACAGTGATGGTGATGTTTACGCCTTTGATCGCGCCACCGGTAAGCGTCTGTGGCGAGTGGATATCGACCAGTCCATCAGCGGTGGTGTTGGCGTCGGTCTGGGCCTTGCGGTTGTTGCGGATTTTCGCGGCAAAGTGGTGGCGCTGGACCTGAACGACGGCAGCCAGCGCTGGGCGACCCAGCTGAGCGGTGAAGTGGTGTCCACGCCGGCAGTGGGTTCCGGCGTTGTTGTAGTACAGACCGTAGACGGCAAGCTGCTGGGACTGGATGCCAGCACTGGCGAACAGCGCTGGCGGCACAATACCGTGCTGCCGGTGCTGACCCTGCGCGGCACTGCCAGCCCGGTCATTTCTGCCGGTGTGGTCTATGCCGGCCTGGATAACGGCAAGCTGATTGCGCTGAGTGCCGCCGATGGCCTTTCTCGCTGGGAACAGCGGGTTGCCATTCCCCAGGGCTCTGCGGAGCTGGAGCGGGTGGTGGATATCGACGGCGCACCACTGGTGCGCGGTGAGCTGGTGTTTGCCGCCAGCTACCAGGGCCGTGTTGTTGCCCTGTCTCGGGAAGATGGCCGTGGCCTCTGGGCGCGTGACGCGTCTACCAACCACAATGTGGCTGTAGGCGCGGGCCAGGTTTACCTGAGCGACGCCAACGGCAGTGTCCACGCCTACAATGTGGGTAATGGGCAGATCCAGTGGACCAACAGCGAGCTGCTGCGCCGCCAGTTGAGCGGGCCGGCGTATCTGGGTGATGTGGTTGTGGTTGGCGACCTGGAGGGTTACCTGCACGCGCTGGATCCTACCACCGGACGTTTTGTGGGCCGCACCCGCATCGACCGCGACCCGGTGCGGATTCCGCTGCTGGCGGATGGTGACCTGCTGTTTGCCCTGTCAGATGACGGCGAACTGGTCGCACTGAGCCTCGAGCGGCTGCAGTAATCCGGTAGTAATGCATTTGTAGTTGGCGATGTTCACAACCGAACCTCGCCACTCCAATTGACCATCGCCCGCAGTATGCGGGCGTTTGTATTTCTGGCAGTGGCCAGAATTTTGAGTAGAACGAAATTATGTTGCCTGTAATCGCCCTGGTAGGGCGCCCCAATGTGGGTAAATCCACCCTCTTCAATCGCCTGACCAAGAGCCGCGACGCTCTGGTGGCTAATTACGCCGGTCTCACCCGTGACCGCAAATACGGCGAGGCGGAATTTGAAGGCCGCAAGATGATCCTGGTGGACACCGGCGGTATCAGCGGTGGCGAAGAGGGAATCGATGCGGCCATGGCCCAGCAGTCCATGCAGGCCATCGAAGAAGCGGATTTCGTCCTGTTTATGGTGGACTGTCGCGCCGGCCTCACCCCCGCCGATGACATGATCGCCGAGCGCCTGCGCACCCGCTCCAAGCCCACCATCCTGGTGGCCAACAAAGTGGACGGCGTGAACCCGGACATCGCCCTGGCACCTTTTTATGAGCTGGGCATCGGCGAACTCTTCCCCACCACCGCCACCCACGGCCGCGGCGTGCGCTCGCTGATGGAGCGACTCATCGAAGGCCTGCCAGCACCGGAAGAAGCGGAAGAGGAGGAAGAAGCCAAAGGCATTAAGATCGGCATCGTCGGCCGCCCCAACGTGGGTAAATCCACCCTGGTGAATCGCCTGCTGGGCGAAGACCGCGTAGTGGTATTCGACCAGCCCGGCACTACTCGCGACAGTGTGTACATCAACTACACCCGCGACGAAAAGCCCTACACCATCATCGACACTGCCGGTATTCGCCGCCGCAAAAACGTCAAAGAATCGGTGGAGAAATTCTCCATCGTCAAAACCCTGCAGGCCGTGGAAGATGCCAACGTAGTGGTGCTGGTGATCGACGCCAGCGAAGGCCTCGTCGACCAGGACCTGCACCTGATGGGCAGTGTCATTCAGGCGGGCCGTGCATTGGTCGTCGCCCTGAACAAATGGGACGGGCTCGATCCGGATCACCGCGACTTCGTAAAAACCGAACTGGAACGTCGCCTGCGTTTCGTCGACTTTGCGGATATACACTTTATCTCCGCGTTGCACGGCACCGGCGTTGGCAACCTCTACCAGTCCATCGAGGCCGCCTACCAGTCCGCTACCGACAAGCTCTCGACCAACCACCTTACGCGTATCCTACAGTGGGCGATTAGTGAGCACCAACCACCGCTGGTTAACGGCCACCGCATTAAACTGCGCTATGCCCACGCCGGCGGTCAGAATCCGCCGATCATTGTGATTCACGGCAACCAGACAGAACAGGTACCGAACCACTACGTGCGCTACCTGGAAAAAACCTATCGCAAAGCCCTGGACCTGCACGGCACCCCGGTAAAAATCGAATTCCGCACCGGCGACAACCCCTACAAGGACAAGAAAAACAAGCTGAGCGACCGCCAGAAAGCGAAGAAGCGTCGCTTGATGAAGTTTGTGAAAAAGAAAAAATAAGCGCGTGCATGAACTCGTAGCGGGGCGCCGCAATACCCTTAAGGTAAAGGCGGTAAATGCGGCGCAAAGCTAAACTTGCCGGTTATAACTGAACCTTGAATTGAAGGTACAGATGGCTGGGTCAACCTTGCCAGACCGTCTGCGGCCAGGACGGCCGCAGCCGAGCCCCCATGGATGGGTTTACGGCGTGTCTGGCAAGGTTGACCCAGCCAGCTGTGCCGCCACAAAGCTCGCCGGCAACTACGAGGAAAGGACCCCAAATGCTTAATCTCAAAAACCCCGACCTGCTGCGCAAACAGTCCTATATTAACGGCCAGTGGGTGGATGCCGACAACGGCAACACCCTTGACGTCACCAACCCCGCCACCGGCGAAACCGTCGCCACCATCGCAAGCTGCGGAGCAATCGAGACCCGGCGTGCCATCGAAGCCGCCAATACCGCCTGGCCTGCCTGGCGAGACCTCACCGTCAAAGCCCGCGCAAAAATCCTGCGCGACTGGTACAACCTCATCGTCGACAACGCCGACGACCTGGCAAAAATCCTCACCGCCGAACAGGGCAAACCCCTGGCAGAAGCCAAAACCGAAATCATCTACGGGGCCAACTACCTCGAGTGGTTTTCAGAGGAAGCCAAGCGCGCCTATGGAGACGTCATAGCGCCGCCCTCCAGCGACAAACGCATCGTCGTCATCAAACAGCCGGTGGGCGTAACCGCCTCGGTGACCCCCTGGAACTTCCCCAGCGCCATGATCGCGCGCAAGCTCGCCCCGGCACTGGCCACCGGCTGCACCTTCATCGCCAAACCCGCGTCGGAAACCCCGCTGTCCGCATTGGCGCTCGCCGTACTGGCAGAAGAAGCCGGTGTGCCGAAAGGTGTCTTCAACGTCGTCGTGGGTAAAAGCTCGCGGGAAATCGGCAAGGAAATGACAACCAACCCACTGGTGCGTAAATTCACCTTCACCGGCTCCACCGCGGTAGGCAAACTGCTGCAGGCCCAGTGCGCCGAGACCGTCAAGAAAACGTCGATGGAACTGGGGGGCAATGCCCCGTTTATCGTGTTTGACGACGCGGATATCGATGAGGCCGTAAAAGGCGCAATCATTTGCAAGTACCGCAACGCCGGGCAGACCTGTGTCTGTGCCAACCGCATTTTTGTGCAGGAAAAAGTATACGACGAGTTCGCGCAGAAATTTTCCGCTGCCGTCAGTGCACTGAAGATGGGGAATGGTGCGGATGAGGGGATTGAAGTCGGCCCCATGATCAATGCATCCGCAGTGAAAGATGTAAAAGCCCTGGTGGACGACGCCCTGGGTAAAGGCGCCAAGGCGCTCAATGACGGTGGCCCCAGTGACATGGGTGAGTGCTTCTATACCCCCACCGTATTGACCGGTGTGGATGACACCATGAAACTCTTCAAGGAAGAGATCTTCGGCCCGGTCGCACCGCTGTTTAAATTTTCCAGCGAAGAAGAAGCCATTCGCATGGCCAACGATACCGAATTCGGACTCGCTTCCTATTTCTACTCCCGCGATATTGGTCGTATCTGGCGTGTGGCGGAGGGGCTTGAATACGGCATGGTGGGTATCAACGAAGGTATCATTTCCAACGAAATGGCACCCTTCGGCGGTATTAAAGAATCCGGTTCCGGCCGTGAAGGCTCCAAGTACGGCATCGATGACTACCTGGAAATCAAGTATCTGTGTATGGGCGGAATTTAGTATGGACGGAATTTAAAATGGGTGACATTTGAAGCCGAATTTAAATATCACGCCTGTAGCCGTAGCGCACACCTGCTTTACCGAGAAGTTCGGCATCCCCCGCCAGCCCCTGCTGGCGGATGCCAGTCGCGCTTCCATCAAATTATTGCCTCCATTCAATGACCCGGATGCGGTTGCCGGGCTGGAACAGCACAGCCACCTCTGGCTTACCTGGCAGTTTCACCAGGTCGCCGGCCAATGGTCCCCCAAGGTGCGTCCCCCGCGTTTGGGGGGCAACAAAAAGCTCGGTGTCTTCGCCACACGCTCTCCGTTCAGGCCCAACAATATCGGTTTGTCAGTAGTGCGCTTGATCGAAGTGCGCACGCATCCCAGGGTTGAACTGATCGTAGCCGGTGCCGACCTGCTGGACGGCACCCCGATCCTGGATATCAAACCCTATATTCCCTACGCCGACAGTGTTCCCGCTGCCACTAGTGCACTGGCAGAAGCGGCACCGGCGGCAACCCCGGTACATGTTCCCGAGGCGATTGCCCGGGTCGCGCAAAACTATCGCGACGACTGGGGCACGGATTTGCCCGAGCTCATCAAACAGGTGCTGTCTCAGGACCCCAAGCCGGCTTACCAGCAGCCGGACCCTGAGCGGATTTACGGTATGGCGCTCTGCGGTTTTAACCTGCAGTGGCGCTACGCCAGTGGAGAGATTGAAGTGACCGGGCTGAATGCACTGATCGAGGAAAGCAGTTAGTGAGCCAACCTGTGAGTCAGCAGTCAGCGTTGCGAAAACGTGGAATCTGGGCAAGTCGGCTGTGGTCGCTTCTCAAGTTTCTGCTGATGGCCGCGGTCATTGTCAGCGCGGTTTCCTGGTACCACGGCCGTAATATGCCCAAGGGCGTGGCGCCAGTGCTGGTTGCACCAGATATCAACGGTTTGCCGCTCGACCTGCAGTCGATGACGCAGAAGGGCCCGGTAATGATTTATTTCTGGGCAACCTGGTGTGGCTATTGCCGTGTGGTTTCCCCGGCCGTTTCCGACTTGGCGGAAGATCATCAGGTCATCACCGTCGCCCTGCAGTCGGGTACCCCGGAGGAAGTGGCCACTTACCAGCAGCAACACCACCTCAATTTTCGGACGATTAACGACCCGAGTGGGGCGCTCAGTGCCAGCTGGGGATTACGGGTGACCCCCACGATCGCCATTGTCGATCGCGAGGGCAAGGTCAGTGCAGTCACGTCCGGAATGACGTCAAAATGGGGGCTGAAAGCCCGCCTGTGGTTAGCGGACTAACCTGTGTTGGTTTGGATAAACAATACGGTGAAGCCTGCCTGGAATCTATCCACCTAAGTTAGGAACTGTCCGAATTTTCGGATTGACGAATTGCCCTTGGAGCTCGGACCCGTCCCCCATTGAGCAATCTGGAACGTTGGTACCCCAACTATTTTTGCCTCTACTCCTTTGCGTTTGTTAGTCTCCAATGATTGTTGGGTTCGCCAATTTGCCCCATGCAAGGAGAGAAGATGGAGTTTGAGTGGGATGAGAATAAAAGGCAGTCGAGTATCGAAAAGCACGGTATCGATTTCGTGGCTGCAGCTGCTGCATTTAAGGACAAAGACCGAATAGCAGCAGAACATACTCGCAAAGATTACGGCAAAGTTTGACTGATTATGTGTATCAAAAAATACACTGAAGAAGAGCTTAATAAGCTAAAAGACAAAACTGACTATGAAACGGTGGGTAATCTCACGGAAGAGGAAATCGAAGAGGGTTCTAAAAATGACCCTGATTCGTTGACTCCCACTGATGTGAATCTAAAAAAATTCAAAAAAGTTAGAAAATAATGACTGAAACACGGAAAGTTCCTGAGCCAAAAATGGACTTTGAAAATGATCACCCAGGTTGGGGCGAGTTTTTTCAGAATGTCCAGACATTGTAGACCGCAAATCATATTCTGATGCAGATAATCCGGTGCTTCTCGAGAGTAAGTTCGTGAGGCAAGACATATAGAGTATGTCGAGGGATGGCGGCAGACTGTCCTCTCGGATCAGCTAAAAAGCATTTGCCTGGAGCAGCGACTGGAATTTCACCGATTGCCCGTCGGAGAAAGTCTTGATCGCCTATTGATGTAAAACGATCTTGTGGAAGTGCGAGACCAGCCAGTAAACAGTAGCTTGTGTCAGCGTCGCGAACTCGCCCGGCCATCGGGTCGGCATTTTTATCCAGCAACGAATCTGATCCTATGCCACCACCCTAATCGGGCGTCCCAAAGCTTTCACTGAAGGGGTAATAACTGAATCTCTATATCATTAAAGACGCAGAAAAAAAACATGAAAAAATATTTACTAACGTTCTGGTTGTTTACTTGGAGAATATTTGGGCTCAGTGTTTTACTGATTGGTGTTCTAGGTGTCGATCATCATTTTGGAGTCATTTGGGCTATTCTTGCCGCAGCAGCTTATAAGTTGAAAGTTCATCTAATTATCGCGGCTTATTATGGTGCACTTGACGTATTACTTTGGAGCTCGAATATTGCCTTGTTATATACAGCTATATTGCCATTGTGGTTTTCATTTCGGGTTATCGTGTCATCACTGCCAGGAGCCAATGAAACCTATTACACAGGAACCTGGGATCAGCTCAAACACCTGCTTAAAAGGTATAGAAATAAACGTCATCCTCAAAAAGACCCAGCATCCCAGAGTGAAGGGGCTTGAGTAGCCGCTTGGAGCTAATGGCGTGTCTTGGTGGGATCCAGATCCTCACTCATCACATCATCGAACACCGGCTGTCCGGGAATCTTGTGGCCCTCACTGGCCCATTCACCCAGGTCGATTAACTTGCAGCGCTCACAACAGAATGGCCGAAAGGGGTTGGAAGTACTCCACTCAATGGGCTTTTTACAGGTAGGGCAGGGGACGCTTGGTTTGTCGGAAGTCGGGTGGTCAGGCATGGTAAAACTACTGGTTGAGGTGAGCGATTCACAGGTGACGGGCAATCTCTAGATACTGCTGGTGGATATTGTCCACCTGAGCCTCCAGCGACGCCAATGAGCCGCTATTATCCAGAATATCGTCCGCCTTTGCACACCGCTCTGCCCGTGACAGCTGTGCGACCATAATCTTGCGGATCTGCTCCGCAGAATTGGCATCCCGCGCACTGGCGCGGGCCAGTTGCATCTCTTCCGGTAAATCCACCACGCAGATACGCTGAACTAGCTCAGACTGGCTGGTCTCGATCAACAGGGGAGATTCCAGCATGGCGTAAGGGGCAGTGTGAATCTCTTTACTGGCGGTCAGCGACGCAATGATCTCGTCCCGGATCAGCGGGTGTGTCAGCTGTTCCAGCCAGACCCGTTCCGCCGGGTTGTCGAACACCAGTTTGCGCAGCCGAGCGCGATCCAGTGAACCGTCGGCGAGCAGGATGTCATCGCCAAAATGCTCGGCAATGGCCAGCAGTGCCGGTCGGCCGGGTTCTACCACAACCCGCGCAGCCCAGTCCGCATCCACCACATTCACACCGTGATGGCGAAACCGTGCCGCCGCTGCGGATTTTCCGCTGCCGATACCGCCGGTGAGCCCTACGGTAAAAATCACCTTAACTGCTCAGCCCGGAAACACGGAAGTACCAGCCCATAATCTGCTCGCCCCACAGCATGGCAATCCAGGCCGCGCCGGCGAGATAGGGGCCAAAGGCGATCGGCAGGTTCTTGTCCCGCCCGGAAATCAGTGTCCACAAAATACCCACCAGCGCGCCGACGGCGGCAGAGAGCAGAATCACCATCGGCAGCACCTGCCAGCCAAACCAGGCACCGATAGCCGCAAGGATCTTGAAGTCCCCGGCACCCATCCCTTCCTTGCCGGTCACCAGCTTGAAGATATGAAACACGCTCCAGAGTGCCAGGTAGCCGGCAATCGCGCCGATCACCGCATCTTGTAAGGGTGCAAACACGCCCCAGATATTGATCAACAACCCTGCCCACAACATTGGCAGGGTAATGCTGTCTGGCAGTAACTGCTTGTCGAAATCAATTCCGGTCAGTGCCACCAGCGCCCAGGTAAAGAACACCCCGGCCAGCGCCTGCCAGGTAAAGCCCAGCTGCCAGACCACGATAACGGTCAGAATACCCGTAACCAGCTCCACCATCGGGTAACGCTTGGAAATCGGTGCATCGCAATTGCCGCACTTACCCCGCAGCAGCAGGTAGCTGATGATGGGGATATTCTGCCAAGGCCTGATGATCGTCTCGCACTTGGGGCAGTGGGAGTGGGGCAGTACCAGGTTGAAGGTTTCATCCAGCTGCTTTTGATCGGCCGCAGAGGGCGTTTTTTCAAAGTAGCTGTAAAAATCCCGCTGGTATTCCCGCTCCATCATGATCGGGAGGCGGTGGATGACGACATTCAGGAAGCTGCCGACTAGCAGGCCTAAAACAAAAGCGCTGCTTAGTAGCAGCGCTGGATGGGAACTGAAATATTCGAGCATAATTGCCTGTTCTTATACAACCTGACCAAGTTGGAAAATAGGGAGATACATGGCGATCATCAGGCCGCCCACTAGTACGCCCAATACTGCCATGATTAAGGGTTCCATAAGTGACGTTAAATTATCTACCAGATTATCCACAGCCTCTTCATAGAAGTCCGCTGCCTTACCTAGCATTTCATCTAACGCGCCGGATTCTTCGCCAATAGCCGCCATTTGTACAAGCATAGAGGGGTATAGTCCGGATGCTCTCATCGCGCCGTTGAGCGGGATACCTGTTGCTACAGAATCTCGAATCTTTAATGTCGCCTCTTCATACACTACATTCCCGGTAGCACCTGCAACTGACTTCAGTGCGTCGATCAGTGGAACACCGGCAGCAAAAGTAGTAGATAGTGTTCGTGCAAAGCGGGCGGCAATAGAGTTGTAAGTTATTTGGCCGACAATTGGGAGCTTTAGCATTAGCTTGTCAAAAAAGTTCGCAACATTTTTATTGCGCTTTTTGGCTTCTATTATGCCGCCGACGCCGCCTACTATTCCGATAAAGGCAATAAACCAGTTGGCCTGCATCCACTCTGAAATTTCCAGCACGAATAGAGTAAATGCAGGTAAGTCGGCACCGAAACCTGCAAAAGTCTGCGCAAATTGTGGAACTACTTTAACTAAAAGAATAGCTGTGACAACCAAAGCAACAACAACTACCGCGATAGGGTAAGTCATGGCTTTTTTAATTTTTGCTTTGAGTGATTCTGTCTTTTCTTTATAAGTAGCTATTCGATCTAGCATTGTTTCGAGTGCGCCGGACTGCTCTCCGGATGCAACAAGGTTACAGTATAGAGAGTCAAACTGTACTGGATGCTTTCTTAGGGAATCTGCGTAACTAGTGCCTGATGCAACGTCGTCCCGAATCTTGAAAATAAGTTCTTTTAGCCCCTCATTATCAAGGCCATCAGCTACAATTTCGAAGCTTTGTACTAAGGGAACACCAGCCTTCATCATGGTCGCCATCTGGCGAGTAAAAATTGCAATGTCGCCTGGTTTTACCTTCTTTTTCCCGCCAAATAACGGCTTTGCCTTTTTCTGGACTTTGTTTGCTATGATTCCCTGACGGCGTAACTGGGCTTTAATCAGCGCGGGGTTGGCACTGTTTATTTCACCTTCTACCTTATTGCCTTTGGCATCCACACCTTTGTAAGTATAAGCGACTGCAGTGGCGACTTTGGCCATGGTGTTATTCCCAAGTTTTTATTTCAGTTGTTTAATGTTTAACTCTGCAGAGTTCTTTCTGCACGCTGACCACCAAATTGTATTTGGTTTCCACCTATATGCTGGCGAGCCTTGATCGGGTGACGCCTAATCATTGGTCACCCTATTTGCCTCCTCCAAACTGGTAACTCCCATGGCAACTTTTCGTAAGGCTGATGTGCGCAAGTTGTTAAATCCTTCTTTTCTCGCCTGATCGGCAATCTGAATCGAATTGCCGCCTTCCATTATAATGCGGGAGATTCCGTCGGTAATGCGAACTACCTCATACACGCCAACTCGCCCTTTGTAGCCATTGGAGCAGTGTTCACAGCCGACAGGTTGATAGATTTGCCACTCATTCTTGGGAATGCTCACCGTATCAAAGCCTTCTTGGGTCAGTATTTCTTCTGGGAGTTCCGCGGGCTTTTTGCATTCGCCACAAAGTCGCCGAGCCAATCGTTGAGCGATAATCACACTGACCGAGGTGGCAATATTGAATGTGGGGACGCCCATATTCATCAGGCGAGTCAGGGTTTCCGGTGCAGAGTTAGTGTGTAGAGTGGATAATACTAAGTGACCGGTCTGTGCGGCTTTAATTGCAATTTCGGCCGTTTCCAGATCTCGTATCTCTCCTACCATCACGATATCCGGGTCCTGGCGTAGGAAGGAGCGCAGCGCTTCGGCAAAATTGAGTCCCACCTTATTGGAGACGTTAACCTGATTGATTCCCTCCAGGTTGATTTCCACGGGGTCTTCTGCAGTAGAGATATTACGCTCGGCAGTATTGAGAATATTCAGTCCGGTATACAGTGAAACGGTTTTGCCGGAGCCGGTGGGCCCAGTTACTAAAATCATGCCCTGGGGCTGGGCCAGCGCATCCATATAGATTTTTTTCTGATCTTCCTCGTATCCGAGCGCATCAATACCGAGTTTTGCTGATGATGGATCCAAAATCCGTAGTACAATTTTTTCGCCCCAAAGAGTCGGCAAACTGTTCACACGGAAGTCAATGGCCTTGGTTTTGGATAGCTTCATCTTGATACGGCCATCCTGTGGTACTCGCCGCTCTGAGATATCCATTTTGGACATCACTTTTAGTCGCGCTGAAATTCGGGTGGCAAGCTGAATAGGCGGCCTAGCGACTTCATGTAGAACGCCATCAGTGCGCAATCGAACCCGGTATAGTTTTTCGTAGGGCTCGAAATGAATATCTGAGGCGCCGGTGCGGATAGCGTCCAGCAGTACCTTGTTCACAAAGCGAACAACCGGTGCTTCATCACCACCAGGCTCACTTTCATCATCGCGCTTAGGGTCTCCACCTTCGACATCGAGGCCGTCTAAGTCTTCATCATCCAGCCCCTCAAGCCCCCCTCCTATATCGCCACTATTGGAAAGAAAACTCTCAATGGCCTTGGTAAGTTTATCTGCCTCAACCAATACTGCATCGGTATTTAAGCCAGTGTTGAAGTTGATTTCGTCTAACCCTGCCAAGTTGGTCGGATCGGCTACAGCAACAAAAAGTCGATTCCCTCTCTTATATAAAGGAAGGGCGAAATGCTTACTGATGAGCTTTTCATCGACGATATCCTTGGGGAGGAGATCGAAGTTGTAGCTAGAAAGATCGAATAAAGGCGTGCCAAAGGCAGCGGAGGCGATATTTGCCAGATCCCGGCTTTTAATTAATTTAGCTTCCACAGCATGTTGGGCAAAACTCTGCCCTTCGCGCTTTGCTGCCTTAATGGCCGATTGGGCTGTTGTCTCGTCAATGGCTTTATCAGAAACCAGCCGCTTGGCCAGGCCGCTCAGAGGTATGCTACTCATGGGGGAACCGCTGTCTGTGAAAACTCAGTAAACTGAAATATGATCTGTATGTTTTTTGTTCGTTTTTCGCGGGGATGGGTAATCTGCCGCCAATAGTTACCTCAATATATCGAATAAGTGCGAGTCAGCCAATGTTCCGGATAGGTCTTGCTGCCACCCTGTGAACTGGGTACCTGACCTAACGACCTCTCAGCAATTTTGAGCCTGTTGAGTGCTTTGGGGTTGGATGCCTCTTGCTCATGTACAGATCGAGACGGATACCATCGTGGACTTAATTGATCTGACAAATTTCGTCACAAAGTTCCATTGGTTGAGCAGTTGAGGTAATTGAGGGGTAATAGTTGATCGTTTTGTGAGCTTTCTTCCATCTGAGGCGCTAACTGACGGCTATTTTCACGCTTGCGCGATTTGCCTCATTCCCTGTATTGTAATCGCCGACTTCCTCACGGGATTCATCCAAAAACAACAGTCTGTATGGAGACGGTTACAATGAAAAAGCAACAGGGCTTTACTCTTATTGAATTGATGATCGTAGTTGCGATCATCGGTATTTTGGCTGCGGTAGCGTTGCCAGCTTATCAAGACTATCAGGGACGTGCGCAGGCATCTGAAGCGATGACTCTGGCCAGCGGTCTGAAAACTCCGGTTACCGAAGCTCTTGGTGCTACCGGTGCTTGCCCGGCTAACACTGCTGCAGCAGTAGGTGAAATTGATGTGAGCACCAACATCAAGGGACAGTATGTTGTGTCTGTAGCAACTGCTGGTACTGCTCCTGATTGTACTATCACTGCAAAATTCGCAAGCGCTGGTGTTCACAAGGACCTGCAGGGCAAATCTATTCGTTTGACTGGTACTAAAACTGGTCTTAACGGTATTGCCTGGAAGTGCACCAACGTTGACGTTACCAATCTTTCCGTTCTGCCTAGCTCCTGTCGTGGGACCTAAGGTTTTAATACTAACGTAGCATGTAAGAATTTCATGACTTGTTAGTTTGAAAATCCCCGCTTATTCGCGGGGATTTTTATTTGGATGAAATGAAATAAGTTTAGTAAGGGGAATCTAATAGGTTTGAGAGCGTTTAGTTGTTTGGGGGAGGGGTACAGGTGAGCAAAATTATCTCAGGCGATCTCAAGTTATATCTAAGTGAAGGTAGCTTATCAGGTTGGTTTTTTCTGATTCTCTTGTGTATATGGTTTTTTATCTCTGTGGTGCCTGTAAATATTCCTAATACTGGAGACCTCTATAATTTTAAACGCCTACTTCAGGTTGCGCTTGTTTGTTTGATATGTGTCTATGCATACTGTTTGATGGTAGTCGCACCCCCTGTAATTGCACCCGCTGTAGATGCTTACTACTATTCCCTCGCACTCTTATTTTTAGCGTTTGTGTTTCTTCTATTCGCTGGGAGTTTTTTTTCTACTCATCCCATCCAGTCAGCGATGGAGGCCAGCCATTTTGTCCTTTTGTTTTCCGTTTTTTTATCTGGGGTGTATCTATCTCGCGCAAACCTATCTCAGAAGTTGCTGTTGTTTTTCATGTTTTGCTATCTCAGTTTGATACTGAGGGCGCTAATATACTTGTACCTAGAGATTGTTGAGTCTGGTGTTATCCGTCCAAGCGTTTTTTATCCGACAGTGACCTCCGTACGGTTTTTTAATCAAATTCAGGTTTTCTTTATTCCTTTACTTGCTGCTTTTCTTTGTCATCGGCGATTCTCATTGGGTGCGGCAGGGCTTTTATTTGTAAGTCTGTTTCTAGCTATATCTGGAGGGGCGCGGGGGCTGCTGGTTTCTATAGTTGCAGCCGGATTACTTTCTTTTATATTACTCCCAGCGATGCGCCAGACGTTGGCACGCTCCGCCATAGTTCTTGTTTTTGCCTTTCTGTGTTATGAGCTTGTGACATGGAATATTGTTGTCGGGGATGATCCAGGCGAAACATCTCCTTTTCGGATGCACACGTCGGGCCGAAGTGCGATTTGGTTGGAGCTGACCGCAGCCATAACTCCTATGCATTCGCTGTTAGGTGCTGGTACTGGGGCGTATGCATTTACGGAATTTTCGCGAGTCGAAGGTCACCCTCACAATAGCTTGCTGCAGTTTTTATTTGAGTGGGGGGGGCTCGCAACGGCGATTTTTATAGGTTTGCTTTGGTTTATTTTCTATAGAGGAGTGAAGTACATAAAATGCTCTCAGCTTCGAGGTCAAAATATCGAATATGAAGCAGCACTTCTAATTACTATACTATCTTCGGCGATATATTCGTTATTTAGCGGAATATTTGTTATGCCAATCCCGCAAACTCTGTTTTTTTTATACCTTGGTTTGTTGTGGGCTAAGATTTCTCCGATATCACAGCTGGATTACGGAAAATTCGCGCTATTTTTTAAGGGCTTAGTTGGCCTTTTCCTTTTGATTGTCTTAGTTTATTACGCGTGGGTGGTCGCGGATTTTTATCAGCAGCAAAGTACTATTACTGGGTTTCGTGGGCCAAGGTTTTGGGGGAATGGTGCTCCTCTAGAGTGAGCGAGAACTTAGAATTTTGGGGCAGTCTGGGATATAGCAGTAGCCTGGGCCGCTTTTGAACGTAAGATGGGGGGCAAAAGAGTTGACCACTACAGGCCTGCTACCGGGACGCGTACATGACGGTAACCTCCCTTTGTCGCCATTGAAAATGAAATACCCGCCTTTTAACTGAATCCTCACCGTCTTCACACAAAGTACACATATAATCCCCGGCATTTCTAACATAAAAGGAATTTGTGCTATGTCCGGCGGTGCCAACAAATCATTTTTAAGCAACCCTATCAGCTTTTTGAGAAATAACGTCCTGACCATCGACGTGCAGTCAATGGTGACCACCCCCTCGCAAAATGGAGGTTTGGCCAACTACTCCGCGAAGCACAATCAGGGTGGGCTGGTTACCGTCAATATCGCCAAAGACCCTGTTAATAAGGGGCTGAAGAGCACTGGTTCCGCTGCGGTTGCTTATAAAGTGTCCGAGGCCAGTGGGGCTCCTTCTAAGTATTCCCACCAGTTCTCTGCTTACTACCTGCCGTTTATGAACAACGATTTCCGGGTAATGAATCTCGGCAATGCAGCGGACTTCTTTTTTACCGATACGATGAACGGCTGCTCTTTTGCCTGCGGTGCGGGTAATCCGCCAAAGATTGGGCACTTTAATCGCGTATCCGGGCCGAACGACATGATCGACCAGAATGCGATCGATGGGGATATTTCCGGCCAGTTCCCGGGCGGCGTGCTGAAGTCCCTGAAAAAGACGGACTACAAAAATGATGTTGGCGAGGCGGCGTCTTTGGTGGGGGTCCGGACGAATGGTACTTGGGCGTTTTACTACCAAGTGTATTCCGTCGCCGGGGTGACCAAGACTGGCAAGGTTTATCAGATCGCCGATGGTATGCCTGCGACCGTTCGCTAGTGTCAGCCGGTTAAATTTCCAACTTTTTTCGTTGCTTACCCTCACTGTACTTGTGAGGGTGGCACTTTGTCGGCGCTATATGGCCTACCGATAGCGCTAACCTAGGGGTTCCGTGACCGACTGGACAGCTTGGCCTTGTCTACCGAGAATTCATTTCGCGCCAATCGAGACTAGACTTGAGGTGTTAACCAACGCTGACGAGGAGTCCCAGTCGATGGCCATGCGCACCCTGGAAACCGAATTTCCCGATCTCGCCGACAGTATCCGCCACCTGATTCAAGACAGTATTCAGTTCAAGACCGACAGAGACAATTACCACAAGCTGGATAAGGCCATCCGCGGTCTGGAAGAGCGTGGTGTGGCCACGGATGATAGCCACTTCAATGAGCTGAAGATCCAGCGGGCCCACCTCAAGGATCAGTTGTATCGACAGGCCAAAAACCACCAGCACTAAGAACCACCAGCACTAAGATTGGGTTTTGGGCTCGCCGCCTCGTTCCCTGTGGACCGGGGCGGTCGCTCAGAAGCGGGCTAGTTCGTCACGCAGGTCCTGTTCGAGATCCTTAGGCTCGGTAATCCAGACACTTTCATCCGATCCCGGAAAAACACCCACTTCGATTCCGTCCTTTTTCAGGCCCGGCAGCCAGCGGTTGAGGAACTGGGGCAGGGGAATACTTCTGGGGCTCAGGTCCGCGTCGCTACCGGCATGCGCCTCGGCAAACTCGATGCTGGGCCATACTGGCAAATAGTCAAAGCCGCCATCTTCGTCCGAGTGCAGCTTCAGGAAGTGCTCGTCGCTATTGATCAATATCCACACTTCCCGCTCTTCACCGACCAGATCCAGAAAGTACTCGTAGCGTTCTTCACAACTGAGGTCGAGAACGGCTTGGAGGTCATTGTTACTCATTTTGGGACCTGTGTTTTCAATTGGATTTGGGGGGAGCCTACAGGGGATTGATCGACGGGTGAAGCCGGATTGTCGAGGAGCCGTGCAGTTATAGTGTGGCTTTGGTACGAACCGTCGATGCCAATGCCGTCGACACCGATGGATTTTCCGCGATTACGTGCACAATGATACTCTCGCTCTCAAACATTCCCTGAATTCGGCAGGCAAATATTATGGAAGATATCCTCGCAAACCCCATGGCGCTGTTGGTGATGGTGGGGATTGTCTCGATTGCCTGTCAGTACCTTGCCTATATGCTCAAGTTGCCGGCGATTTTGCCACTGCTGCTTGCAGGGTTAGTGCTGGGGCCGGTGACGGGCATTCTCGATCCGGACGCTCTGTTTGGTGACCTGCTTTTCCCGATCGTATCGCTGGCGGTTGCCATCATCCTGTTCGAGGGGGCGCTTACCCTTAAGTTTTCTGACCTCGCCGGGCATGGCACCATGGTGCGCAATTTGTGTACTCTGGGTGCCCTTGTGACCTTTCTGGTTGCGACGCCTGCTGCGCACTATTTTCTCGGCATGCCGATGCAAATGGCCGCCTTGTTCGGCGCCATTGTCACGGTTACCGGGCCCACGGTGATTGTGCCCATGTTACGCACGGTGCGTCCGAATACCCGCATTTCAAATATTTTGCGCTGGGAGGGGATTGTTATTGATCCCATCGGCGCACTGCTTGCGGTGTTGGTCTACGAGTACATCGTTGCGTTGCACGGTGCGCTGGAACATACCCTGATCACCTTCCTCAAAGTCGTGGTCATCGGTTTTGGCGTTGGTTCCTTGATGGGGTATTTCGTGGGTTCTCTGCTGCGAAATAACTGGGTACCACACTATCTGCGCAATACGGCGGTACTGACACTGATGCTCGGCGCCTATGCTGCCTCCAACCTGATGACCCATGAATCCGGCCTCCTGACGGTGACGGTGATGGGCATCTGGATGGCGAATATGAAAAACCTGGATGTCGATGACATTCTGGAGTTCAAGGAAACCCTCAGCGTACTGCTGATTTCGGCACTGTTCATCCTGCTTGCCGCGCGCCTGGAATTTTTCACGCTGACACAGCTGGGTTGGGGCGCGCTGCTGGTACTGGTGGCGATCATGTTTGTTGCCCGCCCGCTTTCGGTATTTCTGTCCTCTCCCGGTTCCGGTTTGAGCTGGCGTGAGCTGGCGCTGCTCAGTTGGATAGCGCCACGGGGGATTGTGGCTGCGGCAGTCTCCGCACTCTTTGCCCTGAAGCTGGATAGTATTGGGCTGCCCAAGTCCGAATTGCTGGTGCCGATGGTGTTTCTGGTGATTATCGCCACCGTTGTGCTGCAGAGCCTCACATCCAAAACGGTTGCCAAGCTGCTGGGCGTGCGCGCGCCCTATCCCAATGGGTACCTGTTGTTTGGCGGTGGCAAGTTTGCGCGCTTGCTGGCGAAAGACCTGATGGAGAAGGGTGTTCCGGTGCGGATTGCGGATACCAACTGGGACGCAATCCGCGAAGCGCGCATGGAAAATATCCCCACCTATTACGGTAACCCAATCTCCGAGCACGCAAGCCTGACTATGGACTTATCCACAGTGGGCAAGGTGCTGGTATTGTCGGCCTACAAACAGCTCAATCCCTTGGTGACTTACCACTTCGAGCACATACTCGGTGATGGCTCGGTACTGGGATTAAGTAACGGTGCCCAGGAAGGGAGGGCCAGCCACAAGGTGTCGGAGGAGTACGCGAAAAAGCTGGAGCTCTTCTCTGACAGTGCAAGCTACAGCCGTCTTGCCAGCCTGGTGGCAAAAGGGGCAACGATCAAAACCACCCGCCTCACGGAAGCCTTTACCATTGAGGATTACCGGGAAACCTATGGCAACCGCGCCACGCAGCTGTATGCGGTAGACCCACAGGGGAAAATCCATATCAATACGATTTCCCACGAGTTTGAGCTAAAGCCGGACTGGCAGATTGTCAGTCTGATCGCGCCAGAGGAAGGCGGCGAGAAATTGGTAGAAAAAGAGTAGCGGCTCTGCCCCCCGAAAAAGGGAAAATGTTTATCGATGGTTTTTATCGGCTGCGCGCATAGTCCTGTCAGCTTTCGATAGTTGGTGTTCAATTATTGAACCGCAAAAACGAGACTCTTGTCTCGTTTTTTATTTGCGATGCATCACGGTTTTGGTAGTCTCTGCGCTCGACGATTTTCGCGCCAGCAGGAACTGAATCAATGGATTTCACCGGTTATCTCCGTGTACTTGCCAAAAACGATGGCTCTGACCTTTACCTCAGTACCGGAGCACCGCCCTGTGCCAAGTTCCAGGGCGTGCTGAAGCCTCTGGGCAAGGAGCCACTTGCACCCGGGGAGATCGAGAAGATCGCCACAGAGATCATGGACGAGGAGCAGCGCGAGGAGTTCAAGCGCGAGCTGGAAATGAACCTGGCGATGACCATCCCCCATGTGGGGCGTTTCCGGATCAATATCTTCTGGCAGCGCAACCAGGTTTCCATTGTTGCGCGAAATATCGTCACCGAAATTCCGAAATTTGATGATCTGAAGTTACCGCCTATCCTCAAGGATGTGGTGATGGCCAAGCGTGGCCTGGTGCTGTTTGTCGGTGGTACCGGTTCCGGAAAATCCACCTCTCTGGCAGCGCTGATCGACCATCGCAACACCAACAGTGGTGGACACATCATCACCATTGAGGATCCGGTAGAGTATGTGCACCGACACAAGAAGAGTGTGATCAACCAGCGGGAAGTCGGTGTCGATACCCGCAGCTTCCACGCCGCCCTGAAAAATACCCTGCGCCAGGCGCCGGATGTCATTCTGATTGGCGAGATCCGCGATCGCGAAACCATGGAGCACGCCATCGCCTTTGCCGAGACCGGACACCTGGCGATCTCCACGCTGCACGCCAACAACGCCAACCAGGCCCTCGATCGTATTGTTAACTTCTTCCCGGAAGAGCGCCGCCCACAGCTGCTGATGTCCCTGTCGCAGAATATCCGCGCTTTTGTTTCCCAGCGTCTGGTACCAACGGTCGATGGCAAGCGCTGTGCCGCGGTGGAAATCCTGCTGGGCACCCAGACGATTAACGAACTGATTCTCAAAGGTGAATTCCACAACATCAAGGAAATGATGGAGAAGTCGGAAAACCTTGGTATGCAGACGTTTGACGGCGCGCTGTTCAAACTCTACGTGGAAGGGCGGATCAGCCACGAGGAGGCGATCAAGAACGCGGACTCTGCCAA
This sequence comes from Microbulbifer sp. CAU 1566, assembly GCF_023156515.1. NCBI lineage: Bacteria > Pseudomonadati > Pseudomonadota > Gammaproteobacteria > Cellvibrionales > Microbulbiferaceae > Microbulbifer > Microbulbifer sp. CAU 1566. The sequence goes on along the minus strand of NZ_JALNMG010000001.1, from coordinate 223,707 downwards.
TAACCTGCGTTTGCGTATCAAAATGTATGAAGAGGGGAAAAAACCTAAAGTCGTGCCCGAGGAAGGAGAGGAGAAAAGCGAAAACACCGGTGCTACTGGAGGCTTTTCATTATCACTCGAAACCCTGGAGGACGAAGAGGAAGAGGCGCTGTACTTTTGATGTTTCTTTCGTTTGTCGTGTAACGGCGGCGCGGGCGGTCACTGCGCATTCAATCCACTCTGCAAATGCTCCGCCAAACGCATCGCCGCTTCCGTCGGCCGGCGGTTTTTGAAGTGCAATCCGATGGAAATCTCCCCAAGTTTCGGCAGGCTGCGGGAGGGTCTGAGTACCCGTAGGGACTCCGGGACGGTACTGCGGCAGAGGGCGGTAATGCCAAGGCCCGCTTCCAGTGCGGACTGGATGCCATTGAGGTCGGGGATGGTGAAGACGTTGCGCGAGGCGATGCCCGCGGACTGCAATACGGATTCGGCGCGCTTGCGATAGATGCAGCCATCCGGTGCCAGTACCAGGGGTAGTGGCTTCAACAGGTGTGCGGAATGCTTGTGGCTGGCGACCCACACTAAATCATCGCGAATGACCAGCTGTCCTTCGGCGGTATCCGGTTTCTCCTGCAGCGCCAGAATCAGATCAAACCTGTCCCTGTTGCCTTTTGCCAGCAGGTTTCGGCTGAGGTCGCTGGTGACCTGCAGCGAGACCTCGGGGTAGCTCTGCGAGAATTGCCCGATAATCCGCGGTAGCAATACCGAGGCGAATTCGCTGGGAATCCCCAGGTGCAGTTTCCCGGTTACCGATGCGCCACTGAATTCGAATACCAGCTCGTCGTTGAGGGCGAGGATTCTCTTGGCCTGGTCGTAGACCCGCAGGCCACTCTCAGTCAGGTTCAGGGTGCGCCCCGACCGCAATAGCAATTGCCTTCCTAGCCGCTCTTCCAGCTCCTTTATCTGTCGACTGATCGCCGGCTGCGTGCGCGCCAGCAGCTCACCGGCCTGGCTGAATCCACCGTTGTCGACCACAGTAACCAGCGTCCGTAGCCACTCGGTGGGAAGATTCTTGTGGGTAAGTCGCATAAGAAAATCTTATAGAAGAATAAGAAGTATAAATTTAACAGATTCTATCGGCGGGGCTAGCATCGCTCAATACATAAGAATCCGAACAAGGAATCAGGAGCGAGATATGGTCCACCCAGATGCCCACCCAGATACCCACCTGCAGGTCGCCGATGGCGAAATATTTGCGGCCATCCAGGCCGAAGCCGAACGTCAGGAGGCGCATATCGAGCTGATTGCTTCCGAGAACTACACCAGTCAGGCGGTGATTGCGGCACAGGGCTCGGTACTCACCAATAAATACGCCGAGGGCTATCCGGCCAAGCGCTATTACGGTGGCTGTGAGCATGTGGACGTGGTGGAGCAGTTGGCGATTGACCGCGCCCGGAAACTGTTCGGTGCCGAATACGCCAATGTGCAGCCGCACTCCGGTTCCCAGGCCAATGCGGCCGTTTACATGGCGTTGTTGCAGCCAGGTGACACTTTCCTCGGACTTTCCCTGGATCACGGTGGTCACCTGACCCACGGTGCCAAACCGAACTTCTCCGGCCGCCTGTACAACGCGATCCAGTACGGACTTAACCCGGAAGCCGGCGAGGTGGACTACGATGAGGTCGAGCGGCTGGCGCTGGAGCACAAGCCGAAAATGATCGTGGCCGGTTTCTCCGCCTATTCCCAGGTGATGGACTGGACCCGCTTCCGCGCGATTGCCGACAAGGTTGGTGCCTACCTGTTTGTGGATATGGCGCATGTGGCGGGTTTGGTCGCCGCGGGGCTGTATCCCAACCCGGTGCCGGTCGCCGATGTGGTGACTACTACCACCCACAAGACCCTGCGTGGCCCACGTGGTGGTTTGATTCTGTCGCGCGATGCCGAGGGTCTCGGCAAGAAATTCAATTCGCTGATCTTTCCCGGTATCCAGGGCGGCCCGTTGATGCATGTGATTGCCGCCAAGGCGGTGGCGTTCAAGGAAGCGCTGGCTCCAGAGTTTGTCACTTACCAGCAGCGGGTGATCGACAATGCCAAAGCGATGGCCGCGGTATTTATGGGCCGTGGATTCGATATCGTTTCCGGCGGTACCGAGAACCACCTGTTGCTGATCGATCTCAGCAAGCGCGGTGTGACCGGCAAGGCGGCTGATGCCGCACTGGGCAGGGCACATATCACCGTCAACAAAAACACGGTACCCAATGATCCACAGTCGCCGTTCGTTACCAGCGGTGTGCGTATCGGTACGCCCGCGATCACTACCCGCGGTATGGGTACCGCTGAGGCGGAGCAACTGGCGAGCTGGATGTGTGACATCCTGGAACAGCTTGAGCAGCCAGAGGCTCTGGCAGACACGCAGCAGCGGGTGCGCAGTGAAGTGGCAGCACTGTGTGCGCGCTTCCCGGTATACCGGGCGCACGGAGCGGGCTGAAGATGTCACTGAGTGTTTTTGATCTGTTCAAGATCGGTATTGGTCCTTCCAGCTCCCATACCGTTGGACCGATGAAGGCCGCCGGCCTGTTTCTGCAATTGATGCGCGACAACGGCTGCTTTAACCAAGTGGTCAGGGTATCTGCACATATGTTCGGTTCCCTCGGTGCCACTGGTGTCGGCCACGGCACCACCAAGGCGGTGATGCTGGGGCTCGAAGGTGAGCAGCCGGAGCTGGTGGATACCGATACCGTCGACGAGCGTGTGGCCGCCGTCGAACAATGCCGCAGCCTGAACCTCGATGGCGAGCGGATGATTGCCTTTGACCCGGAGCAGGACCTGCTGTTGATCGGTGAAGAGGAATTGCCGCTGCACGCCAACGGCATGCGCTTTACTGCCCTCGATGACCGCGGACGGGTAATGGCGGAAGAGGTGTACTACTCCATCGGTGGCGGCTTTGTGGTGACAGAGGCCGAGGCCGAGTCGGACAACGCCCTGGAGCAGGCGCGTGCGGTGCGCTACGAATTCAACACGGCAGAAGAGCTGTTGGCAATCTGCACCCGTGAAAAGCTCAAGATCAGCGATGTGATGCTAGCCAACGAAGCGTCCTGGCGCAGCGAAGCGGAAACCCGCGCTGGCCTGATGAAAATCTGGCAGGTCATGCAGGACTGTGTGACCAATGGCATGCACAACGAAGGCATTCTGCCCGGCGGCCTCAAGGTGAAGCGCCGCGCGTCCAACCTCTACCAGCAACTGCGCAGCCGCCCCGAAGCCTGCCTGTCCGACCCGCTGTCGGCACTGGACTGGGTGACCCTGTATGCGCTGGCCGTGAATGAAGAAAACGCGGCCGGCGGTCGCATTGTTACCGCGCCCACCAACGGCGCCGCGGGCATTATCCCGGCAGTGCTGCACTACTTTATGCGCTTCTCCAGAAACCCCACGGAAGAAGACGTTATCCGTTTCCTGCTTACCGCGGCCGCGGTGGGCATCCTGTTCAAGAAAAATGCCTCCATCAGCGGTGCTGAAGTCGGGTGTCAGGGTGAAGTTGGTTCTGCCTGCTCCATGGCTGCTGCGGGCCTCGCGGAAGTACTCGATGGCACGCCGCAGCAGGTGGAAAACGCCGCGGAAATTGCCATGGAACACAACCTCGGGCTCACCTGCGATCCGGTGGGTGGCCTGGTGCAGGTGCCCTGTATCGAACGCAATGCCATGGCCTCGGTAAAAGCGATCAGTGCCGCACGCATGGCGTTGCGCGGCGATGGTGAGCACTTTATCTCCCTCGACAAAGTCATCCGCACCATGCGCGATACCGGTCGCGACATGCAGGACAAATACAAAGAAACCGCCCGCGGCGGACTGGCGGTAAACGCGATCGATCTGCCGGTCAGCGTTGTTGAATGCTAAGTACAAGCCAACCAAGAAGAACAAGCTAATAAAGAAGAACAGGCCATGAAAAACGAATCCCAAAAAACACCGCTGTACGACCTGCATGTAGAACTCGGGGGCAAGATGGTGCCATTTGCCGGCTACGCCATGCCGGTGCAGTACCGCGCCGGTATCGTGCAGGAGCACCTGCACACCCGCGAAGCGGTGGGTGTATTCGACGTTTCCCATATGGGGCAACTGGTGGTGCGCGGTGATAACGCGGCATCTGCGCTGGAAAAGCTGCTGCCGATCGATGTACAGGCGCTGCAAATCCATCAGCAGTGCTATGCGGTCATGACCTCGGAAGCGGGCGGTATTCTCGATGACCTGATCATCACCCGCTGGGCCGAAGACGAATTTTTCCTGGTGGTGAATGCGGCCACTGCGGCGGCCGATATTGCGCACCTGCAACAGCACCTGCGCGGTTGTGATATCCGGGTTCTCGGCCAGCAGGCGCTGCTGGCGGTTCAGGGCCCCATGGCCGGCGAATTGATCGGCGAACTGGCACCGGCGACGCGTGCGCTGACCTTTATGCATGGCACCCGCACCGAGATTTTCGGCGAGGACTGTTATGTAACGCGCTCCGGTTATACCGGTGAAGACGGATTTGAAATTTCCATCGCCGCCAGCGCAGTGGAGTCGTTTGCGCGCAAGCTGCTGGACGACGGCCGTGTACAGATGATTGGGCTCGGTGCCCGCGACACCCTGCGCCTAGAAGCGGGACTCTGCCTGTATGGCAATGACATGGACAGCAACACCACCCCGGTGGAAGCGAGTCTGCTGTGGAGCATCGCCAAACCGCGCCGCGCAGACGGCGCCAAGGCCGGTGGCTTCCTCGGTGCCGATATCGTACTGGGGCAAATCGCAGAAGGCGTCTCCCGCAAGCGCGTCGGTTTCTCCGTACAGGGCAAGATCCCGGTGCGCGCGGGTGCCGACATTATCGATGAAGCCGGCAATGTGGTCGGCAAGGTCACCAGTGGCGGTTACGGTCCCACCCTCGGTGCCGCCATCGCTATGGGCTATGTAGATCGCGGCTATGAACAAACCGGCACCGGCCTGCAGGCCCTGGTGCGCGGTAAGGCGATACCGATCGTCGTCGCCAAAACCCCGTTTGTACCCCAGCGCTACTACCGCGGTTGAGCCGTGCCTGACTCACATTCGAGTCACACCAGAATCACACATTTAAATTCAGGGAAAAACACATGAGCAACGTGAAATACAGCGAGAGCCACGAGTGGTTTGCCGTCGAGGGTGACGAGGTCATCGTGGGTATTACCGAATTTGCCCAATCCCAGCTGGGAGACGTGGTATTTGTCGAACTGCCGGAAGAGGGCGCCGAGCTGGCGGCCGGGGATGAGGTCGCGGTGATCGAATCCGTAAAAGCGGCTGGCGATATTTCGCTGCCGTTCGCTGCCACTGTGGTCGCGGTCAACGGCGCACTGCCGGATGAACCGGAACTGGTAAACAGCGACCCGATGGGCGATGGCTGGTTCATGCGCGTGCGCCCGGAAAATGCTGCGGATCTGGAAAACCTGCTGAGCGCCGATGCCTATGCGGCGCTGATTGATGGCGAGTAACACGTAACCGCGAAGGAGAATGTTCATGCTGCAAGCCAAGCAAACCCTGCGCGACCTCGAAGGGCGCGACGAATTTACCCGGCGTCATATCGGCCCGTCGAGCGAAGACCTGGCGCGTATGCTGGAGACCCTGGGGCACTCCAGTATCGACGACTTCATCGGTGAAGTGGTGCCGGGGGGAATCCGCATGCCGGCACCGCTGGCACTGCCGGAGAGTATGCCCGAGCACGAGGCCCTCGCGGAGCTGCGTACGCTGGCGAATCAGAACAAAACGTTCCGCACTTTTATCGGCCAGGGCTACTACGGCACCCGCACACCCAATGTGGTGCTGCGCAATATTCTCGAAAACCCCGCCTGGTACACCGCCTATACCCCCTACCAGCCGGAAATTTCCCAGGGCCGCCTGGAAGCGTTGTTCAACTTCCAGACCATGGTCAGTGACCTCACCGGGTTGGACCTGGCCAATGCGTCCATGCTGGACGAGGCCACCGCAGCGGCCGAGGCCATGACCCTGTGCCAGCGTATGGCCAAGTCCAAAGCGCAGGCATTTTTTGTGGATCGCGACTGCCTGCCGCAAACCATCGAGGTGTTGCAAACCCGCGCGGAGCCGCTGGGTATCGAAGTAATCATTGGTGATCCGCTGGCGGAGCTGGACGCGAGCAAGGTATTTGGCGTGCTGCTGCAATACCCCGGTGCCAGCGGTGCGGTGCGCGATTACCGCCAGGTGATCGAGGATGTGCATGGGCAACGCGGTCTGGTGGTGATGGCGGCGGATATTCTCAGTCTGGTGATGCTGACCTCGCCGGGCGAGCTGGGCGCGGATGTAGCCGTAGGTTCCACCCAGCGTTTTGGTGTGCCCATGGGTTTTGGCGGACCACACGCCGCTTATATGGCAACCCGTGAATCCTACAAACGCTCATTGCCGGGGCGCCTCGTCGGCCAGTCTGTCGACAGCAACGGCAAGCCCGCCTACCGTCTCGCGTTGCAAACCCGCGAGCAACATATCCGCCGGGAAAAGGCCACGTCCAACATCTGTACTGCACAGGTTCTGCTGGCGGTGATGGCTTCCATGTACGCGGTGTATCACGGCCCACAGGGATTGCGCACTATCGCCAACCGGGTACATCACCTGACCAGCGTCCTCGCGCTCGGTCTGCAGGAACTGGGTGCCGGGATTGAAAACGACTGCTGGTTTGACACCATCACCGTGCGTGCCAATGGTGATGCCGCAGAACTGCACCGGGCCGCGAATGCCAAGGGTTTGAACCTGCGAATGATCGACGGCGAGCGTGTAGGGATTTCCCTGGACGAAACCGCCACGCGCGCAGATGTTGAAGCGCTCTGGTCGCTCTTTATTAGTGCTGATAGTAGTGCTGACAATTTGTTGAGTTTTGAGGACATCGAATCCCGCGAGGCACCGGTTCTCCCCGGCAACCTGCTGCGCACCGGTGCGCTGCTCAGCCATGAGGTGTTCAACCGCTACCACTCCGAGACCGAAATACTGCGCTACCTGCGCGCGCTGGCAGACCGGGACATTGCCCTCGATCGCTCGATGATCCCGCTGGGTTCCTGCACCATGAAGCTGAACGCGACCGCGGAAATGCTGCCGGTGACCTGGCCGGAATTTGCCAATGTGCATCCGCTGGCACCGGCCGAGCAGGTAGCTGGTTACAGTGCCTTGATCGAAGGCCTGGAATCCATGCTGTGCGAGATCACCGGTTACGATGCGGTTTCCCTGCAGCCCAATGCCGGCTCCCAGGGCGAGTACGCGGGCCTGCTGGCCATTCGCGCCTATCACGCCAGCCGCGGTGAAGCGGGACGCGATATCTGCCTGATTCCGAGCTCCGCTCACGGCACCAACCCCGCGTCGGCACAGATGTGTGGTATGCGCGTGGTCGTCGTGAAGTGCGACGATAACGGCAATGTCAGCCTGGAAGACCTGCGCGCGAAAGCCAGTGAGCACGCCGAGCGACTGGCCGCCATTATGGTGACCTATCCCTCCACCCACGGCGTGTTCGAGGAAGGTATCCGCGAGATCGCCGATATCGTGCACCGCCATGGTGGCCAGGTATACATCGACGGTGCCAACCTCAATGCCATGGTGGGCCTGTGCCAGCCGGGCAAATTTGGCGGCGACGTGTCGCACCTGAACCTGCACAAAACCTTCTGTATTCCCCATGGGGGTGGTGGTCCTGGCGTTGGTCCCGTGGCCGTGGGTGCGCATCTGGCAGAGTTTCTGCCCGGGGCGGTGTCTGCCGGCAGCCAGGGTATGGCGCCGGGCAATCGCAGCGGTGCGCCGGTATCCGCGGCAACCGCGGGCAGCGCGAGTATTCTGCCGATTACCTGGATGTATATCCGCATGATGGGCCGCGACGGACTGCGCAAGGCGACCGAGCTGGCCATCGTCAATGCCAACTACATTGCCGCGCGTCTTCAAGCGCACTATCCGATCCTGTATCGCGGTGCCAATGGACGGGTGGCGCACGAGTGCATCGTCGACCTGCGGCCGATCAAGGAGAGCAGCGGAATTTCCGTCGACGACGTGGCCAAGCGCCTGATCGACTACGGTTTCCACGCGCCGACCATGTCCTTTCCGGTAGCCGGTACGCTGATGATCGAGCCCACGGAAAGTGAATCCCTGGCAGAGCTGGATCGCTTCTGCGATGCGATGATCCAGATCCGTGAAGAGATTGCGAAAGTGGAGCGCGGTGACTGGCCGTTGGACAGCAACCCGCTGGTCAATGCCCCGCATACCGCCGATGTGCTGGCGGTAGAACGCTGGGAACATGCCTACAGTCGCGCCGAAGCGGTATTCCCGCTGCAGTCCCTGCGCCAGGCAAAATACTGGCCGCCGGTGGGACGTGTGGATAATGTCTACGGAGACAAGAACTTAATATGCTCCTGTCCGCCGCTCGAGTCTTATCTGGATGACTAAGAAAAAAACGCAGCTTTCGGGCTGCGTTTTTTTTGCGTTACGTATTCACCGCGACATGCACCGGATCAAAATACTCTGGTTAAAAATGTTGTTTGCCTGGAAGCGGACAGCGCCTCTCCTTTGAAGTGGAAAATCAATTCTGCCTTCGACAATGCCAGGTCGCGTGCGCAGACGCGGTAGGGCAGCCAGTAGGCGTTCTCTTCCGACAGGTCGATTGTTCGTTGGCCAAACAGGCTGAATTCGCCTTCCCCGGTAATGGATACATCGACAAAGCGTTGGGTCTCGCTATATCCCTCCACTTTGATCTGATACACGTTACACACCGTCTGCGCATTCACCTGCCGGAACATTGCGCCGCGGTCGCGCCTGATTTCCACCAGTAACTGGGTAGTTTGGGTGAAACCGTAAAGTACCGCGGAAAAAGCGACGAGCATTACCGCGGCGTACCCGGCCAGCCGGGGGCGAAAGAAATGCGTTTTTTCGCCTTGCAACTGTGCTTCTGAGGTGAAGCGGATGAGCCCGGCGGGGCGCTCGAGTTTCGACATCACCCGGTCGCAGGCATCGATGCACGCAGCGCAGTCAATACACGCGGCTTGCAGGCCATCGCGAATATCGATTCCCGCAGGGCACACCTGCACACAGAGTCCGCAATCGACGCAATCACCACTGTTGCCACTCCCCTTGCGCCGGTTAGCGCGGGGTTCGCCGCGGCGCGCATCGTAACTGACCGTCCGCGTATGGTCGTCGAACATCACGCCCTGGAAGCGGGAATAAGGGCAGGCGTGCAGGCAGATTTGCTCGCGCACCAGCCCGGCGTTCAGGTAGGTGATGCCGGCCATGATCAGGATCCAGCCGGAAACCGTTGCCGATAACTCAAGCTGTATGGCGGCAGATAGAATCTCGCGCACCGGCACGAAATAGCCGGTGAAGGTAATTGCGGTCGCGAGTGCGAGCAGTATCCACAGCAGGTGTTTGATGAGGCGACGGATCAGGGTATGGAATGTCAGCGGCGCAGCGGCCTGCCGGGTCCGTTTGTCTGCCCGGCCCTCGGTGAAATCTTCAATACGAATGAACAGCCAGGTCCAGATACTCTGCGGACACGCGAAGCCACACCAGATACGGCCCCAGGCAACAGCGAGAAAAAACAGCAGGGCGGCGCTGGCGATCAGCAGCCCCGCCAGCAGCGACAGGTCGCGCCATGACAGCGCCTGGCCGAAGAGAATGATTTTGTGCTGCTCAAACGAAAACAGAAACCAGGGCTGGCCGTCGAACTGCACCCAAACCAGTCCGAAGTAGAGTGCGAGCAGCGGCCAGCTGACCAGGCGCCGCAGATTCTGGAAGCGGCCTTCCGTCAGCCGCACATGGAATTTGCCATCGCGGCCTGATGTTGGCGAGTGTGGTAGGGTGTGTGGTGGTAAGTGTGGTGGGGCAAGATCCTGGGCAACCGGTTCCTGAACAACGGGAATTTTTTCCATGGCAACTCATCCGCGCAGATATAGACGGCGGCAGACTACGTGGACCCACCTGATAGGTGCAGGCCTAAAAAAATTAAATACAATGGGTACAGATTGAGAGTCTGGAGTCGGGTCAGTGACGCAAGAGTTTCGCTACCAGCAGTTGGAAGCGTGGTTGTTACAGGGTATCGAGGAGCAGCGCTGGCGGCCGGGAGAGCGGCTGCCTTCAATTCGGACCCTGTGTCGGGAACTCACTTTGTCCAAGGCCACCGTACAGCACGCGCTGCAGCGGCTGGAGGCGCAGGGCCTGGTCGAGGCGCGGCCCAAGGCGGGCTATTTCGTCTCCCTGCAATCGCCTGCGGTAAACCGGCCCGTCGGCCGCGCCCGCATCGAGGCGCCGCGGCCGGTAACGGTCAGTGAACTGCTACAGGACATCATGCGCCGCAGTGCGGCTTTCGACTTGCTGCCACAAGAATCCCCCGGTGAACTGCCCCCCGCCATCGTCGCCCTCAACCGCGCTATCGGGCGCTCGCTACGGCGGCAAAGCGCCCAGGATTTTCAGTACTACGACGAACCTGCCGGCAACTTCGCGCTGCGTGAGCAACTCGCGCTTCACATGGCGCGGCGGGGATGGCGGTGCGAGGCGGATGCGCTGTGTATTACCTCGGGCTGTCAGCATGCGCTGTTCCTCGCTCTGATGGCCTGTTGCAATCGCGGCGATGTCGTCGCGGTAGAGTCGCCGGGGTTTTACGGCGTGATGCAGATCATTGAGCAGCTGGGGTTGCAACTGGTCGAAGTACCGACCTCGCTGGAAACCGGGATGGATATCGATGCGTTGGAAGATGTATTGCAGCGCTGGGAAGTGCGGGCGTGCATCGTGTCTCCCGCCTTCGCCACCCCCGGTGGCGCATTGATGCCGGAATCGTCCAAGCGTCGGCTGCTGGGACTGGCGGAGACCTATGACCTGGCCGTTATCGAGGACGATATCTATGCGGATACCGCATTGGGGGCCGTCCCCGATCCGCTGAAAGCGCTGGATACTGATCAGCGGGTGATCCTCTGCAGTTCCTTTTCGAAATGCCTCTCCCGGGATCTGCGGCTTGGATGGATTTCCGGCGCGCGCTGGCACGGGCGTATCCTGCACCTGAAACTGGTAACGCAGTTATCCAGCAGTCAGTTTGTGCAGCGCGGCCTGGCGGAGTTCATGGCCGATGGCAGCTTCACCGGACACTTGCGTCGGCTGCGGACAGAGCTGCGCACTCGGCGCGATCGCCTGCTGCAGCTGCTGAACGAGTGGCCGGGAAATATCCGGGTAAGTAAACCGGAAGGTGGCCTGGCGGTTTGGGTGGAACTGCCCGATGGAGAAGACACGCTCGCGCTCTATGGCAAAGCGTTACAGCAGCAGGTAATGATCACCCCCGGCCCGCTGTTTTCGGCATCGGGACAATTCCGGAATTGTTTGCGCATCAGTTTTGCGCACCCTTGGGATACCGCACGCGAGCGAGCGCTCGGTCTGCTGCCCGCGCTGTTGGCGGCTAAATAGTGAGCCATGAAATATCCGAGCGTTGGCGTTTCACTCGAAAAAACACTGAACTACCAGGCGAACTGCAGTTTAAATATTTTCTGGCCCCTCGGGCACAATTCCGGTGGGGTTGAGGGCTTTGATGGAGTAGTAACCCGCCTTGATATGCTGAAGGTTTACGGTTTCCTCAACGCCCTCCATTTTGAGAATCCGCCGCATATAGCGGTGCAGGTTCGGCATTTCCCTGAGCGCATTGCGATTGCATTTGAACAGGCCGTAATAGGCTGCATCAAACCGCACCAGGGTGACGAACAGGCGGATGTCCGATTCGGTGAGCCGATCCCCGAACAGGAAGGCCCGGCCATCGGCAAGTCGGGACTCCATTTCATCCAGCGCGGCAAACACTCGGTTATACGCCTCTTTGTAGGCGAATTGCGTGGTGGCAAAGCCGGCCTGATAGACGCCGTTGTTCAGGTTGTCGTAGAGGTAGCTGTTCAACGCATCGATGTCCGCCTGCAGCGCTCTGGGGTACAGGTCGAGCGCTTTGTTGGACTCACCGCGGCCGAGATGGGAGAAAGCGCTATTGAGCATACGCACAATATCCGCGGACTCGTTGTTGACGATGGTCCCGGTGTGTTTGTCCCACAGCACCGGCACCGTGGCGCGCCCGGTAAAGTTCGGGTCGGCGCGGGTGTACAGCTCGTGCATATAGCGAGCGCCATTCAATGAATCTTCGTCGCTGCCGGTAAAGCCGCCAAACGCCCAGCCCTGATCGGTGAGCACCGGGTTGGCCACCGACACGCTGATCACATCTGCAAGCCCCTTCAATTGGCGCGCCATCAGGGCGCGGCTCGCCCAGGGGCAGATATAGGCCACGTACAAGTGGTAGCGGCCGGCCTCTGCCTTGAAGCCTCCGCGTCCCGTCACACCGGCCGATCCGTCTTCCGTTACCCAGTTGCGGAAGGACGAGGTCTGCCGGATAAAACGGCCGTCCTCGTCTTCCTGTTGCACCGGTTGCCAATTTTCCTGCCAGACACCATTCACCAACATGCTTTCACCACTGTGTTAACGGAATTCGCCCCCGACAAGGGGGGCGAATGGAAAATGAAAAGGAAAAGGGAAAAAGAGAAGTCGCATATCGCTACGATCAGGCGGTGCGCCCTGTGGCTTGTGCCAGTTCGTTATCGCGGTCGTCTGCCAGAACCTGGCTCAGGCCGTTATCCACCGCCAGGGTGCCGCCACCCTGAATAGCCAGCGCCAAAGTCGCCCCGAACAGCGCGAGCGCGTATTCGTAGCCGTTGTTGGTCAGGAAGAAGCCGTTGCTGATATGGGCACTGAAGATGGCTACCAGCATGGTGACCGCACTCACGGCAGCGGCCGGGCGGGTCAGCAGGCCGAGCACCAATGCCAGCCCGCCAAAGAACTCCGCGCTGCCCGCCAGCATGGCCATCAAGTATCCCGGCTCCAGGCCAATACTTGCCATCCACTGGCCGGTGCCTTCCAGGCCGTAGCCGCCAAACCAGCCAAACAGCTTCTGTGCGCCGTGGGCGGCGAGGATGATGCCCACCGGTACCCGCAGGGCGAGGGCGCCCAGTCCGGCGTTAGAGTTCAAAACCTTGTTGATCATTTGCTTGTTCATAACCGTTCTCCGAGTTGTTGGGTTTGGGCTTGGTGTACAAACCTCACCAGCTTGGAAATCAGTCTAATTACAATGAATTGAACTATAAACGTGCATTATGTTGTTCTACTATCAACAAATTGTTGGTAATCGGGAAGGGGTTCCCCATGGACCGGATTAGCGCCTTGACCGCCTTTGTGGCGGTCGCCGACGAAGGCGGCTTCAAAAAGGCCGCGGACAAGCTGAATCTGTCGAACCAGCTGGTCAGCAAGTATGTGTCACAGCTGGAAGAGCACCTCAAGGTGCGTCTGTTTAACCGCACCACAAGGCGCGTGCACCTGACGGAGGAGGGCGAGCAGTGCTACCAGTTTGCGCAGCAGATACTGGAAAGCCTGACGGATATGGAGAGCCAGCTGGGTGAAATGCAAAGCGAAGCCCAGGGGCTGCTGCGCATCAGCGCTCCGGTCACCTTTGCCACCCGGCATCTGGCGCCGCTGATCAGCAAATTCAAAAAAGCGCACCCGGCTGTGGGCATTGAACTGCAATTGAACGACCGCAAGGTGGATGTGGTGGAAGAGGGCTTTGACCTGGCGCTGCGCATCGGCAAGCTGAAAAGCTCCTCGCTGATCGCCAAGCGACTGGTACCTGTGCGACTGGTGGTGTGTGCCTCCCCCGATTACCTGAAGCGCGAGGGTGTGCCGGAAACCCCGGAAGACCTGAAGCCCGAACACTACCTGCGTTACAGCTATCTTGAGTCCAACCCGGGGGAGTCCCGGTTGATGACAGCCCTGAAAAGAAGTCAGTCCGCGGCCGCGGGCATTGCATGCAACAACGGGGAAATCCTGATGCAGGCCGCTATCGCCGGAGAAGGGTATGTATTGCAGCCCACCTTTATCGCCGGGGAAGCAATCAAGGCCGGCCAGCTGAAAATCATTTTGCAGGAATTTGAGCCGGAACCACTGGCGCTCTACGCGGTGTATCCCCACCGGAAATTACTGGCCACCAAGCTCCGGGTGTTTATCGATTTTATCAGCAGCTATTTTGGTGATCCGCCGTACTGGGATGCGTTTGACTGATCACCGTTTGTAAAACGGGTAGTTAATGGAGCAGGGTGCCGCTGCGCATTTGTTCAACAAACACCGGGGCCAGATCCTTTAGCCACTCCGTTTCCGCAGCGCGCTCGGCGAGCTGTATTGCCCGAGTAACATTCTTTACAACTCCGTCGCCTTTATAGAGCAGGAAGGCCAGGTCCAGCAGGCAGTGACCATGATTGGCTTTTGCTCCAGCTTCAAACCAGGACGCGGCCACTTCGGGGTTTCTGCTAACGCCAATGCCGCGATTGTAAATTTTGCCGAGCCTGTAGCAGGCATGATCCGCAAAAGAAGAGCCGTATGTTAGCGATTGCAAATACGCGATGGCATCGTGAATTTTCTCCGGCATGTGCTCGCAGTAAAGGTCCGCGAGCTTGTGCATTCCGGTTTCATCGCCGGCGCTGGCGGCAATCTGCCAGTAGTGCTCCACTTTACCGAAGTCCTGCTTCACACCATTCCCGAAATAATACAAATCACCCAGCTCCACAGCGGCCTCCATGGAACCGTACTGCAAGGCTTCCAGCCAGTACTTTCGTGCCCTGGAGTAACTTTGGCGCCCGCCGCCCGCACTACTGTCTGCACAGTTATAAATGTCGCCGAGGAGAAAGAGCGCTTCCGCCGAGGTGGCCAGCTCGGCAACGTCAAGGGTATCGATCGCTTTGCGATCTTCGCCCAGTCTCCAGTATTTCCTGGCTTTCTCGATAGGGGACATCTTTTATTTCCCTGTTTACAGCGCTTGCTCGGCAGAGGCTACAGGCGCCATTCGTTGCGTCAGTGAGAAACACTTTGCGCGACAGGACTGAGAGTTGTATCGCAGACTGGATATGTCGGCATTTAACCCGTCCGCGCATAAGAGCGTGACCAACTAACCTGTCTTCGTTCACCGCATTAAAAAAATAACGTCATAAATTCGATGATCGGAGATAACACAATGCATAAAGCCAGTCTTTTTGTTTCCCTCGCCATTACCTCTGCGCTGTGGTCCATCAATACCCTGGGCGCGCCTGCCAAAGGCACGGCAGCTGGTGACAGTATCACCATGGGGTTCGCGGCCGATTGTACCGGCAATACCTTCTTTACTGGCGGGTTTTTCTGCCTGTTGGGCGGGGATCAGCCGGAACACAGTTGGTTCGATGGCTGGGACAGTAGCGTCAACAGTGTCCACGACAAGTACAAAGCCATAGACCCGAATGTTGCCGCCAATAAGAATGCCGCCCGTTCCGGTTCCGAGATGCGCGGCGGCAGCGATAATTTCAGTGTGCAGGCGGACCGGATTCTTTCCCAGACACTGGTTGCGGATCACGTGGAGGTGGTGCTCGGCGGCAATGATATCTGCAATCGCGACTGCGTCGACCCGGCCAATTGCTCAGACCCGCTATTGACCGAAAGCGAATGGCGCGGTGCGGTGAAAGCCGGGCTCGACAAACTGGTGGGTGGCTTGCCCAGCGGCTCCACGGTGGTACTGGGGTCGGTGCCCCGGGTACAGGATCTGCGCGCGGCGGGCGTGGCCAAACAGAGCGGCAACTGGCGGGTAAACTGCGAAAGTGTCTGGTCCACCTTTGGTATCTGCCGGATAGCCACCAACGGGGGCACCATGAACGGTGAATCCTTTGCCACACGCTACGCCGGAATCAATACCGCACAGCGTGTCTACAACGAAGTCCTGCAGCAGGAGGCCGCGACTTACAACGGTACCAATGGTGTGGAGGTGGTTGCGGAATATTCCGGGGCGAGCCAGACCAATGTGGGCACCTTTACCTTCGGCAAAGACGATATTGATGGTGGGGACTGCTTCCATCCCAGCGTTCGCGGCCAGAACACGGTGGCGAACCTGATGTGGAACGGTAATACGGACAAATAAATCACGAGCGGTGAACAGGGCTCCTTGCGGAGCCCTTATCTCGCATTCGCGTAACTACAGTTCAACCGTCGTTCACTCGTCGTCACCAGTATCGCTCTTGCTGCTTTTTTCACTGCTCTCTTCGCTGCTCTCTTCGCTGCTCTCTTCGCTGCTCTGCTTGCCGCTGCCCTGCTGCTCGAAATAGCTTTCCTCTTCCACCACGTATTGCACCCGCTCGGGCAGCCCGTTGCGCATATAGGTCACATCCACCACCTCGCCGCTGGTCAGTGCATCCCACAGCTGGTTCTGGCCACTGTGCACCCAGCTATCGTTTACCCGCACCACCACATCGCCCTCCTCGAAGCCCAGGGCGGTGAAGAACTCGCTGTCTGCGATGCCCTCGAGGCGCAGTAAATTGTGCCCGTCGACCACATGCTCGGCGGGGACGAATTTCTTTTCCAGCTCGGCGCGATTCTGCAGTTGTTGTTCCAGCCACGCCTGACCCAGGGTCAGAACGCCGGAAGGCGGGATCAGTTTGCGGGATTCGCCGTCCGGCTGCTCGATGCGCCGCATGGTGGCCTCATCCCGCTGGGTGGTGGTGGTCATTGGCACCCGCACGTAATCGCCGTCCTCCCCGCGCAGGGTCAAGCGCTCCAGATGATCATTGACCTGCAGGGTGACATGGCGCTCGTGTACCCGCTTGAGGGTGACACCGTCCATTATTTTATCCCCAGGGGAGAATTGCTCTGCCGCGGCCTTGCGGACGCGAAGGAGCGCGGTGGACTGTTCCGGCTGCGAGGAGACACTGGTACCGCTCAGTTGCAGGGGCAGATCGGTCTCGAAGATCTGGTCGCCGGACTGCCGCCAGCGGGCGGCATCCACATGGGCACTCGCCGGATCGTGTCCCAGGCGCTGCAACTCCTGGTCAATCCACAGCGCGTAGTGTTCGAGGGTGCGGGGGCCTTTCACATAGAGCCCGTTCACAAACACCACTGGCACGCTCTGCAGGCCGAGAGATAGGCCCAGGGCGGTATCCGCGGCAACCTGATCGCTACGGCCGGATTCTTCCAGGCATTGGTTGAACAAGTCCTGTGCCAGCCCCTGCTGTATGGCGAGTTGGCTGAATGCCTTTTCATCCATTGATTTTGCCTGGGTGTAGAGACCATCCGCGTAGGCCCAGGGTGTGCCCTGCTCACTGGCGCAGTGCACCGCCGCTGCGGCCTGTACCCCCTGCCGGTGGTAGTGCATGGGAAAATCGAACGGTACCACCGCAATCCAGCCGGCATAGCGGTCGAGTAATTCACGCAACACCAGATTGGTGGTCGCACAGTGCACGGACTGGTAGGAGCAGAACACCGCGAGGGTCACCGGAGCCTCGGGGTTGCCGCGCAGGGGGCGATCGCCGGTGTCGATGTTCAGTCTGGGTGGTTGGGGGTGGGGCAGTAGCCAGTCCACGTAGGACGCGTCGCCGCCGGAGGCCGTCGACGGGTGCTGTGCTTCCACCATGGATTTGAGCGTATTGAAGCGCAGCTGGTATTCGGCCAGTGCCAGGTCGTGGCGTTCGAGGCGGATTTTTTCATCCACCTGTTGCAGGGTGATAGTGCTGCTACCGATGCGCGCGACTATTTGTTGTCGATCCTCCTGTTGCCGACCTTGCGGATCTCTACCGTTTTCCGTGTCGGAGGTTTGCTGCGTATCGCCGCTACAGGCGCTGAGCATTGCTGCCACGAACATTGGCAACAGCCGGAGGGTAGGGCGGTGAGGTCGGTTATACAGTTCGTCCATGGTGTTAGATCCACTCGTTATTATTCTGTAAGTAGTTCTAGCACATGGCCAACACAGACTCTACCAACCCCATAGCGCGCCGCGCATTGTGGCGGCAAAGATAACATTGCCGCGTTACTGGTACCTTTACTCGCACCTTTGCTGGCTTCTTTGATAAGGCACTGGGCAGCATGTTAAATAGATCCGTTCACCGCAACTAAATGCCCATTTCATCTTGCTTACCAGGGTCCCTTTTTTTACGTCGGGTCAAAAAACTATCTCGACGGTCTTGTCTCACCACTATGGTGATTGGTACTGAAATACCAGTTCGTCATTTTATCGTGAACTCTGTTGCAATAATTTACCGACAAAATTCAATATTTTTTTAAAACAAAAAATATTTTTCTGATCGCTAATTTATAGCGCCGCATTTACTGCCAATATTTTCTCTGGTCGATAGAGGATGTAACCCACGTGGTCTATAAAAAGGGCTCGCATTTGCATTTTTCGACTTTTCAAATTTCCAACTTTTCACCTACGGAATCAAAACCAAAACTGACTTCTGCTGTAAGGCCGAGTCACCGGAGGGACGACAATGAATAAACACCTGGAAAATGTCACACCACACATTCGTAATACATCCGTAATTTTTCTTTTCTTTTTTATCGCAATCGCTTTGTTCTCGCCCAACACGAAGGCACTGGACATCAATCTGATATTCGACCCCAATGGCTCTGGCGCGGTTGATCCCTGTGATGATGACCTGGCCGGATGCGGGCATACGGAAGAGCTTACTCAAATCATGGAGTCGGTAGCGGATCATTTTGAGAGCATTATTCAAGACGATCACGAGATGACAATCAGCTTCTGGTGGCTGGACCCCGCCCTGGGTGCGCCGGATGCGTTGATTATTGAAAGAGATGAAGACGGCAAGCCGATCGAAGCGAGAATCCGGATTTCGGCGAACCTCAATTACTATTACGACACTTTTCCAGACTTCGACTCTGAATTCGTAATGCGCCCCAAGCTCGCCAGGACGGTACCGGACTTCGAGGCGGCGGAAGCCTTTTCCGGCACGGCGCCGGAAATTTATGAAGTTGCCTATAACGGTAAGGAGATAGATCCGATAGGTGGTCTGGATCTGGTGACCGTGGTATTGCACGAAATGGCACATGCCCTCGGCATCAGTGCGGACGTCAGTACCGCCTGCAACGAGGCCGACAATCCCCCGTCTTATTTCGTCGATCCGGAGTTTGATGGCAGCGCCTCACTGGGCGTCAAAGCCTATGAGTTTGTTAACGAGGGAGCAGCAGATTTCGACTGTGCACACCTGGCACTCGGCGGCCTGAACATGTGCAAGCCGGAAGACCAGCAGGATCAATCAGTCGGTGAATTATTCGACGAACCCAGCACTATTGAGGGCCTGACGGTGGGACAGTGCGCTTCCCACCAGGCGTTGAACTGGTTTGCGTTCTACCCGAAATCGCGCGCCCGGCCTTCCATCAATGGCATTCTCGTGATGCAACAGGGGGGAAATTGGGAGCAGATCAATCTACCGCGGCTATACAGTCTCACCGGGGGCGACTGGTCAAACGCGTCTAATTGGCTGGGCAACCAAGTGCCCAACGAAACGGACGAAGTGTTTATCGTCAATCAACTGCCCCTGTTCTTCGTCACCGAGATCGAAGTCACGGACAGCCGCAATGCCAAGAGCCTGTATATCTCCGATGAAAACAAACTGACCATTCAAGGCAGTTCGCAATTGGCCGTCGCCGGTCCCGTTACCGCTGCCGGCCCCAACTCCACCACAGGCCCGCTGAGGCCCATTATCCCGCCGATGGATGGCGAGCCACCCATTGGCACCGAGGGTCCATTCACCACGGTAGAGGTGGAAGCTACGGGGGTGCTGAACGCATTCGACCTGAAGATAGAGCCCGAGGCCAGGTTCCTGGTAAATACCAGCAGCGAAACCAACCTCGGCAACCTGGAAAATTTCGGCCTGATACGCGGAGCCGGGATCATCAACGTCTATGTCCTCGATAGTGCCAGAAGGATTTCTGCGGATGCCGGTACGCTGGTCTTCGCCATCCCGGAAGGCGATCCCGACGACACCGTCGTTGTCGGGCCTCCGCGGCTGGACCTTGATGGCCCCAGTATTGTTGGCGATGCCGATGCTGCTCTGTCAGCCATAGACGGCGACCTGATTTTCGATGGCGCCATTGCCGACAGCGTACAGGCGGCAATTACCGTTGGCGCGGGGCACTTTATCGACTTTGTGGAAGGCTGGGATCAGGGCTTTTCCGGAAATGGGTTTCCCAAGCATGCTCTGGTGCTGGATGGCGGCCCCAGCGGCGCCGAGATACGCGGTGAAACCACGCTCAGTGGGCGTGTAGAGGTTAACGGCCTGGGGTCGTTCACCGATGATGCGTCATTCGAGTTTCTTTCAGAAACCGATCTGGATATCGGCGGGTTGGTGCCGGGGCTCGAGCACGACCAGCTCAATATGCAGAATGTGCAGTTTAACGGCACGCTCAACGTCGCGTTTAGCGATGGCTTCGCGCCCAGCTTTCAGGACAGCTTTGCGCTGATCACCTATGCGAGCCACCTGGGCGAGTTCAGCAGCATTGAGGGGATCGATCTGGATATGCCGCTGGAAGGCGGGCTCAAGTTGTTCCTGGAATACGGCAATACCGAGCTGACGTTGTTTGTCGGTCTCGATGGTGGAACACCCGGCGCACCCAACTGCTCCGGCCAGAGCATTTCCACCCAGGCGGGCATACACGGCGGCATAGCCGCGGCAGCCGCTTTCCATGGCTTCGACAGCGTCAAGGCATTTAAAGACGCGATCAAGGACTTTTGCGAAATGTAGGTGACCCAGCCGATGTTCGTCGGCCTGGCAGATAGCCAATGCGCAGATCGATCTTTCGCGGTGATCTGCGCAGGTTTTCTGCCAGGGACCGCCGGTGCGTTAATGGAGTGAGGATCTATTGCGCTCTTGCAGCAATCTCGCGCACCAGCTCGGCAGTGAACAGGGATTTCGACAAGTACTGCTGGCCCCCAGATTTTGTGACCAGAATCAGCCCCAACTCGGTTTCAATAACCCGCTCGATATCGGACCACGAGAGCGTTGTTTTTGAGTGGTCGCTCTCGGTTGTTATCCCACCTTCATCAACCGTCAAGGTCACTTCGGAATTGGCACTTTTGCTCATCGTCTGCCGTGCCAGCCACCACGCCCGCCGGAATCGAATATGCAGTAGCTCCAGAATACCCAGGGCCACCAGCAGGTAGCCCAGGACTTTGGGTTGCTCGGTAAACATCAGTGTCCCGGAACCCGCCGCAAGTAATAACACCGGAAACAGGTAATTGGGCTTGGCACCTTTGCCATAAGGCTGAGACTGATCAAAACACTCGGCAAGGTAATCCCGAGATAGGGTGAATTGTGTCTTGAAAGGTTGCATAGACGTCGCTTGTTGAGGGTGTAGTTATATGTCTGGGGGCTCCGTTGCCCTTTTCGGATCACTTTATCCAATACGAATTTACTGCAAGGCTACCCTAGCCCGGGTGTTACTCCCCGTGACTGGTTTCCCTTACTTTCTCGTGAGAGCCCGGGAATTCGTCGTACTGGGGCAGGTCATCGGGTATCTCGTACCAGGGGGATTTCGAGCCGACAAAGAAATGCCCTTCCACCTTGTTGCTCGGCGCTTGATCCAGGCCCCCCAGTGGGATGCCGATCTTGTCCGGGCTTTCGTCATAGGTGCTGATCAGGCTGGAGCCGCAAATCGAGCAGAAGGTTTTCACCGTATTCTCGGATGAGTGGTAGCCGGATAAATGCTCCTCTCCCTTGAGCCATTTGAACTGACTGGATTTGATGGTTGCCCTGGTCCTGAACGCAGCACCGTGCCAGCGGCGGCATTTTGAGCAGTGGCAATTGAATATGGGGCCAAGTTCACCGGTGATCTCATATTCGATCGCCTCGCACAGGCAGCGGCCCGTTAATTTCTGCATGGATTCTTCCTTGATGATCAATGGGGAGACAGATTTCGTACTCTCTCACCGGAACATGTCTTCTGATACTGCCTATCGAATAAATCGTATCCAGCGCCACAGCCTCAGTACATCCAGCAGGGCGCCTGCCACGTAGGTGAGGGCGCAGGCCTTCAGCACACTGTGTGCCTTGCTCAACAGGTGCTCGGGCAGGTAGCCCTCCCTGAGTATCGGCAGGGCCTTGTTGAAGCTTGCATCGTACTCTTCCGGCAGTATCGCCACGTACATGAGCGCGGAAGCGAGCATGGTGATCACCGCAATAACGCCAATCCACAGGAAGATCACCGGCGACTTGATCAGCAGGGTGAGAATGGGGGCTGCGAGCAGGATGAAACCACCGATTTTCTGGATCTGGCCGGCCCTGCCCAGGTACTTGTCCCGCAGCCTTGAGATCGGCTCCTCGCGGCAGAACTGGATCGCGTGGCCCACTTCATGGGCGGCTACCGCCACCGCGGTCACCGACTTGCCATGGTAGACCTCCGGGCTCAGTGCCACGATTTTCTCCGCCGGCGAATAGTAGTTTTCATCCTTGCCCGCCTTCACCACCTTTACCCCTTCGAGCTCATAGCGCTCGATCAGGTGCTCGGCCAGCTCGGCGCCCGATCCCGGCATATCACTGATTTCTTTGGAGTGCCGCCACAGCACAAAGCGGACCCACAGCTGGGGGCCGATGATCAGCGCGGCGATAAGCAGGGTAACAAGTGCGTAAATCATATTCTCGGCACAGGCAGTGGTTGTTCGGAATCTTGTGGATTATTGCGCGGATCAGTCAGATTCCGCAAAGCGGCGCCGGTAAGCCGCGGGCGAGGTTTGCAGCTGCTCGCGAAAATGGTGGCGCAGATTTTCTGCCGAGCGGAAGCCGGATTCGGTTGCGATCCGGTCGATGGACTGACTGCCGGATTCCAGCAAGTTGCGCGCGCGGTTGATGCGCTCACGCAGAATCCACTGCTTGGGTGCACAGCCGACAGTATCGTGAAAGCGACGGATCAGCGTGCGCGTGCTCATGTTTGCGCGCTCGGCAATGGTTTCGATGGTGAGTTCCCGATGGAGGTTGCGGCGAATCCAGTCGAATAGCGCGGAGATCTCGGCGCGCTTCTGCGGTAGAGGCGCTTCGACAAACTGCGCCTGGCCGCCGTCGCGGTGCGGCGGTATCACCAGCCGGCGCGCTACCTGATTGGCAATCCGCGCACCAAAATCCCGCCGTACGATATGCAGGCAGAGATCCAGGCCGGCCGCGCTGCCGGCGGAGGTCAGTAGATCCCCCTCATCCACATAGAGCACATCCGGCTGCACGCGGATGTCCGGGTAGGTCTCGGCCAGTTGCTGTGCATAGCGCCAGTGGGTGGTGGCGCTGCGTCCGTTCAGCAGCCCGGTGGCTGCGAGCACGAACACGCCGGAGCAGATGGAGACCAGTCGCGCGCCCGCAGCGTGGGCATCGAGCAACGCCTGCCGTAATTCCCCGGGCACCGGTACACCGGCACCTTTCCAGCCGGGCACCACGATGGTGCTCGCGCGCTTCAGATCGTCCAGACCGCCATCCGCCAGTACCTGAATCGCACCGGTGGCCCTGAGCGGGCCCGGTTCTATGGCACAGACCTGAAAGTCGTACCACGCACGCATTTCCGGACGCGGCAGCCCGAAGACTTCCACGGCAACGCCGAATTCAAAGGTGCACAGGCCATCGTAGGCGAGCAGGGCGACAGTGTGGTTGGCAGGCATCGGCAGCTTCGTTCGGCAGTTCGACAGATTGGCAGAAAGTATACGAACCCTGTCAAAAATGCCACTTACCGGCTTTGGCAGTGCCGCCGACAATAGCGGCACACCCATCGATACAAGGACTTTGCCATGACTGAATCCGTTATCCGCCTGCCGGCAACTGCCGTCAGTAAAACCCCGGCGGCCAAGGCCAACGAGGCCGCCGTACACTTCGCAGGAAAGCTGACCTTTGAGACCGACTGCGCCGATGTCTGGTATGCGATGAATCAGCAGCAGCCAGACTTTGTACTGGTGGACGTGCGCACGGAGACCTTATTCGCCGCCGGCCACCTTCCTGGCGCCGTCAATATCCCCACACGCAGGCTCACCCGGGCGCGCCTCGCAGAATTCCCCGAGGACACGCTGTTTGTCGTCTACTGCGCGGGGCCGCACTGCAACGGTTCCACCAAGGCGGCGTTGAAGCTGGCACAGCTGGGGCGTCCGGTGAAGGAGATGATCGGTGGGGTTAACGGCTGGCTGGATGAAGGCTTTGAACTGGTGAATCAGGACTTACCGCCGGATTCGAGTTCCAGCCTGCGCGCCCGCCAGTAGCGGCTTTTCCAGTAGTAATCCGCCATGTGCGAGATGGTGACGCCCTTGGACACCGAGGCGTGCAGAAACTTGCCATCCTCGATGTAGATCCCCACGTGCCGGCCGCGGCGGCCGGTCCTGAAAAACACCAGATCCCCCGGGCGCAGCTGGCCCCGCTTGATCGCCTTGCCAGCCACCGCCTGGTACTGGGTGGTGCGGGGCAGCTGAATCCCCATCTCGTCGCGATAGATCAGGTACACCAGTGCCGAGCAGTCGATGCCGCGCCTGCTCATACCCCCCAGCCGATAGGGGATACCCTTCCACTCCTGATGCTGCTGGTACAGGCTCGCCTTGAGCAATTCAGAGGGGGAGGGGGTCGGCTTGGGTTTGGGTGGTTTCGCCGCCTGCGGGCGTTCTTTGGCGGGGCTGTCTGCGGCTTTGGTCGTGTCTTCCGGCGATTGCTGATACGGGGCCATGCTGCAACCAGCCGTGGTGAGCATCGCGAAGCAATAGGGCAGCAGCAGTCTTCTTTTCATGGGGGTACATCGGTGCCATCACAGCAAACCGCGTCCGCGAGGCGACGGCCGGGTTTGGTTTTGAGGATGGCACTATGGTACCGGTGCTAGCTGAATATGGGCTGAACCGTATAGCCTGATGGATATCTGAGGGTGCGTAGTTCCACCTTGGCACTTGACCTTTTTGCTCGTTTTTTGAACTTATGGTCCGGTGGTGTGGTGTCAAAGCACAATGCCCCCCGAAGTTGTGAGCCGACGATAACTGGATCATGCATTTGCATTTATCGAGTTCAGAAGGTGGTCGGTTTAGGTCTCAAGACTTTGCTCTGACCTCAATTATTAAAAAGGGAAATTTTCTGCTTGATTTCGTTCATTTTTCATTCATAGCCGTATGGGCTAGGGTGAAAATTCGCGTTAAGTTTTTATTTTGATCCCAATATTTTTCGATCTGAACCTAATTGTTTTGTACCAACTTATTTTCTCTGTGCCAAGCTAAGTATTTTTTCTGTTCTGGAGCTAGCTTTATTTTTTCTGACCCAGTCAGTGCATAGGCTTTTTTTTCTGCTTCTGATAAGCGCGATATTATGATAGTGCCGTCATCTTTAAAGCTTATGATGCCATCTTCAAAAAGGCCATCATAATTGGGAGATAAACATAGCCCGTTATCGATATCGACTTTTTCATTGGTGATGGCTTCTGACCAAGGCTTGATATGTGAGGCTATTAGATTTCTTTTGATTTCAGGGTTGATTAGGCATGCATTACCAGCTCGCTCTTTTACTTTTTTGGCAAAGGAGCTATGTCCTATTCTCTGTTTGGTTAATTCTTGCTTTTCATAATTGAGTAGATTTTTATCGTTTGATATGGAATCTATCGCACTAATTAATTCAAGATCTGAATCATAAGATTGCACGCCATCTATCATGAGTTTGACAGTGGAATAGAATTCATCGCTATCTATACGCCACTTGAGGTATTCTTTTTTTATTTTCTTGTCGAAATATCGGTAATACGGCTTTCCCCAATGAAACACTGCATTGTCAAAGTGTGTTTTGATCGCATTACCTTCAATGTTTACAATGACGGTGTTATTTTTAGATGGGCAGAAATATATCGAATTTCTTGGGGTTATCGAAATTCTTATCCACTGTTTGCCTGCGCTCACTTCATAGTAGTCCTCGCCAATGGATTTAATTGCCTTGAGTGCGGGTGTATTAAATCTGTTTGGCATTTGGGGGGTAAGAGTGAGCTTGGTCATATTTTCTTTCTGCTGATAATTATGGCTATTAATGCGAGTCAGTGGTGTCTCTGGAGTGGGTTGCAGCGGAGCGCGATGTGGGCCTTTTCGGCTATACTTTTTTTAGTTTTCTCGGTTCCCGGTATGGTCTATTGAGTATCGCTCTTATTGAGTCTTTGTTGTTCTTCAAAGAGTCTGAATTTCTAGCGTAAAAGTCACAAAACTATGATCTGCCCCCTTTTATTTTCTCAGATCTCTCAGTATATCCAGGGGATTAACCGATAGGGCACGCGCCGTGCATAGTCCCGGTAGCCGGGCAATTCTTCCTGTAGCGTCTGGTCTTCAAGTGCGGTTCTAATCACCGTGATGATTGTTGCCAGCGCTGCAGGAATCAGTGCCCACACCGAGCCCAGCGCAAGAACAATACCGAGCAGCGGAAAAATATTTCCAGCATAACCCGGGTGCCTCACAAACCGGTACGGGCCACTGTCACACACCACGTGCCCTCGATCCGCCCGAATGCACACCACGCTGAAGAAAAAGCGGTTCTCTGCCAGAGCCCATACCGCGAACGCGTATCCGAGCAAGATCAAGGTGAAGCCGATCACACTGAGCCATAGCGGGAATTCGGGGGACCAGTGATAGCGGTGGTCCAGCCCCGCCACTATAACCATAGGGAACACGAGGCTCACCGCCATCAGCGGAGCAAGTACTTTGTCCCAGATTTTTGCGTTGTGGAAATTTTCAATATTTTGCCGTTCGGCTATCAATCCGGGGTGTCGCTGTTCCGCCCACATGCGCCCACCTATACCGGCGGCAAAGATCAGTAGGGAATAGAGCCACGCCTGCCAACAGCCGAGATCCCCACCGCATATCAGTAAAACCAGCGGGATAAGGAGGTACACCACAACCAATCTGATCCACTGGCGAGGGGATACTGTTTGCGCTGGCTCTTCATTCACTGTCTTCTGTGACATGTCATTCCCCAAAACTAAACGTGGGTAAGTCTTTCACCTAACGCCCATAGTAGGAGCAGCCGAGGCACAGTGCAGGCTGTCTCGCGGAGGTCGCGCTATTTTGCGGTCTGAGCGCCATAAATGGGGAGCAATCTTTGCGGGATGTTTGTTCTGGTTAGTTCACCGGAAAATTCCTGCTCAGAGCCTACACAGTCTTATTGATAGGTCCCCGTGCCCATTACAACGTCCATCCGGTTTTCACCTGTTCCCATGGAGAAGGGTAGGGTTACCTGGATGTCGGACAGGCCTGCCTCCCTGAAAGCGGCTGCGATGTCCTCGCGGGTAAATCCGGTATCTTCGTTACCATCCTCCCTCAGCCAATCCCACTGAACCAGGCGGCCATTGCTATTCAGTAGCTCAGCCAGCAGTCGTACTGTGTCCGTGTAGTTCGGGACAAAAGCGAGTGCGGAGGAAGCGACGATCAGGTCGAACCTGTCCTGCAGTTGCCTGTTCTTGTCGATCAGCTCCCGGGTCAGGCTGGATTGTATGGTAGTAACATTGCCCAGTTGCTTGGCCTCCAGTACGGCAAGCATTTTCCCCGATGGATCGAGGGCGACGACGCTGCTTGCCAGTGGAGCGAGACGTTCAGTCAGCAGGCCCGTGCCGCAGCCGAAATCCAGGATTCGGGCGCCTTCGCAGTTCAGGGTATCGGTAAGGGACCGGAAGGCGCGCTCCGAATAGCTGATGACGTCGCTATTACTGTCCCATCCTTCGGCATAACTATCCCAGCTGTTGTCGGTCATTGCGGGTTACTTCTCCAGTGATCAGTGCGAGCTCAGGGTCGTCGGTAGTCGGCCAAGTGTGGTTAGGTGAAGCTATTGGTACATCTTTGTATTGGGTGGTTCGATGCCAAAAGGTTGATCTGACCCCATTTATTGCGACAACATGTGTTTGTTAGCTGAAATGACGTGAAAAGTAGTCAATCACTTCGCTCCCTTGGGTTCCTTTTCTAAACCTCTTTTGCTCCTCAAAGTCCATGCTAGGCAATAGATGGATTAATTGATTATCTTTGTAAAGATCTACAATACACTTATTGTAGTCGTTTACTTTTTTTCCAGTGATAGCCTTCGAAGAATCAATGATGCCGCCAACAAGAACATCTGCGAGTTGAACCCCAGGAGAATCCTTTGAATCTATTTGAGAAACACCTTTAAGCTTCAAGGGAAATTTGATAGTGGTTATTTCTGTTTCTTTGAAAGACACCTTTTCACTATGATTGATCATCTTGTCTAATGTGATGTCATATTGTTCCAAATTCTTTGAACGATCATGAATTATCTCATAATTTTTACTAAGCACGGCTTCCAGTCTACTTATTAGAGAAAGCAAAACCACATATGCTCCATCTGTGGATACGTCTTTATGCATGATGGCCTCTATACATGATGGGCTTTCATGAGCTAACGGGCCAAGCGCTTCTGGCAGCTCATGCCAAGGTGAGGCTTTGACCTTTTCTATGAGAGCCACCACGGAAACTTCTGATTTTGACTTCATCGCGTGCTGGAAAAGAAGTAAAATCTCTCGGAAATTATCGCCTTTCAGTAAGGTGTCACCCGTATAGTAAAGCAATGAAGCTAAAGAATAGTTTCCACCATCCTCGTAAAGATTTATGCCTTTATCGTAGTAAAAAGGCTCTATTGCATAATCTATAAATTGCAGTATAAGCAAAAACCTTTTATCACATATATAACTAACACATTCGTAGTTGTTCAATAAATCTGATTGGAGAGCAAGAAGCGCATTCCAGTTTTTTTGTCTTCTAGAAAGGTCTCGATACTTCAACTCTTCTGACTTTATTTTAGGGAAGTGCTTTGCAATTAGGCTCTTAGCATCGGAATCTGAAAGATATAGTGCTGAGGCGGCTTGAAAGGGCTGATCTTGATTTAATAGATCAGCGCCCGTATATCCACTTTCATCAATAAAAACAGATTTCATTTTAAATGCTCGATGGCTCCATCAACAATGCATAACGCCGTCGGCAGGGGCGGTTTACCTTGTGCGCGTTTTGCGTAAAAATGGGAGCGAAGCGACCTACACAAAGTGTGCACAGGATAAGCTGTCCCGCGGAGGGCCGCAGGCCCGGAGTAAATTGCCCAGCCATGTTAGGTCTGAGGTTAACTTGGAGGATTATTCTCAAGCCACTTGTTTGTCCCACCTTTAGCATTGGAATACCAATTTTCATTGCGGTGAACGACTGAAACCCATAACCGATCGTCTTTGTCTACGAAACTCTTAAGGTGATCAACTACTTCCTTTGGTGAATTGTCAAGGTTTACCAACCAAAGTGAATCCTGAGTTCGGTGTGCATTAAGACGCTCAAGCTCGTCCCATAATTCTTGGTAATCGGCTGAACTTCCGTTCTCGTTAACTAAGTCATATCCCAGTATAAAAATGGCCATGCTATCGTCCTATCTATTGTTTCCAACTTGTAGCGGCCTAACGCCCAGCGTTGGCTGTCGCTCCGCCGCTGCTTGTTATTTTTTTTGGGGTTTGTGGGACTTGTGTGTAAGTAAATACCATGTGTCAGACAACATCAATCCTTGCCTATTACTACTCGCCTCAACAAACATGAACTTACCTTTCTTGCCGTTAAACTCGATAAACTCTTCATATAGCTCTTCAGCCGAGTATTCTGAGATAACATAAAACATGTTAGGCATATCAAATCGCCAAGTTCGAACACGCTGCATTTTATTGAAAATTTCTTTAAGCTCATCTCTTGAGCCAACTTTACTATCGTAAATAAATAGGTAGGCTCGCCTCATCACTTGCCCTCCTCATCGTGAGGAATGGCTTTAGCATCGGGATTTTCTACAGCAATGCTATCCCTGATTTCCATTGGCAATGGATCACCCTTCGACTGTGCATATTCAATAGTGCGTTTTCTTAACTGATAGTCCTCTGATTGCAGCTTGTCGCGATCAAAAAACAACAAAAACAGGAAACCAAAAAGCGCAGCTATAACGGGCGCACATCCTACAGCGACCACCCAAGATGACAATTCTGGATTGATACTCCCCGCTATAAGAGTGGGAATAGTAATAATCCCGCATAGCCACAAAATGGGGTTTAACGCACTTTTTACGGTTAGGCGACCACCAGCCTCCACCGCTTTATTCAGTATCTGTTCCTTCATAAGTTACTCTTGGTGAATTTGGTCGAAACATAACAGTTTGTTCAAAAGCGTGTGCAGATATGGATTTCCAGATATAGACACCTGTGTGCAGATATTCACACGTCGCTAATCGAGACGTAGGGTGTCTACGAAGGTCAGCATTTCCAAAGATAAAAAAAGCGGATGCATCTCGCGATACATCCGCCTCAATACCTCTCTTCCTGTGAGCGACTCTTCGTTGTAGTAAATCCTTTTCTACAGTCGATGCATTTAGTGGCTTACCACTGCAGCGCACCGCCGGTCTGGTATTCGATAACCCGTGTTTCGAAGAAGTTCTTCTCCTTGCGCAGGTCCATGATCTCGGACATCCAGGGGAAGGGGTTCTGGGCGCCCGGGAACTGTTCTTTCAGGCCCAGCTGGCTGAGGCGACGGTTGGCGATGAAGTGGAGGTATTCCTCCATCATGGCCGCGTTCATGCCGAGTACGCCGCGGGGCATGGTGTCGCGGGCGTAGGCTACTTCCAGTTCCATACCTTCCAGGATCATCTGGGTCACTTCCTGCTGGAACTTTTCGGTCCACAGGTGCGGGTTCTCCAGTTTGATCTGGTTGATGACGTCGATGCCGAAGTTCAGGTGCATGGACTCGTCGCGCAGGATGTACTGGAACTGCTCGGCAACGCCGGTCATCTTGTTGCGGCGGCCCATGGACAGGATCTGGGTGAAGCCACAGTAGAAGAAGATGCCTTCGGTGACGGCGTAGAAGGCGATCAGGTTGCGCAGCAGTTCCTGGTCGGTTTCCACGGTGCCGGTCTTGAAGTTGGGGTCGCTGATGGAGCCGGTATGCGCGAGGCTCCAGGCGGCTTTCTTGGCGACGCTGGGTACTTCGCGGTACATGTTGAAGACTTCGCCTTCGTCCATGCCCAGGGACTCTACACAGTACTGGTAGGCGTGGGTGTGGATGGCTTCTTCAAACGACTGACGCAGGATGTACTGGCGGCATTCCGGGTTGGTGATGTGGCGGTAGATGGCCAGCACCAGGTTGTTGGCTACCAGGGAGTCGGCGGTGGAGAAGTAACCCAGGGAGTATTCCACGATGCGACGCTCGTCCTCGGTCAGACCGTTGGGGTCTTTCCACATGGACACGTCTTTGTTCATGTTTACTTCCTGCGGCATCCAGTGGTTGGCACAGCCGTCGAGGTATTTTTGCCAGGCCCAGTCGTACTTGAACGGTACCAGCTGGTTCAGGTCGGCGCGGCAGTTGATGATGCGCTTTTCGTCTACCTGGATACGGGCGGCGCCCATTTCCAGTTCTTCGAGGCCCGGGGCCGGGTCCAGATCGTTTACAGCGGCGCGCGCGGCTTCCACGGCGGAAGAGGACGCGGCTTTTGATGTGGAGTCGGCTTGGGCCGCGGTCGATGCCGGGGCACTGCTGGCGCTCTCTACCTGGTAGTTAGCGCTGGGTTCGGTGACTGCCTGCTGCTCGGATTGCAGTGCACCCGGCACCGGTTGCGGTTCGGCTTTCTTGGGTTCGGGTTTGGAATCGATATCGTCCCAGCTCAGCATGACTTCCCCTTATCTTTTTCCGTGCGATACCCCATCGGCGATGGGATATCCAAAGTGTGTTTCGTGTGCGACCGGCGCCCGGCCCGGGTTTTACTCTTTTACTGAGTTTTGGCCCGGAGCCGGGGCGGCGCTTATGGTCTTGGTTGCGCATTGCCGCGATGGTTCGCGGCGCTGCGCGGTTGCTCTCCCCCGAGAGTCTTTAAAACAGCGTGACGCTTACTGGCAGGCTTCGCAGTCCGGATCGTCCAGGGAGCAGGCCTGGGGCACTGCCGCCGGGACTGGCTCGGCTTGCGGCGCGGCCGGGGCTGCGCTGGCAGCCGCGGCGCCACCGGCGCTTACCGCGTTCAGGGTGCCACTGGTCACGGTGGATTTTTCCGTGGTGGTGGCGGCCAGTGCGCGCAGGTAGTAGGTGGTCTTCAAGCCGCGGTACCAGGCCATGCGGTAGGTCAGGTCCAGCTTCTTGCCGTTGGCGCCGGCGATGTAGAGGTTCAGGGACTGGGCCTGATCGATCCACTTCTGGCGGCGGCTGGCGGCGTCCACGATCCAGCGCGGCTCCACTTCAAACGCGGTGGCGTACTTGGCTTTCAGGTCGGCCGGGATGCGGTCGATCTTCTGCACCGAGCCCTCGTAGTACTTGAGGTCGTTGACCATGACCTTGTCCCAAAGGCCGCGGGCTTTCAGGTCGTGTACCAGGTAAGGGTTCACTACGGTGAATTCGCCAGACAGGTTCGATTTCACGTACAGGTTTTGGTACGTGGGCTCGATGGACTGGGACACACCGGTAATGTTGGCGATGGTCGCGGTCGGGGCGATGGCCATCACGTTGGAGTTACGCATGCCCTGGCTGGCAACTTTGTTGCGTACGACATCCCACTCCATGGTGGAGCTGGTGTCCTGGTCGATGAACTGCTCGCCGCGGTTCTTGGCCAGGATTTCAATGGAGTCGATCGGCAGGATGCCCTGGCTCCACAGAGAACCTTCGTAGCTGGAGTAGCTGCCGCGTTCGGCCGCCAGGTCGCTGGAGGCTTCGATGGCGTAGTAGCTGATCGCTTCCATGGTGGTGTCGGCGAAGGCTACGGCTTCATCGCTGGAGTAGGAGATGCCCGCCTTGTACAGCGCGTCCTGGAAGCCCATCAGGCCCAAGCCCACCGGACGGTGACGCAT
This sequence comes from Microbulbifer sp. CAU 1566, assembly GCF_023156515.1. Lineage (NCBI taxonomy): Bacteria > Pseudomonadati > Pseudomonadota > Gammaproteobacteria > Cellvibrionales > Microbulbiferaceae > Microbulbifer > Microbulbifer sp. CAU 1566. Next base: position 191,076 of record NZ_JALNMG010000001.1, on the reverse strand, counting down.
GTTGGACTGACGCGCGGACTCCACGGCGTAGTAGTTGATGTCGATCACGTTATCGAGCATGCGCACCGCGGTTTTCACGGTGTTTTCCAGCTTGCCGGTATCCAGCTTGCCGTCTTCGCCGATGTGCTGGGACAGGTTTACGGAGCCCAGGTTACAGACCGCGATCTCGTCGTTCGCCTTGGTATTCAGGGTGATCTCGGTGCACAGGTTGGAGCTGTGTACCACACCGGCGTGCTGCTGCGGGCTGCGCAGGTTGCACGCGTCCTTGAAGGTGATCCAGGGGTGGCCGGTTTCAAACAGCATGCCCAGCATCTTGCGCCACAGGTCCAGCGCGCGCACTTTTTTGTGCAGCTTGAGCTTGCCTTCAGCGGCCATTTTTTCGTAGTGGGTGAAACGCTCTTCAAACGCATCGCCGAACAGGTCGTGCAGGTCCGGGCAGTCTGCCGGGGAGAAGAGGGTCCACTCTTTGTCTTCGAACACACGCTTCATGAACAGGTCCGGCACCCAGTTGGCGGTGTTCATGTCGTGGGTACGGCGACGGTCGTCACCGGTGTTCTTGCGCAGCTCGAGGAATTCCTCGATGTCCAGGTGCCAGGTTTCCAGGTAGGCACAGACAGCGCCCTTGCGCTTGCCGCCCTGGTTCACTGCCACCGCGGTGTCGTTGGCTACTTTCAGGAAAGGAACCACACCCTGGGACTTGCCGTTGGTGCCCTTGATGTAGGAACCCAGGGAGCGCACCGGCGTCCAGTCGTTACCCAGGCCGCCAGCCCACTTGGACAGCATGGCGTTGTCCTGAATAGCACCGTAGATGCCGTGCAGGTCGTCCGGCACGGTGGTCAGGTAGCAGGAGGACAGCTGCGGGCGCAGGGTACCGGCGTTGAACAGGGTCGGGGTGGAGCTCATGTAGTCGAAGGAGCTCAACAGGTTGTAGAACTCGACCGCGCGCTCGTTCGGGTTTTCTTCATTGATGGCGAGGCCCATGGCAACGCGCATGAAGAACAGCTGCGGCAGTTCGAAACGGATTTCGTCGGAGTGCAGGAAGTAACGGTCGTACAGGGTCTGCAGGCCGAGGTAGGTGAACTGGTGATCGCACTCGGGCTTGATCGCATCGCCCAGCATGTCCAGGTCGAAGCTGGCCAGGGCCGGGTCGAGCAGTTCCAGTTCGATACCGCGCTTGACGTAAGCGGCCAGTGCCGGCTTGTACAGGCCTTCCATTTCTTTCTGGGTGGCGGACTCGGCCACGTCCAGGAAGCGCAGGGCTTCGGAGCGCAGTTTGTCCAGCAGCAGGAAAGCGGTGGCGTAGGTGTAGTTGGGCTCTTGCTCAACCAGGGTACGCGCGGTGATCACCAGTGCGGTGTTGATGTCGTTTTCGGAAACGCCGTCGTACAGGTTTTTCAGCGCTTCAGACAGGATCAGGCTGCCGTCCACATCGGAGAGACCTTCACAGGCTTCGCTGACGATGGTGCGCAGGCGCTCCATGTCCAGCGCCACCAGCTCACCGTCCGCCATTTTTACGCGGATGCTCGGGTGGGTGTCTGCGGCCTGCTCGGCTACGACTTTCTGTTGTTCTTTCTCTTTGCGCAGGCGGGCGTGCTCTTCACGGTAGAGTACGTAGTCGCGGGCAATTTTGTGTTCGCCGGCGCGCATCAGTTCCAGTTCGACCTGGTCCTGGATCTCTTCAATATGAATGGTGCCGCCGGAAGGCATACGGCGCTTGAAGGTGGCGCTGATGTGGGACACCAGATCGGCCACGCGCTCGTGAATGCGGCTGGAAGCGGCAGCGGTGCCGCCTTCAACCGCGAGGAAGGCTTTGGTTACGGCTACGGAGATTTTGCCGTCATCGTAAGGCACAACGGTGCCGTTGCGTTTGATGACGCGGACCTGACCGGGGGCGGTGGCAGCCAGTGAAGTGTTGCTGCTGGCCTGGTCTGTTACCGAATCCTTGGTAGTGCCATTTGGCACAGACTGAGAGCGCCCTGTCTCTGTGTGCATGAAATTCTCCGTAGTTTTGTGTGCGTGTCGAGTTCGACGTGCCTTGGTTTTTGCTTTGGTCTTTTTGTTGGGCTTGTGGCCCTGGTTCGTTTGATCGCACCGGCGTTTGCCGGGTCGCTTCCCGCGACGCACGCATTCACCGGACAGATACGCCAAACAGTCACGCCAATAGGTACCGGGCACAACAGTAACGACGAAGCCTGGGCTTCGTGCGGGTAACTCTTGCGGGGTACTGCGTTGAACTGCCGTGTTTGAACTGCGTTCTAAACCGCGCCTGTCTTGTTGTCTTCAGTGATGGCTCTGGTAAAAACCTTCGTAAAAAAAGACATCGCGTCGGTTCCGATGCCAGGTCATCGATCCGGCGCAATGGCGGCGATGGTTACTGGTCAAGCGTTGTTGGTGCGATCGGGGTCAGGCACAACATATTGTGGTCGGGCTTTGGCGCTTCGCGCCGGTTTCCCGGGAGCTGGCAAGGCTTTCAACAGGTCCTTCAACAGGGAATCCTATGGGTGCCTTTTACTCCAAAACCCAATATATGGGGGTCTGACCTCGGATGAGCAACAAGATAATGCGATTGGGGGGGTAATTCAAGGCGGATAACTTAGGGGTTACTTGTGGATAATTTGTGGGTAGACGGTGCGACGTGGATATTTTCCTGTCGGCAGTGCCCGTCACTACTGGGCGGGTATAAAAAATGATCAGGTGTTTCCGCGGGCCGGGGATTTTAAGAATATTTTTTAATAGTAACCAGGTCTCAAATTAAACCCGGCAATAACGGGAAAGGGCTGATTATTCACTGATCAAACGAGCACTGTCAGGTCAGTGCGATGTGGGTTTTGCTGTTCGAAAAATATGCAGGCTGATCGCTGCTGGCTGCGCCCGGATTTGGTGCAGGCCTGTGGACAAGTCACCCGGTTTGCTCCGGGCTGGGGATAAAAAAACGGGTGCAACCTGGCGTTGCACCCGTTTTTCTTGCTGAGGATCAGTTGCTGCTGTCGTGCAGGAACTCCATCAGGGCTTTCTGGGCGTGCAGGCGGTTTTCCGCTTCGTCCCACACCACAGAAATCTTGTCGTCTTCCAGCAGTTCGCCACTCACTTCCTCGCCCCGGTGGGCGGGCAGGCAGTGCATGAAGATGGCATCGCTGTTGGCGTGGCTCATCAGCTCGTGATCCACCAGGAAGCCGTCGAAGGCTTTGATGCGGATCTGCTGCTCGGTTTCCTGGCCCATGGAGGCCCACACATCGGTGGCTACCCAGTCGGCACCGCGCACGGCATCTGCCGGATTACGTACCACGGTGACCCGGTCACCGGCGGCGGCCAGAATGCTCGCGTCGGGGTCGTAGCCCTCGGGGCAGGCGATGCGCAGCTCGAAGTCGCACTGGCGGGCGGCGTTGATATAGGAGTGGCACATGTTGTTGCCGTCACCTACCCAGGCCACCACTTTGCCTTCCGGGCTGCCGCGGTGCTCCACATAGGTCTGCAGGTCCGCCAGCAGCTGGCAGGGGTGGTAGCTGTCGGAAAGGGCGTTGATCACCGGCACCTTGCTGTACTCGGCAAAGCGCTCCAGCACGTTGTGGCCGAAGGTACGGATCATCACCATATCGACCATGCGTGAAATCACGCGCGCGCTGTCTTCGATAGGCTCGCCGCGACCCAGCTGGGTATCGCGGGGAGACAGGAAGAGTGCGCTGCCCCCCATCTGCGCCATACCGGCCTCGAAAGAGACGCGGGTACGGGTGGAGGACTTCTCGAAAATCATCCCCAGCACTTTATTGCGGAAAGGCTCGGTGGCCACGCCCTGGTTGCGCAGGGCCTTGAGTTCGATGGCGCGTTCGATCACGCCGTGCAGTTCTTCCTTGCTCAGGTCGAGGAGGGTAAGAAAATGTCTGACTGCCATAGTTGTATCCTCCGAATCAGGCGGCCTGTTGGGCGAAGTCGCGCACCAGGGCGGCGACGGTAGTGGCGATCTGGTTGCGCTCGGCATCGCTGAGGGTCAGCGGCGGCAACAGGCGCACCACATTGCCAGCTGTGACGTTGATCAGCAATCCCTGGGTGCGGGCCAGGTCCACCAGCTCCGCACAGGGGCGGTCCAGTTCGATGCCGATCAGCAAGCCGAGGCCACGCACTTCGCTTACATGGGGGCAGCCCGCCAGCTCGCTTTTGAGTTGATCCACCAGCTGGGTGCCGAGCTTTTCGGCCCGTTCAATCAGCCATTCGCTCTCCAGCGTGTTCAGTACCGCTAGCCCGGCACGGCACGCCAGCGGGTTACCGCCAAAGGTGGAGCCGTGGCTACCGGCGGTAAACAGTTCTGCGGCCTTGCCGCGGGCCAGGCAGGCGCCAATGGGTACGCCGTTGCCGAGGCCTTTTGCGGTGGTGACCACATCTGGCAACAGACCGTCGCAGTGCTGGTAGGCAAACAGCTTGCCGCTGCGGCCATTGGCGGTCTGGATTTCGTCCAGCATCAGCAGCCAGTCCTGCTGGTCGCAGAGTGCGCGCAGGCGCGGCAGGTAGTCGGCGTCCGGTACACGGATACCGCCTTCGCCCTGCACCGGCTCGACCAGAATGGCGACGATCTCGTCGTGCTCGGCGAGCTTTTGCTCGATCGCGGCGACATCATTAAAGGGTACCCGCAGGAAACCTTCCGGCAGCGGGGCAAAACCCTGCTGTACCTTGGCATTGCCGGTGGCCGTGAGGGTGGCCAGGGTGCGGCCGTGGAACGCGCCCTCGGTCACGATAATTTTGGGGCAGGCGTAACCGCGCTCGTTGCCGAGCTTGCGCGCCAGCTTGATCGCCGCCTCATTGGCTTCTGCACCGGAGTTGGAAAAAAACACATTGTCCATGCCGGACAGTCCCACCAGCTTGTCCGCCAGCTGCTCCTGGGCCGGAATGTTGTACAGGTTGGACACGTGCAGCAGGGTATTGGCCTGATCCTGCAGCGCTTCGGTGACCGCCGGGTGGCAGTGGCCAAGACCGCACACGGCAATGCCGGAGATGGCATCGAGATATCGTCGTCCAGCGTCGTCCCACACGTAGTTGCCTTCACCCCGGACCAGGGTAAGGGTTCTATTGCCGTAGTTTTGCATCAGTGCGGGAGTGGCCACTATGATATCTCCTGTATAGGTAGGCCAAAGAAAGGGGAAGCCGCAGAAAGTGCGCCTGAAATGGCGCACAACCGCAATTTCCCCGGGAAGCCGGCAATACTAGCACAGGAATAGGGCAGAACCAGCGGGGCGTGCGTGTGCAGCGGAATCGGGTACAATGCGCGCTTTCCCTTGACTGATCGGCGCAGGGCGAGGCCCTGGAACCGGAAATTTCTCAACCCGAGGTTAGCTTGCAAATGGATACTCTGGCGAATATTAAGCAGCAGATCGCAGATAACGACATTCTGCTCTATATGAAAGGCAGCCCCAATGCGCCCCAGTGTGGTTTTTCCATGCGTGCATCCCAGGCGATCATGGCCTGCGGCCAGCGTTTTGCCTATGTAGACATTCTGGCCAACCCGGACATCCGCGCCGAGCTGCCGAAGTACGCCAACTGGCCGACTTTCCCGCAGCTGTGGGTAAAGCAGGAGCTGGTCGGTGGCTGTGACATCATCATGGAGATGCATGAAAACGGCGAGCTGAAGACACTGCTGGAAGAAACGGCCAAGGGCGCAGAGCAGGGCGAATAATCGCAGCTGCTTTTCCAGGCATAAAAAAACCGCGGCAATGTCCGCGGTTTTTTTATGCCTGAATTTTATGGCAAGGCTTACTCTTCGGAAGCACTGACCATTTGCTTTTGCAGGTAATTCTGGATGCCGACTTTGTCGATCAGGCTCAATTGGGTTTCCAGCCAGTCGACGTGCTCTTCTTCGGAGTCGAGAATTTTTTCCAGCAGTTCGCGGCTGCCGTAATCGCGCACGGATTCACAGTACTCGATACCGTCGCGCAGATCCGGGATGGCCTTCTGCTCCAGCTTGAGGTCGCACTTCAGCATTTCCTCGGTGTTTTCACCGATCAGTAGTTTGCCCAGGTGCTGCAGGTTGGGAATACCTTCGAGAAACAGAATCCGCTCGATCAGCCAGTCGGCGTGTTTCATTTCGTCGATGGACTCGTGGTATTCCTTGTCGGCCAGTTCCTTCAGGCCCCAGTCTTTGAACATCCGCGAGTGCAGGAAGTACTGGTTGATGGCAATAAGCTCGTTACCCAGTGCTTTGTTCAGGTGTTCGATGACTTTGGGATCGCCTTTCATTGCTAACTCCTTTCGCCCTGAAGGGACATTTTATTAAGCGTTTGTTAATTGTGAGTGGATTCCGAATTCTGCGCCGGGCGTCTCGGATAAATCCTCTCGAATTTCAGACGTCCCTCTACTCCCACTTATTGTAGGGTCGCTACGGGTATGCGGAGTGAGTTTGCGTCGGAGAAAATCGCAAGTCAAGCGCGGATTGTCGGGAAACGTGTAGGCAAAAAGCACGAAAATTAACGGGAAAAAGGCAGAAAAATGCAATGAGAACAATTGCTGTTTAGATTGTTTGGGTGTGCCCGGGCATATTTGTTGGCCGCGCCTGTCGGGAAATAGGAACCGCAATTGTTTGTACGTATTTGTTTGTGCGCATGGTTAAGCCAGGCGGTTGCGCACCCGGTTGATTTTCCCCTGTACGGCGGCGGTGTCGAACTTGTCGTCGATCAGGTTTTCGCAATCCTCTACAAGGCGGTCGAGCACCTGGTTCAGCGCGCGTTTGTCTTCCCGGCGATTACAGATCTCCGCCAGTTCGTGCAGCGCGTCGAGTAGGCGCCGCATCACCACGGCACTTTGACTGCCGTATTCGCGGATTTCATCCAGTGCTGCCGCCAGGACATCGGCGAAATCCAGTTCGCGGGTTACCAGTCGCAGCTGGTTATTGGTGTCGTGAAAACAGTTGGGCAGCGGTGGGCGTTGCAGGATGACGCCGATGCCATCGATCAGTCGGTCGATGCAGGAGTAGGCGGTAAAGGGGTCGTTGACGCCTGGTGACAGTGCACGCACGGCAATCTGTGCCAGTTGGCGAATGGAAAAAACGATGTCCTGTTCCGCCGTAGGTTGCGCGCCAATGGTGATGGCGCCCTGGATGGCCCGGGCAATTTCCCCGCTGTCTATTTGTCGCGGCGGGTCGAACACCCGCGCCATGCAACTCCAGTGATTCAGGAAGGTGCCCGGGTGGCACTCGAGCCGGATACTGCAGTCATTGTCGGTGGCCCAGCGCATCAGCTTTTGCCGGTCGATTAATTGCACGTAGCCACTGCTACTTGTTGGCACGCACAGGCAGTTGCCGTCGACAGGGAGGTCGCGGTTTTCGACGCGGGCGTTGCGGGGGTCGCGGCTTTCTTCGGTGGGGTATATCTGTTCCAGGGCCTGGCGGAATTCCCGGTTGATATGGAAGGTGATGTTATCCACCTGAATGGACTGGGCCACGTTGTGGATAAAGTAGATGAGATAAGCAATACACAGGAGCGCCAGCAGAATCGCCATGCTGACTGCCAAACTCTGATTTTCCCCACTTTGGTGCCCCGCCTGTATCCCGCGCATGACCATCAATGCGTAAACAAAGGTGGAGAGAAAGATACCGAGGGAGGCCTGAGTACTGCGGTCGCGAATGAAGTTTTGTACCAGATGCGGGCCGAACTGGTTGGCGGCCAGGGTCAGGGCAACGGTGGTGATGGAAAACACGGTGCCGGCGACGGTAATGGTACTGCCGGCAATCGTAGAGAGCAGGGCGCGCGCGCTTTCCCGGTCGCGCAGTTCCAGCCAGCGGAAACCGGGGTAGTGGTCGACGTCCAGAATCTGGTCGAGCGCCAGCAGGGTGTGAGCGAGCAATATGGCGGCGGCCATCATGATGGCCGGAATCAACCAGAAACTGGCGCGCAGTCGCTCTGACAGGTGCAGCAATCGCTGTTTCATGGGGCTCCGGGTACAGGAGAGGCGGACAGGCTATTGGCTGCTTATAAAGATAGGTCAGCGTACTGGGTTGGTCGAAGCTGTGCGGATTTGCAGTAGGTCGGGTCGAGAGAGTGCGAGAGAAAACGAGGACTAATAGTGCGGGGGATTTGGGGCGCCAGAGGGAAGCGGCGCCCGGACTTAGGTCAATCAGCTGGCTGAGTAAAAGAGGGCGCTGTTGGCAGTGGCCATAACACCACCGGCCATGGTCTCGTCGATGATTTCCTGAGTCAGCTCGGCACAGCGGCCACATTGAGAAGAAACACCCAGATGGCGACGCAGGGCCTTAACAGACGTAGAGCCGTCGTATACGGCCTCTTTGATCTGGCTGTCGGTAATGCCTTTACAGATACATACGTACATCGCGGAAACCCTGGCGCAAAAACAATCAATCTCAAGTTGGAAGTGGATCTTATTGGTAATGAGAATAAGTGTCAATAAGATTGTTTGATCGTTCAATAATTATTCTAGTTGGCTGCCTGATATTCAGTAGTTGTGTTTGTGACTAGTTGGTTTGGTTCGCGCCGGCCGGCGATATGCGGCGTATTGCCCGGGACTGGGTGGGTTCAAACTGGCAATGGGGGGAGGGGACGCCGGCACTTCTTATTGGCCTGTTTAAAGGCTTGTGCATAGGGGAATATCTGGCGGCGCCTGCTATCGCGTTTATATAAAAATTTAATGGGACTGCCATAGGGCCCTGTGTATCATAGCGGCCCCCTATCGATCTTTTGCCGATTTATAGTCAATGGTTATAAATTGGCCAATTCAATAGCAAACTATCAATCTCATTGAGGAGGTTCTCATGGCTGTATTAGTAGGCAAGCCCGCTCCGGATTTCACTGCAGCAGCAGTACTGGGTAACGGCGAAATCGTTGATTCTTACAACCTGGCTGAAACCATCAAGGGTAAGAAAGCGGTTATCTTCTTCTACCCGCTGGACTTCACCTTTGTATGTCCTTCCGAGCTGATCGCCTTCGACCACCGCTTTGAAGAGTTCCAGAAGCGTGGCGTTGAGGTTATCGGTGTTTCCATCGATTCCCAGTTCTCCCACAACGCTTGGCGTAACACCCCGGTGAACGACGGCGGCATCGGCGCTGTTAAGTACGCCCTGGTTGCCGACACCAAGCACGAAATCTGCCAGGCCTACGACGTTGAGTCCGAAGGCGGCGTTGCTTTCCGTGGTTCTTTCCTGATCGACGAAGAAGGCGTTGTGCGTCACCAGGTTGTTAACGATCTGCCGCTGGGCCGTAACGTTGACGAAATGCTGCGCATGGTTGACGCGCTGGCATTCCACCAGGAGCACGGCGAAGTTTGCCCGGCTGGCTGGCAGGAAGGTGACAAAGGCATGAACGCTTCTCCGGAAGGCGTTGCTGCTTACCTGAGCGAGAACTCTGACAAGCTGTAAGGCTTGTCTGAGAGAAGGGGGCTCCGGCCCTCTGTCGCTTGAAAAACCGCCGTGAGGCGGTTTTTTTGTGCCTCAAATTTGCGCAAAATCTCGTTAAAAGTGCGTGTTTGTTCCACTTTTATTACAATGCCTCCCAAAATTCCTCCGGGGCGCCCATTGAGACTGGCAATCCAGTAAAAATTGCCCGGTGGCAAAGAATTTTTGTGCGGGCTGCTAGTCTTAATAGAGCTTCTCCACATTCCTTACAGATACTTGGCACGACGAAATTTGGGCAAAAATGGCGGTCACCGTCGCGGCAGTGTGAAGTGCGGTACATGGTGTTTCTCAAAGTGATTCAGGGTTTTTCAAACAGTATCCTCAGCAGTTCCCGAGGCCGTGTGCTCGGTTTGCTGTTGCCTGTGCTGGCGTTACTGGCGGCTGGAAGCGCGACGGCGGCCGACGCCGAGCGATCGCAGCGCGCGGACAAATCCACCCGCGAAGCCGGCAAGGCTATCAGCAAGGGCGTGGAAGCCAGTGCCAAAGAGTTTGATCGCTACTTCCGCCAGCTGCTGAAGCAACAGGGGATTCCCGGTGCCGCCTATGTGATCGTGGATCACGATCAGATTGTGGCCATGAACACCTATGGCGTCCGGGTCAAAGGCAAGCACGAAGCGGTCACTACCCACACGGTGTTCCGCCTGGCATCCGTGTCCAAAACCTTTGCGGCCAGTATGGCGGCGGTGCTGGAGCACGAGCACAAGTTCAACTGGGGCGACAAGGTGGTGCGCTATGTGCCCCAGCTCAGCTTCAAAACCCCGGCACTGTCCATGCAGCTACAGGTGCAGCACCTGTTGAGCCATTCCTCCGGGTTAACCCCCAACGCCTACGACAACTATCTGGAAGACAACCGGCCCCTGTCCAAGATACTGCCGATGTTCTCCACCATTGATCCCCACTGCGCGCCAGGCAAATGCTACGGCTACCAGAATGTGCTGTTCAGCCTGATCGAGGATGTGATCCAGAAGGCGACCGGTGTGCCCTATAGCCGCCAGTTGAAAGAGCGTTTCTTTACCCCGCTGAAGATGGAAGACGCCTCCCTGGGCTGGGAAAGCTTTATGGCGGCGAGCAACCGCGCCGCACCCCACGTGCAGACCGGCAGCGGCTGGCGTCCGGTGAAGGTGGAAAAAGAGTATTACCTGGCGGCCCCGGCCGCGGGTGTGAACGCCAGCATCAGCGACATGGCCCAGTGGCTGAAGGCGCAGATGGGTTACTATCCAGAGGTGCTGTCGCAGGCGGTGATTGACGACCTGACCACCGAGCGCGTGGAAACCCGCCGCCATATGCGCCACCGGATCTGGCGTGACTATATTGACCATGCGGGTTACGGCCTTGGCTGGCGCCTCTACACGGTGGGTGACGACCGCATCATTTTCCACGGCGGCTGGGTGGCGGGCTTCCGCGCCGCAGTGGCCTACTCGGAAAAGCGCAAGGTGGGTATCGCCATTCTGATGAACGCCGAGTCGCGTGTGATCTCCGATCTAACTGGCAACTTTATTGCCGACATCACCGGCCGCGGCAAACTGGTACAGGCCATCGCCGCCTCTGCCAAAAAGTGACCCAGAGCGGGGGCTATGTCCCCGCTAGTCCGCTCTCTCAATCCCTCCGATCTCCCGTATATTTCCTGAAACCCTCCAATTGCCTTCTTGTTACTCCTCTTATTGCCATTGCAGCGCTTGAATTGATCACACCCGGCCCAATATTGGCTGACTGATTGAGTTTTAAGTTGCCGGCTGCAACCGGCAACGGTCGAATAGATTTAGGGGAGATCCGATCCATGACTGTTGAGGCACATAAAGAGAATCACGGCTTCCAGACCGAAGCCAAGCAGCTGCTGCACCTGATGATTCACTCGCTCTACTCCAACAAGGAGATTTTCCTGCGCGAGCTGGTATCCAATGCCTCCGATGCCGCCGACAAGCTGCGCTTTGAATCCCTCTCCAAGCCGGAATTACTGGCGGAAGATCCGGATTTGCGCATTCGTATCGAATTCGACAAAGACGCGGGTACCCTGACCATTGCCGATAACGGTATCGGCATGAGCCGCGATGAGGTGATCGAAAACCTGGGCACCATCGCCCGCTCCGGCACCGCCAACTTCATGCAGAACCTCTCTGGTGACCAGAAGAAGGATGCACACCTGATCGGCCAGTTCGGGGTCGGTTTTTACTCCGCGTTTATCGTCGCCGACAAGGTGGATGTATTCACCCGTCGTGCCGGCTCTGATGCCAGCCAGGGCGTGCACTGGGAGTGTAGTGGTGAAGCGGAATACTCGGTCGAGAACGTCGAGTGGCCGGATCGCGGCACCCGTGTGGTGCTGCACCTGAAAGACGACGCCAAAGAGTTTGCCGACGACTGGCGCCTGCGCTCCATTATCAAGAAATACTCCGATCACATCGCCATCCCGGTAGAGATGCTGAAACAGGAAGCCCCGGCGGCCGAAGGTGAAGAGCAACAAGACAGCGCGCCGGTATTTGAAGCGGTCAACGCCGCCCAGGCGCTGTGGACCCGCCCGCGCTCCGAGGTGAAATCCGAGGAGTACAAAGAGTTCTACAAGCATGTGTCCCACGACTTCGAAGATCCGCTGACCTGGAGTCACAACCGTGTGGAAGGCAAGCTGGACTACACCAGCCTGCTGTATATCCCCGCGCGCCCTCCTTTTGACCTGTACCAGCGCGACGCCGCCCGCGGCCTCAAACTGTACGTGCAGCGCACTTTCATCATGGATGACGCCGAGCAGTTCCTGCCGCTGTACCTGCGCTTTGTCAAAGGGGTGCTGGACTCCAACGATCTGCCGCTGAACGTCTCCCGCGAGATCCTGCAGAAAGACCAGAACACCGACGCCATCAAGAGTGCGCTGACCAAGCGTGTGCTGGATATGCTCGACAAGCTGGCGAAGAAAGACGCCGACCAGTACCAGAAATTCTGGGACCTGTTCGGTTCCGTGATGAAAGAGGGGCCGGCGGAAGATTTTGCCAACAAGGAAAAGGTAGCCAAATTGCTGCGCTTCTCCACCACCCAGACTGACACTCCCAAGCAGGACCAGTCTCTCGAGGACTACATCGGCCGTATGAAAGACGGCCAGAAGCACATTTACTACGTGTGCGCGGACAACTTCGCCACCGCCAAGTCTTCCCCTTACCTGGAAGTCTTCCGCAAAAAGGCTATCGAAGTACTGCTGCTCACCGACCAGGTGGATGAGTGGTTCGTCGGCCATATGCAGGAGTTTGACGGCAAGCAGTTCCAGGATGTGGCCAAAGGCGCACTGGACCTGGGCGAAGCGGAAAACGACGACGACAAGGCCGAGCGCGAGAAGGTTGAGAAAGAAGCCGGTGCTCTGGTGGAGCGCGTCAAGGAAGTGCTGGAAAGCCGCGTGGAAGATGTGCGCGCGACCACGCGCCTGGTGGATTCCCCGGCGTGCCTGGTGGCGAGCGACAACGATATGGGCATGCAGATGCGCCGTATTCTGGAGCAGGCCGGCCAGAGCCTGCCGGAAGCCAAGCCTATCTTTGAGTTGAACCCCAGCCACCCGCTGGTGCAGCGTCTGGATCAGGAGCAGGACGAAGACCGCTTTGCGGACCTCACCAATATCCTGATGGACCAGGCCAACCTGGCTGCCGGTAACCAGCTGGCGGATCCTGCGGATTATGTGCGCCGTCTGAACGCGCTGTTGCTGGAACTCAATCGCTGATTGTTGAGACGACAGCTTCCGGCCGGGCCCTGGGCCCGGCCGGATTCCCTCTGCGAATGGGCCAGCCTGAGCACTGTTTTATTTTTGCCGGTCGGCAACTCAATGGCCTGGTTCCGTGCAGGCCCCCTGTACAGGGCGCCAATTACCGCCTGTTAATGTCTCCCCTATATTTCTTCTTGTCGGTTTTTTGCACGAATTGACCGTAAAAAGACGGCAATTGTTGGCGAACTTGGCAAAAGTGATCAAATACTTGTGCGGCCGTTGGGCGCCGGGTCTCGGCTCCGTATAATCTCCCGCTGCACAGCAAACAATTACAGAGCCTTATGACTCAAACAGACGTTTCCACTAACGCCACTGAATCCCGTTACTCCATCGCCATTCTTGGTGGTGGCAGCTTTGGTACCGCCGTTGCCAATATCATCGCCGGCAATGGCCACGATACCCGCCAGTGGATGCGGGACCCGGAGCGCGCTGCTGCCTGTATGGCCGAGCGCGAGAACCAGTACTATCTGCCCGGTGTTGCCCTGCACCCGGATCTCAACATCACCAGCGACCTGGAAAAAGCCGTGTGCGGCTGCCAGGTGGTGTTCGTGGCGATCCCCAGTAAATCCTTTCGCGAGGTAGTGCACCGCGCGGCGCCGATCCTGGCCCCGGGTACCATGCTGATTTCCCTCACCAAGGGCGTGGAGCACGACAGCTTCCACCTGATGAGCGATATCCTGCGCGAGGAAACCGAAGGAATGCGCGTGGGGGTACTGAGTGGTCCCAATTTTGCCAAGGAGATCGTCGCTGGCCACTACACCGCGACGGTGATCGCTAGTGAGGACGAGTCCCTGTGCGAGACCATTCAGAAGGTGCTGCACTCGGAGACTTTCCGGGTTTATTCCAGTAATGATGTGTTCGGCGTAGAGTTGGCCGGTGCGCTGAAGAATATCTACGCCATAGTGACGGGCATGGCCGTGGCCCTCGGTCGTGGCCAGAACACCACCAGTCTGCTGATTACCCGCGCCCTGGCGGAGATGATGCGATTTGCGGAGGCTGTCGGTGCCGACCCCATGACCTTTATCGGCCTCGCCGGTGTGGGTGACCTGATATTGACCTGCTCCTCGGATCTCAGCCGTAACTACCGGGTGGGCTACCTGGTGGGCAAAGGCAAGAAGCTGGATGAGGCGGTTTCGGAAATCGGCCAGGTGGCGGAAGGGGTGAATACCGTTCGCCTGATCAAGGCGAAGGCCGATGAGCTGGATGTCTACATGCCCTTGGTTTCCGCGATTCACGCCATATTATTTGAAGGTACCCCGATACCGACGGTTATCCGCGAGCTGATGTCCGGGGCCCAGACGTTTGATGTGGCCTATTCGGCAAAGCCTGATAGCCAAACAGAAACGCTTCAAAACCAATAAATGGATGCGCCATGAATAACGAACAGATCAAACAGAACCTGACTTCCTCGGATCACTGGGTGCGCCTGCTATTTATGGTGCTGTTCGTGATCCTGCTGGAGATAGCGGGGGTGGTGATGCTTGCCACCATAGTGCTGCAATTCCTCTTTGCCATCGTTTCTGGCGGGCCGAACGACAACCTTCGCCAACTCGGCAACCAGATTGCATCCTATATTTATCAGACCCTGCAATTCCTGATTTACAACACCGAAGAGAAGCCTTTCCCGTTCGCGGAGTGGCCGGAGTCCTGACGCCTTTGGGCGTCAAAAGGCTCCCTGTGTCGTCAATGCTATAGTGTGTATTCATGCGCCGGCTTTGTGGCCGGCCAAATTTTTGTGGTGCCCAACAACGGACTGGTGATCGCCTCATGAGTAACGAAGAACTGAAACAAAACCTGACTTCCACCAACCAGTGGGTGCGCCTGATTTACATGGTGCTCTTCGCGGTACTGCTGGAAATCGCCGGCTTTGTCATGCTGGCGGTGGTTATCGCCCAATTCCTGTTTGCCATTTTTACCGGCAACGCCAACGACAACCTGCGTCGCCTTGGCGACCAGATTGCCTCCTACATTTATCAGACCCTGCAATTCCTGATCTACAACTCGGAAGAGAAACCTTTTCCGTTTTCCGAGTGGCCCGAGTCCGAGGAGGAAGACCTGTCTTCCTATGCGAGCGCGGAAGAAATTGATGGCGAGGTAATCGGTGCGGACGCCGATGCAGATGAAGCGGTGACTGAAGCAGAGGTAGTCGAAGAGGCTGAGAAGACCGGCCAGAAATCCGCATCCAAGCCATCGGAGGATGCCGAGTCCTCGTCGGCGGCGACCGAAGAGCCCCCGCGGAAAGCGAAGTCGTCCAAAAAAGTTGAGGCCTCGGGCGACGCCGAAACGGTGATTGAGCTTGGCAGTGATGCATCCGCAGAGCCAAGTGATGACTCTGCAACGGAATCTACCGCAGAAAAGAGTTCTGGCGATAAATAGTCCCCAGCGGTTTTTGACGGGAGTTTGTAGTGCTGTTGTTTGTATTGCGCCATGGCCACGCAGAGCCGTTCAGTAAAAGTGACGAAACCCGCGCCCTGACCGAAGGCGGACGTGCCGAAGTTGCCGCCGTCTGCAAGGAGCGGGCATCGGAGCTGGCTCAGGTAAAAACCATCTGGGCAAGTCCCTTCGTCCGCACTCGCCAGACTGCCAAGATAGTGGCAGAGGCCTTTGGTCTTGAGGTGGAGATCCAGGAGGTACTGACGAGCGATACGCCGCTGGCGGAGTTGCTGGATGCCCTGGGCGAAGTGGAAGAGAAGTCTTTCCCGTTGTTGCTGGTCAGTCATCAGCCGCTAGTAGGCGAACTGGTGAATGGCCTCTGCGGCACTGGCAATGAACACCCTATGGGCACGGCGAGTCTCGCCTGTCTTTCATCCGATGTGTGGGCACTGGATTGCGCGGAACTGGAATGGCTACAGCATAAGCCCTGATGCGCGAAAATAGGCCATCAAGTCTGGCGCCTGTGGCCATTGAGGTCGGTTCGAGCCGCTGTAACTATGGTGGCTTGAATCATAAAAACTGTTGTTCCTCATGAGTCTTTCTTCACATCCTTCCTCTCTTGTTCCCCGCGAAATTTCCCTCGACCTCGATGGCAATGTGATCGCTGCCCGCCAGTGGGGCAACCCCGACGGCGTGCCGGTTTTGGCGCTGCATGGCTGGCTCGATAATTGCGCCAGTTTCGACGCCATGGCGCCCTTTCTGCAGTGCTTCAATCTGGTAGCAGTCGACCTCGCCGGCCACGGTCAGAGCTACCATCGCCACCGGGATGCCAGCTACACGGTCTGGAGCGAGATCGAGGATGTTTTCGGTATGGCCGATGCGCTTGGGTGGGAGCAGTTTTCCATTCTCGCGCACTCTCGTGGCGCGGTAATTGGTACCATCGCCGCCGCCACTTTTCCCGAGCGGGTATCCAAGCTGGCACTGATCGATGGCCTGGTACCGCCACCGGCGCTGGACAGTGAGGCGCCGGAAACCCTGCGCAAAGCCATAGAGCAGCGCGCGCGCTACCGCGACCGTGAGGCCAAGGTGTTTGCTTCACTGGAGGTGGCGACGGCAGCGCGCAAGAACGGTCTGTTTAAGCTGAGTGACGACGCAGCGCGTCGGCTGGTGGAGCGGGGTGTGCGCAGTTGTGAGGGGGGCTATACGTGGAGCAATGACCCGCAACTGATGACCAGTTCCCTGGCAAAACTCAATGAGGCGCAGGTGGAAGCATTTCTGGCAAGGGCCACCATGCCCATTCGCCTGGCGCTGGGGCAATCCGGAATTCAGGGCATGATTGAGCGTATCCGCCCGGTGGCGGAGCAGTGTCCGAACATTGAGATCCGGGAGTTTCCGGGCGGCCACCACCTGCACATGGAAGGGAGTGCCGAGGTGATTGCCAGCTGGTTTGTACCGTTTCTCGCCGGAGAGGGCGAGTAGGCCGTTTGGCTGGGAATAAGGGAGTAAGGGGGTAAGGCAGTAGGATGGGGTGGGGCGCCTTAAAAGGGCACCCGCTTGGAATAACTGGCCTTGTGCATATCCCGCACTTCCACTGAAATCTCCGGCACTTCCGGTGCGGATTCACACAGATAATTGAATATGGCTGCGCTCAAGGCCTCTTTCTGTTCGGTCGTGCGACCTTCCAGAATCCGAACCTCCGCGTGAATAAACAAGTTGCTGGAGCCTTCATGGCTTTTGCCCAGGACAAAATCCCGGTAGGGCAACGCCCTGGTTTTGATGGCACTGGCATTGAAGAGCCCGGTTTCGCTCATGGCCTGCTGGCCGTTGCTGACCAGTGCCGCAATGGAAATGCTGTCTTCCAGTTTTTGCGAATACTCGATCACCAGGTGTGGCATCTTCGGGCTCTCCGTTTGCGCGGGTTCAGTGGTTCGGGGTTATCGAATCAGTGACAGGAACTCGTTGCGGGTTGCCTGCTGGCTGCGGAAAGAGCCGAGCATGGCGGAGGTTTTCATCACCGAGTTCTGCTTTTCAACACCGCGCATCATCATGCACATGTGTTTCGCTTCAACGATCACGCCGACACCGGCAGCACCGGTTACGCGCTGAATCGTCTCGGCAACTTCTACCGTTAACTGCTCCTGGATCTGCAAACGGCGGGCAAACATGTCTACAATGCGCGCCACTTTCGACAGGCCCAGTACCTTGCCGTCGGGAATGTAGGCCACGTGCGCTTTGCCGATAAACGGCAGCAGGTGGTGCTCGCACAGGGAGTAGAGTTCGATATCTTTTACCAGCACCATCTCACTGCAGTCAGACGGGAAAAGTGCGTCATTGACCACTTCTTCCACGGTCTGCTGATAGCCGCGGGTCAGGTACTGCATGGCCTTGGCGGCGCGCAGAGGGGTGTCTTTGAGGCCCGGGCGCTCAAGGTCTTCGCCAATGGCTTCAATGATGTGTGCGTAATGTTCTTTCATCAGTATGCTTCCGAGGTCTCGCCTGCGCCTGTGATCTTTGCGTTACGGCGTGGCAGCTATCCCGAGGGATCCAGAGGGTGCGCTACCCTAAGCCTTTGTGAATCGCTAGTAAAGCGCCAAAAATAGAGGAATATCGGCAATGATAGAGAAACGGGAGTCCAGTTTGCACGAATTGTGTACCATCCTGGATTATATCCGCTGGGGCGCCAGCCGCTTCAGTGAGGGGGAGCTCTGGTTTGGCCACGGCACGGACAATGCCTGGGACGAAGCTGTCCTGCTGGTCACCCACGCCCTGCACCTGCCCGTAGATAGCAAGCCAGAAATCCTTTCCGCGCGCCTGACCATGGACGAGCGTCGGGAAGTCATGGGGGTGCTGGAGAAGCGCCTCAACGAGCGCCTGCCGGCGCCCTATATCACGAACGAAGCCTGGTTCTGCGACCTGCCGTTTTATGTGGATGAGCGGGTACTGGTGCCGCGCTCTCCCATTGGCGAATTGATTCGCCAGCGCTTCGAACCCTGGCTGCAGGAAGAGCCCCTGGCGATTCTCGACCTCTGCTGTGGCAGCGGTTGTATCGGTATCGCCTGCGCCGATACTTTCCCCGGTGCCCGCGTCGATGTCAGTGACATCTCCGCGGACGCCATTGAAGTGGCGCAAATCAATATCAACCGCCACCAGCTGAATGACGAAGTGCGCGCGGTGCAGTCGGATCTGTTTGCCGGCCTCAAGGGTTGCAGTTACGACCTGATCGTCAGCAACCCGCCCTATGTTGACGCGCGTGACCTCGCGGAAATGCCACGGGAATACCATGCGGAACCGGGTCTGGCGCTGGGCTCCGGCGACGACGGCCTCGATTTTACCCGGCGTTTACTGCTGGAGGCTCCCGACTATTTGCAGCCGGAGGGCATTCTGGTTTGCGAGGTGGGCAACAGCTGGGAAGCGCTGGAGGCGGCCTATCCACGGGTACCGTTTGTATGGCCGGAGCTGGAAGACGGCGGGCACGGGATCTTCATGCTGACGCGGGAAGACCTTTTGGCCTGCCAAAGCTTTTTTGAAGAGGGTGCCAAGCCCTAGGCGGTGGAATCCTTTATAATGCACCGCTTTCATTGAGCTTTTATCGCGCTTTTATTGAAAGACATCGAATAATTCACTGGGGTAGGGAATACCGGGTATGTCGGGTAACACTTTTGGCAAGCTGTTCTGTGTCACCACTTTTGGCGAGAGTCACGGCCCAGCGCTGGGCTGCATTATTGATGGCTGCCCTCCCGGGCTGGAAATTTCTGCCGAGGAAATCCAGCTGGAGCTGGACCGCCGCAAGCCGGGTACTTCCCGCTATACCACCCAGCGTCGCGAAGCCGACGAGGTCAAAATCCTCTCCGGCGTGTTCGAAGGCAAAACCACCGGAACCCCCATTGGCCTGCTGATCGAGAACACCGACCAGCGCTCCAAAGACTACGCCAACATCGCCGAGCAAATTCGCCCGGCGCACGCCGATTACACCTACTGGGCAAAGTATGGGCTGCGGGATTATCGCGGTGGCGGCCGCTCCTCTGCCCGCGAGACGGCCATGCGCGTGGCCGCGGGTGCCATCGCCAAGAAGTGGCTGAAACAGCAGTTCGGTATCGAGGTGCGGGGCTACCTTTCCCAGTTGGGGCCGATCAAGGTGGAAAAGCTGGACTGGTCACAGGTCGGTGAAAACCCCTTCTTCTGCCCGGATGCCGACAAGGTGCCGGAGATGGAGGAGTACATGCAGGCCCTGATCAAGGAAGGCAACTCCATCGGTGCGCGTATTTCCGTGCATGCCAGCGGCGTGCCTGCCGGCCTGGGTGAGCCGATTTTCGACCGCCTGGATGCGGATCTGGCGCACGCGCTGATGAGCATCAACGCGGTGAAGGGCGTGGAGATCGGCGCAGGCTTTGCGTCGGTTGAGCAAAAGGGCACCGAGCACCGCGATGAAATCACCGAAGCCGGCTTCCAGTCCAATAACGCTGGCGGCGTGCTGGGCGGTATCTCCAGCGGTCAGGAGCTGATCGCCCATATCGCACTCAAGCCGACTTCCAGTCTGCGTATCCCGGGTAAAAGCCTGGATACCAATGGCAATCCCATCGAGGTGGTGACCAAGGGGCGTCACGACCCCTGTGTGGGTATCCGCGCGACGCCGATTGCCGAGGCGATGATGGCGCTGGTATTGATTGACCATGTGCTGCGCCAGCGGGCCCAGAACGGCGATGTGGAATTCGGGCTGAAAATCCCCGCCGGTGAATCGGTCTGATTCAACGAAAATTCAGGGCACAAAAAAGGCGGAGCGCCAAAAACGCTCCGCCTTTTTTGTGTCTGCCCTGCGGTGATTACAGGTGCAGGCTCAGGCCCAGGTAGGGGCCCTTGATTTCCAGGTTTGGTTCAAGCTCGTCCAGTTCCGGTGCGTCGATGGACATAGCGCGATAGCCGGCTTCCACAGCGAAATCGAGCGCAGGAACGAAGTCCCAGCGGACTTTTGCGGTCAGGTCGGTGATTTTGTCGCCGTCATATTCAATGCCATTGCCCTGGGCAATGATGGACCAGCCGGTGAAGGGCAGGTCGAATCGCGCCATACCGTAAATCATAGGCAGGGTGCCGGCGAAATCTAGTTTGGCGGTTTCGTCGGCTATGTCTAAGTCCAGGGAGCCATCGAAGTGTCGCGCGGTCAGGCCGAGATCCAGGTTTACCCAGTTATCCAGAATTTCATAGTAAAGGGTGGCATCGGTGTGGCTCAGGTCCAGATTGCTACTTACTCCGCCAAAACCGGATTCAATCTGGGTGTGTGCTACCAGGATATTCGGCACCAGCGGGATCGGGTGTTCTAGCGCAGCTTGCAGGAAAGTGTTGTTGTCTTCCTTCAGGTAGTCGCCGTTCAGTACATTGTTCAGGTCGCCGCTGTAGCTCGGCTTCCATACGCCAGCGGTGGCGTCGAAGCCAAGGATAGTGTCAGCAGAGGCGCCAGCGGAAGCCAGGGCCGCACAGAGTGCCAAGGTGTATTTTTTCATTGGAGTTGCTCCCGTTTTTATTTCTGCGGCGCAGTTTACCGGTTTTTTGTGAAGATTCCCTGAACAGTTAGCGTTTTTGGAACTTATTCGTGACCCTGTACTACTTTCCCGCCTCCGGCTCTTTTTTGGAATTTCTCAAAAGCCCTTGGCTTCCTTCACCAGCAGCTGTTGCAGGGCGTTGGCGGCATTGCTGAGGGTGCGATTGCGGTGATAGATGATCCCCAGATTCCGCAGAATATTCAGTTGCGGCATGGGCAATTCCGCCAGGGTGTCGTCCACCAGCGTTTTCGGAAGCACGCTCCAGCCGAGGCCGACACCGGCCATCATTTTGATGGTTTCCAGGAAGTTGGTGGCCAGTTTGGCGGTAAGTTTGAGGCCGTGGGCATCGAATTCCCGTTTGATCAGCCGCCCGGTGTAGGTGTTGAGATCCGGCAGGATAGCCGGGTACCGGGCCAGGGCGGGCAGGTCCAGCTCCGGCATCTGCGCCAGGGGGTGGTCCGGCGCGGCGACCACGACGCAGGGGTCGGGCCAGATGATCTGGGCATTGAGGCTGGGATAGTCCTTGAGGGCCAGGGTGACGACGGCGAGTTCGTATTCGCCGGCCATCAGGGCTTCATAGGCCTGCTCTGAGTCGAGAAAGTCGATGTCGAGGGAGACGTCGGGATAGAGGTTGCTGAATTCCCGCAGTACCGGCGGCAGGTGGTGCAGGCCCACGTGGTGGCTGGTGGCAATCCGCAGGCTGCCGCCGATGGTTTCTCCGAGACTGCGGAGCTCCCGCTCGGCATCGCTGACTTCGTTCAGGATGTGGCGGGCGCGGGGCAGCAGGGCGCGACCGGCATTGGTCAGCTGGAGTTTTCTGCCGATACGGTCAAACAGTGGGGCGCCAAGCTGCTGTTCCAGGGAAGCCAGGCGCTTGCTCACTGCGGGCTGGGTCAGGTGCAGCTGTTCGGCAGCTTCCGACACAGAGTTTTGCTCGGCGATGGCGAGAAAGGCTCTAAGCCACTGGATTTCCATGGGGGTGTTTCTCGATGGTTGCTTCCAGGTATTCCAAAAGCGAATGCGCCATATAATAAATATAAATTGATGTTATTCAATGCCCCCCCTAGACTTCCGCATGTTATCCATAGAGGAGATGGGGCAATGGGCCAAGAAGAGCATAAAAAACAGACGCTTTACGACAAACTCTGGCAAGACCACCTGGTAAAAAGCCGCGATGACGGCACCGCACTGATTTATATCGACCGCCACCTGATTCACGAAGTGACCTCGCCCCAGGCCTTCGAAGGGCTACGTCTGGCTGGTCGCAAGCCCTGGCGTACCGATTCCGTGGTGGCAACGCCGGACCACAATGTGCCGTCGGATGCCGCAGAGCGCGCGGGTGGTATTGAAGGTATCCAGGATGAGGTTTCCCGTATCCAGGTGAAGACCCTGGATGAGAACTGTAAGGACTTCGGTATCGTTGAATTTGGTATCAACGACCCCGGTCAGGGCATTGTGCATGTGATCGGGCCGGAGACCGGTGTGACCCTGCCGGGTATGACGGTTGTGTGTGGCGATTCCCACACGTCTACCCACGGCGCTCTGGGTGCGCTGGCCCACGGCATCGGCACATCCGAGGTGGAGCACGTGATGGCCACCCAGTGCCTGATTCAGAAGAAAATGAAAAATATGCTGGTGCGCGTGGACGGTGAACTCGGTCCAGGCGTGACCGCGAAAGACGTCGTGCTGGCGATTATCGGCAAAATCGGAACCGCGGGTGGCACCGGTTACGCCATCGAGTTTGGCGGTTCTGCGATCCGCAGTCTGTCCATGGAAGGCCGCATGACCATCTGCAATATGGCCATCGAAGCTGGTGCCCGCGCGGGCATGGTAGCGGTGGATCAGGTCACTCTGGACTATGTGAAAGGCAAACCCTATGCACCCAAGGGGGAGCAGTGGGACATGGCGGTGGCAAGCTGGAGCCGTTTGCATTCCGACGACGGCGCGCACTTCGACGCGGTCGTTGAGCTGAAGGCGGAAGAAATCGAGCCGCAGGTGAGCTGGGGTACCTCTCCGGAAATGGTTGTGCCGGTGAGCGCAGTGGTGCCGAGCCCGGCGGACGAGAGCGATGCCACCAAAAAGGCCGGTATCGAGCGCGCACTGGAATACATGGGGCTGACCGCTGGCCAGAAGATCACCGATATCAATCTGGACCGGGTCTTTATTGGTTCCTGCACCAATTCCCGTATTGAAGACCTGCGCGCGGCGGCCGCGGTGGCCAAGGGCCACAAGAAAGCTGATAGCGTAAAGCAGGTGCTGGTCGTTCCCGGTTCGCAGTCGGTGAAGGCGCAGGCCGAGAAAGAAGGGCTGGATAAAGTGTTCGTCGAAGCGGGCTTCGAATGGCGCGAGCCTTCCTGCTCCATGTGTCTGGCGATGAATGCGGACAAGCTGGGTGCCGGAGAGCATTGTGCCTCCACTTCCAACCGCAACTTTGAAGGTCGTCAGGGCTATGGCGGTCGCACCCACCTGGTGAGCCCGAGTATGGCGGCGGCGGCGGCCATTGCCGGCCATTTTGTGGATGTACGTGAATTTCAAAAGGAGGCGAGCTGATGAAAGCTTTTACCCAGCATAAAGGCGTTGCCGCCCCGATGGACCGCGCCAATGTGGATACGGATCTGATTATTCCCAAGCAGTTCCTGAAGTCCATCAAGCGGTCCGGATTTGGTCCGAACCTGTTTGATGAGTTGCGCTATCTGGATGAGGGCCAGCCTGGACAGGATCACAGCAAGCGCCCACTGAATCCGGAGTTTCCGCTGAACCACCCCCGTTACCAGGGGGCCTCAGTACTACTTGCACGCAAGAACTTCGGCTGTGGTTCCAGCCGCGAACACGCGCCCTGGGCACTGGATGATCACGGCTTCCGCGTCGTCATTGCGCCGAGCTTTGCGGATATTTTCTTTAACAACTGCTTCAAGAACGGCCTTTTACCGATCGTTCTGGAAGAAGAAATTGTCGAGCAGTTGTTCCAGGAAATGTACGCGGAAGAGGGGTACGAGCTGACCGTAGACCTGGAAGCGCAGGTGGTGATCAAGCCCAATGGCGAAACCCATGCGTTTGAAGTGGATACCTTCCGCAAGCACTGTCTGTTAAACGGCCTTGATGACATCGGCCTGACGCTGGAAGACGCAGATGATATCCGTGCCTATGAAGCCAAGCGTCGCGAGCAGGCGCCCTGGTTGTTTGATGCCGTAAAGTAATTGCTGAGCAAGCAGTACTAGGCCAACAGAATAATTGGAAAAACAATGAGCAAGAAAATCATGATTCTGCCGGGCGATGGTATTGGCCCGGAAATTGTCGAGCAGGCGGTTGCGGTACTGAAAACCGTTGATGAAAAATTTGGCTTGGGCCTTGCGTTCACTGAAGGCCTGATCGGCGGTGCCTCTATCGATGCCCACGGCGAGCCGCTGACCGATGCCGAGCTGGCCAAGGCCGGTGAGTGCGATGCCGTACTGCTGGGCGCGGTGGGTGGTCCCAAGTGGGATACCCTGGATCGCGCCATCCGCCCGGAAAAAGGCCTGTTGAAAATTCGCAGCGGTCTCGGCCTCTACGCCAACCTGCGTCCGGCTATCCTCTATCCGCAGCTGGCAGATGCCTCTTCGCTGAAACCGGAAGTGGTATCCGGCCTGGATATCCTGATCGTGCGTGAGCTTACTGGTGGTATTTACTTCGGTGAGCCCCGCGGCATCAAAACACTCGAGAATGGCGAGAAGCAGGGCTATAACACCTACGTCTATAAAGAATCAGAGATCGAGCGTATTGCCCGCACCGCATTTGAAGCGGCGCAAAAGCGCGGCGGCAAGCTGTGCTCTGTAGACAAGGCCAACGTACTGGAAGTGACTGTGCTGTGGCGCGAAGTGCTGGATCGTCTGGCGCCGGAATACCCGGACGTGGAGCTGTCCCATATGTATGTGGATAACGCAGCCATGCAGCTGGTGCGTGCACCCAAGCAGTTTGACGTGATGGTAACCGGCAATATGTTCGGCGATATCCTGTCCGACGCCGCCGCCATGCTGACCGGTTCCATCGGCATGCTGCCGTCGGCCTCCATGAATGAAACTGGCTTTGGCCTGTATGAGCCGTGCCACGGCAGTGCACCGGATATCGCCGGGCAGGGCATTGCCAACCCGCTGGCGACGATTTTGTCTGCCGCCATGATGCTGCGTTACTCGCTGGATATGGGTGAAGCGGCCGATGCCATCGAGGCGGCAGTGAGCAAGGTTCTGGATCAGGGACTGCGCACCGCGGACATTTACACCGATGGCTGTAAAAAAGTCTCCACCGCGGAAATGGGCGCAGCTGTGGTGGCCGCTTTCTAATTTCGCAAGCCGCTCCGCCGTCATCCCCGCGCGACAAGCGCGCGGGGGTCCAGAAACAACTGATTGATTCAACAGGGTAATGCAATGAACAAGGTAGGATTCGTAGGCTGGCGCGGTATGGTCGGCTCCGTTTTGATGGGCCGCATGCTGGAAGAAAACGACTTCGCGCATATCGCTGAGCCGGTATTTTTCTCCACATCCAATGCTGGTGGTAAGGCGCCGGAGATTGGTAAAGAAGTGGCGCCCCTCAAAGACGCCTACGACCTGGACGCGCTGGCAGAGCTGGACGCGATCGTCAGCTGCCAGGGCGGTGATTACACCAAAGAGGTATTCGGCAAGCTGCGCGAAAAAGGCTGGAACGGCTACTGGATTGATGCGGCTTCCAGCCTGCGTATGCAGGACGACGCTATCATCGTGCTGGATCCGGTGAACCGCGATGTGATTGATCAGGGCATCGAATCTGGCGTGAAAAATTACATCGGCGGTAACTGCACCGTGAGCCTGATGCTGATGGGCCTCGGCGGCCTGTTCAAGGCCGGTCTGGTGGAGTGGGTAACCGCCATGACCTATCAGGCCGCCAGTGGTGCCGGCGCCAAGAATATGCGCGAGCTGATTTCCCAGATGGGCAGCATTCGTGACGGCGTCGCTCCTGAACTGGCAGATCCCGCCAGTGCGATTCTGGATATCGACCGCAAAGTGGTTGAGAACATGCGCAGTGGCGACTTCCCGACCTCCGAGTTTGGTGCGCCTTTGGCCGGTAGCCTGCTGCCCTGGATCGACACTCAGCTGGAGTCCGGCCAGAGCCGCGAAGAGTGGAAGGCACAGGTGGAAGCCAACAAGATCCTCGGTACCAGTGCTACCGTACCGGTCGATGGCACCTGTGTACGTATTGGCGCCATGCGCTGCCACAGCCAGGCGTTTACCGTGAAGCTGAAGAAAGATCTGCCGCTGGCGGAAATCGAACAGCTGATTGGCACTGCCAACGACTGGGTGAAGGTTGTGCCCAACGACCGCGAAGTGACCCTGAAAGAGCTGACCCCGACCGCAGTCACCGGCAAACTGGATATTCCGGTAGGTCGCCTGCGCAAGTTGAGCATGGGTGGCGAGTACCTGAACGCCTTCACCGTGGGCGATCAGCTGCTGTGGGGTGCTGCGGAGCCGCTGCGTCGTGTGCTGCTGATCCTGTTGGGCAAGCTGTAAGGTCTTGCAGATCGCAAAATAGATCGCAAAATTGCCCATTTCGCCGCCCCATCCCCCGGGGCGGCTTCCCCCCGCCTTCCGCGCGAGTATAATCGCCCCGCATTTTTTACTGTTGCATTAATGGTCGAAGTGACCGGCAAGTGCGCAAATTCGCTCAGACGTACAGACAAGAGTTCAGATATGACAGAGTCCACCCGGGAACTGGTGATCGTTGGTGTTGGCAGTGCGGCGTTTAATGCACTGTTGGAAATTCTGGAAGAGCGCGAAACGATTACCGCCGGGCAGCTGAAACTGTTGTCGGCCGATGAGGCGGATGTGGATCCGCAGGTATTTGCCAACCGCAGTATTGCGGTGCAGTCGCTCAAGGATTTCGTGTTTGCTGACAACCAGGTGCTGCTGGTGCTGGAAACCGGGGAAACCGCTGAGGCGGCCATGGCCCGGGCAGAGCAGGCCGGCGCCTGGGTGGTCGATGCGGCGGGCATCAGCCGCGGCGATGAGAGTGTTGAACTGATTCACCCGCTGTTGAATCCGGCTGTACTGCAGAGTCTGGATCGCAAAGTGATCGCAGTGCCGGGTGCTGGTGCGGCGATGGTCGCCGAAGCGCTGTTTCCGCTGGCATCACAGCTGCAGTCGGTGGAGGTGATTCTGAATCAGCCGGTATCCGCGCTGGGCAAAAGCAGTGTGGATGCGGCCGCTGCGCAGACCGCGCGCCTGTTCAATGGCCAGGAGCCGGAGGTGGATGAAGCGACCGGGCAACGACTGGCGTTCAATCACCTGAGCTCCGCCGAGGCGCTGCTGGAAAGTGGCCACAATCTCAGTGAGCTGGCGCTGGTGCTTGAACTGCGTCGCTTGCTGGGCGATGACGTTGCCCTGGATGCAACGGTAAATACCGCTTCGGTATTTCACGGTCAGCTGGCCAATTTGTGCGTGCAGCTGAAAGAGCCTGCGAGCCTGGAGGTGGTGCGCGGATTGTTGAAAAATGGCGCGCGCCTGGAAATGCGCGACCGCCCCTCGGCGCAGGATGCGGTGGGCAGTGAGAATACATTGATAGGTCGCCTGCGCTCGGGCTTGATCAGCCCCAGGCAGGTCAATTTTTGTGCGGCATCCGACAATCTGCGCAAAGACGTCGCAATTAACTGTGTACAGATTGTCCACTTGTTGCTAAAAACCCATTGATATTTAATACTTAGCGGCCTTTCTGAAGGTTTCTCATTAACTTTGCCCGCACGCGGGCACGGCACTGTCTGGGGGCACGGACAGTGAAAAGTGTGAGAAATCGGGATTGGTTTCGCTTTTTTCGGGGGGTGACTCTTTCGTTAGCTTTTTTGCTGGAAAGTTTCGCCGGAGAGTAGAGCCTGGTGTCTAGCACCGGTTCTTTTGAATAATTATCGTGCAGAAAGCTGCACGAGCTGGTTTCTGTTGTTTGGCTGTTGGCTGATTTTTGTACAGATTCTGGCGTGATTCTAACAATAAAGGGAATCGGATATGCGTGTGCAAAAGCTGGCACTTGCGGTTGGTCTGGTCAGCGCACTGGGTGGCAACGGGGCTCTGGCACTCGGCCTGGGTGAGATCAAACTGAACTCCACCCTCAATCAGCCTCTCAATGCGGAAATCAAACTGCTGCAGACCCGTGGTCTGGGCGAGAGCGAAATCAAGGTCCGCTTGGCCAATGCCGAAGACTTTGAGCGCGCGGGTGTAGAGCGTACCTATTCGCTGGACGATCTGAGCTTTGACGTCGATTACTCCAGTGGCCAGCCGGTTGTCCGCATTTCCAGCCGCACGCCGATGCGCGAACCCTTTCTGAATTTCCTGGTAGAGACCCGCTGGCCCAGTGGCCGTTTGCTGCGGGAATACACCCTGCTGATGGATCTGCCGGCCTTCTCCACCAATACCGCATCCCAGCCGGTGCAGGCTGCCGAGCGCGAGCGTCAGCAAGTACGCCGCGAAGCGCCGGTGCAGAAACCGCTTCAGCCCACGATTCAGCGCACGCCAGAGCCGGTACAGGCGCCGGCTGAGCTGCCAGCGGAACCTGTTGAGCCCCTGGACACGACTGCCGCCGAGCCTCAGGCGCCGGTCTACGAAGAACCGGCAACCCAGTATGCCGAGCCGCAGGTCGAAACTGCAGCGGATTCCGGCAGTCGGGTGTACGGCCCGGTTGAGGCGAACAAGACCCTGTGGGAAATCGCGCGCGATAGCCGCGAGACTCGCGAGCTGTCTGTGCAGCAGACCATGCTGGCGATCCAGCGCCTCAACCCTGAGGCCTTTATCAACAACAATATCAATCTGCTGAAGAAAGGCTCGGTATTGCGCCTGCCGACCGCAGAAGAAGTGCGCAATCTGACCCTGACCGAAGCGGTTTCTCAGGTGGCGACCCAGAACGACGCCTGGCGCGAGCGGGTAGGCACTGTCGATAGTGAAGTTACCGGTGCGCCACTGGATGGTCGCGCGGCGGTGGAAGAAACCGTTGAGAGCGATGTGCTCGAAGGGCGGGTTTCCCTGGCAGCGCCGGGTGACAACGAGTCCGTGCTGTCCGGCTCCGGCAGCGGCAGCAGCGAAAGTGATGCCCTGGAAGGTGAGCTTGCCGTTTCTGAAGAGGAGCTCGACAAGTCCCGTCTGGAAAATACCGAATTGCAGGAGCGTATCGGTGAGCTCAATGAGCAGATCGATACCATGGAGCGCCTGGTAGAAGTTTCCAATGAGGAAATGCAGGCGGTGCAGGCGGCCGCTGAGCAGTCTACCGAGACTGCAGAGAGCGAGTTTGAACCTGTTGAAGAGGGCGCCTTTGCCTCCGAGCAGAACGGCGACAATCTGGACTCCGCCGCGGATGAGCTGAACAGCGACGAGCTGACGCAGTCCGACGCTGAAACCGTGGGCGGTGAGCCGGTCGTTGCGGCAGAGCCGGAAGCTGCTGATACCGCTTCAGAAGACGACGATGCGCGCAACCGCGTGGTCGTTCAGACCGTTTCCGAGCCGACACTGGTTGAGCGCCTGATGGACAACATTCAGTTGATCGCCATTGGTGCCGGTGCGCTGCTGGTGGGTCTGTTTGGCTTCTTTACCTGGCGTCGTCGCAAGGAAGAAGAGGAAGCCATTCGCCAGGTGGAAGCGGAGATGGCCGCGGAGCGTGCGCTGGCGGAAGCGCCTGAGCCGGCCATTGAGGATGACAATCTGGCTGCCGTCGAAGAGCTGGAAGCCAGTGATGGTTTCGATCTCGATCAGCTGGGTGAGGTGGAAACCGATGATCCGGTGGCCGAGGCAGAAATTCACCTGTCGCTGGGACAGTATCAGGAAGCCGAAGCCAAGCTTCAGGCTGGCCTGGCCGCCGCGCCCGCCAATGTCGACGCGCGCCTGATGTTGCTGGAAGTCTATGCGCACCAGCAGAGCGCAGATCGCTTCGACGATCAGTATCGTCAATTGCTGGGTTACAGTGATGGCCCGGCCGCGGACCGCGCGGCACGTCTGCGGGAAACCATTGCCGGCATTGGTCCGTTTGAAGCGCCGGAAACCGATTTTTCCAGCGAATCCCTGGAAGCGGCCCAGCTCGACGACATGGGCGCTGATTTTGATATCGAAGCGAGCTTCGACGATCTGGATGAATTCTCTGGCAGTAAAGCCGAGGCTGGCACCGCTGCGGAAACAGATGCCGACGACGATTTTGGTCTGCTGGACGACTTGTCTCTCGATCTGGACGACGACACCACACAACTGCCTGCGCAAGAGTCCCTGGCCGAAGCGTCGTCCGAGAATGATGACTTCTCCCTGGATCTGGATCTCGCGGATGACCTCGATGGTGACTTCAATGGTGACCTCAATGGTGGTCTTGACAGTGAGCTGAGCGGCGAGCTGGAAAACGTGGCGGAATTGCCTTCGGACGATGGATTCACCTTCGAGTCTCTCGACGATTCGTTTACTGAATCCCCGGAAGAAGCCAGCGGCGATTCGGAGCTTACTCTGGATCTGGAGCTGGATACCCAGTGGGATGCAGACCCGGCGGCCGATGCGGCGCAGAGTGACGTGACTGCGGAAGATTCTGAAAGCGACAGCTTTGATCTCGATGACATGGTCGCCGACGGCGAGCTGGACCTGGATAGCCTGGGCGACCTGGATCTGGAGTCCAGCTTCGAGGTGGCTGCTGAGGCAGCGGAAGCGCAGCCGGCGGCATCTGCCAGTGCGGAAGTTGCAGAAGGTGGGCTTGAGTTCGACCTGGATTTGACGCCGATGGATGATGCGGCGGAGCTGGATGATGCATCCGCTAGCGCGCAAGCTGGTGATGCCAGTGATCTCGATGATCTGGACAGTTTCGGTGATGACCTGGATGGCCTGGATTTCGACAGCATCGATCTTGGCGATCTGGACCTCGGTGGCGACGATTTGGTTGCTTCTGGCGAGTCCGCCTCTGGTGCGTTTGAGTTGGAAGGGGATCTGGCGGTTGCTGAAGAGCAGTCGGTTGTGAAAGCTCCTGCACAGGCTCCCGCCAAACCGGCTGCGGATGATGCAGAGCTGAGCGACCTCGGCTTCAATCTGGAAAGCGACCTGGACTCTGAGCTGAACCTGCTGGAAGGCAGTGATGAGGTTAGCACCAAGCTGGAGCTGGCTCAGGCCTACCTGGATATGGGCGACAAAGAAGGTGCCCGTGAAATTTTGGGTGAGGTGGTCGAAGAGGCTGCCGGTGAACACCAGCAGCGCGCCAAGGACATGTTGGCGCGCATGAGCTGATCATTCAGTTCGCTGGCCCAGAGCAACAACACTTTGACCCCGCTTCCAGCGGGGTCTTTCTTTTCTGGATGACCGTCTTTCTGGGCGAGTATCGCTGTTGAAGGCGGTGTAAAATTCCGCGGAATGATGAACAAAATTTACCACTACAAACCCAATGGCGAAGTGCCTCCGGGAGAGTCCTTACCGGAGGGGCTGCGGCGTATTGCTCTGGGCGTGGAGTACTGCGGTACCCGCTTGCGGGGGTTCCAGAAGCAGAAACACGATGCGCAGACGGTGCAGGAAATCCTGGAAAAGGCGCTGTCCAAAGTCGCGGCGGAAGACATCACCCTGGTGTGTGCCGGGCGCACAGACGCCGGGGTGCACGCCACCGGCCAGGTTATTCATTTTGATACCCGCGCGGTGCGTCCCACCAAGGCCTGGATCCAGGGGGTGAATACCCAGATGCCGTTTGATGTGCGGGTGCACTGGGCGCAAGAGATGCCGCCCCAGTTTCACGCGCGCTTTTCTGCCCGTAACCGCACTTATCGTTACCTGATTCACAGTGCGCCTACACGTTCGGCACAGGCGTCGAGCGAGGTGACCTGGACAGAGCGCAAGCTGGATATGGCGGCAATGCGCGAAGGTGCTCGGCATCTTATTGGCGAGCACGACTTCAGCAGCTTTCGCGCGGCCCAGTGTCAGGCGAAATCTCCGGTGCGCCGTCTTACCCGGCTGGATATTGGCCTGGTTGGCCAGCTGATTGTGCTGGAGGTCAGCGCTACGGCGTTTCTGCACCATATGGTGCGCAATATCACCGGTGTGCTGATGGCGGTGGGGCGCGGCGATCGCGACCCGGACTGGGTTCGGGAAGTATTGGAAGCGCGGGATCGCACCGCAGCCGGGGTAACCGCCCCGCCTTTCGGGCTCTATCTGGTGGATGTGCAATATCCCGATGAGTTTGTATTGCCTGCGGTGCTGCCCGGGCCACTACTGGTACCGAAACCCCTGGGCTCTATCGGTCATTCGTGAGGGCTTCTTTGAGGGGCTCTTGTGAGGGGCACTTGTGAATGCCCTGCGGCATGACTCTCGCGTTTCGCCAGATTCCCCAATCTGCTAGTATCGCGGGCTCTCCAAATTTCTCTGCTGCCGGCGCCCCGGGATTGATGGCGGTTCCTCTGTGATTGGGGGCTGGCCCGCCTGGCAGCTTCAGCGGTGTATGGATTATGCGCGTAAAAATCTGCGGGATTACCTGTGTCGAAGACGCTCTGTTGGCGGTAGATGCTGGCGCAGATGCGCTGGGCCTGGTGTTTTACCCATCGAGCCCCCGCAATGTTTCCCTCGATCAAGCGGCAGAAATCGCCCGCGCCGTGTCGCCCTTTGTGGTGTTGACCGGGCTTTTCGTGGATGCCCACCCGCAGCAACTGGAGCAGGTGCTGGAGCAGGTGCCACTGAATCTGCTGCAGTTCCACGGTGATGAAACGGCACCATACTGTCGCCAGTTTCGCCGCCCCTATATCAAGGCGTTGAGGATGAAACCGGAACTGGATCCGGTGGAGGCCATGGCCGCCTACCCGGATGCCCGGGGTATTTTGCTGGATGCCTACCGCAAGGGGGTGCCCGGTGGTACCGGAGATACCTTCGACTGGCAACGGGTGCCGCAAAACAGCGGTCGCCCGATCATTCTCGCGGGTGGTCTGAATCCGGATAACGTGGCACAGGCGATTCTCAGTGCCGGCCCGGATGCCGTCGATGTCAGTGGTGGTGTCGAAGCGGCACCAGGAAAAAAAGATGCCCGCAAGGTGCGCGCGTTTATCCGCGCGGCCAGGTCTGCGGCCGCTACACAGAATTTACACAAGGAGTTTGAGCAGTGACTAAATCCACATCGCCCATCGATTACGGGGCCTACCCGGATGCCCGTGGTCATTTCGGGGAGTTTGGTGGACGCTTTGTGTCCGAGACGTTGATCAGTGCCCTCGATGAGCTTCAGGAAATGTATCAGCGCCTGAAAGGCGACCCCGATTTCCAGGCGGCATTTGATTACGATCTGGCCCACTATGTGGGGCGCCCATCGCCACTGTATCTCGCGGAGCGCCTGACCGCTGCCGCAGGTGGCGCGCGCATCTGGCTCAAGCGGGAAGATCTGAATCACACCGGCGCCCACAAGGTGAATAACACCGTAGGTCAGGCTTTGCTGGCCAAGCACAGCGGCAAGAGCCGGGTAATTGCGGAGACCGGTGCCGGTCAGCACGGCGTAGCGACCGCCACTGTGGCGGCTCGGCTGGGGCTCAAGTGTGCCGTTTACATGGGTGCCGAAGACGTCAAGCGTCAGTCTCCCAATGTGTACCGCATGAAACTGCTGGGGGCGGAAGTCATCCCGGTAGAGTCCGGCTCCAAAACCCTGAAAGACGCCATGAATGAAGCCATGCGCGACTGGGTGACCAATGTCGATGATACCTTCTACATCATCGGCACCGTGGCCGGCCCACACCCATACCCGCAACTGGTGCGGGATTTCAACTCCGTAATTGGCCGCGAAGCGCGCCGCCAGAGCCTGGAGCAGTTCGGGCAGTTGCCGGACGCGCTGGTTGCCTGTGTGGGTGGTGGCTCCAATGCCATCGGCCTGTTCCACCCGTTCCTCGACGATGCGTCGGTAAAAATGTACGGCGTGGAAGCCGGCGGTGATGGCCTGGAAACCGGCCGCCACGCGGCACCGCTGAACGACGGTGTGCCGGGAATCCTGCACGGTAACCGCACCTACCTGATGGAAGATGAGGACGGCCAGATCATTGAGACCCACTCGGTTTCCGCTGGCCTGGATTATCCGGGCGTTGGTCCCGAGCATTCCTGGTTGAAAGATATTGGCCGGGTGGAGTATGTCACCGCCAACGACGATGAAGCGCTGAATGCCTTCCGCACACTGACCCGCGCAGAAGGCATTATTCCGGCACTGGAATCCAGCCACGCGGTGGCCTATGGCATGAAGTTGGCGGCCACCATGTCGCCGGAACAGAACATCGTTGTGAATCTGTCCGGTCGTGGCGATAAGGATATCTTCACCGTTGCCGCGATCGACGGCATTGAAGTGTAAGGAGCGGGATGGTGACTGCATTGAATAACAGAATCGACAAACGCTTCGCCAAACTGCGCGATGAAGGCCGCAAGGCGCTGGTGACCTACATTGTGGCTGGCGATGGCGGTCTGGAAAATACCGTGGATCTGATGCACCAGCTGGTGGCCAGCGGCTCGGACCTGATCGAGCTGGGTGTTCCTTTTTCCGACCCGATGGCGGAAGGGCCGGTTATCCAGAAAGGCCATGAACGCGCACTGGAGCAGAAAGCGTCGTTGCGCAAATGTCTGGCGCTGGTGAAAGAGTTCCGCGCGAAAGATGCGGAAACCCCGGTGATCCTGATGGGCTACGCCAACCCCATTGAAAAAATGGGTGCGGAAGCGTTTGCGGATGGGCTTAAAGAGGCTGGTGCCGATGGCGCCCTGACGGTAGACCTGCCGGCGGAAGAGGCGGGTCCCCTGAACGATTTGCTGAAGGCGCGCAAGCTGTGCAATATCTTTTTGCTCACGCCCACCACCAGTGATGAGCGCATCGCGCAAATCACGCGTCTGGCCAGTGGCTTTGTCTACTATGTATCCTTGAAAGGGGTCACCGGTGCCGGACACCTGGACCTGGATTCGGTGCGCGATAACCTGGCCCGAATTCGCCGCCACACGGATCTGCCGCTGTGCGTTGGCTTCGGGATCAAAGACGGTGCCTCTGCCAAGGCGGTAAGTGCTGATGGCGACGGCGCGGTTGTGGGCAGTGTGCTGGTCTCTGCCGTGGGCGCGTCCGCCGACGGTGCGGAAGCCAAGGATCGTATCGGCGTCTTGGTCGGCGAAATGCGCAGTGCCCTGGACGCCTGATTTCGCTGGTAGATTCAGGTGCCAGGGGCGTTTGGCCAGAAAGCCCAGATGCGCGGCTTAACTGGCCAAGAGCAATACTTTTGAAAGTGGTTTAATTCGCGGTTTCAGAATTAGTGGTCACTTAAACTTTGTCGGGCCGCAAGGTGTACTTGCCGGGGTGCCTGCCATGTCGGCAGTACGCAATTCGTAAGACGGTCAAACAACGAATTTTGGAAGCAGAATGAGCTGGTTAGAAAAAATTGTTCCCGCGGTCATTCGCACCGAGCGCCGTACCGGTGCTAGCAAGGTGCCGGAAGGTGTCTGGAAAAAGTGCGTCAAGTGCGATGCCACCTTGTACCTGCCGGAGCTGGAGCGGAATCTGGATGTTTGCCCCAAGTGCGACCATCATTTTCGCATCGGTGCGCGCCGTCGCCTGGATATGTTCCTGGATACCGAGCACCGCGAAGAGCTGGCCACCGATGTTGAGCCGGTGGATCGCCTGAAGTTCAAGGACGTCAAGAAGTACAAAGATCGTCTCACCCAGGCCCAGAAGGCCACCGGTGAAAAAGACGCGCTGATCGCCATGCAGGGGTTGCTGGAAGGCAAACCGCTGGTTGCGGTAGCGTTTGAGTTTGCCTTCCATGGCGGCTCCATGGGATATGTAGTGGGGGAGAAATTCACCCGTGCAGCCCAGCGTGCACTGGAAGAAAATATCCCTCTGGTTTGCTTCTCCGCCACCGGTGGCGCACGTATGCAGGAGGCGTTGATCTCCCTGATGCAGATGGCGAAGACTTCGGCGGTGCTGGAAAAATTGCGTATGGCGGGTGTGCCTTACATTTCCATCATGACCGACCCGGTGTACGGCGGCGTTTCCGCGTCTCTGGCACTGCTGGGGGATATCAATGCGGCGGAGCCGGGCGCGCGTGCGGGCTTCGCAGGCCCCAACATTATCGAGCAGACCATTCGCCAGAAGCTGCCCAAGGGCTTCCAGCGTGCGGAATTCCTGCTGGAGCACGGCGCCATCGACATGATCATTCCGCGCCACGATATGCGTAATACGGTGAGCCGCCTGTTGGGCAAACTCAGCAACAACTGATCCGGCCTCGCTGATCCGAGCCCTGCCGTTCTGGCAGGGCTCGTTCTCTCCTTCTTTCCCGACTAGAATTCCTCCCTCTTTTCAGCAAATTCTGGCATCTCATGCACGATCTCCAATCCTGGCTGGCTCGCCTGGAACAATTGCACCCCACCGAAATTGAACTGGGCCTGGCGCGGGTTTCCGCTGTCGCCCATGCACTGGATGTGCAGGTGCCTGCGCGCAGAGTGATTACCGTTGCCGGCACCAATGGTAAAGGCAGTTGCGTGCGGTCCATGGAAGCGCTGTTGCTGGCGGGTAACCATAGTGTTGGCGCCTACAGTTCTCCCCACTTGTTGCGCTTCAACGAGCGGGTGCGGATCGGTGGTGAAGAGGTTTCCGACGCCGCGCTGATTGAGGCGTTTGAGGCGGTGGAGCAGGCGCGCGGTGAAACCAGCCTCACCTATTTTGAGTTCACAACGCTGGCGGCATTCTGGCTGTTCAAGCGGGCGGATGTGGAGTTTGCGCTGCTGGAAGTGGGGCTCGGCGGGCGCCTGGATGCGGTCAATCTGGTGGATGCCGATATCACCATCATCACCAGTGTGGCAGTGGATCATGAAGCCTGGCTGGGTAGTGACCGGGAGGTGATTGGCCGCGAGAAGGCGGGGATCCTGCGAGCGGGCAAAACGTTTGTCTGTGCCGATCCGCAACCGCCGGCTTCCGTGGTGGATATTGCCAGTAAGCTTGGCTGTGACAGTTACTACGTCGGCCACGAGTTCAGCCTGCAGGGCAATCATTATCGATTCGATGCCAAACCGGAACTGGTGCTGGGGCTGCCGGCATTGCAACTGCCGCCACCCAGCGTTGCGGCGGCGATTACCGCTCTGGCACTGGCCGGTGAATTACCGGGGGCCGATCAGGTCTGTGAGGTACTTGAGAATCTGCGCATGCCGGGGCGCTGTCAGGCGCTCCAATGGCAGGGGCAAAACCTGGTGCTGGATGTAGGCCATAACCCGGCGGCGGCGGAGTATCTGGCATCCTGGCTTGCGCGCAATCCGGTCACTGGCCGTACCCTGGCGCTGGTGGCCGCGATGGCGGACAAGGATCTGGCCGGGCTGATCGCGCCCTTAAAAGAAGCGGTGGATCACTGGTATCCGGCACTTCTGCCAGACAATCCGCGGGCGGCGGGAGAGGACCAGTTACTGGCGGGCCTGGCTGCGGGGGGTGTTCCTGTCCAACAGGTCAATACGCCCTGCATGGCCGTGTCCAGCCAGCTGCAGCGCGCCGCGGCAGCGCTGGCGGCGGGAGACAGGTTGCTTGTATTCGGTTCTTTCTTTACCGTTGCAGAAGTACTGCAGCTCACCCAAGAGCCGACATAGCAAACGGACAAGAGAACAACCGCATGGCCAGCCGGGATCGTGATTCTGACGCTTTTATGCCATCTGCCTCCAGTAGAGGGGGGCGGGGAGGTAGCGAGGGCGCAAACCGTGGTGGAAACAATGGTGCAAACCATGGTGCAAACCGCAGTGCAAGCCGTCGTCGCCTGAACGATGGGGTCAAGCAGCGTATTGTGGGTGCTTTGGTGCTGGCAGCGCTGGCGGTGATCTTTCTGCCAACGCTGTTTGACCGCGAAGGGGCGCGCTATATCGATGTGACCAGCCAGATCCCGGCGCCCCCGGATATCAAGCCCATTGTGATCGCCGAGCCGCAGCCGGTGGACGGCATTGATACGGCGCCGCCGGTCAATGAGGTGTTCCAGCCGGATTTTGTTGAACAGAAAGCCCCGGCACCCGATCCTGAAACGGTCACTTTGCCGCCGGAACCTGAGCCCGCTGAGGCTATTGCGTCCAAATCGGCGTCCAAAGCGGCACCGAAGGTAGCGCCAGAAGAGACCGTGGCTGCTGCTGCGCCGGTCCGTAAGGCCGAGCCTGTGACTGACGAGCCTGTGACTGAAAAGCAACCCGAACCCGAACCGCAGTTGCCCGCCGAGGAAACCCAGCTGGACGATCAGGGGTTGCCCGAGGGCTGGGTGGTGCAGGTGGCGGCCTATAAAGAGTCAGCCAGCGCCGAGCGCATGCGCGGCAAATTGATGGATGCGGGCTTCCGCGCCTACACCCGCGCCGTAGATACCCCCAAGGGGCGCTTTGTGCGGGTATTCGTCGGGCCCAAGCTCAGTCGCGTGGACGCTCAGTCAGACAAGCGGAAGCTGGATAAACTGCTGAAAACCGAGACCCTGATCCTGCGCTATCGCGCCTGATGCGGCTTTTTCTCCGGTGACCTTTTCTGTGGTGACCCTACCATTCAGGCCCTTTCCGGCTGGAAAAGGGGCGAATATCCCTGTGAATCGGTGGGAAATGGCGGTCATCCTGTGGCCCGGCACCGGGCGGCTTTCCACTCGATTTCACTGGATTTCGTGAACGGCTTCACTGGCCCGGGTCGGTACGTTAGAATGCGCGCTCTTCGCGGCAGCCGCCGCGTAGCAGGTAGGGTTGAATGAACTGGGCTGACTGGACCATTCTGGCAATTGTCGCCATCTCCACGCTGATCGGCTTGAGCCGAGGCTTCGTGCGCGAAGTCCTGTCGCTGCTCACCTGGGTGGCTGCATTCGTGGTGGCGATGATGTTCCGCGACCAGCTGGCGCCGCTGCTCTCCAACCTCGTCGATACGCCCTCATTACAGGCCATAGCCGCCTTTGCCATCCTGTTCATCTTTACCCTGCTGGCCGGAGCCGGCCTGAATATGACCCTGTCTGCGTTTGTGGAGGCCACCGGCCTTTCCGGCACGGATCGGGTGCTGGGTATGGTGTTTGGATTGTTCCGCGGCTGCATCATTGTGATGGCACTGCTGATCTTTGCGCCGGCACTGGCGCCGGTGAACGAAGATGGTTGGTGGCAGGAATCGACGTTGATACCGCATTTTCTCGAATTTGAGGATCGCGCGCGCGAAGCGGCAGGCGCGATCAAGGACTTCTTCGCAGGGCAGCTGGATTGATCTCTGGGCAGCGGGATGCAGCGCCGGGTTTTACCGTTCTCGTTTTGAACTAGTTTCACAATGGTTTTGTTCATTGTTGAAACCATTTGCAAATGTCTTAAATGACTGGGGTTATCTGAAGTATGTGTGGCATTGTTGGAATCGTCGGTAAGAGTGACGTCAATCTGCAGTTGTATGACGCCCTCACCCTGTTGCAGCACCGGGGCCAGGATGCCGCGGGTATCTTTACCTGTGATGGAGATCGCCTGAATCAGCAAAAAGCCAATGGCCTGGTGCGCGACGTTTTCCGCGCCCGCCATATGCAGCGCCTGACGGGCAACTACGGCATTGGCCATGTGCGCTATCCCACCGCAGGTGGTTCCGGCCCAGCCCTGGCGCAACCGTTCTACGTAAACTCCCCCTACGGCATCGCCATGGCCCACAATGGCAACCTCACCAACAAAGAGCAGGCGATGGCCGAGATCTATCAGCAGGATCTCCGTCACATCAGCACCGACTCCGATTCCGAAGTGCTGCTCAACGTGTTTGCCCACGAGTTGCTGGCGCAGCACAAACTGCAGCCCAAAGCAGAAGACATCTTCACTGCCATGCGCGCGGTGCACAAACGCATTCGCGGTGGTTACGCCTGCGTGGCGCTGATTGTCGGTTACGGCGTGGTCGCTTTCCGCGATCCTAACGGTATTCGCCCGCTGGTCTACGGCAAGCGTGAAACCGAGCAGGGCACCGAGTACATGGTGGCCTCTGAATCGGTGGCGCTGGATGTGCTGGGTTACACCCTGGTGCGCGACGTGGCGCCGGGTGAGTGCATCTACATCGAAGTGGATGGCACTGTGCACTCCGAACAGTGCGCGGAAAACCCGCAGCTGAACCCGTGTATTTTCGAACACGTTTACTTCGCCCGTCCGGACTCCATCATGGACGGTATTTCCGTACACAAGGCGCGTCTGCGCCAGGGCGAGCACCTGGCTGAAAAAATCCTGCGCGAGCGTCCGGATCACGATATCGATGTGGTCATCCCGATCCCGGACTCCTCCCGCTCCGCCGGCCAGATGGTTGCCCATCGCCTGGGTGTGAAGTTCCGCGAAGGTATGGTGAAAAACCGCTATATCGGCCGTACCTTTATCATGCCGGGTCAGAAGCAGCGCAAGAAATCTGTGCGTCAGAAGCTGAACCCGATCGAGCTGGAATTCCGCGGCAAGAATGTATTGTTGGTGGATGATTCCATCGTGCGCGGTACTACCTGTAAGCAGATTATCCAGATGGCGCGCGATGCCGGTGCCAACAAGGTGTACTTCGCTTCTGCGGCGCCCGCGGTGAAGTACCCGAATGTGTACGGTATCGATATGCCTTCGGCGACCGAGCTGGTTGCCCATGAGCGCACTACCGAAGAAGTGTGTGAGGAGATTGGTGCGGATTGGCTGGTTTACCAGGACCTGGAAGACCTGATTATTTCTTCTGCCGACGGCAACAATGAGATCAGGGAATTTGATTGCGCGGTCTTCGATGGCAAGTACATCACCGGTGATGTGACCGAGGAATACCTCAACAGTTTGCACGCGGCGCGCAATGACAATGCGAAAGCAAGTAAGGGTAGCGATAGCGCTCTCTGACGCTTTATTTTTGCATTGCTCTCCAAGCTTCGGCCCACCACTCGGTGGGCCGATTTGTTTCTGCCACACTGTGACTTTCTGTGCTTTCGTCATTCTTGGGTTAAGATAACCGGTTCCAATCATTTGTAACCCGGGACGGTTAATCCATGTTTGAAGACGACGGCTACGCACTGGAAACGCTGGCGGTACGTGCAGGCCAGAGCCGGTCGGCGGAAGGCGAGCACGCAGAGCCTATCTACACCACCTCCAGTTACGTCTTTCCCTCCGCGGCAGAAGCCGCCGCGCGTTTCTCCGGGGACTCTCCCGGCAACGTCTACTCGCGCTATACCAACCCCACCGTGCGCATGTTCGAAGAACGCATCGCCGCGATGGAAGGCGGGGAGGCCGCGGTGGCCACCTCCAGCGGCATGGCTGCCATTCTCAGCCTGTGCATGGCGTTGCTGAAAAGCGGCGACAAAGTGATTTGTTCCCGCAGCGTCTTCGGCACCACCACTGCGCTGTTTACCCGCTACATGGTCAAGTTCGGCGTCAAAGTGACCTTTGTCGAACTGACCGATTTCCAGGCATGGAAAGATGCGCTGGATGGCGAGACCAAACTCCTGTTTATGGAAACGCCCTCCAATCCCCTGTGCGAAGTTGCCGATATCCGCGCTATGGCTGATCTCGCCCACAGTGCCGGTGCCCAGCTCGTGGTCGACAACTGCTTCTGTACTCCCGCACTGCAGCGACCGCTGGCACTGGGCGCCGACATCGTCGTCCACTCCGCCACCAAATTCCTCGACGGCCAGGGCCGCTGTCTCGGCGGCGTGGTAGTGGGCAAAAAGGAAGTGATGGACGAAGTTGTCATCTTCCTGCGCACCTGCGGCCCCAGCCTGAGCCCCTTCAACGCCTGGGTATTCCTCAAGGGACTGGAAACGCTCAGCCTGCGCATGCGGGCCCACTGCACCAGCGCCCTGGATATCGCCTGGTGGCTCAAAGAGCAGCCACAGGTGGAAAAGGTCAACTACGTCGGCCTTCCCAGCCACCCTAACCACCAGCTGGCCGCGGCACAGCAATCCGGCTTTGGCGCCGTGTTCAGTTTTAGCGTCAAGGGCGGGCGAGAAGGCGCGTGGAAAGTCATCGACGGCTGCAACATCTTCTCAGTCACCGCCAACCTCGGCGATGCCAAAAGCACCATCGTTCACCCTGCCACCACTACCCACGGCCGCTTGAGCGAAGAAGACAAAGCCAAAGCGGGCATTACGGAAAACCTGATCCGTATCTCCGTTGGGCTTGAAAATGTCGAAGACCTGAAAGCGGATCTCGCCCGCGGCTTGTCGGCGCTCACATAAAACAGCCACAATGGCGCGGAATGTGACATGATGAATGGCTCCCGGTCATCCGGGGCCTATCATTAATTACTAAATTTCAGTTCGGTAAAAACTGCTGGGCTGCGATTTGCAGGAGATGACGGCGGGGGGAAGTTTGCGGAACCGTCTGCGGCCAGGACGGCCGCAGCCGAGCCCCCATGGATGGGTTTACGGCGTGTTCCGCAAACTTCCCCCCGCTGGCAGCTCCGCCACTGTGCTTTCTGGAGTTGACCCCACTAAGCAACAGGGGAAGAAAAACCGAGCAGTAATGGATTTGCCGTGCAAAAAATCATCTCCGCCATTGTCGCCGATATCGGCAAAGTGCTTCTGGGTAAAGAGCATCAGGTAAAGCTGGCATTGGCCTGCCTGCTGGCCCGGGGCCACCTGCTGATCGAAGACCTGCCCGGCATGGGCAAAACCACACTGGCCCACGCCCTCGCACAAGTTCTCGGTCTCTCCTACAACCGGGTCCAGTTCACCAGTGACATGCTCCCCGCCGACATCCTCGGCGTCAGCATCTTTGAACGCGAAAGCGGACAATTCCGTTTCCACCAGGGGCCCGTGTTCAGCCAGCTGCTGCTCGCCGACGAAATCAACCGCGCCTCCCCGAAAACCCAGAGTGCCCTGCTGGAAGCCATGGAAGAGCGCCAGGTCAGCCTCGACGGCGAAACCCGCCCGCTGCCCGAGCCCTTCTTCGTCATCGCCACCCAGAACCCATTGCAACAATCCGGTACCTTCGTACTGCCGGAATCCCAGCTCGACCGCTTCCTGATGCGTATCAGCCTCGGCTACCCGACCCGC
The DNA here is from genome assembly GCF_023156515.1 of Microbulbifer sp. CAU 1566. Lineage (NCBI taxonomy): Bacteria > Pseudomonadati > Pseudomonadota > Gammaproteobacteria > Cellvibrionales > Microbulbiferaceae > Microbulbifer > Microbulbifer sp. CAU 1566. The sequence continues at coordinate 148,126 of NZ_JALNMG010000001.1, read as the reverse complement.
GAAGCCGAGCGCGCCCTGTTCCAGGGCGTCGACCCCAGAGCCCAGCTGGCGCAGATCAAACCGCGCATCAACACCGAAGGCCTGAAAAAGCTGCAGTCGCTTGTCAGTCAGGTCAAAGCCTCCGACTCCCTGTTGGACTACCTCGAACGCCTGGTACTGCACAGCCGCCAGAGCCCGGAGTGCCCCGTCGGACTATCCCCCCGCGGCGCCCTCGCGTTGCTCCACGCCGCCCGCGCCTGGGCACTGATCCACAACCGGGGGCACCTGTTGCCGGAAGATTTGCAGGCGGTACTCCCCGCCGTAGCCGGACACCGCCTGCAAAGTGACGGCACCGATGGCGCGCAACTGGTTGAGCGCATGATGCACCAGGTGGATATCATCGCCGCCTGAATTGGGTGACAGAATGTCTGTAAGCCGTGCCAGCAAGTCCCGCCGTGGATCCAGTCCGTCCTGGCAGCCCCTGTTCCAAAAACGCTGGCACCGTTGGCTCGATCGCCGCCTGCCCGCGGCGCAGAGTGTGACCCTCGATCACCGCAAACTTTTTGTCATTCCCTCCCTGGCGGGCTCTGCCTTCCTGCTGGTAATTGTGCTGCTGTGGTTGCTCGGTACCAACTACGAAAACAATCTCGTCTTTGCGCTCGCTTTCTTGTTGTTAGGGCTGTTTATCATTTTGCCGGTGCACACCTTTGCCAACCTGTCCGGCCTGCGCCTGCAGTTGCGTGAAGTACCGGCGGCTTTTGCCGGAGACTACGGGCAGGCAAAAATCGCACTGGAGCGAAGCGGTAAACGCAGTCACGAGCGCTTACAGCTGAATTGGCCACCGGAAGAGGGCATCGTCGCCGACGTCACCGACAGTGAGCCAAAAGAGGTGAGCATTGCGTTGCCGTTGGTACAGCGGGGGCGGGTACAGGCCCCCCGTATCCGAATCGAAAGCCGCTTTCCCCTCGGGCTGTTCAAATGCTGGAGTTGGGTGGACCTGGATGTCGAGTTTCTGGTGTACCCGCAGCCAAAAAACGCCGGTCCTCTGCCGTTTGGCGCCAGTGTTGGGGAAGGAGAGCAATTGAAAAGCTTCTCTGCCAGCGGCGATGATTTTGCCGGCCTCAAGAACTATCAACCCGGCGACTCTCTGCGACATGTGGCCTGGAAGCAGTACGCCGGTGGTCGCGATCTCTACCGCAAGGAGTACGCTTCCGGTAGCGATGCTCGCTTGTGGCTGGATTGGGACCTGCTGGCCGGGCGCGACGTGGAAACCCGTCTCAGCAATCTTTGCGCTTGGGTGCTGGAAGCCGAGCGCGCGCAGATTGCCTATGGCCTGCGCTTGCCAGGGAAGGAAATTGCGCCGGCCATGGGGCCTGCGCACAAGCAGCGGTTGCTGTCGGCGCTGGCGCTTTTCCCGGTGCAGGGGGTGAGCCAGTGAGCGCTGCACCGAGCCAATTGCAATCGCTGTTACCGCGGGAAAGTCTGCTGTGGATATTCGCTGCGCAGTGCGCGGTGCTGCTGCCGCATATGATGCACCTGCCCCTGTGGCTGGTGGCGGCCTGGTGTGTGGCGGTTTACTGGCGGCTGGAAGTTTACCGCGGACGCCGGGAGATTCCCGGCAAGCTGGTCAAGCTGCTGGCGGTCTCCCTCGCCGTTGCCGGGTTGGCACTCACTTACCGGCGCTGGTTTGCACTAGAGCCCATGGTGGCGCTGCTGGCAGTCTCGTTTACGCTAAAAAACATCGAGCTGGTCAGTCGCCGTGATGCGCTATTGAGCCTGATGCTGGCGTACTTTCTTGCCGCTACTCTATTTGTATTCGAGCAGACGATCCCCTACGCGCTTTACGGCATTCTGTGTGTACTGGTGATTACCGCCGCACTGGCCGCGCAACAGGGCAGAGGCAGTGCCCGGCCCAAACGGGCGCTGGGGCTTTCGGCAAAACTGTTGGCGCAGGCGACGCCTATCATGCTGCTGCTGTTTGTGGTGATTCCGCGCCTGGGGCCCCTGTGGGCGGTACCCCAGAATGCCCAATCCGCGTCCACCGGTATCAGTGATTCCATGAGCCCGGGGGATTTCAGCGAGCTGTCGAAATCCGACAAACCCGCACTGCGCATTGCCTTCGATGGCCCGGTGCCGCCGCCGGAGCAGCGCTACTGGCGTGGGTTGGTGTACACCCACTTCGATGGCCGCCGCTGGAGTGAACCTGGTGACGCTACCCTGAGCTGGGGGCGCGGCCGCAGTCAGGGCCACCAACCGCCGGAGGAAGGTGAGCGCCCACTGCCGGCGGTGGGCCCACGCTATCGCTATCAGGTGATTCAGGAAGCCAGTCATAACCCCTGGCTGTTTGCCCTTGCCCGACCCCATTCGGAAACCCCGGGGGTGCGGGAAACCGGCGACGATACCCTGGCCTATAAAATGCCCGTCGCCAGCCGCCTGGCGTATCAGGTGCGATCCTGGCCGCGGGACAGCGTCGCCCAGGACACTGTATTGGCTGCGGACGAACGTCTTCGCCATCTGCAGTTACCCGTTGCCGGTAACCCGCGCGCGCGGTCGTGGGCGCGGCAGCGAGTGAGAGAAGGCTTGGGCGCTGAGGAAATCTCTGCGGCCTTGTTGCAGCACTATCACCAGAGCTTCAGCTATACCCTGCGTCCTCCGCCGCTTGGGCAGAATACGGTGGACGAATTCCTGTTCTCCTCCCAGCAGGGATTTTGTGAGCACTTTGCCAGCAGCTACGTGTTCACCATGCGCGCCGCCGGAGTTCCCGCCCGGGTAGTGGCCGGCTACCAGGGGGGCGAGTGGGTGGAGCAGCGGGAATATCTGCTGGTGCGCCAGTACGATGCCCACGCCTGGGCAGAAATCTGGCTGCCGGAGCGCGGATGGGTCCGGGTCGATCCTACCGCAGCCGTTGCACCAGAGCGGATCCGCGATGGATTGCAGAGTGCCGCCGCGGATGAATTTATGCAGGACGCCTTGCTGCCGCTGCACAGAATCGCGTTTGTTACCAAGCTGCGGCTGCAGTGGGACATGATCAATTACCGCTGGTACCGGACGGTGGTCAGCTTTGACCGGGAGCGGCAGCAGGGGATATTGCAACGCCTGCTGGGAGAGGTGTCTCCTTTGCGCATGGCACTGTTTCTCGGGGTGCCAGCGGTGGCGGCGTTGATGATTCTGCTGTTGTGGCTGAAATTCACGAGCCGTGGCCCCAGACTGCCGCCGGCGGGTCGACTCTATCTGCGTTTTTGCCGTCGTATGGCTCGCGCTGGCCTGGCGCGCAATCCGGGGGAAACGCCGGGAGATTATGCGCGAAGGGTGGAGCGGGAATTGCCAAAGCTTGGCCCAATGGTTGGCAAGATAACCACGGCTTATGAAAAGGCGGCCTACGGCGACAGTGCCGAGGCGGAAAAACAGTTACGGCGTCTGGTTCGCACATTCTGGCCAATCCGACTCGTCCGCTAGCGGCGTCACTTCGCCGGGAGGCACACCCCGTTAGGGGGTAATTTGTGGGACAATGCCGCCCCGGTGCTGGCACCTTTCCTGGAATTGGCCCCTTTATCGATACTCTTTCGGGATTCTATCGGTGCTCTCGTCGGTACTGTCCCGGCAAGTGGCGCTAGTCGCCGCCACGACGTTTTGTATTTCCGGATTCTGTAATGGCATTTCCCGCACTGGCGGCACGACTGCGAACATTCCTGCTCGGTTATAGCGGCACCTCCCTGGCGACAGGCCTGCAGGTGGTGTTGTTGCCGTGGATTGCGGTTTCCATGGTGGAGTTGCCCGCACTGCAACTGGGCTGGGTGCAGGCGTCGGTACTCTTGCCAAATCTCATCCTACTGTTGTTCGGCGGCGCGCTTGCGGATCGCTTTGACTCCGCACGTGTTGCCGCCTTGTCCTGCATTGGACTGGGGCTGTGTCATTCCGCACTGGCGTTTTACCTGTTGTATCAGGTACCGAGCCTGTCACTGCTACTGGTATACGGTATTAGCCTGGGAATTTGCATGGCCTTCCTGCAACCGGCGCGCGATAACCTGGTGCAGCGCTGTGCACGTAAACCAGAGGACGGCAGCGGGCGTTTGAGCGAAAGCCGGGTGCAGCATACGGTGACCTGGATGATGCTCGCCCAGTATGGCGGCCAGGCCATCGGAATGCTGTTGGCGAGCCGCTTTGACCACTGGGGGGCGGAGCCGCTATTGCTGATTCAGGTTTTCGCACTGATGCTGGCCGCGCTGTTTTTCTTTTTTATGCGGCACCTGGGACCGGCGCCGAAAGCCCCGAAACTGAAACTGCCCTCTGCGCTACTGGAAGGTTTTGCCGAGGTGAAAAAGAGCCGGGCCATATCCGAACTGGTATTGCTGGTGGGGTTTAACGGTCTGGTGCACATCGGCGTGTTTCTGGTGGTGTTGCCTCTGATGGCCGACAGCTATGACCGCGGTGCCAGCTACTACGCCACGCTGCAGATTGCGTTTATCGCCGGCACTGTGGTTGCCACTGTCGCCATGCTGCGGCGGGGGCAGGGCAATCAGCCCGGACGCGGGGTGCTGATGTGCCTGCTGTACAGTGCTGCGCTGTTGATCGCCATCAGTTTTGGTCCCACACCATTCGGGTTGATGCTGCTGTGTGCCTGCTGGGGCGCGGTGGCGGCGGCCTCTGCCGCTCTGGGTAAGTCCATCGTACAGTTGCTGGCGCCGGAGCAGGTACGCAGCCGGATTATTTCCATTTACCAGCTTTCACTGTTTGGTTCAGCTGCCATCGGCGCCCTGGCCGCCGGTGTGATCAGCGAGTTTTCTGCACCGCTGACCACCCTTTGGTGGGCGGGGATATTCAGCCTCGTCGCCTTTGTGCTGGCATGGTTCAGCGGCGCCCTGCGGGAGTTGAGTGTTCGCGACAGCGATGCCGAGAATCCGCAAGCCTGAACTTCCGCATTCTTGTTCTGAAAAACGCAAGCAATTCGAGCCCTAGACCACTATGTTGCAATCCTTCCACTGGCGCCGGCCAGAAATTCTGCTGCTGTTGCTGGCCCTGGCCATGCCACTTTCTTTTGGCGTTTGGCAGGCGCTGCTGAATAACTTTGTCATCGAGCGGGCGCAATTTACCGGTGCGGAAATTGGCCTGTTGCAGAGCGTGCGGGAGATTCCCGGCTTTCTCGCATTTACCGTGGTATTTGTGCTTTTTCTGGTGCGCGAGCAGCGGTTGGCATTTATCTCGCTGATTGCCACCGGGGTGGGGGTGGCGATTACCGGCTATTTCCCCTCGACGGTCGGACTGCTCTGCACCACATTGCTGATGTCCGTGGGATTCCATTATTACGAAGCCCTCAAGACCTCACTCGCTCTGCAGTGGTTGCCCAAGGAGACTTCTGCGATCTGGCTGGGGCGGATTATGGCGGTCGGCTCCCTCGCATCACTGGTGGCCTATGGCATGGTCTGGTTTACCTCACAGCAGCTGCAGCTGGATTACACCTGGATTTACCTGCTGGGCGGCGGCGTGACGGTGGCTATTGTGGCGACCCTGTGGCTGTTGTTCCCTAGTTTTGACCAGCCGCATGTGCAGCACAAAAAAATTATCCTGCGCAAACGCTACTGGCTGTATTACGCACTGACGTTTATGAGTGGCGCGCGGCGGCAGATATTCGTGGTTTTCGCTGGCTTTCTGATGGTGGAAAAGTTCGGCTACAGCGTTGCGGAAGTGGCGCAGCTGTTTATCGTCAACCACCTGCTGAATCTGTACCTGGCTCCGAAAATAGGCCGCTTCATCGTGCGCTTTGGCGAGCGCCGTGCCCTGACTGTGGAATATATCGGCTTGATACTGGTGTTTGGTGGCTACGCGCTGGTAGAGACCGCGACCGCGGCTGCGGTGCTGTACATCATTGATCACCTCTTCTTCTCCATGGCCATTGCCATCAAGACGTACTTCCAGAAAATTGTGGACGAGCGGGACATCGCCTCGTCGGCCGCCGTCAGCTTTACCATCAACCACATTGCCGCGGTCGTTATTCCGGTGGCCTTTGGTCTCATGTGGCTGGTATCGCCGGCGGCGGTTTTCTGGTGTGGTGCGGCCATGGCCGCGGGCTCTCTGTTACTGGCTCAGAATATTCCCGGTCTACCTTCGGCCGGCAATGAGGTGCGCTGGGGTAAGGTGCCGGCGGTAACACCAAAACCGGTGGTTGAGGCGGCTAGTGAATGAAGGGGAATACGTTGGTCGTGTATCGCGCATTGCGGGCCTATTTGGGCATTGAGAAAAACAGCACCAGTCACCGGGAAAAACTGATTTCGGCCCTGGGGGCTGCGCTGGCGATTCTCGCAGTGTTCTCGGCGACCCAGCAGGCACTGGCCGCGGAGCTGATCGATATCTCCACCAGCTACTTCATCATCGCCTCAATGGGCGCCAGCGCGGTATTGCTGTTTGCGGTGCCTCACGGCGCGCTGTCGCAACCCTGGGCGCTCGCCGGCGGTCACCTGGTCTCGGCATTTGTCGGTGTTTTGTGTCATCAGTGGATAGGTCCGCAATTGCTGGCCGCGGGTGTTGCCGTGGGCCTTGCAGTAGCCGCCATGTATTACCTGCGCTGTATACACCCGCCGGGCGGTGCCACAGCCCTGACGGCGGTAACCGGTGGTGATGCCGTCTATCAACTGGGGTTCGACTTTTTGCTGGTCCCGATTCTTACCAATGTACTGCTGATATTACTCGTGGCTGTTGCCTTCAACAGCCTGTTCCACTGGCGGCGCTATCCGGTTCACCTGGGGCGCCGGTCCAAGCGGTTACCGGTTGCAGAGCCTTCCGGGCGCGAAGTCGAAATTACCCAGGAAGACTTTGCGGCGGCGATCCAGGAGCAGGATTCTTTCGTGGATATTACCGCGGAGGGCTTGACCGAATTGCTGGAACTGGCGAAACAGCATGCAGAGCGCAATGTGGTGCACCCGCGGGAAATCGTCGCCGGGCACTGCTATAGCAACGGCAAACTCGGTAAGTTGTGGAGCGTGCGGCAGGTGGTAGACGAGTCGCGCGAGCCGCCGCCGGTGCAAGACCGGATTATCTACAAAGTGCTGGCCGGTGACGGTTCCTACGATACCGGGATTTGCCTGCGGGACGACTTTCGCCAGTGGGCGCGATTTGAAGTGGCACTGAAAAATGGCCACTGGGTAAAAACCGGGGACAGTGTCGATGAGGAGCATCCGGCGTAAACGCTGCTCCTCATCTTGGATTGCCCGACCTACCAGCGGTTGCTGATCCACAGTGTCTGGTAGGGATCGAGGGTCACCGTAGCCAGCATATCGTCAAAGGTGGCATCACTCACCAGGTCTTTCCATTGGTCGGTGCCGATCAGGTTGATCGCATTCAGGGAAATGGTCTGCGGCTGGTCGGAGATGTTGTTCAGGCAGAAAATGCTCTGCCGGCGGTCCAGGCTCTGTCGCCAGAAAGCAAACACCTGATCTCCCAGGTGCAGGGTGAACTGGGTGGCATTGGGATGAAAGGCCGGTTGCTCCCGCCGCAGCTGGATCAGGCGCCGCAACTGGGAGAACACCCGGTGGTGGTGGCTTTCCGGATCTGCCAGTTTCTCGTTCAGTTCCTGCTCCTGCCACTGGCGGCGGTTGATCGCACGGTTGTGGCCGTGCTCCTTCATCCGCTCGTAGTCGTTGGTGGTGCCTACCAGGCTGTGCAGGTAGAACGCCGGAATTCCCTCCAGCGCCAGCATGATGGCGTGGGCGCAGATAAAGCGTCGCAGCTGCCAATTATCCTCCCCGGCCGTGGTGCCTTTGAGGGCATCGAACAGGGAAATATTGATTTCGTAGGGCTTGTTGCTGCCGTCGTCCAGTGCGCGCCAGGAAATCTGCCCGCCGAAATTTTCCATGGTCTGGATCAGCGCCTCCTGCTCACTTTCATTCAGCAGTCCTTCCACCGGTCGCAGGCCGATACCATCGTGGGAGGCGATAAAGTTGAAATAAGTGGTGCCGTTCTGGGCCGGTGGCATGCTCATCAGCCAGTTTTTCAGGTGCCGGCAGTTACCGGAGACGAGCGTATTCACCAGCAGTGGTGGCAGGGAAAAGTTGTAAATACAGTGGGCTTCGTTGGCGTTGCCAAAATAGGAAAGGTTTTCCTGGTTGGGAATGTTGGTCTCGGTAATGATCACTGCATTGGGATCGGCGTGCTCGATCAGGGTACGCAACAGACGGACTATTTCGTGGGTTTCCTCCAGGTTCAGGCAGTTGGTGCCCAGCTGCTTCCAGATAAAGGCCACCGCATCCAGGCGGAAGATGCGTACACCCATATCCAGGTACAGCCGGATGATATCGACAATTTTGGCCAGCACTTTGGGGTTGGCAAAGTTCAGGTCGACCTGGTCGTGGCCAAAGGTACACCAGACATGACGGGTTCCGGTGGGAGTGCTGGTGGCCCGCAACAGGGGCGTCACCCGGGGGCGGACCACCTGGCTTAAATCCTCCTTGGGATCGGCTTCGACAAAAAAGTCACTGCCGGGGTCATCGCCTTTCTGGTAATTCTGGAACCATTCGTGCTGCGCGGAACAGTGATTGATCACCAGGTCCGCCATCAAGTGAAAATCCGTGCTGATACGGAGGATGTCACTCCAGTCTCCCAGCGGTGGATCCACCTGTTTGTAGGCGGACACGGCAAAGCCATCGTCGCTGGTATAAGGGAAAAACGGCAGTATGTGCACCGTGTTGATCAGCATCGGGAAATGCGCCTGCAGAAAGTGGTGCAGGGTTTTCAGGGGCGGCTGGTTGTCGCTGAGGATACTGTTGCCATAGGTGATTACGGCAATGTCGGTCTGGTCCCAGAGGTTTTTGTGAGCAAGGGGGCTTTGGCAATCGTCATCCAGCCGCATGGTATGGATGAGATCCAGCGCAATACTCTCAATTTCCAGCTGTGGATAGATGAACGCCAGGTGGTCAATGACTTTCTGGTGCAGCACTTCCTTGATTGGCAAATGCGTATTTGGTTGACTCACAATCTCCCCCCGGAATTGACGGAACAATTATTTTTTTAGGCCGTAATCAGGCGTTGTACTCTTCGTAGTCTGCTTCTACCGCGTGTTTCAACTGCTTAAGAAAACCCGGTTCCGCACTGGTAATCCGGTTCCAGCTCGGAATAAAAGGGGTTTCCATCGGGTTCTGTAAAAACGCCTGCCCCGCTTTCACCAGGTTGCTGGCAAAAAGTTCTACGGTCTGTTCTTCCTTGTGGATGTCAAAGTTCAGACCATTGATGATGGCGTCATTGCGGTAGGTTTCGACAAAATCCAGCGCCACGCGGAAATAGGTGGCCTTGATACTGCGGAAGGTTTCGGACGAGAACACCGTCCCCTGGGTGGCCAGCTTGCGAAAAAACGATTTGGCAATATCGATCGACATCTTCGACAGGCCGCAATGCTCATCGTCGAAGGATACATTCTGGTGTTTGTGGTCGTAGGCGTGGGCGATATCCACCTGACAAAGACGGTTGGTGGAATAGTTGCGGTGCATTTCGGAGAGCACGCCAATCTCCAGTCCCCAGTCACTGGGGATGCGCAGGTCGTTGATGACATCGCGCCGGAAAGAGAATTCACCGGCCAGGGAGTAGCGGAAACTGTCCATGTACTCCAGATAAGGGGTGTGGCCGTAGATTTTTTTCAGGGTGCGGATCAGTGGGGTGACCAGCAGGCGGCATACGCGGCCGTTGATCTTGCCGTTGGCGACGCGGGAATAATAGCCCTTACAGAATTCGTAATTGAAGTTGGGGTTGGCCACCGGGTAGAAGAGACGGGCCAGCATCATGCGGTCGTAAGTAACGATGTCGCAATCGTGCAGGGCAATGGCTTCACCGCGGCGGGAGGCGAGAATATAGCCGAGGCAATACCACACGTTGCGCCCCTTGCCCGCGTCTTTGGGAGCCAGGCCGTCGCGCTGTAACTGCGCGTCCAGCTCGCGCAACCTTGGGCCATCGTTCCAGAGCACGCGCACATGTTGCGGCAGTATGCTGAATTGTTTGAGGGCGTCGCGGTATTGGGATTCATTCGCGCGATCAAGGCCGATCACGATTTCGGAAATATAAGGAACTTCCGCCAGAATTTTCAGGATTTTGGGAAGGGCCTCACCTTCGAGTTCGGAGTAGAGGGACGGGAGCAGCAGAGACATGGGGCGATGTTTGGAAAAGCGGATCAGGTCCGCTTCCATATCTTCCAGGCTGCGGTTGGACAGGTTGTGCAGGGTCGTGATGTCGCCATTCTGAAAAAAGTCGGTCACGGTGTGCTTCCTTGTTTTCTGTCAGTGAAAAGGGGTGGAAAAGATTTCCCGAATTGCTTCTGCCCAGCCCTGGGGGCCGGTTTCCCGGGTGGTGATCAGTTTTGGGTGGTGCGGCAGGCTCGGCGGTGCGTGGGTCGGTGAGCGCACAACAATGGCAATGTCGGCCACCTTGAGCATGTCGAGATCATTGGGGCCGTCGCCACTGGCAATAAGTTTGCAGTCGCGGTCGCTGTAGTGTTGATAGGTTTTCTTGAGCAGCCTGGTGGCCAGCCCTTTATCGGTCTGGCCGAGAATATGCAGGAAGCGCCCGCCCTGCAGGGTGCTGAATCCCGCGGCATTGGCGCGGGCAATAAACGCGAGTTTCTGTTGCTCGTCACCTCGCCATTGCAGTGGTTCGGAATAATCCCGCTGGCAGGCCTTTTCGGCTTCTGCGCTGCTTAAACCGGTCGCGGCAACAATTTCCTGATTCGTCGCCGCGGAGAAACTCAGGTAGGGCGTGCCATGTTGTTCACTGTCTTTGCGCAGGAATTTGAGAATGCATTGGCGCGGCGCCCCTGGTTCCAGTATCCAGTAGCCATCGTCGTCCCGGGCCATTTCCGGCTTGCAAGGGAAATAATCCCGGGGAATAAAAATGGCGGAGCCGTTTTCGACGATAAACGGGTGGTGGTTGTGCAGTGCCTCACGCAGCTCGAGTATTTCGTGCCGGGTTTTGCTGCTGTTGAGTATCACCGGAACCCCCTGGGATTCCAGCTGCTGCAAGGTGGCATCGGCGGGCTGGTGGGAATAACTGAAGTGATCCAGCAGGGTGCCGTCGAGGTCACTGGCGATGAGCCACTGGGTATCGGATTGATCGATCGCTAGGTCCGGTACATTTTTCATTATTGATTGCTTGGCCATTTTGCGGTGGCTTGGGCGCTAAACCGGGCATTTGTTCCGGTTTTTTTGCATGCGTTATTTATTAGTGCGGGAATTTCGGGGGCGCGCACTTTGTTGGTGCGTTTTTGGCGCATCTGGCAACACTCGAGTGTTGCTTGTTGCATTCTGGCCGCGATATTCCCCGGGCTTCACTATAGCAGTGCAAGTTAAGGGCCGATTTTTTCGCTAGCGTCGCAAACAGTGTCTTGCGGGAATAAAAAAGGCGACCTGAAGAGGTCGCCTTTTGAGGGTCTGTTAGAAGATCCGTGCGTTGATTGCGCGATACGTCAGGGGGCAACGCAGCTCACACAGCGCACGTAAAGCGCGCGGGGGTCCTTAAAGCTTTTCAGCTCCTGTAGTGGCTGCAGTGCCGGCTGCAGGCTGCTGAACCAGGCGCCGAGCGGCAGGTTCTGCTCGACGCTGGCGGCGATTCGGGCGTCGACATTGTCGGCCAGGGCGCGCATCAGCTTTTCACTGGGTGACAACTCGCGCTGGATTTCCAGCACCTCGAAATTGTCCAGCTGGGCGATCTGGGCGGCATCGGCAATGGCATCCTTGAGATTGCCCAGGTCGTCCACCAGCCCCAGGTCCAGCGCCGCGCGCCCGGTCCAAACCTGGCCCTGGGCAATCTTGTGGACTTCTTCCGGGGTGCTGCTGCGGGCTTCTGCTACCAAGCGCAAGAATTTGCTGTAGGTGTTTTCTACCCCCTGTTGCAGTATATCGGCGGCGGCTTCCGGCAGGGCGCGATCCAGGCGCATGGTGCCGGCCAGCTCGGTTGTGCCCACACCATCGTTGTAGACGCCCAGGTGTTCAAGGGAATCCTCGAAAGTCGGGAAAGCGCCGAACACGCCGATAGAGCCGGTGATGGTGGAGGGAGAGGCCCAGATTTTGTCGCCACCGGCGGCAATCCAGTAGCCGCCGGAAGCGGCCACGCTACCCATGGAGATGATCACCGGGATACCGGCCTCGCGGGTGGCGAGCAGTTCCTGGCGGATGGCTTCAGAGGCAAACGCCGAGCCGCCGGGGCTATCAACACGCAATACCAGTGCCTTGATGTTCTTTTCCCGGGCCTTGGCGATCAGCTGCGAAAGAGTTGTGCTGCCGATCTGTCCAGCGGGCGCTTCGCCATCAACAATGGCTCCGGCGGCACTGATCAGGCCGATTTTATCCCGCTGCAAGCGCGGGTCGGGCAAGTTGGTCAGCTTCATGTGCCGCAGGTAGTCCAGGGCGTTGATGGCGTTGTACAGGGACTTGTCGGCATCGCTGGCGCCCACCAGTTCCTGCAGTTCGGCCACGGCGGCGCGGCGGGTCAGCAGTTTGTCGACAAACTTGTTGGCCAATGCCGCTTCGGCCCAGCTGCCACCCTCTGCCCGCAGTTTTTGCGGTAATTCGGCAATATAGCTGTCCACCGCGTTGGGGGGCAGGTTGCGCAGCCCAGTAACCTGCTCGGTATATTCGGTCCATAGCTGGTGCAACCAGCGCGCATTATTTTCCCGTGAAGCCGGGGACATATCGTCGCGGGTATACGGCTCGATAAAGTCCTTGTAATCACCGACGCGGAATACGTGGAAGTTGACCTTGAGCTTTTCCAGTGCGCTTTTGTAGTAATTGCGATAACTGCCAAAGCCCGTCAGCAGCAGCGACCCCATGGGGTTCAGATACACCTTGTCGGCGTAGCTGGCGAGGAAGTACTGCCCCTGGGTGAAGTTGTCGCCGATGGCGTAGACCGGCTTGTCACTGGCCTTGAAGCGCTGTACCGCTTCACCCACTTCTTCCAGTTTGCTGAGGCTGGCGCCACCCAGGTGATCCAGCTCCATTACCAGCGCGGTGATACGGTTGTCGTCTGCGGCGCGATCGATGGCGTCTACCAGATCCTTGACCCGGGTTTCCGGCGGTGTGGCGCGGCCGCCGAGAAACACCGGGATACCGGTGGGTTGGCTCAGTTCGTCAACCAGTGCGCCGCCGGGGGCCACTTTGAGGGCGGCGCCCTGGGGCACGGTAATACGCTCTTCACCACCGAATATGACGATGCCGATAAACAGCAGCAGCAACAAAAACAGCAGGTTGGTAAACACCCGGCGCAGCCAGGTAATGGCGCCGCCGATGGCGCCAAAAAATCGGCGCACAGGGCCGCGGTGACGGGTTGCTTCGGTCAAACCTGAAACTCCTTGTGTCGGTCTGTTTCGTCTCAAACGGGTTATGTGGCGGTATCGCTACCGGGATTGCGCATTTTGCAACTGAACTTGCCAGCGGCTGGCCATCATTGCGGAAACAAACAGGATAAGGCTCAGGGCTGTCAGTACGCCATGTTGCCAGCCGCGTGTAGGCATCATTACATCGACGATACCGGCGGTTATATACAGCAATAGAATGAAACATAGCCACAGATAACTGCGCTGTTGCTGTTTCAGCATGCCGGGCAGCACCAGCAGCAGAGGAATTGTCTGCAGCAGCCACCACTTCAGGGAGCCGTCGAGAAACAGGTTCCACACGGCGAACAGTAGCAAAAGTCCACCGTAGCAGACCCAGTTCAGCTTCCTGGCAATTTCCAGCTTGCGCGCGACCTGAGCGGTATCGATGACCTTGGGTTGTTTCGCCATATTCAGTCCTCCAACTGCTGAGCCAGTTTGCCGATTCGGGCGCCAAGGGCGCGGCACAGGCTGCTTTCATCATCGCTCAGCTGGCCGTTATTGCCGCCGGCCCAGTGGGAGGCACCGTAGGGCGTGCCGCCGGTGGTGGTGTGCATCAGGGCCGCTTCGGAATAAGGGATGCCCGCGATCACCATGCCGTGGTGCAGCAGTGGCAACATCATGGAGATCAGGGTGCTTTCCTGTCCGCCGTGCAGGCTGCCGGTGGACGTGAATACCGCGGCGGGTTTGCCGGTGAGGCTGCCGTCCAGCCACATGTCGCTGGTCTGGTCGAGAAAATAGCGCAGTGGCGCGGCCATGTTGCCAAAGCGGGTGGGACTACCTAGCAGCAGGCCGTGGCAGTGGCGTAAATCGTCGGCGGTGCAGTAGGGCGCGCCACTGTCCGGCACCGGGGCGACACTGGCCTGGGTATCCGGGGAAACCGGGGGCACGGTGCGCAGGCGTGCACAGAGCCCCGCCTGTTCCACGCCGCGGGCCAGCTCGGCGGCCATTTTCGCGGTGGCGCCGTTGCGGCTGTAATAGAGAATCAATACGTAGGGCTCCGCCTTCGGAGAAGAGGCCATCACAGAAGCTCCAGCACGTTTTCTGGCGGACGGCCGAGCACGGCCTGATTGCCCTTGACGACGATGGGGCGCTCAATCAGCTTGGGGTGTGTGGCCATCGCCTGAACCAGCGCCTCGTCACTGAGGGCGGGGTCTTTCAGGTTCAGTTCCTTGTAGGCGTCTTCACCTTTGCGCAGCAGGTCGCGAGCGCCAATACCGAGCTTTTGCAGCAGGGATTGCAGGGTGGCGGCGTCAGGCGGTGTCTCCAGATAGAGCACGACTTGGGGCTCTACATTATTGTCCTGCAGCACTTGCAGGGTCTGGCGGGATTTTGAGCAGCGGGGGTTATGGTAGATCGTCCACATCGAAGGGGTATCCTGTTAAGGTTTGGCGTATTCTAACAGGTGACTGTTGGCCGTCCATGAAGCTGTCTGAATCGTGAACTACGCTGGGGTATGGCGTATTTTTTAGACAGAGTGCACGGCGTTATTCACCGGGTTCTGGGGAGAATCCGGCAAACATGGCTATATAACAAACTGAGAAGACCCATGACTGAAATGGTGCACCGCTGGCGTCGCTTCTTTACTTCATTGTGGACGGTATTCAACGAAAAGAATTGCCGCCAGAATGCCGCCGCGCTGACATATATGACACTCTTCGCCATAGTACCGCTGGTAACAGTGAGCTATGCCATGCTGTCGCTGTTCCCGGATTTCGCGGGGCTGGAAAGCAAAATCCAGCAGCAGATATTTTCCCACTTCGTGCCGGAGAGCGGTCGCGAGGTACAGGAGTACATCAATAATTTTTCGGTGCAGGCCCAGCGCTTGACCGGCGCCGGTATTGCCATATTGCTGCTGACCGCCGGCTTTATGCTGAAAAATATCGAGTCCACCTTCAATGCCATCTGGGATATTCCCAAGGGGCGCAAAGGGGTCTCCAGCTTTCTTCTCTACTGGGCCATCCTGAGCCTGGGGCCGATATTGCTGGGCGCGGGCATGGCCGCCACCACTTATCTTTTCTCGCAAAAGGTCATTGCCCAGAACGACAGCCTCGGTTTGCTGCCGGTGGTGCTGCGGGTTCTGCCATTCATCTTTACCGCCATTGCCTTCACCTTGCTGTTTGTGGCGGTACCCAATTGCCGCGTGCCCCTGAGGCACGGTTTTGCCGGAGGTGTGATCACTGCCATTGCGTTTGAGGCAGCCAAATACCTGTTCGGTGCCATCGTATCGCGCAGCTCGGTACAGGCGATTTACGGCGCCTTTGCGTTTGTGCCGCTGTTCCTGATCTGGATCTACACCCTGTGGATGATCGTGCTGGCGGGTTGCGTGCTGGTGCGGACACTGTCTGCCTACCACGCGGCGGCTCAGGGGCGCAATTACTCGGATCTGGTGGCGACCCTGGTATTGATGTCGAAGTTCTTCGGCAATTATCAGAAGGGGCTACCGGTGAGCGAGCAGGATATTTCCCGCGCCGGAATTCGCCCGGCGCAGTGGCGGCGCATCCGCGAAATCCTGCAGATCAACAAGGTGATTGCGCAAACCGAGCGCAATGATCATGTGCTGGTGCGGGACCTGGATTCCATTACCCTGAGGCAGATGCTGGACTGGCTGCATCCGGCGCCGGTGCCGGAAGGGGGGCACCGTGAACTGCAGGCGCGCCCCTGGTTCCGCGAAGTGGATGCGCGCTTTCGCGAGGCGCAGGACTTCTCTCACGCGCATCTTTCCCAGAGCCTCGGGGATCTGTTCCGGGACTCTATGGCGAAGGAAATTCTGGAAAAGTCGGTGGACACTTCGGCTGAAGCCGAAGCCGGCGCGAGTGCAAAAGAATTACCTGCACCGGACAAGGGCAGCAGTGGAGCCAATAATAAATCCTCCAGTAAAGGAAGCAGCCGCAATGCCCGCGCCAAATCGTCAAGTCGTACCGCGAACTCCTGAGCGACGTTTACTCGCCTGCTTGCTGTCGTTCAGCGCACTGCTGTTTCTTGGTTGCGAGGGCTCCAGTGGCGGCCTGCGCTCCCTCGATGGCGAGCGGCTGGATACCGAAGGCAAGATACTGCTGGTGAACTACTGGGCCGAGTGGTGTGCCCCCTGCCGGGAAGAGATCCCGGAACTGAACGCCTTTTACCAGGCGCACAAAGACGATGTGCTGGTTCTGGGGATCAATTTTGATCAGTTGCCCGCGGAGCAGGTCGCGGAGCAGGCGCGAAAATTCGGTATCGCGTTTCCGCTGTTGGCGTCAGCCCCGGAAGGGCGCTGGGGGCAGACGGTGCCGCAGGTGCTGCCTTCCACCTTTATCATCGATGCCAGCGGCCAGTGGCAGCGGACTCTGGTTGGCCCGCAGACATCCGCTTCTCTCGCCGATGCCGTGGCGTCGGTTGTCAAGCATCCCTAGTGGCGCTGTGATCTGCTTCTAGGGGTATAACCAAACTGTCTTTAAGGGAAATGTGCGCCAACTGTTAGGATGCGTGCAAATTTTTACCGGCAAAATTTGTAAATCGGGACTTAAAAACCCATGCAATTGAGTGCAGTGATTCTCCTGGCAGTGTATCTCCTTCTGATCTGGCCACTGGCGCGCTGGCACCGCAGCCGCAACTCCCTCGCGCCGGCAGTGTTCGCCGGCCTGTTGTTGGGGGTGTTGCTGGGTGGCTTTATGCACCTGGCGGAAGGCTGGGGTGTGAATGTGCCCTGGGTGCTGGACTGGGTGGGATTGATTGGTGAGGGCTACGTCAACCTGCTGCACCTGCTGGTCATGCCATTGGTGCTTATCTCGATTCTCGCTGCGGTAGTGAAGGTCAGCAATACCCGCTCGCTGGGCAAGATCAGTGTTTCTGTACTGGCAGTATTGCTCGGCACCACGGCCATCGCGGCATTGATCGGCGTGTTGATCGCACACCTGTTCGGGTTGTCTGCAGAGGGCCTGGTGGAGGGCGCCCGGGAGGCTGCGCGGGTAGAAGTGCTCAACGAGCGCATTGGCCGGGTCAGCGGCCTCAGTATTCCGGAAATTCTCACCTCATTTATTCCGCGCAATATCTTTGCAGACCTCGCCGGCCAGCGCGATACCTCGGTGATTGCGGTGGTGATTTTTGCCGTGTTGCTGGGGTTGGCTGCGTTGGCGGTACGCCGGGAAAATCCGGAGCAGGGTGCCGCCATCGAGCAGTTTGTCTCCGTGGCCCAGGCCTGGGTGATGAAGTTGGTGCGCCTGATTATGGCGTTTACCCCCTACGGGGTAATGGCTCTGGTGACCGCGCTGATTGCCAAGTCCAGCTGGGCGGATATCTTCAACCTGTTCAACTTTGTCGCCGCTTCGTTTGTGGCCATCGCGCTGATGTTTGTGGTGCATGCGCTGCTGTTGCTGGTCAATGGCATCAGCCCGCTGCATTATTTTGCCAAGGTGTGGCCGGTGCTGGTGTTTGCCTTCAGCTCGCGCTCCAGTGCCGCGACGATTCCGCTGAATGTGGAAACCCAGATCGACGAGCTGAAGAACTCCCCGGCGATTGCCAACTTCTCTGCCTCCTTCGGTGCCACCATCGGCCAGAACGGCTGCGCCGGTATTTACCCGGCGATGCTGGCGGTGATGGTCGCGGTGCCCCTGGGGATCAATGTCTTCGATCCGGTGTGGTTGACCTCCCTGATCGCAGTGATCGTGATCAGCTCCTTTGGTATCGCCGGTGTCGGTGGCGGTGCCACCTTTGCTGCGCTGGTGGTATTGCCGGCCATGGGGCTTCCGGTACAGATTGCCGCACTGCTGATCTCGGTGGAGCCGCTCATTGATATGGCGCGCACCGCGCTGAATGTGAATGGCGCTATGACCGCGGGTACCCTGACCCAGCGCTGGCTGGGCGGCAGCCGGGGGGAAGGTGGCGATACCGGTGATAATAACGAGTCTGCGGAGGCCGCCTGACGGCTCTGAATGAGCGTGACCGCATTGATCAATGCGGTCTGCCTGTATCGGGCTTCGTATCTCATACCCTGAGTCTCATAACCTGCATTTCATAACCTGCATTTCATAAAAAGTTCCACAGAGTTCAGGAACTATTCAGCCAGCCCTGCTTAAAGTGCTCCCATCGGCCGCCATGGCCAGTAAAACATGCCGCAGGCAGGGTCTAAGGGAGCACGGAACATGGTCAACTTTCACAAACTCATCAAGCCGCTGGCCTTCGCCGGCCTTACTACCACACTGGTGGGCGTCAGCGCCGGCACTGCTGCCGGTGAGAGCGGCTATTACGAGGGCCAGGATGGCTACGACTACGCCATAGTCACCGGCGTCACACCTGTCTACAACGATATCCAGGTCGTTGAGCCCCGCACCCAGTGTTGGGATCAGACCGTTACTTACCAGCAACCTTCTCCTGCAGGCGCTATTATCGGCGGCCTGATCGGCGCTGCCGTGGGGCGCGATGCCGCGCGCGGTTACCGCCACGGCTGGGGTCGCCGTGGCCACTACCACCGTGGCAACAAAGGTGCCGGTATGGTGGCCGGAGCCGCGGTGGGTGCAGTGGTGGGCAGTGCCATCAGCCGTGGTACGGCACCGGTGCAATACGGCACCCAGCAGCGCTGCCAGGTAGTGGAAGAAGTCAGTAGTCGTCGGGAATTGGTCGGATATGACGTAAACTACCGCTACAACGGTCAGGAATATCTGATTCGCACTGACCGCCATCCGGGGGATAGAATCCGGGTTCGAGTCGACGTCACGCCGGTCCTTTGAGGTAGCCCGACCAGCGCTTTGGAAATATCAGGAGCAGTATTGTGAAATTCCCAGCTACCCCAAGGTTCGCAAAGGCAGCGATGGTATTGGTGATCGCCTTGGTGGCCACACTGATTGCCGGGCCTCTTTATGCGGGGCAGCAGTCCGGTGTTCTTCCACTGTCGGCACCCGAGTCGGTGTTGCGGGTAAGCCTGGGGGGCGAGCGCAGCAAGCCGCAGCTGTTTTCCAGTATTCGTACACAGAACAAAAGCATCTCCCGGGATCAGGCCGCGGCGCTGGTCAAGCGCCGTTACGGGGGCAAGATCCTGGCCATCAGTGAAGTGCAGCGCAACGGTCGCAGCATGTACCGGGTCAAGGGACTTTCCGATAAAAGCCAGGTCTATGTAGTGTTTGTGGACAAGCAGAGCGGGCAGATTTCCCGCTAGGTCCAGGCTGGAAACCGATTAGTAGAGGAAAATTTATGCGCGCATTGCTGGTGGAAGACGAGCATGTCCTGCGGGAACAGTTGGCGGTGTCCCTGCGCAAGGCGGGTTACACCGTCGACGAGGCGCCGGATGGTGAAGAGGCGTTGTATCTGGGCCGCGAATATCCCTACGATATCGCGGTAATGGACCTGGGGCTCCCCAAGGTTGATGGCATTGCGGTCATTGAGACCCTGCGCAAAGAGGCGCGGCATTTCCCGATCCTGATTCTCACTGCCCGCGGCCACTGGCAGGAACGGGTGCGCGGCCTGGAAGCGGGTGGCGACGACTACCTGACCAAACCTTTTCATACCGAGGAACTGCTCGCGCGGCTGAATGCCCTGGTGCGGCGCTCTGCCGGTTTTTCCTCCCCCACCATCAGCGCCGGCCCCATCGAGCTGGATACCAGTTCCCAGCGGGTGAATGTGTCCGGCAGCGAGCTGGAGCTTACCTCTTTTGAGTACAAGGTACTGGAATACCTGATGCTGCACCCGGACGAAGTGGTTTCCAAAACCACCTTGACCGAACACATTTACGAGCAGGACTGTGACCGCGACAGTAATGTGATCGAAGTGTTTATCGGTCGCTTGCGTAAGAAGCTGGATGCGGCGGGCGGGGTAAAACCCATTGAAACCCTGCGGGGGCGCGGTTACCGGTTTACCGCTGTTGAAGGCTGACCCCTTGTTTTCTCGCCTTTCGCGCCGATGGCGGGCTATAGGCCGCGCATGGTTGCCTCAGCTCCGCTCATGGCTGTCTATCGTCCGCTCATGGCTGCCTAAATTCCGCTTGTGGCACTCCCTTTCCGGCCGTCTCTCGCTGATGGCCACGTTGATCCTGCTGGTATTTCTCGCCGTCCTCTCCGGTGTCCTGGAGCGGGCGTACCGCACCTCCCTGGACGAGGCCAAGGTGCGGGAACTGCAGTTGCACATTTACACCCTGCTGGCCGTGGCCGAGCCCGATGGCAACACATTGCAACTGCCATTCAACCTGCCGGAGCAGCGATTCAACCAGCCGGACTCCGGCCTGATCGGTGCGGTTATGGATGCCCGCGGGCGGGTTATCTGGCGCTCCCAGTCGGCCCTGAGCCTGCCGAATTTTTCTGCATTACCGCTGCCCCTGCCGCTGCGCCAGGGGCAGGAAGTGTTTGCGGAAATCCAATTACCCGACCTCAGCACACCGTACAGCAGTTTCCGCCAGGGCATCGCCTGGGGGCTGGACAATGAACTGCAGTTTACCTTTGTGGTGCTCGAAGATGCCGGGCCGCTACATGCCCAGGTACGACAGTTCAGTAGCACCCTGTGGCGCTGGCTGGCGATCGGCGCCCTGGCCCTGATTGCGGTGCAGTTACTGGTATTGCGCTGGGGGCTGGCGCCTCTGCGCAGTGTGGCGCACGCGCTGAAACGGATGCAGCAGGGTGGCACGGATACCTTGCAGGGGCATTTCCCCCGCGAGCTGGTCCCGCTGACCGACAACCTCAATCTGCTGATCGAAAACGAGCGCCGCCAGCGGGAAAAGACCCGCCACACCCTGGGGGATCTCGCCCACAGTCTGAAAACGCCCCTCGCGGTATTGAAGGGGATGGACATCGCCGCCGACCCGCAGGGGGCCCAGGCCGCCCTGGCCGAGCAGGTGCAGCGTATGGATGGCATCATCAGTTACCAGCTGAAGCGCGCGGTGGCCACTTCTCCCAAATCCATTCTGCGCGGCGTTGCCGTTCAGCCCCAGGCCGAGAAAATCCTCACCGCGCTGGACAAGGTCTACCGCAAAAAATCCGTAAACGCAGAGTTAATCTGTGACGATTCGGTGTTGTTTTACGGGGATGAAGGTGACCTGATGGAAATGCTCGGCAACCTGCTGGACAATGGTTACAAATACGGCGGCGGTAAGCTGCTGGCGGAAATCTGCAATACCGCTGACCAGCGCGGACTAGAAATCGTGGTCTCCGACAATGGCCCCGGTTTGAGCCAGGCCCAGTGGCAGCAGGTAATACAGCGTGGCGTGCGCGCCGACCAGCAGCAACAGGGGCAGGGTATTGGCCTTGCCGTGGTGGTGGATATTGTGGAGAGTTACCACGGCCGTATTGATATCCTTCCGCCGGGGGAAGCCCGCGATCCGCACCTGGCCCGCGATCCGCACCTGGACGGCCTCGCGGTGCGAATAATTATTTAAGCGGGTTTTGAAGCTCAGTAAACGAATAATAAAAAGGAATTGCCAATGTTCGTTTCTCTCACCTTAGCAAAAATGTTTTCACCAAGATGTCCGCGCAAATCGCGGGCTCTGCCTCGCGCATTGATGGGGTTGCTGGTCTCACTTGGCTCCGCGGTGTGCTTGTCGGCAGCCGCTGGCGTCGAAACCAGTGGGCAGAAATCTCCCTGGCCCGGTGGTGCCGAGGTGGCGGTGGTGCTGACCTACGATGACGCCCTCGATTCCCACCTGGACATCGCCATTCCCCAGCTGAATGAGCACAAACTGCCGGCTACCTTCTATATCTCCGGTGCGCGACCTTCCATTCGCATGCGTCTGCACGAGTGGCGCCGGGCTGCCCAGCGTGGGCACGAGCTTGGTAACCATATGCTTTACCACCCCTGCCGAAAATCTCTTTCCAACCGCAGCTGGGTCAAACCCTGGCAGGATCTGGATAATTACACCCTGGATCAGTTCGTAGATGAAGTGCAGGCGACTAACAGCATGCTCGAAGCCATCGACGGCAAAAAGCAGCGCACCTTTGCCTACCCCTGTGGTGACATGACGGCCGGGGGCGAAGATGTGATTCCCGAACTGAAAAAACTGGTGCCCGCGGCACGCTTGTTTTCCGGCGATGGGCAGCACCAGATTGACGACCGCGATTTTTACCGTGTGGCATCCTTCGATGGTGCCGAAAAGAGTGCGCAAGAACTGATTCAGGTAGTAGAAGCGGCGCGGGAAAATCACAGTCTGGTAGGCTTTATGTTTCACGGTGTGGGTGGTGACTATATTACCGTTTCGTCAGAGGCCCATCAGGCATTGCTGGAGCACCTGGCGGCCCACCCAAACCGCTACTGGGTGGCCACCATGCGCGAAGCAATTGCGCACCTGAAGCGGGAGCAGGCGCGGCAGTCGCTGTAGTTGACGAATAACCCCATTTCCCCGAATTCTATTTATTGATCTGTTTGTTTATCTATTTATATATCTATGGAGTACCCAGTGAATTTCCGGTCCAAAATTTCGCGGCTTGCGGCGTCGCTGTTGTTCTGTCCTCTGGCTGCGGTGGCGGGTGTCTCGCCGGTAGCGCAGAGCACCGCGGACTATGCGGTAGATCAGTACGAGGCGGCGATGACCGATACCCTTGCCGATCTGGTTCAGTTCAAGACGGTGGCGCGGGAAGACCTGCCGTTGGAAAAGAACCCCGAGTTCACCGGTTTCAAACGCACCCTGTGCGACAAGGCCATTGCGCTGGGTCTGGAATGTGAAGATCACGGCTATGTGGTGATCGTCGCGTTGGGGCAGGGTGAAGAGAAGATCGGCATTGTCACCCACGGCGATGTGCAGCCGGCCAATCCGGCCAAGTGGAAGAAGAGTCCGTTTGAGCTGGATCGCACCAGTGAGCCGGGCAAACTGATTGCCCGCGGCAGCGAGGACGACAAGGGGCCCATTGCCACCGCGCTCTATGCGATGAAGGCGATCAAAGACAAGGGCGTGCCGATGCAGCGGCGGGTGGAGTTGATTGTTTACATGGCCGAGGAATCTGACTGGGCGCCGCTGGAAGCCTTCCTGAAAGATTACGACATGCCCGCCTACACCATTACCATCGATGCCGATTACCCGGTGGTGACTGCGGAAAAGGGTTGGAGTGAAGTGCGCACTACCTTCTCTGATGTCGCCGTTGCGGACAAGAGCAAGCCCTTCCTGAGCGAATTCCGCGGTGGCTATTTCCGCAGCCAGGTGCCGGACGAGGCCTACGCCACCGTGGTGCATCCGACTGCCGCGCTGGAAAAAGCGATTCGTGCCCGCGCAGCGAAACATCCGCAGGTGAAATTCGCTTTCGCACACAAGGACGGTGTGTTGGAGATCAGCGCCCGCGGTGTGGCTACCCACAGCTCCGAGCCGGAGCACGGGGTCAACGCCATTGCTTTCCTGGCAGACGCACTGAGTGGCCACGTGTGGCCAGCCAACGCGGCGGGCGCCACAGTGCGTTACATCAATGACCTGATTGGCACCGGCATTGTCGCGGAACAATTTGGCGATATCGCCTACCGCGATGATTTCATGGGGCCGATGACTGCAGCCCTGACCATGGTGAAGGCAGAGGAAAATAAAGAGGAAAATAAACCGGGCCTGACCAGCTATCTGAACCTGCGCCGCCCCACCGGCAAGACCGCCAAAGTACTGGATGCACAAATTCACACTGCCATCGACACCTGGCAGAAAGAGACCGGTATCCAAATGGCCGACGTGAGTGTGCATCTTGGGGAGCCCTACCGTGCAGATAAGGCGCCGCAGGTGGAGCCACTGCTGCAGGTGTTCCGGCACTTTACCGGAATCAAGGATGCGGGACCGGTGTCCGTTGGTGGTTCCACCAATGCCAAGCTGTTTCCCAATGCGGTCAGCTTCGGGCCATCGATGCCGGACAAGGCCTACACCGGGCACTCGGAGCACGAATTCATCACCGCAGATCAGTTGCAGCTGAACCTGAAAATGTACACGGCAATGATGATCGAGATCGCGAACCTCTAACTTGATCCGATGAAATTATTCCGACGTTAAAGACCGTAAATTAAAAAGGGACTGAATAATCAGTCCCTTTTTCGTTGCTCGCGTTTCCGGCTTCAGAACCAGTCTCGCTGCATCTCAAACGGCACCCGGTTACCGGTGTCGAGTAGTGCCAGTTGCGGCTCGATTTCCGGCAGTTCCCACTCAATATAAAAACGCGCGGCCTGTAGTTTGCCGCGGTAGAAATTCACTTCCTCGTCGCTGAGTGCGCTATCTGATTTCAGCTTCTGTGATGCGATGTGTGCCTGGCGCAACCAGATCCAGCTCACGACCACACGGCCAAGGGTATCGAGGTAGAGGGTGGCATTGGCGAGGCCCAGGTCGGCGTCGGCAGCCATTTGTCCCAGCAGGTTTTCGGTCGTGCTGTTGATGTGGTTAAGGCTGTCCCCAACGCATTTGGCCAGCACCTGCAGCTCGGAATCGCTGCCGCAGTCGGTAACGGTTTTGGCGATTTCTGTGGCGAGGTGCTTGTAAGCGGCGAGACCCTTGGCAGGAACTTTGCGCCCGAGCAGGTCCAGTGCCTGGATGCCTTCGGTGCCCTCGTGGATCGGGTTGAGACGGTTGTCGCGGTAGAGCTGCTCCAGGGGGTATTCACGGATATAGCCGGAGCCGCCAAGCACCTGAATCGCCAGATCGTTGGCTTTTAAACAGTACTTGGATGGCCAGGATTTGACGATGGGGGTGAGCAGGTCCAGCAGCTCTGCCGCTTGCTGTCGTTCGCCTTCGGTTTCCGCGCTATGCGTATCTTCGAACAGGGAGGAGGCGTAGAGGCAGAGCGCGAGGCCACCTTCCACATAACTTTTCTGCGTCAGCAGCAACCGCCGGACATCCGCGTGCTGGATGATGGGCAGTTGTTTCGACTGCGGGTCGCGGTTGGACGGCAGGCGGCCCTGTGGCCGCTCTTTGGCATACTGCAACGCGTGCTGGTAACCGCGGTAGCCCAGCACGGCAGCGCCAGTGGCAACACCGATGCGCGCCTCGTTCATCAGCTGGAACATGTAACTGAGGCCCTTGTGGGGCTCACCCACCAGATAGCCTACCGCACCGCCTTCTTCGCCAAAGCTCAGCACCGTCGAGGTGGTGTTGCGATAGCCCATTTTGTGTAGCAGGCCCGCCAGCTGTACGTCATTACGGACAGCCTCTGCACCATTCTCTATCCCGTCCACGGCCCCATCCTCTGCAGGAATTACCTTCGGGACCAGGAACAGGGAAATGCCCTTGACGCCCGCCGGAGCACCTTTGATGCGTGCCAGTACCATATGCACGATATTTTCGGTAATGGACTGGTCGCCACCGGAAATAAACATCTTCTGCCCGTGAATGCGGTAGCTGCCGTCTTCCGCCGGGGTGGCCGTGGTACGGATATCTGCGAGGGCCGAGCCCTGGTCCGGTTCGGTGAGCGCCATGGTGCCCGCGTAGCGGCCATCCATCATCGGTGGCAGATAGCGGCTTTTTAGTTCATCGCTGGCGAAGCTGCGCACCAGGTTGGCGGCCCCCAGGGTAAGAAACGGATAGGCCGCGGTGCCGACGTTGGCGGCGTTGATATAGGCCATGGCCGTGCGCAGGACCACTTCCGGCAATTGCATGCCGCCCTCTTCAAAGTCGTAGTGGGCAGCGAGAAAACCGGCGTCTGCGAACGCCTTCCAGGCCTCGGCGGTTTCGGGTATCAGGGTAACTTTTTCGCCGTCGAAGGTGGGTTCCTGGGCGTCGCCCTTGCTGTAGTGATTGGCGAAGTATTTCTCTGCGATGGCTTTCGCGGTGTCCAGGGTCGCGCTGAAGACTTCCCGGGAGTGTTCGCGGTAGCGGGGGCGTTGTAGCAGTGCCTCGGTGTCGAGAAATTCGTATAGCAGGAACTCGATATCCCGGTCGTTCAGGTACTGCGCGCTCATAACCACTCCAATTCTTGTTATCTAAGAGGCTCGTCTAGTCGACGGTCTAGGGGAATCGGATCAGGGTAGGGAGTGGACCGGAACTCGGCAATGACATATCAGGTAATGGCCCCGGATATATATCTCCAATCAGTTTCCGGGGCCTTATAGATGGGCTATTGGGTAGAAGGGCTATCGGGCAAGGTTATTAAAGGCGGTCGTACAAGAGACGCTCAGTGCTCAGGTGCTCTCGCTGCCTTTGATTTCCTCGGCAGTGTCGACCTCGTCCAGTGGAGCCGCAGTGCTCTCCGTTTCCCGGCGGGACTTTACCGCCTGGCGCCCGGGTATCACTGCTTGCCACAGGCTGTCCGCCAGTTCCTGCGGGCTGTTACGGCGGCCTTTGGCAATCCAGTACACGATCGCGCCAGCGACATCTGGCCAGGTGATTTGCACGCCCTTGGGGTGCTCCTCCAGCCAGCGTCCGATGGTGATGGCATCCATATGCTCCACCACCTTGGCCAGTTGCAGTTCTCTCAGGGCCAGGGCATTGGCCTCCTGCTCAAATTGCCCTTTGAGCGGGCGGGTGAGGATCGGTTTGCCGAGGGTCAGGGTCTCTGCAATCAGCTCGAAACCGCTATTACAGATGACGGCCTTGGCGCTGGCAACATCCGCGCGGAAACCGTCAACAGACGGAGCCTTCAGGGTGATGTTGTCCGCTTTGGGCTGGTCCGTGGGCAGGCCGTAGACGGTGAACTGGTGTGGCAGCTGGGCCAGTTGTCGCAGTAACGGGGCTGCGTGCTCGAACGGCAGGTAAACCAGTACATGACCGTCATTCGCCCCAGGCACTTCGTCTTGAGACGGATCACTGTGGGCCTGTGCTATAGGTGGCAGAATCGGATGGCCAAAGTGATACCAGTGCATTCCCAGGCTCACCTTTACCGGCGCGAACATTTTCATGATGGCGCGGGCGATCCAGCCAAAGGCTGGCGTGGGTATGGAAAAATTGAACGCGTACTGGTGGCCGAGTCCGAGACTGGGGCGCTTGCGCTTTTTGGCCGCCCAGGCGCTGACCGGCTCGAAGTCGCTGATGACCAGGTCGAAATCCTGTACCGGCAGCTCGCGGATGTCCTTCAGCAGGCGGCTGAGGTTCAGTTGTCTGGCTGTGGCAATCTGGTCGATTTTGCCTTCCTTGTGCACGAAGGTCAGGCCTTCGCGCCACCAGTAGTCCCCGAAGGCTTCCATCGCGAAAAGTTTTTCTGGCGGTCGGCCGGTAAACAGCCATTGAACTTCCAGCTCCGGAAATTGGGCGAAGGCCTCGGCCATGGCTCTGGCGCGGGAGATATGGCCGTTGCCGGTGCCCTGAACGCCGTACAGAATTTTCAAATTGCTTCTCCGGTTGATGAGCAGTATCTGACTGAAAGGAGGGATCACGTTGAGCTAGAGCAAGGCTCCACTGACTGCGAATCCCACACAGATGCCCAACAGTGCTCCGGCACAGACGTCGGTGGGATAGTGCACGCCGAGACCTACGCGGGATGTCCCAACGCCGGCAGCCCAGAAGTAGCCCAGGGCCCAAAGCGGGTTGAGACTCTGGCTCAGTATGGTGACAAACAGGAAAGCACCGGAGGTGTGGCCGGACGGTAAGCTGAAGCGGTCATTGGCCACCACAATGGAGCGCAGGCCGGGGATGGATTCCGGCGGGCGGTTGCGCTTGGTGGTGTTTTTGATGGTCCAGTAGAGGGATCGCTCGATCGCGAAAGCAGCACCGCAGAGATACAGGAACGGCAATGCGGCCGCGGTGTTGAGGATGGCAATCAACAGTGGCGATAGCAGGTAGAGCCAGCCGTCGGCAGAGCGGGACAGCAGCAGGTAGTTCCTGCGGGATGTCGGCCGTGTCGCCCGCTCTGCCATTCGCAGTACCAGAGAGACATCTACCGTTTTCAGAGTGATAGGTAAGCTTCGCATGCACTAAAAGTACGAAGCCTATGTTGCGCGGACTTGAACGAAATATGTCAGAACCGTGAAATCTGACGATTGGCGGACAGCCCGGTGTCTGTCCGCCAGCGCTGGATCAGTCGATCCCGATTTTGATGGCACCGGAACCGGGCAGTTTCTCCACAAGCTCGTGACCGCAGAGTTTTGACGGTGTGAAGTAGCCGCCATCGCCGTTGTATCCCAGCAGGTGCTCCATGACCGCCAGAGAACCGTGCACGGTCACATCGTAGCCGTTGGCGGTCACCACGCGGCCCACCCGGCGCTCGCCGCGGCGGTCGTTGCGCACTTCGCCCCACACCCAGGTCTGCTGTTCTGCGCGCTGGTTTTCGCTGGGACCACGGACTTTTTGGTCCACTTTGCCCTTGAGCCAGTTCTGCATCCAGTTCATACGCAGCAGCCAGCGGAATTTGTTCAGCTGCTGCATTTTTTTTGCCCGCCGCGGGCTCATGGGAATGTACACCTCGATATTGGGGATTTCGGTGGTGTAGTAAGCGGTGGCAATGTCACCCCAGGGAATGGCGACGGCGAATTTTTCGCCGCGGCCGAAATTGATCTTGCGGGTAATTTCGCCGTGGGGGGTGATTTCAATCTTGCCGTTGCGGCGCACGGCACTGCCCACGCCCAGGCTTTCAATCGAGGTCTTGGCGGTACCGGGGCTGAGGCCGGAATCGGAATCGAAACCCAGGGTGAGGTGGGTGGCGCTGGTCATGGTTTTATGCAGTGCGGCCGCCAGGCAATCGGTGGGAATCACATCGAAACCGGTGCCGGGGCAGAGCACGACACCTGCGGCCTTCGCCTCTGCGTCCATCCCGTGGGCCAGCTGGTAGACCGACATTTCGCCGGTAATGTCCTGATAGTGGGTGCCGCTGGCAATACAGGCGCGCATCATCGGCTCTGCAGTGGCAGAGAAGGGGCCGGCGCAGTGAATCACCACGGCAACGTCTTTGAGGGTCCGGACCAGGGCCTCTTCATCGTCCAGGCTGACGGCAATAGCCGGCAGTCCCAGCTCGTTGGCCAGCGGTTGCAGCTTGGCAGCACTGCGGCCAGAGAGAATGGGCTTCAGCCCCTTGGCGACTGCGTTGCGGGCAATCAGCTCACCGGTATAGCCATAGGCGCCGTAAATCAGGATCTGTTTATTGTTCACCGAGTGTCCTTATTGTTCTCGATCTTCTTATTCAATCGGGTAACTGTTGTTACAGGCGTTTGTTACTGGCGCTTGTTACAGGCGTTTTTCCAGAGCGAAGCGCGGAACCTGCTGCCCGTCTTTTTCCACGGTCTCCGCAAACATCGCCAGAGGGCGGGCCCAAACGCCAAACTCATCATACAGAGCCCGGTATATGGCCAGTTGTTCCCCGGTTTCACTGTGGGTGGCAATTTCCATCAAATGGTATTGCTTGCCGTTTTTATAGTGGCGATAAATGCCCTTGCTGATCGGATCCATGTGTATCCTCCTCAGGAGAGGTGGTAAGGGGAGAGTTGGATCTGGTTGACGCGTTGCCCGTGCAGCACAGCGATACCGCTGTAACGGCGCTCTCCGGTAGAGGTAAATTCGAATTCGTACTGGCGCAGCAGGCGCACCTGGCCGCTCTTGTCGCGCTTCAGGCGAGTGCGCTTTAGCATCACCGTATCATCCAGCAATTGCACGCCGGTTTCTTTACAGTGCGTCTTTACGATCCTGCGCACCCGGTCCTTGGCGGCCATACCGGCCCAGAAATACCAGGCTGCCAGTATCAGCAGGAAGATCCAGAAAAGGTCGCCCAGTGAGTAATACATAGGAGGTACGTTTTGCTATCTTTCGTGGGCGCAAGAATACCACCAGCGGAGGGACTATGCCCGGCACGATTCTCATCACCGGCTGTTTCCCCAAAAGTCTTGTGCCACGGGGGGCGAGATTCCCTGGTTGCGTGATTTTCAAGTAAGAAAGTAACGATCAGGGGAGAGGCAGCAGATCCAGGTGCTGGGCGATCTGGCCCAGTGACATCAGCATACACATGGTGATCACCAGCGGACGTATGATGCGGGTACCGCCTGCCAGCATGGTGTGGCTTCCGATAAACGCGCCCAGCATTTGTCCGGCCATCATGGCTCCGCCGATAACCCACACCACTTTGCCGCCAGTGGCAAACAGGGCCAGGGAGACCACGTTGGTGGTGAGGTTGAACAGTTTTGCCCGGATGGTTGCGGTGAGCAGGGTTTGCCCGCGAAAGGCAACCCCGGACGCGGCAAAAAAGGTCCCGGTACCGGGGCCAAAAGCGCCGTCATAAAAGCCCACCGCAGGCACGCACGTCAGTGCCCACTGTTTTTCACTCAGTTTTCCCTGGCGTTCGCTGTTGCCCAAATTGGGGGTGAGCCAAACATAGAGTGCGACGCACAACAACAGCACTGGAATCACCCAGTTGAGCCAGCTTGTGTCCACCCGCTGAATCAGCCAGGCGCCTACACCAGCGCCAATGCCTGCAGTAACCACCGGAAGAATCAGCGCGCGCTCGCGCAAGTGCCCCTTGGAATACAGCGTGGCCGTCGAGGTAAACGTACCGAGTATCGCCTGACTTTTGTTGGTCGCCAGTGCGGCAACCGGCGGTAGGCCGGCGAGCAGTAACGCGGGCACCGTCAGTAACCCGCCGCCACCGGCCAGGGTGTCCACCCAGCCCGCCAGCATGGCAACAGCAAACAGAATCAATAGCAGGGTAATGGTGATATCCATCGGGTACTTCTTGTGTGAGTCGGACTTGGGGTGTCAGGGGGCAGTGGTGGGTGTCTGGATGGGCAGGCTGAGCTTGCCGGCAATCAATGCCTCCTTGCGTGCCTTGGGCCACTTCTTGATCTGCATTTCCAGTTTTAATGCATCGGAATGGCTGTCGACGCCCTGTTGGAATTCCAGTGTCAGGGGGCCGCGACCGCGCAGCGCCTTGGCGGCTTTGGGGCTGCCACTGCTGTGCTCTTCAAAGCGCCGCTCTACATCTCGGGTAATACCCGTATACAGCGAGCCGCTGTTGGTGCGAATCAGATAAACAAACCAGCCAGACAAAACATAACCGCCGATTAAAAAAGACTTTGCTGGTCACCGGATTGTGGCGGCAGAAAAAAGCGACTGCAATCCAGGTCCAGCTTGCGTTCATTCAGTCCCAGTTTGCGACAGGTTACCCGAAACCGCTGCTGCAGTAACTGTGCAAAGACACCGGTGCCTCGTTGGCGCTGGCCGAATTCGGTCTGGTTATCCTTACCGCCGCGGCTCTGTTGCACCAGGCTCATCACGTGCTGTGCCCGCTGCGGGTAGTGTTCTGCTAGCCATTGGCGAAAGAGCGGTGCCACCTCAAACGGTAATCGCAGCAGTATGTAAGCGGCGTGAATCGCGCCCGCCTGCTGCGCCTGGGTAAGAATGGCTTCCAGTTCTGAATCGTTCAGTGCCGGAATCATGGGCGCGGCCATCACCGCGGTGGGTATACCGGCACTTGCCAGTGCTTCGATGGTGCGCAGCCGTGCTGCCGGCCCTGCGGTGCGCGGTTCCAGTTTGCGTTTTAATGCATTGTCCAGCGTGGTTACGCTGATCCCCACATGTACCAGGTTGTCTTGCGCCATTTCCGCCAGTATCGGCAGGTCACGCAGTATCAGCTGGCTCTTGGTGACTATGGTCACCGGGTGCTGGTAGCGCTGCAGTGTTTCCAGTAACTGGCGGGTGATCTGCTTTTCTTTTTCCAGGGGCTGGTAGGGATCAGTATTGGTGCCCATGGCAATGGGGCTGCACTGGTAACTTTTTTGGCGCAGTGTCTTTTCAAGCAGCTCCGCGGCATTGGGTTTGTAAAACAGCCGGGTTTCGAAATCGAGCCCTGGCGACAGGTCCATATAGGCATGGGCGGGGCGGGCGTAGCAGTAGACGCATCCGTGTTCGCAGCCCCGATAGGCGTTGATCGACTGGGTAAACGGAATATCCGGGGAGTTATTGGTGGTAATGATGGACTTGGCCTTCTCCTCGATCGCCACGGTGTCAATCCGTTGCTGCTGTTCCAGGGCCTGCTCCCAGCCGTCGCTCTCGCGGGTGCTGACCTGATCCACAAAGCGCCCCGCCAGGTTACTGATGGCGCCGCGCCCCTTGAGGGATTGGGTAGGGTTGTCAGGGGAGTCGTTGGCCACGGAATTTAGGGCTGTATGTTTGTCCAGTTGTTTGGGGAGTTTATGACTGGATCCTAGCCAGTGCAAGGAAACTGCGAAGCACATACAATGACTGCTTGGTTTTCGTCGGTTTTCGATGATTCTAGGGCAGGGAGCAGGGGATGGATCTTCATGCGGTCGCCGCGATCAAGGCATTCGCGGTCAATGTATTACAGGTGTTTGCGATGCTGTTCGCCTTCGGGCTGGTGTTGCTGGTGCTCTATGTGGTGTACCTGTATCTCTCGGATGTGAGTCAGACCAAGCAGGCCATCCGCCGCAACTTCCCTGTGCTGGGGCGTTTCCGCTATCAGTTTGAGCACCTCGGGGAGTTTTTCCGGCAGTACTTCTTTTCCCTGGACCGGGAAGAGATGCCCTTCAATCGCGCCCAGCGCAGCTGGGTATACCGCGCGGCAAAAAACGTGGATTCCACCCTGGCTTTCGGTTCCACAAGACCCCTCAATCAGCCAGGGGATATCGTGTTCCTGAACCATCCCTTTCCCACCCTGGCCAAGGACGCGGTACCACCGCGAGAGGTTACGGTGGGGGAAGGCGCCGCGCGCAGACCCTATACCACCCGCTCCATCTTCAATATTTCGGGCATGAGCTTCGGCGCCCTGTCGGTGCCAGCGGTGGAAGCGTTGTCGAGAGGCGCGGCCAAAGCGGGGATCTGGCTGAATACCGGCGAGGGTGGCTTGTCGCCCCACCACCTGGTGGGCGGTTGTGACGTCGTCTTCCAGATCGGTACCGCCAAATACGGTGTGCGGGACGCCGAAGGCAACCTGTCTGACGACAAATTGCGGGAAGTGGCGGCCCATGAACAGGTCAAAATGTTCGAGCTGAAACTCTCCCAGGGCGCCAAGCCGGGCAAGGGCGGCATATTACCGGGAATCAAGGTGACGCCGGAGATTGCCCGGGTGCGCGGTATTCCTGTGGGGATGGACTCCATCAGTCCCAATGGCCACCCGGAATTCAGGGATGTGGCCGGGCTGCTGGATATGATTGGTCATATTCGCGAGGTTACCGGTAAGCCTGTTGGTTTCAAGTGCGTGATTGGCAGCAGCGACTGGCTGCATGAATTGTGCGATTTGATCCGGCGGCGTGGCCCGGAGTCCGCACCGGACTTCATTACCATCGATAGCGCTGATGGTGGCAGCGGTGCCGCGCCCCAGAGTTTGATGGACTATATGGGGCTGCCGCTGAACCGCAGTCTGCCGCTGGTGGTTGATCTTATTGCCGAGTACGGGTTGCGCGAGCGCATCAAGATTATCTGCGCGGGCAAATTGCTGACGCCGTCCATGGTGGCCTGGGCGCTGGCGATGGGCGCCGACTTTATCAATTGCGGGCGCGGTTTCATGTTTTCCCTCGGCTGTATCCAGGCCATGCAGTGCAATAAAAATACCTGCCCAACGGGCGTTACTACCCACAACCCGGACCTGCAGCAGGGGCTGGATCCCATGGACAAGGCCGAGCGGGTTTACCATTACGCGCGCAACATGGTGTACGAAGTGGGCACCATCGCGCACTCCTGTGGTGTCCCCGAGCCACGCCAATTGCGCCGCGCTCATGTCGAAGTCATCAATGAGCGTGGTACACCGGTGCCATTGTCCGACCTGGTGCCGGAAGTAAAACCCAAATCCGTGATCGCCTCCGATCGCGATTCCCAATAATCGACCCTTCGGGAGTGAACCATGGAAGGCGTAACCACACTGGTCGGCCAGGGGTTGTATATGGCGGTTGCTGCGGTAGCGGGGCTATCGATTGCGCGCATTTTGAAACGGGACAATACCCTCGGTTGCCTGATTGCCGGGGTACTTGCGGGCATGCTGCTGCCGGTTTTCGACTACGACACCGGACTGCGTGCCGAAAACCTGCAGCAGCTGGTGTTCTTCGTAATCCTGCCGGTATTGATCTTTGACTCGGCATGGAAAATTGATCCCGACAAGCTGTTCCGCTGGTTGGGCCCAATCCTGCTGCTGGCCACCTTGGGCGCACTGATCTGTGCGTTGATTACCGCGATACTGGTTTACTACGGCATTTATCACCCCTCCGGTTTCCCCTGGCTGGCTGCACTGCTTACCGGCGCTATTCTTGCGGCTACCGATCCGGTCGCGATTGTTGCCCGGTTGCGAACAACCAATGCCAATGAAGAATTACTGACATTAGTCGAGGGCGAGAGCCTGTTTAACGATGCGGTGGCGATTGTGCTTTTCTCCCTGGTGTTGGGCATAGCCAGCCACAGTGCCATGGAGGGATCGGTGGCAACCGGAGAAGCCATCAGCGGCGCGGGTGGTTTTGCGCTTTATTTTGCAGTGGTTTTCTTTGGCGGGTTGGCGTTGGGTTCGCTTTGCGGGCTGGTGACGGCGATTGTGATTCTGTTTTTACGCTCTGCGGGTGCCGCGTTGATGGTGCTGGTACTGGCGGCGTTTGGCAGTTTCTATCTGGCAGAACATGTTGTCGGTGTATCCGGAATTATCGCGGTCGTGCTGTGCGCCATCGTGGCGAGGGCTT
Organism: Microbulbifer sp. CAU 1566; assembly: GCF_023156515.1. NCBI lineage: Bacteria > Pseudomonadati > Pseudomonadota > Gammaproteobacteria > Cellvibrionales > Microbulbiferaceae > Microbulbifer > Microbulbifer sp. CAU 1566. The sequence goes on along the minus strand of NZ_JALNMG010000001.1, from coordinate 113,376 downwards.
GCCTGCGTGAGCAGTACGAGACTTACCTGAGCCATGCTGAACCCACCTGGGAGTGGCTGAGTTTGCTATTTAATGCCCTGATCTTTGTGATCATGGGGCTGGTGATAACCTTCGAGATGTTTTCTCACCAGTGGTTGGCGATGATCATCGGGATTGTTGCGGCGATTGGTGCACGGGGCTTTGCAGTATTTTTGTTGGCGCCTTTTGCGCGTTATGTGGGGCCGCCGATTCCCGCGAACTGGCGTTTGATCTTGAGCTGGGGCGGTTTGCGGGGGGTAATTGCGGTGGCGCTGGTGTTGTCACTACCAACGGAGTTGCCTTACTGGTGGACAGTACAGTCGATGGTGTTCGGGGTGGTATTGTTTTCTTTGTTGGTGCAGGGGACTACGAGTACTCGCTTGATTCGGAAGTTGGGATCTTAGCGTTATTTCTCGTGTGATTTGTTGTGCTTGCGAAGTAATTGGTCTGAATTGAAGGGAGAGTGCTGGGAATTCGTTTTCAAAAGCGTCGGCAACAGGGATGTTGCCGACGCAGCGTACAGGGATGTATTCACAGCGGTTTTGAAAACGAATACCCAGTGCTCTCCCGCCACCGGGCCAGCTTCAGAGCAGTACCCTGAAGCCCGCAAGCCGTATTATTGCCAGTTAAGAATCACCTTTCCGGATTCCCCAGAACCCATGGTGTCAAAACCAGTCTGGAACTCATCTACCGGGAACTGGTGGGTGATGATCGGAGACAGGTCGAGGCCGGACTGAATCAGGCTGGCCATCTTGTACCAGGTCTCAAACATTTCGCGACCGTAGATTCCCTTAAGAATCAGGCCTTTGAAGATTACCTGGCTCCAGTCGATTGCCATCTCACCTGGGGGAATCCCCAGCATTGCAATCTTGCCGCCGTGGTTCATGGCCGACAGCATATCGCGGAAAGCGACAGCGACACCGGACATTTCCAGCCCCACGTCGAAACCTTCGGTCATGCCGATGTCTTTCATTACATCCGGCAGTTTTTCCTTGCTGACATTGACGGTGCGCGTTGCGCCCATTTTCTTCGCCAGCTCCAGGCGGTAATCGTTGATATCGGTAATGACCACATGGCGCGCGCCTACGTGGCGCGCTACCGCCGCGGCCATGATACCGATGGGGCCGGCGCCGGTGATCAGGACATCTTCGCCTACCAGGTCAAACGACAGCGCAGTGTGCACGGCGTTGCCGAAGGGGTCGAAAATGGAAGCCAGTTCGTCGGAAATATTGTCCGGGATTTTGAAGGCATTGAGTGCGGGAATCACCAGGTATTCCGCAAACGCGCCCTGGCGATCCACGCCCACACCGTAGGTGTTGCGGCACAGGTGGCGGCGGCCGGCGCGGCAGTTGCGGCAATGGCCACAGGTGATATGGCCTTCGCCACTGACTCTATCGCCCACTTTAAAGCCGGCCACTTCCTGGCCCATACCGACGACTTCACCCACATACTCGTGGCCCACCACCATGGGTACCGGAATGGTCTTTTGCGACCACTCGTCCCAGTGGTAAATGTGCATGTCTGTGCCGCAGATGGCAGTCTTGCGGATCTTGATCAACAGGTCATTGTGACCTGGCTCGGGTACCTCGACATCGGTCATCCAGATGCCGGGTTCCGACTTGAGTTTGGATAATGCTTTCATAACTACCGCTTAAATAATCTCGAGTTCTTTGCCGGCTTCAATAAAGGCATCAATGCAACGGTCCAGTTGCTCGCGGGTGTGCGCTGCAGACATCTGGGTGCGGATGCGGGCCTGGCCCTTGGGGACCACCGGGTAGAAGAAACCCACCACGTAAATGCCTTTCTCCAGCATTTTGTCGGCCATCTTCTGTGCCAGTGCGGCATCACCGATCATGACCGGGATAATGGCGTGGTCGGCACCGGCGAGAGTAAAGCCCGCTTCGGTCATACGCTTGCGGAAATACTGGGAGTTTTCCTGCAGTTGTTCGCGCAGCTCGCCGCCTTCCACCAGCATGTCCAGTACCTTCAGGGAGGCGGTGACGATGGCGGGGGCTACCGAGTTGGAGAAAAGGTAAGGGCGCGAGCGCTGGCGCAGCAGGTCGATGATTTCCTTGCGGCCGGAGGTGAAACCGCCGGAGGCGCCGCCGAGGGCTTTGCCCAGGGTGCCGGTGATGATGTCCACGCGTTCAACCACGTCGCAGTATTCGTGGGTGCCGCGGCCGTGGGCGCCCAGGAAGCCGACCGCGTGGGAGTCGTCCACCATTACCAGGGCGTTGTATTTGTCTGCCAGGTCGCAGAGGCCTTTGAGGTTGGCGATGACGCCGTCCATGGAAAAGACGCCGTCGGTGGCGATCAGTTTGGTTTTGGCGCCGGCGGCGTCCGCGGCTTTCAATTGTTCTTCCAGGTCTGCCAGGTCGTTGTTGGCGTAGCGGAAGCGCTTGGCTTTACACAGTCGCACGCCGTCGATGATGGAGGCGTGGTTGAGGGCGTCGGAGATGATGGCATCGTCCGGACCCAGCAGTGTTTCGAACAAACCGCCGTTGGCGTCGAAGCAGGAGGTGTAAAGGATGGTGTCTTCGGTCTGCAAGAATTCGGACAGGCGGGATTCCAGTGCCTTGTGGATGTCCTGGGTACCGCAGATAAAGCGCACGGAGGCCATGCCGAAGCCGTACTGGTCGAGGCCTTCTTTGGCGGCTTCGATCAGGTCGGGGTGGTTGGCGAGCCCGAGGTAGTTGTTGGCGCAGAAGTTGAGTACCTGGGTGTCATTGTTGACCTGGATCTCGGCGCTCTGTTGGGAGGTGATAATGCGCTCGCGCTTGTAGAGGCCATCCGCCTCAATCTGTTTCAGTTCGTCGCGCAGGTGCTGGAAAAATTGCTCGGGCTTGGACATGGCGTTTTTATTGGCTCCTGTCAGTGCTTTTGGCAGTAGAGAAATAGAGCGGGCATGAACAACTTTGGTGGCGGTGCCGCTACCGGGTGTGCCCTTGTGAGACACGCCGTAGACCCATCCATGGGGGCTCGGCTGCGGCCGTCCTGGCCGCAGACGGTCTCACAAGGGCACACCCGGTATCGACACCTGCGCATAAAGCTCAAACGTTGATTCACCAACGTTGAAAATTCAGCCGTAAGTGTAGGTTGGGCGCTCTTCTATAACGAGATTGCCCCACCGACACGGTTTATTCGGTTTATCCCACCAGCTCACAAGCCTTGTGGGCAGTGACCGGTGCGTCGCTGGCGCGGCAGTGGGTAGCGAAGGCCAGCGCGTCTTCCGTTGAGTCGAACAGTAGTTGCCACAGCAGAAGCTTATCGCTGCGTTTGACTGCCCTTACGGCCGTGCGGCTGCGCTGGGGGGCAATCTGGATTTCGATAACGTCGGTGCTGGATAGCGTAAAGTCGGACATGTTCCCTCCAAAAATTCTGGAGGGCTGACGGCGGAAGAGGCGATTCGTCAGTAAAAAAATCGCATCCCGGTAGGATTGCAACGCTGTAACCATGGTTGGTCCAGCGAGAGCCCCATCCTCTCCACAGGCTGTAACTGGTTACAGTCTGTGACGAGAAACCACCTTGCCCCGGTAGGCAGGTTGGCGTTGGCGTCAGCCACTCTCTTGATGTCGGGGGCAAAGATAGCGGCGGCGGAACGGGCAGTCAACCGCGCCGCCGGTAGTGGCGGCGCGTCAGGATTTTATCCGGGAAGTTGTACGGATTTCAGTTCAATAAACTCGTCCAGACCGGCTTCGCCGAACTCGCGGCCATTGCCGGAACGCTTGTATCCACCGAAGGGGACATCGTAGTTGAACTCGCCGCCGTTGACGAAGCAGAGGCCGGCTTCGATGCGGCGTACCACGGGCATGGCAGCCTCGGCGTCTTTGGCCCAGACGCCGCTGGAGAGCCCGTATTCGGTGTCGTTGGCAATGCGGATGGCTTCGTCCAAATCCTGGTAGGGAATCAGGCAGGTGACCGGGCCGAAGATTTCTTCGCGGGCGATGGTCATGTCGTTGGTGACGTCGGCAAAGACGGTGGGTTTGACGTAGAAGCCTTTGGCAAAACCTTCCGGAATTTCACTGCCACCGGTGACCATGCGCGCACCTTCATTGAGGCCTTTTTCGATATAGCTGCGCACGATTTCTCGCTGGCGTGCCGAGGAGAGGGGGCCCATATAGGCGTCTTTGTCGGTGCCCATGGCGATTTCCTCGGCCACACGTTTGGCAATGTTCACCGCTTCTTCGTAGCGCTCTGCGGGTACCAGCATGCGGGTCAGGGCGGTGCAGGTCTGGCCGCTATTGATAAAGACATCTTCGCAGCCCCAGCGCACGGCAGCTTCCAGGTCGGCGTCGGGGGTGATGATGAAGGGCGATTTCCCGCCCAGTTCCTGGGTGACCCGTTTGACGGTCGGGGCGGCATTTTTCGCGACTTCGATACCGGCGCGGGTAGAGCCGGTGAATGAGACCATGTCGATGTAATTGTGGCTGGAAAGTGCGGCGCCGACAATGGGACCTGCACCGGGCACCAGATTGAAGACACCCGCAGGCAGGCCGGCGGCGTCGATGATTTCCGCCATCACGTAATCCTGCAGCGGCGTCATTTCCGAGGGCTTCTGGATCATGGTGCAGCCCGCCGCCAGTGCCGGTGCCACCTTGCCCACGAACTGGTGCAGAGGATAGTTCCAGGGTGTGATGAATCCGCAAACCCCGACAGGTTCGCGCAGTACAACCGAGTGCGCGGCTTTCTCTGTTTTTTCCATCATCTCCGCGCGGTCGGCGTAATAGCGCATAGCGTAAATAGGGCCGTCGATATGCAGCCATTCGGTGATGTGCGGCGGGCAGCCCAATGCCTGGGATACGGCGTCGATCAGGTCCTGTTTGCGCGCTTCCATACCGTCGGCGATGGCGTGCATCAGGGCCTGGCGTTTGGCGGCGCGGCTGTGGCGCCACTCCTTGAAGGCGGCCTTGGCGGCGGCAACCGCGTCGTCGACATCTTCCAGTGTGCCCTGGATGACTTCACACAGGACTTCTTCGGTGGCGGGATTAACGACGGCGTGCAGGTTGCCGCCCTTGGAGTCGCGCCATTCGCCGTTGATATAGAGCTTATCCGTTGGCAGTTTGTTCAGATCGGTCATGGTTCTTCCACTGAGTGTATTTTGAAAAACGTTATCGCCAGGTTATCCACTGCAACCCTGGTTTAATCCGGAGCGGTGATTTCGATCAATGTCGGCGTTTTCCGCGCAAATGCGGAGGCCACCGCTTCGCTCAACTGTTCCGGCGTATCGATTCGGCAGCCCTCGGCGCCCATGGCGCGGGCGAGGGCGACGAAGTCCGGCGCGCGCAGGTTGACGCCCTCCTGCTCTACTGCCGCTTCATCCATAAAATCGCGGATTTCGCCGTAGCCACTGTTGTTCCACACCAGAATCGGCAGTGCCAGTTGCTGTTCCACCGCGGCCGCCAGTTCGCCCAGGGTAAACATGATGCCGCCGTCGCCAATCAAACCGATTACCGGGCGCGGGCTGGCCAGCGCTGCGCCGATGGCTGCGGGTAGGGCAAAGCCCAGAGTGCCGTAGCCGGTGGTGCAGGTGAGGTGACTGCGGGGCTGGAACAGGGGCAGGGCGTGGTTGGTGTTGTAGGCCAGCTGGGTGGAGTCGGTCACCAGAATGCCGTCTTCCGGCAGCGCATCGCGCAGCGCCTGCACCCAGGGGTAGCGGCTCTCGGATCCGGGCCACCATTCGCTGCGGCAACCGCGGATCAGCTCTTGCAGTTTCGCGGCGACACTTTGCCGCTGTTTTTCACTGGCTTCAGGCAGCACGCGGAGAAGCTGTTCAATGGTGGTCTTGGCGTCGGCACAGATGGCCAGGTCCGGCGTGGCGTTGCAGGTCAGTTGTGCCGGGTCTATATCGACGCGAATTAATTTGCCCTTGAAACGATAGTCCTCGCGCACCAGGTTGCGATCGGTTTCCGCGAGCTCCGTGGCAATGGCCAGCACCACGTCCGCATTTTCAATATGCTCGCGCACGCCGTTGAAGCTCAGGTTGGCGCCGCCGCACAGCGGGTGACGCTCGTCGACGATGCCTTTCGCCGCCAGTGACTGGAATACCGGTGCCGCCAGTTTTTCCGCCAGTGCCGTAGTGGCTTCAGCGCAGTGCTGGGCGCCGCCGCCGAGCAGGATGACCGGGCTCTTGGCACCTGCCAGCCACTTGGCGGCAGTCTCGACAGCATCGGGACCCGCGGCGGGCAGCGTGGGTGCGGGGGCGGCGCGGTAGTTGCCCAGCTGGCCGGGCATCGGTGCGGGAAACAGGTCGATGGGTATTTCGATATGTACCGGGCCCGGGCGGCTCGCACGCATCACCTGGAAGGCGCGCGCCAGGGCTTCCGGCAGTTGCTCAGCAGTGGAAACCGTATGTTGCCAGACGCAGAAGCCGCGACTGACATCCTGCTGGTTCGGCAGTTCGTGCAGGCGCCCGCGTCCCATGCCCAGGTCCTGGCGGCGGTTGACCGCGCTGATGACCAGCATGGGAATGGAGTCGGAATAGGCCTGGGCCATGGCGGTGGCGGCATTGGTGACGCCGGGGCCTGTGATCAGGAAGCAGACGCCGGGCTTGCCGCTGGCGCGGGCGTAGCCATCCGCCATAAAAGCCGCACCCTGTTCGTGGCGCGGGGTGATATGGGTCAAGCCGCTGCCGGGGAGGCCGCGATAGAGTTCGATGGTGTGAACCCCGGGAATACCAAATACGGTATCTACACCGTACTGGCGCAGCAGGTGCATCAGCACCTGGGCACAACTGGGAGATGTGTTCGGTTGCTCGGTCGCAGGATGGTCAGTTGATTGCATTGGCGGCATACCCTGAATTTTTTATTTCAAACGGTTACAAGCCCGTCATTGCGCTGGAGCCTACCGGGCGTAAAAAAGTCCTGCAAGCACCCGCAGAGTCTGCGTCTGACGCGCAGAATTCGCGGGATAATTGAGTGTAGTCACCGGGCATGGCGGGGAAAATTGCGCGAATTTGGATTTGGCACGCAACTGCGTAAACTTGCTGCCAGGTTATTTTGAATTCCCAGTACAAGAATCAGCAGTAAGGATATGACAGCGATGGAAATTGATCAGTGGCGACGCGAGTATCTTCAGGGTGGTTTGGAACGCGGTGACCTGGCGGATGACCCGATGAGCCAGTTCAACGCCTGGCTGGAAGAGGCCGTGCGGGCCGATATTTCCGATCCCAGCGCGGTGTGCCTCAGTACCGCGGATGCCTCCGGTCAGCCGTCCCAGCGTATTGTGTTATTGAAAGGCTTTGATGCCCGCGGCTTTGTGTTTTACACCAACCTCAAAAGCCAGAAGGCCTGGGATATTACCGCCAACCCCAAGGTATCCCTGCTGTTTCCCTGGCATTTCCTGGAGCGGCAGGTCATCGTCCGCGGTGTCGCCGAGCAGTTAACGGACGAAGAGGCGGATGCCTATTTTCGTACCCGTCCGAGAGATAGCCAGATAGCGGCCTGGGCCTCCCATCAAAGTGATGCGATTGTCTCTCGTCAGGTATTGGAAGAGCAGTTCGAGGCGTGCCGCCAGCGCTTTGATGGTGATGAGGTGCCGCGGCCAGAATTCTGGGGGGGCTACCGAATTGCGCCCCATGCGGTGGAGTTCTGGCAGGGCAGGGCGTCGCGGTTGCACGATCGTTTCGTGTTCCGTGCCATGGATGACGGTGAGTGGCAGGTGGAGCGGTTGAGCCCCTGATGTCATCCTTGATTTAGCACTTGATTGAGTCCTGATCGCGTATGGATAGTGAGTATTGATAGCAGTATTGATAGATAGTGCGATGGAGTCGCGAACGGCATAGCCTCTTTGCTATGCCGTTTTTTCGCCTTTCGCCTTTACCTTCCCGATTCCAGTCAGGCGCTGATAAAGCGCTGGGTATGGTAATCGGTGCTGCCAAACAGATACTGGATGCTGGTCAGGCGCTTGAACAGGTGTGCCACATCCAGTTCATCGGTGACCCCGATACCGCCGTGCAATTGCACCGCTTCCTGTCCCACCTTGCGCGCGGCCTTGCCAATTCTGCTTTTTGCGGCAGATACCGCTTTCGGCGCCAAGCCGTCGTTGGCATCCAACTGCATGGCGGCCATCATCAGGATCGAGCGCGCCTGTTGGCATTCAATAAACATATCTGCCATACGGTGCTGCAGGGCCTGGAAGCTGGACAGGCTGGTGCCAAACTGCTTGCGGGTGCGGGTGTACTCCACTGTTTTTTCCAGCGCACTTTCCATGGCGCCCACGGCTTCGGCGCAAATGGCGAGGGTGGCGCGGTCGATGATTTTTTCGATCGCGGGCAGGGAATGGCCTGCGCGTCCAAGGAGATTGGCTGCGGGTACGCGTACCTGGTCAAAATAAATTTCCGCCGCGTTATGGCCATCGACCGTTTTGTAGCTGTTGCGGGTAACACCCGGGCTCTTGGCGTCCACCAGCAGCAGGCTGACGCCCTCGGCATTGTCGGCATCGTCGGTGCGTACGGATACCAGCAGGGTATCGGCGGCAGCGCCGTTTAATACCAGGGTTTTATGCCCCTGCAGGACCAAGTTGTCCCCATCTACTTTGGCGCTGGTGGCAATATTGGCAAGGTCAAAGCGATGTTGTGGCTCCGCGAATGCAAACGCCAGTTGCAGGGAGCCTTCCATCAGGGGCAGCAGCCAGTCGTTTTTCTGCGCTGGTGATCCCGCCTCGGCAATCAGGCCCCCGGCCAGAATCGCGCTGGCCAGCAGCGGTTCGACGACCATCCCTTTGCCAAACTCTTCCATGACCACAATCAGGTCGACCGCGGACCCGCCCAGGCCACCGTCCTCCTCGGTAAAGGGCACCAGCAGCCAACCGAGTTCTGCGAACTGCTGCCAGTGATCGCGATTGAAGGGCGCGTTGCTGGTTACGGTTTTCTGGCGATGTTCAAAGGCGTAGTCCTGGCGAATAAACCGAATCACACTATCGCGCAGTAGTTGTTGTTCTTCGCTGAAAGAAAAGTCCATGGGGATTTCCTCCGGTTACAGGCCCAGCACGGCCTTGCAGATAATGTTTTTCTGGATTTCGTTACTGCCGCCGTAGATGGATGACTTGCGATTATTGAAATAGCGCAGCCAGCTGTTTACCGCAGAGTCCGATCCCACCCGTTCGCCATCAAACCCTTCGTCCAGCTGCCAGGGGACATAGGGCATGCCGCCACAAGCGGCAATTTCCGCGTGCAGCTCATCGATGGACTGGGCCAGCTCGGTGCCCTTGATCTTCAGGATGGAGGACTCGGGTCCCGGTGCCTGGCCGGTGCGAATGGCGTCCAGGGTGCGCAGTTCGGTGTACTCCAGAGCCAGGAGTTCAATTTCAACTTCGGCAAATTTGTGTGCAAACACCGGGTTATCCATCAATATGCCGGCACTGTCAGGGGTGTTTTCGGCCAGCTGACGGGCTCTCTGTAGCTGGCAGCGGGACTGGGCAACCCGCGCTATGTTGGTGCGCTCGTGGGTCAAGAGTACCTTGGCGTAGGTCCAGCCTTTGCCCTCATCGCCAATTCGGTTCTCTACCGGTACCCGCACATTGTCGAAGTGGACTTCATTGACCTCGCGATAGCCATCCAGGGTCAGAATAGGGGACAGGGAGATTCCCGGGGTGTGCATGTCGATGAGCAGGAAACTGATCGCTGTCTGGTTTTTCTCTGCGGGCGTACCGGTGCGTACCAGGCAGAAAATCCAGTCGGCGTACTGGGCCAGGGTGGTCCAGGTTTTGGTGCCATTGACGATGTAGTGGTCGCCGTCGCGGTAGGCCGTGGTTTTCAGCGAGGCGAGATCGGAGCCGGCATTGGGTTCCGAATAGCCCTGGCACCACCATACATTGCTGGCGAGAATGTCGGGCAGGAAGCGCTGCTTTTGCTCATCGTTACCAAATGAGAAGATCACCGGTGCCACCATTTTCATACCGAAGGGGATAACCTCCGGTGCACCGGCGAGGGCACATTCGGTTTCAAAAATATTCTTTTGTGTGGCGGTCCAGCCGGTACCGCCGTACTCCTCTGGCCAGTTGACGGCGGCCCAGCCTTGCTGGTATAGAATTTTCTGCCATCGCACGCAGTCTTCCTTTTCCAGGTGCATGCCGAGCAAGGTTTTTCGACGAATATCTTCCGGCAAATTTTCCTGTAAAAACTGCCTTACACTGCGGCGAAATGCCTGCTCTTCCGGCGTGTACTCGCTGTTCACAATCGAGTGACCCCCAATACTTTTTCTGGATGTGTTGGCTTACAGATTGGCGCCTGCAACAAACCTGTGCCACTACCGCCGGGGTAATGGCAGTCGTTTCAGATTCGTTTGAGGATTTCAGCCAGCTTCCCGTTCCGGTATCCGCCCTGGCCGTGAAGTTGGAGTGTGGCAGTTGACCGTCAGGCAAACTTTACCGAAGAGGTTATGGTGTGAAGGTAGCGCCGGGCACACACTCGATGATGCCAGCTGACCTATTTGTACTGTGGATACTCATTATTATTCTGTGCAATAGGGGGTGAGCGATAAACTGTTACCTAAGGAATCACTCATTCTCGCGATTGCTGCCCCGGTAGCAATTTGGAGAAGTCCGGAAACAAACCCCGGTGGTTTCTAATTGTGACGGCAGAGTCATTCATATGGGACTATTTCCGTAACTTACGTTTTGCGTTGTTCGGGATAAGCGGAATGAATTACTCAAAAAAATAAACTTTTGTAACGGAAAAACCTCTAGTAGTCTTTCCGCTGTCGGCCTCAATATGCGGTGGTTCACGGGGTCGATAGTAAACAGGACGGTTTGCTGGACTGATTCGCTGGTAGGGATCAACAGCGAGCGGTACAGTAGCGATTACCGCAGTTCTGTTGCTGGAAATTACATAAAAATAACTCGGTGCAATGGAGAGAAAACATGGGAAGCCAATCTGACGCTTTCACCTCACACGACTGTTCCAATACAGCGAAAGTCAAAACATCCAATTCCAGGAATCTGGTACTGGCCTCGGCCTGCTCCTTCGCTGCGATGTCGCTTGCATGCGGTGTGGGTACGGCGCACGCCGCAGGAAACTCTGTCGATACCCTGCTGGAAGAGGTCCAGGTTGTTGCGCGCAAGCGCGGGGACGCTGAGCGCCTGCAGGATGTCCCTGTCGCAGCGACGGCCTACTCTGGCGACCAGCTGGAAGCCCTGCAGACCCGCGACCTGGAAAGCCTCGCATTCAAAATGCCCAATGTGCAGATGGACGATGCCGGCACCATCAAAAGCACCGCCAACTTCACTGTGCGTGGCCTGGGGGTGAACAGCTCCATCCCGTCCATTGACCCCACCGTAGGTGTCTTTGTCGACGGTATGTACATGGGGATCAACGCCGGTGTAATCCTGGATCTGTTCGACCTGGAAGGGATCGAAGTACTGCGTGGCCCGCAGGGGCTCTTGTTCGGGCGCAACGTCACCGGCGGTGCGGTGGTGGTCAAGACCGCCAAGCCCACCGAGGAGTTTGCCAGCAAGATCCGCTTCTCGACCACGGCCCAGCAGGAAACCAACCTGGCGGGTACCGTTTCCGGCAAGATCAGTGAATCCGTGAATGGTCGCCTGACAGCCTACTACAGCGACGACAAAGGCTGGTTTGAAAACAAATTTAACGGTAACGATAACCTGGGCGCTTCCACCACGTGGTTTGTGCGCCCCAGCTTTACTGTTGACCTCGGCGAGTCGGCCGATCTGATCGTGCGCCTCGAGTCCGGTCATGTGGACGCGGACGGGCCCATCGGTCAAAACCGCGGTGATTTTTCGCCATTGATCGCAGCATCTGTGGGGGTTACCGATTGGGATAACAGTGAAGACTCCTTTGAGGTGGCGATTGACAACGAAGGCTGGGCTGAAACCGACTGGACCCAGGCAATTGCCGAGTACAACCGGGATGTGGCCTTCGGCAGCGGTACCATCACCAACATCCTCGCCTGGCGGGATTACGAGACCGACGGTGAAGGGGATATCGACTCCCTGCCGGTACACCTGTTCCACTCCTATAGCCTGATTGACCAGGATCAGTTGAGTAATGAGCTGCGCTACTCCGGTCGTTTTGGTGCTACTGCGATCACCAGCGGTGTCTACTGGTTTACCCAGGACCTGAAATATATCGAAGAGCGCGACCTGCTCGGTGGCGCGCTGGTGATGGCCGGTGGTGGTGTTCAGGATCACACCGCAATGGGTGTCTTTACCCAGGCCGACATCGACCTGAACGATTCCTGGGTACTGACCCTGGGCGGCCGCTACTCCAGCGAGGAGAAGAGCGCCGATATCGCCTCCATTATCCCCGGCAATGGTTGTGACCGGGAGGGTTGCACCACTTATGACTTCAGCGATACCGAGGAGTGGAGTGCTTTCACCCCGAAAGTGGGGATGCAGTGGCTGATCAGTAATTCTGCACAGGCCTATGCGGTGTGGACCAAAGGTTTCCGCAGTGGTGGTTACAACATGCGCAATACCGCCTTTGGTGAATCCCCGGGGCCGACCGATCAGGAAGAGCAGAACAGCTTCGAGATTGGTGCCAAGACCCAGTGGCTGGATGGCCGGGTAAAAACCAATATGGCGCTGTTCCACAACACCATCGACGACATGCAGCGGGAAGTGAACCTGCCCAGTGCCACCGCCGGTGTGGCCCAGCTGATTCGCAATACCGCCGACGCGACCATTCGCGGCGCCGAGTTTGAAATGATGGCCGGCTTGACCGATTCACTGCTGATGACCATGAATGTGGGCTATGTCGATGGTGAGTACGACGATATCTGGCTAGATCTCACTGGTGACGGTGTGGTGGACGGTGCAGACTACGGGCTGGAAATTCCCCGTCTCGCCCCCTGGACCTACGGTGTGGGCATGGTGCATGACCTGCAGCTCGGCAGCTGGGGCGCGCTGACCTCGCGGATCAACTACAACCACCGCGACGCCTCCGCCTATACCGACAACAACGCCGGTATGCTGAGCGAAGTGGAGATGGTGGACTTCAGCATCGGTTTCACCCCGGATTCCGGCAGTTACCGCCTGGCCCTGTTCGGCAAAAACATGCTGGATGAAGTCAGCGAAGGTAACGATACCCAGCTGCCGGGTATGTTGGGACCGGTAACCCTGGGCCCCAACTCTACCTTTACGCCGATCAACCGCGGTCGCATCGTGGGTATCGAGTTGAACTACGACATCTGAGTTTTATCTCACCTCACCTCCAGTCTTTTTGCCCGGCTCTGCCGGGCTTTTTTGTTGTAGGATCTGGTGCACTGATTACTGCACAAATTACACGGTGGGAGAAAACGGATGCGCTATATCGATCTGCCCGAAAACGGTGGCCCGGAAAACATGCAATTGGTCGAGGGACCATCGCCCCAGGTTGAGCCTGGGCAGGTGTTGATCAAAGTCGCCGCGGCTGGCGTCAACCGCCCGGATATCGTCCAGCGTGCCGGCTTTTACCCACCGCCCCCGGGGGCCTCCCCGGTTCTGGGGTTGGAAGTCGCCGGTGAAGTAGTGGCCGTCGGTGAGGATGTCCGCCGCTGGCAGGCGGGAGATTCTGTGTGCGCTTTGACCAACGGTGGCGGCTATGCGGAATTGGCTCTGGCGCCGGAGGAGCAGTGCCTGCCGATCCCGAAAGGGCTGAGCGTTATCGAGGCAGCAGCTCTGCCGGAAACGTTTTTTACCGTCTGGAGCAACCTGATACACAGAGCGAAACTGGAACCCGGCGAGGTGTTGCTCGTGCACGGGGGGTCTTCCGGTATCGGAACTGCAGCGATTCAGATTGCGCGGGAGCTGGGGGCCAGGGTTCTGGTTACCGCTGGTTCTGCCGAAAAATGTGCGGCCTGCAAGGATCTGGGCGCAGAGCGTGCCATCAACTACCGTGAGCAGGACTTTGTAGCGGCCGTCATGGAATACACCGATGGCAAAGGCGCCGATGTGATTCTCGATATGGTCGGCGGAGACTATGTCGATCGCAATATCCGTGCGGCCGCCAAAGACGGCCGCATCGTCAATATTGCGTATCTCAATGGAGCCAAAGTCGAGGTCAATATGCTGCCAGTGATGCTGAAGCGACTGACCCTGACCGGGTCGACCCTGCGCCCGCAGTCACCGGAAGTAAAGGCCGCTATTGCCCGGGACCTGGAGAAGAGAGTGTGGCCGCTGATAGAGGCGGGCAAAATTCGTCCGGTGATGGCGGCCACGTTTGCACTGGAAGACGTGGCGGACGCACATCGGTTGATGGAGTCGAGTGACCATATTGGCAAAATTGTGCTGACGCCATAATCGTCGCCAACAGACTCCCCGGGACAGATACCGCGCCTAAAATCAGTTCACCGGAAGCGACATTGGTGTAGGCCTGATAAAGCCTGCTGATCTTACGTACGTAGGCGACAGGTTCTGAGCCGCGCACATAGCCGTAGCGCGCCTGTTGAAAGTACTTCGGTTCGGAGAGCTTGAGCATGGCAACCTCCACATTGTCGAACCATTTGTTGGGATCGAGACCGATACTTTTCGCAAGACGTTGGGCATCCAAAAGGTGGCCTAGCCCGGCATTGTAAGGCGCGAGGGTAAACCACAGTTGCTCACTGACTGGGAGGGGGGCCTTGAAGCGATTGCGGACCCACTCCATATATTTAACGCCAGCCTTGACGTTCTTTTCCGGGTCGAAGAGTGGTGGCGGAAAGCCCATATCTTCACCCGTGCGTGGCATGACCTGCAAAAGTCCCTGGGCGCCTACAGGTGATACCGCTTTCGGGTTGAAGTTACTCTCCTGCCACATTTGCGCGACAATCAGGCGCCAGTCAAAGTTATATTCAAGCGCCGATGCCTGCACAATCCTGTCGTAGGGAGACAGTGCTTCACCTGGTATCACCCGCGCGGAGATTCTTTGCACCAGATGCTTATCCGGCTCGAAATAGGCCGCGAGCAGGTTGTCAAACTCTTTGCTTTTGCTAAATCCCTTAATAAACCGGTCGAACTGTCGCAAGAGGTCTTTGTGTCCCTGCTTGACCATCCACCCCTGTTGTTGGCCCTCGCTAACCTGCAGGCCGATGAGCAATTCCGGGCGTAGGGCCGCCTGAATATCAGCGATGTATCCGTCCTCAATGGTGGCCTCAAAGTGTCCCTCGGCGACTTTGTTAAGCACTTCCTCGAATGACATTTCGGCGGGGGCCACTTGGACATTTATATCGACACCGTGCTCCCGCAATTTTCGCGCGGTTTGGATAAATGAGGAGTAAGCGCGCAGGGTGATAGTTCTTCCCCGCAAGTCGTCAAGGGTTTCGATTTTGGGGTACTTCCGGTTGCTGATGATTTTCTCGGTGGTTTCGATAAATGGCGAGCTGAAGGTTACTCCCCGTTCAATACGGCTCTGGGTTATTGTTGTAGAGGCGCCGGCAATATCCGCTCGTCCATCCACCACCCAATCCACAAGGTCTTCTTCGTTGGGTACCACAACGATTTGTAACTGCAGTTTGTGCTTATCGGCGAAAGCCTTTGCCATGTCGTAGTCAAAGCCGCGCAAGACACCTTTCCACAGGTAATAACTGGTGGGTCCGTTATAGGTAGCGAAACGTATCACTCCCGATTCTTTGATGGCGTACCAGTGGGATGTGCGTTCCGGAACAGCATTGACCAGTGTTCGGGTAAGAAAGTTATTGATGCGGCTTTTCAGGCGCACTGCGTCCTTGCGGATAGCCCAGGCGATATTTTGCTCCGGTCCCACGGTGGCGCCAACCTTCAAATCATCGCGGTACTGCAACGTTTCTTCTGCGAGGTTTCGATGCAGGATGGTCACCGCGTTGTCTACTTCAGAAACCATGTCAAACACGGTGTCTCGTTTATCCGTCAAATATACTTCGCGGACCGAAAAGTTGGCATCGGGATATTTGGCAACGAGGGCGTGGGCCCGGTCGGCGTAGGTGCTGCCGGCAAGGACGATAAATTCCGTTCCCACCAGATTTTCAATATCGCTGATGTCTGGACCATTTTTTCCTGAAATCAAAACATCCGCAGTTTGTAATATTGGAATACTGAACCCTACAACTTCCTGGCGTAATGGCGTGATACTCATATTTTCCGCGACGATATCTACTTCGCCATCCTGTACCATGCGGAGTGCCTGTTCCGGAGATTGAGCAATATACCAGCGTGTGGGAAGGCCGATTCTTTTGGCAAAGTCTTCGGCCATTTGTCGGTGTGTCTGATTGACGATTGTTTCACGGGGAAGTATCGGCTGATTGTCACCGGTCAAGCTGACGAATCGGATGAGGCCACGCTTTTTGATCGCCGCTAGGTCTCCCTGTTCGATATAGTTTTCGTTCGCAGTGCGGTCTGAGGGTAAAGTAATCTGCTCAATCTCTTGCACAGATACATGTGGGGCTGACGCAGAATCGCGTCGATCACATGCTGCAATGCAGAGGGTCAAGAGTGCTATAAGCAGCGCGCCGAGGAGAGCTGCACGGCGATTTAACGGAGTTTTTTCTATTGCAATAACTATTCCCACTTTAGTGCCCTGAGACTTTAATAGTTTCCATTGCCAAGCTCTATGGTAAGGTCGTCGCAGGTAATATCCGATGACCTGCGTTGCGGCGATGGATATTGCACATGGCAGTTATGAAAACTTACTAAATCCTGGTTGCTCGACTTAATGGAAGCCTGTGTGTACTGGGGATTCGCAGCGCGATATCCAGAAGAGCGGGTTGCAAGGCATCATGCTCGGCGCGCGACTGCGCGGTATGTGAGTAAAATTCGGCACGTAGCGTAGGCGCAACGCAACTTCTCCCGGAGATATGTCTGTGTAGGCGCGGTAGAGCTTGCTGATGTTATGCACATACTGAACCGGCTCAGCGCCGCGCACATATCCGTAGCGGGCTTTTTTGAAATACCGCGGTTCTGAGAGTTTGAGCATCGCGGTTTCGACATTTCCGAACCAGACATTCGGATCCAGGTTCAGGTCTTTTGCCAGACGCTGGGCGTCGTACAAGTGGCCAATGCCGGCGTTGTAGGCAGCCAGGGAAAACCACAAGCGGTTTTCCAGGTTGATGTCGTCATCAAAGCGCTCGCGTATCCAGCTCAGGTATTTGACCCCAGCCTCGATTCCGCGCTTGGGTTCAAACAGCGGTGGTGGATACCCGACTTCCTCAGCGGTACGCGGCATAACCTGTAGTAACCCCTGGGCACCTACTGGCGACTCTGCCTTGGGGTCAAAGCTGCTCTCCTGCCACATCTGGGCAACGATCAGGCGCCAGTCAAATTCGTGTTCCTGCGCAGACTTTTTTGCGAGTTTGTCGTAAGGCGACAAGTCTTCGCCCGGCCTGATCCGGGTTAGTATTTTGTCGCTGACTGCCTTATCTGGTTTGAAGTAGTAATTGACTTTTTTTGCATACTGTTTGGATGCTTTGAACTCTTTGATAAAGGTATCGATTCTCTCCCGCAGGGATTTGTTTTCCTTGAGAACCATCCAGCCTTGGGGGAGTGGGTCACTGACCACCGGACCTGCAGTAAGACCCTCCCGCAGTGCAGCGCCTACTTCTGCGGCATCGGCGTCGACAATGGTGGCATCCAGCTCACCTTCTGCGACCATATTGACGATTTGCTCGTAGCTTACCTCCGGCTCGGCCAGCTCTATCTTTACCTGGATGCCGCTATCCTGTAGCGCTTTTGCGATGCTCTCAAAAATTGAAAAGGCGCGCAGAGTAAGAGTGCGACCATTCAAGTCCTGGACAGTTTTGATTGGCGGTTTGGCACTGTTGCTCAGGACCTGCTCGGCCATTTCGATGTAGGGCGTGCTGAAATCGACTCCGCGCGCCTTGCGCTCTTCGGTGATGGTGATCGAGGCGCCCGCAAAGTCACCGCGTCCCGCCTTTAGCCATTCGATCAGTTCCTGGTCATAGGGTACGACAATCAGCTCCAGCTCAAGGTTGTGCTTTTCGGCAAAGGCTATGGCGAGGTCGTAATCGAAACCCATCAGGGTGCCTTTCCACATGAAGTAACTGGTGGGGCCGTTGTAGGTGAGAAAGCGGATCACCTTGGATTTTTTGATCGACGCCCAATCGGACTTCCTTTCAGTCGGCGCCTTTACCATTTTTTTGGTGAGAAAGTTGTTGATGCGCAATCTGAGTTCGGGGGAGTCTTTGCGCATGGCCCAAACTATGTCTTCTTCCTCACTGAGGAAAGCGCCCTCCTTGAAGTCGTCCCGGTAGCCTTTTACCCCCTGCACAATATTACTGTCGAGAATGGTGACCACGTTTTTTCGGCGGTTGATATTGTCGAGCAACTGGTCGACGGTGTCGTTTTTCTGCAGCTCGCGCATCTCAAGTTTGGCGCCGGGAATTTTCTGTTTCAGCGCCTGGGCGGTGGCGACATAGGTGCTGCCCGCCATGATGGAAATAACAATATTGTCGAGTTTGTCCGGGTGCTCAACGTCAGGCCCGTTTTGCCCTGTAACCAGTTGTTGGCGGGAGTTCGCTATGGCCTCTGTCAGGTCAAAATTCTGTGCCCGCTCCTCGGTGCGGGTGAGGTTTCCGGTAAAAACATCGGCGCGGCCATTCTTGATCATTTCCAGCGCCTTTTCCGGTGAGGCTGCTGCGATCCAGTGTGGTTCGAGCTTGAGTCGCTTGGCGAGGTCTTCCGCCAGCTGGTAGTGCAACTGGGTCACAATGGCTGCGCGGGGAAGCAGATCCTCTTCACTGGTGGCCAGGGTGACGAAGCGGATGCTGCCGCGTTTTTTCAATGCGCTCAGGTCTCCCGATTCATCGTAGTTCTCGAAGCGGGTGTCCCTTTCTTTTTTGAATTCTTGCGGTGGTTCATTTCCCGGTGCGGGGGAGGGTGCTTTATTGTCGCACCCGACAATCAATCCGCAGAGAGTGAGTACCAAGACTGGCAATAGCAGGTGTTTCGAGAGAATCGCGCCCATGAATTACTCCGCTTTCGCAAATAAAGCGATTCAGCAATCCTAGGGTCACCGTGGAGAAATAGTTGTGAGGTGCGAAATGGCCGCTGCTGCAATCATTCAACCACAGCAGTAATTTCCCCTTCAGCCAGCCTGGCGTGGACTCTTTGTCCTGAAATCACATCCTGCGCACGACGTATGACCTGTTTCTGTTCATTCTGGACAATCGCGTAGCCACGATCCAGTACCGCCAGGGGACTGACACTGTTGAGCAGCTGGGCGGAGAAGCCTAGCTGCTCGCCCTTGTGTTGCAGCAGGGACGCAATGGATTTGTGCAGGCGCTGGGTTTGCTGTGATAGCTGTAACTGCGCACGCTGCAACTGTTGTCGAGGGTGAACTTGCGCCAGGGCACGCTCCAGTTGTGCCAGTTGCAGGGTGTTCGCCTGGGTGCGGCCGCGCATTGCCGCCTGTAGTCGAATCTCCAGATGGTCCAACCGCTGCGCGCGGTTCTGCAGTTGCTCCCGGGGGTGGCGGATGCGGTTGCCGACCAGCTGCACCTGCTGTCGCAAGTGGCGCAGTTGCAACTCTATGGCGCGTGTCAGCCGCCAGCGAGCTCCCTCGATTTCCTCGCTGAGTGCTGCGGCGTTGGCGCTGGCGATCTCCGCGGCGGCAGAGGGGGTGGGCGCGCGGACATCGGCTACCAGGTCGGCAATGGTGGTGTCGGTTTCATGGCCCACGGCTGAAATCGTTGGGATTGGGCAGGCGGCCAGGGCGCGGGCAACAATTTCTTCGTTGAAGGACCACAAGTCCTCCAGGGAACCGCCGCCGCGGCCGACGATCAACAGGTCGTGACGTTGCAGTCGCCCGGCAAGTGCAATGGCGTTGGCAATCTGCTGGGCAGCACCCTGTCCCTGCACGGCGACCGGGATCAGCTCGATTTTCGCGGCCGGGTAGCGTCGTCCCAGTACCTGGATCATGTCCCTTACCGCGGCACCAGTGGGGGAGGTGATGATGCCGATGGTGGTGGGCAGGTAGGGCAGAGGCTTTTTGCGCGCCAGCTCAAACAGGCCCTCGGCCTGTAATTTGGCCTTCAGCATTTCCAGCTGGCGCATCAGGGCGCCAAAGCCCGCTTCTTCCAGGTGCTCGATAATCAGCTGAAATTCACCGCGCCCCTCATACAGGCTGACCCGGGCGCGCGCCAGCACCTCGCGACCATTGCCGGGCTGGAAGCGCACACTGCGGTTGCGGCCCTTGAACATGGCACAGCGCACCTGGGCGCGAGCGTCCTTGAGGGTGAAGTACCAGTGGCCGGAGCTTGGAGCGGCGAAATTGGATATTTCGCCGCTGATCCACAGCAGCGGCACGCTGCCCTCCAGCAGATGTTTCACTTCCCGGTTGAGCTCACTGACGGACAGGACGGGGCGGCCGTCGGTGGGGAGTGGGTTAGGCGCGCCGGGGGGGGTGTGTAGCATCTGGGACTCTTCAGGACGATTTCAGGCGGCCAATATTGCAAGGATGGGTGCCCGCGTAAAGAGATTTGCCAATCTAGACTAAATAGGCTTTTGTTTCCGAGATCGTTGCGGCTATAATCGCGCCGATACCCATTCCCGCTCCCTTGAGGTTTGAGTGTCCATGTCTGAATCCGGTCTGCGCATTGCGCGCGAAGCCCTCACTTTTGATGACGTCCTACTTGTGCCCGGTTACTCCGAGGTCACGGCGAAAGACGTTTCCCTGAAGACAAAACTGTCTCGCAATATCACCCTGAACATTCCGCTGGTGTCCGCCGCTATGGATACCGTGACCGAGTCGCGTCTGGCCATTGCTCTGGCCCAGGAAGGCGGTATCGGCATTATTCACAAGAGCATGTCCATTGAGGAACAGGCTCTGGCGGTACGTGCAGTAAAGAAATTCGAAGCCGGTGTCGTCAAGGATCCGATTACTATCGAGTCCGACGCCACCGTGCGTGAACTGATCGCACTGACGAGCCACCACAACATCTCCGGCGTACCGGTGATGGACAAAGGTAATCTGGTCGGTATCGTCACCAGCCGCGATGTGCGCTTCCAGACCAATCTGGATATCCCCGTTGCCCAGATCATGACCTCCAGAGAGCGTCTGGTGACCTGTGCAGAGGGTGCCGCACCGGAAATGGTGCGTGAGCTGCTGCACAAACACCGCATTGAGAAAGTGCTGGTGGTGAACGACAAGTTCGAGCTGCGCGGCCTGATTACCGTCAAGGATTACAACAAGGCGGAACAGTATCCCAACTCCTGTAAAGACAGCGACGGCCGCCTGCGTGTGGGCGCCTCTGTCGGCACCAGCCCGGATACTGACGACCGCGTTGCGGCATTGGTAGAAGCCGGTGTCGATGTTCTGGTGGTCGACACTGCCCACGGTCACAGCAAAAACGTGCTGGATCGCGTGCGTCGTATCAAGGAAATGCACCCGCAGGTGGATGTCATTGGCGGCAACATTGCCACCGGTGAAGCGGCCAAGGCCCTGGTGGAAGCCGGTGCGGACGCCGTGAAAGTGGGCATCGGCCCCGGTTCCATCTGTACCACCCGTATCGTGACTGGTATCGGCGTGCCGCAGATCACCGCGATTGCCGAAGTGGCCAAGGCCCTTGAGGGTACCGGTGTGCCGCTGATCGCCGATGGCGGTATTCGCTTCTCCGGTGATATCTCCAAAGCGGTGGTTGCTGGCGCCTACTCGGTAATGATGGGTTCCATGCTCGCGGGTACCGAAGAGGCGCCTGGTGAAGTGGAGTTGTACCAGGGGCGTACCTATAAGTCCTACCGTGGTATGGGTTCCCTCGGTGCCATGTCGCGCACCCAGGGCTCTTCCGACCGTTATTTCCAGGATGCCAGCAAAGGCGCGGAAAAACTGGTACCGGAAGGTATCGAAGGTCGCGTGCCTTACAAAGGCCCGATTTCCGCCATCGTGCACCAGATGATGGGTGGCCTGCGCTCTGCCATGGGTTATACCGGCAGCGTCGATATGGACACCATGCGCAACCGTCCGCAATTTGTGCGGGTGACGGCTGCAGGTATGGGTGAGTCGCACGTACACGATGTGCAGATCACCAAAGAGGCGCCCAACTATCCTGTTGGCGGCCGCTAAAAATTGATACTCCGCATTCAATGCGGATTAAAAAACAGAAGTGCACTTTCAAGTGAACCGCAAACGGACCTCTCAGGGTCCGTTTGCCGTTTATAAAACCGTTACGAGTAAGCCATGAGCCAAGATATCCATTCCAGCCGAATTCTGATTCTCGACTTCGGTTCCCAGTACACCCAGTTGATTGCCCGCCGTGTGCGTGAGCTGGGCGTGTTTTCCGAGATTCGCGCATTCGATATGAGCGATGACGAAATCCGCGAGTACAACCCCAAGGGTATTATTCTCGCCGGTGGTCCGGAATCTGTTCCCGAAGAGGGCTCCCCACGCGCGCCACAGGCAGTGTTTGAACTGGGTGTGCCGGTACTGGGTATCTGCTACGGCATGCAGACCATGGCGCACCAGCTGGGTGGCGCGGTGGAAGGCAGTAATGTGCGTGAGTTTGGTTACGCCCAAGTGAAAGTTGAAGGGCAGTCCGCACTGCTGCACGACATCAAAGATCACCTGGACGACAGCGGCAGCGCGCTGCTGGATGTATGGATGAGCCACGGCGACAAAGTGGTAAAAATGCCGCAGGGCTTCGAGCTGATGGCCTCAACCCCATCCTGCCCCATCGCTGGTATGTACAACGCGGAAAAGAATTTCTTTGGCGTACAGTTCCACCCGGAAGTCACCCACACCCTGCAGGGCAACCGCATTTACGAACACTTCGTGATCGAGCTGTGCGGCTGTGAAAAACTGTGGACCCCGGAAAACATCATTGAAGACTCCATCGCCAAGGTGCGCGAGCAGGTGGGTAGCTCGAAAGTGCTGCTGGGCCTGTCCGGCGGTGTCGACAGCTCCGTTGTGGCGGCGCTGCTGCACAAAGCCATCGGCGATCAGCTTACCTGTGTCTTTGTGGACAACGGCCTGCTGCGCAAGAACGAAGGCGATCAGGTGATGCAGATGTTCGCCGACAACATGGGCGTGCGTGTTATCCGTGCCGATGCAGAAGAGGCGTTCCTTTCGCGTCTCGCAGGTGAAGACGAGCCGGAAGCCAAGCGCAAAATCATCGGCAACACCTTTATCGAAATCTTCGACAAGGAAGCCACCAAACTCAAGGATGTGAAATTCCTTGCCCAGGGCACCATCTACCCGGACGTGATCGAGTCTGCCGCCGCCAAGACCGGTAAAGCGCACGTGATCAAATCCCACCACAATGTGGGTGGTTTGCCGGAAGATATGGCGTTTGAACTGGTGGAACCGCTGCGCGAACTGTTCAAGGATGAAGTGCGCAAGATTGGCCTGGAACTGGGCCTGCCTTATGACATGGTTTACCGTCACCCCTTCCCGGGTCCGGGTCTCGGTGTGCGTATCCTCGGCGAAGTGAAAAAGGAATACGCAGACATCTTGCGCGAAGCCGATGCCATCTTTATCGAGGAGCTGCACAAGGCCGACTGGTACCACAAAACCAGCCAGGCATTTGTGGTGTTCCTGCCGGTCAAATCCGTCGGTGTAGTGGGCGACGGCCGCCGCTATGAATACGTGGTGGCGCTGCGAGCGGTCGAGACCGTCGACTTCATGACCGCGCGCTGGGCGCATCTGCCCTATGAGCTGATCGAGAAGGTCTCCAACCGTATCATCAATGAGATCGAACACATCTCACGGGTGACCTACGATGTTTCCAGCAAGCCGCCAGCGACCATTGAGTGGGAGTAATGGCTCCTCACTGGTAATCGCCAGTACTGTTGTGAATCCCGGTTGATGCTTGAAGCGTTTGCGCGCCAGCGATCAACCGGGTTTGCGCACAATACGCAAGGATGCGATCAAACCCCGTCCGACGGCGGCCGGGGGTGGTTAGCTGAAGGGTGGGGGCTAAGCCCTCCCTTTTGATCTGTCTTTTCTGGCTTGTCCTTCGTTCCTTTCTTCCTTCCTTCCTTCCTTCCTTCCTTCCTCCCCGCGGCTCTCCGTCTTGCCGAGGCGTCGACCTGTATTCAGTCGGTGGCGCATTTTAGGAAAATGAGACGGTAGTTTCGCTCAGTTTCGTAATGGTGCCGCAATAGTCTTGTGACACACTTCATCTTTCGCATCTTGTTGTACAGACTTCCCGGTTCTGTACTCTTGTTTCGAAGTGCGCTATAACGGGCGCCGAAATTTTGCGGAGTGTTCCTGTGGTAGGCCAAAAAATCACGGTCAGTCGCGGGCGGCAATGTTTCGAAAAATTTTTTATATAAATATCAATAACTTGCCAGTGCTGCCCAGTATGGATGTTCAGGGCGCAGCGGCAACTGTTATCACCATCACGGCCGAAATGTTACTTTAGGCACAGAAAGTGCATGTATCACAACAGTTGGTACTGACATACCGGCAACGAACTGACCGTTAAAAAGGATTTTGGGGGAGGTTAGACACCATGAGTTCACAATACCTGGAAGCATTGCCAGATTGGACTGGCTTTAATACCGCCAACTGCCCGAGTAACCGACAACAAGCAGAGGATGCGAAAGCGGTAAGATCCTGGCCTCTGTTTTTGGAGTTGTTGGAATCTGAAGCGGCAAAGCGCGCACAAGTCTTTGGTTCACGAGAGCCTGCTCCCCTGGAGCCGGTTGCCATCTAGCCCGATTTTCACGTCATTTTTTAGGATATGCACTTCTGGTGTATTGGTTTCCTATGTCGGGAAAAAAGTAAGGTCTAGAGGGAATTTCAGTGACCACAAAAGTACTTCTCAAATCTGTCTCCGGCGGCGTCGGTAAGTCATTCCTGGCCGCAAATCTCGCCAACCAACTTTTCAGTCAACAGCAGAAAGTGGTTTTGTTCGAGGTCAGTTTTTGCCCAGTGTTGCCGGTGTTTTTCGGCTCTCGCCAGCTCAGCTCCGAAATCCCGCCGTGGAAAATCCAGCAATACAAACTGCATGATGATTTCACCCTGTTTTGCCTTAAGGTCGACCACACTCGCCCGTTATCCGGTGTGGAATCCCTGTTCAGGAAGGCGCTCAGCGGCATTAATGACCTGCATTACACCGTAATCATCGATGCGCAATGTGGTCTCGAAAGCCTGTTTGATTCCGGTCAAATAAGCCTCAGCCTTGAAGTAGTTGCCTGTGAGCCCTGTTCGATCGCGACTGCCCGAGTCCATGAATCGGATTACGTCATTCTCAACAAAAAAGATCTCAGGTCACCGCTCTCCAAAGATGGTGTAACCCTTTCGCGAGAACTGTTTGGTGATCGGCTTCTCTGTGAAATTCATTTCGATATGGCCATCCAGGAAGCCTACGCAAACAAGCAACTGCTATCCGCATATGCACCGGCTTCCCCTGCATTACAAGATCTTATCCGGCTATCCGCTCAGGTGAGCGAGAGGTTGCCCCAACGAGGAGTTCTGGAACCACAACCAGCATAAGATCTCGCCCAATAATCATAAGGAATGGAATCTTTTATGTATTTCGTGTTGCTCGTTTTAGGGCTGGCCTTGACGACCGTCTTGGTTACTACGCCTCTTTCCATCGAAGCGCAAAGTATGTTCGGTGGCCTCGCGGTGGTGATGGCACTGGTTCTGATTGCCAAAAAAACCAGGGAACGCATGGTGATCATCGCCGTATTGTCGGCAATCGTCAGCTGGCGTTACATCTTTTGGCGGGCCACTGAGTCGCTAAATTTCGACGACCCTCTGGAAACTGTCCTGGGCTACGGTATGTTCGCCGGAGAGTTGTTTTTTCTGGGAATCCTGGCTCTGAGCTATCTGCAGAGTCTGTGGCCAAATGGGCGTATACCGGAAAGACTACCTGAAGATACGGCTTTGTGGCCGACAGTAGACGTCTATATACCCACCTATAACGAACCCCTCGATATGGTGGAAACAACGGTTATTGCCGCCAAAAATATGGACTGGCCGGAAGAAAAGCTCAGGATATATGTGCTGGATGACGGCCGTAGGCTTGAATTTGCCGATATGGCTAAAAAGCTCGGCGTTGGTTACGTTACCCGAAATGACAATAAAGGGGCCAAGGCTGGCAATCTGAATAATGCCCTGAGGCAAACCAACGGTGACATCATCACCATTTTTGACTGCGACCATATTCCCACCCGCAGCTTCTTACAGCTTACCGTCGGGTTTTTCCTGAAAGACAAAAAGCTCGCGCTGGTGCAGACCCCGCACCACTTTTACAACAATGACCCCTTTGAAAAAAATCTCTGGTCAGGCGACAGCGTGCCCAACGAGGGGCTGTTGTTTTATGGCTTGATTCAGGATGGCAACGATTTCTGGAATGCCAGCTTTTTCTGTGGTTCTTGCGCCCTATTGCGCCGTAGCGCAATCAACGAGATCGGCGGTTTTGCCACCGAGACGGTGACGGAAGATGCCCATACGTCCTTGCGCTTGCACCAGATGGGCTGGAACAGCGCCTACTTTAAACTGCCGCTAGCCGCGGGGCTGGCCACTGGCGCGTTGCGGGAACATGTTCAGCAGCGACTGCGCTGGGGACGCGGCATGTTACAAATTTTCAGACTGGATAATCCGCTGTTGATTCCCGGGCTCGGCTGGTCTCAGCGGTTGTGTTACCTGAGCGCCATGGTCAACTTCCTCTTTCCTCTGCCCAGAATCGTACTGCTGACTGCCCCCGTAGTATATCTGCTACTTGGCCTGAACTTGATGGCCGCAAGTCCCATTGAGCTACTCGCCTATGCCACGCCACACGTACTGGTGGCGGTTATGGCGACTCTGTATCTACAGTCCAAATACCGCCAGGCATTTTTCACGGAAGCGTATGAAACCACATTAGCATTCCACCTGCTGATACCTGTGATCCGAACATTGATGAATCCCAATAAGGGAAAGTTCAACGTAACCAACAAAAACCGGAGTGGCCAGGATACCTACTTTGACTGGATGATTGTTCTTCCACAACTATGCGTGACGTTGCTACTTATCGTTTCCGTTGGCAAGGCACTGGTTACCTTGTTTGAACCCGACCTGCCCGTCGATGAAATATGGTCGCTGAGTATCAATATCATTTGGGCAACGCTCAGTATATTGATCCTGCTGTTGTCGACCGCAGTAGCGGTAGAAAAGCGAGATGGAAGGCAGGCGCACCGGGTCAATGTTTCACTACCGGTCATGCTGCAATCGGAAAGCGGTTATTTGATGGCGGCTAACTTACAGAATATATCGCTAGGGGGAGCGAAGCTGCAGCTGACGGATTCCCGCTATGGAAGTAAACACCTTTTACCCGCGACAAATATGACGATGAGCGTTCCATACTCAGGTTCAGAGCTGCGGGTTACGGGGGAGTGCCTCGAGAGTGATGCAGGCGGTAATGTACGCATGAAATTTATGGCTGCAAGTAAAAAACAACAACAGGATATTGTGAAGATTATTTACGGTCGTACCAATGCTTGGGTGGGCTGGGACCATACGCAAGAAAAGGGTTTCTGGGGATCTATGGTGCACTTGATAAAAACTATTACGCATTTTTCTTTATGGGTACTGAGCGCGCCACTGAGAAAGAAGGAAAAATCTACGGAGAGGAACAGTAGCCAAAATGTGGAAGCGCGCGACTCTGCTGTCAATGTGCGCCAGTTGAGGCCGATTGAGCAGGTAAGATCTTTGGCCAGTTATTCGGTACCCTTGATACTTGTCTGCCTGCTGTCTTTTACTCCGGCTCCGGTAGCTGCGCAAGAAAGTTTCGGGGATGCAAGTGGCTTCCAGTATGAGCAGAGTAATCGCTTTTTACTGAACTTGAAGGACTTTGGGGTTTCCAGCCCGATCTATCTGCAGGGGCACGACAGCACCAGAGGCTTTTCATTTTCGCTGCGTTCTGACCAGGTGATTGCAAGCGCGACCATGGCGTTGCGGGTGGCAGTATCTCCAGGGCTAGATCCGGTTTCCAGCCATCTCTCGGTACTGATGAATGGTGAAGTTGTCCATACACTGGCGCTGGACCAGGATTTTATCAGTAGTAAAGAGGTTCGATTTCCGGTTTCCCCCTATATTTTCCAGACGAACAATACCCTTGAGTTCAAGGTGGTAGCCAACAAGTTGGGTGGAAATGAAGCCGGGGAGCGGGATGACAAAAGTGTCTGGATACAGATTAGCAACTCCAGCCATTTTGATCTTTCCTCCACGCATCTGAGTCTTGGGCTAAACCTCGCAAACTTGCCAGCGCCATTGTTTGATAAAAATGACAATCGGGAGCTGGTTCTTCCCTTTGTTTTCGCCGATAGCCCGTCCCTGAAAGTTATACAGGCGGCGGGGATAGCCGCATCCTATTGGGGTGCCTTGTCCAGCTATCGCGGGGCTTCATTTCCCGTTCTTTTTTCCGAGTTGCCGAAAGGTCATGCGGTGGTATTCCTTACCGAAGGGTCCTATCTGGATAATGTTGAAGGGCTCACTTTCTCGGGACCATCACTGGAAATCATAAGGAACCCCCGGGATGAATACGGCCAGTTACTTATCGTTAAGGGCAAAACGGAAAGTGACTTGATTGAGGCAGCAAAGGCGCTGGCGACCAGTGATGCTTTTCTGAGCGGGAAAGGAAGTGACGTTACCGAGCCGGAGCTGGCGCCAAGGAACGCATATGATGCCCCTGCCTGGGTACCAGATGATGGGCCAATTACCTTTTCAGAGGTGGATCAGAATGCCTCATTGGAAGGGTACGGGCTGAATCCCGGGTTGTTAACACTGAACTTCAAGGTGGCCCCGGATTTCTTTGTCTGGAACGACAAAGGATTTCCAGTCAAGTTGAACTTTCGCTATCCGGGTGCGGAATGGCTGGATCTGGAGCATTCTAGGCTGGATATCCTGATCAACGACCAGTACATAAAAAGCGTTACTCTGGAAGAAGTTTCGAATTCAGTGGTGTTCGAAGACTATTTACAGGCGAGCACCGAATTCAAAATTCCGCCCTACCTGGTGTATGGAGAGAACCAGCTGCAGTTTTTCTTCGACCTGAAACCCCGGGTGTACGCCCAGAATTACCGTTTAATGCCAGCGGGTTTGCGAACCAGCATCGATTCCATATCAACAATCGACTTTTCCAATGGCTACCGTTTTGCGCGAATGCCGAATTTGGCGTATCTGGCCCAGTCTGGCCTTCCATTTTCAAAAAAAGCGGACTTAGGCAGCACGGCGCTTGTAATGCCGGAAAGTGTTGTCGACGAAGAGACTCTGCAGGCGGTATTTACCTTTATTGCCAGCATAAGTGCTAAAACCGAGTACCCCGCTACCGGGCTCAAGATAACATCGTCAACCCTGGCGAAAGAGTTGGCCAATCATGACTTTGTCATATTTGGCGGATTTGATGATCAGCCTCTGTTTCGGGAGTGGTCAGGAAGTTCGCCGCTCTCGATCAATGATACCAATGTCTCCATCGCCCGGGCGCCAAACCTGACGCATTACTGGCGCCAGTTTAATAATGTCTTTTCAGAGGAGACGTTTTCACCGGATACCGCGGTAGTTCCGAGGCACTCTATGTCGGCTGCGCTGTTCTCCTACCAATCTCCGCTGAATGATCAGCGAACGATTGTCGGGATTCTTGCCAATAAGCCCGCCGGTTTATTGCAAACGGTAAATGCACTGAAGTCGAAAGAGGATAAATCCGGAATCAAAGGGGATTTCGTGGTCATCAAAGACAGTGAACTGATGAGCTTTACTTCCTCTCCCCCTTACTATGTTGGTGAGTTGCCCTGGCATGTCTACTTGCGCTGGATTATCAAGAACAATACATGGTTGATTCCACCCATGTTTCTCCTGGCGGTGG
Organism: Microbulbifer sp. CAU 1566; assembly: GCF_023156515.1. Lineage (NCBI taxonomy): Bacteria > Pseudomonadati > Pseudomonadota > Gammaproteobacteria > Cellvibrionales > Microbulbiferaceae > Microbulbifer > Microbulbifer sp. CAU 1566. Next base: position 83,671 of record NZ_JALNMG010000001.1, on the reverse strand, counting down.
CCTTACTTTCGATTTTCCTGATCGGGAAAGCCCGCCGAAAAGCCAACAGGAAATTTGAAGCGCGAAAACAGCAGTTTGTGAACGGCAGGGAGGAGTTGAATGCACTATAAATCATCACGTACTGCATTTTCAGAACGGCCTGTAACCGCATTGTGCTGGATGACTGGCGTGGCTTTCAATTTAGTGCTTGGTGTTTCTCCCGGTGTGGCTCTGGATAGTCATGCCGACAGTCAGTCAGTATCTTCTGATACCCAAGAGAGTGCGATTGAAATCCTGTATCAGCAGGCGGACTTTTGGGAGGACCACAATCGGGGAGACCTGTCCCGCAATGCATTACATCGAATTTTGGCATCGGATGCTGGCGACTTAACGGCACGCTATCGCTTGGGGCTCAGTTATGCGAAGGAGAATGATCTGGTCGCGGCTGGTCTGGTTGTTCGTGAACTCTACGGGAGCAAACACGGAAAAGCCTATGCGGACCAGTTGGCCAGTGAGATCAAAAGCCGGAGTTTTGATGAGCGTGCAGTAGCCCGCGCGCGCAATCTGTCTGAGAACGACCATCATGAAGAAGCGGTGGCCATTTATGAGGGCCTGTTTGCAGGTCGCGAGCCGAACGGGCCCATGGCGATTGAAATGTATTACGCCATGTCTGCCGTCGAACAGTTTCGCGAAGTCGCTATTTCCGGGTTGGAAAGACTGATAAACAATCAGCCGGGTAACCGCGATGCACAACTGGCACTGGCGAGAGTCCTAACCTATGAGGAAGGTACCCGCCGGCAGGGGCTGGACTTGCTTGATGGTCTGAATGGGGCTCCCGGAGCTTCTGATACGCTGGCAAACGACAAGCGCAATGCGTTGTTGTGGCTTCAGGCTAGCCCGGGAGACCTGCAACGTTATGAAGAGTACCTGGAGAAGCACCCGGAAGATGATGAAATTCGTCAAAAGCATTCCCGGATTCTGACCAGCGTCGATCCGAATACGTCTGCTGGACAGGTGGCCATCGGATATCGTTACCTGAATGCGGGCAGACCGGTTCAGGCAGAGCAAGCCTTTCAGCAGGCGCTGTCCCTCTCTCGGGATGAGGTGGATGCGTTAGCGGGCTTAAGTATCATTTTGCATCGGCGCGGGCAGCATGATCAGGCAATGGCGTTATTGCGTCAGGCGGAAAGCCGAGATGCGAAAACCCGACTGAAGTTTTCAGAGTTGCGACAAAGTGTCAGTTTCTGGTCCCAGCTCGGTTTGGCTGAAAAATACTTGGCTCAAGAAAAGCCTGATGAAGCCCGGCATATGCTCACATCCATGTCCACTTCCGACAATAGTCAGCAGCTCGAATTGTCGTTGATGAATTACAAAGTGGCGCTGTCATCTGGAGAATCGGCGCTGGCTGAACGCTGGCTGCGTGAGTCGATGAAAATCAACAGTGCGGATGAGCGTGCGCAAATCGCCTTGCTGGATCTGTATCTGGATCGTCGAAATTTGACGGGGCTCGCTGCAATCATCAGCCAGCATGATAAGCAGAATGGCAGTCGGCCGGTCAGTACTCTCCTTCAGTCGAAGTTGTTTCGTTGTAAGGCCATCCTTGCGGAAAGTCGCAATGAGAATCAGCTGGCGGGCGAGTTCTTTCGCAAAGGGATTGAGCAGAACGATAGTGACGTCTGGATTCGCCTTGACTTTGCCCGTTACCTGGCGCGGACACGTGACGAAGCGGCGGGTACGGAAGAAGCCGAAAAAATCCCGGTTGTCGGGCGTATACGTAACGATGGATTGTTAGCCAGAGCCTTGTATTTTAATGAACAGCAGCACTGGGCGAAGGTAGTCCGATATCTACAGGGTATCGATGTTGAGTCCCAGACCCCCGATGGGGAGCGTATCTTGCGCGAGGCGCTGTTCCGGCAAAATCTGGAAAGCGTTCTGGCGGCGGGCGAGCTTCGCGGAGGGACGTCGGTTGAAGGTGCGCTGCTTAGGTTATATGAGTCTGAAACCAGCATACCTGATCGTGCGGTATTCCTGGTCGATGCCATGCAGACACTCAATCTTCAATCGACTGCAGTCGCCATTGCACGCCAGGCGTTAGGGCGGAAGCGGCATGAGTTGAGCATCCAATCCCAGTTGGCATTGATACGGTTTCTGATTGATCAGGGAGTCGTCGACACGGGCGGCCAAATAATTTCTGAGTTGGAGCAGTCTCCGGATATTGGCGCGGCAGTAGCCCGTGACATAGCCGCAACCCAGTTGCACCTCGAACATCACTTCGCTCTGGAAAATATCCGCAAAAAGAATTTTCGAAAGGCGGATGAACATCTTGCTTCGGCCAACCGATTAGATCCCGGTAATACCACGACGTTGCGCCTTCGGGGTCAGCTGGCGAGGAGTGAGGGGCGATTCGGAGAGTCGGTGAGATTCTATCAGCAGGCCATTAAGGCCAATCCCAAGGACTTGTGGGCAATCAAGGGTGCGGTTGGTTCGGCCATCGTGGATGGCGATTTGAAAATGGCGCGCTCAATCGTACAGGCGGCGTTGATCGAGCTGCCTGAAGAACCGGATGTCTATGAATTGATATCCCAGATCGCACAATCCGCACACGATGCAGACCTTGCCATCGAGGCCATGGCCTATTCCCGTAAACTGAAAAGGAGACAGTAAATGGTCTCGTATTACTCCGTTAACAAGAAGTTGATGTTCACAATTTGCCTTTTGGCTTTTCCGTGTTTTGTTGCTGCGCAGTCGGAAGCCGAAGCTGAGTCTGTGGTAGAGGGATTCTCAAGAAAACTTGAGAATATCGATGTAGAGGCAAGTCGGACCCGGGTTGAAGTGAAATCTGATGGGCTGACGGATTTAGCACCAGTTCCGGTAGCCAGCGAGGATGACAATATTCGACGGTTATACCGCGACAGTATGCACTATGCTGGAGGCGGCTTTCATATCCGTTATCGTAAAGGTGAAGAAGGACTGGATAAACTGGTAGAAACCCGAATGCCCGTCGAAATGAACTTCAATGTGGGGTTGGGGCGTGCCAGTTTTGAACTTACGCCGGTATATCTTTCATCTGGTGAACTCTCTTCCAGTCAATACAAGAATCGGTATTTCGCTACTAACGGGCTCTACGATCCGGACGACCGTGTGGATGGGGCAGATTCGAATAATCAAGGTGGTGTATCGTTCGGCGTTACCTACGAAATAGGTGGTTTCTCGTTAAATGCGGGAACTACACCGGTAGGGTTTGCTCAGTCAAATGGTGTTGGCGAGTTCTCATTTGATCACGCCTTCGGCGGTGGTTTTAATTTTGGTGTCAGCGCCTTCCGAAAGCCGGTTACGGATAGTGTCTTGTCCTATGCCGGCCTCGAGGACGAGCTAAGCGGTGAAACCTGGGGGGCGATCATTCGCAATGGTGGTAGCTTCAGGCTCGGGTATGACGCTGGTGGGTTTGGAGTTTATTCAGACTTTATCAGCGCTATTTATAGCGGGGAAAATGTCCCTGACAATGACTACTTTCAATATACTGGTGGCATTTACTTTATTCCCTACCGCGGAGAAAGCCTGCAAATCAGCGGTGGATTCAATATCACCTACTTCGAGTTTGAGAAAAACCTCCGATTCTTTACTTTTGGTCAGGGCGGTTACTTCAGTCCGGAGTTGTTTTATTCCGCATCGATTCCTTTCAGCCTGACGTATACCCAGGAAAGAATATCTCTGTCTGTCGACTTGACTGTCGGTTTTCAATATTTTTCCGAAGAGTCGGCTGATTTTTATCCCTATGAGCCCAGTCTGCAGGCGCAGCTCGAAAGCCTGGAGCTCACGCAGCCCGTCGCGTTCGAGGGGCAAACCCAAACCAAGTTTGCCAACAAGATCGGTGTTCGTTTGGACTACTTCCTGACCGATAATTTCAGTGCTCGAGCAAGGCTCGAATCCCAGAGTGCTGCGGATTACGAAGAGTCGGTGTTTGGTGTGGATATGGAGTATCGATTCTGAAACGTTTAGTGTTTCTCCGTCAGGCCATTCTCGGACTCGGACTATGCCTGCTACTGATAACCCCATCTTTGGGTGGGGTGAAGGTGCCTCCTCGGGCCGTTGATCTTCAGGAGTTTTCGGTGTTGTGGCAACAGTATGCCAAGGCCTTTGTGGAAGACAGCGGTCGTGTGGTTGATGATTACCACAAGATGACCCACAGCGAAGGGCAGGGGAGCGGTATGCTCTTTGCGGTAATGGCGAATGACCGTACTGCTTTTGAGAGGATCTATTCGTGGACGGAGCGCCATCTTCGCAGGCCCGATGGTCTCTATGCCTGGAAGTGGCAAGATGGTCGGGTCGCCGATATCAATAACGCCTCCGATGGCGATATTCTTATTGCCTGGTCACTTTTGAAGGCCTATGAAGCCTGGGGTGATGAAGTCTTTTTACAGAAATCACTGGCCTTGCTGGACGCGATAAAGTTACTGCTTGTCACCCGGGAATACGGTTTCACGGTGCTTCTGCCCGGTAGCCTGTATTACGAGAAGCCGGAACGCACCGTTATTAACCCGTCTTATATTGTGTTGCCCGCACTGGTGGACTTCGCTCGATATGATGACGCTACTTTTTGGAATGGTTTTTATCAGGACAGTCTGCAGCTCCTTAAGCGGGCCAGTGCACTTGGTCAGGGGGTCACGACAGACTGGATGCAGGTATCAGAGCAGGGGCTGGCATACTCTGAAGAGCACGATCCAGTATTCGGTTATGACGCGATCAGGGTGCCGCTGTATTTAGCCTGGGCCAATGAGCGGGCCTTGTTGCAGCCATACCTGTCGCTCTGGAACAAGTTGGGCGGGGTTGATAAGGCACCGAGTACTTATCATCTGCTCGATGGCGGCCGCTCCGCTTACTCACCGGAACACGGTATTGTGGCGATACGCAAATTGGCCGCTAATCTACCGCTGCCTAATGAGCCGGGGGTGGCCGCGCAAGGCTATTACTCGTCGAGTCTGGTCCTGTTTGCCCATTTAGCGAGTCACTCACAGGCGCACCCCTGAAGTTTATTCTTGGGTTTTTGGCGTATGGACTATTGATGGGGTGGATTCTTGGTGGATGGATTCTAGGTGAATGTACCTTCGTCCAGCAGGCGCCGGGCCTCAGATCTCAAGGCTGAGCGTTGGCGGGTATTGTCAGTGCGCGCAGGTTTTTCAGTAGGTTTTCTGCTCGCGCGATATTGCTCACCAGTTGTACATTGTCCGGGGCCAGGGTGCTGGCCTCACGCCAGACATACAGCGCTTGCTCGATTTTTCCCTCACTGTATAAATCATTGCCCCGTTTAATTGCGGCGTCCACGCGGGCATCCAGCTGGGATTGGAACTGTGATTGCAGCGGTAACAGCTGTGGGTGCTGCGGAGATTGTTGTCGCAGTTGTTCCAGGTACTGCCGCGCACTGGGCAGGTCGCCGGTATCCAGTGCCTGCTGTAATTCTGCGATGGGGACTTGGGCAGCCTCTACCGGCGTGGTTATGGCCGGTATCGGTTTGGTGCGACTGCGGTTTTGACGGGAGTGTTGGTTGAGGTGTCGGCTGAGGAGTGCCTGGCTCTGCGCCAGTTGTGCCTGTAGGTCAGCATCCTGCTGGAGGTCGTCGCCGTATAGCCCTCGAGCAATTTTCAGCGCGCGCTGGGCCATCTCATAATCTTCGCGCTTCTCGCGCGCTATGGCTTGCTCTACATATTCGTGCAGTGCTTGCGCTGATGCCCGGCGCTTGCGGTTGTAGTTTTTCAGTTCGAGCCAGGTCAGAGCGGCTGGGCCATTGAGTTGCTGCAAGCGCTGGTAGGCTTCGGCATCTTTGAGTAGCTGCTCGCCACGGTGTATCTCAAGTTCCATGCGCACGCGCTCTTCCCGCAGCTGGCGCCGAGTGGCCAGTTGCAGTTGCGCACTGATCAGAACCTGGCTGTCTGGCAATACTCTTGTGGCACCTTTTAATAGTTGTTCGGCGCCATGCCAGTCATTCTGGTGTTCAAGAGTGCTCGCAGTGCGGATGACATCGCGCTCGAATTGTTGCAGCTCGCCGCGTAACTGTTTGATTTGATTCTGTTGGGCCGGTGTCGCGGTGTCCAGTTGCTGCAACTGATCGAGCTCGGCCGACTGCCGGCGAACCAGCTGCAGGGTATCGGGCGAAAAACCTTCCAGGTTCTGCGGTGCGGGGATCAGGCTGCATGCCGGCAGTAGCGGCATCAGGAGCAGCCACAGGAGATACCTCGCAAGCCGGTCAGGCATGGTCGACAGCCCGCAGGCCGGGTTGGTGTGTGCCACTGGTCATTAAATTATGCAGATTGGCTTCCAGCTGTGCCTGATCGTCGCAATGAATATTCTGCACCGAATAGATTTGTACCGGTGTCGATTTGCCGCGAATCGACAGGTTCTGTCCGGCGTGCGCGGTGATGCGTGGCTGTAACATGGTAAACAGTTGTTTTCGGATGATGGTTTGATCCGGCTGGGCTTCACTGCACAGCCGGGATGCCAGGTTTACGGCATCGCCGACCACGGTGTATTCCATGCGTTCGTCGGAGCCAAGGTTACCTGCAAGCATGGCACCGCTGTTGATGCCGATGCGAAAGTGCACTTCGGGACGGCCGTCAGCGCGACGCTGCTCGTTCAACTGTGCCGCTAGCCGCTGAATCAATATAGCGCAGCTGACCGCATTGAATGCGTGGTCACTATCGTCTTCCAGAATTCCAAACACCAGCATCGCACAATCGCCGATAAATTTGTCGACTACCCCGCCATACAATGAACAGGCGCGCGAGATATAAGAAAAATATTCGTTTAACAGCTCTGAAACCTGGCTTGGCTCCAGTTTTTCCGACATGGCGGTAAAGCCGGTGATGTCGGCGAACAGCACCGTCGCTTCGATGGGCCTATCCACCAGCCGAACTTCATCCAGGTTGGCCAGGACCTTATCAGCAACATTCTTCGACACGTAGCGGGAAAAGACCTGCTCGACCTGGGATTTCTTCAGCAGACCCGCCGCCATATTGTTGAACCCTTCGAACAGAAAACCGAGTTCATCGTTGCGCCGCTGGTCGATGCGGGTTGCGAGATTGCCGCGGCCGATTGCCCTGGTCGCCTCCATAAGGTGGTGGATGGGGAGCGACAGGCGCCGGCTCAGCCAGTAGGCCAGCAGTGAGGCGAGTAGAGTCATGCCCAGGGTGGCGTAAATAATGGCATTGCGGGCGCTGGTTGCGGCCTGATCCATCTGTGAGGCCGATAGGGTTACCACGACAGAACCGACCCTGACGCCCTGGTAGGTGGCTGGTGCGACAAAGCTGATCAGTCGTTCGCTGGCGCCATCTGCGGTTTCCCGGAACCAGGGTTGGGCCCTGGCAGTGCCCGCGGCAAACAGATGGCGGGGTATTTCTGGCTGGATCCCGGTCGCCGAGAGCAGAGCGCCATCATGGTCGTAAATACCTGCACCGAGAACCTTGCCGTCCATCCCCAGGTTAGTGGTTAGCAGGCGCAGATTCAGGTTGTTCTCCGACAGAATCGGCTCGCTGGACAGCTTTGCCAGCTGCAGTGCCATGGTATTGCCGAAATCCTCCAGTTGCGACCGCATCAGGCGGTTCTGGTTGTCGCTGATGAATATCCCCAGGCTCGCCATGCCCAAGACCAACAGCAGTGTCATAACCAGGGCCAGTTTGAAGGCAATAGGGATATGGCGGGGGAGCAGCCTGGCCAAGCGCACATGTAGGCCGTCGGCAATTTGCCGCAACGTAGCTTTGGCCTTAGTGATCAAGGGGGTTGCTCTCCTCTGGATATTCGGGGTGAAGGGTGTGGTTGGATGGGGACTATACCAGTTCTTGGGCTGCCACTAGGAATCCCGGTTGTGCAGGCGGATTTTTTTGCCTTCGGTTTCCGGTTTGAGCGGTTCAGGTGTGCTCTGGTCGCGGCGGAAGGAAGGTGAAAAACAGCGTCCAGACTGGTAATATCCCGCTGCAATTGCAGGTGTCGATGGCGATTCACATTTCGCCGCGCTGCCAGAGCTGGCTGATTGTCCACTGTGCCTTTGGCCTCGATCAGGATCGGGGGGCGGGGGTGAGGCGTACTTGCAAGCCGTACTTTATTCCATCTTTGATAATGAGTATCATTTGCGAGATTTGACGCAATAAAAGAGTGGACGTTTATGCAAGCTAAATATTCTGTACAAAAGCGTCGAGGCCTCGGCCTGGCGATCGGCTTTGTTACCCTGCTGGCCGCGGGCCAGGTATCCGCCAACGGCGCCATCGGTGACCACGTCAATGAGCTGAAAGCACATATCGGTTCCTACACCGAGGAAGTGAGCTGGCTGGTTGGCAAGTACGGTGAAGTGGTCGACAGCTACGAGAAAAAAGGCCAGAAAGCCACTGACACCAATGTCATGGTGGAGTATTGGGAAGAGGTGGACTTCCACTCCGCGATTGAAACCAATTACGTGCCGGTGTACGCCAATATCTGGCAGGGCATCTTCGGGGTAAAACAGGCGATCGAAGCCGGTGCGCCCATTGCCAAGGTGCGTGAAGAACAAGCCAAATTGAACCAGGCCCTGTGGCAGGGGCTGGGTGCGGTGAAGCTCGCGTCCCAGTTCCAAGAGAAAGGCCTGCTGGCGAAGGTGCAGACTACCGAGACTGAGCCGACCACTATGCCGGAAACTCTGGACGATATTAAACATCGCCTGGATCGCGTAGTGGCCAAGTACGCGGAGAAGCTGCCAGAGGCGGCCACCAATATTGTCCACGATACCTACCTGCACCGTTTTGAAGGTGTCGAGGGTGCTTTGATCGAGCAGGATGCCGCGCTGGTTGAGGACCTGGAAAAAGATTTCAATGTAACGCTGCCCCAGGCACTGGATGGCAAAACCAGCGTTGATGACGTGCGCAAAGTGGTAGAAGCCATGCAGGCCAAGCTGGACAAGGCTAAAAGCCTGCTGTTGGAAGCGGAAAAGAAACGTAAAGACGTCTTTTAAGGTGCTGCCGGCAACGCTAGGGTTGCCGGCTTTGCTCTTTGGATTCAGTAAGGAATAAATGTGCAGCGCAGAGCTTTTATGCATGGCCTGGCTGCGGTTGGCGCGCTGGGCTGTCTGCCGGCAGCCCGCGCACTGGCCGCGAGTCCCACGGCTACGTCCATAGGAAATGCCATCTCCGTCGACCAGCTCCCCAAGCTGGAGGGTGACCTCACCCTGTATCTCGGGCGCGGGGAAGGTGGTCTTTACGAAAATGTTCTCGAAGCGATCAAGAAGCGCAATCCCAAACTGAACCTGAAGATCCGTCGTGGCGTTACTGCGGCGCTGGCGAATACCATCGTGGCTGAGGCCAAGGCGGGTGTGCGTCGGGCAGATGTGTTCTGGGCGGTGGATTCTGGTGCTGTCGGCGTTGTGGCCGATGCTGGTCTTGCGCGCCCGCTCCCCGCGGCGCTGACGGATCAACTCAAGCCTGGCTTCCAGTACTCCCACTGGGCGCCGGTCACCGGGCGCATTCGTACTCTTCCTTACAATACAGATCGCCTGAGTGCAGACCAGATTCCCGACAGCATTATGGCGCTGGCGGATAGCAATCTGTCCATCGGCTGGGCGCCGGCTTACGCGGCCTTCCAGTCGTTTGTGACGGCCATGCGCCTGCTGGAGGGCGACAAGGCCACCGGCGATTGGCTGCGTGCGGTCAGCCAGCGGGCCAAAACCTACGCCGGTGAGCTGGGTGTGGTGATGGGCGTTGAGCGCGGTGAAGTCGATGTGGGCCTCGCCAACCACTACTACACCCTGCGTTTGAAAAGCGGTAAACCTGACGCCAGTGTCGATCTGGCGTTTACCAAAAATGATGCCGGCTGCCTGGTCAATGCGGGAGGCGTGGTTGCCCTGAGTGAGGGCGATCTGCCAACTAACTTTATCCGCTACCTGTTGACCCGTGAAGTACAGTCGTATCTCGCTTCCGAGGCTTTTGAAATTCCACTGGTCAATGGCGTGCAGCCACCAGCGGGGCTGGTCCCTCTGAGCAGTATTTCTCCCCCCAAGGTGGATCTCACCCAGCTGGCTGACCTGCGCCCGACGCTCAATCTGATGCGCAGCGTCGGCGTGCTATGACCCTCAGATCTCTGCTGCGCTGGCCGGCGTCATACCCACTGGCCCTGGTGATCGCGCTGATGGCGCTGGTGCCGGTGGGGGTACTGTTTGGTCTCGCCTCCGACGAGGCGCAGCTGTTTGACGCCCATAACCTGAAAGTACTGACCAATACCCTGCTGTTGATGGTGTTTACGGTACTGGGGTCAATTTTGATCGGGGTACCGCTGGCGCTGTTGACGGCCTATGTACAAATGCCCTGGCGCCGCCTGTGGTTGATTCTGCTCGCTGCCCCCCTGGCGATTCCCAGTTATATCGGTGCCTTCACCCTGTATGCGGCTTTTGGTCGCGGTGGTGAGATTGAAAACCTGCTCGGTTTGCCGATGCCGGCAATGGATGGTCTGGTAGGGGCCACCATTGTCATGATTCTTTATTCCTACCCGTTTGTGATGCTCACCACCCGGGCCTCACTACTCAGCCTGGACGCCAGTCTGGTCAATGCTGCCCGCACTCTGGGAATGAGCCTCGGGGTTAGCCTGTGGCGGGTTGTATTGCCCCGGGTTGCTACCGGTATCGCTGCCGGCGGTCTACTAGTGGCGCTTTACACCCTGTCGGATTTTGGTACGCCCGCCATCATGCGCCTGGATACGTTCACGCGGGTGATCTTCGTGGAGTACAACGCCTTCGGGTTGAGCCAGGCGGCGATGCTGTCCCTGCAGCTGCTGGTGATTGTTGGCCTGGTGCTGTTTCTGGAGTCCCGGGTGCGCGGAAGCCGCGAGCGGCCGGGGCGTCACCTCACCATCTGGCCGGGGCGCGGGCAGCGACTGGTCATCGCTCTGTCCGTTGTGCCGATTCTGGTGCTCGCCATAGTGCTGCCACTGGCGGTGTTTGGCATCTGGCTGGCTCGCGAGGGCACTGAGGGGTTTGAGTTCAGTTACGCGTGGAATTCGGTGCACGCCTCCTTGCTGGCGGCAATATTCGCGGTGATTCTGGCGGTACCGGTGGCGCACGCCGCCATTGCCGGTCGCGCCGGGCGACTGATGGAACGCATGACCTATTTCGGTTTTGGTGTGCCCGGCATCGTGATGGGGACGGCGCTGGTCTACGTTGGCCTGCAACTGCCATTCCTGTACCAGACCCTGGGCTTGTTGGTGCTCGCTTACGTGCTGCGCTTCCTGCCGCTGGCGGTAGGTTCGGTGCGCTCTACAGCCGAGGGCCTGGATCCGAGCCTGGTGAAAGCGGCGCGGGTACTGGGAGCCAGCCCGCGAGAGGCCTTCCAGCGGGTGACTCTGCCGCTCACCGTGCGCGGCATGGTGGCCGGTGCTGCCCTGGTATTTCTCGAGGCCATGCGCGAGCTGCCGGCAACCCTGATGCTAGGGCCCACCGGATTTGAAACCCTGGCCACCTACTTGTGGCGGGTGTACGAAGCGGGGTATTTTGGTCGCGCTGCTATTCCCGGTTTGCTGCTGGTGCTGATGTCTGCACTGGGGCTTGCGCTGATGTTGTCCGGTGAGCGCCGGGCCGAATTTGATGTTACTGAGACCCCCCATTCCTGATGCTTAAGGTTAGCAATCTGACGGTAAATTACGGCACCACCGCCGTAGTGAAGAGCCTGAACCTGGCCCTGGCAGAGGACGAAGTCCTGATGCTGGTGGGCCCCACTGGATGTGGTAAAACGACCATTCTGCAGGCTCTGGCGGGGCTGATTCCCATTGCCAGCGGTGAGATTGCGCTTGGCAGCTGGCACGCCAGCGCTACCAAGCCGGTGCCGCCCGAAAAGCGCAATGTGGGCATGGTGTTCCAGGACTTCGCGCTGTTTCCGCATCTTACCGTCGAGCAAAACGTCTGCTTTCGCCTGAGTAACACAGCGCTGGCGGATCACTGGCTGAACCTGCTGGGGCTGGACAAGCTCCGCCATGCCAAACCGGCACGCCTCTCCGGCGGGCAGAAACAGCGGGTGGCCCTGGCGCGTACCCTGGCGCACGAGCCGGCGTTCGTGCTGCTGGATGAGCCCCTGTCGAATCTGGACGCGGCACTGAAAGACAACCTGCGCTGGGAGATCCGCGAGGCGCTGAAAGCGGCCGGTGTACCCGCCATCTGGGTAACTCACGATCAGGAAGAGGCCCTTTCGATTGGTGATCGCGTCGGTATTCTCAATGGCGGAGTGCTGGAGCAACTGGATACGCCTGAAAAGTGCTTTTCGGAGCCTGCCAGCCGATTTGTGGCGCGCTTTCTGGGGGAGGCGAGCTTCCTGCCGGGCGATCTGAATCAGAATCAGGTCATTACCGCGCTGGGACCTGCGCCGGGTATACCCATTGGCGGTGCGGCCGGTGATGTGGATTTGTTGCTGCGGCCAGACGATCTGTCGCTGGTACCGTCAGAGCTTGGTAACGCCGTGATCGACTGGGTGCGTTATGAAGGCTGTTCTCGTCTCTATGCGGTGCGTCTGGCGGGCGATACGCAACTGCGAGTGCGTACCAGTCATGAAGTGCGGGCCGAACCCGGACAACGCGTGCAGATGGCAATCACTACCACCCACCCCCTGGCGGCCTTTTCGCGAAGCAGCGCCTGATGAAATCAGCACCCGGATATCTCCGGGTGCTGATTATCGAAAGGGCTTCTCCACGCCACTTGCCAAGACCCCACTACACGGGTCAGATCAGCCTCCGTTGTACCCTTCAAGTGCTTTGGTGACTTCCTCCGCCAATTCGCGCACTACCTCTGTGCTAGCGTGTTTTTTCCGCCACTTATTCCGCCTTTGATCGCTTTTTTGGTAGCTCCTTAGGGCTAACGGAAAAAGCTTTCCACAGCCAGAGGTGAACCAAATCAGGCCATCAGTTACAATGGAAAATTGTCAAGATAGTTTTGGACTTATTTGTAACCTGTTGATTTTAAAGGAAAAAGATAATTTGGTTAATTTTTCCTCACAATCTGGTTACACCAGCGCATGGGGGCTGGCGGCGTTTTCCTGATAGTTGCTCACAGACATATCCACAGATTCTGTGGATTGTGAATAAAAAAACCCGGCAGAGGCCGGGTTTTGTGCTACTTCGGAAATTATCCCCAGTGACTAGGGGGAATTCACCGCTGGCTAGCGGAATTTCAACTCTACCCGCCGGTTCTGGGCCCGGCCCGCATTGGTTGCATTGCTGGCAATAGGCTGGGTTTCGCCGTAGCCGCGGGCGCTGATGCGTGAAGCGTTTACACCCCGCTCAACCAGGTAGCGGCGCACAGACTCCGCACGTCGGCCCGACAGTCCCAGGTTGTAGTCGTCCTTGCCCATGTTGTCGGTGTGGCCGGCAACCTCTACCTGGGTGTTGGGTTGATTGCGCAGGGACTGCACCACCTTGTTCAGTGATGTTTTGGCTGAACTGGTCAGGGTCGCGGAGTTGGTTTCAAACTGGATGTTCTCCAGGGTGATGGTCTGGTCGGCAACCACGCAGCCGTACTCATCGACGTCGGCGCCAGGCAGCGTATCCGGGCAGCGGTCATTCTGGTTCAGTACGCCGTCGCCATCATCATCCAGGTTGACCGGTGCCGGGGGCTCCACCGGCTTGGGTGGTTCGACGTATACCGGAGCCGGGGCGGGCGTCTGGTGAAGAGGGATGCTCAGGCCGAACCCGAATTGCCAGTCGTCCATATTGCTGGCAAAGAAGTCGTACAGGTAGCGAATCTCGGCACGTACTTTTATCCCGCTACGGCTGATGGCGCCACTGGTGAAGCCGGCACCGACGTTGAGGAAGGCGTTGGTTTCCTGAATGCCGTAGTTAAATTTCGTATTGTTGTGTGAGACGCCGACCCCCCCCAGGAGGAAGGGGGAGTAGCCGCGGCGGCCGTTAAAGTGATAGACCGCATCCATTCCCAGCCCGGTGAGATCGTTGTCGCTACTGGGTATCAGGTCACCGGTGTACACGAAAGGCGTGGCCACAACCGGCGCGGGCACAAAGCTGTTGGTGTCCTCGTCCAGTTTTGTGCCAAAGAGCTGCACTTCGGTGAACCAGTTTTCGTCGGTCTGCCAGCCGAAGGTGCCGCGCAGGCCGGCCGCCTGCCGGTCGGTATTGCGATCGGAATCTACGCGGGTCAGGAAGGGCATGATATCGATGTAGCGATCTTCCTGGGCGGTTGTGGGGAGAGCGGCGGTGGCGGCAATTAGGGCGATCCCCGCCGTAGTTTTCTTCAAAAGCATAAATGGCATCCTTGGCTTTATCGTTTGCTGCATTGAGCTGAATGTCAGAAGTTGGTGTCTGGAAATACCTTGTCAGTACCAGTAAATACCTGTCAGTCCATGTGCTTCGCGCCGCGACCGACTTCAAACATGACCGGATCACTGAATCCGTTGTTATCCCCGTTACTTATTAGTTGATCTCTGCGACTTTTCCAATGTATCGGCTCCTCAAACGAAAATTTCTGGCGGAAAAAGTTTTTTCTGGTTGCGATATATACAGAGTAGGCAGGGAAAGATAAAAATTTTGGCGCCCACTGGTGAATCGGTATCGATGCGCATGTGAAGCGGCCAATGTACAGCGGGGAGTGAGCAGCGGGGATTGAAAGCGGAATACGGAAAGTTTTTTTACCTGGGGGCGGGATAGGAAGTGGCAGGCCCGTAATACTCAACTTGTCACGGGCCTTCTGTCATATAGCTTCCGTATCAGAACTGGTGCCGGAAACTGATCAGGGCGGCGGTAATGGCGACATTCAGGCTTTCCACATCGTTTTGCATCGGGATGCGCAGGCGGTGGCTGCAGGTTTCGGAGACGGCAGTACTTACCCCGTGGGTTTCATTGCCGAGCACGAAAATATTGGGCGCCGCGGTGTCGATACTGCGCAATGTGTCTTTGGCGTGGGAGGACAGAGCACAGACCCGGGCGCCTTGTTCGGCAAATTTTTTCAGCACAGGTGCCAGCTGTTCACATCGCAAGATACGGGTTTTGAACAGGGTGCCGACACTGGCCTTGATCACCAGCGGATCTATTTGCGCACAGCCTTTGCGTGGCAGCAGTATGCCGTCAATACCACCGGCGCAGGCGGAGCGAATAATCATGCCGAGGTTTTGCGGATTGGTGATGCCATCCAGCGCCAGCAATTCAAAATGCTCGTTGTGTTGTTCCTGCAGAAAGGCTTCCGCGGTGCCGTAGCGGGGAAGCGCGAGATCCAGTGCCACCCCTTGATCCTGGCGCGCATTTTTTGAAATACGTGAGAGCCCTTTTCTGTCCAGATAGGCAATTTCAATATTGCGTTCAGACGCCAGCTGTTCGATACGGCTGATCAGCTGATCTTTGCGGTTGCTGTCTGCCAGGTGCAGCTTGTGCACGGGAAGGCTTGAATCTTCCAGTGCTTCCAGTACGGGCTTGCGTCCGTAGATCGTCAGCAGGCTGTCAAAAAAAGCGCGTTTTTTCAGGTATTCGGGGGAGTCGGTCACGTTGGTTTTTCGCTGAACAGGGTTTTCAATTGGAGGCTGAGGGCAGTGCTGAGGCCTGCGTTTGTTGCCAGTGGCAGTGCCGCTTCGCCCAGTGTGCGATATACCCTTGCCAGGTGGGGTGCATCTTCTGGCAGGTGCGCGGCCAGTTCTTCCAGTGCGTCGAGTTGCCGGGTTACGGTGCGGATATCCCCCCTTACCAGAGGCCCCGTCAGAGCGTTTTGCGGACCCAGGGCGAAGTTGTTTTGGGCCGTCTGCAGCACGATGGGGGCCAGTAGTTGTTTGGCGGTAGCGTCATCAATACCGGCTGCGGCAAAGGTGCGCAGGCTGAGGTCCATCAGTACCGTCAGGTAATTGCAGGCCATTACCGACCCCGTGTGATAGAGCACTTTCTGCTCCGGGCTCAAGCGGATGCAATGGCAGTCGAGTGCCGCGAAGGCGGTGGCCAGAGTGTCTACCGCCGTTGGTGCGCCCTCTAGTGCCACCGTGGCGCCGGGCAAATCAGTGAGCGAACGTTGCGGGTCGGCAAAGCTGTGTACCGGATGGGCACTGGCCAGGTTTGCTCCGGTACAGGCGCTCAGCGCACTGGCGGGCAGCGCACCGCTGCAGTGAAATACCAGCGGTGACGACGTTTGGCCCGGCTCGTTGTCAGTACCATTTGACTGGAAAGCGGCCAATCTGGTCGCGAGTTGCGTCGCGACCGATTCAATCTGATCATCTGCAACCGCAATCAGCCACAGGTCCGCTGGTGGCATTGTCTCAATGCTTGCTGCGGCGTTGCCGGCACCAATAAAGGCACAGGCATCGGCGCTACTGTCCGGGCTGCGATTGAATATGGCGCCAATCTGAAAAACATGCCGCTGCTGCCACAGGCTTGCCAGGGTACGGCCGAGGCGGCCGGCACCGATCACATTCAGTGTCTGCAACTATTTGCCCGCCAGGCAATGGACGTAGGCGGCTACGGCATTGCTCAGCCCCATGCTGATGGCATCCACAGTGAGTGCGTGGCCAATGGAGACTTCCTGCAAGCCGGGGAGGGTGCGGTAGCGGGGCAAGTTGATCAGGTTGAGGTCGTGGCCGGCGTTGATGCCTAGGCCCAGGTGCAGCGCGTGTTCGGCGGCAGCGCAGTGAGCGGCGAATATCGATTCCAGGTCGCTGCTCTGGCGGGCAACGGCTTCCGCATAGGGGCCGGTGTAGAGCTCGATACGGTCTGCGCCCACTTCGCGGGCCAGACCTATCTGGGTTTTGTCCGGGTCCATAAACAGACTGACACGGATACCGGCATCCTTGAGTTGCTGAATGATGGGCTCCAGGCGCGCGCCATCTTTATTCAGGTCGAAGCCGTGGTCAGAGGTTAGCTGGTCGTCGCTGTCTGGTACCAGGGTGCACTGCTGTGGCGCGGTTTCCAGTACCAGTGGCAGTAGCCCGGGGTAGCTACCACTGGCGCCGGCAAAGGGGTTGCCCTCGACATTGAATTCAATATTGCGGCTGGCACAGAGCGCGGAAAGATCGCGCACGTCACCGGGGCGGATATGGCGCTGGTCGGGACGCGGATGCACGGTGATACCGTCAGCCCCTGCGTCCAGGCAGGTGCGCCCGTGGGCAACCACATCGGGATAGTTGCCCTCGCGAGAGTTGCGAATCAGGGCGATTTTGTTGAGGTTGACGCTGAGTGCAATCACTGGCCGCTGTCTCCCGTATCACTGTCTTTACGCTGTGCTTTCAGTATACGCACCGCCATATTTGGCGCATCGGTGAAGGCTTTGTGCTGGCCCCGTGGCTCGGCAGCAATCTGCTGCACCACGCTCATGCCCAGCAGCACTTTGCCGAATACGGTGTAGCCGGGTTTGTCGGCACTGCCGTCCAGGCGGCTGTTGTCGACCAGATTGATGAAGAACTGCGAAGTGGCGCTGTTGGGGTCGTTGGTGCGTGCCATGGCGATGGTGCCACGCGCATTGGACAGCCCGTTGTCTGATTCATTTTCTACCGGGTCGAGGGTCGGCTTTTCCTGAAAGTCGAAGGTGTATCCGCCACCTTGGGCCATAAAGCCGGGAATAACGCGGTGAAAAATGGTGCCGTTGTAAAAGCCACTGTCGATGTAGGCGAGAAAGTTCTCAACGGTTTTCGGCGCCTTGTCCGCATAGAGCACCAGCTCGATGGTGCCGAGATCGGTTTCCAGTTCCACGCGGGGATTGTTCGTGACCGCCAGCGCAAGGCTGGAAAGGCAGAGCAATGTGGCGGTGCAGAGGGCATTGATAATCGAGAGGCGTTTCATACTGTAGTCCGTTAGCTAAAACAAAAAGGCCCGGTCGCTGACCGGGCCTTGGGGGGCCGGTTCAGAAATTCTAACCGGCGCCCAGTTGTGCGGCAAAGTGGAATGCGGCTCTAAACGCTAAGTTAACAGCCCGCTTGCAGTTAATTGGCCCACTCGGAGTGGCGCTTGCGCGGGCGGAAGTGCGGTGCAACCAAGGCCAGAATGGCCCCCATCAATACCGAGAAGGCGCCATACATAAACCATTTCTGGGTGTCGTTGCTGGACAGGCGCTGGATTTCCGCGTGATCCATGGCCTGCTTCTGTTTCAGCAACTCGTGCTGGTTGAGCAACTTCTGGTGACGCTGATTGAGGGAGACCGCATCGGCAGACAGGGTCTTCAGTTCTTTCAGTTCCTTGGCCATTGCTTCGGCCCGGTCCTGTTCTGATTTCAGGGCGGTGGTCAGCTTGCCATTTTCCTCTTCCAGACGGCGTACCTCGCCCCCGAGGTTGCCCTGCAGGCTTTCAATATGTTCCAGGCGCGCCTCGGCCTGAGCCAGTTTGATCTTTGCTACCGGCTCATTTTCCAGATATTGGCGACGAACCCAGCCTTCTTCACCACCGGGGGTGCGCACTTGTGCCCAGCCGGTATCCGGGGAGTCCTGCAGCAATGTCAGTTTGGTGCCGCTGGGCAGGCCGCGATGCAGAATACGGAATTCATTGCCCTGGCCCGAGCGCATGGGTACATGCAGTTCGTCGGTGATATACCGCTCGGAACTGAGTGCCTGGCTGTGGCTGGCGCCGAGGGTAATCAGGGTGGCGGCGATGGAGGTGAGGAATCTTTTCATGGTCGGCGATATATCTTTACGGGGACTTTTTATCGTTGCTCGGTTGGATGCAATCTGATCGGGGGTGGCGACTCAGGGTAAAACCAGTTTGTAGGGTTTCACCGTCACTCCGGCGTAGACACCGGCTTCCACATAGGGGTCGGCATCGGCCCAGGCCTGGGCTTCCTGCAGTGAAGGGAATTCCGCAACCACGAGGCTGCCGGTAAAACCCGCTTCACCGGGGTCTTCACTGTCGATGGCCGGATGTGGACCGGCAATCAACAGGCGCCCCTGGTCTTTGAGGTCGTTCAGGCGCGCAATATGCTGCGGGCGTGCGCTTTGGCGCAGGGGCAAGCTGTTTTCAACATCCTGGCTGATGATGGCATACCACATAGACGAGTTCTTTCCTGGATTTTTAGTTATAGGTTGTGTGTGAATTGGCGGCTGCGATTATTGCTGCACCACAATTTCTTCCAGTTTCAGCCCGGTGAGTTTGCCGATACTGCGGAACAGGAAGAAGAGCGCGAACATCAGAATGACGGTCGCGGGCACAAAAATAACCGGGTAGCTCATGGCGGTCATTTTCCCCAGTTCCGCATTAAATGCCTCGGTACCGGGGGGGCTGACGAGCATGATTTTCGCCAGAATGTAATTGAGCGCGGACGACAGGAAGAATGAGCCGGCGATCATCCACGAAGTGTGCATCAGGGTGCGGTCAAATGCCGCGGTATTGCCATTGCGGTTCAGCGCCCGGGCAATTTTATCGGTATCGAGAATACGGTCGTTGTAAATAAGGGTTTTTACCAGCGGCCAGCGGGTGTACAGGGAAGCCATGGTGGCGACCCCCAGCAATCCGGGAATGGCGGCCTCTTTGATCGCCATGTATTCCGCATCCAGCTCCAGCAGGCTGATGCCGCCGGTGAGGAGGATACTGATGATCCCCAGCGCGGAGAAAAAGTTGACCTTGCCAGAGCTCAACAGGTCGCGCAGCCCGTACAGCAGCGGGAAGGCGAGCGCCACTACAATGGCCCACTTTGTGCCCAGCCAGTCATCGCCGGACAACTTGGTCAGGATCAGGGTGGGAATAATAATGTTGATGAGCAGGTTGCCGAGAAAGCTCTCTTTCTTCGGGGCTTTTGTTTGCTCAGCTGTTTGCTCAGCGGTGGGGGCTGTCGGCTCACCCGCCATTTCATCAGAAACAGGAGCGGACAGGCTTGGATTGCGTTGATTGCTATCGGTCATGGTCTGTTCCGGTGATAATGCCCGCTGGCTGACGTTACAGCTGTCAGTGGCGATAGTGGTTCCCCCTAAAGCGGGGCCTTATCCCTGAAACCGGTGAACCGGTCTGGTACGCGGAGTTTTAATCCATTTCAGCACGCTGAGACAACGGCAAATGGCGCTAGTTCCATGACTAGACCCATAAAACGTTTCTCATCGAGCCCTTCTCAAAGAACCCAATGACTATAGCCCCTGAAGCAGCCCCACAAGTAAACCTGGAAATAGCCTCGGAAACGCCCATGGCGAGAGAGACACATCAGACAAACCCGGCTCCGGGGCAGGATTCCTCTGGAGCTATTTCGCTGACTGCCAATGCGCTTTCTGGTCAGGTGGACCTGCACTGCCACAGCACCGCGTCTGACGGTATTTTAAGCCCTTCGGAGCTGGTGTCGAGGGCGAATTCTGCAGGTGTGACGCTGTTGGCGCTTACGGATCACGACACCCTGGACGGCCTCGCCGAGGCGCAGGAAGCGGCCAGTCAGTCAGGGGTGACCTTACTGCCGGGTATCGAGCTGACTGCGCTTTGGGGGCGGCGTGTGGTGCATATTGTCGGGCTTAATGTGGACTGTGCGGCCAGTGAACTGCAGGGGGCCATCGCAGAGCGCACGCGGCTGCGTGAGCAGCGGGCACAGCAGATCGCTGAACGCCTGGAGAAACGTGGCTTTAGCGGGGCCTACGAAGGAGCCAGGGCGCTGGCTGGAGAGGGCATTATCGCGCGTCCGCATTTTGCGCGCTGGATGGTGGCGTCCGGTCACGTGAGCGATACCAGCAAGGCATTCAAGCGCTACCTTGGGGCCGGCAAAATTGGCGATGTGACCGTGCAATGGCCGTCCATAAAAGACACCATCGACTGTATTGCCAGCGCAGGCGGCGCTGCGGTACTGGCGCATCCACTTAAATACGGTCTGACCCGCAGTCGCATTCAGGCGCTACTCACCGATTTTTGTGCGGCAGGGGGCCGCGCAGTGGAAGTCGTGTGCGGTCAGCAGAATCCGGTGCAAACCCGGGAAATCCTGTCGTTGATGGAGAGGGTCAATTCCCAGCCTGCAGAGGGTAGCGCGGGGCAGCAATGCTCGACTGGACCGTCACTGCTCGCGTCCCTGGGGAGTGACTTCCACCAGCCGGATCAGCCCTGGCGGGCGCTGGGCTCGGTGCGACTGCCTGCAGGCGTCGAGCCAGTGTGGAATCTGTGGCAAACTGGCGGCCTTAAATGTCGGTAATGTCAGCGGTATGAGTACCGCTGTCTCTTTCAAATAACAGGGGGTAGTTGTGGCGCAGTTCTTCCAGATTCATCCGGAAAACCCACAGGAGCGGCTGATCAGTCAGGCCGCGGATATCGTATCTGCCGGTGGCGTTATCGTATTTCCCACGGATTCCGCTTATGCCATTGGTTGCCGGCTTGGCGAGAAACTGGCGGTGGAGCGTATCCGCGCCTTGCGCAAGCTGGATAAGGATCACAACTTCACCCTGATGTGCCGGGACCTGTCCGAGCTGGCCAGCTACGCCAAGGTGGACAATCAGATGTTCCGCCTGTTGAAAAACCACACCCCCGGTCCCTACACCTTTATTATGCCGGCCACATCCGAAGTGCCCCGCCGCCTGGCTCATGCCAAACGCAAGACCATCGGCCTGCGGGTGCCCGACAACCCCATTGTGCAGGGATTGATCGCCGCCCTGGGCGAGCCTTTGATGAGTTGTAGCCTGATCATGCCGGGGGAGGATCAACCCCTGATTGACCCCTACGACATCCGCGAAACTCTGGAGCATCAGGTGGAGCTGGTGATCGATGGCGGCTTCTGCGGTATGGAGGCAACTACGGTGGTGGATCTGACCGGTGACGAGCCGGTCCTGGTGCGCCAGGGCTGTGGTGCAATTGATGAAATTCTCGGCTGACACTGATGTATAATCGCGCGTTTGGTTTTGCCGAAGGGCTGCAGTGTGTCCAGTGACGAAATAGAAGAAGCGGTAGCGGCCGGTGTGGCAAATGATGCCGGCAATGCTAAGACGGCTGAGCCGGTTGAAACGGCTGAATTGCACACCGCTGCTGACGCGGAAGTCGCGGATACTGAAGGTGAACAGCGCGTCACTATCGAACTGGTGGACGAAGCGGCGGTAACGGATGCCGCAGCAGACGGCACTGCCCAGGGCAGTGGCCCGCGCCAGGGGGAAATGCCGTTCGCCATGGTGGAGGGCAAAGCCTTCACCAACCTGCCCAGCGACCTGTATATCCCGCCGGACGCCCTGGAAGTCATTCTCGAGGCCTTTGAAGGGCCCCTCGACCTGCTGCTGTACCTGATTCGCCGCCAGAATCTGGACATTCTCGAGATCAACGTTGCCGACATCACCCGCCAGTACATGGGCTATGTCGAAATGATGACCGCGATGCGCTTCGAGTTGGCGGCGGAATATCTGGTGATGGCGGCCATGCTGGCCGAGATCAAGTCGCGCATGCTGTTGCCGCGCCCACCGGAAGCGGAAGAAGAGGAGGGGGAAGACCCCCGTGCGGCGCTGATTCGCCGCCTGCAAGAATACGAGCGCTTCAAAACCGCGGCGGAAGATATGGACGAACTGCCGCGCATGGGGCGGGATGTCCACCAGGCCAGTGCCACTGGCCCGGATCGCAAGCTCACTCGCCCCGAGCCGGAAGTGGACCTGAAAGAGGTACTGGTCGCTCTGGCCGATGTGTTGCGCCGTGCGGATATGTTTGAGAGTCACCAGGTGGAAAAAGAGAAACTTTCCACCCGCGAGCGCATGACCCAGGTACTGGATAAGATCCGCCACCGCCAGTTTGTGCCCTTCGTCAGCCTGTTCAAGGCGGAAGAGGGCCGTCTGGGCGTGGTGGTTACCTTCCTGGCAGTGATGGAGCTGGTGAAAGAGTCCCTGCTGGAGCTGGTTCAGAACGAAGCCTTCGGTGCCATTCATGTCCGCGCCCGCGGTGAAGTAGAGCAGCCGTCCGACGAGTTGGATGATGACGCTGAGTTCATGGATGATGATATCGACGCCGAGCGCGATACTGTCGCCAATGCGGAAGACGCACAGAGCTTTGGTACGCCGGAATCGGAAGTGACGAGCGGCACCGAATCAGACTTCGATGACGAGGTGCCGCAGGTCGCGGAGAATCCAGTGGTTGCTGTGGCGGAGCCCGGTACTGATTCCGGACTTGAACCAGATCAAGAACAAGAAACCTCTGTTGAAACCGCGGATACCCCGCCGGTGTTCAGCTGAACCCGAGTGAACGCGAGAAAATGAGTATTGCCCCGGAATTGTTGCGCCGGATTGTGGAAGGCGCATTGCTGGCAGCCGCCCAGCCGCTGTCGGAAGACCGCCTGCTGTCACTGATCGACGAAGGCGAGCGCCCGGAAAAGGCGGCGCTGAAAGAAGTCCTGGAGCAGATTGCCGAAAACTGTGTCGAGCGCGGCTTCGAGCTGCGCCAGGTGGCCAGCGGCTGGCGCTTTCAGGTGCCGGAAGATCTGGCTCCCTGGGTCAACAAGCTGTGGGAAGAAAAACCGCAGAAGTACTCCCGGGCTACCCTGGAGACACTGGCAATCATCGCTTACCGCCAGCCGATTACCCGCGGCGATATCGAGGAAATCCGCGGTGTCGCGGTGAGTTCCCATATCGTCAAAAGTCTCTCGGAGCGCGGTTGGATCAAGGTGGTGGGGCAGCGGGACGTGCCCGGCAAGCCCTCCCTCTACGCGACCACCCGCGAATTCCTCGACTATTTCAATCTGAAAAGCCTCGAGGACCTGCCGACCCTGGCGGAAATCCGCGATATCGAAAGCCTGAATGCGGCGTTGGATCTGGGCGATGTTCCCCCGCCGGCGGCAGCGGAGGACGGTGAAGTGGAGGGGGAAGAAACCCCGGAAGCGCCAGAGTCCCAAGCGGTAGAGCTTGGAGATGCGGCGGATGAATCCGAGACCGCAGATGCGGAACAAGCCTCTCCGGCCGTGACCGAAGACTACGCTGAAGAAATGGAAAATGCAGAAGCGGACGCAGAAGGCGCCGAGACTGCTCACGACGAGCCGGAAACGCTTGTTGAAGATGAATTCAAATCCCCGGAAAACCTCAATTCATGAGTAATGACGCAGCGCCAGCGGGCGAAAAACTGCAAAAAGTATTGGCCCGAGCGGGCTTGGGTTCGCGCCGGGAAATGGAGCGGGCCATCGAGGCGGGAAGAGTGACCGTCAATGGTGAAGTGGCCGGGCTCGGCGAGCGGGTCAGTGACGATGATCAGATCGAATTTGACGGCAAGCGCCTGTCCGGCGGTGAAGAAAATCGCCTGCGGGTCATCCTGTACAACAAACCCATTGGCGAGATTTGCTCGCGCCACGACCCGGAAGGGCGTCCCACGGTTTACGATCGCCTGCCCCGTCTGAAGAGCGGGCGCTGGATTTCTGTCGGGCGGCTGGACTTCAACACCAGCGGCCTGCTGCTGTTTACCAACAGTGGTGAACTGGCTAACAAGCTGATGCACCCTTCCTCGGTGATTGACCGCGAGTACCTGGTGCGGATTCAGGGCCAGGTGGACGAGGAAATGAAACGGCGCCTGGTGAAAGGCGTGCAGCTGGAAGATGGTGAAGCCAAGTTTACCGACATAGTGGAAAGTGGTGGTGAGGGTTCCAACCGCTGGTTTTACTGTGTGGTCATGGAAGGGCGCAACCGCGAGGTCCGCCGCCTGTGGGAATCCCAGAATGTGCGCGTAAGCCGCTTGAAGCGGGTACGTTACGGCAGCGTGTTTATCCCGTCTCACGTACGCGTGGGGCAGTGGATCGAAATGGAGCCGCGCGAAATCGATGACCTCTGTGTTACTGCCGGTCTGCCCAGACTGGGCCAGCGACCGCTGACCCAGGCCGAGAAAGAAACCCTGCAGCGCCAGCGTCGCAAGCTGCGTAAATCGCCGGTTCCAGCCGGGGGCAAGGCGACAGCGGCGGCGGAACCCGCTCGGGCGAGCGACAGGCGGACTGCTGATAAGCCGGAACGCAAAGGGCCGGCTGGTACGGCGGCCAAGCCCCGCGGAAAGCCATCATTAGGCAGCCCGGATAAGCGCGCGGGCGCGGGCAAGGCATCGCAAGGATCAAAAGGTGCGGGGAAAGGCCCGGCAAAGGGCCCGACCAAGAGCTCGGGGAAAGGCCCGGCAAAAGGTTCGACAAAAAGCCCAACTAAAGGCCCAAGGGAACGTCGCTCTGGTAAATAGTCCGGTGCGTGAAAAACACAGCACGACAAATGAAATAGGCAGCGTAAGCTGCCTTTTTCATTTGGGTGTCGCGCGGCCCTGAGGCTGTTTGCGTGGGTTAAATATTCGCTCAGGGCTGCATGTTCATCGCTCAGGGCTGCATGTTCTTCGCTCAGGGCTGCATGTTCTTCGCTCAGGGCTGAATATTCGCAGCTCAGCTCAGCTCAGCTCAGCTCATGGCTGTGGCTGTTCCTCCGGCTGGAACTCTTCAAGCGCGTCGCCATCGGTATCCGGAACCTCGAGGTCGTCGCCCTCGATGATCTGGTTTTCCATGCCTGGGTCTATCTCTTCCGGCTCGATGGTACCGGGCTCTTCGGTGGACGGCGTGGCATTTACAGGCGGGGCCGCCTCGTTGCCGGAAGCACTTTCGGCCTCAACGACAGACTTCAGTTTTTGCAAACCCTCTTGGTAGGATTTGCCCACCATCTTCGACACCATCAGTCCCATCCAGCGGGCGATGGGGCTGCTGCCCATTTCGGAAGAAAATGACCAGGTTACATTGGTGCCACTGCCCTGCGGTTGCAGTGCGAATTCTGCCTTGGCGGTACCCTGGTCACCGAAGTCCAGGTCGGTGGCAACCCGGGAATAGGGTTCGCTGGCGGTAATGGTCTGGGAGCCCTTGCCCACGCTGGGGTTGTCACTGGTCCACTTCATGACTGCCCCGTTGCCTTCGGAAAAACCCTCGTAACTGTACTGGGTCTCGGGGTCAACCTGGTACCAGGGGGACCATTTATTGAAATTGCGGAAATTGTTCAGGTAGGGGAAAACCACCTCTGGCGGCTCGGCGATATAAACACTGCGCTCGGTCGTGGCCACCCGAGGGAAGAGAAAGCCGGCGAGTACCAGCAAGGCGAGAAAAATCAGAATATACAGTATCCAGCGCATGGCGGACTCCCCCGTCAGACCCGAGTAATTGAACCGGTATTTTGAGGCCAAGCCCCGGCCCGGTAGAGGCTGGACAATGGAGTGGCACTCGCTCGGTTCACTGCTTTGGAGTGTACTGGCTGCTATGACGGTTCGCCAGTTCGCGCGTTTTTTGTGCCCTTTTTAAAAACTGGTATCCAGCAGTGGCAAGGTCATGCGCACACACAGGCCGGCGCCGTGCGCATTAAAGGCTTCGATCTTGCCGTGGTGCTGCGCCAGGGTGCGCTGGGCGATGGCCAGGCCCAGGCCAAAGCCTCCGCTCTCGCGGCTGCGCGCCTCGTCGGTGCGGTAGAAGGGGCGGAATATCGCCTGTAACTCTTCTGCGGGCACACCATTACCAGAGTCGGTGACATCAATCTGGCACTCGTTTTTACGGTGTTGAACATTCACCGTAACCCGTCCGCCCTGCGGGCTGTATTTAATGGCATTGCGCAGAATGTTTTCCAGCGCCGCGGTCAGGGAGCTGCCACGGGTGGCGACCAGTAGCTCGTGGTCGTCGCATTGGCTGACAAAGTGCAATTGTTTTATTGCCGCCTCGTCTTTCAGGTCGTCAATGAGCGCTGCTAACAGGCTGTTAATCTCAACCACATCGTCCAGCGGGCGCTCGTCGCTGCCACTAACCGGCAGGGACAGGATGTCGGCAATGATGTCTTCCAGGTAGTCTGCCGCTTTGCCGATCTTGTCCAGTTCCGGGTCCAGTGCCTGAACATTTTTTTGTCGGGCGATACCCAGCGCCACCTGCAGGCGAGCGAGGGGTGAGCGCAGCTCGTGGGAGACATCCTTGATCAGTCGGCGCTGCTCCCCCATGGATTCCTGCAGTTGTGCGGTCATGGAGTCGAAGTCCGCCGCCAGCTCCCCCAGCTCCCGGCCGTGCCCGTGCAGTGCCGGGGCAACCCGATAGCTGAGGTCACCTGCGGCGACGCGCCGGGTGGCGACCCGCAGGTTGTCCATCGGCTTACTGAGGTAGCGTGCCAGCCAGTAGCAGGCCAGCCCAGAGGCCAGGGTGGCGAGTACCAGGATTTGCCAGAAATTGCGCAGCAAGAAGCGCAACAGTAGTTCTTCCTTGCTTTTACCGGCAATGAATACAACCCGCAGGCTGTCACTTCCGCGCTGGGGAATGAAGAAGCCGACGCTCGGTTTCTTGTCCACCAGCCCCCGTGTTTCCCGATTGCGGTAATTTAGCGCGCTGAACAGGGGGGCCATGGATCGGGGCAGGGCACGTCCAAGGACTTCTGCTCCGCTGCCGTCAATCGCGAAAATGCGTTGTTGAATTTTCTTGGGTTGGCGCTCCAGCCAGTGCCGGAAATGATCGGTGCCGTGGCGGCGGGTCATGCGCAGATTGTCGGTAATCTCGCGGAAGAGCTCCGGCCCTTCCCAGCGGTCTTTCTGGCGCGGATCGCCAAACTCCCGGATATGGGTAATGTAAACCGCTGATAGCACCATGATGACTGCGGTAAGCCAGGCACCCAGAAACATTCTTCCGAACAGGCTGCTCATGCTGCTTAAGCCTGACTGCTGGTAAGCATATAGCCAGCACCGCGTATGTTGATGATCAGCTCCCGGCTGGCGCCTTGCTCCGCCAGCTTCTTGCGGATGTTGCTGACGTGAACATCGATGGAGCGGTCATAGGGCATCAATTTGCGCCCCAGGGCCTGCTCCGTCAGTACCTCTTTGCTGACGACCTCACCGGCATTTTCCACCAGTACCTTGAGCACGGAAAATTCTGCGCCGGTCAGGTTGACGGGCTGGTCTGCCCAGAGGCACTGGTGCTCTCTGGGCATCAGGCGCAACTGGCCGCTACTGAGGTTGTCGTCGCTGGTCTCCACTTCGGTACGCCCGCGGCGCAGTATCGCCCGCAGCCGAGCGGCCAGTTCCCTGGGGTTGCAGGGTTTGGGCAGGTAGTCATCCGCGCCCATTTCGAGCCCGACGATGCGGTCTACGGTATCGCCCTTGGCGGTCAGCATCACCACGGGCAGGGAGTGGCTGGGGTTGCCAGCGTCTTCCCGCAGTTTGCGCAACACATCAAAGCCATTGTGCACCGGCAGCATCACATCCAAAACCAGTGCATCGAAGGGCTGGCTGCGGGCCAGCTCCAGGCCTCGGCCGCCGTCGTTGGCAACGGTGACCGCAAACCCTTCACCCAACAGAAACTCTTCCAGCAGCTCTGTCAGTTCGGTGTCGTCGTCGACCAGTAGGATATGGCTCATGGCTGATTGGTGTCCGCTATGTTACATCGTTGTTGGGGCCATTATATGTCCAGAGGGGCGGGCACTTGGGGGAAGGTTTTGCGCGTTTTACCGTTCTTAACAAATGTTTACCGCCGTTATCCCCTGTTTACAGTCCGTGAGCCTAGTATGCACCTACCGACTCGGGAAAAGCGAAACGCAGACATATCGCCAAAGCGGTATCAACAATCAGCATCACTAGAGGATGAGTCTATGAACAAATGGAAAGCACTTGCCGGTAGCCTGGTACTGGGTAGCGCGTTGGCCACGTCCGGAATGGTAATGGCCTTCCCCGATGGGGATCACAGACCTCGCGGTCACCACAAAGGCGGCCATCACCACGAACGCATGTTCGAGCGCCTGGCGGAGGAGCTGGACCTGACCGAAGGGCAACAGGCGCAGCTGAAAGCCAATCGCGAGGCAGGTAAAGAGGCGCGCAAGGCCGATCGCGAAGCGATGCGCGAGGTACACATGCAGCTGCGCGAGGCCATTGAGTCCGACGCCGATCAGGCGACCCTCGACAGTCTCGGAGCCAAGCTGGGCCAGCTGGAAGTCCGCAAAATGCAGCGGATGCAGGAAAAACGCGTGCAGTTTGAGTCCATCCTGACCAACGAACAGAAGGCCAAACTGGAACAGCTGAAAGCCGAGCGCAAGGCCCGTCACGAAGAGCGCAAGCAGCGCTGGGAGCGCGATGAAGATTAATTAGCGGTCAATCAGTCGCTTCTCGGCCCGCCGGCGCCCACCCCAACAGCCGGCGAGCCATCCCCCTGGGCCCCTGCAACTGCAGGGGCTTTTTTTATCTGCTCAATGTTGGGAAAATGCCCGCCCCGCTGGTGCGGCCTGGCGAAAGTCTAGTGCGAGCCCGGCACCTGCCCCAGAGGGCAGCATTTGGCAGTTGAGGAGAGATTGTGAGCAAGATCGGCCTGTTTTATGGCAGTGACGAGGGCAATACCGAGAGTATTGCCCAGCGAATCGCCGCCCGTCTGGGCGAGGAACGGGTGGATATTCACGATATCGCCGACGTTACCCAGCTGGAGATTGCAGATTACGACCAGCTAATCCTGGGCATTCCCACCTGGGACTTCGGACAGATCCAGTCCGACTGGGAAGATTTCTGGGAGGATGTGCAGGAAATCGACTTTACCGGCAAGACCGTGGCCCTGTTCGGTCTCGGTGACCAGTTCGGCTATGGTGACTATTTTCTCGACGCCATGGGCATGCTGCACGATGTGATTGTGGCCAAAGGTGCTGCCATCATCGGACATTGGCCTACCCAGGGCTACGAGTTTGAAGCGTCCAAGGCCGAAGTGGCTGGGCAGAACATTTTTGTGGGTCTTGCCATCGATGAAGACCAGCAGGAAGAACTGACCGGTGGGCGCCTCAATGCCTGGTGTCAGCAGATTGCCGAGGAGTTTGACCTCGACGGTGGTGCCGACAGCGTCACCGAGCTTGAGGACTGAGGGCGCAATGGCCGACTCCAATAAAAAGTCTCTGCAGGAATTCTGGCCCTGGCTCGCGGACCACTGCAACTGCATTCTCCGCGCAGGCTCTCCCGATTCAATCCTCTACGACGATGAGGATTTCCACTGGCGATTTGCCCAGGAAAACCAGCAAACGCTGCTGGTACAGCTGGTGCGTGGCAAGCGCCTGGTGGGCGAAATTTTTGTGGAACCGGAATTGATCAGCTCGGTGCGTGCGACACCGGGTGACAAAGACGAAGTGATTTTCGACCTGATGGCCGAGGCCGATGGACAGGAGCAAGTACTTTACTACTTTGTGATGGCCCACGGTTTTGATGACAGTGAGCCGCCGCAATCGGCGAGCAAGCATGGTCGCCTGCATTGATACCGTTGCAACTATCTGCACTCCCATAAAAAAACGCGGCTTGAGGCCGCGTTTTTTTATGGGCTGACCACAGTGTTTAACTGGCCAGCAAGCCCACCAAAATTTCCCGGTACATATCTTTTACCAGATCCAGATCGTCGGCCTTCACGCACTCATCCACCTTGTGGATGGTGGCGTTGACCGGGCCCAGTTCCACAACCTGTGCTCCGGTCGGTGCGATAAAGCGCCCGTCGGAGGTACCACCGGCGGTGGAGAGTTCGGTGTCGCGACCGGTGACTTTCTTGATGGCTGCCTGCGCAGACTCCACCAACGGGCCTTCGGCGGTCAGGAATGGCTGGCCAGAGAGGTTGAAGTCGGCTTCGTATTTGAGACCGTGCTTGTCAAAAATCGCACGGGCGCGGCGCTCCAGGTCTTCCGCGGTGGTTTCGGTGGAGAAGCGCCAGTTGCACACGACTTTCACATCGCCGGGAATCACATTGGTGGCACCGGTGCCGCCGTTGATGTTGGAAACCTGGAAGCTGGTGGCCGGGAAAAAGTCGTTGCCCTGGTCCCACTCTTCCGCTGCCAGTTCGGCGAGCGCCGGTGCCAGTTTGTGCACCGGGTTTTCCGCCAGGTGCGGGTAGGCGACGTGGCCCTGGATGCCGAACACGGTGAGCTCCAGGCCCAGTGAGCCGCGACGGCCGTTTTTGATGACGTCACCGGCGAGGGTGGTGCTGGAGGGTTCGCCTACCAGGCACCAGGTAATCTTTTCGTTGCGCTTTTCCAGCCACTCGACCACTTTCACGGTACCGTGTTTGGCCGGACCTTCTTCGTCACTGGTGATCAGGAAGGCGACACGGCCTTTGTGATCCGGGTGGGCGGCGACGAATTCTTCACAGGCTACAACCATGGCGGCGAGGGAGCCTTTCATGTCTGCGGCACCGCGGCCGTAGAGCATGCCGTCGACGATTTTCGGCTCAAAGGGCGGGTGTTGCCAGTTGGCTTCGGGACCGGTTGGGACTACGTCGGTATGGCCGGCGAAGGCAAATAACGGACCTTCTTCGCCGCGCACGGACCAGAAATTATCGGTATCGCCGAAACGCAGGTGTTCGGTTTTGAAACCGATTTTTTCCAGGCGTTCCAGCATCAGTTCCATGCAACCGGCGTCTTCGGGGGTGACAGACTGTCTGCTAATCAGGTCGCAGGTGAGTTGTACTGTTGGGGTCATAGTTTTTGGCTCCGTGGCTTTTTGTTTGGAGCACTGTTCCTGTTTTGTGGCGGCTTGCCTGCCGGGGGCTGTTCGCGAGACACGCCGTGAACCCATCCCTGGGGGCTCTTCTAAAACATCCCTGTTTTAGAAGGTCTCGCGAACAGCCCCCGGCAGGCAGGCCTTCGCGTTGAAGTTGATTACGCTAAATTAATTCAGTAGGGCGACCTTTATGTCCGACTCGGAGTGCAAGAGGTCGTCTGAAGGCAAAGCGCTGGGTGGAGCCTTTCGGAACCGTCGGTGCCATGGATGGCACCGACGGAGCGTACAGGGATGTATTCAAGGGGGGCGCCTAGCCCGATTCCGGAAAGCTCCCCCTGATGATCTGCCGCCACCGGGTTTAATCAATGCGAACCCGATAACCAGCAGGTCAATATTTAGTTGCTATGCAACTCCGCATTCAACTCCAC
Source organism: Microbulbifer sp. CAU 1566 (assembly GCF_023156515.1). Taxonomy (NCBI): domain Bacteria; kingdom Pseudomonadati; phylum Pseudomonadota; class Gammaproteobacteria; order Cellvibrionales; family Microbulbiferaceae; genus Microbulbifer; species Microbulbifer sp. CAU 1566. Next base: position 51,980 of record NZ_JALNMG010000001.1, on the reverse strand, counting down.
CGCACTCTTGTTGGTCAGACACTCAACCGCACCAGTGCTGGAGTTACGACGGAACAACAGGTCAGATTTGCCCGCCAGATCGCGCGCTTTTACTGCTTCAACTTCTGCACCCTTGTCGTCCAGAACGGAGACTTTGGTGCCGGCAGTGATGTACAGGCCGGACTCTACGGTGCAGCGATCGCCCAGGGGGATTCCGGTGCCGGAGTTGGCGCCGAGCAGGCAGCCTTCGCCAAGGGAGATTACGATATTGCCGCCGCCGGACAGTGTGCCCATGGTGGAGCTGCCGCCGCCCAGGTCAGAGCCTGCACCGACAAATACACCGGCAGAAATACGGCCTTCGATCATGCCGGGGCCCTCGGTGCCCGCGTTAAAGTTCACGAAGCCCTCGTGCATGATGGTGGTGCCTTCGCCCAGGTAGGCGCCCAGGCGCACGCGGGCGGTGTGGGCGATGCGTACGCCGGTAGGCACTACGTAGTTGGTCATTTTCGGGAACTTGTCCACGCAGGAAACTTCCAGCAGCTCGCCCTTGAGGCGTGCTTCCAGCTGGCGCTGTGGCAGTTCCTGCAGGTCGATGGCGCCCTGATTGGTCCAGGCGACGTTGGCCAGCTGGCCGAAGATACCGTCCAGCTTGGTGCCGTGGGGTTTTACCAGGCGATGCGACAGCAGGTGCAGCTTCAGGTAGGACTCAGGCACGGACTGGGGCGCTTCGTCGCTGTGCAGCACCACTGCGACCAGCGGACGCTGGCTACTGGCGAACTGGCGCAGGATGGCGGCTTGCTCGCTGGCGCCGGCGCTTTCCAGTTGATCGGCCAGCGGTTGCAGTTGTGCTTCTTCCAGCGCAACGGCCACATTGCCGCCGTCGATGTTGAGGGTGCTGGTTACGGCGCTGGCAATGGCGTCAGCCGGATTCAGGAGCGGCTGGGGGAAGTAGACTTCGAGCCATTCGCCCTTGCTGTTGCAGGTGCCGACGCCGAAGCCGATGCTGTATAGGTTGCTCATGTTGGTTTCCTTTTCCTGAGTCTGAAATTCTGTTGATGAATCTGATAGCGATTTAAATTTATTGCGCGAAACCGGCGCTACTTCACAAATGAGGCGTAGGTGTCCGCCTTGAAGCCAAACAGGGTTTCGTCGCCTTTGGTCATTACCGGGCGCTTGATCAGTGTTGGGGTTTCCGTGGCCAGGGTGGCTGCACTGCCGTTGTCCATTGCATCTTTTTGCGCGTCATCCAGTGCGCGCCAGCTGGTGGAACGGCGGTTCAGGACTTGCTCCCAGCCGAACGCTGCCAGCCAGTCCGACAGCGGTACGCTGTCCATGCCATTGTCGCGGAAGTCGTGGAAGCGGTATTCCACTTCATTCTGTTCCAGCCACTTGCGGGCCTTTTTTACGGTGTCGCAATTCTTGATGCCGTAAAGGGTAATCATGGTGTTTCCTGTCGATTCATAAGCGGGCCGGATACCGGATCAGGCCTTTTTGGTTTTCTTGGGATTTTTGCGCGCGGGGTAGCAGGTGGTACAGATCTCACACACGGTGCCGTCGCAACCGCGGGCACTGCAGAATTCGCGGCCGTAAAAAATGATCTGTAGATGCAGCTTGTTCCATTTCTCTTTGGGGAACAGGCGCTTGAGGTCTTTCTCTGTCTGCGCGACATTTTTGCCGGAGCTGAGCCCCCAGCGCTGGGCCAGTCGGTGAATATGGGTGTCTACCGGAAACGCCGGGTGACCAAAGGATTGCGCCATGACCACGCTCGCGGTCTTGTGACCGACACCGGGCAGGGTTTCCAGTGCGGCCATATTTTCCGGTACCTGGCCGTGGTATTCGTTGACGAGAATTTCCGAAAGCTTCTGTATCGCTTTGGATTTCTGTGGCGATAGGCCACAGGGGCGGATGACCTCGCGGATTTTCTCTACCGGCACCTTTGCCATGTCGTAGGGATTGTCTGCCAGCTCCCACAGCGCCGGTGTAATCTGGTTGACCCTTTCATCGGTGCACTGGGCGGAGAGCAGTACTGCCACTAATAGGGAGTAGGCATCGAAGTGGTCGAGGGGAATCGGGGTTTCCGGGTAGAGGTCTTCCAGCCTGTGCAGGATGTAATCGACCCGCTCCTGTTTTAAAAGATTTTTTGCCGTCATCTTGTTCGCCTGTACCCAGGCTCCTACATCGAATTGCTACCGCAGAATTGGCGAATACGTTTCGCCGCTTCAATGCATTCCTCCAGGGTGGCCACCAGGGCCATGCGCACATACGCGGCACCCGGGTTTACGCCATTGGCTTCGCGGGCCAGGTAGGCGCCGGGGAGCACGGTGATGTGTTGCTGGCGGAACAGCTCGCGGGCGAAGGTTTCGCCGTTGCCCACTTTGGGCCACAGGTAAAAGCTGGCTTCCGGTTTTTCCACTTCCAGGCAACCGTCGAGTATCTCCAGTACCGCATCGAATTTCTGCCGGTAAAGGTCACGGTTTTCTTTCACATGCTGTTCGTCCTGCCAGGCAGCAATGGAGGCGTACTGGGTGGGCACCGGCATGGCGCAGCCGTGGTAGGTGCGGTACAGCAGGAATTTTTCCAGAATGTCGGCGTCGCCGGCGACGAAACCGGAGCGCAACCCGGGGAGGTTGGATCGCTTCGACAGACTGTGGAAAACCACGCAGCGGTGGTAGTCATTGCGGCCCAACTCTGCACAGGCCTGCAGCAGGCCGGCGGGGGCATTGCCTTCGTCGAAGTAGAGCTCGGAATAACATTCGTCCGAGGCAATGGTGAAGTCGTACTGGTCGGCAAGCGCGATCAGTTGCTTGAGGTCATCGGTGCTGAGCAGTGCACCGGTAGGATTGCCCGGCGTGCACAGGTAGAGCAGGTCACACTGCTCCCAGACCGACGCGGGCACTGCCGCAAAGTCCGGCTTGAACTGGGTATCCGCGCTGCAGTTGATGAAGTGCGGTGTGGCACCGGCGAGAAACGCGGCGCCCTCGTAGATCTGGTAGAAGGGGTTCGGCATCAACACCTTTGAGCCGGGGGATACCACTGCCTGGGCAAACGCGAACAGTGCTTCACGGGTGCCGTTCACCGGAATGACCTGAGTGTCTGCACTCAGGCTGTCGAGTTTGAAGCGATGGCACAACCAGTTGGCGATGGTTTCCCGCAGTGCATCCAGCCCCTTGGTCAGGGGATAGGCAGAAAGTTTGTCCAGGTTGTCGATCAGCTCGTCGCGTACAAAAGCGGGGGGCGCATGTTTGGGCTCACCGATGGACAGGGCGATATGGGCAAGATCCGCCGGCTCTTCAATGCCCGCTTTCAGTTGTGCCAGCTTGGCAAAAGGGTAGGGCTGCAACTGCTGCAAATTCGGGTTCATGGTCGAGTTTCTGCTTGTCCGTTTTTCTGTTTTTGATCGTGTCTTCACGCAGTGGCTGACTTGCGTCAGGGCTGCGGCGGCAGTGTGGCCTGATGGGCATCCAGCTCCTGGCAGATGGCCTGCTCGAGGGTTTCGATCAGTTGCATATCAGTGAGCGGCTGATCGTCGGCATCGGTGATATGGAAAATATCCTCGACGCGCTCCCCCAGCGTGGAAATCTTGGCGTTGTGCAGTCGCAGGTCGTGGGTAATGAAAATCCGCGCGATCCGCGCCAGCAGGCCGGGCCTGTCGGCACTGGTGATTTCCAGAGTGCTGTAGGTATCTTCCGGCTCGGTGGAAATATGAGCCTGGCTCGGCAGGTGGAACATTTTCAGGCGGCGCGGAGTGCGGCGCTTGATGACCTTGGAGTAGTCCTCCACCAGTTTCAGTTCTTGCTGCAGGGTATTGCGAATCTGCTCTAAACGATGCGGTTCGTCCAGCAGTGGCTGCCCGGATTCATCCAGCACATAGAAGGTGTCCAGGGTGTAACCGCCGGCGGAGCTGTAGAGGCGCGCATCGTGGATGTTCAGGTTCAGCATATCCAGGCCGGTGACAACCGCGGCGAAGACGTTGGGTCTGTCCGGGGTGTAGACGAATACCTCGGTGGCGCCGTCGTGTTCACCGGGACCCGAGTTGCGGGTCAGTACCAGGGTGTCGCTGTCGGCGTCCCGGTTCGGGTCTTTCTGCAGCTGGTAAATGGCGGCCGTGTGCCAGGTGATATTGTCGGCGCTCTCGCGTACGAAATAGTCCTCGCCCATCTCCGACCAGATATCTTCCACCGCCAGGCTGGGCAAGCCCATGGCGCGCAGCATATTGCGGGCCTGTGCCTGGGTTTCCTCGTAGATTTCATCGCGGTCGATGGGGTTTTCCAGGCCGCGGCGCAGGGCGCGCTGGGTGTACTGGTAGAGCTGGCGCATCAGGCTGGCACGCCAGCTGTTCCACAGGTCCGGGTTGGTGGCGTTGATGTCGGCCACGGTCAGCGCGTAGAGGTAATCCAGGTGTTCGCGGTCGCCCACTTCGGCGGCAAAGGCGTGCACTACTTCCGGGTCGGTAATGTCCTGCTTCTGGGATACCGCACTCATCAGCAAGTGTTTTTCCACCAGCCAGCACACCAGGCGGCGGTCGCGGGCCGAAAGGCCGTGTCGGCGACAGAAGGCGTCCGCGTCGATGACGCCCAGTTTGGAGTGATCGCCGCCGCGCCCCTTGGCAATATCGTGATACAGGCCGGCGATATACAGCAGCTCCGGCTTGCGCATGCGCGAGAGAATTTCCGCGGCCAGCGGGAATTTGTCCCAGGCGTCGTCGCCGCGGAAGCTGCGCATGTTGCTCACCACCTGCAGGGTGTGCGCGTCCACGGTATAGATGTGGAAGAGGTCGTGCTGCATCTGCCCGGTAACCCGGCCAAATTCCGGCAGGTAGCGCCCGAGGATGCCGTAGCGGGTCATGCGGGTCAGCTGCGTGGACAGGCCGCGGGGGCTGCGCAGCAGTTGCATGAACAGTCGCGCATTGGTCGGATCTGCACGGAACTGGTCGTCGATCAGGTGACGGTGTTCGCGGATCAGGCGGATGGTGGAGGCCCGCACCCCGTGAATTTCCGGGTTGTTGGCCATCAGCACAAATATTTCCAGCAGCGCTGGCGGGTACTCGATAAAGGTGCGGGTGACCGCGGCTTCGATGGTATTGCCGCGCAGCTGGAAGCGCTCGTTAATGGGGGTGACCGGCAGGTGTTTACCGCGCTGCAAAATGACCTCATCGAGGAATTGCAGCAGTACATCGTTCAGCTCCCGCAGGGCCATAACGATGCGGTAATAGGTGTGCATGAACTGTTCGACAGCGAGGTGGGTGTCGTTGTCCTTGTAGCCGAACTCCCGTGCCAGTTCGCGTTGGTAGTCGAACAGCAGCCGCTCTTCCGGTCGCCCGGCCAGCAGGTGCAGGCCGTAGCGTACCCGCCACAGGAAATCCTCGCCGGACTGCAGAATGGCGAATTCTTCCTCGGTGAAGAATCCCTTGCCCTGCAGTTGTTTCAGGGTGCGTACCTGGAAGTAACGCTTGGCGACCCAGTTGATGGTCTGGATGTCGCGCAGGCCGCCGGGAGCATTTTTGATATTGGGCTCGAGGTTGTACTCCGCACCGCGCTGTTTGCGGTGACGCTCCTGTTGCTCGTCGTACTTGGCGCTGAAAAACTTGTCGGCGGGCCAGACGTTTTCCGGTGTCATGCGCTCGGTCAGGGTTTCGCACAGGCTGGGGTTGCCAACCACGGTGCGACATTCCAGCAGGTTGGTGGCGACGGTGATGTCCTGGGCCGCCATCTCCACGCAGTGGTCGATGGTGCGGACCGAGTGGCCGATATCCAGTTTCAGGTCCCACAGAAAGGCGACCAGGCGTTCGATATTGTCGACGGTGGCCTCGTCCGGCTTGTCTTCGGTGAGGATCAGCAGGTCGATATCGGATTTGGGGTGCAGTTCGCCGCGGCCGTAGCCGCCCACCGCCAGCAGGCTGATGTTCTGGGACCACTGGAACTGGTGCCAGGCGTAGTGCAGCAGGCAGTCCACAAACAGGGCGCGCTCGTAGACCAGGGTGCGCACATCCTCGCCTTCGCGGAAACGCCGCGCCATATGGGTGTTGGCGGCGCCGGCAGCGTCCTTGAAAATTTCCAGTGTGGGCCTGGTGCCCTCCGCCAAATCGCGGCGGAAGCGCGACTGGTCAAAGAAAAACAGCGGTTTTTCAAAGTGCGGGATCTGGGCCAGCTGCTTGGCATTCATCGGTATCGATTCCGGGTTCGGCGCGGTGAGCAGGCGAGGTCGCTCTGCTCCCGGGCCGGTTGTTCCTTCCCTGGCCGCTATTGGCCACATTCACGCGGAGATGACGGTGTGAGCGCCTGGGGAGGCGCCCGTCAGTTAAAAGGACTCTTCCTTGCGCGCGGTCAGAATTTCTACACCGGTGCCGGTTACGACCATGGTGTGTTCCCATTGCGCGGACAGGCGGCGGTCGACGGTGACCGCGGTCCAGCCGTCGCGCAGTACGCGACTGCCGGGTTTGCCGGCGTTGATCATGGGTTCAATGGTAAAGGTCATGCCTTCTTCCAGCACCTGTCCGGTGCCCGGCTTGCCGTAGTGCAGTATCTGCGGGTCTTCGTGGAAGACGTCGCCGATGCCGTGACCGCAGAAGTCCTTCACCACGCTGTAGTAGTTGCTCTCGGCGTGCTGCTGAATCACATGGCCGATATCGCCGAGGGTAGTGCCCGGGCGGACAATGTCGATGGCTTTGTACAGGCATTCCTGTGTGATCTTGACCAGGCGTTCTGCGTGGGTCGCGGGCTTGCCGACGAAATACATCTTGGAGGTGTCGCCGTACCAACCATCTTTGATCACGGTGACATCGATATTGATGATGTCGCCTTTCTTCAACACTTTGGACTCCGACGGGATGCCGTGACAGATAACCTCATTCACCGAGGTGCAGATGGACTTGGGGAAACCGCGATATCCCAGGCAGGCAGGAATGGCCTGCTGTACGTTGACTATATAGTCGTGGCAGCGGCGATCCAGTTCTTCCGTGGTGACGCCGGGGACTACATATTCACCAATCATTTCCAGCACCTCGGCGGCCAGGCGGCCAGCGGTGCGCATTTTGGCGATTTGTTCCGGTGTTTTTACGGCGTTGGTCATGAATCTTCCCAGATTAGTGATGAACGTTACTGCGTGGTCAGTCTTGGGGCGCCGCTCTCACAGGGCCGGTTTGCGGGCTGAGAATATGGTGAGAGTCTGGTGCGGCGCGATATTGTAGCGGAATTGCCGGGCGGCGGCATTAAGCTGTCTCTATCATGGTCATTGAAAAACGGGGCTTGCGGCGGAGAGTAAAGCCGGCGGTGGCAGCTTTTGCGCTTCCAGCTCCGTGGCATATGTGGTATAAAGCGCGCCGCTTTGGGCGGTGCCCGGAGTGAAACTAAACATCGGGGCAAGGTTTTCCTGTCCTGAACAAACGCCGCACATATACCGGCACATTCGCCTGGGTGTCTTTGTCAGCACTGTAATGCAGTGGTGATAGGGATTGGTGAATGGGGTGTATGGAGGATGTAACCCGGGAAGTGATCGGCAGTCGTTAAGCCCGACGCTTCCGTCTGATATTGAGGTTTTTTATGCCGCAAGTAAGCATGCGCGATATGCTGCAGGCTGGTGTGCACTTTGGCCACCAGACCCGCTACTGGAACCCGAAGATGGGTCAATTCATCTTTGGTGCCCGCAACAAGATTCACATCATCAACCTGGAGCACACTGTTCCAGCGTTCAATGAAGCCCTGCAAGTTATCCGGGGTATGGCTGCTCAGAAGAAGAAAGTTCTGTTTGTTGGCACCAAGCGCGCTGCGCAGAAGTCCATCAAAGAGCAAGCCGAGCGCTCAGGTCAGCCCTACGTCAGCAACCGCTGGTTGGGTGGCATGCTCACCAACTACAAAACCATCCGTGCTTCCATCAAGCGTTTCCGCGACCTCGAAACCCAGTCTCAGGACGGTACCTTCGAGAAGCTGACCAAGAAAGAAGCCCTGATGCGCACTCGCACCATGGAGAAGCTCGAGCGCTCCATCGGCGGTATCAAGGACATGGGCGGCCTGCCGGACGCACTGTTCGTGATCGACGTTGAGCACGAGCGTATCGCCATCCAGGAAGCCAACAAGCTGGGTATCCCGGTGATCGGTATCGTTGATACCAACAGCAGCCCGGAAGGTGTTGACTACGTAATTCCTGGCAACGATGACGCCATTCGCGCCATCAAGCTGTACACCACTGTTGCTGCCGACGCTATCCTGGCGGGTGCTGCAGACGCTGGTGCCAGCACTGCTCAGAACGAGTACGTAGAAGCTGGTGACGACCAAGCCGCAGCTGCGGAATAAGTCGCGAACGACTGGCGGTGTAACATTTTTACGTTACGCTGCAGGGAAAAGGGGCCACTTATCCGGCCCCTTTTTTTCAAATCCATCAAAGAATTTGAATCTGAACCCGAGGATTGAATCATGGCGATTACCCCGTCAATGGTAAAAGAACTGCGCGAGCGCACTGGCCTGCCGATGCTGGAGTGCAAAAAAGCACTGACTGAAGCGGATGGCGACATCGAAAAAGCGATTGAAGACCTGCGCAAGGCATCCGGCCTGAAAGCGGCCAAGAAAGCTGGCCGTACCGCCGCTGATGGCGTTGTAGCCGCAAAAGTTGCCGAAGACGGCAGCTACGGTGTTCTGGTAGAAGTGAACTCCGAAACTGACTTCGTTGCTCGCGACGACAACTTCAAGGCGTTCGTTGCCAAGGTTGTGGACAAGGCATTTGCTGAGCGTCAGGTAAATGTTGCTGCACTGATGGAAGGTGAGCTGGAAGAGGCCCGTGAAGCGCTGGTACAGAAAATCGGTGAGAACATCGGCGTTCGTCGTATTCAGCTGGTTGAAGCGCCGGTTGTGGGTGCCTATGTGCACTCCACCAACCGTCTGGCGGCTATCGTAACCCTGAGTGCCGGTGACGTTGAAACCGCGCGCGATGTGGCCATGCACGTAACCGCGGTAAACCCGCAGGTTGTGAAGCCGGAAGATATGTCCGAGGAAGTGCTGGAAAAAGAGAAGGAAATCATCAAGGCCCAGCCGGATATGGAAGGCAAGCCTGCCGAAATCGTCGAGAAGATGATGGGCGGCCGTATCAAGAAGTTCCTCAAGGAAAACAGCCTGGTGGAACAGCCTTTCGTCAAGAACCCGGAAGTTACCGTTGCCAAACTGGTAAAAGACGCTGGTGGCGAAGTTGTGAGCTTCGTGCGTTTTGAAGTGGGTGAAGGTATCGAGAAGGAAGAGGTGGACTTCGCAGCGGAAGTTGCCGCTCAGGTTAAAGCCAGCTCTTGATGTCTGAAATCGCCGGCAACCTCTTGGTTGCTGGCGCCAGCGGGGTGCTCCCGGTGTGTTCGTTAGAATACCGCCGGGGCGCCCCGCTGTGGTATCTGGCCAACAGGAATTTTCGTTCAAAATTTGAACAGCTGGGCTGCGCAGGCAGCTGAATATAGAGTTAGTAGCCAGGCCAGATCGGCGAGCGCGGTGGGAAACCATCGGCAAAGCCATAGGTAATGCGTCGAATTTGTTGTAATGTTCGGCGGGCGCGAACCGGAACGCCGGTTGCGTCTCAACCAAGAATTTAGCCCGTGACAGTTGAGGAACAAGGGATGCCAGGTATTAAAGACCGCAAGTACAAGCGAATCCTGTTAAAGCTCAGCGGAGAGGAGCTGATGGGCGAGCAGGGGTTTGGAATCAGCCCCAAAGTGCTGGACAAGATGGCACTGGAAATTGGTCAGCTGGTAGGTATCGGGGTGCAGGTCGGCCTGGTGGTCGGCGGTGGCAACCTGTTCCGTGGCGCGGCCCTGAATGCGGCTGGTCTCGACCGGGTAACCGGAGACCACATGGGGATGCTGGCGACAGTCATGAATGCACTGGCGCTGCGCGATGCCCTGGAGCGTTCGAATATTTCCTCCCGGGTCATGTCAGCCATCCAGATGAGCGGTATTGTCGACCACTACGATCGACGCGCAGCCATCCGTTATCTGGAGCGTGGTGAAGTACTGATTTTTGCCGCGGGTACCGGTAATCCGTTCTTTACGACCGACTCTGCAGCCTGTCTGCGCGGAATCGAGATCGAGGCGGAGATGGTGCTCAAGGCCACCAAAGTGGATGGCGTTTATTCGGCCGACCCGGTACTGGTGCCCGACGCCACCCGTTATGACCGCCTCACCTACGACGCGGTACTCGACAAAAAGCTCGGTGTTATGGATTTAACCGCAATCTGCCTCTGTCGCGAGCACAACATGCCTGTGCGGGTTTTCCGGATGGATAAAACTGGCGCGCTGCTGAATATCGTTGTCGGCGGCGAAGAGGGCACACTTATTGAAGAGGATGTGAATCAGTGATTGACGATATCAAGAAAGACGCCGAAGGGCGCATGAAAAAAGCCCTGGATGCCCTGGGTAGCAATTTCAACAAGATCCGCACCGGCCGTGCGCACCCGAGCATTCTCGACGGAATCCAGGTGTCCTACTACGGTAGCGATGTGCCCCTGTCGCAGGTGGCCAATATTACCGTGGAAGACGCGCGCACCCTGGCGGTAACCCCCTGGGAAAAGCCGCTGGTACCGGATATTGAAAAGGCGATCATGAAGTCCGACCTGGGCCTCAATCCGAGCACTGCCGGTGCGGTCATCCGTATCCCGATGCCAATGCTGACGGAAGAGACCCGTAAGAACTTCACTCGCCAGGCCAAAAGTGAAGCGGAAAGTGCGCGGGTTTCCATCCGCAACAATCGCCGTGACGCACTGGCCGAAGTCAAAGCGCTGGTGAAAGAAAAGGAAATCTCCGAAGACGACGAGCGTCGCGCCGGAGACGAGATCCAGAAGCTGACAGACAAGTACGTTGCCGAGGTGGAAAAAGCACTGGCGGCAAAAGAAAAGGACCTGATGGAAATCTGATGTCTGTAGGCGGTACTGGTGTGGATGCACACGAGCAGGCGGGACCGCGCCACGTAGCCATCATCATGGATGGCAATGGACGCTGGGCGGCGCGCCGGGGCTTGTCGCCCTCCGCCGGCCACAAGGCGGGCGTCGAGCGGATCCGGGATCTGATCGAGGCCTGCAAAGAGCGCCATGTCGAGGCGCTTACCCTGTTTGCCTTCTCCAGTGAGAATTGGCAGCGCCCACCGAAAGAGGTGGAGTTGCTGATGACGCTGTTCCACTCCTACCTGCGGCGCGAGGCGCGCCGCATGCAGGAGCAGGGAATCCGCTTGCGGGTGATTGGGCGCCGGGATCGCTTTTCGCCCCGTTTGCAACGGGCGATCACTGAAGCGGAAACGCTCACCCGGGATGGCGACAATGGCACCCTGGTGATTGCAGCGGATTACGGCGGCCAGTGGGATATTGCCCAGGCGGCCAGGACGCTGGCGCAGCAAGTGGTTGACGGTCTGCGTACGGTGGAGTCCATCGACGATACCGCCTTGTCAGAACATGTACAGCTGGCAGATTTGCCGCCGGTGGATCTGTTGATCCGCTCCAGTGGGGAGCAGCGGATTAGCAATTTCATCCTCTGGCAAGCGGCTTATAGCGAATTTTACTTTACAGATACCTTGTGGCCGGATTTTACGGTCAGCGAGCTGGATGCCGCACTTGCGGCTTACCGGTATCGTGATCGCCGTTATGGCGGGCGCAACGAAGACGGGCTGGAAGCGCAGGCCTGAGGGCGCGCTGAACCGGCCACCGAAATAAAACTGATCAAGGGTTGAACGGTGCTAAAACAAAGAATAATTACCGCGCTGGTGTTGGTTGCTCTTTTTCTGGGGCTGCTTTTTTTCGTGCCCATGCAGTGGTTCGCGATTGTGATTGCTGCAGTCATCCTGCTGGGTGGCTGGGAGTGGGCCAACCTTTCCAATCTGAACAGAGCTTTGCGCTTCGTCTTTCTGGCAGCGCTGGGTGCGGCTCTGGTTGCGACCGCTGACTACGTATTCCAATTCGATTTTTCCAGTCCTGATACCGGCCGGGCACGCCAGATTCTGGCCGTGGCCTGTGGTTGGTGGGCGCTGGCCTTCCTGTGGGTGCAGGGCTACCCGGCCAGTGCCATGCTGTGGGGTAACCGCTGGGCGCGGGGCGTTATCGGCCTGGTGGTGCTGGTGCCTGCCTGGCTGTCTGTGGTTATTTTGCAGGGCCTGGAGCACGGTGCCTGGCTGGTTTTGTTTGTTGTTGCGGTTGTGGTGGCCGCCGATGTGGGCGCCTATTTTGTTGGGCGCAAATTCGGCAAGCACAAGCTGGCGCGGGAAGTGAGTCCCGGAAAGTCCTGGGAGGGCTTTTTCGGCGGTCTGGCCGCCTGTCTGATCCTGGCATTGGGAGTATCGATCGCATTTGATCTGCCGACAAAAAATACTGTGCTGTTTACGTTCGGGGTGCTGGTTACGGCACTGGCTTCGGTCATTGGCGACCTGGTGGAGAGTATGTTCAAGCGCCACCGGGGCATTAAAGACAGCAGTCGGATCCTGCCGGGGCACGGCGGTATTCTCGATCGCCTCGATAGTCTCACCGCGGCACTGCCGGTCTTTACCATGGCGGCACTGGCCAGTGAGCTACCCAAATATTTGTAAGATTCTTCCACTCGCCCCGCTGACGTTTGTGCGGCGAGCTGCTGAAATTTCGGCCTTTGCACCGGCGAATGCCTGTGCACTGTACAGCCGTTGAGGTAAACCGTTTCAATGCAATCCACGACCCCTGACTCCACTGCAATACAACCGGTTTGTGTGCTCGGGTCCACCGGCTCCATTGGTGTCAGCACGCTCGATGTGTTGGCCCGCCATCCGCAAAAATACTCGGTGTTTGCGCTTACCGCCCGGGACAGAATCGAAGAGCTGGCACAGCAATGTCGCCGCTTTGCCCCGAAATATGCGGTGGTACTCGATCGGGAGAAGGCGCTGCAGTTGCAGGCGCTGTTGCGGGGAGAACAGGGCGATACCGAAGTGCTCTGGGGGGTGGACGCCCTGTGCCAGGTTGCCGCAGACGAACGGGTTGCCGTGGTCATGGCTGCCATTGTGGGGGCGGCGGGTTTGAAACCGACTCTTGCGGCGGTGCAGGCGGGGAAGAAAGTGCTGCTGGCGAACAAGGAATCGCTGGTGATGGCTGGGCCCCTGTTCATGGCAGCGCTGAACCAGAGCGATGCGCAGCTGCTGCCCATTGATAGCGAGCACAATGCCATTTTTCAGTGTCTGCCGTATCCCTGTGACAGCCTCAGCGATGCTGGGGTTGAGCGGATTCTGCTCACGGGCTCCGGTGGTCCCTTTAGAGCCACCGCGCCAGAAGCCCTGGATAGCGTCACGCCGGAACAGGCGTGTAATCACCCCAACTGGTCCATGGGGCGCAAAATTTCCGTGGATTCCGCCACCATGATGAATAAGGGGCTGGAATTTATTGAGGCCTGCTATCTGTTCCATGCGGCGCCTGGGGATATCCAGATCGTGGTACACCCGCAGAGCATCGTGCACTCCATGGTGCAGTATCGGGATGGGTCGCTGCTGGCACAGATGGGTAACCCGGATATGCGCACGCCCATCGCCCATGCACTGGCATTCCCCGAGCGTATCGACAGTGGTGTCGCCGCGCTGGACCTGATTACTCAGGGCCGGCTGGATTTTGAGGCACCGGATGAGGCGCGCTTTCCCTGTCTGCGACTGGCTCGAGAAGCCATGGAGGCGGGTGGCAGTGCGCCCACTACCCTGAATGCGGCGAATGAGGTCGCCGTGGATGCATTCCTTGCGGAGGCCATCCCCTTCACTGGTATTGCCCGCTCGATAGAAAAGGTCATGAAAACTACCGAGGTGGTTGAACTGACAGACCTGGAAGCAGTCGAACAGGCTGATCGGAATGCTCGTGAGCGGGCGATGGAAGTACTGAATGAGCTGTACGGCCTGCATCTGGACGAGCAGCGCCCTCAAACGAGATCAATGTAACGCCCATGTTAGATATCTTACAGACAGCAGTCTGGGCCCTGGTGGCCCTCGGTGTCCTGGTGAGCTTTCACGAGTTCGGCCACTTTATCGTGGCGCGCTGGTGTGGCGTCAAGGTGCTGAGATTCTCCGTGGGCTTCGGCCGTCGGCTGTTTTCCCGCTACGATCGTCACGGCACGGAATTTACCATCTCCGCGATTCCCCTTGGTGGCTATGTCAAATTTCTGGACGAGCGCGAAGGGAGTGTCGCGCCCGATGAGCTGGATCAGACGTTCAACCGCAAAAATGTCTGGGCGCGTATGGCGATTGCCGCGGCGGGTCCATTTGCCAATTTTCTGCTCGCCATAGTGCTCTTCTGGGGCGTGTTTATGGGCGGGACTTCCGGCCCTGTGCCGGTGGTGGATGAGGTGGAGGCCGGTAGCCTGGCCGCCTATGCCGGGCTGGAGTCTGGTCAGGAAATTCTTGCCATCGACGATCAGCCAACGCCCACCTGGCAGGCGCTGAACTGGCAGCTTGCCAACCGACTGGGTGATAGCGGGCATATCAAGTTTTCCGTGCGCTACCCGGATTCCTCCCTTGAATACCACATGTATGCGGATATTGACCGCTGGCTGGCCGGGCAGGAAGTGCCCGATCCTCTGCAGGAAATCGGCGTCAAGTTGTGGGTGCCCTCAGTCAGTATGAAACTGAGCCAGGTGGTGCCCGAAAGTCCGGCAGAGCAGGGCGGTTTGCAGGCGGGTGATGAAATTATCGCCAGTGATGGTCGCGAGTTTGACAGCTGGGATGCCTGGACCACTTATATCAAGGCGCGTGCTGAGCAAGCGGTCAGGGTCTCGGTGCTGCGCGATGGCACCGAGTTGGATGTCAGTGTTACCCCGGAAGCCGTGACACTCGAAAATGGCGATGAAATAGGCCGTATCGGTGTGCTGCCGGTGGGTGCCGCCTGGCCGGAAGATCGCGTGCGCCGATATCACTACGGTGTGCTGGGTGCCTTCAGTAAAGGACTGGAGGAAACCTGGAGCAAGACGGTATTTACACTGCAAAGCCTGAAGAAGCTGCTTTTCGGACAGCTCTCCACCCGTAACTTGAGTGGCCCAATTACCATTGCTAAAGTGGCCGGCACTTCGGCGGATGCTGGCTGGCAGTCATTTTTATCACTGCTGGCGCTACTGAGTATCAGCCTTGGCGTATTGAACCTGCTGCCAATCCCGGTTCTCGACGGCGGGCACCTCCTCTACTACGGTATTGAGGCCATAAAGGGATCCCCTGTGTCTGAGAAGATACAGATGATTGGCCTGCAGGTTGGTATGGCCATGGTACTGGGGATCATGGCGCTGGCGCTGTACAACGACATATTGCGCCTCTAACTCGAAATATTGTGTCTTCGGGGCTCCACTGGTGGTGAGTCCTGAAGCCTATTGATGGTTGAACGGGCCCTTTGGCCCGGCTGGAATTGCGAATAAAAACTCGGAACTAGTAGATGAAAGATTTCCTGAAAGCGGCTTCGCTTGGTTTGGCACTGCCGATTGCTGCCTATGCCCAGTCGTTTGTAGTCAACGATATTCGCGTGGAAGGCCTGCAGCGGGTTTCGGCGGGTACTGTTTTTGCCGCTTTGCCAGTGCGGGTTGGCGATCAGATTGAAAGTGTGGAAATTCAGAGTGCCACGCGTGCCCTGTTCCGCACCGGTTACTTTCAGGACATCCAGATCGGCCGTGAGAGTGGCGTGCTCGTCATCACGGTGCGCGAGCGTCCGGCGATCTCCAAGATCGAAATTACCGGTAACAAGGCGATCAAGACCGAAGATCTGCTTAAGGGCATGAACGACAACGGGCTTGCCGAAGGCCAGATTTTCAAGCGCGCCACCCTGGAAGGTTTGGCGCAGGAACTGCAGCGTCAATATGTTGCTCAGGGCCGCTACGGCGCCAGTGTGAAAACCGAAGTCAAAGAGCTGCCGCGCAACCAGGTCGAGTTGAAGGTCGTGGTGGATGAAGGCTCAGTGGCCGCGATCAAGCACATTAATGTGGTCGGCAACAGCGCCTTTTCCGATGAGGAGCTGGGGGAAATTTTTGAACTCCAGACCACCGGCTGGCTGTCCTGGCTGAACAGCGACGACAAATACTCACGGGAAAAGCTCACCGGCGACCTCGAGCGCCTGGAATCCTATTACCTCGACCGCGGTTACCTCGAGTTCAAAATCGACTCCACCCAGGTGTCCCTGAGCCCGGACAAACAGAGTGTATTCATCACCATCAATATCACAGAAGGTGACGTTTACACCGTGTCGGATGTGGAGCTGGCCGGCGACCCTGTGGTGACTGAGGAAGAAATTCGTCGCCTGCTGCTGGTGCGCAAGGGGCAGACCTTCTCTCAGGTTTTGATGACCACTACCTCCGATTACATTACCAAGCGACTGGGTAATGAGGGCTATACCTTCGCGGAAGTGAACGGTATGCCGGAGGCTAATGAAGAAGATAAAACGGTTAAGGTGACCTTCTTCATCGACCCGGGTAAGCGCGCTTACGTGCGTCGGATTAATTTCCGCGGCAATACCCGCACATCGGATGACGTGTTGCGCCGGGAAATGCGTCAAATGGAATCCGCGTCTGCTTCCTCCGCGCGTATCGAGCAGTCCAAGGTGCGACTGGAGCGCCTCGGTTACTTTAAAGAAGTGCAGGTGGAAACCACCGAAGTACCGGGTACTTCCGACCAGATCGATGTTGAATACACCGTAGAAGAGCAGCCGTCCGGCACCATCGGCGGCACCGTGGGTTACGCTCAGGGTAGCGGCCTGGTGCTGGGTGCCAATGTGCAGGAGAACAACTGGCTGGGTACCGGCAAATCCGTCGGCTTTGCGGTCAACACTTCCCGATACCAGTCGGTGGTGAACTTCTCCTACACCGACCCTTATTTCACACCGGATGGTGTAAGCCGCGGTTTCAACGTGTTTTATCAGGAGCGGGATTACTCCGAGATCAACCTGTCCAGCTATAACACCACCACCTACGGTGCGGGCCTGAGCTTCGGTTATCCGATCTCTGAAATCTCCCGTGTTGGCCTGAATATCGGTTTTAACCACCTGGAACTGAGTACACACAGCAATTCTGTACAGGAAATTATTGCCAGCCCGCGTCCGGATGCTGGTGTCACCGGACAGGTTTCTCAGGATGACCTGGCGGCTATTTCAGAAGAGTTGGCGGAAGCGGTGGATACCGACGTCAACCTCGACCTGAGTATGCCGGTGGATACTTCGCTGCTGAATACGAATCTGAACGGATTTGTGGATCTGTATGGCGATGAGTTTGATACCTGGTCTCTGACGACCTCCTACGCGCGCTCCACCTTGAACCGCGGTATTCTTGCGACCCGAGGCGCGTCTCAGCGCGCCTCTCTGGAAATCGCGCTGCCGGGAGGGGATCTCGAGTACTCCAAATTCATTTATACCGCGCAGTACTTCCGCCCGCTGACCAAAGACCTGACCCTGCGTCTGCGCACTCGCCTGGGCTACGCGGATGGTTACGGCGATACCGAGCAGATGCCGTTCTTTGAAAACTTCTACGGCGGTGGTTTCGGCTCTGTGCGCGGCTTTGAGCGCAATACCCTTGGTCCGCGCTCAACGCCGGCGGAGACCTACAGCCTGGTGAGCTGTGCGGTTGAAGACGGGGTTTACTCCAAGGCCTGTTACGTACTGGATCCGGATACCGGTGAACTGGTTACCCAGTCAACGGGTCGTAGACCACAGCCATTTGGTGGCAATATCCTCGTAGAAGGTAGTGCCGAGGTGATTTTCCCGATTCCGTTCGTGAAAGATCAGCGCTCCATGCAGTCTGCGTTTTTTGTGGATGCGGGTAATGTTTTCAGCACTAGCTGTGGCGTATCTCAGCTCAACTGTTACGATATTGACGCCCGGTACATCAATGTGTCCGCCGGTATCGGCCTGACCTGGATTACCGGCTTTGGTCCGCTGACCTTCAGTTTGTCCAAGGCGCTGGAGCAAAACGAGGACGACGATGTGGAAGTGTTCCAGTTCTCATTGGGTAACAGCTTCTAACTCGTGCAGCGTCACCCGTGGTGATCCAATGCTTCGGCAGTCACCAGGTGGGCAGTACAACGATTCAATAACGATTCAATAATAACGGGCACTCAGAGGAGTGCCGCAACTTACAGAGATACGGAGAATTAACGTGTTCAAACTTGTTAAAACAAGCGCAATCCTGCTGGCAGGCCTTCTGTTTACTGGCGCAGCTGTGGCGCAAACCAAGGTGGCTGTGGTCAACATCCAGGCTGCAATCATGAGCACAGAGAAAGCGACCTCAAAAATCAATGCGCTGAAAACCAGCTCCGAGTACTCGCAGCTGCAAAACAGCGCGGAAGGTATTCGCGCGGAAGTACAGAAAATGGCGGAAGACGCGCAAAAAAATGGCGTTACCTGGTCTGACGAGCAGAAAGCAGAGCAGCAGCGCAAAATGAATTTCAAGCGCTCTGACTTCGAGACCGCGGTGAAAAAGCTGCGCGCAATGGAAGGCCAGGCCGTTCAGGAAATCCAGAAAGACCTGTTGCCGAAAGCCAAGGCGGCCCTGGAAGCAGTGATCAAAGAGAAGAAACTGGACCTGGTACTGGATGCCAATGCGGCAGTTTACGCCGGTACCGGTGCCAACCTGACCGAAGAAGTGGTCAAGCGCCTGAACGCGGCGAAGTAATTTTACGGCAAGTTCCCGCGATTAGAATTCATGACAAAGAGCAAACAGCCAACACTGGCGCAGTTGGCTGAAACGCTGGGCGCGCAGTTGCGCCTGGCGGATGGGGCCAGCGGTGACCAGATCCCGTCTGGCCTGAATACCCTGCAAGACGCCAGTGACAGTGAAATCAGTTTCCTGGCCAGTGCCAATTACCGGCGTTTCCTGGCAGATACCCGCGCCTGTGCGGTACTGGTTACCGAGGATCAGGCCGAGACTTGCCCGGTCACCGCGCTGATCGTATCCAACCCCTACCATGCCTTTGCCGTTGCAACGGCGATTTACGATAACGCACCGCAATATTCTGCGGGTATTGACGCGCTGGCTTCGGTTCATCCGACGGCAGACGTCGATGCCAGTGCCTATATTGGTCCTGGTGCCGTAATCGAGGCGGATACGAAAATTGCGGCGGACGCGATTATCGGTCCGGGTTGTGTGGTCGGTGCCGGTAGTGAAATCGGTGCGCGAACACGCCTGTTTCCGGGGGTGGTTATCTACCACGGTTGTTTTATTGGCGCAGACTGCATCATCCACAGCAACACCATCATCGGCGCAGATGGCTTTGGTTTCGCCCCCAGCCAGGGGCGCTGGACCAAGATCCACCAGCTCGGCGGTGTTGAAATCGCTGATGAAGTGGAAATCGGTGCATGCAGTTGTATCGATCGCGGCGCACTGGGAAATACCCAGATCGGTCGTGGGGTGAAGATCGACAACATGGTGCAAATCGCTCACAATGTGCAAATTGGTGACTACACAGCCATGGCAGCTTGCTCCGCGGTAGCGGGCAGCGCAATCATCGGTAAACACTGCACCATTGCTGGCGGCGCGGGGATCGTTGGTCACGTAACCATCGCCGATCGCAGTCATGTCACTGCCCGTACGTTGGTTACTAAATCTATCGAAGCGGCTGGTTCTTACTCCAGTGGCACACCTTTCTCTGAAAGCCGCTCCTGGCGAAAGAATGCGGTGCGTTACGGGCAGCTGGATCAGATGGCTCGCCGGCTTACTGCGCTCGAAAAGGCGCTAGAGCAGGCGCAGGGCGAAGAGTGACCCGGGGATAGATAACCCTGGATAGATACTCTCGGGGAAAACTTGTCCCTGATGGGCGCGATTGCCGCAAGGGCGCGCGCGCCAAAAATTTTTTACTGTTTAAATTCGGGGCGTACGACGCCCCGAAGTGGTTTCTGGGAACAATTTGCCATGATGGACGTACAAGAAATTCGTCAATACTTGCCGCACCGCTATCCTTTTCTTCTGGTTGATCGCGTTGTCGAACTGGAAGAGGGGAAATCAATCACGGGTTACAAGAATATCTCGATCAATGAAGAGGTGTTCAATGGCCACTTTCCCGAGATGCCGATTTTCCCCGGTGTCATGATTGTAGAGGCGCTGGCTCAGGTTTCCGGCATCCTCGGTTTTAAAACCCTGGGGCAGAAGCCGGAAGACGGCTATCTCTACCTGTTCGCCGGTATCGACAATGTGCGCTTCAAGCGTCAGGTAGTCCCGGGTGACCGACTGCAGCTGGAGTCTGTGGTGGTATCCGAGCGTCGCGGTATCTGGAAGTTTGCCGGTAAAGCCAGTGTTGATGGTGAGCTCGCGGCATCGGCCGATATTCTCTGCGCGGTCAAAAAGATCTGATCCGTCACTCAGGCAGAAATGAGTCACAATGATCAGGCTTCATTGTGACCAAATTGTTTTTTATGTTCGTCGGTTGGGGTTAGAGTATCGGCGCCAAAAGCGACGCCGGTACCCGCCTATAGTGGGCCAAGGGCCGCGGAGCGAAACCCCGAGCCGGTGAGGAGAAAGCCACAGAATGCAGACCAGAATTCACCCGACCGCGATCGTCGATGACTCGGCAACGATTGGTGAAGGGGTGCAAATTGGCCCCTATTCGATCGTGGGCCCAGACGTGGAAATTGGCGACGGCTGTGAAATCGCATCCCACGTGGTGCTCAGTGGGCCCACCAAGCTGGGCAAGAACAACCGCATCTACCAGTTTTCCTCTGTTGGCCAGGATACCCCCGACAAAAAGTACCAGGGGGAGCCTACAACGCTGGTGATTGGCGATAACAATGTGATTCGCGAAGGGGTCACCATCCACCGTGGAACCGTCCAGGATCGCGGTGAAACCACCATTGGCAATGACAATCTGCTGATGGCCTACGCCCATATCGGTCACGACAGTGTCATCGGTAATCACACCATCCTCGTAAACAATGTTGCCCTGGCGGGGCATGTGTATGTGCGCGACTGGGCCATTCTCAGTGGATATACCCTGGTACACCAGCACTGCACCATTGGTGAGCACGCCTTTACTGGTATGGGCGCGGGCATTGGCAAGGATGTGCCGGCTTATGTCATGGTTGCTGGCAACCCGGCCGAGGCCAAAACCATTAATGCCGAAGGGTTGCGCCGCCGGGGATTTTCCCGTGAAGAAATTGCGCTGATCAACAAGGCCTACAAAATTGTATACCGTCGCGGTCTGACCACAGACGAGGCGCTGGAATCTCTCGCGCAGTTGCGCCAGGAGTCTGCCGTCATTGAGCCCTGGATCGACTCTCTCAAGAACTCCGCGCGCGGTATCGTCCGCTAATTGCCGGTAGTGAGGTAACGCTGTGTCAAAGCAGGGATCAGTGCTGCGTGTCGGCATGCTCGCCGGCGAAGCGTCCGGTGATATTCTGGGGGCCGGGCTCATTGCCGCTCTTCAGAAGCGTTTCGATAAAGTCGAGGTAGTCGGCATCGCCGGGCCGCGGATGCAGGCGTTGGGCGCTGAGTCGCTGTTTCCAATGGACCGCCTTTCGGTGATGGGCCTGGTGGAGCCGCTGAAGCGGTTGCCGGAGCTGCTGAAGATTCGCCGTTCCCTGCGGCAATATTTCATTGCCAATCCGCCCGATGTTTTCATCGGCATTGATTCCCCGGATTTCAATCTCGGCCTCGAAGAATCCCTGCGCTCTGAGGGTATCCCTACGGTGCACTATGTCAGCCCTTCCGTGTGGGCCTGGCGCCAGGGGCGAATCAAGAAGATCGCGCGCGCTGTGGATCATATGCTCACGCTGCTGCCATTTGAGGCAGATTTTTATCGGGAACACGAGGTCCCGGTGACTTTTGTAGGGCACCCGCTGGCGGATGAAATACCGCTGGATGTGGATGTGGTCGCCGCCAAACGGGCACTGGGGTTTTCTCCGGACGACGAAGTCGTGGCGTTGCTTCCGGGCAGTCGCGGTGGTGAAGTGCGCTTGCTGGGCCCGCTGTTTTTGCAGGCCGCGCTGTGGTGCTCCCAGCGTCGCGGCAATCTGAAGTTTGTATTGCCGGCGGCCAGTGCCGAGCGCAAAGCGCAGCTGGAGCAACAGTTGTCGCAGTTACCGGGCATCGGGGATTTGCCCCTGACCCTGTTGGATGGCAACTCGCAGCAGGCGCTGGCCGCAGCAGATGCGGTACTGATTGCCTCCGGCACGGCCACCCTTGAAACCATGCTGATGAACAAGCCGATGGTGGTGGCCTACAAAATGGCCGCGCTGTCATATGCGATCTTTTCGCGGATGTTGCACACGCCTTGGGTTTCCCTGCCGAATCTGTTGGCCCAGAAAGAGCTGGTGCCGGAAATACTCCAGGATGACGCTACCCCCGAGGCATTGGGTGCTGCGATATTGAACTACTTCGATGACCCGCTTCTGGGGGACCGATTGCGCAGGGAGTTCAGTGAGCTGCACCAGGAATTGCGACGCGACGCTTCAGAAAAGGCCGCAGACGCAATCTGTAACCTGATTTCCCCTTAATTTTTCGAGCGATTTCTGTTCGCTCTTCCGATAAATATCCGGCCTGTCTCTCAATGAAAACCAAGTCTACTTTGCCTCCTTACGTCAGCCCTTACTCTGGTACTTTGCTCGCCGGTGTGGATGAGGTCGGCCGGGGTCCTCTGGCGGGGGATGTAGTTGCGGCCGCCGTGATACTGGACCCTGAAAACCCGGTGGCGGGCCTGGCCGATTCGAAAAAGCTGACAGAGAAGAAGCGCGAATTATTGTTTGATGAAATTCGGGAAAAGGCGCTGGCGTTTGCTGTTACCCGCGCAACCATAGAAGAGATCGACCAGCTCAACATTCTGCACGCCAGTCTGCTGGCCATGAAGCGGGCGGTGGAACAGTTATCCGTGCAGCCGGAATTCGTCCTCGTGGATGGCAACCGCAAGCCCAACTGGCACTATGCCTGCGATACGGTGGTCAAGGGGGATGATCGGGTCGCTGCGATTGCCGCAGCCTCGATTCTGGCCAAGGTCACGCGGGATCGGGAAATGGTCGCGCTGGACAAGGAGTACCCTGGGTACGGCCTCGCAGGGCACAAGGGTTATCCCACAAAGGTGCATATGGAGGCGCTGGAGCGCCTGGGGGCAAGCGATATTCATCGCAAGAGCTTTGGGCCAGTGCGCCGCCAGTTGGAGCTGATCTGACGGCGCTAGGAAAATGTTAGGAAGGCGACCGCGGACGGGCGATGATCAAGCTGTCGCCCAGGTTTAGCTGCCGGCCTTTTTAACCCGGGCGCTGGTGATCATCTTGTCGGACACTTCGACAATCTCGATCAGGTAGTCCTGGATATACAGGCTGATATTGCCTTCGGGGATACTCTCAAGGTGTTCCATGATCAGTCCGTTGAAGGTCTTGGGGCCGTCAGTGGGCAGCTCCCAATGCAGGGTGCGGTTGATTTCCCGAATGGAGGTGCCGCCATCCACCAGGTACCAGCCATCGTCCTGGGCGATGATCTCCTCGTCGTCACTGGGTACCGGGCTCGCGGTGAAATCCCCCACAATCTCTTCCAGCAGGTCTTCCAGGGTTACGATGCCCATGACCTCGCCGTATTCGTCGACCACCAATCCCATGCGTCGCTTTTTCTGCTGGAAGTTCATCAGCAGCGTGGGGAGTGGCGTGGCTTCCGGTACGAAGTAAGGTTCGTTCAAATGTGACTTGAGGGTCTCTGCGGTCAAGGTTTCCGGGCCATCGCGGAGTATCTGCGCCGCGCGCCGCAGGTGCAGAATACCGACGACCTGGTTGATGTCGCCGCGGTACACCGGCAGGCGGGTGAAGCTGCTTTCAGACAGTTGGTGCAGTATCTGTTCCGCGGAATTGTCCAGGTCGACGCCGATCACTTCATTGCGCGGAATCATGATGTCTTCCACCGTGGCCTGGTCCAGGTCCAGCACATTCAGCAGCATGCCTTTGTGCTTGGTGGGGAGCAGGGCACCGGATTCAAACACCACCGAGCGCAGCTCTTCCGGGGCAAGGTGTTCAGCCTCGGACTCTTTGCCCGCCTCAACGCCCACAAGGCGTGCCAGCCAGTTGGAGATGCTGCCCACCAGCCATACAAAGGGGGAGAGCAGCCACAGCAATGGTCGCAACACCAGGGTGGCGGGAAAGGCGATTTTTTCCGGGTGCAGTGCGGCGATGGTCTTCGGGGTTACTTCCGCGAAAATCAGAATGACCACAGTCAGAGCGGCGGTGGCATAAAACACGCCCGCTTCGCCGTAGAGCCGGGTAAATACAGCACCGGCGATGACCGACGCGAGAATATTGACCAGGTTGTTACCGATCAGGATAACGCCGATCAGCTTGTCCGGCCGTGACAGCAGCTCGACCGCGCGCTTGGCGCCGCGGTGGCCGGTCTTGGCCTGGTGGCGCAGGCGATAGCGATTCAGCGCCATCATGCTGGTTTCGGAGCTGGAGAAGAAAGCAGAAATAACTATCAGCAGGCCTATCAGAGCGAAGAGTAGGCCGGGAGGCAGGTCGTTCAAGGGGGAACTCTTTTTATTGGGGTAGGGCGATATTGGAACAGATCGCAAGAGGTCGCAAGTCGGGCGACCTCAGCGTTGCGGGAAAAATACTTCCAGCGCCAGTTTGCTGCCGAAAAACGCCAGCATCAGTATGGCAAAGGCCGACAGGGTCCAGCGAACCGCGGTGTTGCCGCGCCAGCCCTTTTTCCAGTGTCCCCATAGCAAGATGCTGTACAGGATCCACGCGAGTATCGACAGTGCCGTTTTGTGTACCAGGTGCTGCGCAAACAGGTCGTCCACAAACAGGGCGCCGGTGACCAGGGAGGCGGTCAGCAGCAGTTGCCCGAAAGCGACAAGCCCAAACAGCAGGCTCTCCATGGTCTGCAAGGGTGGCAATAGGCGACTGATGCCCGAGGGGCGGTGGTTATGTAGCTGCTGGTTGAGCCAGTAGAGATAGATGGCCTGCAGGGTTGCCAGTGTCAGCAGTGCATAGGCAGAAATCGAGAAGAGGGCGTGGGCGGCAATGCCCGGCGAAATCTGGGAGCGAGGGGTAGCTCCTGCCCAGGCGTGCACTGCCCCCAGCTCGGCCAGCGCCGCCAGCGGCGCTATGGCGAGAATCAACAGCGTGAGCTTGTGGCGTAAAGACAGGCATAGGAGTAGCAGGGCGACTGACCAGGTAATCAGCGACAGCATTGCCAGCAGATCGAAGCGGAAGCCATTGTCTGCCAGCAGGGTGAATTTGAGGGAAATGCCGTGTGCAATGACGGCAAAGGCAAACAGGCCCAGTAGCAGGGGCTGCCGCGCCGCTTGAGATTGGCGAGACAAGGCTGTGGCCGCTACTACTGTAGTGGCGATGTAGAGAGCGATTGCCATCCAGTGGGCCAGAGTCGCCATGGAAATAGATCCGTCGTGCATTATCTGTTTAATCCGGGCCGGCAGTGTGTCACAGCGCGCCTGTGCTGGAAAGCCCGGCTGGGCTATACTGCCGCGTTTTTGGAGCCCCCGGACTTTGCCGGGGCGCCGCAGCTGGCCGAATTTACGATTTGAGAAGGTGATATGTTCGATAACCTGAGCGACCGTTTGTCGTCTGCATTGAAGAAAGTCACGGGTAAGGCTCGTCTGACGGATGACAATATCCGCGACACCCTGCGCGAAGTGCGCAAGGCGCTGCTGGAGGCGGATGTGGCCCTGCCGGTAGTGAAGGACTTTGTCCAGCAGGTGCGCACTGCGGCAGTGGGGCAGAAGGTCAGCAAGGCGCTGAACCCCGGGCAGCAGTTCGTCAAAATCGTGCAGGATGAGCTGGTCAAGGTGATGGGCGAGGCGGCGACGCCGTTGAACCTGGCGGTGCAACCGCCCGCGGTGATCCTGATGGCGGGCCTGCAGGGTGCCGGTAAAACCACCAGTGTGGCCAAGCTCTCCAAATACCTGCAGGAGCGTGAAAAGAAAAAGGTAATGGTGGTCAGTGCGGACGTCTATCGGCCCGCGGCGATCAAACAGCTGGAAACCCTGGCGGGCGAGGTGGGCGCAATTTTCCATCCGTCGCAGCCGGACCAGAAGCCGGTGGATATCGCTCGTGGCGCCGTCGAGGCAGCGCGCAAACAGTTTGCCGATGTGTTGATCGTCGATACCGCGGGTCGCCTGCATATTGATGATGAGCTGATGGATGAGATTCGCGAACTCCACAGTGAGCTGAATCCGGCGGAAACCCTGTTCGTGATTGACGCCATGATCGGTCAGGACGCGGTAAATACCGCCAGCGCCTTTAATGACGCTCTGCCGCTCACCGGCGTAGTGCTGACCAAGGCGGACGGTGATGCCCGCGGTGGTGCCGCGCTGTCGGTGCGTCATGTGACCGGCAAGCCGATTAAATTCATTGGCGTCGGTGAAAAAACCGATGCCCTGGAAACCTTCCATCCGGATCGTATCGCCTCCCGGATCCTCGGCATGGGCGATATCCTCTCCTTGATTGAGCAGGCCGAGCAGACCATCGACAAGGCCAAGGCCGAAAAGCTGGTCAAGAAGGTGCAGAAGGGTAAGGGTTTCGATCTGGAGGATCTGCGCGACCAGCTGCAGCAGATGCAGAATATGGGTGGCCTCGGTGCCCTGATGGACAAGATGCCCGGCATGGGCGGCCTGGCGCAGGCGGCGCAACAGGCAGATATGGGCAAGGAGTTCCGCCGTATGGACGCCCTGATCGGTTCCATGACCCCGGAAGAGCGCCGCAACCCGGATATTCTCAGTGGTTCTCGCAAGCGCCGTATTACCGCGGGTTCCGGCACCCAGATCCAGGATCTGAATCGCCTGCTCAAGCAGCACAAGCAGATGGGCAAAATGATGAAAAAGCTCAAGGGTGGCGGCATGAGCAAAATGATGCGCGGTCTCGGCGGCCTGCCTGGTATGGGCGGTGGTGCCGGTGGTGCCGGTGGTATGGGTGGGCTGGGCGGTATGCCTGGTGGCCTGCCGCCGGGCTTCCGCAAGAAGTAACGGCGGGCTTTGGCTGGCGGCCTCGGTGGGATGGAATGTGCTGGTATCGGGCGGGGATATTCGCCGCTATACAAACCAGATTCCGTACATTAGAATACGCCGCCTTCCAGCAGGCCTTGGCCGCTGGACTATCGATTTTAAACCGATGATTTAAAAGCAGATTCCTGCAGTAGCGGGGTCTGAATTACCGCCGTGAGGCGGGATGTACCGGTCGCCCAGTGTGACTGGCAAGTGTTGAAACTACAGGATAGCTACATGGTAACCATTCGTTTGGCTCGTGGCGGTGCGAAGAAGCGCCCTTTTTATCACCTGACTGTGACTGACAGCCGCAAATCCCGCGACGGTCGTTTCATTGAGCGTGTTGGCTTCTTCAACCCGGTTGCCCGCGGTCAAGAAGAGCGTCTGCGCGTTGATCGCGAGCGCGTTGAGTTCTGGGTAGGTCAAGGCGCTCAGCTGTCTGATCGCGTCAGCAAGCTGCTGAAAGAATCTGCCTGATTCCTCTTTACCTGATTGTCTGAACTTTTGTCCGAACGCTGGGGTAGCTCCGTGACTGAACATTCGGTTGTTAGCGAAGATTTAGTCACCGTAGGGCGTATTACCGCGGTTTACGGGATCCGTGGCTGGTTGAAGGTGCACTCCTTTACCGAGCCCATGGAAAACATTCTGCAGTTTTCCCAGTGGTGGCTGCAGGACGCAAAGTTAGCCGGTCAGTGGCAGTCTCTCGATATCGATGGCGGCAAGCGCCACGGCAAAGGCCTCATCGTACATATCAAGGGAGTGGATGACCGCGACATCGCGGCCCAGTTCTGCCAGAGAGATATCGCCGTTGTCCGCAGCGAAATGCCGCAGCTGGATGAAGGCGAGTACTACTGGCACCAGTTGCAGGGGCTGCAGGTGGTGAGCCAGTTTGAAGGTCGCGAACATCGCTTCGGCGAGGTGGTGCGGCTGATGGAGACCGGAGCCAACGACGTAATGGTGGTTCGCGGTGGGGAAGATGGGCGCGAGCGCCTGATTCCATACCTGCCTGGCGAATTCATTACTGAGGTGGATCTGGAAGCCGGCGTAATTACCGTCGATTGGGACCCGGAGTTCTGATGGCGGCCAAGCGCGTGGCGCTGGTGAGTATCTTTCCGGAGATGTTCGCCGCACTGACCGACTACGGTATCAGTGGGCGGGCGGTGAAAGATGGCTTGCTTGAAGTGCGCTGCTGGAATCCCCGGGATTTTACCAGCGACAGGCATCGCACCGTGGACGACCGCCCCTATGGTGGTGGTCCGGGCATGGTGATGTTGCCGGAACCGCTATCGCAGGCACTTACCGAGGCGCGCAGCTGGGCCGGTGAGACCGGTCCAGTAAGATCCATTTACCTGTCCCCCCAGGGGCGGCAGTTGGATCAGGGCGGTGTGGAGCATTTGTCCGAGAGTGGGAACCTGGTCTTACTGGCCGGCCGCTACGAAGGGGTGGATGAGCGCATCGTCGAGTCGCTGATCGATGAGGAATGGTCGATAGGTGATTATGTACTGAGCGGCGGTGAGTTGGCGGCGATGGTGATGGTAGATGCGATCACCCGCTTGATACCCGGCGCTCTGGGGCACGACCAGTCTGCGGTGGAGGACTCCTTCGCTCAGGGATTGCTGGACTGCCCGCATTACACGCGCCCTGAAGATTATCGGGGCAAAAAGGTTCCGGAGGTTTTGCTTTCCGGAAACCACGAAAGAATACGCCGCTGGCGTCTCAAGCAAGCCTTGGGGCGCACGCAACAGCGCCGGCCTGATCTGCTTGAAAAGCTGGCGCTGAGCCCGGAGCAGGCAAAACTGCTGGACGAGTTCCTGCAGGAATTGCCGCCGGGAGAGCAGAATTAATATCGAATTCGCCGGGAGGCGTGAGTAATTCGGTGATCTAGCCGTGAGGCTACACAAAACCCTTTTGGAGAACTCCAAATGACCAACAAAATCATCCAGCAGCTGGAAAATGAACAGCTGAAAGCCGAAATGCCTGAGTTTGCCCCGGGCGACACCATTGTCGTTCAGGTAAAGGTAAAAGAAGGTAACCGCGAGCGTCTGCAGGCGTTTGAAGGTGTGGTAATTGGCAAGCGCAATCGCGGCCTGAACTCCTCTTTCACCGTGCGCAAAATCTCTCACGGCGTTGGCGTAGAGCGTACTTTCCAGACCCACAGCCCGCTGGTAGACAGCCTGACTGTTAAGCGTCGTGGTGACGTTCGTCAAGCCAAACTGTACTACCTGCGCAACCTGACTGGTAAAGCAGCGCGTATTAAAGAAAAACTCGGCTGAGTTTGTCTTTCGCGAAAAAAACCGGAGCTTGTCTCCGGTTTTTTTATGTCCTGAGATAATAAGCTGAAGGCGCGGGTTTTCGGCGGGTGTGATTAAATCGCAATATGAAAAGTTCCCAGGACTCAGTACTTCCACAGGAGGCCCAGCAGCAAATCGCTGCCTGGCTAGATTTGCTGTGGGCGGAGCAGGGCATCAGCGATCATACCCGTGCAGCTTACGGGCGGGACCTGAAAGCGTTCGCGGCATTTTGTGAGGAGGTCGGCAAGCCTCTGTGTCAGGTTGCGCGGGAGGACATACTGGATTACCTGGGGCAGCGCCATGCCGGCGGCCATTCGGCCCGCTCCAGTGCCAGGGCCCTCGCGGCAATGCGCAGCTTCTACCGGCACTGTTTGCGCCAGAGGTTGATTGAGCATGACCCGGTGGCCCTGATTGATAACCCCAAGTTGCCCAAGCCATTACCCAAGTCGTTGTCTGAGGCGGATGTGGAGGCGCTGCTGGCGGCGCCGGATACCGAGGTGGCTATCGGTCTGCGCGACCGGGCGATGCTCGAGCTGCTCTATGCCTGCGGGCTCAGGGTCAGTGAGCTGGTGGAATTGCGTATCTCACAGCTCAACTTGCGTCAGGGGGTGGTGCGGGTATTTGGCAAGGGGCGCAAGGAGCGGTTAGTGCCCATGGGGCGGGCTGCCGAGCGCTGGTTGCAGCGCTATTTGACGGTGGCGCGTCCGGAGTTGCTGGCAATGGGAGAGAGTGATGCCTGTTTTCCCGGCCGCGGTGGCAACCCGATGACCCGTCAGACCTTCTGGTATCGAATCAAGCATTGGGCGCAGGTGGCGGCGATTGATAAGCCGCTGTCACCGCATACGCTGCGCCACGCATTTGCGACACATCTGCTGAATCATGGTGCCGATTTGCGGGTGGTCCAGCTGCTGCTAGGGCATTCGGATCTTTCCACTACCCAGATCTATACGGCGGTGGCACAGGCGCGGCTGCAGTCCCTTCATGGGGAGCATCATCCACGTGGTTGAAGGTCGAGGCTGAAGGTCGAGGCTGAAGGTCGAGATTGAAGGCTGGCTGCGGGCATCTTTGTCCGCGAGGGAGACTTTTCGGTCGCGCTGGGGTTGCCGCTGGTCGAGAAAGTGGGGCGTGTCGGTGGTTTTGCGATCCCGGGTGTAGTAAAACGCGTCGTGTACTGCTCGGCAACATTGGTTTGGTGCCATACTGGGCTGGAACCGCGGGCCGCAGGGGCGGTCCAAAATAAAACGTTAATCCCTAGCCGCGAACACTGGCAGTAACAACGACGAATTATCTGGAGCGAATCGAACATGACCTTTCTTGCCAAGCCTCTGACTGCGCTCGTTGCTGCCGCCTCACTCCTGCTGGGGCAGGGGGCTGTTGCAGCAGTGGATGACGCTGTTGCCAAACAGATTAAGGCCAAGCTCTCCGCCGGAAACCCCCAGGCGAAATTTGGGGATGTGCGTGAAAGCCCGATGCCGGGGCTTTACGAGGTGGAAGTGAACGGCGGGAATGTATTGTTTGTGTCCAAAGACGGCGGTCACTTCATCGCTGGAGACCTGTTCGAGGTCAAGCCGGAGCAGGTGGTAAATATCTCCGAGCAGCGCCGCGGACGTGCCCGCGCTGCGGTCATGGATCAGCAAGACCTGGACGATATGATCGTCTACTCCCCGAAAGGTAAGGCTAAAGCCCATATCTACGTCTTTACCGATGTGGACTGTGGTTACTGCCAGAAACTGCACAATGACGTGCCTGAGCTGAATCGGCGCGGTATTGAAGTGCGCTACCTGGCGTTTCCCCGTGCGGGCCTGAATTCCGTAGGTTATCGCAAGATAGCGACCGCTTGGTGTGCGGACGACCCCAACAAAACCCTCACCGATCTGAAAAACCGTAAAAACGTACCCATCAAAGTGTGTAACGACAACCCGGTTGCGGCGCAGTACAAGCTGGGGAACGAGGCAATTGATGTGCGCGGGACCCCGACCATTGTGATGGAAGACGGTACTGTGGTTCCCGGTTATCTGCCGCCGGATACGCTGGTCAAGGCGTTGGGTATCTGATACCGGACTAGTGGAGCTCTTGGGGGCTTCCCCGGTCGCATGAGAAAAGGTCGGCTCTGCCGGCCTTTTTTATGCTCCGGGTTTGAGGATGGTTGCAGGTTTCTTGATCAGCCTGCGCAATTTTATTGACAATTTCCCCCCTGTCTCAGTAAGGTTGTCGACCTTTTTATGATTTATACGCCAGATATTGCGCTGCGATCTTTCGCAGCCATGCGCGGAGGGAAGTTGTGAGCGCATTCGCCGATGAAGCCACCAAGGTCTCAGAAAATTCTTTAGCTGCGGGTTCCGTACCGGCAGTGCGTATCGGTATTTGCGGTCTCGGGACCGTGGGTAGCGGTACCGTCAATGTTATGGCGCGCAATTGCGAAGAAATTGCCGCCCGTTGTGGCCGTCCGGTGGAGATCGTTCAGATTGGAGCCCGGCGTGATAACCCGGCCAGTGATACCAGCCGCCTGAACATCACTCGTGAGATTTTTGATGTCGCCAACAATCCCGATGTGGATGTGCTGGTTGAGCTGATCGGTGGCACTACGGTTGCCCGTGAGTTGGTATTAACGGCTATCGCCAATGGCAAGCATGTGGTTACCGCCAATAAGGCGCTGATTGCCGAGCACGGCAATGAACTGTTTGCGGCCGCTGCTGAGCGCGGCGTAACCATCGCTTACGAGGCGGCCGTGGCGGGTGGTATCCCGATTATCAAATCCCTGCGAGAGGGGTTGGTCGGCAACCGTATTCAGTGGTTGGCAGGCATCATCAACGGTACCGGCAACTATATCCTGACCGAAATGCGCGAAAAGGGCCGTAGCTTTGAAGAAGCGCTGGCCCAGGCCCAGGCCCTGGGCTATGCCGAGGCCGACCCGACCTTTGATGTGGAGGGTATCGACGCGGCGCATAAACTGGTGATCATGGCTTCTCTGGCCTTTGGCATGCCGCTGGCATTCGACAAGGTGTATACCGAGGGCATCAGCGGTGTTGCCAAAGAGGACATTCGTTATGCGGATGAGCTGGGATATCGCATCAAGCATCTGGGGATTGCCCGCCGTACCAACGACGGGGTGGAGCTGCGGGTGCACCCGACCCTGATCCCTCAGCGTCGCCTGATCGCCAACGTGAATGGCGTGATGAACGCGGTGCTGGTAAATGGCGATGCCGTCGGTCCAACCTTGTATTACGGCGCCGGCGCCGGCGCCGAGGCAACGGCGTCTGCCGTGATCGCAGACATTGTGGATGTAGCGCGCACCCTGCATGTGCGACCGGACCAGCGAGTGCCGCTGGCGGGTGTGACCCAGGATAGCCAGGGTGGTCTCGATGATGTGTTGCCCATGGGTGATACCGAAACCAGTTATTACATGCGTATTTCCGCGTTCGATAAACCGGGTGTCATGTCCCAGGTGGCGAAGATCTGCAGCGACCAAGGGATCAGTATCGAAGCGCTGATTCAGCATGAGCCGGCGGAAGACGAAGAGCTGGTACCGGTGGTCTTGCTGACCAGTCGGGCTAGAGAGTCACAGCTGCAAGAGGCGGTGAACCAGATCGAGGCCCTGGACAGTATCCAGGGGCCGGTAGTCCGCATCCGTGTAGAGCCTTTGGGCTGACCAGAAGACCTCGGGCGGGTGTGCCGTGCGCACCCGCCGCCTTCCCATTTTTAGCTAAATAGCCATAACGAAATCCAATCACTGTGAAATTTATCAGCACCCGCGGCCGTGCGCCGTCTCTCAGTTTTGCCGATACCGTACTGGCCGGCCTCGCCAGTGACGGCGGCCTTTACGTACCGGAAAAGCTTCCCCAGTTTAGTCGCGAAGAAATTGCCGAAATGGCGGGCCTGGATTACCAGGAATTGGCGTTCCGCATTATGTGGCCCTTCGTTTCGGAAGATCTGAGTGAAGAGGAGATGCGCGGTATTATCGAGCGCGCCTATGCCAATTTCCGCCACGATGCCATTGCGCCGCTGGTGCAGACCGGGCACAACGAGTGGGTAATGGAGCTGTTCCAAGGGCCGACCCTGGCGTTCAAGGACTTTGCCCTGCAGTTCCTCGGGCAGCTGTTTGACCTGTTGCTGAAAAAGCGTGGGGAAAAGGTCGTGGTATTGGGGGCAACCTCTGGTGATACCGGCTCTGCCGCCATCGAGGGTTGCCGTCACTGCGAAAACATCGACATCTTTATCCTGCATCCGCATAACCGGGTTTCGGAAGTGCAGCGCAAGCAGATGACCACGGTGCTGTCGGACAACGTGTTCAATATTGCTCTGGAAGGAAATTTCGATGACTGCCAGAACATGGTCAAAGCCAGTTTCGCCGACCAGTCCTTCCTGCCGGATGGGCGCCGTCTGGTGGCGGTCAACTCGATCAACTGGGCGCGGATCATGGCCCAGATCGTCTATTACTTCCACGCGGCGTTGAGCCTCGGCGGCCCCCATCGCCCGGTGAACTTCTCAGTGCCCACCGGTAATTTTGGGGATATATTTGCCGGTTACCTGGCGCGTGGTATGGGGCTGCCCATTAACCAGCTGGTGATTGCCACCAACGCCAACGATATTCTGCACCGCTGTATCAGCGCCAACGACCACTCGCCCCAGCCGCTGGTACACAGCCTGTCGCCGAGTATGGATATCATGGTGTCGAGCAACTTCGAGCGCCTGTTGTTCGACCTTTACGGCCGCGATGGCGCTGCGGTGGCCGAGCTGTTGGCCGATCGCACCGCACCCCTGAAACTTGATGACAAGATTCTCGACAATGCGCGGAAGCTGTTTGCCTCCGAGCGCGTTGATGATGAGCGCACTGTCGAAGTCATTCGCGAAGTATTTGCATCCACCGAGTATCTGCTCGACCCACACACCGCCATCGGCGTTGAAGCTGCACGCCGCGCGCGTAAATCCAAGGCGGAGCCCATGGTGTGCCTGGCTACAGCGCACCCCGCCAAATTCAGCGATGCGGTGGACAAGGCCTTGCCGGGCACCCAGGTGCCGCTGCCGCACCATATGCAGGACCTGATGCAGCGGGAAGAGCGGTTACAAGTGCTGGATAACGACCTGTCTGCAATACACGATTTTATTGCCCGCACACTGGGTTGAGTAAAGGCCGCCGGACGGTAGAATGACGTTTTGCCACGCCCAGTGGCAAACCCGATCAACCGACCCGACCGGAAGCCATGAGCGCAATCATCCGACGACGGCCAGTGGATTTGTCCACTGGCCGTTTTACGTCCTCTACCCCTGAAATCCTGCAACGTGTCCTGCTCGGTCGCGGGGTCAGCAGTGACGATGAGCTGGATCATCAGCTCACCCGACTGCACAGCCCGACTTCCATGCGCGGCGTGGAGGCGGCAGTGGCCTTGTTGGCGGACGCGGTACGCGAGCAGCACAAGATCCTGATTGTTGGTGACTTTGACGCGGACGGCGCTACCAGTAGTACGTTGGCGGTGCTGGCGCTGGGCGCGCTCGGCGCTGGGGCGGTAGATTTTCTGGTGCCCAATCGCTTTGAGTTTGGCTATGGCCTGACCCCGGAGATTGTCGAGGTTGCCCGGGAATACCATCCGGATCTCCTGATTACGGTCGACAACGGTATCAGCAGTATCGATGGTGTTGCCGCCGCCAAGGCCGCGGGCCTCAAGGTGATTGTCACCGATCACCATCTCCCCGGCAGTGAATTGCCGGAGGCGGATGCCATCGTCAATCCCAATCAGCCTGAGTGTGAATTCCCAAGTAAAAATCTCGCCGGCGTCGGTGTGATCTTCTATCTTCTCAGTCGCCTCAAAAGTGTGTTGCAGCAGCAGGGCTGGTTTGACGAGTCCGGGGTTGCTGCACCCAATATGGCGGAGTATCTGGATCTGGTGGCCCTGGGGACAGTGGCGGATCTGGTGCCACTGGACCATAACAACCGGGTGCTGGTGCACCAGGGTATTGCGCGTATTCGCGCCGGTCGCTGTCGCCCGGGTATCCAGGCATTGATGGAAGTGGCAGGGCGGGATCGCGCCCGCCTTTCCACCACGGACATCGGTTTTATCCTCGGGCCGCGTATTAATGCGGCGGGCAGGCTGGATGACATCGGCACTGGTATTCGCTGCCTGTTGACCCGGGACCCGCAGGAGGCGCGGGAGTTGGCTGCCGAGTTGGACTCGCTCAACCGCGACCGCAAGGCGATCGAGGCGGGGATGCAGCGTGAGGCGATGGCGGCGCTGGAAAAGCTGCAGTTGGGTGAACAGGGGTTGCCCTGGAGCCTGTGTCTGTACGATGCCGAATGGCACCAGGGCGTGGTGGGTATTCTTGCCAGCCGTATCAAGGAGAAGTACCACCGCCCGGTGATCGCTTTCGCCGATGGTGACAATGGTCTGATCAAAGGCTCTGCCCGCTCCATCCCCGGGCTGCATATTCGCGATGCTCTCAGCGATGTGGCCGCGGCGCAGCCACACTTGATCAGCAAGTTCGGTGGTCACGCAATGGCCGCGGGTCTGAGCCTGCCGGTGGAGAATCTTCCTGCGTTTACCGAGGCGTTTGAAACAGCGGTACGCAGCCGTCTGTCGGCGTCGCAATTGCAGGCGGTCATTGAGACCGACGGCGAATTGCGCGCTGATCAATTCTCAATGGAAACGGCGGCGGTATTACGCGCCTGTGCGCCCTGGGGGCAGGCGTTCCCCGAACCGGAGTTTGACGGTGAGTTTCTGCTGTTACAGCAGCGAATTGTCGGCGAGCGCCACCTGAAAATGGTCGTGGCGCCGCTCTCGGCACCGCAACTGGCACTGGATGCCATTGCCTTCAATATCGATGCGGATTTCTGGCCGGCCCAGGTTGAGAAGGTGCAGCTGGCGTACAAACTGGATATCAACGAGTTCCGCGGCCGTCAGTCCTTGCAGCTGATGGTCAGCCAAATAACCCCTGTGTAATTGTCAGTTGTGAGCGGCACCGCGATTGCGCGGTCCGTCGCATCTGCGTTGAAGTTGTTGTCAGGTAATTCCCATGAATCAAAAACAGGCAAAAGCCGAATTATTACTGGTGTTGGCAGCGCTTTTCTGGGGGCTCGCATTCGTGCCCCAGAAAATTGCGATGGCGCATATCGAGCCCCTGGCATTTAACGCCTGGCGCTTTTTTCTAGGTGGGCTGCTGCTGTTGCCGATAGTTTACTGGCTCTCATCTCGTCGGGACGTACAGCCGGGCGAGGAGGGTGGAGCAACCATTCATCACCGCTGGCGC
Source organism: Microbulbifer sp. CAU 1566 (assembly GCF_023156515.1). Lineage (NCBI taxonomy): Bacteria > Pseudomonadati > Pseudomonadota > Gammaproteobacteria > Cellvibrionales > Microbulbiferaceae > Microbulbifer > Microbulbifer sp. CAU 1566. The sequence continues at coordinate 15,592 of NZ_JALNMG010000001.1, read as the reverse complement.
AAGTGCCTGCCCGGTGGCGCTGTGCTCGGTTTCTGGCTATTTCTCGGTGCCGCACTGCAGCAGGCAAGCCTGCTGTACACCACCGCCGGTCGAGCCGGTTTTATTACCGGCTTCTACCTGCTGCTGGTGCCGGTGATCGGGCTGTCGCTGGGGCACAAGACCAATCGTTGGACCTGGGCCGGGGTCGCCCTGGCCCTGTTTGGCCTTTACTGGCTGGCGGATTTCTCCGAGGAGGCGCAACTGATCGGGGACCTGATGGTGTTTGCGAGCGCGTTTGTATTCGCGATCCAGGTACTGTCGGCCGATTACCTGGTGCATCGCTACGATGCGCTGCGGTTGGCGGCGATCCAGTTTCTGGTGTGCGGACTGCTGTCTGCCATTGCGTCCTTCGTGGTGGAATCGCCTTCGCTGCAGGACGCTGCCGATGCCGCCTGGCCCATTGCCTATATGATGGTATTTTCTACTGCTATCGCGTTCACCTTTCAGCTTCTTGGGCAGCGTAATGCAGCGCCTTCTCACGCCACGGTGATCATGAGTCTCGAATCGGTATTTGCAGTAGCGGCGGGCTGGTTGTTCCTGAACGAAATGCTGAGCGCGAAGGAGCTTGTCGGCTGTGGTTTGATGCTTTCCGGTATGGTGATCAGCCACTATGGCAATCACAACGGAACGCACCATTAATAGGTCGGTTTCTGAACGGGTTGGTTTCTGAAGGGGTCGGTTTCTGCACATGATTGACTGGTCGCTATTGGCGCTATTTGTGCCGACGTTTTTCTTCGTTTCCATCACGCCGGGTATGTGCATGACTCTGGCGCTCACCATGGGGATGGCCTTTGGCGTGCGCCGCACCCTGTGGATGATGCTGGGGGAGTTATGCGGTGTCGCCGTAGTGGCGGTGTCCGCGGTGTTGGGTATCGCCGCCTTTATGTTGAAGTATCCCGGTGCCTTTCAGGTCTTCAAATACTGTGGCGGGGCTTATCTCGTCTACCTGGGTGTTCAGATGTGGCGCGCTCGCGGGCGTATGGTGCTGGTGGAGTCAGCCACTGGTGCTCAGGCGCAGATTCCAGCCGTGAATATGGTGGTGCAGGGGTTTGTTACCGCGGTGGCCAACCCCAAAGGCTGGGCATTTTTTATTGCCTTGCTGCCGCCGTTTATTGATCAGGGTAAAGCGCTGCTGCCTCAGATAACGGTACTGCTCGGGATTATTCTGGGCCTGGAGTTTATCTGTATGCTGATTTACGCCAGTGGTGGTCGCACACTCAGCAAATTATTGCACCGGGGCGAAAATGTGCGCCTTATGAATCGTATCGCGGGCACCTTGATGCTGGGCGTGGGGGTATGGCTCGCGCTAAGCTGACGGTAGAGGGATCAAACTGAACATAAGGAGATGAGATGAAGGCTGGAAATTTGTTTGTGCCGCTGCTGATGACTGTGCTGATGCTACTGGCAGGTTGCGGTGAACGCGGTGCGCAAAAATCGGGTCAGGTGCCGCAGGCTGGCGCCAACGTTGAAGCCGGATCGGCTGCTGGTCAGGCCGAGGAGGCGCCCACGTCTGAGACAGAGTCCGCTGAAGGCAGTGTGCAGCTTGCGGATACCCTCTGGGTTATGCAGGCTCGCGGCAGCCGCCAGTGTGAAGGTGGCGGTCTGTCGGTAGAGCAGAGTCGCGGCAAACTGGTACAGGGTGGTATTACGGTCATTGAGTCCCGCTGCGGTGTGCGCAAGGACCGAATGTACCCCTCGGTATGCGGTGGTGCCACGGGCGATATCCTGTTACATCGAATAAAAACTGAATTGCTGGATGCCGCCCTGGAGTTGGGCTTTGATCCGGCGGGCAAGGTGCCTTACGAGTTTTCAAGCTGTAAGGACCGGGGAGCGGGCGGCCCGGTGGATCGATAAATGTTATTGCTCTGGACGTTTGGGGGGAATCCTGGTGGGAAGCAATCTCGATGCTTCGGGTCTCGGTATTGACGAATTGGCGGCTGCGCTCGGCAGCGCCCTGCAACAGCTCAGCTGGCGGGTAACCACAGCGGAATCCTGTACCGGTGGTGCCATTGCGGCCGCGATCACTTCCGTGGCGGGATCGTCTGCCTGGTTTGACGGCGCGGTAGTTTCATACGCGGACCGTATCAAGCGGGACTTTCTCGGTGTGGACCAGCGCGACCTGGATACCGTCGGCGCCGTCAGCGAGTCGGTGGCCCGGCAGATGGCAGTAGGGGTCTTGAATCGGCTGGACGCGAACCTGTCTGTTGCCGTTAGTGGTATTGCTGGCCCCGATGGTGGTAGTGAGGACAAGCCTGTGGGCACTGTCTGGATTGCCTGGGCGCACAGCCAGGGGCAGGAGCCCGTAGAGGCGGGCGCCGTGTGCATGCATTTTCACGGCGGCAGGAGAGATATTCAGCGGCAGACGGTGGCGGAAGCACTTAAGCGGATGCTGGCGGTTGTCGAGGCCCACTGCAAATCGTGACTGGCTGGTGACTTTCGGCGGGTATTGCGGCGGGTATTTCACCGGGTTTTCCCTTCTCCCCGTTTCCTCTGGCTGTCGCCGGGCTAATTCCGGATTACTGGTTGCTTATACAGTAATTTTTCTCTAAGCTTCCCTCCCATCACCAAACGTCAAGTACACGGGAAGGGTCATGGATTCCAACAAAGACAAAGCTTTACAGGCGGCGCTGTCACAGATCGAGCGCCAGTTCGGCAAGGGCACCGTCATGCGCATGGGGGATAAGGGCCGTGAGCGTATCCCCGCGATTTCTACCGGCTCCCTCGGGCTGGATGTCGCCCTCGGTATTGGCGGCCTGCCTCGCGGCCGTATTGTTGAAATCTACGGTCCTGAATCTTCCGGTAAAACCACGCTTACCTTGCAGGTAATCGCCGAGGCTCAGCGCAAGGGCGGCACCTGTGCCTTCGTGGATGCGGAGCACGCGCTGGATCCAATCTATGCCGAAAAGCTCGGTGTCAATGTGGACGAGCTGATCGTATCCCAGCCGGACACCGGTGAGCAGGCGCTGGAAGTGGCCGATATGCTGGTGCGCTCCGGTGCGGTTGACGTGCTGGTCGTGGACTCCGTAGCGGCCCTGACCCCGCGTGCGGAAATCGAAGGTGAAATGGGTGATACCCACGTTGGCTTGCAAGCGCGTTTGATGTCTCAGGCCCTGCGCAAGCTGACCGGTAATATCAAGAACACTAATACCCTGTGCGTGTTCATCAACCAGATCCGGATGAAAATCGGGGTGATGTTTGGCTCCCCGGAAACCACTACCGGTGGTAATGCGCTCAAGTTCTACTCCTCTGTTCGCCTGGACATCCGTCGCATCGGCTCTGTGAAAGAGGGCGATGAGGTGGTGGGCAACGAAACCCGGGTCAAGGTAGTCAAGAACAAGGTGGCTCCACCCTTCAAGCAGACCGAGTTCCAGATCATGTACGGCCAGGGTATCAACCTGCTGGGTGAAATTGTCGACTACGGCGTGAAGTTGGGGCTGATTGACAAGGCTGGCGCCTGGTACAGCTACAAAGGCGACAAGATTGGCCAGGGTAAGGCCAATGCGGTGAAATTCCTGAAGGAAAATACCGATATCCGCAATGAAATCGAAGGCCAGCTGCGTGCGCAGTTGCTGGAAGATGCCGCACCGGCACAGCCTGAAGAGCTGGAAGCTGCGGAAGACTGATCTTGTCTTTCCCCCAAGATACCATCGGCGGCAGCGTAGAGTGGCCGCCGGTGGAATCCCCCGTAGATTCGACGGCCTCGGCCCTGTCACCATCCTCCGCATCTTCCCGGGGGGAGTCCAAAGCGCTCACCCAGGCCCTGTATAATGCGGCCATCGACCTCCTCTCCCGTCGGGAGCACTCCTGTCAGGAGCTGCGACGAAAGCTTTCCGCAAAGCACCCCGAGGCGAATTTCGACGAAGTACTGTCGCGATTGCAGGCACTTAATTACCAGTCCGATCAGCGCTTTGCGGAGGTGTTCTGCCGTTCGCGGGTACAGCGGGGGCAGGGTCCTCTGCGTATTCGCCGTGAGTTGCAACAGCGTGGTGTCCATGGCGATCTGATTGCCAGCGCCCTGGAACAGGCCGAAACGGACTGGTTCGCTCTGGCTGCCGAGGTGTTACAGCGCAAATTTCGCGGGGCAATCAATCCTGCACTGCCACGCGAACAGCAATTCAAAGAGCGCGCCAAACGACAGCGTTACCTGGCTTACCGCGGCTTTTCCTCGGACGCTATCGCCTGGGCTATTGACGCAGATTGCTGACCAGCTTCGTTCCCCTCCCATCGTTTCCCCCCTTAGTTTGCCGGTATTAAAACGCCGCCGCATAAAATCTGACCAGTTCCAGTCTGTAGGACAGCTTTCGATTAGCCGAGTCTGGATATGTCCTTCATAATGGCGCACAGGTCAACAGTTGTGGGCTGCACACTCCACAAGGAGTGATCAAATACAGGCTCGAAAGGGAGTAGCTAGGCCTGGCGACATGTAAAACAGAGAAAGGCTTACCTTATGGATGCCGTTTCCTACTGGCCCCTTGTGGGTGTCCTTGTGGTTGCTGCAGGTTTTGCCCTGCGGATGAATCCTCTGCTGGTGGTGACCCTGGCGGGTCTCGCAACGGGCACCGCCGCCGCTCTGCCGTTTACCAACATACTTGAAGCCCTCGGTGAAGGCTTTGTTCACACCAGAACACTCTCCCTTATCCTGGTTCTGCCACTTGCCGTAGTCGGCCTGCTGGAACGCAATGGTTTGCGGGAGCAGGCCGCTCGCTGGATATCCCGGTTCAAAAGCATCTCCACCGGGCGTCTCCTGGCCCTATACCTGTTTATCCGTGAAACCAGTGCGGCACTGGGCTTGACCAGTCTGGGCGGGCATCCACAAATGGTGCGGCCTCTGCTTGCGCCAATGGCAGAGGGCGCTGCGGAAAAATCCCTCGGGTCTTTGAGCGACGATGAGCGTCAAAAACTGCGCGCCATGTCTGCCGCGACCGATAACGTGGGTCTTTTCTTTGGTGAAGATATCTTTGTGGCCTTTGGCGCCGTTGTTTTGATGTATACCTTTTTGGCCGAGCGCGGTTATGAAGTTGAGCCCATCCATATTGCACTCTGGGGTATACCGACGGCGCTTTGCGCATTGATCATCCACGGTATCCGGGTGTTGCGCCTGGATCGCCAGTTGGCTAAGGCGCGCAGCGCCTCCAGTGTCTCCGATACCTCTACTGCCGCCACGACCGACGTAAACATCGCGCCGGAGGGGCAGTAATCGTGCTGAAAATTGAATTCTTTTACGCCATTGCTGGATTGTTGCTGTTGGCGAATGCGGTGCTGACCGCGCTTGACCGCACTCGTGCCAAACGCTGGCCGACGGCCATATTCTGGGGGCTGTTTGGCGTTCTGTTTCTTACCGGCGACTGGTTGCCGAGTGCGCTGAGCGGTGCGCTGGTGCTGCTCATGTGTCTGCTTGGAGGGTTTAATCTGGTAGCAGGCAAACCCGCGGCTGAGCCCGACCAGCAGCGAGCCCGGAGTGGTGCCGATCGGCTCGGTAGCAAACTGTTCTGGCCGTCTCTGGTGATCCCGGGCTTTACCCTGGTGGGCGCGCTGGGTTTCCCCTTTCTTGCCAGCCACGGATTGACGCTGGTAGATCCCGCCAAGTCGACTCTGGTGAGTCTTGGGATTGCCTGTTTGCTCGCGTTTGTACTTGCTTGCCGGTTTACACGGGAGGCCCCCATCCAGGGGTTGAGGGAAAGTGCCCGGTTAATGGATTCCATCGGCTGGGCCATGTTGTTGCCACAGATGCTTGCGACCCTGGGGATCCTGTTTGCACAGGCCGGTGTAGGCGATGCGGTAGCCGACCTCGTGGGGCAGCTGTTGCCGGAAGGGCAACGATTCTGGGCGATAGTGGCATTCGCCGTAGGCATGGCGCTGTTCACCATCATCATGGGCAATGCGTTTGCCGCTTTCCCGGTGATTACCGCCGGTATTGGCATCCCGTTCCTGGTGGTTGAATATTACAGCAACATTGCCGTGATGGCGGCAATTGGCATGTTCTGTGGTTACTGCGGGACCCTGATGACACCAATGGCAGCCAATTTCAACATCGTACCGGCGGCGCTGCTGGAGTTGAAGGACCGAAATGCCGTAATCAAGGCACAGGTGCCGACGGCACTGATGGTCCTCGTCGCGAATATCGGCCTCTTGTGGTGGTTGCTGTGAAAATATTACTGACCGGATTTGAGCCTTTTGGTGGTGAATCCATCAACCCGTCCTGGGAGGCTGTTAAATCCCTGCAAGGCTACCGGGATCTGGTGGATACCCTCGAGTTGCCCTGTACCTTTGACCGGTGTTTGCAGGTGCTGGAGGATCGGGTCAGAACGCGGGCTCCGGATATCATTCTTGCTGTGGGTCAGGCCGGCGGCCGCCCCTCCATCAGCCTGGAAAAGGTCGCGATCAACCTCAATGAGGCCCGGATTCCGGACAATGCCGGTGAGCAGCCTCTCGGTACCCCGGTGGTGCCGGACGCTCCCGCAGCCTACTTCAGTCAGTTGCCTCTGAAGCGGCTGATGGCAACGCTCCAGGAGTGCGGTATACCGGCGGACCTCTCTTACACGGCGGGCACTTTTGTCTGTAATCATCTGTTTTATGGCGCCAGCCACCTTGCCCAACAGTTGCCCCAGCAGCCCCGTGTGGGCTTTGTGCATATTCCCTACCTGCCGGAGCAGGCTGCTCGCCACCCGGGCAGCCCGAGCATGGCACTTGCCACGCTTTGTGAGGCGATGAGGCTGATTTGTGATGCGTTGATTGCCGGAGGGGAGGAGATTGACCTGATTACGGGAACCACGCACTAGGACGCCGGTAGCGTTATACTCAGGACTTGCTTCCTGCAGCCTCCGGTATTCGGTGGCTGCAGGTATGGATAGGCGATAAGGGCTCGGAAGCGGGCCGATAATAACGAATCGCGAGGACTAGCGATGATCCTCTCCATTGACCAGGGCACCACTGGCACCACGGCATTTGTGTTTGACGATGCCGGTAGGCTTATTGGTCGTAGCTATTCGGAATTCCCCCAGTATTACCCCCACCCCGGCTGGGTCGAGCACGATGCGGATGAAATCTGGCAGGTAACCCTGAAGGTTTGTGCTGCGGCCTTGCAGCGCGCGAGTGTCGACGCCAGTGCGCTGCGGGCTCTGGGTATCACTAACCAGCGGGAAACCACGATCCTGTGGGACCGGAAAACCGGTGCGCCGGTGCATCGTGCGATTGTCTGGCAGTGCCGTCGCTCTGCGGATATCTGTGCAGAGTTACGCGGCGCCGGGGCTGAGTCCTTGGTGCGGGCAAAAACCGGCCTTTTACTGGACGCCTATTTCTCCGCCAGCAAACTTCGCTGGATTTTTCAGCAATCCCCAGAGCTCCACCGCAGGGCCCGAGCCGGCGACCTCTGTTTTGGTACCGTGGACAGCTGGCTGATCTGGCGGCTCACCGGCGGCAAGTCCCATGTCACGGACCACACCAATGCCAGTCGAACCCTTCTGTATGACCTGGAGCGACGGGACTGGGATGATCAGCTGTTGGCTCTGTTCGATTGTCCGCGCGCCATCTTGCCCGAGATCAAGGCGTCTGCGAGCGTGTTCGGTCAAACTGACCCCGCTGCGTTCCTGGGGGCAACTGTGCCCATTGCCGGGGTTGCAGGCGACCAGCAGGCGGCGCTGTTCGGGCAGGGCTGTACCCGCCCGGGCAACCTGAAAAATACCTATGGCACAGGTTGTTTCATGCTGGCTTTTGCCGGCGGCGAGCGCCCGCTGGTACCCGATGGTCTCCTCACGACCATTGCCTGCGGCCAAGGTGGTGAGCCGCAATATGCCATTGAGGGATCGGTTTTTAATGGCGGTGCGGCAGTGCAGTGGCTGCGAGACGACCTGGGGGTAATCCAGCAAGCGGCAGAAACCGAACAGATAGCGTTTGGCATCCCGGATACCCGGGGTCTATACCTGGTGCCGGCATTCAGTGGGCTGGGCGCCCCGCACTGGGATTCGCAGGCGCGAGGAGCGCTGTTCGGTCTTACCCGCGGCGCGGGCCGCGCTGAACTCGTGCGGGCGACACTGGAATCCATCGCCTATCAGAGCCATGAGCTGGCGGACTTGATGGCGCAGGCGCTAGGGGTGGAGCTGCAGTGCCTGCGGGTGGATGGTGGTGCCAGCGCGAATAATTTTCTGATGCAGTTTCAGGCGGACATTTCCCGCCTGCGTGTTGAGCGGCCACGGCAAATCGAGTCTACGGCCGTGGGTGCTGCACTATTGGCGGGTTTGGGTGCGGGAATATGGAACGGTGTGAACCTCCCGGAATGTCTTCTGGACATAGAGCAGGATTTCCTGCCGCAAATGGGAGAGCTACAGCGTCGCGAGCTGCTTAGTGGTTGGGGTAAGGCGGTGGCGGCATGCCGGGTGTACAAACCCTAGATTTCGACGGTTGAGTGGAGGGGGTTCTGGCGGAGGGCAGCGCCTTGTGAGCCCGAAATACTCCGATCACATTCTGCTGGCAAAATCCGGACATAACGATAAGAAGGAGAGAGCCGTGTACTTTGAATCCCGTGGTATCCGAATGCACTACCGGCGCTGGTGGGTAGAGGGCGCGAATGGTGTGGTTGTTATATCTCATGGTTTGGGAGAGCACAGCGGCCGTTACCGGGAACTGGCGCGAAAACTGAACAGTAGCGGTTACAGTGTTTACGCTCTGGATCACTACGGACATGGTCAATCTCCCGGGGGAAGGGGGGACATCGACGCGTTTTCGGATTACTCCCTTGACCTGTGCCGTTTTATTCAGCTGGTGCGATTCGAAAACACCGGTCAGCCGCTGCACCTGCTAGGACATAGTATGGGCGGCGTCATTGCCTGTGGCAGTGTGGTTTTGCCTAGTGGAGACTGCACGGTCGAGAGCCTGATTCTTTCCGCCCCGGCATTTAAAGGCCGCAAAGAACCTGGTGCTGTAGAGGTGGGGTTGATCCGGTTGCTGGAAAAACTGTGCCCGAGGTTGCCGCTGTCGAATCGCCTGGACACCCGGTGGATCAGTCGTGACCCAGCGGTGGTAGCTGCTTATGGTGGCGACGATCTGGTGCACGACAGGGTGACGCCGCGATGGTTTATCGGGTATCAGCAGTTTCGCGCGCAGTTGCTGGCGAAGCCCGCGGCGGTGGAGGTACCATGCCTGATGCTGCTGCCCGGGGAAGACCGCTTGGTTGACTCTGAAGTCAGTTGCACCTGGTTTGACCGCTTGCAGGGGGATACCCATCGTCTTTGCCACTTTCCTGCGGCCTACCACGAGGTGTTCAACGAGCCCGGCACTGGCGACGAAGCCCTTGCACTACTGATTAACCACCTGAATGCGATCTCCAGGCATGGTGTTCTTCCACAGAGGGAGTCGGCCGCTGGCTGAACCCCGCCTTCCATAATTGTCGGCGGCCACCCAAATTCATCGGGTGGTCGTGAAAACCCCCAAAAAGCGTTGTACCATACGCGGTCATTTTTAACCTGCAGCCGTGGATTCCGGGGCTGTGGGCTTGTATAGAGCGAGTCATGGACAAGAAACTACTTAGCCTGCTGGTCTGCCCGGTCAGCAAGGCGCCACTGGAATACCGTGAAGAGTCTCAAGAGCTGGTGTGCAAGGCCAGTGGCTTGGCCTACCCGATTCGAGACGGTATTCCGGTCATGCTGGAATCCGAGGCCCGGCAACTGACCGTGGACGAAAAACTGGAAAAGTAACCCGGCTGACCCCGAGCCCGTGCCGGGATAGGCAGGAGATGCCATGAGTGAAGTCAGTGTTTTCAGTCGGATCATTGCCGGCGAGCTTCCCGCCCGGCGGTTCTATGAAGATGAACTCTGTGTGGTCATTGAAGACCGGTCGCCCCAGGCGCCGACACACCTGTTGATCATTCCCCGGAAACCCTTGGTCAACCTGGCCGATGCACAGATGGATGATGTACCGCTTCTCGGTCATTTGATGTGGGTGGCTTCTGAGATGGCCCGTCAGTTGAAGCTGGAAGAGGGGTTTCGACTGGTGATCAACAATGGCCGCGGGGCGGGACAAACGGTTTTTCACTTGCACATACACTTACTGGCCCAGCGCAAAATGCCCGAGGCTGGCCTTGCTGAAGACCTGTAAAAAATGGCGATTGGCGCTGCTGCAGGCGGCTCCGATAAATATTTACTGACGATGTGGAAATTGGCTGGATGAAGAGCGCACAGATACGCGAAGCATTTTTAAATTATTTTGCCGAGCAGGAGCACACCCGAGTGCCGTCCAGCTCACTGGTCCCGGGCAATGATCCGACGCTGCTATTTACCAACGCTGGCATGGTGCAGTTCAAGGATACCTTCCTGGGCCAGGAGTCTCGTCCCTATGTGCGGGCCACCAGCTCTCAGCGTTGTGTACGTGCCGGTGGCAAACACAACGACCTGGAGAACGTCGGCTATACCGCCCGTCACCATACCTTTTTTGAAATGCTGGGGAACTTCAGCTTTGGGGATTACTTCAAGCGGGAAGCGATTCAGTATGCCTGGCAGTTTCTGACCCAAACCCTTGGGCTTCCGGAAGAGCGCCTGTGGGTTACGGTACACATCAGCGATGACGAAGCTGCTGATATCTGGCTGAAGGAAGTGGGTGTCAGTGCAGATCGCTTCTCCCGCCTGGATGAAGATAACTTCTGGCAAATGGGCGATACCGGCCCCTGTGGCCCCAGTTCCGAGATTTTTTACGACCACGGTGAAGACGTCCCTGGCGGCCCTCCCGGTTCTGAAAATGATGATCTCGACCGCTACATCGAGATCTGGAATCTCGTATTCATGCAGTTTGAGCGCTCTGCGGATGGGGAGTTGCACCCGCTGCCGAAACCCTCGGTGGATACCGGTATGGGGCTTGAGCGTATCGCTGCTGTTATGCAGGGCGTGCATTCCAATTATGAAATCGACCTGTTTCAGGCGCTGTTGAAAGCGGCGGGTGAAATTGTTGGTTGCACTGATACGGAAGAAAAATCCCTGCGGGTTATTGCGGACCATATTCGGTCCTGTTCCTTCTTGATTGCGGATGGTGTTATGCCATCCAACGAAGGTCGTGGTTTTGTGCTGCGCCGTATTATCCGCCGTGCAGTGCGCCACGGTCACAAGCTGGGCCACAAGGAAATCTTTTTCTACAAGCTGGTTGCAGCGCTGGTTCAGGAAATGGGCGAAGCCTATCCCGAGCTGCGTGAGAAGCAGGCACTGATAGAATACGCATTGCGCAAAGAAGAAGAGCAGTTTGCCAAAACCCTGGACAAAGGCCTGGCACTGCTTGATGACGCGCTGGAATCACTCGAGGGCACCGAAATTCCTGGAGAGCTGGTGTTTACCCTCCACGATACCTACGGATTCCCTACAGATCTGACCCAGGATATTGCCCGCGAGCGCGGCTTGACCCTGGATATGGCTGGCTACGAAACAGCGATGGAAGCTCAGCGCGAACGCGCTCGTGCCGCCGGCAAGTTCAAGCAGGATTACACTGGCAGCCTGGATATCGAGGGGGCAACAGAGTTTCTCGGTTACGAAGGCACCTCTGCTGAGGGCAAGGTGGTCGCTATCATCAAAGATGGTGAGCAGGTAAATCAGCTGACAGAAGGGGAGTCCGGTGCGGTTGTACTGGATCGCACACCTTTCTATGCAGAGTCCGGTGGTCAGGTTGGTGATAGTGGCTACCTGCGCGCTGCTTCCAGCCGCTTCGAAGTGTCTGACTGCACCAAACTGGGCAGCCACCATTTGCACCAGGGCAAGCTGCTTGCAGGTTCTCTATCGGTAGGGGATATGGTCGAGGCGGAAGTGGCTGGCGATGTACGCCAATCCACAGCCCTGAACCACTCTGCAACGCACCTGCTACATGCGGCGCTGCGCAAAGTTCTCGGCGAGCATGTCACCCAGAAAGGTTCTCTGGTGGATTCCGAGCGGCTGCGTTTCGATTTCTCACACCCGGAAGCGGTTACCATCAAGCAGTTGCGGGCTATTGAAGCCCTGGTCAACAGCCAGATTCGCGCCAATTCTCCGGTGACTACCGAGGAAACCGATATTGAGACCGCCAAGGCCAAGGGCGCCATGGCCCTGTTTGGTGAAAAATACGGTGACACGGTGCGCGTGCTCTCCATGGGCGAGAAAAGTGATGCCGGCACCTTCTCTGTGGAGCTGTGTGGCGGTACCCACGTAAATCGCACTGGCGATATTGGTTTGCTGCGAATTGTCGGCGAGAGCGGCATCGCGTCTGGCCAGCGCCGAATTGAAGCCGTGACCGGCGCCCATGCACTGGCGCTGTTCGATCAGGCTCAGCAACGCCTCGATCATACCGCCGCGCTGTTGAAGGCCCGCCCTGAAAACCTGGCGGACAAGGTGGAGCAGCTTCTGGCCAACAACCGCAAGCTGGAAAAAGAGCTCGCGCAATTGAAGACTCGCCTGGCAAGTGGCGCCGGTGGTGATCTTTCCAGTCAGGCGGTCGAGGTTGCCGGCATCAATTTGCTGGCGGTATCGGTTGAAGGGGCCGACGCCAAATCCCTGAGAGATCTGGCCGATCAGATGAAGAACAAGCTGGGCAGCGGTGTCGTACTCTTGGCTGCGCCGGGAGAGGGGAAAGTTGCCTTGGTGTCTGCGGTCACCAAAGACCTGACCGGTCGCCTGGCAGCGGGTGACTTGATGCGCTTTGCGGCCGGCGAACTCGGCGGCAAGGGCGGCGGCCGTCCCGATATGGCGCAGGGCGGCGGGGTCAATGCCGATGCTTTGCCGGGCCTGTTGAAAGCTGTGCCGGACTGGGTGAAAAATAATATCAAGTGAAACGATTAGCCGAAAATGCCGCTGGCTGCGTAGCTGCCGGGGGATTTTCGGTTTGATTTCCGTTTTTTCAGTTGATTTGCCCGGATTTTGGTGATTTAGTGCGCGACGCGCGCGCGATAGGCGGCGCGCGCTTTGGCAGTAGTAAGGAACACTAGAACGATGAGTTTGTTCGTGCAGAAATATGGTGGCACTTCAGTGGGCTCAGTGGAGCGCATTGAGGCTGTGGCCGACAAGGTGGCGGGTTTCAAAGCCCAGGGCCACGATATGGTCGTGGTGCTTTCCGCAATGAGCGGGGAGACCAATCGCCTGATTGATCTGGCGCGCCAGATTCAGGAGCATCCCGATCCGCGGGAGATGGATGTTCTGGTGTCAACCGGTGAGCAGGTCACTATTGCGCTGTTGAGTATGGCGCTTAAAAAACGGGGCTATGATGCCTGCTCTTATACGGGTGGGCAGGTCAAGATTCTTACCGACAATGCCCACACCAAGGCCCGAATTCAGCGCATTGACGTAGAGCGTATGCGCAGGGATCTGGGCGCCGGTAAGGTTGTGGTAGTGGCCGGTTTCCAGGGTGTCGATGAAGAGGGCAATATCACGACCCTCGGCCGCGGTGGATCCGATACCACGGGTGTGGCCCTGGCAGCAGCGCTGGATGCGACAGAATGCCAGATTTATACCGATGTCGATGGGGTATACACCACCGATCCTCGGGTTGTGGATAGTGCACGTCGCCTGGAGCGCATCACCTTTGAAGAAATGCTGGAAATGGCCAGCCTGGGGTCAAAGGTTCTGCAGATTCGAGCGGTGGAGTTCGCCGGAAAATATAAAGTGCCTTTACGTGTGCTCTCAACCTTCGAGGAAGGCAATGGCACGCTGATTAGTTTGGATGAGGAAGAGAGTGAGATGGAACAGCCTGTAGTTTCCGGCATAGCGTTCAATCGCGATGAGGCAAAACTGACAATCCGCGGTGTGCCGGATACCCCCGGGGTAGCCTGCCGTATCCTGGCGCCGGTAGGGGCTGAAAATATTGAAGTTGACGTGATCGTGCAGAATATCAGTGCGATTGATGGCACAACCGATTTCACCTTTACCGTCCATCGCAACGACTTGAGTAAAGCGCGCAAGGTACTGGAGCGGGTAGCGGAAGAGCTGGGTGCTCGCGAAGTGGTTTCTGACGACAAGATTGCCAAGGTGTCCATCGTGGGTGTTGGCATGCGCTCACACGCTAACGTGGCGTCACGGATGTTTGAGGCCCTTGGGGAGGACAACATCAATATTCAGATGATCACAACTTCAGAAATCAAAATTTCGGTCATCATTGATGAGCGCTATCTGGAACTGGCGGTACGAGCGCTTCACAGTGCATTTGAGCTTTCTGAATCTAAAGTCAGCGAATAACTATAACCAGAGTGATGGATGGCGGTAGCAACCATTTCAATTTGGTTGTTTGGCGTGTGGTACGACCTGTTGAGATTTTCTGCGACTGGGCGATACTGAATAAAGTGACGGACAAGGTTCTCGGTTTGCAGCTTTCTCGGGTTATCATGCCCCAAGGTGCGGGCCAGGGATAACCGGTCGTACCAAATCACAGGATGATCAAGGAGAAGTAGGTAATGTTAATTTTAACCCGCCGAATCGGTGAGACACTGATGGTTGGTGACAATGTGACCGTTACCGTTTTGGGTGTGAAGGGCAACCAGGTACGCATCGGGGTCAACGCGCCGAAAGAGGTAGCGGTTCACCGTGAAGAGATCTACCAGCGCATTCAGCGTGAAAAACAGTCCTCCGATGAGGGCAGTGCTGACTGAGGTTAGTCCGCCAGAAGAGGGGCCGCGATCGCGGCCCTTTTTTGTGCCTGTATGAATTGTGGCCGTTTTTAAAAAAAGCCAAAAAGTTATTGATTCCCCATTGATTTTTACCTCGCCGTTGGTATGATGCCGCTCACTTTCAGCAGCCAAGACCAATTGTTTGAGGTTGCTGCAGCTTTGAAGTTTAGAGCGTGAAAGTTGTACGGTGAGGTGGCCGAGTGGCTGAAGGCGCGCCCCTGCTAAGGGCGTATGGGGTTAAACTCATCGAGGGTTCGAATCCCTCCCTCACCGCCATTTAAAAACACTCTCTCAGGAGGGTGTTTTTTTATGTTCGAAGTTGGCGATTTTCGGCTTCGGCAGGCGAGCAGAGTGCTTGCCCAGTGTCGTGAAAAGTTTTTCAAAAACTGCTTGCGGCAACTTGGGTAGCCCCGTATAGTTCGCGCCCTCACCGCTGCAGGGGCAACCCAAGGCGCGGCGAGGTGGCAAGTTAGCTAGTTGATTTTCAAAGAGTTTTCTCTGAAAAAGAATTTCAAAAAGAGCTTGCCAAACGAGATTGGCGCCATATAATGCGCGTCCTTCTCGGGGTCACCGGAACGGTGATCGAGGCTGAAAAAGACGTTGTTTTTAAACGCTTTTCAGTCTCAAAGAAGTCTGCAAAAAGCACTTGCTTCAGCAGATTGGATGTGTAGAATACGCGTCCCACAGTGAGGGCCTGGCGCTCCACTGAGTTGTTTAAAAATTCGATCAAGCAATATGTGTGGGTGCTTACGGAGCGATGAATCGATATATCTGACTTCGGTCAGAAAAAGATTTATCGGAAGTAAGTAACTCATGTCAATGAATTACGTAATGAGAACCTTCGGGTTCGAGTTTTATTCCGAGCAAGATTAAGTCCTGGCTGGCCATTGATTTTTAATGGCATGAGCAGTTGGGCGACTCTTTAAACTGAAGAGTTTGATCATGGCTCAGATTGAA